>CAVRXB010000004.1:0-120620 GCA_963724975.1 uncultured beta proteobacterium | reverse complement strand
TACCGCAGCGTCCGCAGCCCAACGCCACCGAGCTGAAGCTCATCAGCATCGCCACCCACGTCGCCGGCATCGCCATCGAGCGCAAGCGCATGGAAGCCGCGCAGGGCGAGAGCGAGGAGCGCTTCCGGAACCTGGCGGGTTTCCGTGCCGGCGCTGATCCGGATGGCGGACGCCGGCAGTCAGTGCATCTACGAGAATTGGTCCTGGCTCGCCTATACCGGGCGGACGATGATCCAGGAGTTCGGCCGCGGCTTCGCCGAGAGTATTCATCCCGACGATCTCGCCCGCGTCGTCGCCGACGAGAAGACGGCGATCGAGCGCCGCGCCGGGGCGGACGACCGAGTACCGGCTCCGGAGCGCCCACGGCGACGACCCATGGTTCCTCGAAAGCGCGGCGCCGCGCTTCAACGACAATCGCGACTATATTGGGCATATCGGCATCCTGATCGACGTGACCGAGCGTCCCTGGGGCGAAGCGGCGAGCCGCCCCGGCGATCGAGCCCGCCCGACCAACCAACCCTCCTGATCTGTCGCGCCTACGAAGGGGGCGCGCCGAACGCCTTCGCCAGGGCGGCGATGCCGGCGGCGAAGGTGTTGCGGCCGACCTGTTCGCGCAGGCGCGGCTCGTCGGCCTCGGCGGCGTCGAAGCTGGCGCTCCATTCGACGAAGGTCTTGTTGCCCTCGGTCACCGGCTTGCAGCCGAAGGTGGCGAGGTAGTTGCGGAGCGGCAGCGGCGATTCCAGGATGTTGTAGGCGAAGCTGCGATCGAGGTCGCTGAAGGAAAGCAGGCGCTCGCGCAGGCGGCCGCCGTCGCTGAGCGTGAAGTTGCGCACGCAGCCGACGCGGTCGCTGGGCAGGCCGTCCTCGATGCGGCTCTCGGCGATCAGCGGGTGCCACTCGGCGTGGCCGTTGAAATCGCGTGCATAGGCCCACACCTTGTCGACCGGCAGGGCGATGACGCCGCTGACATAGACCTTGGCCATGGGGTCGTCCTCCTAGCGGACGTCGAAGGTGGCGGAGGCGTAGGCGGCGCGCAGGCGTTCGGCGGTCTGCGCGGCATCCTCGGCGCCGTCGCCCACGCTCCGGAGCAGCCTCACCGTCAGCTTGGCGCTGACGCGGCCGGAGCTGTGGCCGCGGCGATACCAGTTCGTCGTAGACCGGGCTGAAATAGGGATCGCCCCAGTAGCCGATGGGGCGGTCGCAATCCCAGCGGCAGGGCGTGCCGGACATGGTCGTGCGCATGGGCGCGCTCACATAGGGCGGGGGCGCCGGCGGGTCCTCGACATGGACGTCGGCGTCGCGGCTCTCGCTCTCCACCCGGAAGGCCGGATAGCCCTGCTCCAGCGCCAGCTGCGCCGCGCGCCACCGCGCCAGGGCCGCGACGCGCTGCTTCTCGCCGTCGAGGCCGTAATCCTGCTCGGGATCGCCATGGGCCGACAGGCTGGGGCTGACGAAGGTCACGGCGTAGAGGTCGGGCGCCAGCGCCGTCTCGCTGTAGCCGTAGTCGCCGGTGGCGCTCAGCGCGGCCATGGCGGGAACCGGCGGCGGCACCGGCCGGCTCGCGCAGCCGCTGACGGCGACGGCCAGGATGAGGCCGGCGATCAGCAGCGACGGGCGGACGATCCAGAGGTCATGGCGCATCGGTCGATCCTATGAGGCCTTCGTAACGACGAATTGGTGGCACTCATTTTCGGCCGCGCAAGGCGGTTGAACCGCAGAGACGCAAAGACGCAGAGAAGGAGGAAAGAATCAAACCGCAGATGAGCGCCGATAGGGACTTCGGCGCGCCTACGGCGCGCAATCCTCATATCAGCGCTCATCCCGTCTGATCTGCGTTCGTCTGCGTTTCTCCTTACCTTCTCTGCGTGTCTGCGGCGAATTTTCCTTCTTTCCAGCCCCCAAGGTCGGAGATCCATCATGAAGCACGGCGCCTGGCCGCTGCAGCGGGAGCTGCATCGGCGGCGGAAGCGGTTCACGGTCATCGTCGCCCACCGGCGCTTCGGCAAGACCATGTTTGGCGTCGCCAAGCTGATACGGGCTGCCGCCAAGACGAGGCGGAAGGCGGCGCGCTATGCCTATCTGGCGCCGTTCCAGCGCCAGGCCAAGGCGGTGGTGTGGGACATGCTGAAGCAGCAGGCGCGCAGCCTCAAGGAGGCGCGCTTCCACGAGGGCGAGCTGCGCTGCGACCTCGCGAACGGCGCCCGCATCAGCCTCTATGGCGACGACCCCGACAGCTTGCGCGGCCTCTATCTCGACGGCGTGGTGCTCGACGAGTTCCAGCAGATGGACCCGCGGGTGTGGAGCGAGGTGATCCGCCCGGCGCTCGCCGACCGCAAGGGCTGGGCCCTCATCACGGGCACGCCGATGGGACGCAACGCGCTCTGGCAGCTCTATGAGCGCGCCAAAGCGGCGCCGGACTGGCTGGCGGCGCTCTACCGCGCCAGCGAGACCGCGGCGCTGCCGGCCGAGGAGCTGGCGGCGGCGCGGGCGGCGATGTCGGAGGAGGAATATGCGCAGGAGTTCGAATGCTCGTTCGACGCCGCCATCCGCGGCGCCTACTACGGGAAGCTGATGGCGCAAGCGGAGGCCGAGAAGCGCATCGGGCGGGTGGCGCACGAGCCGAGCCTCCTGGTGCACACGGCCTGGGATCTCGGGGTCGGAGACGCCACCGCCAATTCCTGGTTCTGGCAGCGGTTGCGGCGGGAGATCCGGATCATCGACTACGCCGAGGCCTCCGGCGCCGGGCTCGACCACTATGCGCGGCTGCTGCAGGCCAAGGGCTATGCGTATGGCGAGCACGTGCTGCCGCACGACGCGCGCGTGCAGGAGCTGGGCAGCGGCAAGACGCGGGTGGAGACGCTGACGGCGCTCGGCATCCGGCCGCGGGTGCTGAGCGCGCACCGTCAACAAGAATGTGCATCAAGCGGTTAGCGACCCCGCTCCGTGTCAGCGGACACAGGGCGGACACAACCCTTTACGCCGCGCGCCGATTGTCGTTGATCGGGTTCACCACGCGGTGCGCTTCCAACCACGTGCGCAAGTCCTCCTCGCGATACAGCGCGCGGTGACCGATCCGGTAGAACGGGAGTGCGCCCGCCTGCTTCCGCGACCATCTGCGGATCGTGGCGACCGTCACCCCCATGAACCGCGCCGCGCCGGCTTGATCGTGCCAGCCCGCGGGCGTCGAATATCTCCGTTTAGGCAAGTGCCTCTCCAATGCCAACGTGCCCGACATACGGCTGTCGGGCATCGGCCGCACGGACCAGAGAGGCGCGGGGGCGTGCTGTCCGTGCTTGCGCGAGGGTATTTCCGAAGAAATTCGCCTTCCGGCTGGGGAAACTCGCCCGGCCGGGGTCGGCTCGACCGCTCAACGCCGCGCATTAAATGGTGCGTCTCGATTATTTTACAACCCCCGCGTGTGGCCGAGATAGGTCATGAATGTTGACACAATTCTCCAGCACACACCGTCGATCCGAACCGGGCAGGGCTGGCGGAACTGAAAATTGGGCGTTCGGTCAGGTGGTTAGGTCCGAGTGGAGGGACGATTTCGACCGTGGAACGACGTGGCGATCTGCCCGGATTTGCTCACGCTTTCGAGTGCTCGAAATGCCCCGCTTTCGCCGCGGCTGTGTCCGCTCTGTGTCCGGCGGGCGATGCGCTGTGGTCCAGCACGTTGATTTTCCTGTCGCCCCCACCTGCTTTGGAGGCAAACGGCCGAATTTCCGAGGGAATATCCCGGGGAAATTCGGGGATATCTTCCGGGTTGTAGCTGGTGCGGCCGGCATCGGTTCGGTCGCCCCTTTTTCTGCCCGCCTTGCCCGCGCGAGAGCCGCTCATTCGCATCACCGACCGCGACCCATCCGACCATGCCGGCGCAATGTCCGCGCACCACGACGGCCGCACGAATGGGCTGCGCGGGGGCGGGAACACCCTGCGCAGCCCTAAGCCCGGGCGCGCCGCTCGTTGGGGGGTGATTTCGCCGCGCCCGTGTTTCGACAACGGCCGCGCACGTGGCTCCCCGCAGCCCGAGCCCGCCCCGCCGCCCGGCGCTCGAACTCCCGCGCGCTCGGGCGCCTGCCCCCTGCCCGGCGGCGACCCCCACCCCCCGGCCCCCCGCGCGCTGTTCCATCACACCTCCCCTGAGCGCAACAGTAGCCCCGGCACGAGCACACCCCGGTGGGGTCGGCCTGCCGGGAGGTAAGGCGAAAAAATTCCGCGGCGGAAATTCGACCCGGCGCGCCGTTTACACACTGTGGCGCTTATCGGCCGATCGCTGCCCCGCGGTGCATCTGATACACAAGGAAGTTGCGGTAACTACTTCCCCAGCAACCCCATTTCCGGACAAGATGATGTCCAATCCAACAAAAAATGGAGGATGCGCCTATGGACCTGACCAAGACTGACCGGCTTGTTCTCGCGGCGCTGTGGCATGTCCGTCCGGCCGTGCATGGTGCGATCGTCGAGCAGATCGAGGCGCTTACCGGCATCGTGTCCGACACGATCACGGCCCGGCTCGCGGCGATGAAGCAAGCGAGCATGGTCGCCGTGCAGTGCCACGGCTCGCATGTCTTCTACATCCCGAGCCACGGCGCGCCCCGTGCCCTACGCGATGGCACAGCGCCGCTAATCGACCGGCTCACCGCTGCCGCCTAGTCACGCGGCGGCTTGCCTGTATCGCAATCGAGCGCTCGGCGTCGGTCGAGGCGTGAAGCGGCGTGCTCGGCGTAGCCCCTCCGCGTGCCGTCCATTCGCACCGTCGGCGACGGCCGCCATATCACCTTCCGGCGTAGCGCCTCGCCCACCACGTCGCGACCGCACGGGCATCGTGCCGCGGTCGCCGTCTGTTCGACGCGCGATCGGTCGCCCGAGCCCCGCCGCCGGGGCGACCCCCACCCCCGGCACCCCCGCGCGTGGTTCCATCTGACACCCCTGGGTGAGCCTCATCGCCCCGTCTCTGCAGCGGAAGAGGCACCCATTTTTCGAGGCCAGGGACCCGTGAGAAATATCCGACGGCGCAGTCGAATATCCGTGGGGAGCCGGAGGAAAATTCCGCGGAGGGAACCCATTCTCTCGCCCGCAGTCCCGCCCAAAAAGCCCGGGGCCGGAATTCGACCCGGCCAGTGACGCCCGAAAACTTCCCGGCACGGCGAGGCGACCGTTGATCCAGGTCAATGCGTCGCTCGGCTTTGAGGCGCAAGAAATACCCCGACGTTCGCAATGAGCGTCACGGTCCCGTACAGCCTTCCCCTCACTGGCGGGATCAGCCCCGATGTGCTCCCCGGCGGTAGTGGCCCCCCACTTACCGCCGTGGAGCGAGTTCAGCCCAACCGACCACAACTCGCCCGAGCCGCCGCACCGTTTAAACGCAGTGGACGACGCGCGCCGTTTAAACGCTGCCGATCGGGCTTCTGTCGGCTAGCGTCGCTCCGGCGCGAACAGATCGGACCCTTGACAACCGCCGGTTGCATCACCATTTAAGCCCACGCTAGGCCCGCGAGGGCCAAGTGTGTGTGACCCTGCGACTGGCTTCAGTGCTGGTCGCAGGGTCTTTCGCGTTTGGATGCGTGACCAGCCTACAGAGGAACGTGGCCAATGACTGACATCGAAGTGCCCGGCGATCTTGCCGAGGCCGAACGCATCGAAACCGCCTTTCGCCGCGGGGGTCTCCACGGCGCAAAGATGACGTGTCGGGCCGCAAGCTCTGGCGTGCCGCTCCCGCTCCTTCACGACTGGATTTACACCACGCTGGAACACTGGCGCGCGAGCCATCCCCGCCATGTCTCCATCAAGCCCCCATCGCCCCCGGTCTACCAGCGGCGCACAGCAGGGTCGTCGACTGGCGCCGTTAGCAAGCGGAGCGCGGCATGACCGCGGATCAAAAGGCGCAGGACAAAGAGCGCGAACGGTCTCGCAAAGAGCGCGCCGCCGGCGAAGCCACTATTCCCCCCGGCTTCGCCTTCACCACGTTGGGAGACGCCTTGAAAAGCTTTGGCCGAAACGAACAAGTGATAGAAGGGCATCTACCCTCGCACGGCGTCACGTTCGTGGTGGCGCGACGCAGCGACGGCAAGACGCTAACCGTGCTGGATTTGGGCTTATGTCTGGCCACAGATCGCGATTGGTTGGTCTACGCGACAGAGCGCGGCCGGACCTTCGTCTACTGCTGCGGCGAAGACTTGGAAGGTGCACTGCAAAACCTACACGCGCTGTACCAGCGTGAAGGCATGGACCCCGACGACAAGACCCCGCGGTTCATTTTCATTCCAGCCGTGCCGAACCTTCTCGACGAATACGAGACCAAGGCGTTCATAAACAGCGTGCGGAAACTGCTGCCGGCCGGTGCAAAGCCAGTGATCGCAATCGACACTTGGCAGCGGGCGACCAAAGACGCGCCGATGAATGACGACGTGGCGATGCAAAAGGGGATGCACAATGCCGAGTTGATCGGGCGCGAATTGAATTGCCCGGTGCTGATCCCAGCGCATCCACCGAAGGGTAGCAACAACTTGTCGGTTGCAGGGTCCTCTGTGGTCGAAAACGGCAGCGTCGCACTCTGGTACATGAAGAAGCCGGAACGCGCGCCGAAGGGTAAGCAATGGGGCAAGCTTGATCGTGAAATCCGCGTGGATCGGATCAAGGGTCCAGGCTTCGACACGGTGTCGTTTGTGCGGATCACCAAGCGCAAAATCCTCGACAAGGACGGCAATGAACTCAAAGACAATCTTGGTCGGCCGCTGACTGGTGCGGTGTTGACGCCTATCGAGGGGCCGACCGAAACGGCTGACGACAACGCGGACAAGTCGAACGACGTTCTCGCGCTGGAAGCCCTGCGCAAGTTTGGCCAGACGGGCGCGACGTGGACGGAGTGGCTCAAGGCGACCAAGTTCATGGACCCCGAGACCGGCAAACTCAAGCAGATGCCGAAGTCATCCTTCAACGAGGCGCGCGGCAAACTGGAAGCGGCTAAGGACGTGACCCTGTTCGATGGGAAGTACGTGGCCGTATCCGAGTTGCCGGACGAGCCGACCCGCCGGTTTGGTCCAGGTCCGGCCGTGGACTTGGACCAAGTTCCTCCCGCGGGCCACGCGTAAGTCCAGGTCCAGGCCCCTAGCGCGCGAGTGGACTTGGACCGGGTCTCGCAAACTGCGCCTGTATATACTCACGGCTCTCCCCACGTTGATGTGGGGGAGAGGAGCCCTTGCGGGTAGGAGGGGGTTATACAGGGCGAGGGCCTCTCGCGCGTGCGGACCGGGCTTTTCCCGAACCCCGCAGGCTTCCACAAGGGCTTGCCCTAGCGCGAGTAGCAAGTGACCTCCCAACCCCCCGACCCCCTCCCTAGCTACCGCCAGGGCTAGGGGGAGGTAGACAGCGACGTTTTCGGTGGTCCAGGTCCAACAAAACTCTGGGGATGTAGACCTGGACCACTGCCGCGCGCCTCGTTCGCGGGAGCGTGAATGTCTTGCACTTGCTAGGTGGGGACAACACTCCTACGCTTGTCGGCCACATCGTAAGAGGCGAGGCGATGGCCGTGCGGACTTGGCGGACGACCGACGATTGGGTCGATGTCGCTTTCGTTGGTGTACCGCTCCTGATCGGAATGATGATGATCTTTGTGGGCGCCTTGGTGCTGCTAGACGCCACCGGTGATCTTGCTCGCATTTTTGATCTATCAATGGCTGCGGTATTGGCGCGTGGGCCTCCTACTCGCTTGCGAATGTAATGTCGTGGACAGGCGGCGTGCCCGATGAACTTCAGTCCGTCACGTGGCTGGGCTTTCGCAAGATCATCGCATGGTGCCTCGATGCCGCTGTTGCTAGAAGTAATGCCCACGGTCGGCGGAGCGATGACGATTGTCGGCCTGACCATTTGCGGCTTCACGGCTATCCGGGTCTTCGCGAGAGCGGGGTTAGAAGCCCGGATTACCGCCAAGCTCAAGCTGCCATCGCTGCCAACGCGCGAGCGCGGGCCGGCAAGTGCGGCCGGCGCCGATCCGGTGCGGGCACACCCCGCAGGTGCCACCCTTCAATACGACAAAGACTGCATATTCTCTTGCGGCTCGCCCGGACCTCGTGCGGTGCCGAGATGGTTTAACGGACGCCTGTAGAACTCGGGCGATCAGGTCCGCGGACAACGCTACTCGGCCGCAGACGGGGCATTCGACCGACAAGTCGAGGCGCCGGCGATGATCACGCAGAGGATCGCACTGCGTCCCCCGCGCACCTTGGGCCCGGCGCCATAGCCCTTGACCGGATGGACGAACTGGCGGCGGTCCAAAGATCGCGGTCAGCCGGCTCATCTCGCAGGGAGTGATTATTGCTCGTTCACGCCCTAATCGCCCTCTCCACCCCCGCCGTGATTACCGTGATTGCCGTGCTTACCCTTATCGCCCTCTCCACCCCCGCCGTGATTACCGTGATTGCCGTGCTTACCCTTATCGCCCTCTTCACCCCCGCCGTGACCGCTTCCTTTGGCGTAAGCCGGGACCGTTGACGCCGCAAGCATCATGGTGATGGCGGGCGGAGTTACCGCGGCATATTTTCCGATCCGCTCCAGGAATTGGCGCCGTTCCTCTTTGGTTTCCGGAGCCGGTGCCGCTTTTGGCTTGCTCATGTCGTCCTCGCTGTTCACTAAGGTACGTAATTTTCTCCCGAGGCGCGCCCCCCGCAACTTGCCATAAAGTGATACCTCTGGAGCGAAAGGGTATTGAGATACAAATTTTTTCTATCGGCAGACCGCTTTTATGCCCGGTTTGCCTCCCTGGGCATAAAACTGTGCCGTAGTGTGGGGCCTGGCCTACGGCCGGCACTGGCGAAGGGAACCGGCCCGTTCGTTGTGCAGCGCGAGACGAAGCCGGGGCGGGCGCCCGCAGTGTGCGCGCCCTGCGGCATCGCCCCACTCGTCATGGCGCCCTGGGCCGGGTCACCCAGCACCAGTTAGCCAAGCGGCTTGGGCGGGCCGCAGTCGTTCGTGGCCAAGGTCGAGAATCTGGCGAGCAGCGGGTGGACGTGGCAGAGTTCATCGCGATTGCCCAAGCGACCGGCGCCGATCCACTGCGGGTGTTCTCGGCTGTTGTGAAGAAAGCGACACGGTGATGCGTGCCTGTAGCATCGCACTACAACGCCGGATGGCTTCCAGCAGGAAACCTTCGGGCAGCAGCATCGGCGCTATCCTCAGGGCGTGTATTGAAGGCAATCGCTGCGCCTGGGGCAGCCTTATGAACAGCGTTGATGACGGCCTCGAATATTGCAAGGCGCCGGGGCGGCAGGCGAACGCCGGCTCCGATTACAACACAATCATAGTTCGTCGAAGCTAACTGACGCCCCACTGGCGCTCGGTAAATTGTCGAGTTTCGTCAGGCTGGATAAAGCAAAGGTCGGCCTTCCATTGGTGCGCGGCCCGCAATTCGAGCGCGGCATCGAGTTCGGCGATGGCAAGACCATCGGCGTCGGCAAGCGCCGGCAGGACGCGCAGCAGCCCGTGGCCGTAGGCGTTCGCCTTGACCACCGCGAGAACCTGCGTTTTCGGTGCGCGCACGCGCACCTGCGCGAGGTTCGCGCGCAGCGCGGCAATGTTGACCTGGGCGAACAACGGGCGGGCCATGGCGCGCGTGCGGGGATAGGCGGCGTTTCGGTTTTTTGGCGAAAAGCAGCCGCCGATTGAGGCGGCCGTGCGCGGCTGCGGCCCACCCGCAATCATGGTATAAAGCGCGGGCCGCGGCGAAGCCGTGTCGATTATACCCAATGCCCGACGTTCGCCCTTCGCCTGCCTTGATGTGTACGACAACTGCGGAAGCCCGATGAAAGCCGGCTTCTACACCATCATGGCGGCGCAGTTCTTCAGCTCCCTTGCGGACAATGCGCTGCTGATAGCCGCGATCCGGCTGTTACAGGAATTGCAGGAGCCCGACTGGATGCAGCCCTCGCTGCAACAGTCCTTCGTTGTCTTCTACGTCATCCTCGCCCCCCTCGTCGGCGCGTTCGCCGATTCGATGCCGAAGGGCAAGGTCATGCTGATTACCAACACGGTGAAGGTCGTTGGCTGCCTGATGATGATGTTCACGATCCATCCTCTGGTTGCGTATGCGATCGTGGGCCTCGGCGCCGCCGCGTATTCGCCGGCGAAGTACGGCATCCTGACCGAGCTCCTGCCGCCGCAGCAACTGGTCGTCGCCAACGGCTGGATCGAGGGCACGACAGTCGGCTCTATCATCCTGGGCGTGCTCCTGGGCGGCGTCCTCGTCTCACCGAAGGTTGCCACCGTGCTGCTGACCTTCGACCTCCCGGTGATCGATACAGGCGTTGACACGCCGCCAGGCGCAGCGATTGCCGTGATCATGGGCCTCTATATCATCGCCGCGATCTTCAACAAGTTCATTCCCGACACCGGCGTCGACCATCGGATCGTCAATCGCAACCCGTTCTATCTCCTCCGCGAGTTCGCGCACTGCAACGCGCTCTTGTGGCGCGACAGGCTGGGCCAGATCTCGCTCGCGACAACCACGATGTTCTGGGGTGCCGGCGCGACGCTCAAATTCATCGTGCTCGCGTGGGCTGCGAAGGCGCTCGGCTTCGATCTGTCGCAGGCGTCGTACCTGCAAGGCGTGGTGGCGGTGGGGATCGCGCTAGGCGCCGTCGTGGCCGCGCGCTATGTGTCGCTTCGCCGCGCGGTCGACGTTCTGCCGATTGGCGCCGCAATGGGCATCATCGTCCTGTCCATGATTTTGGTCACATCGCTGCCGATTGCGATCACGCTGATGATCATCATCGGCGCCTGCGCCGGATTTTTCGTGGTGCCGATGAACGCATTGCTGCAACACCGCGGCCACGTGCTGATGGGTGCGGGGCATTCGATCGCGGTGCAGAATTTCAACGAGAACATCGGCATCCTCGTCATGGTCGGCATCTACGCACTGATGCTTCGCGCCGGTATCGGCATCAACACGGCGATCGTTTTGTTCGGACTGTTCGTCTCCGGGGCCATGGTGCTCGTCATGATCCGCCACCGGACCAACCAGGCTCAGGGGGACTCGCTGCACCTTGTCGGGATAGACCGCGCGGGCGGCGGTCATTAATCGTCACCCGTTCGCTGCCTCCAGAGGGAGCGAATAGCGCACTTCGGGCGGGCGCGCACTAGAACACGAGCGGCCGGTCGGGCAGTTCGTTCTTGCCGGCGGCACCAGTGCGCGGGAAGTGCTCGGCAAGGAGCGTGTTGATCCTGGCGATCCCCGCTGCGACGCCCTCTTCGAAGCGCCGCTCGCGAAAAGCCGCCTCCATGTTGCGGCAGATTTTCTCCCACGCTTCATCGCCGACCCGCGCGTGAATTCCGCGGTCGGCGACGATCTCGACGTCGCGATCGGCGAGCAGCAGGTAGACGAGAACGCCGCAATTCTCTTCGGTATCCCAGACCGAGAACTGACTGAACACCTCGAGCGCGCGCGCGCGCGGCGCAAGCCCTTTCAGCACCCGTGCGGGCGGCAGCGAGGCCTCGATCGCGATGCGCACCTGTCCGCGATGGTGCCGCTCTCCCTGGGCGATGGCAGCCTCGATCCTCGACAGCGCGGTATCAGGAAACGCGCGTCGTGCGCTGCCGTGATCGGTCGCGAGATGGCGGAAGAAACGCCTCCACATTGTCCGCACTCCCCGCTAGTCCCAGCCGCCGGAGGCGCCGCCGCCGCCGAAAGTGCCACCGCCGCCGGACCAGCCGCCGCCGCCACCGATGCCGCCACCACCGCCAAAGCCGCCCGGCAAAAAGACCCCGCCGCGGCGCCCGGCCATCGTCGACGCCGCACCGGCGAAGAGCATCACGAGAAAGCCGACGATCGCCGCGATCCCGGCGATCAGAAGCGAGCCTGCGACGAACCACGCCGCTGTCCCGACGATACCCGCACCGACCGTCGATCCCAGCAGCCGGCCGAAAATCGAGCGCAGCACGCTGCCGACGATCGGAACGATGATGAACAGGATGAGCAGCATCGTGCCGAAATCGAAATGGCGGCCCGAAGGTTTGACGTTGACGTTGGATGCCTCGCGCGGCGGCAGCGGCTTGCCCTCGGCGACGGCGCTGATGATCCGGTCCACGCCGGCATCGATTCCCGCCGCGAATTTTCCCTCGCGGAACAGCGGCGCAACACTTTCAGCGATGATGCGGCGCGACGTGGCATCGGTCAGCACACCTTCCAGGCCGTAGCCCACTTCGATGCGCATCTTCTTGTCGTTTTTCGCAACAAGAAACAGTACGCCATTGTCCTTCCCCTTGCGTCCGATCTGCCACTTCTCCGCGACACGGATCGAATAGGCTTCGATGGGCTCCGGCTGTGTCGTCGGAACGAGCAGCACCGCGAGCTGGTTGGTCGTGCGCGCCTCCCAGTCGTCGAGCTTTGCCTCGAGCGCCTGCTTCTCCGGCGCCGAGAGCGTTTGTGTGAGATCGGTGACGTGGGCGCCGAGCGGTGGGATCGGCAGCAGGCCATCGGTACCCGTTTGCCACGTCTGTGCCGCGACCGGCGCCGCAAAGAGGGCCGCCGCAAAGAGCGCCAGCGGCACGAAGCCGACGCGCCGAAGCGTTCCGCGGCTGTTGCCGCCCAAGCATCGCGCGGGTGCAATCAGGAGTCGCATGCCGAAGCGGTAGATGGCGCATTCGCACTGCCGGGGACGCGAACGCGTCCGCGACAGTGCGCTTTCCGCGCGGGCGCCGTCAGTAGCCCTTCTTCGTCAGATCATCTGCGGTCGCCGGAGCGGAGGCTTTCGCGTCCCCTTTCGGCGCCGGTGCCGCCGGCGCTGCGGGTGGCGGCGTTACGCCCGGCGCGGGCGTCGCTGTTGGCGCCTTGTTGAAATCGACTTTCGGTGGCGTGCTGATCGCCGCTTCGTTCTCGACCGTGAAGTTGGGCTTCACGTCCATCTTGAACAGCATCGCGGTCAGATTGGTCGGGAACGAGCGCACCGTCGAATTGAACTCCTGCACCGACTTGATATAGCGGTTGCGCGCGACGGTGATCCGGTTCTCGGTGCCTTCCAGCTGCGACTGCAGGTCGCGAAACAATGCGTCGGATTTGAGCTGCGGATAGTTTTCCGCGACCACCAGAAGACGTGAGAGCGCCCCGGTAAGCTCGCTCTGCGCCTTGATGAACTTCTGGAAGGCAACCGGATCGTTGACGAGCTCCGGCGTCGCCTTGATCGCGCCTACATTGGCGCGTGCGTTGGTGACTTCGGTCAGCACCGTTTGCTCCTGCGCGGCATAACCCTTAACCGTATTCACGAGATTCGGCACGAGGTCCGCGCGGCGCTGATATTGGTTCAGCACCTCGGACCACGCCGCCTTGATGCCCTCGTCCTGCCGCTGCAGATCGTTGTAGCCACAGCCGGTGAGCGCGAGCGTCGCGACGACGACGAAAAAGGCGGCAAGCTTGCGGATCATGTGTCCTCCGGAAAGGTGGAGATCGCGGGCAGCCGGCCCGCAGCGAGACAATGGGGGCAACAATGCCCCAGTACAACGGGCAGGACGATAAAGTTTGCCACGCCGGAATCGAGCACCTCGTGGGCGGTGGGTCATGCCGGGGGGAAGAGCTCAGCGCTTTTGATCACTTCGCCGTCCGCAGTAGCCAGCGTTCGCCGCGCGAGCAGCAGATCTTCCCACGCCTTCGCCTTGTCCGGCAAATTTCGCAGCAGGTACGCCGGATGATAGGTGACGACGAGTGGAACACCGTCATAGCGGTGCACGCGTCCGCGCAGGCTGCCAATCGTGGCGTCGACATCGAGCAGGGTGGTGGCGGCGCTCTTTCCCAGCGCAACGATGACGCGCGGGCGCAAAAGCGCGATCTGGCGGTCGAGATAGGGACGGCACGCCGCGGCTTCGGCCGGCTCCGGCGTTCGGTTGCCGGGCGGGCGGCATTTGACGACGTTCGCGATATAGACATTCGCGGCGCGCGCGAGACCCAGCGCCGCGAGCATGCTGTCGAGGAGCTTGCCAGCCTGCCCGACGAAGGGCTCGCCTTTCGCATCCTCCTCGGCCCCGGGCCCTTCGCCTACGAACAGCCAGTCGGCGTTTGGATCGCCGACACCTGGAACGCTCTTCTTGCGGCCACGATAAAGCCCGCACGCGGTGCACGCATCGACATCGGTGGCGAAATCGCGCCATTCGAGGGCGGCGATGCGCGCTTCGCGGCTGCTCGGTTCGCCCTTCGGCGCCGCAGGCGAATGCTGCGTTTGCGCGGCGCCAACACCCACGCCAGGTTCGCGCGCGACGCGCAATCGCCAACGCGGCCCAAGCCCGAGTTCGTCGAGAATTTCGTCACGCGAAGGCATGGTATCCGGTATCGTCGGTGGTGCGGTGTCAGCCGACCGGCTGAAGCACGACCGGCCGCCGCATGACGAGCGCATCTTCGCGGATCGCGCCTTCGACGAGCGCCGGGTAATAGCATTCGCGGCGGCCAACCGGTGCGAAGCCTTCCGCCGCGTACAACGCGATGGCTGCAGCATTGGAGACGCGCACTTCGAGGAAGATCTGCTCCGCGCCGAGACGTCGTGCGTCGTCGATGAAGCGGCGCAGCAGCGCGCGTCCCAAACCTTCGCGCCGCGAATCCGGCACGACGGAAAGGTTCAGGATTTGCGCTTCGCCGGGCGCGAGCATCAGGACGCCGTACGCAACGATGCGACCTTCGCGAACGCCGACGCTGGCAGAGTAGCCCGCGGCGAGCGCGTCGCGGAAATTGCCGGACGTCCACGGGGCAGCGTGGATTTGCGCCTCGAGCGCCGCAACGTACGCGACGTCGCTTTCCTGCAGCGGCCGCCATTCGGGCCGCGCATCGGGGTAGTAGCGGGGAACGGTCGCCATGCCGGAATCTACAATCGGACGCCCGCTTCGCGCTCCGCGGTCGTGAGCGCGACACGGTGCCGCACGTAGAGGGGCAGCGCCTGTGCCGCAGCAACCGCTTCTCCAGCGGACAGTCGCGGCAATGCAAGCTCGCCGATAGCCTGCGCGGTCGGCCTGAGCCTCGGATTCACGGCGGCGAGGCCGAGGTCCACGGCAAGCGACGGATACGCGGCGTAACCGTTGCCGGCGCCATAGAGCTCGCCTGTAACCGAAGGCAGGCGCAACGCTGCGGGCAGTATCGCGATGGGTTCCATCAGCGCGCGCCACGTGCGACTGGCGGCGATATCGCTCGTCACCTCAGCGGTCGTCACCTCAGTGCACGAATACATGGCGGCGTAAACCTCGCGCATCCGCGCATCGAGGCACGCAACGACGCTGCTCCATCCGTGCTCGCGACGCGCTTCCTGCGCGAGCGCTTCCAGCGTGGGCACTGCGACGACGGGGAGGTCGGCGCCGAACGCGAGTCCCTGCGCCACGCCGCAACCGATGCGAATTCCGGTGAACGATCCAGGGCCCGCGCCGAACGCGATCCCGTCGAGCTGTGAAAGCGCGAGCCCCGCTTCCGCAAGCATCGAGCGGGCAAGCGGCAGCAGACGCTCCGAATGCGACTGCGCCACGTGCTCGTCGCGCCCGTGCCAACGCCGGCCGTCGCCGACCGCCACACTGCACCATTCCGTCGAGCTGTCGAGCGCGAGCATCCACATGCGACGATTCTACAATGGAGCGCGTGATGCCCGACACCCGCACGTAGAATGACAGTCTCTGCGACGATTGCCGACCATGCCCGATTCCGCTATTCCCGTTCCACTCCCGATCGCCGATGTGGCCTCGCTGGATCAGGAGGGCCGCGGCGTCGCTCGCATCGAGGGCAAGGCCGTGTTCGTCGAAGGCGCATTACCGGGCGAACGCGCGATCATCGCGACGCTGAAGCGCAAGCCGACCTACGAAATCGCGCGCGCCGAGCGGATCCTGCGCGCGAGTGCCGCTCGCGTCGTTCCACGCTGCCCGCATTTCGGCGTGTGCGGAGGATGCTCGCTGCAGCATTTCGACGCCGCCGCGCAGGTCGCCGCCAAGCAGCGCGCGCTCGAGGATGCGCTTTGGCATCTCGCCCACGTCAAGGCCGATCTGCTGCTTCCTCCGATCCACGGGCCATCATGGGGATATCGGCACCGGGCGCGGTTGTCGGTGCGGCACGTCGCCAAGAAGGGCGGCGTGCTGGTCGGCTTTCACGAGAAAAAGTCGAGCTATGTCGCCGACATGACGTCGTGCCAGGTCCTGCCACCCAAGGTCTCGGCGCTTTTGCCGGCGTTACGCCGGCTGGTGGGCGAGCTCTCGATTCGTGACCGTGTCCCGCAGATCGAGCTCGCGATGGGCGACCCTTACGACGGCGCGCCGGCGTGCGCGCTCGTGCTGCGCATCCTCGCTCCGCTCACGCCGGACGACGAGGGCATCCTCGAGGCATTCGCCGATGCGCACGGCATCGAATTCTGGCTGCAAAGCTCCGGACCGGAAAGCGCCGTGCTCTTTCGAGGGCCATCGCGGCTCGCCTACACGCTGCCCGAGTTCGATCTCGTGTTCCCTTACGCGCCGACGGATTTCACCCAGGTCAATCCGTCGATCAACCAGGTGCTCGTACGGCGAGCGATGTCGCTGCTCGATCCTGGGCCCGGCGAGCTCATCGCCGACTTCTTCTGTGGCCTCGGAAATTTCACGCTGCCCATAGCGCGACGCGGCGCCCGCGTGGTCGGGATCGAGGGAAGTTCCGCGTTGATCCGTCGCGCGGCGGCGATCGCAGCGCGCAACGGTCTTTCCGATCGTGCGACGTTCGGAGTTGCGAACTTGTTCGCTGCGACGCCGGAGAGCGTCGAGGCGCTGGGGCCGCTCGACAAGGTGTTGATCGATCCCCCGCGGGAAGGCGCGATCGCGCTCGTCAAGGCACTGCCCGGCGACGGAGCGCCCACACGCATCGTTTATGTTTCGTGCGCGCCGGCAACACTTGCCCGCGATGCGGGCGTACTGGTGCACGAGCACGGCTACACGCTTGCCGCAGCCGGCGTTGTCAACATGTTCCCGCACACGGCGCACGTCGAATCGATCGCGCTATTCCAGCGCTGAACGACGGTGTGGCGAGGCTAAAACGCAAGAAACGCAGCGGGTGGCGAGCGAAAGCACGACGATGGCGCACAGCGCCGGGTAACGGCCGGTGATCGGCGCCGACACGTCAGTCGTCGTCGTCGAAATCACCCTCGTCGAGCCACGCCATCTGGATCGCTTCGAGGATCTTCTCGCCGCAGTGCTTCGGGTCGTCGGCGAAACCTGGCAATGCCATCACCCATTGGCGCAAATCAGTGAAGAGCACGGCCTTCGGGTCGACGTCCGGATGCGCTTCGGCAAGCGCGATCGCGATGTCGCGAGTGTCGGTCCATTTCATCGGCGGGCCCTCAACGCTTTTCCTTGGCGTAGTTGATCGTGTAACGCGGGACCTCAATCCTGAGCGGGGCGTCGGCCACGATCGCCTGGCACGAAAGCCGCGACTGCGGAGTGAGGCCCCACGCGCGGTCGAGAAGGTCGTCTTCGTCTTCGCTGGACGGCGCCAGCGACGGCAAGCCTTCGCGCACGATCACGTGGCATGTCGTGCACGCGCAGGATTTCTCACACGCATGCTCGATCTCGATTCCCTGGTTCAGCAGGTTGTCGCAGATCGACACACCCGTCTCCGCCTCGAAGGTCGCGCCGTCGGGGCAGACCTCGGGGTGTGGAAGAACCTCGATGCGAGGCATGGCCTGGTTTCGCGCTGGTTCGCGCTGGTTGGTTACGTCAGCGCATCGACCTTGCGGCCCTTGAGCGCCTGCGCGACGCTGCGGTCCATGCGCCGGTTCGCGAAATCACGAGTCACCCGATTGAGGGATGTGGTCGCATCGATGATCGCACGATGGTCGGTCCCGTCGCGGCAGCGCGCGACCTCGGCGAGCGCCGCGTCGATCGCGGTGCGCTCGGCGGGTGACAGCAGATCGCCATCGGTCGCCAGCGCATGCGTGGTCGCAGCCGCGATCTGATCCGCTTCGACCTGCGCTTCGGCCAGTGCGCGCGCGGTCATGTCATCGGTCGCATGAGCAAACGAATCCTTGAGCATGCGGGCGATCTCGGCGTCGGTCAGGCCATAGGACGGCTTGACGACGATGGCCGCCTCGATCCCGGAGGTCATCTCGCGCGCCGAAACGGACAGCAGCCCGTCGGCGTCGACCTGGAAGGTGACGCGTACTCGCGCCGCACCCGCCGTCATCGGTGGAATTCCGCGCAGCTCGAAACGCGCCAGCGAGCGGCAATCGCTGACGCGCTCGCGCTCGCCCTGGACGACGTGAATCGCAATCGCCGTCTGGCCATCCTTGTACGTCGTGAACTCCTGCGCACGCGTGATCGGAATCGGTGAATTGCGCGGCACGATCTTCTCGGCGAGACCGCCCATGGTTTCCAGTCCCAGCGACAGCGGAATGACGTCGAGCAGCAGCCAATCGTCGGCGCCACCCGCCGGTCGATTGCCTGCGAGCACGTCCGCCTGGATCGCCGCGCCGAGCGCCACCACTTGGTCGGGATCGAGGTTCGTGAGCGGCGGTTGGCCGAAGAGCTCGCGCACCGCCTTTTGTACTTGTGGCATCCGGGTGGCCCCGCCCACCATCACCACGCCGTCGACATCGCTCACCCCAAGCCGCGCGTCGTGCAGTGCGCGCTTGACCGGTCCCAGCGTCTTCGCAACGAGATTCGCGGTGATCGACGTGAAGACCTCGACCGTCAGCGTGACGTCGACTTTGCGTCCGGAGGAAAGCGTCGCCGTGATGGGTGCCGAAGCGTGCAGTGTCAGGTTCTCCTTCGCCTCGCGTGCCTTCAGCATCAGGAGCCGGGTGTCCTCGGGCGACAACGGCGGCAACCCCGCGGTCTCGATGACCCAGCAATAGACGCGATGATCGAAGTCGTCGCCGCCAAGCGCCGAATCCCCGTTAGAGGCAAGCACTTCGAATACGCCCTTCGAGAGGCGCAGGATCGAAATGTCGAACGTCCCGCCACCAAGATCGTAGATCGCGTAGGTGCCTTGCGCCGCATTGTCGAGGCCATAGGCGATGGCGGCCGCGGTCGGCTCATTCAGCAGGCGCAAAACGGGCAACCCCGCGAGCGTTGCCGCATCCTTGGTCGCCTGTCGCTGCGCATCGTCGAAGTAGGCGGGAACGGTGACGACTGCGCCGGCAAGCTTTCCGCCGAGCGCGGATTCGGCGCGATCGCGCAACGCGCGCAATATCTCCGCCGAGATTTCGACCGGTGTCTTGACGCCAGCACGCGTCGCAAGCCGCACCATGCCCGGGTCGTCGACGAATCGGTACGGAAAGCGCCGGTCATCGGTGAGATCGGCGAGACCCCGGCCCATCAATCGCTTGACCGACACAATCGTGTTCTGCGGGTCCGCTGCCTGCCGCTCCTGCGCACGGTGTCCGACTGCAACACCCTCTTCACCGTACCGGACGATCGACGGCAGGAGCGGATGTCCGGCTTCGTCCGGCAGAACGACGGGGATGCGGTTTCTGACGGTCGCCACGAGGGAATTCGTCGTGCCGAGGTCGATGCCGACCGCCAGCCGGCGCGGGTGCGGCGCAGGTGATGCGTCGGGCTCGGCAATTTGCAGGAGAGCCATCAGACTTCGAGCTCCATTTGCATTTCGTCGATGTCGGCGGCGAGCTTCGCGAGAAAGCGAAATTGACGGACATCTTCGCGTGCTGCGTCGAAGGCGCCTTCGGCATCGAGGCGCACGGCGAGGCGCTGCTCGAGATGCTCCGCGTCGACGCGGACTTCGCCGGCGATGGCGCGAAGCCGTGACGCATCCCCTGCCGCGAGCGCTTCGCCGGCGGCTTCGCGACGCTCGAGCTGGTGCTCCAGGAAATCGTAAGGTAACGCGGTATCCGTTTCCGCAAACGCGTCGATGCCGCGCAACGACAGAAGATATTGTGCGCGGGCCACCGGATCGCGCAGCGCCCGATAGGCCTCGTTCACCCGGGCCGACGACTGCAGCGCGAGCCGCTGCTCGGCCTCACCCGCATGCGCAAAGCGGTCCGGATGCACTTCGCTTTGCAGTGCACGGTAAGCCTGATCGAGCAGTGCCGGGTCGAAGCGGAAACGCTCGGGCAGGCCAAAGAGCTCGAAATGGTTGCGGGAAAAATCGATCATCGGACGAATCGGCTTGTGCGCGAAGCCCGAATCGGTGGCCCCGCCGCCATACCACGCGTCGCAGGAGGCGTCGCAGCAATCCTGCGGCGCGCTCCGATGCGGCGGTTATCGGCGGTCTTCAGACGTTGAAGCTTTCTCCGCAGCCGCACGCGTCCTTGACGTTCGGGTTATTGAACTTGAATCCCTCGTTCAGGCCCTCGCGCGCGAAGTCGAGCTCGAGACCGTCAAGGTAAGGAAGGCTCTTCGGGTCGACGACAACCGTCACACCGTGACTTTCGAAGCGCAAGTCCTCGGGACGGAAATCGTCCGCGTACTCGAGCTTGTAGGCGAGCCCGGAGCAACCTGACGTGCGCACGCCAAGCCGCAGCCCGAGGCCCTTGCCACGGCGGGAAAGATGATTCGCGACATGCTTCGCCGCGCTTTCGGTCAGTGTGATCGACATTGCCTGCTACTGTCCTTGTCAGTCGGCAGCCTGCGCCTCGGACACTGGCTTCGGCGCGGTGGCCGCAACATTGGCGCCGGCGTTCTTCTTACGATAATCGGCGACCGCTGCCTTGATGGCGTCCTCGGCGAGGATCGAACAGTGGATCTTCACCGGGGGAAGCGCCAGTTCCTCGGCGATTTGCGTGTTGCGGATCGAGGTCGCCTCGTCGAGCGTCTTGCCCTTCACCCATTCGGTGACAAGCGAGGACGACGCGATCGCCGAGCCGCAGCCGTAGGTCTTGAATTTCGCGTCCTCGATGCGGCCATCGGCGCCGACCTGGATCTGCAGCTTCATCACGTCGCCGCACGCCGGCGCGCCCACCATGCCCGTGCCAACATCCGGGGCGTCCTTGTCGAACGAACCCACGTTGCGCGGATTTTCGTAATGATCGAGTACCTTGTCGCTGTATGCCATGGTATTGCTCCTTGCTAATGCGCCGCCCAGACAACGGTGTTGAGGTCGACGCCTTCCTGGTGCATCTCCCAAAGTGGCGAAAGCTCGCGCAGCTTCTTCACCTTTCGCTGCAGCAAGTCAATCGTGTAATCGATATCGGCCTCCGTCGTGAAGCGGCCGATCGTGAACCGGATCGAGCTGTGCGCGAGCTCGTCGCTGCGGCCCAGCGCGCGCAGTACGTACGACGGCTCGAGCGAGGCCGACGTGCATGCCGAGCCCGATGACACCGCGATCTCCTTGATCGCCATGATCAGCGATTCGCCTTCGACGAAATTGAAGCTGGCGTTGAGGTTATGCGGTACGCGCTGCGCCATGTTGCCGTTGATGTAGACCTCCTCGATCTGCGAGAGGCCCTTCCAAAGCTTGTCGCGCAACTTGCGGATTCGCTCGTTCTCGACCGCCATATCGGCCTTCGCGATGCGAAACGCCTCGCCCATGCCGACGATCTGATGGGTGGCAAGTGTTCCGGAACGCATGCCGCGCTCATGGCCGCCGCCGTGCATCTGCGCCTCGATCCGAACCCGCGGCTTGCGTCGGACGAACAACGCGCCCACGCCCTTCGGCCCGTAGGTCTTATGCGCCGAGAACGACATCAGGTCGACCTTCAGCGCCGCAAGATCGATCGGCACCTTGCCGGACGCCTGGGCGGCATCGACGTGGAAAACAATGCCGCGCGACCGGCAGATCTCGCCCAGCGCCGCAATGTCCTGGACGACGCCGATCTCGTTGTTCACGAACATCACCGACGCGAGGATCGTGTCCGGACGCAGCGCCGCCTTGAATGCTTCGAGGTCGACGATGCCGTCATCTTTGACGTCGAGGTAGGTCACATCGAAGCCGTCGCGTTCCAACTCGCGCATCGTGTCGAGCGTCGCCTTGTGCTCGGTCTTGACGGTGACGAGGTGCTTGCCCTTGTCCTTGTAGAAATGCGCGGCGCCCTTCAACGCGAGGTTGATCGACTCGGTGGCGCCGGACGTCCAGACGATTTCCTTCGAATCGCAGTTGACGAGCGCTGCGACGTGCGCGCGCGCCTCCTCGACCGCCTTTTCGGCTTCCCAGCCGTATGCGTGCGAACGCGACGCCGCGTTGCCGAAATGTTCGGTCAACCACGGAATCATCTTCTGCGCGACGCGCGAATCCACCGGCGTCGTCGCCGAGTAATCGAGATAGATCGGAGTCTTCATCGGGCTAAACGACGCCTAGCCGATCGTTTCGGGTTCGTGCTTGCGGGGTGCCGGCTGCCGGTGATCGCGCACCACCGTCACGTCGGGCTTCTCTTGGTCGGCGACGAGTTGCGCGAGGCTCACCGACTTGAGATAGGCGAATATGTGCGCGTTGAGATTCGCCCAAAGCTCGTGTGTCATGCAGCGCTTGCCTTCGTCGGTGCAGTTTTCGCGCCCGCCGCACTTGGTGGCATCGATCGGCTCGTCGACTGCGGTGATGACGTCCGCCACCGACACCGCATCGGCGCCGCGGGCAAGACGATAGCCGCCCCCCGGCCCACGGACGCTTTCGACGAGGCCGGCCCGCCGCAACTTGCCGAACAATTGTTCGAGATAGGACAGCGAAATCTTCTGGCGCGATGACACACCGGCGAGCGTCACTGGCCCCTTTGTCCCGTACATGGCGATGTCGATCATCGCCGTGACGGCGAATCGTCCTTTAGTGGTAAGACGCATGATGAAGTACCCATCCAGTTGTAGACCGGGGTACTGGGCCCGGTCCGGTAGCGCCGTGCGGCCTTAGGTGTCTAAGGGGCGCCCGCGGCAAAAGAAATTCTACTAATTCCGACTATATTAGTCAACTAAAAGCCCGACTAGTTCACTCAATCATCTGATTCAACCGCTTCGGGTCAAATCCCTCCGCCGTGGCCCGGGCGTCCTCGAGGTCGAGGCCGCCATTCTGCAGTCCCGCAATCACGCGATCGAGGCGTGCGTCGCTCGCGGCCGCATGGTCGATCAGCCGATGAATCGCCTGTACGATCGGGTCGTTCATGTCGGCCGAAATCCCGTACGCCGAAAAGCCCATCTTGGCGGCCTGGGATTCCCGCCGCGCCTGATCGTCGCCCAAAAGGATCCGCGCCGGGACGCCGACCGCCGTTGCCTGTGCAGGAACATCGCGTACTACGACGGCATTTGAGCCTATCTTGGCGCCATCTCCCACTAAAATCGGTCCCAGGATCTTTGCGCCCGCGCCAATCACGACGCCTTTTCCCAATGTGGGGTGCCGTTTGCCGTGATTCCAGGATGTCCCACCCAAAGTCACCCCGTGATAGAGCGTGCAGTCGTCATTGATCTCGGCGGTTTCGCCGATGACAACGCCCATTCCATGATCGATGAAGACCCGCCGCCCAATCGTCGCCCCTGGATGGATCTCGATACCGGTAAGCCAGCGACCCCAGTGGGCGAGCCAGCGAGCCGCCCATCGCCAGCCCCACCGCCACAGCCGGTTGGAGACTACGCGATGCCACACCAGCGCGTGGAGCCCGGGATAGCAGGTCAAAACCTCCCACCGGGTGCGCGCGGCCGGGTCCCGTTCGAATACGACCGAAATGTCTTCTCTAAGCCGGGAGAACATGCCCCATTCTCGCATTTCCGACTGTTGCACTCAAGTATTGGGACGGCCCCGACGCTGTACAAGCGCAGCGTCGCATCGACGTCCAACCTCCGTCCGGTCAACGGAGCAGAACCGCCAGCGCAACCAGCCCCGCCGTGACGAGCGCGAACATGATCGAGTAGAAGAACAGCATGACGAACGAACGCGCGGCAATCCCCAGCCAGGACCCGCGGTAAACGACGTGCTGCGACCAGAGGAGATAGACCAGCATCCAGACGATCACTGCGCCGCGGAGAACTTCCACCGAAATGACCGTTGCGGCAATGATCGCGAGAAACAAGAACGCATGGTTGTGCGCGGCGAAGACGATATGCTCGGCATACAGTCGTGGTCGCAACGGATATCGACGAGCGCGGCCGAGATAGAGCAGTTTCAGGAGCAGGGCGAACGCAGGCAGCAGCAGGATCATCGCGTACGGTCCGTAGCGAAATACACCGTCGGTGATTTGCGCTTCCTTCTCCTCGCTCGACAATTGATTGAAGCGCTGCAGGCGCTTTTTGATCGTCGGAAATTCGATTCCGCCGACGTTGACGTCGAACTCGGGGTCAAGGCTGTTCCTGCGCTCGGTTTGGGACTCTTTCACCAAAGCGGCGGGCGGGGGGCCATCGACGCGCAAGACGTTGACATCGCCAAGCCCGACGACGATTCGTAGCGCGGCGAACATCACGAGGCTCGTAACCAGGAAGAGCCGTGCGGGGCGGATGTAGCGGCGCCTGCGTCCGGCGAAATATTCGCGGGTCAGAAATCCGGGGCGGAAGAGAAGCGCACCGAGCGTCTTCCAGAGGCGGCCGTCGAGCGCGACGTAGCGCCCGCCTGCTTCCCGTATGAACGCGAGGAACGTCGGCACACGCGTTCGCGTTTCCTGGCCGCAGGAGGGGCAATAAGCGCCGGGCGCCGGCGCGCCGCAGTTGCGGCACCGGGGCAATTCTGCGTCGGCGACAACGGTGGCCTCGGCCATCACCGCAAGGTAAGCGATGCGCGCGGGAAAAGCGAGCCGCTCACGGGCTCTTGCGTGCGATGAGCTGGTCGATCCGGGCGATGATGCCGCGCAGGATGTTGACCTCTTCCTTCTCGAGCCCGGCGCGCGCAAAGAGCCGCCGCAACCGCGGCAGCAGCTTCTTCGGCATGTCCGGGTTGAGAATGCGCATCGCAACGAGCGTGCGCTCGCCGTGCGTGTACAGCGCCTCGATCTCGTCGGCCGTCGCCGGCGCAAATCGCGGCGCGCGCCAGACATCTCCGTGTGTCAGGGCAACTCGAAGCTCGTAGGCGACGACCTGAACGGCGGCCGCGAGGTTGAGCGACGGGTAATCGGCGTTTGCCGGAATCGTCGCCACGATCGCACAGCGCGCGAGCTCAGCATTCGAGAGCCCGGACATTTCGGTGCCGAACACGAACGCGATGTCGCCGTGCGCGGCATTGGCGATTGCCTCCGCCGCGGCATCGCGCACCGCCAGCACCCGGCCCGCGAATTCGCGCGGTCGCGCCGATAACCCGATTGCAAGTGCCACCCCTTCAATCGCCTCGTCGAGCGTCGACACGATGCGGGCGCGATCGAGCAGGGCGGCGGCTCCGGAAGCCAGAGCGACGGCCTCGGGGTCCGGGAAGCGGCGCGGCGTCACGAGGACAAGTCTGTCGAGTCCCATCGTCAGCATCGCGCGCGCCGCTGCGCCAATGTTGCCGGGATGGCTTGGCGCGACGAGAACGATGCGAATGCGGGAAAGGGGTTCGGTGGCGGCGGGCATGCGGAAGGCGCGCGGGAGGACGGTTACAATACGCATTCTCGCTCTTTACGCACGGCCTCGGCCCTCTCGGGCGCCGTCCGCACAACCCGACCATGCACCCCACGCTCACCATCGCGGTAAAGGCCGCGCGGCGCGCCGGCAACGTGATCACTCGCGGAGCGCGTGACCTCGATCTGTTGACGGTGACGTCGAAGGGTCCGAAGGATTTCGTGAGCGAGGTCGATCGCGAGGCGGAGCGGCAAATCGTCGAGACGCTGCTGGACGCGTATCCCGATCACGCGATCCTGGCAGAGGAAGGCACGGCGAAGGACGCCAACATCGACGCCGAGAACGTTTGGATCATCGATCCGCTCGACGGCACGACGAACTACCTGCACGGTTTTCCGCAATACTGCGTCTCGATCGCGCTGGCCCATCGCGGCCAGGTGACGCAGGCCGTGATCTTTGACCCCTGCCGCAACGATCTTTTCACCGCGACGCGCGGACGCGGCGCATTTCTCAACGATCACCGGATCCGCGTGTCGCGGCGCGCGCATCTTCGAGAGTGCCTGATCGGAACCGGATTCCCGTTCCGCGACGGCAGCTACCTCGACACCTATCTCAAGATGATGAAGACGATGATCGAGAGCACCGCCGGACTGCGCCGTCCGGGCGCTGCCGCGCTCGACCTCGCGTACGTTGCCGCCGGTTTCTACGACGGTTTCTGGGAGGTGGGTCTTAACCCATGGGACGTTGCCGCCGGCAGCCTCCTGGTGCAGGAATCGGGCGGCTTGATCGGCGACCTCTCGGGCGAGGCCGACTTCCTGCACGGCGGGCAGGTCATCGCCGCCAATCCGAAGGTATTTGCCCAGATGGTCGCGGCACTCGCCCCTTTCCGGATCGAAATCGAGCGTCAACGCGCCGCCAAAGTCGTCTAAGGGGACGGACCCGGCATAAGCGGCGTACCAGAAACGCGACACCCGCCCGGCGCCGCCTCTACGTGGAAATTTGCAGAAGTGATGGGTTGGGCTACCATGGTGGTCCGGGCAGCGCGAAATCGCGCGATCTGATGCCAACGGCATTGGATTTGCTTGGCCTTCGACAGGCCAGAGCAACAACGAACGGGGAGCAGCCATGATTGAGCGGTCATTTGCCGCCGTAATCGCATGTCAGCGCGCGATCAGGATCGGCGCCGCATCGCTGGGAGGGCTGTTGCTCGTCCTTGCCGCCCTGTCCAGCGCCCACGGCGAGACGGTCTCCGCGATCCGGGTGCGCCTCAATCCGGAAACGACAGCGCCAGGCGCGCTCGCGCCGGCCCAGCTCGCGCGACTCGAGACGCTCGCCGGCACGAAGCTCACTCAGGTCGCCATCACGCGTACCGGGGCGATCGAGTTCAGGCTGGACCAGCGAATGGACGCGGCCGTGCTGAATTCCAAGTTGCGCAGAATGCGCCAGGATCGCTCCGTGCTGTGGGCGGAGCCGCTGGGAACTGACGGTGCGGACGGCGCCCGCCTGAAGCGCTCGACAACGCGGGCCGGAGGCGGCGGCCATGCCTACATCGATACTGGTCACAAGCTCATGGTGCGGCTCATCGGCGATCCCGCACCCGACTGGGCGACGCTGCTCCCGCGCTTCAGCCTGCACATTGGAGCGCCGGTCATCGCGGAGCGGCGGATCGGCAACGTCTGGGTGCTGGGCCTCATGCAGACCGTGAACACGACCACCCTGGCCAGCATGGCCAACCGGCTGCAGGCCGACCCGGCCGTGCAATACGCGGATCCCGTATTGCGTCGTTTCCCGCGGTTTGTTCCCAACGACCCCTACTTCCCTCAGCAGTGGTCGTTGACCGATCCCGTTGGCGGGATCAACGTCGGAGCGGCCTGGGACCTTCAGCTGCAAACACCGCCGGCCAGCACCACGATCGCGCTGATTGATACCGGGATCCTGCAGCACGCCGAGCTCCAGAATCACCTGCTGCCCGGCTACGACTTCATCACCGATCCGTCGTATGCGCGCGACGGCAACGGGCGCGACGACAACCCGCTGGACCAAGGCGACTGGCGGGACGAAGGCGCCTGTGGGGGTTTCCATGCCAGCGCCAGCTCGTGGCACGGGACGTTCGTCTCGGGGATCATGGCGGGAACCACCAACAATGGCGCCGGGATGGCCGGCATCGATCTCTACGCGCGGATTGTTCCGGTGCGCGTGCTGGGCGAATGCGGCGGCACGGACGAGGACGTGTTCGAAGGCATGCTGTGGGCCTCCGGCGTGCAGATCGCCGGCGTGCCGCCCAACCCGTTCCCGGCGAAGGTGATCAACATGAGCCTGGGGGGGGTTGGCGGCTGCCCGAATGCCGTCCAGGACGCGATCGACGATGCGCTCGCGCAAGGCGCCGTCGTCGTCGTCGCAGCGGGCAACGAATCGTCCGACACGTCGGATTTCGCGCCATCGGGCTGCAATGGCGTCATTACCGTTGGCGCAACCAATCGGTCCGGCGACCGCACGTTCTACAGCAACTTCGGACGTCGCATCGACATCTCGGCGCCGGGCGGCGATCTGGACGACGGCGGGATCGTTTCATTGTCGAACGATGGCCTGACCATCGCGACCAACAATTCCTTCGCGACCGAGATCGGCACCAGCGCGTCCGCGCCGCACGTGAGCGGCGTCGTGTCGATGATGATGGGGCGAGACCCGACGTTGACGGCAGGTCGCGTGCTGTCGATCCTGCAGGGTACCTCGCGTCCGTTCGCGGTAGGTTCACTTTGCAGAAGCGGGAATCTGTGCGGGTCGGGGATCCTGGATGCCGGGCTCGCGATGGCGAGCACGATCCCCGGAGGCGCCGTTCCCCCCGCCGGTGCCGCAGTGGTCGTTGAGTACTACCGCGCAGATCTCGACCACTACCAGTACACGGCCGATCCGAACGAAATCTATTTCATCGACCACAATCCAGCCGCAGTGAACAAGCGCACCGGGTTTTTCTTCTTCGCATGGGTCAATCCTGCATTTGCGCCACCCGGCGCGCAACCGATGTGCAAGTTCTATGGGAGCAAGGAACTCTTCATTGATTCGTTCTTTTACACGGCCGACCCGGGCGAGTGCGCATTCGTCATTTCCCGTTGGCCGGGAACGTGGACGCTCGTCAATCCCGCGCTGTTCTGGGTAGCGCCAACGGACATCAATGGGGCCTGCGCGGGCGGCCTGGTCCCGGTCTTCCGCTTCTCGAACAACCGGAACGATTTCAACCAGCGGATGACGTTCGATCTCTCGCTCAAGCGGGCAATGATCAACCGGGGGTGGGCGCCCGATGGCGGCGGCCCCAATGGCACGGCGTTCTGCTCGCCGATCTAACTAATTTCGCGCTGAAGAAAAGCAACGGCCGGCGGAATGTTCGCCGGCCGTTCTCGTCTCCGTCAATCTTTCAGGTAGCGTCAGGTTTGGCGCGCGCCGAAGCGGTCGTTTCCACCGGCGCCGTTGCCCCCACCGCCCATTCCTTGATCAGCGCGTAACCGACCGCGAGCAACACCGGTCCCAGGAAGACGCCGACGAACCCGAACGCCACGGCGCCGCCCAGGACACCGAGCAGCACGAGGACGAAAGGCAGCGCGCTGCCGCGGCTGATGATCATCGGCTTCAGGAAGTTGTCGACCGAAGACACCACGATCGCACCCCAGACAAACATGAAAATCGCCCATCCGGTTTGCCCATCGCTCAGGAGCAGCAGCGCCGCCGGAATCCACACGAGTGGCGGGCCGATGGGAATCGGCGAGAGAAAGAACGTGACGAGCCCGAGCAGCGGCGCCGCCTGGAACCCGGCGATCCAGAGCCCGATTGCCATCAACACGCCTTGCGCAAGCGCGGTGCCGAGGATGCCGAGCACAACGCCGCGCACTGTCGTGGCCGCAACCAGCGCGAGCCGCCGACCGCGCTCGCCGGCGATGCGATCGATGGCGGCGTGCAGGCGCGACACGATCGCGTCGCCGTCGCGCAGGAAAAAGAACGCAATGAAGATCGAGAGGATGAGCTGCAGGATCCCGCCTAACAGCGTCGCGCCGCCTGCAAACAGCACCGTCTTGGCCGGCTCGATGAGCTGGCGCGCAGCGCCCATCAGCCGAGTGGTGTCGTGCGCGAAGCTGGCCCATGTCGTAGCCGCCCATTCGCCGATGATCGGCAATCCTGCGACCCACGACGGCGGCGGCGGCGGGCCGGCCTTTATCAACTCCTGCACGTACTCGTTGACCCGCTCGGCGTTGTCGGCGATGGTGATGCCGACGATGACGAACGGCGCGACCACCGTCACCGCCATCAACAGGACGATCAGCGTCGACGCGAGTCCCGCGCGGCCCTTGAGCCGTGTGCGCGCCCGCAAATAGAGCGGCCAGATCGTCGCGCACAGAATCGCCGCCCAGATGATGGCCGTCAGAAATGGCTTCAGAACGAGGAAGCAGCCTGCAATCAGCAGCGCGAGGACGACTAGCGTGAGCGTGCGGTCGATTTGTGGTGTGGATTTCATGTCGTGGCGGAATTCCGGCGAATGCTGCGAAACCGGTATCTTTTGGCGCGTAATCGCGCCCCGGCGCACGATACCTTTCCAGCGTTTCCCGTTCCAGCGCCCCTCCCTGTTCGGATTATGCCACGCTGTCTCCGATGTCCCAGTCAACGGCATGGACGGCAACGGCGAATGAATCGTGCCCGCGTGAAATTCCTACACGCAATCAGCGCTTCGCGGTCAATGCATAAATCCGGCAACCGCCATGCTTTATGCTCCTCTTGCAGACGAGGAGGCCGCGCGCGCGATGAATCCAGAGCGTCCGTCGATCGGCAAGCTGCTGCGTCATGCTCATCGCATCGGCGCTCACCGCAGGTGTCGCCTTGCCGGTCGGCGGCGCAGCCCACTTCAGTTTTTCCCCCGCTGACGTTTCCCGGACCGTATCCGGTCGCGTGCAGCAATGTCGTACAGGACTTCACTCGTCTTCGCCCCGGCGAAGACGTGCAAGCCTATTGGGAAGGTGTCGCCCGCGACGACGGCTCACCACGCTACATCACCGACCTCCTCGCCGACCCCGCCAATACGCTGACGACCTCCGTGACCGCTCCCGACGACAGCGAAGTGTACGGCTCGTTTGCGGGACAAACCCTCCCCTACGTCGTCATCGTGTGCTACCCGACGGCGTCGAACAACACACGGCCCGATTACGCACTGGCGAACGGAAAGAGCGTGCCGCACATGCAACAGGGGTCGGAAGCTCCGTTGGTGGCCCGATGCGACGACGCGGTTCCCGGTGTTGGTCTTCTCGCACGGTTATCTCGGGAGCCCGACGTCGAACGACTACATCGACGCGATCGCACTGATGGCGAGCTTCGGTTACGTGGTCGCGGCACCGTTCCATGCCGACGGTCGATTCGGAAATCTGCAACTGGATAGCTTCGACGACTTGCCGTACCTGGTCCTGCACTTGCGCGACTTCCTTGCGATGCAGGCAATGCGTCCCCTGTCGCTGTCGGCGACCCTCGATATCCTGTTCGCCGCGCCGCAATGGCGCGATCACATCGATCCCGTGCAAGTGGGCGGCTTCGGCGCGAGCTTCGGCGGGCAATCGCTGCTGCTGATGGCAGGCGGCGGTCTCACGACGTCGCTTGGTGGCTCGTGGAAAACGATCACCACGGATCGGCGGCTCAAGGCGGCCGTCGGTTACGTTCCCTATTTCGGATACCCATTCTTTCCTGCATTCGGGCGCGACCAGCACGGGCTCGACAATGTCGTGCTGCCCTACCTTGCGATCGGCGGGACCGCCGACACGACGGCGCCGATCGTGGAAACCGGGGTGGGCCTGCTTCGCTTGAAGGGCCCGCGCGAGCTCGTCGCGCTCGTCGGCGTCGAGCACGGCTTCGACCTTACGGCAGCCCCTGACATCTTCACATGGACGCTGACGTTCCTCGACGCCGAAGTGCGCGGCAACACCGCGGCACGCGCCAAGTTACAGCAGATGGGAAGTGTTGCCGGCGGCGGCGATGATCACGTGATCATTCCGTTGCAAGATCCCGGCCCGATCAATTACAGCGGGCTTTGGTGGAATGCGCCTGCCGGCTCGGAGTCGGGCTGGGGTATGAATCTCACGCACCAGGACGACCTCATCTTCACGACGTGGTTCACGTACGACGCCAATGGCAAGGGATGGTGGCTCGTCATGACGGCGCAGAGAATGGCCGATGGAACGTATCGGGGAACGCTTTACTCGACGCGCGGACCGCCGTTCTCCGCAATGCCATTCGATCCGGGCGCCGTCGTCAGGAATGAAGTCGGCGTGGGAGCTTTGTCGTTCGCCGATGCCGACAACGGGACGTTCGACTACACGGTCAACGGCATCCGGCAAAAGAAACCGATCACGCGCGAGATCTTCGGCCCGGTCCCCACGTGCACGTTCGCCTCGTCGATCGACCTCGCGCAGTCGACCAACTACCAGGACCTCTGGTGGGCGGATCCCCCAGGCTCAGAAGCCGGCTGGGGCATGAATCTCACGCAGGAGGGAAGCATCATCGTCGTCACCTGGTTCACTTACGACGCCACCGGGGCTCCTCTTTGGCTGATCGCGACGACGACGGCTACTTCATTCAACGAGTTCACCGGCATCCTCTTCCGAACCTCGGGTCCGCCGTTCAATTCGGTCCCGTTCAACCCGGCAAGTGTCGTGGCAACGCCGGCGGGCGACGTGAAGCTCACCTTCCAGACAGGCAACTCCGCAACCTTTTCGTACACGGTCAACGGCATCCCGCAATCGAAAACGATTACACGCGAAGTCCTGCGGGGTCCGGGAATGGTCTGCCAATGACGATTGACTCGCTCGCGGCGCGCACCGCATGACGCGCGGCAAACTGACCGTTGACGGCCGCGCCGATTACGCCGCGATTGCGGCGGCGCGTCCGGTGACGAGATGATCTTCGGCTTTTCGCAACGCTGCAGTATCGAGCGAAGCAAACCAGCGAAGCTCGCCTGCGATTAGGGCGCCGATGGGCTCGCCGTCGCGATAAAGAACTCGATTGCCGGTCAGCGCGGGAACCTTGGCGCCGGGAAGAAGCGTGCCCACCAGATTCAGCGGATCGGCACCGCTGACGACGAGGAATTCGCCCGTCGCCGGAGCTCGCCGCGTGTCGCGCAGCATCTTGACCGCCTCCGGCAGCGCGAATTGTTCGCCGGAGATGCTCGCGACAAAGCGACCGCCGCGAATTTCACCGCGCGCTTCCAATCGGCGCAGTACGCGCAGCAAATCCCGCCAGGGTGGCAGCCACGCTGCCTCGCGCTGCAGCATCCGCCAGGACACCACACCATAACGGCGCAGCAATGCATGCGCCACGTGCTCGGCGGATTGTGCGGCCGATTCGAGATCGTCGCGTGCGTTCGTGGCGGCAGGCGCGTCGCGCCTTCGCAACGACCAGCGTCCTGCTTCCTCGATGCCGGAAAGAGCGCGCCGATGGCGCCGTCCGCCGGAAAACGGCCGACGCTTTTCAGACGGTGTGAGCAACGCCCGCAAGCCGGCGAAACTGTCCGCCGTGGCAATTCCGTAGGCGACCAATTCCGCCAATGCTTCCTCGACCTGCGTGCGCAGGAGCCCGCTTCCTTCGACGATCTCGTCGTAGAACGACGCACCGTGGGCGCGCAGATGATCGATCACCGCCTGCGCACGCGCGCTGACGGTGGGCGTGCGAGCGGTGGTCATCGGTGCCACGCGATGCCACGCGCTGGCGGCCCGGCGCGGCAGCAGCGCAACCGGTGTCGTGCGGATCGGTCCGGCATGGATCGTCGCCGCACCGCTGCCGGGCGGCGTCAAGCGCGCCCAGATCGCGCGGCCGGACAGGCACAAGTCGTCGAGCCACGTCATGTCGTAGGCATCAAGACGCGCCGGCAGCAGCTCGGTTTCCCACGCCGCGACCGGTGCCTCGAAGCCTTGCAACTGGCTTATCACGGCGTCGAGCGCGTCGGGCCCCTCGCGCCGATCGTTCGGCATCAGATGCTGCCAGCGGAACAGGAAGCGCATGAAGTCCTGCGTGCTGACGGGCTCGATTTCCTGCCGCAGCCGTTGGACCGTGTAGCGATGAATTCGCGCCAGCAGCGCCCGGTCGCACCATTCCTGTGTTGGAGCGAGCGGCGTGAAAGCGCCCGCCATTGCAACGCCTTCTGCCGCCAGCGCGACGAGCGCTGAATCGGTGTCGGCCACGGCCACGCACATCGAAGCGGCAATGGATGCGCCGGTCACGGGGCCCAGGGCCTCGAGACGCGAGCGCGTGATTTCGACCAGCGCCGCTTCACGTGTCCATGGGCGTCGTGAAAATTCCTCCGGCGCGTCGATCGGCGGCGTGCGGGTCGCCTCTGCAAAGACCGCGTCGAGCTGCGGCAAGCGTTCGGCCGCAACCCACAGCTCGCATTCTCGCCGTTCCGGCGAATTGGGTACGGTAAGCCTGGTTGCGCGCCGTTGTCGCGCAAGCTCGGCGAGAAAGCCCGGCCATTCGGCGTTGCGCGCGCTCTCGGCTGGCGTGATGAAGGCGAGACCCAGCAGCGCATCGTGCAATTCGTCCGCGCTCGTCGCTTCGGGCCATGCCTCCTCGCGCACGCGTTCGATCGCCGCGATGTCCAGTTGCCCGAAAGTCGATGCCGATGCCTCATCGAGCCACCGCCTTCCCATCACGGCTTGCGTGCGGCGCTCTTCGAGCGGAGCGTCGTCGAGATAGGCGTACGGCCTCGCGGTGAGGATCTCGAGCGCAAGCGGCGATGGCGCTGCGAGGTCGCGGGCGATCACCTCGATGCGACCGCTTTCGATGCCCCGCAACAGCCGCTCGAGGCCTTCGATGTCCATCGCTTCGTACAGGCAATCGTGTACCGCCTGACGCACGAGCGGATGATCGGGAATTTCGCGGGGTCCGACGAGATTCTCCGCGCACGCGATCTGGTCCGGGAATACGGCCGCGATCAGGTCTTCGGCGCGCATCCGCTGCAGCGGCGCCGGTACTTTCTTGCCACCGCGAAAACGCGGCAACGCGAGCGCGATTCCCGCGATCCAGCGCCACCGCGCAGCAAACATCGGAGCATCGAGCATCGCCTGGATCAGCAGGTCGCGCACCGAGTTCGAATGCAGATAGCGGGCGACCGCCGCAAGCTCGAAGCTGTGGCTCGTCGACAACGACAGCACGATCGCATCTTCGGTGGCCGCGGCCTGCAGCTCGAAGTTGAACTTGGTGCAAAAACGCTTGCGCAGCGCGAGCCCCCATGCGCGGTTGATGCGGCTGCCGTGAGGCGAATGAATGACGAGCTGCATGCCGCCCGATTCATCGAAAAACCTTTCGAGCACGATGCGATCAAAGGTTGGCAAGGTGCCGAGTGCCGCGCGCGCCACGGAAAGATAGTCGACGAGCTGCGACGCCGCGGCTTCGGCAATGCCGGGATCGACGGCCAGGCGGGCGACAGCACCCGCCTGACTCCCGGTCTCGTCGATTTGCGCAAGGACGCCGTCGCGCAGCCTTGATACCGCGTGCGACAGCTCGTCGGTGCGGCCGGGCGCCTCGCCGAGCCAGAACGGAATAGTCGGCGGTTGCCCATGGGCATCTTCGACGCGCACACGTCCGGCCTCGATGCGCCGGATGCGATACGACGTGTTGCCGAGCTGAAAGATGTCACCCGCGAGGCTCTCGACCGCGAAGTCCTCGTTCACGGTCCCGACGAGCTGATTTGCGGGCTCCAGGATCACATCGTAGTCGGCGGTATCCGGGATGGCACCGCCGGAAGTCAGCGCCGTGAGCCGAGCACCGCGCCGACCCCGCAGCACGCCATTGACGGCATCGCGGTGGATGTAGGCGGCGCGATGGCCGCGGCGTGTCGTATAGCCTTCAGCGAGCGTGCGCACGACGTCGAGGAACTCCTCGCGCGCGAGCTCCGCATAGGGATACGCGCCGTGAACGACGTCGAAGAGAGCCGCCTCGGACCATTCCGTCGCAGCGACTTCGGCAACGATCTGCTGCGCGAGGACATCGAGCGGTTTTTGCGGAATCAGAATGCGGTCGAGCTCGCCGCGCTTCACCGCATCGAGTAGCGCCGCGCATTCGACGAGCTCGTCGCGCGACAGCGGGAACAGCCGTGCCTTGGGGATTCCTCCCACCTGATGGCTCGCGCGCCCCGCGCGCTGCAGGAACGTCGCGATGGACCGCGGAGAGCCCAGCTGGCAGACAAGCTCGACATCGCCGATGTCGATGCCAAGTTCAAGCGACGCGGTCGCGACCAGCACCTTGAGCTCGCCATTCTTGAGGCGTTGCTCGGCTTTATGACGCAGCTCCTTCGCCATGCTGCCGTGATGCGACATCACGTGCTCGACGCCGATGAGCTCGGACAGGTGACGCGCGGCGCGCTCGGCCATGCGGCGGGTGTTGACGAAGATGAGCGTGGTACGGTGCAGTTGCGCGAGCTCGGCAAGCCGCGCGTAGACCTGCTCCCACACCTCGTGCGACATCACGGCTTCGAGCGGTGAGGAGGGCACTTCGAGCGCCAGGTCGCGCACCCGAACATGACCCGAGTCGACGATCGCGCATTGCCGGGTCTTCGTCGCCCGACCTTCTTCTGCCGGCGTGCCGACCAGGAAGCGCGCGATTTCGTCGATCGGTTTCTGGGTTGCCGAAAGCCCGATGCGCAGCGGTGCGCGTTCGGCAAGGGCGGCCAGCCGCTCGAGGGAGAGCGCAAGATGGCTGCCGCGCTTGTTGCCCGCAAGGGCATGGATTTCATCGACGATCACGGTGCGCGTCGTTGCGAACATCTTGCGTCCGGACTCGGACCCGAGCAGCACGTACAACGATTCGGGCGTCGTGACGACGATATGCGGCGGGCGCTTGCGCATGCCGGCCCGCTCCGATTGCGACGTGTCGCCTGTTCGCACCAGCGTCCTGATCTCGACGTCCGGCAAGCCGAGCTTTGCGAGCTCGTCGCGAATTCCGGCAAGCGGAGTCGCAAGATTGCGCTGGATGTCGTTGGACAGCGCCTTCAGCGGCGACACGTACACAACGAGCGTCTCATCCGGAAGCGGCGCCGCAACGCCGTCTCGAACGAGGCCGTCGATGGCGGCGAGAAACGCCGCAAGGGTCTTGCCGGAGCCGGTGGGCGCGGCGACCAGCACGTTGCGACCCCGTCTGATCAGCGGCCACGCTTGCGCCTGCGCGGGGGTGGGCGCGGCGAAATGCCGATTGAACCACTGCCTTACAGCAGGATGAAATTGAGCCGGATGAAATTGCGCGCGCTTGCTCATCGAACGAAATGACGGGGTCGTCGAACGAAGATACGGGAAATGGTGGCCTCAGCCGATGAATGCAAGGTCGGCGACCGTCATTCTCGCACTTGCGGGGACCTGAGGGCATCGGCCCCCACTACAGAAGTTGACTGACGCCTTTATCCGTCTTTGGCCTAGCTGCAAACGATCTTCCGAGGCCTAACTTAGCTGGGGCATGTGAAAAGTGGCCTTACAGGAACAAAGGAGATTGCATATGGCAGCCTACGGCAAGAAGGCGCAGTCCAAGGTGGAGAAGACGATGCACGAGCGCAAGCATGGAACGCTGCGCAGCGGCTCGGGCAAGAAAGTGACGAGCAAGAAGCAAGCGATCGCCATCGGCCTTTCTGAGGCACGGAAGGCAGGCGCCAAGGTGCCGAAGAAGAAGTCGTAGGGCACACGCCGGCAGGAACCGGCATGGACGGCGCTCTGCAGCGTAAATCGATGCGCCCCCGCGATTTGGGGGCGTTTCCCTTATTGGCGCCCGCGCTTCGCGTCGGCACGTCACGCGCGAATGGATCGTCGGTGGTCCGCCCTGTCCACACCAAAGCGAAGAAACGAAGCGTCACGTCGCTCGACTATTCGACGGATACCGACCCGGGAATCACGCGCGAGCAAACCGATGAGGGATTTGCCTATCGCAGCGCGCGCGGACGACTCATCCGCGGCCGTCAGACACAGGAACGCATCCGCCGCCTGGTGATACCGCCCGCTTGGCGGGACGTCTGGATATGCGCGAATCCGAACGGCCACCTGCAGGCGACGGGAAAGGACGCGCGCGGCCGCAAGCAATACCGCTACCACCCGGTGTGGGTCGCCGAGCGCGACGCGAACAAATTCGACGCCCTACAGGACTTTGCGCTCGCGCTTCCGAGGATCCGGCGCCGCGTCGCACAGGATCTTGCGAGCCCGGCCCTCACCAAGGAACGGGTGCTGGCGGCCGTGGTTCAGCTGATGGACCGCACGTTCATTCGCGTGGGCGGCGAGCGCTACCGGCGCGACAACGGATCTTTCGGCGCCACGACGCTGCGCAATCGCCACGTCCAGGTCGCCGGCGAGGAAATCGTTTTCGACTTTCGCGGCAAGTCCGGCAAGCGCCATCGAATCGCCATTCAGGATCGCCGCGTGGCATCGGTGATCCGGCGCTGCCTCGAGTATCCGGGACAATTGTTCGTCTATCGCAACGGCGACGACGTGAAGTCCATTTCCGCGACCGATGTGAACGAATATCTGGCGACGACGAGTGGCCAACCGGTTACGAGCAAGGACTTCAGAACCTGGGGCGGCACGGTCGCCGCAGCTGAGCATCTCGGCGCGCTGCGGAAGGAAAATGAGAAAGACGTGGAAAACGAGGAAAGTGGAAAGAGTGCGCGCGGCGTCGCCAAACGGGACGTTCGCGACGCGATCCGCAGCGTTTCGCGAGTGCTCGGCAACACACCGGCGGTATGTCGCAGGAGTTACATCCATCCCGCCGTGTTGCGCTGCTATGAAGCTGGAGTCGTTGCCCAGCCGAAGCGAATCGCCGGGTTGCGCGCCAAGGAATGCGCGGCGTTGAGCCTGCTCTCCGCGACGGCCTGATCACGCGCGGGCCTACGTTACCCTGCCTTTTTCTGAATCCATGCGGCGAAGTCGCGCTGCGTCGCCTCCGCCATCTGCGTCGCCGCATCCGACAGCCAGTTCGCGCCGAGGGTATCGAGGTGCTCTCGGAGGCAGCGCGCGGTGGCGGAGCCAAGGTGAATGTTTGCGAGTTCCCACCCCATGGCCGTCAATACATTCGCTTCTCGGCGGCGCATCGGGATGGCGTCGAGATCGATTCGCGAGCAGTCCGCGGCGAGACGGCGGCTGATCCAGCGCTTGGACGCATGCAAATAAGGATCATGACTGCGGATCGCGCGGCGCCAGATACGGGGCAGCGCGTCCTGGTCCCAAGCCCGGGAATCATCCTGCGCCCACTGCCAGGCGGACGGCGCCCGCGCTTTCACTTCGCGCGCCGCAAAACCGCCCGTCGACACATAGAGCGCCGCGAAACGAGGGCGGCCGAGGCTTCCTACACCGGAGACTCGATGGATATAGCGCAAACGGCGAGCGGGCGGCTCGACCGCTGCGAGCAAGGTTCGTGCGCGTCGCGGGATCGCGCCGCGCCAGGCGGGCTCCGCCAGCAACTTTTCCCAGTACGCCTCGTCGGCGCGCGACTCGCTCTGCACCAGTTTCCGCAACCAGCGCGGGCCGGAATCCAGAACGATGGCGCGTCCGCCGCGGCGTAGCGCGTCCTCGTAGCCCAAAAGGATCGCCGGGCATATTCGGTCGGCGGACAGCGTGAGCTTGCCTTCCAAAAGGGCGAGCCACGCGCTGGTCGCGAGGCGCGCGAGATCGTTCGTATACGGAATCGTTGCGGCCTCGTCGAAATCGTTGACGCCCCAGACCAGGCGTCCCTCGCCATCGCGCCAGGTTCCGAAGTTCTCTACGTGCGCATCGCCAACACCGAGCACATCGGGTGCACGGCGGATCGCCGATGGCAGCCGTTGCCAGTGTTGCGCCCAGCGGTAGAACGTGGCACGCAGAAAGGTGAAGCTGTCTTCGCGCATCTGCTCGTGCTTGCGATGCAGATCGCGCGCAACGGGCACGAAAAATTGGGACAGCCAGCGTTCGTATTCTTTCGTCGCTGCAATCGTATCCATCGGCCCTCCGTGCGGACGCTACTGCATCTTCTCCAAAATACAGTATTCGCTGCGCTCCGCGTTTGCACTTTGGGCGTTAGAGCAAACGGTCGACACCTTTATCAGACTGACACCGACACCGTGCATTTCTCATTGAGGATTTGATCTAACTGTTCACCCGGGGCATCTGATGGCCGGCCGCCACTATTCCCGACACTTGCACGTTCGCCACCGGCGCGCGCCTGGCGCGCTCGCAAGCTCGCCAGCGAGATCGCACGGGCTGACGACGGTGCTGTTGTGGATCGCCGCCGCGGTGCTGCTGTTCGAGGAATGGTTCTGGGCCCGAAGCACGCGGGCAATGACGCGGCTCGCCGTCATCACGCATCTGACGGCGGTCGGGGACTGGATTCGCCGCCGCCCGCCAACTCAAGCGCTCGCTTTGTTCGTTGTGCCGGTGCTCGTGATTTATCCGTTCAAGCTGCTTGCGCTCGTTGCACTCGCGCGAGGGGACTTTGCGCTGGGCGGTGCTGCGTTTGTGGGAGCAAAGCTCGCCGCCACGGCGGTGCTTGCGCGCCTCTACCAGCTGACGGAACCGGCGATCGTACGTTTCGCGTGGATACGTATTGCGAGAGACGGTTTTCTGCGCGCACGGGCGTCCCTCCATGCCTGGCTCGACGCACAAGCGCCCTATCGACGCGCGCGCACGATGATCCATCGGCAGGCGGCGACTCTTGCGTATCGCTATCGCGCGGCACGTCGACTTCAGGGTCGGCGGCAGCTGATGCAAGCAGAGCGTTGGGAGGATCGACGACGCTAGTCGATGCTAATGTCATGCTCCGGCAAAGACTGGCGCATGAGTTCCGGGATTTGGGCGCTTGCGCAACGCCGATTGTTGCCGGTTTGCAACCTCTTTGGTAGCAGCAGGGCCGGGATTACATCAAAGGAGCGTCCGTCCTACATACGCCGCGCGTCATTGGGCGCAAAAGGATTTGTACGGTATCGAACACAGACAGGATGCCCAAGGCCCCGCGAAGCATGCAGGACCCTGAGCGCGGGGCACGAAAGCGAGGTATAGCGTGGGCATAATCGAATGGGTGCTGATCCTGGCCGGCGGTCTGGTGTTCGTTGTAGTTGCTGGCGTGTTGATCCGTTCGCTCGGGACCAAGAGCGAACGAAGCGATTTCAGCAACGATTAGCACCGCCGCCGAAGCAACCCGAAAGCGCGGTGTCTCAGCCCCGTTTTCCGGTCGCCGCAATATGCATGGCGTATAGATCGTTATGGTGCTTGTAGCAGGGGCAGGCAAGCGCCTCGAGTCCCGGGCGGTTCAACACCTCGACCATCCCGCGGCGATACACGATGAGACGCCGTTTCTGAAGCATCCGCGCCGCCATCGTGACCCCAGCGCGTCGGACGCCGAGCATTTGAGCGACGAGTTCGTGGGTTAGGCGGAAACGGCTCACGCCGGCCCGATCCTGGGTCAACAGTGTCCATCGCGCCAGTCGCGCATCCAAACCGTGGAATGTGCCGCATGTCGCGGTCTGCGCGACCTGCGCGTATTGCACGAAAAGATACGCGCCGATCACTCGCCTCAACTGAACACTCTCGTTCAGGGCAGCGGCAAAATGGTCGGCTCGCATTCGAAGGGCGGACCCTTCTCCCTGGATCAAGGCTTTCAGCGGCGACGAACGGACACCCAACGCGAGCGTGCTGCCCACCATGCCTTCCGCGCCGACGAGGCTCACTTCCAGACCCTGGTTCGTTCCGTCCTGGGAGATGAGAGAGACGAAACCGGACGTCGGGAAATAGGCATATCGCATTGCGTGGTTCGCCTCGTACAGCACGCAGCCAAGCGGCAGCGGAATCGTCGTGCACTCGGCGAGAATTTGCTCGCGTTCGCGAACCGCGATCGAGTTCAGCAATTGATTCGCAACCTTCACGATGCGGGCGAGCGATGCCATCGGTGCCCTGGCGGCGTTTGCTGAATCCAACGTTCGTGGCGTTGAGGACAGCTCCCGTGGGCCAACGGTGATTGGAATGACCTCGAATATACGATGCGGTCGCAAATTGCATGAAATCAGTGCGGTGACGTACGAATGCCGGTGACGAATCCGTTCACTCCCAAGTGTCGGCGCTAGAAACAGGTCACAACACTGGAATTCTTTGGACAGGCCCGCGTGGGCCCCCGGAAACTGGCCGTGTCGCGTCTCACACGCTCAGGCATGCGCCCTTCTCTTCTCGCTGCCCTACCATGCCGAATTGAACCTCACCGGGACGACGTTCGCCGAGTCGTTGCTTTCGGTGCCGCTGATTTGGCGATCTCGGTCTTCGCCTTGTGCTTGGCGAGCGATTTGTCTGCTTTCGGCACAATGTTCGCCGTCAGCGATGCGTTCAGAGCCGTAGCAAGTGCGGCCTCGCCGCTCACAAGGTCGATCCACTTCAGCTCCAGTCCCTTCCTCCGCCCCTTCATCGCAAGCGTGAATCCGATTGGGGAAAGCGTGACGGTGTAGGCGTGCCCGCCAATCATCAGTTCGCGCTTGAGATCGCCGGATAATTGCGTTGTCATCGAGAGTCTCCCATTTGGAGAATCATGGCGAGCGCAAGCGGCGGTCGCATCACGTCGGAAGTGCGGTCAGCGCGCGCCAGAAGACGAACGCCATCAGCACTCCATATCCAACCGCCGATCCGATGCCGGCCGTGCGGTTGAGCCGCGCGGCGTGGCTCCGCTGACCGGTTTCGATCAGCCGCGCACAGAGAATCGACACGCTGATGTAGATCAGCAGCATCGCAAAGGATGTGACCACGGCGACGTTGACGAGGGGCGCCGTCACGCTTGTCTCGGTAAGCGAATTGACGATGTACTTGTTGCCGACCGCGGCGAACGTTGCCGATGTCGCGAGCGTCATGCGCACCTGGAGCGTGTTGGCCGGAACGAAATAGCCGAACAGGCACAAGAGGACGCAGACCATGAAGCCAATGAAGTAGTCGACAGCGACGCGCCAGCCAATCCGCTCGGCGACGACTTCGGCGACGATTGTTGAGTAGCGCTCGTCGGTGCGCTCGGGGAGGCCGAACGACGTCGGATACTTCTTGCGGTACTCGCGCAACTGGAAGTTGGACAATCGCCACGCCGGCGAGAACACTTCGGGATCGAGCATGCTCGCGCCGCGATCCACGTCGTAGACGAGGTAGTCGTCCTCGTACGGCGATTCGATCGCGATTTGCAACCAGTGGCGGTCGAACGGAAACGCGCCGACGTCGAACCTCGCGTTGATCACCGCGTCGACGCGCGCGACGGCATAGTTCTCGTCGTTGGCAAGCTTTCGACGGTCCTCGAGCGTCACGGTCATCGAGCGGGCGTCGACGATGTGGAGGTTCGCAAGAGGGTCGAAGGCATCCCCGCGCCAGCGAAACCAGACTTCGAACGCCGGATGGAATGTGAGCTTCGAGAAGTCGAGCTCCTGGACCGAGTAGAGGTAGACACCGACCGTCACCGGCCCGAGGGGCGACGCACCGGGGGGTGGGGCGCGGCCGGGCGTCAACGCCTGCGCTAGCGGCGCGGGCGCGGGAAGCCGACTGGCAGATTTCGCGGCGGGTGCCTTCGCTGCGGGTGCCTTCGCTGCGGGCGATTGCGCTGCGGGTGCTTGCGCAAGCGTCGCCGGCGCGCCCGCGACAAAGAGCGACGCGATCGTCAGAACGCGGGCAAGGCTATGCCATACCGCCGTGTGCAATTTCACCCTCGCTCGCCATCGAAACCAGCCGCAATGCATTTTGCCATCGATCCTCGCTTGATGACTTAGGTTCGATGTCGGTGGTGTTTACAGTCCTTAGGCCCGACGCATCTAAATCTGCTATCAAGGTATCTCTAACTCAATGAAATGCGCGACTTTTTGTGACGCATTTCTGCCGGCATGTTTAATGCTCCGTTCGTGCACGCTGGTGCAAGCCGTTCCAACAAGTCGAACTTGGGGACGAGCCAATCATGAGTTGCTCGAAAGAACAAGCAGACAACGTGCGCATCGTAACGCTCTTGCACTCGACACCCATTCGGCGTCTTGCGGTCCTGGCTGGAATGATCGCAAGTCTCGCCTTTGCAGCGTCTCCGGCCCACTCGACGCCAGCTTTTGTCAACGGTGACCTCGAAGCCGGGGTGTCGTCGGGCTGGGACCCGATGAACGCGGTCAACACGCCAGGCTGGACCGTCACGACCGGATCAGGCGGGTTCTTTCCCGCGCTGAATCTGAATCAAAGCTGTGGGGGGCCGTTTGGTAACAATAACCAGGGCTGCCAGTTCGGAACGCTCGGCGGCCCCAGAGACGAACCTGGCGGTGGTTCGATTCTCGCTCAAACCATTGGGGGTTTCACAGTCGGCAAGACTTACGAGCTCAGTTGGCTGCAATCGTCCGAATTTTCGGAAGTCCACTGGGTCACTGCGAGTATCGTGGGCGCCGGAACGCTCAGCCAAAACTTCTCCTCGGTACCGTTTCCGGGCGACGACGACTTTTGGTTCACCTGGCAGACTGAAACGTTTACGTTCGTCGCTGATGCAACGACGTTGACCTTTCAGTTCCACAGTTGCGACACCTGCGGGTCTTTCTCTGAACCGGGTGTCGATGATTTCAGAATCGCTGCGATCGGGGCCGTCCACGAACCCGCCACGCTCGCCCTGCTCGGGATCGGCCTTGCCGGCCTAGCTTTCTCGCGCCGCAAGCAGTAGCCCACTCCGCGCGCCCGGTCGGCCCCGCCTCGGCGGGCTTGTTGTTTCCAGCGTCATCGCCCGCCCGCATTCGCCGTCGATACGCCTTGCTCTAAGTGTACGTTGGCGTACTATCGACCCCTTTGCTTGTCACACGATGAGCTCGCCTTTCCGCCGAGCAGCGGCGAATCTCGCGCACTGCGTCCTCGCAGTGCTGGTGGTCGTTGCGGCCACCAGAGCTGCCGCGCTCGAGGTTCGGGCCGAACCCGTCCGCATTGCAGTCGATGTTCCCGGCGTATCGTCGATGTTGACCGGCGTATTCCTTCCGAATGGCGATGGGCCGTTTCCGGTGCTGATTTATTCGCACGGACGCTCCGGCACGGCTTCCGAACGCTCGCTTAGCGGCATTCCCGACATCCGCAGTCATGTGCGCTACTGGCTCAGTAAGGGGTTTGCGGTCGTTACGCCGATCCGCCCTGGGTATGGCGAGACGGGCGGCGCCGATCGCGAGGATTCGGGCGTCTCACTCGACATATTCGGCAACTGCTGGGGCCATCCCACCTTCGATCACGCAGCAGCGGCCGCCGCATCGGCGGTGCTGGTAACGCTCGAGTGGGTGCGCGATCAGCCGTGGGCCGATCGGAATCGCATCGTGCTGGCGGGTGCGTCGATGGGCGGGCTCGCGTCGATCGCGACCGCAGCGACGAATCCGTCCGGCGTCGTCGCGTACATCAACTTCTCGGGCGGCACCGGCGGCAACGGCACGCGCGCTCCGGAGCACAGCTGCGACTCCGATGCGATGGAGTCGCTGATGCGCGCCCTCGGCCGCACCAACCGCGTCCCCGGGCTGTGGCTCTATGCCAAGAACGATCTCTACTGGGGTTCGCAGTGGCCGGTCGCTTGGTATCGCGCCTTCAGCGAGAGCGCCGACGTCACGCAATTTGTCATGACCGACCCGGTGCCGAATGGCGATGGTCACCAACTGCTCGCACGCGGCGGGCGGCTCTGGACCGCGCCGGTCGATTCGTTTCTCGCGGAGCATGGGCTCTGACGGCCGCAAGTTCAGCAGACGCTGTGATGCTAAAGATCGTCGTGCAGGTCACTGGATCAGTTTGTCCGCGCTCAGCAGCAGCGTACGCGGAATGATGATTCCAAGTGCTTTGGCAGTCTGCAGATTGATTCCCAGGCTGAACTTCGTCGGTTGTTCGACAGGAAGATCGGCGGGCTTCGCACCTCGCAGAAGTTTATTGAACAGCACCGCTTGCCCGCGCAGAAGTTCACTTGGGTCGACTTCGTAAGACAGCAATGCACCCGCCTCCACAAGGCCGTAGTCATCGACAACCGTCGGCAGCGAGGCCCTCGCTGCGGCGCCAAACATCTGCGGAATCCAACTTCCGTATAAGGCGTCGGTACGGATGTTAAGCGCTTGTGCGCGCCGTTGTACGAATTCCGCGAGCACATCGTCGAACTTATCGATGCCGGCGGTATCGACAAAAATCGCTTCCATGCCCGCGGATTGATACGCTTCCTCCAGGTGCTTGCGGATGATACGAAAAGCCGGATTGAGGGAATAGTAAAACTCCCCGACGCGTCGAATACCAGGAACGAGGTCGCGGAGCAGTGACAGACGTTTGACGTTCAGTTGTGGCGAGAGCTGGGAAAACCCCGTTACGTTGCCGCCGGGCCGAGCTAGGCTTGCTACCAAACCTGCAGCGACTGGATCTGCAGCAGCCCACATCAATATAGGGATGCTGCCCGTGGCGTTCTTGGCGGCTAGCGTGGCGGGTGTTCCATTCGCGATGATGAGGTCTACTTTGGAGTCGACGAAATCCCGGGCCGTGCGTGGAAGATCCTCGAACCCGACATAGCGCCGATCGATAAGGACGTTTCGTCCGACGATCCAACCAACTTCCGCCAGGGCGTCATCCACCCGCCGCTCCTCCTCGGGAAGGTCGGGTCCCCCGCCCTGCAACCAGCCGATACGCCGGGGACGGTTGGGGTTTGGCGGCACCTGCGCAGTCGCTGCAAGCGCTACGACGACGGCGCCACAGCCAATGCTACTGATAAATATCCGCCGATCCATGGTTGGCGCCTTCGTGTCCGTCGGCAAGTGCTTCTGGTCGTCGTGTCTCATCGCATCGCTCGAGGCAACAACAGAACTACAAGTACGATTACGACAAGCGAGCCCATTACTATGCCAAAGATCGCCCGACCCAGCCCATGTTTTTCGGGGTAGCGTCGAATATGTCGGATACCCTTCTTGGCGCTAGCGTCAAGGGCGCAGGAGCATTCGGCGTTGTCAATCTATTTAGGCGGCCAGCTGCGGTCAACTTCGACGGCAAATCGCGACTGAGTCGTTACCCGCGAGCAGGATCCTAGTCCATTTCGGCGCTCGCGCGGTTGCGGTGACTTACTGCCGAGCGCGAACCTGGCTACCGCTGTAGCGAAGCGGCGTCGAACCGTGTCCCAGTGCTTCCGGCGTTGACGGCGATCACGATATGGCGCAGCTTGACACGGGCCGTCGCCGACGATGAATATCGCGGCGGGCGCCTCTGGACCGCGCCGGTCGATTCGTTTCTCGCGGCACATAGGCTCTAATATTGCGCGTTCGGGTCGCACCCACGCAGCATCTCACGAGGAGGTCACGATGAATTGCGCAGTCCGTTCCATTTTCGCGCTCGCGTTGCTCGCGGTCGCGGCGTCGAGCGTCGCCGATGTCGCTGTGCCCGCGCCGGGGACGAGCCCGCGCGTGGACGCGATCAAAAAGGCCGGCGCGTTGCGCGTGGGCGTGCTCGCCAACGCGCCGTGGCTGGTCGAAAACACTTCGGGTTCGGGCGAACAGTGGAGCGGACCCGCGTGGCTGCTCGCGCAGGAGTACGCGAAGCGCCTCGGCGTGAAGCTCGAAGCGGTGCCCGTGAGCCACGAGACAAAGGTGCCGGTGCTCGCATCGAACCAGGTCGACATCTCGGTCACACCGCTCGCGGAGACTGCGGAACGCTTGAAGGTTGTCGATTTCATCATCTATTCGAACACCAGCGTGTGCATGTTCGGGCTCGCGGCGAACCCGAAATTTGTGGCTGCGAAGACGGTCGACGACCTCAACAAGCCGGACATCACGATCGCGTATTACACCGGCGGTGGTGAGGAGGGCTGGGTCAAGGAGCGCTTTCCGAAAGCGCAACTCCGCGGTGTCGCCGGATCCGGCACCGCGCCCGTCGAGGAAATCCTCGCAAAGCGCGCGGACGCCGCGCCGATCAACCGCGTGCCGTGGGTGGCGATGGGCCGGAAGCTGAAGCAGCTCGCCGTGCTGCCGAAGGACAACAACTGCCAGAACAGCACCGAAAAGGCTGCGCCGGTCGGGATGGCGATCGACAAGAACCAGGCGGCGTTCCTTGCCTGGACACGCGCGGTTGCACAGGAGACGGAGCCGAAGCTGAAGGCGGACGAAGCGCGCGTCGTCGAGAAAATGCAGTAGATGGAATTCGATTTCTCCGTCATCACCGATCATTGGAGGTTCCTCGCCTCCGGCGTTGCGGTCACGCTGCTGCTTGCGGTGCTCTCGGGTGTGACGAGTCTCGCCGCCGGTTTCATCGTCGCAATGGCGCGGCTCTACGGTCCGCGCTGGCTGCGGCCGATCGTCATCCTCTACATCGACTCGATGCGCGCGATTCCGGTGCTGGTCGTGCTGGTGTGGACGTTCTTCGCGCTGCCGATCCTCACCGGCCTCACGATGCCGCCGTTCTTCGCAGCGCTGATCGGCCTTACCGTGCATCTCGCGGCGTACGCGGCGGAGATCGTTCGGGCCGGCGTCGAGTCGGTGCGGCCGGGTCAGACGCGCGCCGCGCTCGCGCTCGGCATGTCGCAGGCGCAGATCGTGCGGCGAATCGTCATGCCGCAAGCGATCGTGCGGATGCTGCCCGCGTTCGGCTCGCTCCTCTCGGTCACGATCAAGGACACCGCGATCGCCTCGGTGATTGCGGTGCTCGAGCTGATGCGGCAATCGGAAACCCTCGCCGGCCAGAGCTTCCAACCGATCGAGGTGTTCAGCTTCGCGATGCTCGTCTACTTCTTGATGCTGTTTCCCGTCACGCGAGGCGTCGACCTGCTCTACCGCCGCGTGGCGCACCTCGGCCGTTCGTGAGCGATGACCCTCGACTGGAGCGTTGTCTGGCAGAATCGCGATGCGCTCGCCGCGGGTACCGCTACGACGATCCTGCTCACCGTGGCGACGATGGCGATCGCCGTGCCGTGCGGCATCGCTGTGGCGGCGCTGCGGCTCTACGCGTGGGCACCGGTACGCGCCGCGGCGACGGCATACGTGGAACTGTTCCGCAACCTGCCGTTGATCCTCGTCGTGTTCTGGGCGTTCTACGTGCTGCCGATTCTCACCGGTCTGTCGCTGTCCCCGCTCGCAACGGGCCTCGCCGCGCTCGCGCTCAATGTCACCGCGTACAACGCGGAGACGTTCCGCGCCGGGATCAACTCGATCCGCCGCGGCCAGGTCGAGGCGGCGATGGCGCTCGGGATGAGCCGGATGCAGGCGCTTCGCCGCGTCGTGTTCCCGCAGGCGCTGCGGCGGATCCTGCCGGTGCTCGCGAGCACATGGGTATCGCTGTTCAAGGACACCTCGCTCGTCTCGGTTATTGCGGTGACCGAGCTCGCGTACGTCGCGATGCAGGTCCGCGCACATACATTCCGCGTGCTCGAGATGCTGACCGCGATGGCGGCGATCTATTGGCTCCTCGGCTATCCGCAGGCAAAGCTCGTCGACTGGCTGCAACGGCGATTCGCGGTCACGGAGTGAGACGATGAACGCGGCACAGGCGCCGGCGCGAGCGAAGGCGGGCGGCGCAAAGATCATCCGCTATCGCGGCGTTATCAAGCGCTACGGCGATTTCCAGGCGCTCCACGGTGTGGACCTCGACGTGCACGCCGGCGAAGTCGTGTGCCTGATCGGGCCGTCCGGCTCGGGCAAGTCCACGCTGCTCCGTTGCACCAACGGGCTGGAGACGATAGACGGCGGCGAGATCGAGTTCGAGGGGACGACGCTGCCGCGCGGCGAGCGGATTCTGCGTGCGGTGCGCACACGGATGGGGATGGTGTTTCAGAGCTTCGAGCTCTTCCCGCACCTCAGCGCGATCGAGAACGTCGCCGAGGGACCGCGCACGGTGCTTCGCAAGGACCGCGCCGAGGCGCAGCGCCGTGCCGCGGCGATGCTCGCCAAGGTGGGACTCGCCGACAAGGCGCCGAATTATCCTTCCGCGCTCTCCGGCGGTCAGCAGCAGCGCGTCGCGATCGCCCGCGCGCTCGCAATGGAGCCCGACGTGATGCTGTTCGACGAGCCCACATCGGCGCTTGATCCGGAGACGATCGGTGAAGTGCTCAACGTGATGAAGCAGCTCGCCGAAGAAGGCATGACGATGGTCGTGGTCACGCACGAGATGACGTTCGCGCGCCGCGTCGGCGACTGGGTCGCCGTGTTCGACGCTGGCCGCATCGTCGAGCAAGGGCCGCCTGCGCAGATCTTCGACGCGCCGACCACCGACCGCACACGAGATTTCCTGGGTCACCTCGGCTGGGCGGGCTGAGTGCCGAGCTCCGAAACAATGTCACAAAGGAACGCCATGCTGATGAAACACTGCCTTCCACGAAACGCGAGGGCGATACTGCTCCTGGCCGCGCTCAGCCTCGCCACCTATGTCAAAGCGGACTCGGGACCCGCGATCACCGACCGCTACGCCGACGTTAATGGAGTGAAGCTCCACTACCTCGTTGCGGGAAAGGGCGACCCCGTCATCCTGCTCCATGGCTACGCGCAGAACAGCCATATGTGGCGTCCATTGATGAAGGAACTGGCGAAGACGCACCTCGTGGTGGCGCCTGACCTACGCGGCTTCGGCGATTCCACCAAGGCCGAATCCGGATATGACAAGAAGACGATGGCGCAGGACGTACACGCGCTGGCGAACTCGCTCGGCATTCAGAAGGCAGGCGTGGCCGGCCACGACATCGGTTTGATGGTGGCCTATGCGTACGCCGCGCAGTTTCCAGGAGAAGTCGATCGGCTCGCGCTGATGGACGCTTTCATACCGGGTGTCGGCGACACGACCAACCTTTTTCTTCTGAAAGACCTCTGGCATTTTCATTTCTATGGCCCCACTCCGCTTGCACTGGTGAAGGGTCGGGAGCGCATCTACTTTGAGCATTTCTGGAATGATTTTGCCGCGGACGGAAAGAAGTCCGTCTCCGAGGCAGATCGGCGCTTTTACACGCAAAAGTATGCGCAACCTGGAGCGATGAAGGCTGGAATGGAGGTCTTCCGGAACTTCGATCAGGACGCCAAGGACAACGCTGTCTTCGCCGCGACCAAGCTCACGATGCCTGTGCTGGTTCTGGGCGGCGAGAAATCAGGTGGCGAATTCCTGATCTCTCAGGGCAAACTGGTCGCGACCAATGTCGAGGGCGTGCTCGTGCTCGGGTCGGGACACTGGCTGGTCGACGAGGCGCCAGGACAGGTCATTCCAAAGCTGGTGGAGTTCTTCAATCGCTAGCAGAACGGTCACCAAATGGCACTGATCGATAACGCGACGCCGCTCGCCCTGCTCTAAGCGTACGTTGTTGGGTTTCGCTCACCTCGTATGCATTCTTAGATTTGAAACTGAGGCGAGTAAATCGACATCTCGCGAGTCGACTTCAACACGAGCACCAGGACTAGCGAAGTGGTAGCGTCGTCCCGACTCTGAGCAAGTTACAGCCATAGCTGTCTTGCCGACGTACTCAAACGTCATCGTCTTCGAGCGGCCCGGGATTATCCGCGCAGCAGTACTCGCAGTGAGAGATCCGTCTTCGATAAGACGTCGCTGTGGTGACTTGCGCATTTGAGTCTGAAGGGCACGCCTTTTTTCCCCGCAGCACGCCATCTACGGCTCCTGTTCGTCAGAGTGAGCTGCTGTGTGCGCGTGTGACGCATCCACGGGCGATTTTGCCCCCATGCTTGTTTCCAAAAGAATAGCGCCTGCTGACAGCGCTGGCCAAATGAGAATCCGTTCTGCCCAGTCTTGCCCAAGGAATAGTGCAAACGGAACCGCGACCCACAGGCTGAGGCAGTAAAAGCAATCAAGCATCTCGCCCAACACGCTGTTCCCTGCGCTGCGACGCAGCCGCACCGAAATTTTCCAGGGCCCGTCTTCCCCGTTCAGCAGATGAGTAACGCGCCACGCAGCCATTATTCCAACTACGAACCAGAACAGTTGCACGTCGTGTCTCGGCAGATCGCTAAGACTTGTGTCACCGCATTAAGGCGCTGCGCACGAAGCAAGCGCAACAGCCACAATGGCACCAAGCACAGCCACCACGAGAGCAACCGCGGTCACTCCACAAGCTAGGATTACCGGGTAGAGAGCGATAAAGGCAATCGTAGGCGCGGTAACACTAATCAGTGCAACTCCAATGCTCCCCCAGACCGCACAGGCGGATGGCTTACATAGCTTGATCCAGGATCCCAAGCTAGCCACTGCTCCGGCAAATAGAACCGCGCCGAGTGCCAGCAACGGGGGACAGCATCCACCGAGGTACAAGGCAACTGCCGCAGCACCAAGGGTCGACATGAATGCAATGCCTAGCCAGTCGCACTTGTTTGGGCAGGCGCAAATGCCCCAAGCGCAGAGGGCATACCACAGGGCGATGACCAACGCAGTAACGGCTGCGAAAGCGACCATGAAAGCCCACACAGCGGGCGGCACCGGAATGCCCATGCAATAGAGCGTGACGATCGCCAACCCGACGGCAAGCGTGAGTCCGGTGAGAGCCCCGACCACATACATGAACGAGCCACATGGGCTAGGTTCTCCACGCCGACCGCCGTTGTTCCCACCGCCGTTGTTGTCGTCGCCGTCGCCGCAGGTCACGTTTACGCACTTGATACCCGGGCCTTTAAACGTACCGCCTACCGCAATACATTCAGCTTCTGTCATCTCCTCGCAAACTGCTGGGGTTCCCGCCTTCTTGGGAAGACAGCACGCACCGATCGGTTCACACGGCTTTACTTCGATGTGTTCTTTGTGCGTTGTCTTGCATTCATTCGGCTCGTCGACGTGTACCAAAAAGACGTGGCCCTGAGGTCCCGGAGCTGGCGGCAAGATCCCGTCAAAATTTACCTCCACTTGATCGAACGGACTAGACTGCGTTTCGACAAAATTGTTGTCGACATACAGCGACGCCGTGACGTTGCCAGGGAATGGTGAGAAAACTATCGCCTTATATTTGACGTGACTGTTCGGAGGATCGCTGCACGTTTTTACGTCCGGGAAGGTTTCGACCGTGCACTCATTCCCGCACGTTATGGCAAAGGTCTGCTCTGTCTCACAAATGAGTTGAGGCGGTACGCCTTGTTTCTTGCCTAGGCACTTGACACTTACGCGCAGGGCGTCGCCACATGTGCAAAGAGTGGACGCTAAGTTGTCGGCTTGACCAAAGACAACGGTCCACACCGTAAAGAGGAGGTTCGCCTCCTTCGTGATCGATGCCCCGTCGCAGGAGATGGTCACCGAAATAACGCCGGTATCCGGTTCCAGCACTCCTGACGAGAGCAACCCGCAATCCTGCGCACTCCCGGAAACGAGAAGCGAGGTTAGCGTCTGTCCAAATCCAAGCGCCTTTACGTCCGCAATCAGTATTTGACACGACATGTAGCACCCCCTCGGTCGCAAGAAGGGACTGTGCAAGCGTCACAGCCAACATCGTCGGAGGGCGAAAAATGTCAGGTCGCCACTCCCTGTCTCTCTTTGGTGAAGAATCCGCTCGCTGATTGCCTATTTGGGATTCGCGATAACAGTAAGCGACGCGAAGGTCCTGCTCGATGCCCGGTAAGGAGTGGACAACGGTCCTAGCCGCTGGGATGTTCCGCCGATCTGTTGTACTCAACATACCGTGATCGACAAATGCGGGCAAGGTGAATATGCTCCTTGGCTCGCGTTGGCTGAGGGCGCATTTAGGGTAAGCGTATCGTGCCGGAATTCCGCTATGACAATAGCATTGCATTCACAGACATTTAGCGCTAGCCTTTAAAGCCCTTCCTCACGATAGGACTGACCATGGCCCTCTGGAAAGAGAATACGGCCCCCGCGCGGCCGACCACGCTTGCCCCCCTTCCCCGAAGCCAAGGAACCGGCCCGGTACGATGCGCCGTCGAAGCCTGAGGCGGTCAACAGTCCCGCCGCCGCCACCGCCCGCACCCGTGACGCGTGCCGAGCCCGCCGCGCCGCGGAAGGAATCGTTGATCGCGGCCGATATCACGATCGAAGGCAAGATCGAAGGCGGCGGCAGTGTACGCATCGCCGGCAACTTCAAAGGCGATGTCAACGTCCAGGGCGACCTCACCATCGAGTCCGGTGCCAAGCTGACCGGCAGCGTGCGCGCCGACAACGTCACGATCGCCGGCGAGCTGGAAGGCAACGTCGAGGAGGCCACGCGCGTCGAATTGACGCAGAGCGCGGTAGTGATCGGCGACGTGAAGGGCGACACGCTGACCGTCGTGTCCGGCGCTCGCATGCGCGGTCACGCCGAATTCGGCTGGGGCGACGACAAGAGCTCGAAAGCGGCAACGGGCAGCCACGTCGTGGGGCGCGCCGTCAGCTAATGAACCCCGTGCACCCGGGCGACCCGGGAGCGACCCGCAAGTGTCCGCACTGCCGGGAGACCATCCTCGAAAGCGCGATGGTCTGCCCGGCGTGCCGGCATCACCTGCGCTACGGCGCGAGCACCGATGCGCCGTCGGCGCCGGCGCTCACACCCTTGTTGATCGAAGGCAACATCCGGCATCCGCCCGACGCGGAGCCGTGGGAGTACACCGTCGTCGTGATCATCCGTGACGATCTTGGCGTCGAGATCGCACGTAAGCTAATCGGCGTCGGCGCGATCACCGCGAACGAGCAGCGCAGCTTCACGCTGTCGGTCGAAGCCGTGCCCACCAAAGGAAGACCTCCCGGAAAAGGCGGGACGCGGCACTGAGCGGTGCGCGCGCTCGTGGCCTACTTCGAGACGACTTCCCATTTTCCATTCTTGACTTCGAAGATCGTGAGGAGACCTTGAGTTAGGTCGCCTTTGTCATCGAATGCGATGTTGGCAGTGATGCCATCGTATTTGATCTTCGCAAGCGCCGGCATGTACTTGGCGGGATCGGTCGAATTGGCCGCCTTCATCGCTGCGGCGATCAGCATCACGCCGTCGTAGAAATACGGTGCATACAGCCCGACATCCTGCTTGTATCGTGCCTTGTACTTGTCCGCGAACGCCTTGCCGCCCGGCCGAGAGTCCAGAGCAGCGCCAGGAGTCGAGGCGATGGCGCCCTCGGCCGCCGGTCCCGCCAGTTCGATGAACTTCGCCGAATTCATCGTTTCGCCGCCCATGAGTTTGGTTCCCATCCCAAGCGTCTTCATCTGGCGTGCCATCGGGCCGGCTTGCTGGTCGTATCCGCCAAAGAACATGGCTTCCGGATTCTGCCCCTTGATCGAAGTCAGCAGCGCGGCGAAATCCACGGCCTTGTCGTTCGTGTGCTCATGCTTGACGACCTGCCCGCCCGAGGCCCTCACCGCCCGTTCGAACTCGTCGGCCAGTCCCTGTCCGTAGGCCGTCGAATCATCGACGACGGCAAGGCGCTTGAGCTTCAGGTTCTTTACCGCGTACTCGCCCAGTGCCTTTCCCTGCTTGCCGTCGTCGGCCATCAATCGAAAGGCTGTCTTGTACCCCTGCATCGTGTACTTGACGTTGGTCGACACCGAGAGCTGCGGAATGCCAGCGTCGCTATAGACCTTGGATGCAGGGATGGTCACGCCGGAATTGAAATGTCCGACCACACCGGCAACCTTCGCGTCAACGAATTTCTGCGCCACGACCGGCCCCATCTTCGGATCGGCCTGATCATCCTCGGCCAGCAATTCGAACTTGACGGTCTTGCCTCCGATCCTCAGTCCCTGCGCGTTGAGCTCGTCGATCGCCATCTGGGCGCCGTTTTGATTGTCCTTGCCGTAGCTTGCCTGTCCGCCGGTCAGCGGCGATGCGAACCCGATTCTGACGACGTCTTGCGCTTGCGTCGGCGCAGCGACCAAGACCATTGCGATAGCGAAAGCGCATGCAGGCCCGAGGATGCGTTGGAATGTGTTCAAGGGATCTCCTCCTGGTGGTTTCGGGGCGCGCGTCCCGATGCTGACCCTTTGGTCCCAGTCGCAACCGTAACGGGGTACGCTCTACGTCCGGCCATCCCGGTGGTCGGCAAATTCTAAACCTCGCTCGGCACGAAAGTGGATGATTGAATGACCGCTTACGACTGTGGATTCAACGTCGACGCAACACATGCTAGGTTTAGGAGACGCAACAGCAAGTGCTTGTCAAATCGGTACTAATCGCGAGTAGCGCTGTTTCCCGTGCCCTTTCACTCGTGCTTGTACGATCTCGGATCGTAGCTGAGTCACGTCGCAGGAAGGCCATAGGCTTCAAACCCTTGTCTGTAGGGATGGGCGGTGTTGCATCGACCGGTTGAACCCGCAACCCTGAACGGTCACCCAGCCTAAAGGAAAGCAGACGTTCAACGTTTCGGTGCAGCAGGCGGTGCGGTGGTGGCGTCGCCTGCTGCAACCGATTGTCAGCTGTAACGTTCCTTAAGCGGGCACCTCGCTCATGGCAATGTCCAACTCATGGGCGACGCCCTTGCGATAACCTAGCGCGGCCGCAACGCCGTTGCCATAGGCTAGGTCAGCCTTCAGGCAATTGCGGATGTGGCGAATCTGGATTTCCTTCGGTGCCGCACGAATGGAGCGGGCAGTGTTGTCGAACAACGCCTGTTGCTGGGCCGGGCTCATCAAGCGGAACAGCGCACCAGGCTGCGAGTGATAGTCCATGTCCTCGCGATGATTCCAATGGTCTGCGGCGCCCTCCAGGCTTAACGGCGGCTCGCGGTAACCTGGCTGCTCGGCCCATTCGCCTTGGTCGTTAGGTTCGTAACCGAGGGTGCTGTCGTGGTTGCCGTCTACCCGCATGGCGCCGTCGCGGTGATAACTGTGCACCGGGCAGCGCGCGGCGTTCACCGGAATCAAGTGGTGATTGACGCCCAGCCGATAGCGCTGTGCGTCGCCGTAGGCGAACAAGCGCCCCTGCAGCATCTTGTCTGGCGAGAAGCCGATTCCCGGGACGACGTTCGCCGGATTGAACGCCGATTGTTCAACCTCGGCAAAGAAGTTCTCCGGATTCCGGTTCAGTTCCATCACACCCACCTCGATTAGCGGGTAGTCCTTATGCGGCCAGACCTTGGTGAGATCGAAGGGGTTATGGGGCACCTTCGCAGCGTCGGTCTCCGGCATGATCTGAACTTCGAGCGTCCATTTCGGAAAGTCGCCCTTCTCAATGCTTTCATAGAGATCACGCTGGTGGCTCTCGCGGTCCTTGCCGATGATTGCTTCCGCTTCGGCGTCGGTGAGGTTCCTGATGCCCTGTTGCGACCTGAAGTGGAACTTGACCCAGAAGCGCTCGTTCTTTGCGTTGATGAAGCTGAACGTGTGGCTGCCGAAGCCGTGCATGTGGCGGTAGGTCGCCGGGATGCCGCGGTCGCTCATCACGATGGTGACCTGATGCAGCGCCTCTGGTAGCGAGGTCCAGAAGTCCCAGTTGTTCTTCGCGCTGCGCAGGTTGGTCCGAGGGTCGCGCTTGACTGCATGATTGAGGTCGGGGAACTTCAGCGGATCGCGCAGGAAGAACACCGGTGTGTTGTTTCCCACCAGATCCCAGTTGCCCTCGTCGGTGTAGAACTTGACGGCGAAACCCCGGATGTCGCGCTCGGCATCAGCCGCACCGCGTTCCCCGGCGACGGTGGTGAACCGGGCGAACACTTCGGTCTTCTTGCCGATCTCGGAGAAGATCTTCGCCCGGGTGTACTTCGTGATGTCGTGTGTAGCGGTAAACGTGCCATAGGCGCCCGAGCCCTTGGCATGCATGCGCCGCTCGGGTATCACTTCACGATCAAAGTGAGCGAGCTTCTCCAGGAACCATACGTCCTGTAGCAACTGCGGTCCTCGTGGGCCGGCTGTCAGGATGTTCTGGTTGTCGACGACCGGGCATCCCGCGGTAGTGGTCAGTCTCTTTTCGCTCATATAGTTCTCCTGCTAGGTGATGGGTCCATTGTCTTATAGCTAATCGCGCAGTTGCGCGACGCGGCAAAGCGACCAACCGCCCGACGCGCCGGACAGAAGCTCTACAACTCTAACCAATATGAATGTTCCACCATGTGTGATCACCCGTTATGTCGGGGATCAACAAACCATCAGAAAAAGGTCGAAACAGGACACTGTTGTCCGCGACGCGCGACGCGTCTGCAACCACTACGCCGCAGCCGCTTTGGAGTGGGAGCTCGACCGTCCGGAGTTGGCCGCGAACCGCCTCTTCGTCGACGGTCTCAGAACGCCCCGAAGCTGCCGTTCATTGCTGCGGAGCCGAACTTCGCAAGCCGCGCCTGTCTATCCACGGGCGGCTTGTGAACCCGCGATGGCAGCGGCAAGCCCCGCTTTGACCGAATGGTCGGCGCGGTGATACTGTTTTGCGTGCCGGGGACAGTTGTTTGAATTCCCCATAGATCGAACTGGCTCGCACTCAGCTTTCCGCTTCATGGTAGCCAGGAGCTATATGCCAACAAGACTTGATTACTCCAAACTCACTTTGGTAGACGCTCTCGATCTCGCGACCTTGATAGAGGTCGAAGCATATAAGCGGTACACGCAGTTCGTCGAACAACTCGGAAGCCGTTATGACGATGATGCCGCGTCGGTATTTCAATCGATGGCCGTCAATGAGAATAAGCACGGTGAACAGATCGCTGAGCGCCGGCTCGCGCTATTTGGCGACGAACGCCCGAAGGTCAGGCTCGACGACATCTTTGACGTGGAAGCCCCAGACTTCGGCGCACCCCGTCAGAATATGTCCCCGCTCGATGCGTACCTGGTGGCGTTGTCCTCCGAAAAGAAGGCCTTCGCGTTTTACGACCTGGCCCTCCGCTACGTCAAGCAGCCGGACGTCAAGGCGCTATTTGAGGAGTTGCGGGCAGAAGAGGCCGATCACGTTCGCATGATCGAAGAGATCATCAAGAAGCTGCCTCCGGAAGCCAAGCTCGACGTGGAAGACCAGGACGACACGTCGACGCGGATGGGCTACTGAAACAGCCGGCCGAAGCACGCTCAGCGGCCGGCTGTATTTCATGGCGATCGGTCGCGATCGCGAACGAAACGCTCCTTGCTGCCCCGGACGCAGGCGAGCACGGACGCGGCGATACGCGTTAATGCTCGTCCCTGGCCCGGCAACCGCGGTACCGACTCGTTCAATGCGTCAGCTATTGAGCGTAATGCACTACGACCGCAGTTGGCCTATTCTGTTGAAAAACTCTTCGATGTCATGTGCCGCGATGTTTTTCGGGGTCTTCTGACCATCACCCGAGTGACGATCGTCGATCCTGGATCGTTCTAAGAGGTCGACGTTTTCGCTCGTCGTCCACGAACGCGGAGCATTCGAGTTTTTCAACAGAATAGGCCGAATTGAGACATATCGGCGACCGACGGAAGCCGAAGCGCAACATAGGTTATTCACTCCCGAAACCACGGCTTCCCGCCGACAAGGATGTCCTCGCCGTCATCTCGAACTACCCACAGCTCTACAACCCGTCCAACGGATACGAGCCACCCGGCGGCTGAACTGCGTTCGCTGAGTGCTCGGCGGCGGCGTGGTATCGCCAGGCGCCGGCCACGTCCTCAACGGCTGCTTCCCGGCAAATAGAGATGTAAGGGCGACCGTCTGGAACTGGCCGCGAAGCGCCTGTCATCGTCCCATCAGTACAGCCGGATCGCCACGTCGAAGTACCAGGTTCGGCGGATCTCGATCACGTCCCACTCGTGGGCTAGGTTCGGCGGGAACGCCTGGTAAGGTTTCTGCATATCAACGATGCGTCGTATCGCTTCGTCGAGGGCCGCCACGCCGCTGGATAGAACGATGGTCACCGACTCCACCGAGCCGTCGCTGCGAATGGCCACCGTCACGATGGGATTGCTGTGAGGCTGCTTCGCCGCTTCGCGGAACATGTCGAACGTCATGTTCACTTGGATCTTCCGTTCCCAGGCTTCCGCGTACCGGATGATGTCCTCGTTGGGGTCAGTGCGACCGAAGAGCCTGTATCGACGTGCGCTGTTCCACGGAGGGGGCAGCGAGCGTGACGGTCCTGCTGAAGCCGTTGCTGCTTCACGCCGGGCAGCTTCCTCGTCCAGCTGTCGTCCCATCGCCCGACGCGCTTCTTCGCGTCTTGCAGCCGCCTCTTGCGCAACTTCGGCGCGTGCGGCCTCAGCGCGTGCAGCCTCAGCGCGTGCAGCCTCAGCCGTGCAGCCTCAGCCCGTGCAGCCTCAGCGCGTGCGGCCTCAGCGCGTGCAGCCTCAGCCCGTGCGGCCTCAGCGCGTGCAGCCTCTGCGCGTCAGCCTCAGCCCGTGCGGCTTCAGCGCGTGCAGCCTCTGCGCGTGCAGCTTCAGCGCGTGCAGCCTCAGCGCGTGCAGCTTCAGCCCGTGCAGCCTCCGCCCGTGCGGCCTCTGCGCGTGCAGCTTCAGCGCGGCGTGCACGCCTCAGCGCGCGCGGCCTCAACGCGCGCGGCCTCAGCCCCTCAACCTCAGCGCGTGCAGCCTCAGCCCGTCTCGGCCTCAACGCGTGCGGCCTCAACGCGCGCGGCCGCAACCTCCTCCGTTCGGCCTCCAGCCGCGCATTCTCGGCCTGCGCCGTTCGCTCTGACGCCTCTTGGTCGATTCGCGCGGGCGCTGCGTCGCCAGCATCTCGAAGCGAGGGCGTCGCGGTCTCCGGAATCGAGACGCTTGGCGCTGCCTCGATGACGGGCGTTGGCACAGGTGGAGTGGTGGGCACGACCCAGGTGGCCTCGTCGGTCGGCGCCACGGCGATCACGGCCGGCGCGGGAGATCGACGGCGGCGCCTTGTTACCGGCCCGATCAGCGCGCAAAGGCGCTTGTGCAGGGGCCGCACCGGTCGCGGCGTCTATCCCGGATTGGCCTCTGCACTCTGATCCGTCTTCGGCACGATCGCTGCTGTAGTCGGCCGCGGGGTCGGCGTGCGGGACGCGGATGGCGTTGGCGTCGTCCTACTGGTAACAGGCGGCTCGACCCGCGCCTGCGGCAACGGCTCCGCGACCACCGGCTCCGCGACCCGACCGGCTCCTCGGCTGTGACCTGCGGCGGAACGACGACGACGCGCAGATCGGGTTCCTCGATCCATCGATCTTGCCAGGGCAAGCCGAAGCCGGGAAGCCACCATCCCTGGCTACCGAAGGTCAGACTCAACAGCCACGCGTGAATGAGCAGCGAGAGCAGCAGCGCATCTGTCAGTCGCGTGCGTTCAGGGTTCAATGGAGTACCTTCGCGCTTCGCGCTCCGGTATTCGCGCTCGGGGCGGCCCGTCGCGCTCATGCGTTGGCTGTCGGCGCGTCGCTGGCGTCCAGTTTGATCAATCCACGAACAGCAATGCCGGGCACTCGAGATAGCGGCGCAGCGCCTGCACGAACTCGGCCGCCTGCTGACCGTCGACGACGCGGTGATCGAACGACGACGACAGGTTCATCATTTTCCGCGGCACGATCGCCCCAGATCTAATGACAGGTCGCTCGACGATTCGGTTCACGCCGACGATCGCGACTTCCGGTATGTTGATCACCGGCGTGGTGACGATGCCGCCGAGGGGACCGAGGCTCGTGATGGTGATCGTCGAGCCGGAGAGCTCGTCGCGTGTCGCCTTGCCGGTGCGCGCAGCTTCGGCAAGGCGCGTCACTTCGGCGGCGCTGGACCACAGGTCGCGCGCCTCGGCATGTCGCACGACCGGCACCATGAGCCCGGACTCCGTCTGCGCCGCCACGCCGATGTGCACGGCGCCGTACCGCGTGACGATGCCCTTCTCGTCGTCGAAACGCGCGTTCATCTGCGGGAACGAAGGCATGGCGAGCACGATGGCGCGCATCAGGAACGGCAGCACGGTGAGCCGTCCTCGCTCCTTGCCGTGCTCGTCGTTGAGTTGCGCGCGCAGCGCTTCGAGCTCGGTGACGTCGATTTCCTCGACGTAGGTGAAATGCGGGATGCGCAGCGATTCGCGCATGCGCAGCGCGATCTGCCGGCGCAGACCGATCACGGCCACATCGTGCTGGTCGTTGCGCTCGGCGTAGCGCGGCGCGCGTTCGGGTTTTGCGCCGGCGCCTTCCGCATGGCGCACGAGGTCGTCGTGCTCGATCCGTCCACCGGGCCCGCTGCCGCGCACGCGTGACAGTTCGATCTGCAGCTCGCGCGCGTGGCGGCGAACGGACGGCGACGCTAGCGGTTTACCGATCGATGAAAGCGGCGTCGCGGTTTCTGATGACTGGCGTCGGCCGACGCAGCGGCGGCCTTCCCGGCCGTCGTTGCAGACGGAGCACTCGTCGCGCCGGCCGCAGGCGCAGCCGCCGCAGCCTTGCCCGCACCGACGGCGCCTGCGCCATCTGTTTCGAGCCGGATCAGTTCGGCGCCTACTGCAAGCTTGTCGCCGGCCTTTCCGCCGAGCGATATAACGCGGCCCGAAATCGGCGAAGGCACCTCCACGGTCGCCTTGTCCGTCATCAAGTCGGCGACGGTCTGATCCGCTTTGATCGTATCGCCCGGCTGCGACGTACCACTCGACGACCTCGACTTCGGCAATGCCTTCGCCGATGTCCGGCACCTTCACGACGTGTACGCTCATATCAAATCCGCATTCATATTCAGCTCCTCCAGCACGCGCCGGAACGCGGCGCCAACCCGGTCGGGGCCGGGGAAATAAGCCCACTCCTGCGCGTGCGGATACGGGGTGTCCCATCCCGTCACGCGCTCGATCGGCGCCTCCAGATTGAAGAAGCAATGCTCCTGGACGAGTGCTGCGAGCTCCGCGCCGAAACCGCTGGTGCGCGTCGCTTCGTGGACGATCACGCAGCGGCCGGTCTTCCTGACCGAATTGACGACGGTGTCGAGGTCCATCGGCCAGAGGCTGCGCAGATCGATGATCTCCGCGTCGATGCCGGTCTCGCGCGCCGCGGCTTCCGAGACCCACACCATCGTGCCGTACGTGAGCACGGTGAGCGCGTTGCCCGGGCGGATGATCGCCGCCGATTCGAGCGGCACCGTGTAATAGCCCTCGGGCACTTCGGCGAGAGGCAAGCCTGTCCACGGCACCACCGGCTTGTCGTGATGCCCGTCGAACGGACCGTTGTAGATGCGCTTGGGCTCGAGAAAGATCACCGGGTCATCGCATTCGATCGACGCGATGAGCAGCCCCTTGGCGTCGTACGGATTGGACGGCATCACGGTGCGCAGGCCGCACACGTGCGTCAACAGCGCTTCGGGACTCTGGCTGTGCGTCTGTCCGCCATAGATGCCGCCGCCGCACGGCATGCGCACGGTGATCGGCGCGGTGAAATCGCCCGCCGAGCGATAGCGCACGCGCGCGGCCTCGGACACGATCTGGTCGTAGGCCGGATAGAAGTAGTCGGCGAACTGGATCTCGGCGACCGGGCGCAGTCCATACGCGCCCATGCCGACGGCGATACCGACGATGCCGCCCTCGGCGATCGGCGTGTCGAACACGCGCGAGGTGCCGTACTTCGCCTGCAAACCGTCCGTGCAGCGGAACACGCCGCCGAAGAATCCCACGTCCTGGCCGAACACCACCACGTTGTCGTCGCGCCCGAGCATCACGTCCATCGCCGAGCGGATCGCCTGGATCATCGTCATCGAGGCCATGCGGAGGCTCCCAGCTCGTCGCGCTGTCGCTTCAAGTGCGCCGGCATGTCCTTGTAGACATCGTCGAACATCGTCGATGCATCGTGCACGTGGCCGGACGCGAGGCTGCCGTAGCTTTCGGCCTCCTTCTGCGCCGCGACCACTTCTTCCTCCAGCTCCTTCTGCGTGCGCGTGTACTCGTCCTCCGTCAACGCGCCGATCGAGAGCAGGTGTTGCTTCAACCGCTGCACGGGATCGCCCAGCGGAAAGCGCTTCCAGTCGTCCGCCGGCCGGTACTTGGACGGATCGTCGGAGGTCGAGTGCGCGCCGCCGCGGTACGTGACCCATTCGATCAGCGTCGGCCCCAGCCCACGCCGCGCGCGCTCCGCGGCCCAGCGCGAGGTCGCGAGCACCGCCAGGAAATCGTTGCCGTCGACGCGCATCGAGGCGATGCCGTTGCCCACGCCACGCGCCGCAAACGTGGCGGCCTCGCCACCGGCGATACCCGTGAACGAGGAAATCGCCCACTGGTTGTTGACGATGTTGAGGATGACCGGCGCGTGGTACACCGCCGCGAACGTAAGCGCGCTGTGGAAGTCGGCCTCGGCCGTCGAGCCGTCGCCGATCCACGCCGACGAGACCCGCGTGTCGCCCTTGATCGCCGAGGCCATCGCCCAGCCCACGGCCTGGATGTATTGCGTGCCGAGGTTGCCCGACACCGAGAAGAAGCCGCTCGCCTTCGACGAATACATCACCGGCAGCTGGCGCCCCTTGATCGGGTCGTGGCTGTTCGAGAGGAGCTGGCACATCATGTCGACGAGGCTGTAGCCGCGCGCGACGAGAATGCCCTGCTGGCGATAGGTGGGAAAGCACATGTCGTCCGGGTTGAGCGCGAGCACCTGCCCGATGCTGATCGCCTCCTCGCCCAAGCTCTGCATGTAGAACGAGATCTTTTTCTGCCGCTGCGCGATCTGCATGCGGGCATCGAAGATCCGGGTCTTCATCATCGCGCGCAATCCGGCGCGCAAGAGCTCCGGGTCCGCCTTGGGATCCCACGGGCCGACGGCACGTCCCTCGTCGTCCAGGACGCGAATGAGCGCGTCGGCAACATCCATGGTCTCGGAGGGCCGCGTGTCGACGGCAGGCCGCCGCACCGCGCCCGCGGGCGACAGATTGAGATAGGAAAAATCGGTGTCGCGCCCCGGGCGTCCGGTAGGCTCGGGCACGTGCAGCTTAAGCGGCGGTAACTGACTCACTTCTTCCTCCAGGCCTCGTGGGCATGTCGTTTTTCGCCTTGGGTCGGCGGTCTCGCCGGGCAGCCCGGTCGGGATGGCCGCGGCGCTGTCGAGCATAACGCCGGAGCCGCAATTGCGAAACTCCGGTCCGGCGGCCGTTCTATCGGCGCCGGATCGCGAGTATTTCGCCTACGATCCCTACGAGTTCCTGTCGTCGGATCGTCTACGAAGTTAGTCGCGTAGCCGCGATCGACGGTATCGGAACAGTGCGGGATGACGGATCGGAACGCGCCCACTAGAGTCACAACAAACCATTGGTTCCCCGAAAAAGAAAGCCCACCGCCAATGTGGCAGTGGGCCCGGTTGCCGTCTCAGCCGTTCTCTAGCAGTGCGGTATCTTTTTGTGAGTGGGCTGGTTCCCGTGTGGCCGCGGAACGCCGGCGTCGAGACCCGCTTGAATCAGCCGCGATTCCATGGCGTCGGTATCCTCGCAGAGCAACAAGCGGTCCTTGACCAGGCCATCGATCGCGCGCATGACCGCGCTGCTGTACTCGCCGAACGACGGATAGCGTTCTTCGACCGACAGCCGTGGATCTCCGGACGTTATGCGCTGCGACTTCGTCGATGCGAACGGAATGTACTGGCCCGAACCTTCGCATCCATCGTTTGCCCAGGCGCCGGATCGTAGCGCCCACCCCGTGTACGTCGCGAGCGGCACCGTCAACTCCGGGAGACGGATACCGGCAATTTCATTGCCGTCCGCATCGGTCGTCGGCACATACGTCGGATAGATCGGTCCGTTCGCGGGGTTGTCCTCGATCGGCTGAGTAATCACGGGCGGATTGATCGTCGGGACGTAGGTCGTATAGAAATTCGGCCCGTAATCGAAGCGGTAACGCGTCGTCTTCAAGCCGGTATACGTGACACCGGGGATATTCGGGAAGCCGACGCCCGCTTGCGGCAGCGGCGGTACCATCGTCTTGTCCTTTAGGCTCGGAATACGGGAGGGCGGTGGATTGACGCCGTGGGCAGACCACTGATCCAGCGCCTCCCACAACCCGCGCTGAATCGGAGCCGAGTCGAGAGGGTTCAGGAACTGCTGGCAATTGCCTTTGTTGGCCGGGTTGCCCGCACCACCATGCTGCTTGCTCGAAAGCAGGTACAAACGCGCATCCGGATGATCGGCCAGGTCAACCGTGCCCATCGGGTCGGTGTGGAACAGTGACGCGCCCTTCACCCAGTACTCGTTCGACGAATAGAATTCCATCGCCAACGGGCACGTGTCACTCGCCTCGCATCTCTTGTACCGACCGTCGGTCGTCCCCGAGATCGGATCATGCAAAGTCTGATTCGCGAACGGGAACAGTCCTTCGAGATAGAGGTGGTCCTGGCGATTGCGCTCCGTGCGCCCGGTTTGCGACCAACGATAATTCATGTTGATGCCGTCCGCCGCAGCGACCCACTGCATCATCCCGTCGAATACCTTGCGGTGGCTTTCGTCCTCGTTGAACCCGAGATGCGTGAAGTCGTTGAGAAATCGACCCGGCTGCGACGAGATCTCCGTATAGATCCGCGTCACATCTCCGGCGAGCGGATTGGGCGTGTCGAAATCATCCGCTGCGGCATATCGCAGGAACGAGTTGAAATCACGTACCGCGGCAAACCCGATCCCGTTCGGTGTCGGATTCTTCGCGACATACGAGAACTCGTAGATATCGTTATTGACGAAATTGCCGGATGTCAGGTGGATCGCCGACCCGGTGGCGTCATACGCCCAGCCAGACGCCGGCACCGTTACCGGAGCATCATCGAGGTGCACGCGATGGGTGAGTTTGGCGACGCTCGGATCCTGGCTCAGCGAGGCTGCGTCATACGTGAGATTGAATGAGGCTCCGCCGGTAACGATGTATTCGTAGGCCGGGCCGGTGATATCAGAATCGTCGGGCATTTTCAGGACGGGAAAGTGGGCTGTCGCCGTGAAGCTCGTCAGGTCCGCAAGATCGTTCTCCCATCCACTGAAAACCATGGTGTAGCCGCGTGGCCACAGGAATGAGTTCGCAAGCGCGACGGGATCGGTAATCGTGCCGCCCGGATCGTTCCCGCCGGGGCTGCGATTGAGCGTCGCGAACGTCTTGCCGCCGCGGTTTGGCGGCTCGTACATTACCTTGTGATTTCCCTTGCTGGGGTCGAGCGGCTTCAGAATGTAGAAATTGTGTTGGTAAACGACATGGCCGTCCGCGTTCGTGGGCGCAAGCGCGATATCGGTGATCACCGCGTTCAGGGGATCGGCCGGATCGACCTCACCGGTCGCGATGCCGACGATCTTTTCGTACTGCCCGATCCCGGCAAATGAATAACCGCCAAAGGCGATCACCCGGGACGTAATCTCGATTTTGGTCGTGCGCGCGTCGGCAATCGATGGCGCGAACAGCATGCCGGTCGCGAGCGCAGTTGCGATGCTGGCCTGCAACAGAGTCGAACCGTCGGGCGTGCGCGCGCCCGTGCAGCGTGCATCGTAATGGCTTGCAATCATCGTGGTTGCTCCTCGATGGGTGTCCTGATTTAAGGGTTTAGTAGTCCGGATATTGGTGCTTTCGGCAGATTCGCCGAATGCAAATGCGTCGACCTGCGGGCGATTAGCACGCGTCGAGTCATGGTCAACGAATAAAAATGTTGGTCGCAAGTGTGCTATCAGCGAAATAGGACCAACACTGAATTGCGGGTAGGACCATGCTTACCGGAGTCGTTCCTCGCGCTCGATCAGCTTGCCCGTCGAGGCGAAGACGCGCTCGAATTGCCAAGGCGCGGTCAATCGCGGCGATATACAGCGCTCTAGCTGTAGTACGCGTAGATCATGCCGGCATCACCTGCGCTACGGTGCGAGCACCGATGGTCCGTCGACGCGCTCGCGCCGGTCGAGTGCCTGCGTCGCGACCGCCGGTGAAGGGATTGCCGAGAGTGTCTCGACCAGGTCGGTCAGCACCTCGCCGCATCCGTGCTCGACCTTCAGCGTGAGCAGGTGATCGGCGCGCGTGCGGCCGCGGTTGATCGCGGCGATGGGCTTGCCCGTCGCATGCGCGTGTTCGCAAAACCGGTGACCCGAATACACCATCAGCGACGAGCCGACGACGAGCATGGCATCGGCCTCCTCCAGCGCGGCTCGCGCGGCGTCGACGCGGGTGCGTGGGACGCCTTCGCCGAAGAACACGACGTCGGGCTTCAGCATGCCGCCGCAATTTGCACACTGCGGCACGCTGAACGCGTCCAGTCCACAATGCTCGAGATCGGCATCGCCATCCGGTAACGTCTCCGCCACCGCGTCGAAGAATGCGGGGTTCTGCTCCATTAAAGTGAGCTGAACGGTTTCGCGTGCCTGTTTGGCCCGGCAATCGAGGCAGATCACGCGACCGATGTTGCCGTGCAGCTCGATGACATCAGCGCTGCCGGCCCTCTGATGCAGGCCGTCGACGTTCTGGGTCACCAGCAAGTTTATGCGCTGCATCGCCCCCAACGACGCGAGTGCGACGTGGGCGGCGTTGGGCTGCGCACGCGCAACGACGGGCCACCCGATCATGCTGCGCGCCCAGTAGCGCTGTCTCGTTGCCTCGGAGCGCAGGAAGTCCTGCAGCATCACCGGCGCGCGGCGCTTCCAGTTGCCGTCTTCATCGCGGTAGCCAGGGATGCCCGAATCGGCGCTCACCCCCGCACCGGTGAGGACGAACAGCCGCGGATACCGTCGAGCGAAGTCATGAAGGTCAAACACGGTAGCTATTGTGCTTCGCTTTCACTCTGCGTGAATATTCCCTTGATTGCCCGCCGAGCCAATCTCAAACTGCCATTCAGTTGCAGGCAAACGGAGGCGCCTCATGCGCAAGAAAGCGTCGGGACTCGTAACCGTCAGAGCCATCAGCGGCACATACGTCATTTTTCTTGCGTTCGACATGAAGGAATCCGACGCAAAGGGCCTGATGGGGTTTGCCATCCAGCGCACCGACCTCGTCGAAGACGAAAAGAGTCTGGTTGCGGGGCAACAAGACTTTTGCAAGCATTCGACCGTCCACCGGATTTGAAGACGCCAGTAGCCACGACCATCCGTTCCAGGCATTCCAGTGGGCGGATTACACCGCTAAACCGGGATACCAGTATCGCTACCGCGTCATCCCGTTGTACGGTAGCCCCGGTGGACTGACGGAAAAGGAAGCGACCACCATAACCATCGACAGTGAGCCGCTGGCCGATGCCAAGCACGAAGTGCATTTCAACCGTGCCGCCATCGCATCGCAAGCCTTTACGAAGCGCTTCCCGGGGCAGACACTCGACGAGGCAGGCGAGCCAGCCTACGAATGGCTCGGGCGCGACCTCGTCCCCGCGCTGCTGGAATTCATCGCCAAGGCCAAGGACAGCACGTACAGTCTGCACGCGGCCATATACGAGCTACACCTGCCTGAACAAAAGCCATGGCCGGACATATTGGCGGCTTTCAAGGCGGCCAAGCAGGCTGGAGCGGAAGTAAAGATCATCTACCACGGGTTGGATGACGACACCGGCAACACGAACGCGCAGGCGATCGCCGACACTCACATCATAGGGATCTGCACAGCGCGGACCAACGCGAAGCTGATGCACAACAAGTTCATCGTGCTCAGCAAGAATGGCAATCCCGTTTCGGTTTGGACTGGCTCGACCAACATCAGCCGCAACGCGCTGTATGGCCAACTCAACGTCGGGCATGTGATTCACAATCCTGCATTGGCAAAGCGTTTTCTCGCGTATTGGACCGAACTCAAGGGCGACCCCGTCGATGACGACCTCAAGGACTGGGCAGAGGCCGAACAATGCCTTGCCGCCAGTTGACGAGTCGGATGCGCTGACACCGACGTTTTCACCGCATCGCGGCCGTCGGCGTGTTCGATTGGTGGATCGAACTGGCGAGCGATCCCAGGCCTTTGTTCATGACCTTTCCGTTTGGCATTGTCAAAGACTTTCGCCCCGTGTTCGACAAGAACGACGGCGTGTTGCGGTTTGCCTTGCTGGACAAGTATGTAAATGGCGGGAACGCAACTTCGCGCGCCGCCGCGATTGCCGATATCGAACGCATTCGTCGCTTCCAGAATATCGGTATGGCGCTTGGCAACAACATTTTCGTGGACTGGGTCGATGGCTGGCACCAGGAGCATGGCGGCATCGGAGTCAACGTCAACTGGGTGCACACCAAATTCATTCTCATCGACCCGTTGGGAAACAAGCCCGTTGTCCTGACCGGCTCCGCCAATTTCAGCGAACCCAGCGTGAACGTAAACGACGAAAACATGGTGCTGATTCGCGGTAATACGCGGGTGGCAGACATCTATTTTGGCGAATTCATGCGCATATTCGCGCACCACCGGTTTCGCGAATCGGTCAAGCGCCACATCGAGCAATTTGGCTCGGCGGCGTTCAATACGTGGAAGCCTCAGGATCTATTCGAAGACTGGCGAAAATGGGTTCCGATGCACTTCAGGACAGGCTCGGAACACGACATCAAGCGGCGATACTTCGCAGATACGTAGTCGCTTCCCGTGGGTGGCCTGGCAATGTTCTCCAAGGCGATTTAGGAGATGTTACGTTGACTTAGCCGATCCGCATCAACCGACGAAACAGGAACGCACGCGCCGCTGCGCCTCGTCGAGGTCCTCGGTCGCAATCGCTTTCCGGCAGCCTCCTTGGGCGATTCATATACGAACCAAGCAGGTTTCGTGTGACCCGGAAACTTTTTGAAGAAACGGGCCCTCTCAATTAGCAACCATCGGAAGAATACTTCGTTTTCCTCGAGGCCAAGGCCAAAAAGCATAAGTGGGCGAGTCACGATGATATGAATCCCGAAGCCCGACGCATGCGTGGATTTGGACCTTGCGAGCTTCGCGAAACGACAAACTATACCCAGACAACGGCCCGCGCTTCCGATTGGCGTCGAGCGTGAGCACGGTTTACGATCTCGGGCCGTTCCGCCTCGACGCCGAAACCGGTGTACTCAGTCATTCCGGAGCTTCGGTGCCGCTCGGCGAACGTGCGGTCGCAGTGCTGCGCGTTCTGGTCGAGCACGCCAATGAATACGTCGCCAAAGGAACGATCATTGATGCGGCGTGGCCGGGTGTAGTCGTCGAAGAAGGCAACCTCGCAGTTCAGGTCTCGGCGATCCGCCGCGTGCTTTCGGAGGTGCCGGGCGGCGAGCGCTGGATCGAGACACTCGCGCGTCGGGGCTATCGGTTCGTGGGACCGGTGACCGCGATTCGGGACGATAAAAAGCTGAGTGGCCACATTCAACGCTCGAATGTGCCCCAGCAACTGATGTCATTCGTCGGCCGCGAGCGCGAGCTGGTGGAGATCAAGCGGCTGTTGCCGGGCAAGCGGTTGGTGACCCTGGTCGGCATCGGTGGCATCGGCAAAACCCGGCTCGCATTGCAGGTGGCGGCCGAAGTCGTCGACGCGTATCGCGACGGCGCGTGGCTGGTGGAATTCGGCGCGATCACCGATCCTTCGCTGGCGCCAATAACGATAGCGCGCGTGCTCGGTATAGCAGAGCGAGCCAGTCGGTCGCTGTCGCAGACGTTGTGCGACCAGCTCGCGACGCGCGAGCTGTTGCTGGTACTCGACAATTGCGAACACCTGCGCGATGCGTGCGCCACGCTTGCCGACGCTCTGCTGCGGCGTGCTTCGCACCTGACGATAGTAGCCACCAGTCGCGAGCCGCTGCGGGTTGCGGGCGAGCAGATCTATCCACTCCAGCCACTGTCGCTTCCGGACCCCTTGCGTCCGGATACGATCATTGCGTCCGAAGCTGTACAGCTCTTCGTCGAACGAGCCCAGCGGCAGCAACCCGGTTTCGATCTGACCGTCGCGCACGCGCCGCACGTTGCGCAGCTCTGCATTCACCTCGATGGGATCCCCTTGGCGTTGGAGCTGGCGGCCGCGCGTGTCCGGTCGTTGTCGGTCGAGCAGATCCTCGCGCGCATCGGCGATCGGTTCCGGTTGCTCACGGCGGGATCGCGGATCGCGTTGCCCCACCAGCAAACGCTACGCGCGACTTTCGACTGGAGCTTCGACTTCTTGGCGCAGGATGAGCGCACTGTACTGCGGCGGTTGGCGATCTTCGCTGGCGGCTTCACGCTCGAAGCCGCTTCCGCGGCCGCATCGGACCACGAGATCGATGACTACGCAGTGATCGACGTGCTGTCGCGACTCGTCGATCGCTCGCTTGTCAGCGCCGAGACCGAAGTTGCCGGCACGCGCTACCGATTGCTCGAGACCACGCGCGCCTACGCGCTGGAAAAGCTTTCCGAGGTGGATGAATTCGCTGCGCTCGCGTTGCGGCACGCGCAACACTTCCGCGACCGCTTCGAGCGCGCGGCCGCCGACTGGATGCGAATGGCCGACGCAGAGTGGCGAGCCCTGTATGGCTCCGAGCTCGACAATGTTCGCGCTGCTCTCGACTGGGCCTTCGGCGCCGCCGGAGACGCGGCAATCGGCATTGCGCTTGCCGCCAGCTCAGGACCGCTGTGGGCGGAACTGTCGCTTGTGCGCGAGGGCCGTCAGAGGCTCGAAGCCGCGCTTGCGCGCGTCGGCGCGCGGACGTCCGTGTCCGACCAAGCGCGCCTCGCGCGCGCATTGGGGTCGCTGTGGGAAGCGGCGCCGCCGCAGGCGCTGCCGGCGTGGGAACGAGCGGTCGATCTGTACCGCCGCCTCGACGATACGGAAGGACTCGGCGCTTCGCTCTCGCAGCAAGCGGCTGCGTTGACCTACATGGATAGGTTCGATGAGGCGGCCCCGCTTTTTGCCGGAGCGTTCCCTCTCCTGCAGCGTGCGGCAATACCCAAGGCGCTGGCTGATTATTTTCTCCATCTCGGCGCGCTGAAGATGCTGACCGGCGATCCCGGAAGTGCTCGGACGCATTACGAAAGGGCGCTCTCGCTCTACCGTGGCGTCGGGGCCGAGCGGATGGCGTTGGTGGCGCTCATGTACCTGGCGGACCTGACGTGGGCGGAAGGGGACCTTCAAGGTGCGCTCGCCGCCTTTCGCGAGACGGTCACGCTGGCACGCAAATCCCCGCTGCGAAGGCTCGCGCTCGGCTACTGCCTCACCCAAATGGCAGCCCTGCACAGTGAACGCGGGGAACTTGAAGCGGCACGGGCCGCGGCGAGCGAAGGGGTGCCGATGCTGCACGAAGCCGGTCAAATCTGGCTGCTTGCGGACCATATCGCTTTGCTGGCGGCGCGAGGCGGAAGGACAGCTATCGCTGCGAGGCTTGCCGGCTATGCCGACGCAGCACATGCTGCGAAGGGATCGAGGCGGCAGGTCAACGAGGCGCGCGCGCGTGATCAACTTCAGGAGTTGCTTCAGCAATCGCTCGGTGCCGGTGAGCTCGAGCGACTCGTCGCCGAAGGCGCGACAATGAGCGAGGACACGGCCTGCTCACTGGCGCTGGAGGCGTGACCGACATGGGCGACGCGGTCGTTGCAAACGGCTCCGGTCTACAATGGCGGCGCGCAACGCGCATGCCCGGCTCCCGCAGCCACGAGAACACGAACGGAGGAACGTATGGATTGCAGCAAGCGCACGTTGATGCAGGCCGGAATCGTCGGGGTCGCCGCGCTGCTCGCGCTGACGGTCGCTCAGCCCGCGTCGGCGCAGCAATGGAAGCCGACGAAGCCCATCACGATCATCGTGCCGTGGGCAGCGGGCGGATCGACCGATCAGGTCACCCGCGTGACGGCGGCGGAGGTCGAGAAGGCGCTCGGACAAAAGGTCGTCATCGTCAATCAGCCCGGGGCCTCCGGCTCGATCGGCACCAAGAACGCGCTTGAAGCGCCGAAGGACGGGTACACGTGGACGGCCGGCGCGGCGCAGGACCTCGGTACGTACGCAGTCCTCGGGATGCTCGACACCAAGATCGGCGACTGGGCGCTGTTCCTGAACGTTGCCAATGTCTCGACGCTCTCCGTGAATCCGAGCACGCCGTACAAGACACCGAACGAGCTCATCGATGCGATGAAAGCGAAGCCGGGCGCGATCAGCGTCGCGACCGCCGGTGTCAACTCGAGCGGCCACAGCGCGATGGAGGCGATCGCCAAGGCGACCGGCGTCAAGTACAAGCACGTCACCTACGACGGCGGCAACCCAGCCGTCGTCGCAACGGTTGCCGGGGAAACCGAAGCGACGTCGCAACTGACCGTCGAGCAGGCCGAGATGATCCGGGGCAAGAAGCTGCGCGCGCTCGCCGTCATTGGCGACAAGCCCGTCGAGCTCGACGGGTACGGCGTCATCGAGCCGCTGACGAAATCGGTGCCCGGCTTCAAGGCCCCTGCGAACTACTTTGGCATCTTCATCCCGAAAAGTGTGCCGCCCGAAGTGATCGCGACCGTCGAGAAGATCTGGGCCGAGCAGATCGCGAACTCGACGGCGCTGAAGCAGTACGCAACGAGCCGCGGTGCGCAGTTCGCCCCGTATGCCGGTGCCGACGCGCAGAAAGCGGTAGCCCCCGCGGTGCAGGCGAACGCGTGGGCCGCCGCCGACGCCGGTAAGGCCAAGGTCGCGCCGGACACGCTCGGAATCCCGCGTCCGTAGTCGCTGCGACGTCGCGCCGGCGCGGCCGATGCGCCGGCCCGTCGTCGAGGCCTCGTCTCAATGTCCAGCGAGCTCTACGCGTCGTCGCCGCGGCGCGATCTCCAGGGCGGGGTCGTGTGGACCGCGCTGGGCTGCGCGATCAGCGTGCTGTCGTGGCAGATGGACCGGATGACGCAGCAGGGCGCCACATGGCACACGGCCCCCGGTTTATGGCCTGGCATCGTCGGAGCTGCGCTCGCCGCGCTGGGGGGTGTCCTGGTATTCCGGTCCTGGCGACGCGCGCAGCGCATCGGCTGGGACGCCGCCCATGCCGACGACACGAGCTATGCCGCGCCGTCGAGCTTCGCGCTCGCGGCCGCGATGTTCTTCGTCTACGCGCTGCTGCTCGTCGGGCGCGGCTTGCCGTTCTGGTTTTCGACCGCGCTGTTCGTCGCGACTTTCGTGTTCGTGTTCCAGTATCGGGAACGCAAGGCGAAGGACGCCACCGTGCGCGGCATCGTCGTGGCGATCGCGTGCGGGGTGCTCACCGCGCTCGCCGTCACTCTCGTGTTCGAACAGCTTTTCTACGTGCGGCTGCCCTGACGCCGGCCACGCGAGCCGGCGCGCTTTCTCATGTTCGACGGCCTCATCGCGTTCGGTCATTCGATCTGGAGCTTCTGCGATCCGCTTTCGCTCGGACTCATCCTGCTCTCCTCGCTCGTCGGCGTCGTCATCGGTGCGCTGCCGGGATTGACCGCGACGATGGGCGTCGCGCTGATGACGACACTCACGATCAAGATGCCGTCGAACCAGGCGCTGCTCGTGCTGATCTGCACGTACGTCGGTGCCATTTACGGCGGCTCGCGCTCGGCGATCCTGCTCAACATCCCGGGGACCCCGGCCTCCGCCGCCTCGTGCCTCGACGGGCACGCGCTCGCGAAACAAGGCCTCGCCGGACGCGCGATGGGCATCGCGACCTCGGGCTCGGTGCTGGGCACGCTGATCGGAATGTTTTTCCTCGCGCTGTTCACGCCGATCCTGGGGAACCTCGCGCTCAAGTTCGGCGCGTATGAATTCTTCTGGCTCGCGCTCTTTGGCGTGATCATCGCCGGAACGCTGACCGGCGACGATCCGTTGAAGGGCTGGATCGCCGGGCTCGTCGGCATCTTCACCGCCGCGGTCGGTCAGGAGGCGATCTACGCGTACGACCGGTTCTCATTCGGCAGCCGCGATCTGGCCGGCGGCTTCCAGCTCGTCCCCGCGCTCGTCGGCGCGTTCGGCTTCGCCGAGCTGCTGATGGCCGTGCGCGAGAAGCCCGCGCCGGTCAAGATCAACCCGTTCGATTCGGTGATCCCGAAGTTGAGGGACGTTGCGCAATATTGGCGAACGATTCTGCGCTCCGGCGTCATCGGCACGTTCATCGGCATCCTGCCCGGTGTGGGCGAGGATGTCGCCGCGTGGTCGTCGTATGCCGCCGCGAAGCGCGTGAGCAAGGAGAAGGAGAAGTTCGGCAAGGGCTCGATCGACGGGCTGATGGCCGCGGAGACCGGCGACAACGCCTGCGTGCCGGGCGCCGTCATTCCCGTGCTGACGCTCGCCGTGCCGGGTTCCGCGCCCGCCGCGGTGCTGATGGCGGCGATGCTGATCCACGGCGTGCGCCCGGGTCCGATGATCATGGTCGAGGCGCCGACCTTCGTCTACGATGTCGTCGCGATGATGATGTTCGCGACGATCGGCATCCTGATCTACGGGCTCACGCTGACGAAGCTCCTGATCAAGGTGCTGATGGTGCCGAAGCCGATCATCCTGCCGATCATCTTCGTGCTGTGCGTGGTGGGCTCGTACGCCATCTCGCAGCGGCTCTTCGATGTCTGGGTGATGCTGGGCTTCGGCGTGCTGGGCTACGCGCTGCGGCGGCGCCACTATCCGGTCGCGCCGCTGGTGCTCGGCATGGTGCTCGGAGACCTGATGGAAAAAGGCTTCCGGCGCGGACTCGTGCTGTCCGACGGCAGCCTCGAGCCGTTCTTCACGCGCCCGATTTCCGCGGTGCTCTGGATCACGATCGTCCTGGTCATCCTGCTCAAGTTTCCGGCCGTGGGCCGCCTGCTGGGTCGCCTCACGCGGCGCGCGGCACCGCGCGCGAGTTGACGCATGCAATACTTCGTCGTCCCCGCGGAGGCGGGGACCCAGTGTCGTTGAGCGGTCGCCTTGCACTCTCGATGGAAGACGCTGGATTCCCGCCTTCGCGGGAATGACGACCTAAACCTTCACACCTAGACCCTGCCGGAGCCGCGCAACGTGGAAACAATTCGTCTCGGCGTCATCATGAACGGCGTCACCGGCCGCATGGGAACGAACCAGCATCTGATCCGCTCGATCAACGCGATCCGCAAACAGGGTGGCGTCGCGCTCCCGGGCGATCGACGGGTCATGCCGGACCCGCTACTGGTTGGCAGAAATGCCGCGAAGGTCGCAGCGCTCGCGCAGTTGCACGGCGTCGAGCGCTGGACCACCGACCTCGACGCGGCGCTCGCCGACCGGAACGACGCGATCTACTTCGACAGCGCGTCGACCGGCCTGCGTCCGGAGCTGATCCGCAAGGCGATCGCGGCGGGCAAGCACGTCTATACCGAGAAGCCGGTGGCGCCGACCGTCGCCGATGCGCTCGACCTCTATCGCCGCGCCGAAGCCGCCGGGGTCAAGCACGGTGTCGTGCAGGACAAGCTCTGGCTCCCCGGTCTCTTGAAGCTCAAGATGCTGATCGATGCCGGATTCTTCGGCCGGATTCTTTCCGTGCGCGGCGAGTTCGGCTACTGGGTCTTCGAGGGCGATTGGCAACCCGCGCAGCGGCCGTCGTGGAACTACCGCAAGGAGGACGACGGCGGCATCATCGTCGATATGCTGTGCCATTGGCGCTACGTGCTCGACAACCTGTTCGGCGCGGTGAAGAGCGTGATGTGCATCGGCGCGACGCACATTCCCAAGCGCTGGGACGAGAACGGCAAGCCGTACGCGGCCACCGCCGAGGACGCCGCGTACGCGACGTTCGAGCTCGAGGGCGGCGCAGAGTTGCCCACTCAGTTGCCAATTATCGCGCAGATCAACAGCTCGTGGTGCACGCGCGTGCGCCGCGACGACCTCGTCACGTTCCATGTGGACGGCACGCTCGGCTCCGCCGTCGCGGGATTGACCGACTGCCGGATCCAGCCGCGCACGGCCACACCCAAGCCGGTGTGGAATCCCGATGTCCCGCAGACGATCGACTTCTACGACACGTGGCAGCTCGTCCCGGCGAACCGCGAATACGACAACGCGTTCAAGGTCGAGTGGGAGCTCTTTTTGCGCCACGTCGTCGACGGTGGTCCGTTCCAGTGGAATCTGCTGGAGGGCGCCAAGGGCGTTCAGCTCGCCGAGCTCGGGCATCAGAGCTGGCGCGAGCGGCGCTTCGTCGATGTCCCTGCACTGTCGGTCTAGCGCATGGCCATGCTAACGATCAAGCTTCCGCAGGCGGACGGCGCGCTCGCCGCGTTCACGCCGCGCGCCGCGGTCGCATGGCCCGCGCCATCGGAGCGACCGCGTTGGAATCGCGTCGCGTTCGCCGCCGCACACGTCGTCGCCGATCCGCGCGCCGCCGTCGACCCGTGGCTGGAAGCGGCGATCGATTGGGACGCGACGCTCGCCTTCCGCCGCCACCTGTGGTCGCACGGCTTCGGCGTGGCAGAGGCGATGGACACGGCGCAACGCGGGATGGGGCTCGACTGGCCGACCTCGCTGGAATTGATCCGGCGCTCGGTGCACGAAGCGAAGAGCTGTCCTGGCGCCGTCGTGTTTTCGGGCGCCGGCACCGATCATCTGCCGCCCGGCGCGAGTTACGCGCCGGACGACGTGATCGCTGCCTATGAGGAGCAATGCGGAGCGATCGAAGCCGCGGGAGGCCGCCTGATCCTGATGGCAAGCCGCGCGCTCGCGGCCTGCGCGCGGACGCCCGACGATTACGTGCGCGTTTACGGCCGCGTGCTGTCGCAAGTGCGCGAACCCGTGATCCTGCACTGGCTGGGCGAGATGTTCGATCCGGCGCTCGCCGGTTATTGGGTTGGCGCAGGCGGACTCGCAAGCGACCCCAACCACGCACGCGCCACCGAAGTGTGCGCGAGCGTGATCAGCGCCAATGCGGCGAAAGTGGATGGGGTCAAGGTGTCGTTGCTCGATGCGGGCAAGGAAATCGCGTTGCGGGCGCGCCTTCCGCACGGCGTGCGGATGTACACCGGCGACGATTTCAACTTCGCGGCGCTGATCGGTGGCGATGCGACCGGCTACTCCGATGCCCTCCTCGGCATCTTCGACGCCATCGCGCCTGCCGCGGCGGCAGCGTTGAGCGCGCTCGCGGCGGGCGACCGCACGCGGTTCGACGCCATCCTGGCGCCCACGGTGCCGCTGTCGCGCCACGTCTTCGCGGCGCCGACGCGCTTCTACAAGACCGGCGTCGTTTTCCTGGCCTGGCTCAATGGCCATCAGACGCATTTCTCGATGGTGGGTGGCCAGCAGAGCGCGCGCAGCGTCGTGCATCTGTCGGAGCTGTTTCGCCTCGCGGATACCGCCGGACTGCTCCGCGAACCGGAGCTTGCCGTCTCGAGGATGCGCGCGTTCCTCCGCGTGAATGGCGTCGAGGAATGATGGTCCCCCGGGAGGCCTGATCAATGATGCAACTGGTTGTCCTCGACCCCGGTCATTTCCACGCTGCGCTGCTGCAGAAGACGATGTATCCCGGCGTCGACGCAACCGTGCACGTCTATGCCGAAGACGGTCCCGACCTTGCCGACTATCTGCAGAAGATCGACGGCTACAACGCGCGGCGGGAAAACCCGACGTCGTGGCGAACCATCGTCCATTGCGGCGCCGACTTCCTCGAGCGCTTCAGCGCGGAACGCGCTGGTGGCATCGTCGTGATCGCCGGCAACAACCGGCGCAAGGCCGAGTACATCATGCGCGCAGTGGAAGCCGGCATGCACGTGCTGGCCGACAAGCCGATGGCGATCGACGCCGCGGGCTTCGAATCGCTGCGCAACGCGTTCGCCGTGGCGGCAAGAAGCGGCGTGCTCCTCTACGACATCATGACCGAGCGGCACGAGATCACCACGATGCTGCAGAAGGCGTTATCGCGTATTCCGGCGGTGTTTGGCGAGCTTGCCGAAGGAACCGAGCGGGAGCCGGCGGTCGTCAAGGAAAGCGTCCACCACTTCTCGAAACAGGTATCGGGCGCGGCGATCAAGCGGCCCGCCTGGTTCTTCGACGTGGCGCAGCAGGGCGAAGGCCTCGTCGACATCACCACCCATCTCGTCGACCTCGTGCAGTGGGAGTGCTTTCCCGCAGAGATCCTCGCCTTCAATCGGGACATCCGAATTCTCGGCGCGAAGCGCTGGCCGACCAAGATCAGCCCGGCGCAGTTCGCGCAGGTGACTGGGCTGTCGAGATATCCCGACTTTCTGCAGAAAGACGTGCAACCCGACGGAGCATTGCACACTTACGCCAACGGCGAGATCCTCTACCGCATCAAAGGCGTCCACGCGATGGTGCGCGTGCTGTGGAATTTCGAGGCGCCGGCGGGTGCCGGCGACACGCACTACTCGGTCATGCGGGGCTCGAAAGCGGATCTGGTGATCCGCCAGGGTGCGGCGGAAGAGTATCGGCCGGTGCTGTACATCGTGCCCGGCGCGCAGGTCGATGCCGCGGCATTTTCCGACGCGATGCAGGGCGCGCTGCGCGCCTTGCACGAGGCCTTCCCCGGGGTCAATGCGAAACGCTCGGGAGACGCGTGGCGCATGCTCGTCCCCGACGCCTATCACGTCGGACACGAAGCCCACTTCGCGCAGGTCGCCGAGCAATTCCTCGCCTACGTCGAACGCGGAGCACTGCCCGACTGGGAGGTTCCGAACATGATCGCGAAGTACGAAACGACGACCCGCGCGCTGCAGAGGGCTCGCGCCGCGACGCCCTCGGCCGAGTAGTCTCGCCATGCGATGAACGAGCCCGACACCGCTCTGCTCTCCCTCAACACCGCGACCGTGCGCCAACAATGGACGTTGCCGCAGATCATCGACGGGTGCGCCCGGCACGGCATCCGCGGTATCGCCCCCTGGCGCGACCAGGTCGCAGCGGCGGGACTGAAGGACTCGGCGCTGCGCATCCGCGACGCCGGTCTCACGGTAACCGGCTACTGCCGCGGCGGAATGTTTCCGGCGGTCGATCGCGAGGGCCGGCGCGCGGCCCTCGACGACAATCGGCGCGCGGTCGACGAAGCGCTCACGCTCGGCGCCCCATGCCTGATCCTGGTCGTCGGCGGCTTGCCGACACAACGCGATGGAAAGATCGGCTCCAAGGATCTCTCCGGCGCGCGCGAGATGGTGCGCGACGGCATCGGCGAGCTCCTGGATTACGCGAGCGGCGCGGGCATGCCGCTTGCGATCGAGCCGCTGCATCCGATGTACGCTGCCGATCGCGCGTGCGTCAACACGATGGAGCACGCAAACGACCTCTGCGACGAGTTGGGAGCGGGTGTCGGCATCGCGGTCGATGTCTATCACGTCTGGTGGGATCCCCACCTCGAGCGAGAAATCGCGCGGGCGTCGGGCGCGGCTCCATCGCGGCTCCTCGCCTATCACATCTGTGACTGGCTGGTGCCGACCACCGACCTGTTGACCGACCGCGGCATGATGGGCGACGGCGTGATCGATCTTCCCCTTATACGGTCATGGATGGAGGCCCACGGCTATCGCGGCTTCCACGAAGTCGAGATCTTCTCGGCCAACAACTGGTGGAAGCGCGATCCGGACGAGGTGCTCGCCATGTGCAAAGTGCGCCATCGCGAGCGCAGCTAAAGCCATCCCCGACGACACCTACAGCGAGCGAAGGAAGTTGAGAACGTCCTGCTTCTGGTTCCCCCGCAGGCGTTCGAAATTCTTGACGACGCCGTTCGCTTCGGAGGCGCCGCCGGTCCAGCGTCTCCCGCTCTTGTGCGCCCGGATCGCCTCGAGAAGATCCGACGTTCGTCCGTCGTGCAGAAAGAAAAGCCGCTGCCCGAGCCCCCACAGCGGGGCGGTCCGAAACTCGCTTGGGCCTGCCTGTCCCTGACTGACTCCATCCGCCAGCCCGGGGCCCATGTCGTGAACCAGCAGGTCGGAGAAGAGGTTCACCGCCTGGTTGCGTAGAGCAGCGACCGTACTGTTACCTGTGTAGAGCGTCGGCGTATGACAGAGCGCGCACCCGGTACTGCTGAACAGGTCTCGGCCTCGCGCAATGGAATCGGCTCCTCCGGGCGTATCGGACGAAGGCGTGGGCGCCGCAAGGAAGCGCGCGAAGAACGCGAATTTTTCGATCGCACTAATCGCTTCAAGCGGCGCCTTGCCGTCCGTATTGGTGACATCGTTGGGAAGTGAGGCAAACTGGCAGGCCGACGTTTCATCGCGCTCGGTCTGAAAGAGCTCGTTGGTAATGCCCATTTCGACGTTGTAGGCCTCGCCGGAGAACACCAGCAGAGACTTGTTCTGGGCCTTCCATCCGAATCGGGCCACCGTGCCGTCGTTGCCGTTGTTGTTCGCCTGCCCCGAGATCGTTCGGCCGGCGAGGGTGATGTTCGGCCGACCACGAATGTTCATCGACGTCTTCATCGATGCGTTTTCGATTTGATTCGCAAGGATCGCCTTGTCCGGGATCTGCTCGATCAGGCCCGCGCCAAATACCGGCGTCGGAATTCTAAAGATGACGTTGCGCCGCGAGAGCTCCTTCTCGAAGTCCGGCTGCGCGAGCTTGCAGCCCGACGCATCCGCTCGACCGGTGATGGTGAACAGGTCGTGGACGCCGCCGTCGGGCGTCCCGTCGGGATTTGTGACGAAGCGCGCCTCACGTACCGGCCCGTTCAACGTGATGAACGAGGGGATGGTATTGGTCGCGCCGTTCCTGCTGGCGAACGCGATCTGAGGGTTCACCGGCGGGCTGGTGCCACCGAGTGCCGGCTGCAGATGGCAGCCGCCGCAGCTGCCGAGATTCATCGTCGGTCCGAGGCCTTCAGCGACCGCCTCCTCTTCCGCGAATTCGTCTTTGCCCGCTTCGAAAAACTTGAGCTCGCTTTTGGTCAGTCCGGCGATCGGCGCGCCTGCGCCCGGGGCTCCGCCTCGCACTCCGGGATCCCGAGCCGGAGGCGACGGATCGACCGGAGTGTCGACGCATCCAACGACGATCCCGATCACCACGAATGTCAACAGCAGGGGAATACCGAGCTTTGTCATGGCCACTCCGAAGGCGATGGTCCGGATCTCATCGTGATGCGCGCTGCGTGCTGTCTTGACGAACGGCAGGGGACTGCCCTGAAGTAGTCCGACCGCTGTTGTGGGTCGTAAGCGGCCGTTGCGATGTCATGCATATTGGCGATGCGGGTACCCTTGCGGGGCCCGCGCCCGGGCGATCCGGAACGCGGCCTCGATCACAACGCCGGTCTGATGCCCGCTGGACCGCCGTAGAAACAGTAATCGCACAGCTCCGCTCGATGCAGTGCGATGTCGCGGACGTGGAATGGCAGCGTGTCCTGGACCTCATCCAGGTAGCTGTACCGCGACGACTTCGCCGCGTTCTTGCACGGTTTGTCGGTGCGATGCCAGTTCGAATGCCGGTGTTGTACCGCCTCCCCCGCGTAGACGAACTTGTCGTTCTTCCCGTCGTATTGCACCTGCGGGTTCTTCACGTCGTACCACCAGCGCTTGTACGCTCCGGGCGGGAGCGGCTCGCGAACGGTGAGGTTGACGCCCTGGTTCACGAGGTCCGTGATCTCCGCACCGAGCACGCGGTATACGCGGCAGGCAATCCCCAGCGCAGTCAGACCGGGGCCGATGCTCTCGGGGACGAGGTCGAAGAACGTGCGGCCGAGCGCGACGTCGTCCTCGGTGACGAGGAGATTCCCGGACGTGGGATCGAAGACCGTCCACCGGATCCGCAACTGAGGATCCTCCGCGTGCACCTCGATCGGCAGCCGGATGAGGTAGCGGAGCGTCTGAGCCCGGAGGTCGGCCGGGATCGTCGTCGGCCCGATGAGCGCGGCCGGCGGCACCTCGGGGCGGACGGTCAATCCAATGTAGGTACCGGCGGTCGTGATGTCGTATGCCGTGACCTCGATCCGGACGACCGCCCCGTTGGGCTGCGGCTTCGTGCGTCGCACACGCGGTACCACGGGTCCCGTATCCGCGTGCGCGATCGTCGACCGGAACTGGTCGGCCATGAACTCAACCATCTCCTCGATGTAGACGGCGAGGACGCCCAACGTGAAGATCCCGCCGACCACTTCGATGACATCGTTCCAGAACGACTTGCTGACGTCGACGTGGATGTCCGCGGGCGTGAACCCCAGCGCCTTGTAACTGCGTGGATTCACGTGCACGGGCTTCTCCAGGTATTGGAAGTACGCTCCCGGCGTGGTGTGGAACATGCTCGGCACGAGGGCGAAGGAGAAATGCGCCGTGCCATCGCTGTTGCTTGCCGCAGCGGCAATGCGGAACTGGCCCGCCTCGGATGTCAGCAGCAGCGGCGGGATGAGCGTCGCGCCCTCGTTTGCGACCGCGTCGCTCACCTTCGCGGCGACGTCAGCCAGGACCAGCGGTACCGCCGCAGCGTTCGTCGCCGCGGCGATATCGTTGCCGCGTGCGATGTCGAAGAGCAAGTCCGGGTCGCCGACGATCGTGAGGTCCGGCAACTCCACCTTCAGCCCGATCAGAAGGACACCGGCCTTGACCCTGGCGTCGACCGTCAACCCCGGGGACTGGGGGGGCTGAGCCCTCGCGGCAACCGCTGCGATGAGGCCCGAGAGGAACGAAAGGTCGACCGCCGGCACCAGACCGGCGGCGATCGCCAGCCGGACGGCGGTCTGCAGGCGATTCTGGAACAGGCCCCCGTGCAGGTACAGATCGACGTCCGGCGGGAAGCTGCCGCCGCCGATGACCGTGAACGACCACAGGGTAACCGTAACGTCGTCGGAATCGGGGTTCAGCACCAGATTGCTGCCCGCGACGGCAAAGCGCGGTTTGACCCGCACGGTGATGCGCCCATCGATCGTGCGCTCGACGTCGGTGCCGCCGACCGTGATCTTGAGCGAGCCCCAGAGGCGGACGGCGAGTCCCAGCGAGTTGTCTGCGTTGCAGGTGACCTGCGACGGTGCGAGATAGACGTCAATGCTCGCGTCGGGCGGACCGTCGGGCACGTCGAGCTGCAGGGAGCGTGGAAAACCCGTGCCGGCGTACGCCAACAGGAGCGCGTCGTTGATCAGGTGCTCGCGGATCGTGAGAGCGACCGCAAACCCCGCGTCATCCGCCATTGCGGGCCCCTCTGTTCAAGAGGGAGAGGCTCCGAGAATCTCAGTGCTCTGGTGCACCAGAGAACGATGAATTGACGCGCCGTTGCGGACGAATCCCTTCAGCATTCTTTCGCGCGTTCAAAAGAGACGCGACAACCGAGTACACAGAAGCCTCGCCCAAAGGCAACGATACGCCGCTCGGCCGTATCGAACAAGCCGTGGCGATATCGTTTGGGGCGCGACTGCTTCCGCTACGAGCGCGACCATGACGCGTGCTATTCGAGATGCCGATGCCAGATCTCGTTCGACGCCGCGTCGAGATGCACGAGCTGGATGCTGCCCGCGTAGGACGCCAGCGCCGGCGTGGCCTTGCTGCGCGCATCGCCAACGCGCTCACTCATGGTCCAGTGCTTGCCGTCGAAGAACGACGTGAACAGCTCCTTGGACGCCTCGTCAACTCGCACGAGGCGCACGTGCGCACCGTCGAAAACGAGTGCGGGCGCCACCTTGCTGCGCTGCGCCGGTATCGGGATGCCCCCATTCCAATCGCTCGAAAATGAGTGCGAATGCGACAACTGGCTCGAGCTGGCCTCCAGGCGCACAAGGTGAAAAGAACGCATGCCGTCGGAGGCGAGCGCGACGGTTCCCTTGCTCTGCAGGCCCTGGATGCGCGTGTTCTCCGTCCACGTCGTGCCGTCGAAGGTCGAATGCCAGAGGTCGTTCGAAGTATTCCCTGCATGCACCAAGTGCAGCCGCTTGTCGTGAACGGCCAGCGCCGGTGCGAGCTTGCTCTTCTGCCCGGGGATGCGCACGTTCTGCGACCACACGGTGCCGTTGAACACGGAATGCCACAGGTCGTTTGAGGTGTCCCCCAGATGGACCAGGTGAACGGCGCCGCCGAAGAACGCCAGTGCGGGTGCAGCCTTGCTGCGCTGCCCGGGAATGCGGACGTTCGGCGTCCACGTACGACCATCGAAGATCGAATGCCAGAGGTCGTTCGACGTGTCCCCGAGATGAACGAGGTGGAGCAGCCCGCCCGTCGACGCGAGCGCGGGGGCCGCCTTGCTGCGTTGATTGGGAATGCGGTGTGGGGTGGCCATGTGGATTCAACCGATCGACGCAACAGTTTGGTGGAATCGTCCGGCGGGTGTTCGTAGTTTAGTATCCTTCTTGGGCGCTCAGTACCGGAATATCCGTGCGCATCCCTTGTTCGTTGATCTGTCCCATCCGGGAGGAACTTGCGATGATTGCCAAGCCGATGTTCGCCCTTGTGCCGCTGCTGCTCGTCGCCTGCGCCACCACCACTCCCCCCGCGGGGCCGACCGTCAAGGTCACGCCGCTCGGCACGCACGCCGGCGAGCTCTGCAACCGCGACCGCGCGATGATCTTCGAGGACCCGACCGGCGTGCGCGTCCTTTACGACGCCGGCACGTCGGTGCTCGGTGGCGACGACCCGCGCCTCGGCACCGTCCATATCGTGCTGCTGAGCCACGCGCACGGCGATCACATGGGTGATCAGCGACTCACCGCGCTCGGGGCCGGGACCTGCCAGTCCCCGACGCTCGCGAGCGCCGCGCCGAACACGACAACCGCCGAGATCGCGGCGTCGAAGAACTCGGGACTGGTGATGATCAACCAGATGGCGAATTTCCTCGGCAAGCGCGTCGAGGCGATCAAGAAGCAGCCGACGGCGGCGTGCCCGGTCGGCGCGGCCGGCGACGACCACACGGTGCCGTTCGCGGCGAGCTGCCTCGCGGGCAACAACCTCGGCGGCATGCGCACGTTCAAGACGGCGAACGCCGCCAAGGGCGTCGAGATCACGATCGTGCCGGCATCGCACGACAGCTCGGTCAACCGCGTGCTCTTAAACGAGGCCGAACGCAAAAACCTCGAGCCCGACAACCTCACGCTTCCGCTCGGCCCGCCGAGCGGCTACGTGGTCCGCTTCAGCAACGGCCTGGTCGTCTACCTGACGGGCGACACCGCGGTCCAGGCGGACATGAAGACCGTCATCGCGGACTTCCACAAGCCCAACGCGATGGTTCTGAACCTGGGGCTCAGCGCGATCACGATGCAATCAGGCGCCTATATCGCGAACGAGCTGATCCGTCCGGCGACCGTGATCATCTCGCACCCCAACGAGGCCGCATCGGTCGGCGGCAAGGCCCGTCCCGGCTCACGCACCGCCGAGCTCTCCGGGATGCTGCGCAGCCCGGTCGTGCTCGCGCTGTCCGGCCGGACGATGGAGTTCGACGGGCAAGGCAGGTGCGTGGCCGGCTGCAGTTGACGTCGCGCGCGCAGATCAGGTGCCCCAGGCTTCGATGATCTGATCGAGGCCCTTTCGGTAGTCCGTGAACATCGCTTTCCATCCCGGCACGCGCGGCGGCGGCGCAAGAGGCGGCATCGGGAGCGCCACCTGCTGCATGTGTTCCTCGCGAATAATCACGTGGGCCAAAGGCTTGGAGAACAACGGCAAGTGTAATGGGGTTCGCCGGCCAACTCGATGTGCAAACGCATCCATCAGCTGCATGAACGAAGTCGCGCGACCATCGGTGGCGTAGAAAATCCTTCCCGCGTTTCGCGGTCGGGCGGCGGCGAACAAGGCCGCGGCGGCATCGAATTGATGAAGGTGGTACTGCAGAGCTTTGGCGGGACCGGACCAGTACGGCCGGCCCAAGCGAAAGGCCGTGCGGTACGCGCGTAGATCGGCGCTCTGCGGACCGTACAAATACCCGACGCGCACGATGCAGCCGGGGACGGGGCCTGAGAGGACCAGCGCTTCGCATTCGAGGATGGCATTGACCGACGAGCGCAGCGGCTCCTTCAGGCGAGCGCCCCGCTCGACCGCGTGCACGAAAGCGAAGCTCGCGTGGACCAGCATCGGTGCACCCTCCGCGCGGGCGGAACGCATCGCGCGGCGAGTTCCGGCCAACGTCGTGCGGGCGAAGTCTTTCCAGGCGTGACCGTCGTGCAACAGACTGTTTGCCTGTTGCCCGGCAAGGTTGATGTGAACGTTTTCGGCGGTGCTCGGCGCGTGCCACCGTGCAAGGATCCGACCCAGTTCGGAGCGCGTTCCGGTAATCGATGCGTTCATGGCGTCGGACACCCTTATCGCCAAAACAGGCGCATCCGCGCGGCGATATCGACCGGCGCGGCCGGACCGATCGATGCATTCGGCTCGTCGACGGTCTGTTCGCTCAGGCGAGCACCACAGGCACCGGCGAATCCTTGCGCGCACGCTTCACCAGTTTCGCATCGAACGTGACGAAGCGCTCAGCAGCCACGCTGCTGGCGAGATGCAGCGCATCGGCAAAATCGATCCCGCGTTCAAGCATGCGGATCGCCAGGTATGCGACAGGGGCGTCCTCGAACGTGACGGTCGGCAGCCCAAACAAGGCGAGAAAGGCCCGCGCGATCGCTGCGGTCGGGAGGCCGTAGCTGTAACGAAGCACCCACTCCGATTCCAGCAGCACGGTCTTTGGCACGAACACCGGCGCTGCCCTGAACACGGCGACCGAGCGCGCCGCCTGCGCAGCGTTGTCGTTGACGAGCAGGCGGACGAGAACGTTAGTATCGACCGCGATCACGGCGCGCCTTAACGCCTCGCTCGATCGCACGCTGCATATCCGCGGCCGAGCGCGTCGGCCCGCGGTATCCGGTACTGCCGATGACGTCCTCCAGTCGCGTCGTGGGCACCGGCCGTAGCGGCCGCAGCAGCACGCCCTCGGCCACCCGCTCAACCAGGAACTCGGTGCCTTCGCTCCACTGATCAGCGTCGCGGATTGCCTTTGGCAACACCAGCTGGCCCTTCGAGGACAGACGAGTCGTTTCCATGGCGTGGGCTTGGTGAGGGCAAGAGTGGTAAGACGATAGTAAGACAGCCTACACCGGGATGAGCTCTCGCGCAATCGGCCGGAAGGTCATGCGCGTTAGTTCAATGGCGGGAGCCAGATCAGCATGGGAGGAAGTCGCCGCGAGGATGTGGACGACCAGGAGCGTCGTGTCGCGTCTGGAAAGCGGCGTGCGCACGCGTCCGACGCTCACCACCATCGAGAGATATGCGGTCGCCGTGGGTGCCACGGTCGAAATCCGCGTGCGGATAAGGCGCTAGCTCGAGCTCTCAAACCGGGCTCAAGATGGGACTTCCGCATCGGCTAAGCAGTTGGACGCCGTGCCGGTCGACCTTCGACCGCCGCGTCGAACCGAGCCTACAGGCCGCGAAACGCCACGAGCTGCATCACCCAATTCCCGGTGGTCATCGGAGCGGCGGCGCTGTAGCTGCCCGTCACGGACACGATGCGATCCTCGACGATGTCGCCGTCGGGAGACGTGATGACGCGGCTCGTGAATCCGGGCCCGGGGCCCGTGTGGTAGGAGGTCACGGTGCTGGCGCCGAAGATCAGGGCGTTCGCCTTCTTGGTCGCTACCGCCGAGGTGGAGCTCGCGGTTCCCGTCCCGCTGCCAATAGCGACGGCGTCGACAGGGTTGACTCGGTCGATGCCGGCGTATTCGACGACGCGGACGTCGGCGTAGATAGCTGCCTTGTTGAACGTCACGCTGACGACATTCGAATTGGCCGCTGCAGCGGCGATGTTCTTAGCGTAGTAGATCGACTGACTGAGCTTGCCCGGATACGTGGTCGGTCCGACCGCCCGGGTGTAGACGTTGCCCTTCGAGTCGGTCACGGCGCTGACGACGGCGCTGGTGTCATTCCAGCCGACGACGATCACGTTGAGATTCCCCGCCGTCTGCGTTGCCTTGTAGACGACTGTCACGGATGACTGCGGCGTCTGGGGAGTCGCATAGTTATTCTGAACGTACGTGATGGGTGCGGCGCCTGTAACCACGGTGGACGCCGTCACGACGCTCGAATATCCACTGAGGTTACCCGCGGCGTCGCTCGCTCTCACGCGGTAGCGGTAGGTGGTACCTGCGGCCAGACCCGAATTGCTGTACGACGTGCCCGTCGGTATTGCAACCTGAACGAACGTCGTGCAACTTGCACCGGTGCAACGCTCGACTCTGTATCCGGTGACCGCGAAGCTGTCGGTAGCGGCCGACCACGTCAGGCTGATGGTGGTACTGCTGATCGCCGTGGCGGTGAGGCTCGCAGGCGCGCTCGGCGGTGTCGTGTCAGCCCCGGAGGAGGTAGTTGCCGAGGCGATCGCGGAATAGGGGCCGAGATTCCCCGCGGCGTCCGTCGCTCTGACGCGATAGCGAAACGTCATGCCCGCGGCGTGGCCCGAATCGATGTACGCCGTACCGGTCGGCGTCGCAATCTGGGTGAACGTCGTGCAGCTCGCGCCAAGGCAACGCTCGACCTTGTATCCGGTCACCGCGACGTTGTCGGTAGCAGCCGGCCACGTCAGGCTGATGATGGTACCGCTGATCGCCTTGGCGGTGAGGCTCGCAGGCGCGCTTGGCGGTGTCGTGTCAGCCCCGGAGGAGGTAGTTGCCGAGGCGATCGCGGAATAAGGGCCGAGATTTCCCGCGGCGTCGCTCGCTCTCACGCGGTAGCGGTAGGTGGTACCTGCGGCCAGACCCGAATTGCTGTACGACGTGCCCGTCGGTATCGCAACCTGAACGAACGTCGTGCAACTTGCACCGGTGCAACGCTCGACTCTGTATCCGGTGACCGCGACGTTGTCGGTAGCGGCCGACCACGTCAGGCTGATGGAACTGCTGCTCGCCGTGGCGGTGAGGCTCGCAGGCGCGCTCGGCGGTGTCGTGTCAGCCCCGGAGGAGGTAGTTGCCGAGGCGATCGCGGAAGAGGGGCCGAGATTTCCCGCGGCGTCGCTTGCTCTCACGCGGTAGCGGTACGTGGTACCTGCGGCCAGACCCGAATTGCTGTACGACGTGCCCGTCGGTATCGCAACCTGAACGAACGTCGTGCAATTTGCACCCGTGCAACGCTCGACTCTGTATCCGGTGACCGCGACGTTGTCGGTAGCGGCCGGCCACGTCAGGCTGATGGCGGTGCTGCCGGTCGCCGTCGCGGTGGGAGTCCCTGGTGCGCTCGGCGGTGTGGTGTCGGTGGACGCGGTAATCGTAATGTAGTTCGGTTTGATCTTGTTGTTGCTGCCGCCCGGGCCGGTGACGGTTAGTCCGACCGTGAAGGTGCCCGGGATCGAGTAGACCTTGGTCGGATTGGCGACCGTGCTAGTCGTGCCGTCGCCGAACGTCCAGGCATGACTCGTTATGGTGCCTGTCGACGTATTGATAAAGTTCAGTGCGAGCGGCGCGGGGCCGGACACTGTACTTGCGGAGAAATTGGCAACGGGCACCGTGTACGGGGTCGTGCCCGCGACGTCGCTCGACAGGGCTCCCTCGACGTGCGCGCCGTCATAGGCGGCCACGGCGAAGTGATAGATGGCACCCTCGGTAAGACCGGACACCGTAGACGTGGTGACCTTTCCAACGTCGATTGAAGCTGTGTAATTGCCCGGACTGGGGCCGTAATGGATCACATATCCCGCTACCAGCGGGCTGCTCACGGGATCCCAGGCCAACGTCAGGCTGCCAGCGAGGGCGGGAGCGGCAATCGCGAGCAGGACCGCGAAGAGTGCGCAGGCGTGCGCAAGAGCACGCAGTGCGGTCGAGCTGATGCGTCCCGGGAATCGGGCCATGGTGCCTACCCCTCGAAGACATTGGTCCCGTCGCGACCCGGCAAGGCACCTGGAGGTGCCTCGCAGACGGGGAGCCCTGACCCACGATGGGGAGAGGCCGCCGGCGTGCGTCACGCGCGCGTGTGCGATTCGCCGTGGCGGCGATCGGACGGAAACACGGTTGCTATACGTTCCCGCCCGAAACCAGACAGAAACTGCGGAGTTACAGCCCCGGGCATTGCGGCGGGCCCGGTCGATGCGACTAGCTGTTGAAACTTCAAATCAATATCAACCAAATGACGACAGCATTAGCCCTGAAACATAGTTATCACATTGTTTATTAACTATGTTTCACTATATTTTGTTGTTGATGACAAGTTGAATTTTACACGCATGTGGAATAACGTCAACAGCTATTCACACCTTTTTTTTGGCATATCAATGTGTGAAATGACGAGCAACTCTGTAGGTCAATTCCTACATGCCATTGCGAAGCATAAACATGACGTCAGCATGGGATTGCCGGAGCCTCGTCGCGGCGTGTGCGCTCGCCGTCCGCTCGGGGTGGCCGCCAGGAGCTGACGTTCGCAAATGCAACTACCGTCAGCTTTCAGTCAGAGTTATCAGGATGTCGGCGTACCAGGCGCAGTTCAGCCCCAGTGCTTCGTCGATATTGACGTCGCGCGTTCCCACGGCGATTACCGCAGAGTGCACGCCGAGGAGTATCCAAGGCAGGTCGCGGTGCATCGGTTCCTGCTCTTTAGCGCGCATCACGACGGGTGCGCCGCTTGTGCCGCGGTGGGTGCGCGCATCGGTGAGGAAATAGCCCTCGACCCTGGAAGCGCAGCCCGAACGAAGACGCGACGACCGCGTGACGCACGACCGGCATATGGTGCAACGTGTCATGGAAGCCAAGCGGAAAACCCACGATCAGCAGCGATGTGCCGACCGCAACTTGGTCGAGCGGGGCGTGCAGGTGCTGGGGGGTGAAGGCGCGGTAGACCGCCGTCTCGGGCAGCGCAGCGCGTTCGATCTCGATTACCGCCACGTCGATGTCTCCCGCAGCGTCGAGGCCCTGGCGCCAGATGCTCTTGCCATCGCGGTATAGCGGAATCGAGAAACCGGTGGAGCTCGCCATGTTTTCCGCGTCGATGTGCAATTCGATCTCGATGCGGTCTGGAAAGTGCTTGCTCGGTTCGTCGATCAGGACGTGCCGGCTTGTTACCAGAAACAGTCGTGCATCGCGCTCGAAGAAAAAGCCGCTTGCATTGGTCAGCGGTTGCTGCCGTTCGAAGGTAATGACTCGTGTGGCGGCGAGTAAAAGCGATTCGATCATCGGCGAGTCGGTAGAGTGAGCCAGTCTCTTATCTGTTCGTAGACCGCAACGCGACTCAGCAGATCCAAATGACCCATTCCGTAGCCGACCCATCGCTGTGCTTCGGGGAGTCCAAGGTTCAGCGAAGCGTGACGGCCTTGGCCCAGAGCGCTGGTCACCGCCACCAGCCCGTCGCCGCGGATCCTGGCCCCGGACGGGTTGGCTCGTTCCTGCTTGCTCGCAGCAATCGCATAACAACGCACTCCGCCGGGTAGCGGAAGTAACGCGCGGGCCTTGCGCACGGTCTTCGCGCGATGCGTCTGCCAGTCTTCATCGCGCACATACCCATGTCGCAAGTCCTTGATCCCGGCACTGCGAACCATCCCCAGGCGCGCAAACGGCGCCGTGTACGGGCTGATCGTCAACAGAAAGTCCACCCAGGCGCCAGCACGTTCAAGCGGCGCGCCAAGGTGAGGAGTCCCGAGGAAGATGAGTTCGCCGAGGCGCTTCGGCCAGGCATGGCCCGCGCGGGCGGCATAATGACATGCGCTGCGTGCTACCAAGCCGCCCATGCTGTGGCCGATGATGGTCAGTCGTTCGACAGGTGCGGGCCATTGCCGAAGGAGCATTTCCATCAGGGCGCCGAATTGGCGGCCATTCGTGGACACGTGCAGGCCCGTGTTGTAGTGCAGGTAGACCGGCGCGTAGCCAAGCTCGTGCGCGAGCGCCGCACCGTGATCGTGGCCCTCGCGAGCCCATTGCAGATCGTTCATGCACAGTCCGTGGAGCAACACTACGATCTTGCGTCCTGGATCGCTGAACGCGGTGGCCAACGCCCCCCTGTTGACCGCGACAGGCACTCCGCCCTTGCGCAGCTGCATTGGGACAGCCAAAGGATTGCCTGACGCCACCAGATAGTCTCCGAAGATGCCGTTCAGCGCCGCCAGAATGGCCTCACGTTCGTCCGAGGAAGGACGATCCGCGAGCGGCGCGAGTATGCCGAGCAAGGCATCGACGCCGCCTCCGACGAGGCGCGTGATCCCGCGCACTGACTTGTAAACGAAACCCGTGATTCCGGCGGTCCGTCCGGTGGGTGACTTGCCCAGAATGCCGGGCGTCCGGAGAACGGTGTAATGCATCGCTTCCACGAGGTCGGTCAATCCAACCGTGGCATCGTTGGCAAGCCGTTGGATACCGCGCAGATCAGATACGCGAACGTAAACAGGCTTTGGCATCACCAATAACGGATACGTGAAAGGTTTGTTCGAACAATCGCACGCCCGCCCGGCGGAGGCCTGCGCACCACAGGTCGCTGGCTTATAGTGACAGAGCGCCACGATCCCGGCGATCCACAGGAGCGAACAATGTCTCATCAACCCCCGAAGGAAGACAAGAAGAAGCCACAGCACACGCCGAAGGAAAAGAAAGCGATCAAGCAGCAGAAAAAGCGCGCGAGTGACGCCGCGCCCTTCATCAAGCACTGAGAGGCGCGGTCGCGGCGTCCGGCACCGAGCTAACCGCCAGAAGCGGTCACGGCGCCTCGTGCCTCATAGCAGCCGCTCAGCGGCGGCGGGAGGAGTGTTGTCAGGTGATCCGACAAGCGCGTACGATGGGAAAGAGCTGCGACGGGTTTCAGATTCCCAGATTTGATTGCGGGCGGAAGCGCTCGCACTTCGCTGTTCTGCCCTCGAACCGTCGAGCGGGGCATTGCGGGCTGCACGCGTGCACCAACAAGTCTCGGCCCCTTGCAAAGGAACAATCATGTTGAAACGGTTCATTCTGATTGTCGCGCTACTGATTTCCGCGGCGCGTGCCGATGCTTTGGAATACACCGACCTCTATTTCGATCCTGCCGAATCCGGGTGGGGCGTATTTCTTGTTCAAAGCGATACCACGCAGTTTCTTGCGCTCTTCATCTATGGCACGGACAACAAGCCAACGTGGTATACGGCGCAACTCGCGCAGGATGTGGCAGGCGACTACAAGGGCCTGCTTTATGCCACCACCGGAACCTACTTCGGGTTGCCGTGGAATCCGGGGCAGTGGACAGTCGATGCAGTCGGAACCGTTTCGTTCGTACCGATTGACATCTATAGCGCAACAGTGACGTACGCGCTCACGGGTGGCCCGACGGTCATAAGAACCGTCCAGCGCCAGACGCTTACGCCGTATCGGCTTGCCGGAAATTACTCGGGATCGATATCGGGGACCGTTTCCGGCTGTGCCGACCCCGCCGACAATGTTGCCCGTGTCCGCGGCAGATTTAACCTCACCGTCACGCAAACCGCGGACACGTCGAAGCTCACGTTCACCTTCACCGACAGCGCGCATAGCGGCCTCATCTACACGGTGACGGGCTCACTTAGTCATCTGGGCAGGCTCTACAAGCTCACCGGAAAATTTAGCAGCACTTCGCCCGAAGAAATTATTCCGCCACACGCCGCCACGATCGATTCCTACCATCCAACCGAACAGGGCATCGAAGGCCGATTGACGACCACGTTGGACGACGGCTGCAAATTGTCAATTCCGTTCTCCGCCGTGCTCAACAACTAACGCCGCCCTCGGGACAAAGGTGCGGCGCGGTGGCAACCTTCCCGCGGCTGATCACTGGCGGGAGGTCGAGCGTGGCGGGGCGTGGTAAATCGCCGCCAGGTTGCGAGTCGTCGTGAACGGTTCGTGCTGTAAGAGCCCGAAAGGGCCCTCCGCGACTATGCGGGCGAATCGGTCCAGGTTGCGGCGGATCGCATCGGCGTATGGGTCGGTGCCGGCAAAATGCACAGCAAGATGACGAGCTATCTGCTGGAAGTCCTGATTGAGTCGCTTGCAGACGATGTTCTCGTAAAATTTCGGCGTCTTGCTCAACAGGTCGAAGGCATCGCGATAGAGCAGTTGCTCCTGCCCGTCCGGAGTGCGCACGCGGTCGCCTCCACCGAGAAACAGTTCCGGATAAAGATGGTAATAGCAGCGCTCGGGATAGTACCGATCGGATACCTGGCTCAACAGATCGGCGCTGCCGAGCATCTGACCGAGCGTGGTGGCCGCGCGGTCGTACTTGCTGAAGAGCCGGCCGAGATCCGCCCTCAGGTCGGTTGCGAAGATCAGCGGCGCCAGCGCCGCATGGTTGACCAGCGATGTTGTTCGCAGGTAACTCCCGGCGAACTCAACGCTGCGTGATTCGTGCTCGCTCATCAATTGTGGGCCGCAAAGCGCTGCTTCGGACCTCTTCCGAATGTAGCCGCTGTCGTGCAGCAGACCGAGCAGGACCCCTAGTAACCCGTATTCCGGCTCGAGCCTACCGAAGGAGAGGCTTTGCTCGCTCTGATAGCCCGCGATAAGTCGGGCCATGAGCAGAGCCGTGTCGAGCGAATGCCGCAGATCGTGATACGGCATGTCACAGGCCAGATAGCCCGGCTGTTCACCCGCGAACAGGCGGCCGACGAGCGTGAAGGTGCTGTGAAGCAGTTCGCCGTCGAAACTCCCGGCGCCAAAAGATTCTTTCAGAATGTGATGCGTGGCGTCGGCAACTGCTTGGTCGTCGCCGATTGAAACGGTATTCGTCACATCAAGCAAGGACTGCGTAGCGCGCACGCTTCTCACCCAGGAGAGATGGGACGCGTCGCGTACGAAGCGATCGCGAGGGTGAACAGGACGGCGGAGAGGGTTTTGTTGTGCATTGCGTGTCGAGGGTGCGCGAGAGAACGGTATCGACGCCGCGGCGGTAGTCGGCGAAGCGCCAGCCTACTCGAAAATCGGGCTCCACGTTCTGAAGTCGTGTAGTTAGTCGAATCCCTTTCGGGCGAGGAACTCGGACTTAAGGTTCGCGATCTCCACGTTGTTCACGTCGGAGAACGGAAAGTGCGCGTTGCCACGGATGCCGATCTCTGGAAGGTGTACCAGCGTCGCGTCGCCGCCGCGCCGAGGCTGATCGATCAGATACACCGAAAAGCGGCGGCGCAGGAAGATGGTTTGGTAGCCCTCCCGCCCATCGGGTGTGGTCTCCCATGTTTTGCCGAATTCCCCGAAGCCATGCCACATCACGGAACTGAGAGCAAACGCGCTCAAGCGCCGCAGATTTCGATGATCTGATCGAGGCCTTTTCGGTGGTCGGTGAACAGCGCGTTCCGGTGATCGAAGCGTTCATGGTGTCGGGACCCGGCCGATTGGCGGATCCGATTCTCAGCTTTTTGGAATTCGATCGCCGATCCAGTAACGCGGTCCCGGTCCGTTCCGCGCGGCGCGATCGGCCGGGTTGGCGAACTGGCACCGCCCGAGCGACAAGCAGCCGCAGCCGATGCACTCGGTGAGTCCCGATTTAAGGCGCTGCAGTTCGGCGATGCGTTCGTCGATGCGTGAAGCCCACGCGCTCGAAAGGCGCGCCCAGTCGCGGCCGGTCGGCGTGCGCTGCGCCGGCAGCTTGGCGAGCTCGGCCCCGATCTCGTCCAGAGACAAGCCCACACGCTGGGCGAAGACGATGAACGCGATGCGGCGGAGCACTGCGCGCGGGAAGCGCCGGTGGCCGGCGCCCGAGCGCTCAGATTTGATCAGGCGGCGCGCCTCGTAGAAGCGAAGCGCCGAAGCGGCGACACCGCTCCGGCGTGAAATCTCCTGAATCGTCAGCAAGTTGTCCATTTGGGTAATTTAGCGCATCCAACCCTTGACTTCAAGTTTACTTTAACTTGTAGAGTGGGCCGCATGAACCAACCAAGAGTCGCCATTACCGGAGGCACCTCCGGCCTCGGCCTCGCGCTCGTGCACGAGCTGTGCCGACGCGGTGCCCGGGTCGCCTTCGTTGCGCGCACCCACGAGCGCGTGGACCATATTGCCCGCGACCATCCAGGAACGCATGGCATCGTGGGCGATGTCGCGCGGAAGGAGGATATTCATCGCGTCGCCCTGCAGATCAGCACCGCCCTCGGCGGGCTCGACGTGCTCGTCAACAACGCCTCCAGCCTCGGGCCGACGCCGCTCGCGCTCCTCGCCGACACCGAGTGCGAGGACGTAGCACTCGCGCTCGAGACCAACGTCCTCGGGCCGTTCCGCCTCACCAAGGCGCTGCTCGGCGCATTGACCGCCTCCGCCCGCGAAGGCCGCGGCGCAGTAGTGCTCAACATATCGAGCGATGCAGCGATCAACGCCTACGCGCAGTGGGGCGCCTATGGCGCGTCGAAGGCGGCGCTGCGTCACATGAGCGCCATCTGGGGCGAGGAGCTCGCTGCCGAGGGCGTGCGCTTCCTGTCGCTCGATCCAGGCGACATGGACACGCCGCTGCACGCACTCGCCGTACCCGGCGCCGATCCGGCGACGCTCAAGCGGCCGGAGACAGCCGCGCGCGAGATCGCCGACGCCATCTCGACTGCATTGGCAAAGGAGCCCGCGTGATCGCCGCTCCCCGCCCGATCCAACGGCCTCCAGACGCACGCCTGCTGGTCATAAGTCAGAGCGGCGCGATTGCGCATGCCGCGCGCTCGAACCTGGCGGACTCTCTGAAGCCTGGCGATCTCGTTATCGCGAACGATGCGGCGACCCTGCCCGCAAGCTTGCACGGTGTCCATCTGCCGAGCCGGGCGCCCATCGAAGTGCGGCTTGCCGGTCGTTCGTCTTTCGCGCGCGAAGATCTCCGATTCTCGGCCGTGGTGTTCGGCGCCGGTGACTGGCGTACGCGCACGGAAGACCGTCTACCGCCCCCGCCACTCGCGCTTTGCGATCGCCTCGCTCTCGGATCCCTTGTCGCCACAGTCGACGGCGTCCTCGGACACACGCGGCTCGTCGCGCTGAAATTCGACGGCCGACCCGATACCGTGTGGGCGGGCATCGCACGGCATGGCCGCCCGATTCAATATGCCTACCTCGACCGAGCGCTTACCTTGTGGGACGTGTGGACACCGATTGCCGCCCTTCCCGTTGCCTTCGAGGCGCCCTCGGCGGGCTTCGCGCTCGACTGGAAGTTTCTTGGCACGCTGCGTGACCGCGGGGTCGAGTTCGCCACGATCACGTTGGCGGCGGGCCTCTCGTCCACCGGAGATCCCGAGCTCGACGCGCGCCTGCCGTTCGACGAGCCTTATCGCATTCCGGCAAGCACTGCCGCCGCCATTCGTCGGGCAAAAACGAGAGGCGGCCGCATCGTGGCAGTGGGGACGACGGTCGTTCGCGCCCTCGTACATTCCGCGGGCCGTGCCGGAGAAGGCGTCGCGGATCAGCGCATCGGCGCGGGCACGCGTCTGCACATCGTGGATGCGATGCTTTCCGGGACTCACGCGCCCGAAGAGAGCCACTATCAGGTGCTGCGCGCGTTTCAACGCGACGACGTGCTCGCTTGCGCCGAGGCGTCGCTGGAAGCGTCGAACTACCGCACTCACGAGTTCGGTGATTCGGTCCTGATTTTCTCGCATCAGGACTAGCGCGAGGAACCGAACCGCAGCGGACGACTGTGCAGACAACGTCCGAATCAGGACGTATGCTGCGTCCTCCGCTGATCGGGAGGGCGGTCCATGCGGCATTCGCATCATGGGCATCTCTGAACGTCGCAGTCTTCGCGCCGCGCCGCACAGGAGCAACGTGGCGTGGTTGCGATCGGCGCTCCGGTGGTGCGCCGTCGCACCGCTGCCGCTGGTACTGACGGCCTGCCACTGGGCCGTCCTCGATCCGCGCGGCCCGGTGGGGCAGGCCGACCGCACCATCCTGATCGACTCGCTGGCCATCATGCTCGCGATCGGCGTGCCGACGATCGTAGCGACCTTCGCCTTCGCCTGGTGGTTCCGCGCCTCGAACACCCGCGCCCGCTACCGGCCCGACTGGGAGTTCTCCGGTGCGATCGAGCTCGTGGTCTGGTCGATCCCGGCGATGGTGATCATCCTCCTTGGCGGCGTGGCCTGGATCGGATCGCACCAGCTCGACCCGGCCAAACCTTTGTCGGAGCGCGAGGCTCCGGTCGAGATCGAGGTCATATCGCTCGACTGGAAGTGGCTCTTCATCTATCCGCGAGAAGGGGTCGCGAGCGTGAACCAGCTCGTCGTGCCGGCTGGCGTGCCGCTGCGCTTCTCGATTACGTCGGCGAGCGTCTGGAACGTCTTCTTCGTGCCGCAGCTCGGCAGCATGATCTACGCGATGAACGGCATGCGGACCCAGATGAACCTTCAGGCCGACGAGACGGGGACATTCCGGGGACTGTCGGCGCACTTCAGCGGCGACGGCTTCGCCGACATGCACTTCCCGGTCCGGGCCGTGCATGCCGACGAGTTCACCGCCTGGGTCAAGGCGACGCGCGGAGTCGGCCCCACCCTCGATGGCGCCGCCTACACCGCGCTCGCGCGCCAGAGCACGAACCTGCCGCCCTCGACATTCGGGACCGTGACGCCGGAGCTCTTCGCCCAGGTGGTGCGACAGGAGCTCGCGCCCGGCCCCGGGCCGGCGACCGAGCGCGGCGGCGCCGCCGAGGCACCGACCAGAAGGCACTGATGAGAAGGCACTGACATGTGGGGCAAGCTGAGCTGGGAGGCGGTTCCTTTCCACGAGCCCATCGTCATGGTCACCTCGGCGGTGGTGGCGATCGCGATCACGGCCGTGCTCGCCTGGGTCGTCGTCAAAGGACATCTGCCCTACATCTGGAAGGAATGGCTCTCCAGCGTCGACCACAAGCGCATCGGCGTGATGTACGTCGTGCTCGCCCTGGTGATGCTGCTGCGCGGCTTCGCCGACGCGATCATGATGCGCTCGCAACAGGCCGTCGCCATGAGCAGCGCCGGCTTCTTGCCGCCGGAGCACTACAACCAGGTTTTCTCGGCGCACGGCACGATCATGATCTTCTTCGTCGCCATGCCCTTCGTGATCGGGCTGATGAACTTCGCCGTCCCGCTGCAGCTCGGCGCCCGCGACGTCGCCTTTCCCGTGCTCAACTCGGTCGGCTTCTGGCTCACGGCCACCGGCGCGCTGCTGGTCAACATCTCGCTGTTCATCGGTGAGTTCGCGCGTACCGGCTGGCTGCCGTATCCGCCGCTCTCCGAGCTCGCCTACTCGCCCGGCGTCGGCGTCGACTACTACCTGTGGGGGCTGCAAATCTCGGGCGCCGGAACGCTGCTGTCCGGCATCAACCTGGTGACGACCGTGCTCAAGGTGCGCGCGCCGGGCATGACCTACCTGCACATGCCGATCTTCTGCTGGACCACCCTCGCCTCCAACCTGCTCATCGTGGCTGCGTTCCCGATCCTGACCGCCACGCTGGCGATGCTCCTGCTCGACCGCTATCTCGGCTTCCACTTCTTCACCAACGAGGCCGGCGGCAACCCGATGATGTTCATGAACCTCATCTGGGCCTGGGGACACCCCGAGGTTTACATCCTGGTGCTGCCGGCGTTCGGCATCTTCTCGGAGGTGTTCTCCACGTTCTCGGGCAAGCCGCTCTTCGGCTACCGCTCGATGGTCGCGGCCACGATGGGAATCTGCATCCTTTCGTTCATGGTGTGGCTGCACCACTTCTTCACCATGGGTGCGGGCGCCGACGTCAACGCGATCTTCGGCATCGCCACCATGATCATCGCCGTGCCCACCGGCGTGAAGATCTACAACTGGCTGTTCACGATGTACAGCGGCCGCGTCGTCTTCGCCACGCCGATGCTCTGGGCGCTCGGCTTCGTGGTCACATTCATCATTGGCGGAATCACGGGCGTCCTCCTCGCGGTGCCCCCCGCCGACTTCGTGCTCCACAACAGCCTCTTCCTCGTCGCCCACTTCCACAACGTGATCATCGGCGGCGTGGTGTTCGGCGTGTTCGCCGGCTACGAGTACTGGTTTCCCAAGGCGTTCGGCTTCCGCTTGCACGAGCGCCTGGGCAAGGCGGCGTTCTGGTTCTGGATCGTCGGCTTCTACGTCGCCTTCATGCCGCTCTACGCGCTCGGCCTCATGGGCATGACGCGGCGCATGCAGCACTACGACGTGCCTGAGTGGCAGCCGTGGCTGCTGGTCGCGGCCGGCGGCGCGGCGCTCATCGCGATCGGCGTCGCGCTCCAGGTGGTCCAGCTGGTCTGGAGCATCCGCCACCGCGAGGCGCTGCGCGACGTCACCGGCGACCCGTGGAACGGGCGCACGCTCGAGTGGATGACGCCCTCGCCGCCGCCGATGTTCAACTACGCGGTGATGCCGCACGTCGAGGGCGTGGAGGCGTATTGGATGCGCAAGCAGAGCGCGATCGAGCGGCAGGCGCTGCGGCCGGAGCCCGAATATCACGACATCCACATGCCGCGCAACAGCTCCGCCGGCTTCATCTGCGCCTTCTTCGCGGCCACCATGGGCTTCGCGCTGATCTGGCACATCTGGTGGCTCGTCGCCCTGGGCTTCGTGGCGGCTTGGGCCGTGTTCGTCGTCGTCGCCTGGCGCGACGAACACGAAGAGGCGATTCCCGCGGCGACCGTCGCGAGCGTCGACCGAGCCAATCGCGCCGCCCGCGAGGCCGCGCTGTCGACGCTGAGGCCGGCCTCGTGAGCGCCGGGGCGGACGTCTACCCGGGCGGGGTGGCCGGCGGCGGACGGGCGCTCGGCGGTGGCCACGCCCAAGCGCTCACCGAGGAGCCGGCGCACGGCGCGTCGAAGCGCATCGTCGTCGCTTTCGGGTTCTGGATCTTCCTGATCAGCGACATCATCCTGTTCTCCGCGCTGTTCGCGACCTACGCGGTGCTGACCAATGCCACCGCCGGCGGCCCGAGCGGTCGCGATCTGTTCGAGTTGCCCACGGTTGCGGTCGAGACCGCGTGCCTGCTGCTCTCGACCGTGTTCTGCGGCTTCGCCGGCATCGGCGCGCAGGCACGGCGCAACGGCATGTACTACGGCGCGATGGCCGCGACGTTCGTGCTCGGTGCGACCTTCGTCGCGATCGAGTTGCACGAGTTCGCGACCATGATCCACGCGGGAGCCGGCCCGGGCCGCAGCGCCTTCCTGTCGGCGTTCTTTGCGCTGATCGGCTGCCACGGCTTGCACGTCAGCGCGGGCTTGCTGTGGCTGCTGACGATGATGGCGCAGGTGTATGCCAAAGGCTACCGCGCCGACATCCTGCGCCGGCTGCTGTGCTTCGCGCTTTTCTGGCACACCCTCGACATCATCTGGGTGGCCCTGTTCAGTCTCGTCTACCTAGTCGGAGTGGCACCGCAATGAGCACCAAAAATCCCGAAACCCACGGCGACGTCGCCCCCGGCGACGAGCTTGGCCCCGCCGACGTCCCCCATGCGATCCGCGGCTATCTCATCGGCCTGGCCCTCGCCACGCTGCTGACCTGCGTCTCGTTCTACATCGCCCAGAGCACGATGGTCTGGCGGCCCAGCATCCCCATCGCGCTCTCGGTGCTGGCGCTCGCGCAGATGGGCGTCCATCTGGTCTTCTTTCTGCACATCACCTCAGGGCCCGACAGCATCAACAACGTCATGGCGCTGGCCTTCGGCCTGCTCATCGTGGCGCTACTTGTCTTCGGCTCGCTGTGGATCATGACCCACCTCGATCACAACGTGATGCCGATGGAGCAGCTGATGAAGATGCAGCGCTGACGGGATCGCCAACGACCCATATCGAAATGATGTTGCCGGAATCGGCCGTTCGATCGACTTCGGTCAGGCCAAGCGCGTTAGCTCAATCGCGGGAGCCCAATCAAGCATGGTTAGCAATCGGAGCGCGTTCCGGTGATCGAAACGTTCCGCGGGAATGACCCAGGACGAAGTCGCCGCGAGGATGTGGACGACCAGGAGCTTGGGCTATTTCAGCGGGTTCGCCGTGAGTGCTCCGCCGACGTCCGCGGCGCCGCGTCCCGTCAGCGCGTTGTTGCCGGATGTGCGCAAAACGCCCGACGCCGTCTGGTTCAGATCGGGTTGCGTGTTGCTCGCGAGCATCGAATTCGACACGACCCCGACGGCACTTGTACCGGCGACGTTGAAACCGTTTAAGCCGTTGTCGAACGACGACGACTCCGACAGCGCGAACAGGATCGTGCCGACGTCGTTCGAGTTCGCGGAGTAACCGCCCCCGCCGTTGCGCGCGCTGGTCGAGCGGGCGACATTCATCTCCACCGTCGAGCCGGCGATCGTCGTGAACGCGAATACGCCCGCATTGACGTTTCCCGCGACCATGCTGTCCGCGAGCGTGACCCGCGTGGTCCCGGCGGCGCTCGGCTGGGCGAGCAAGCCGCGCTCGCCATTGTCGTCGCCACTGATCCTCGTGGCCGTGAGGTTCCCCGCCTCGACAAGGATTCCGCTGCCCGCGTTGCCGCTGAACGTCGAATCGCTCACGTGCGCCTCGCCGAGGCCGGAATGACGCAGGCCGTTGTCGCCGTTTCCGCGCACCATCGTGTTGCGCACGTAAACGCTGGTATTCGCGCTGTTCACCTCGATGCCGTTCGAGCCGACACCGGATATCACGCAGTTTTCGATGCTGACCTTGCCTGCCGTCGTCACGACGATGCCGCGGTTGCCGCCCTGGCCGTTGATCGTCAGGCCGTTCAACACGATCTTGGCGGATCCACCGGCGGCGATGGTCACGCCGTCGTCACCGCCGAACACGCTGATACCCGCATAGACGCCCGGCGGCGCGATGATGGAGACCGACTGCGTGATCGTTGCCTTTCCATACCCGCCTGAGTCGAGAACGATGACCTCGCCATTGGGGTCGGTGACGAGCAGTGCCGTGGAAAGCTGGCGGCACGGTGTAACCAGCGAACAGGCGGCGCCGGTACCGAGTGTCGAGACGAATGTGCGCTGCGCCGCGAGCGCAGGTGCTGCCATTGCCGCGATTGCAACCATCGAGAAGAGAAACAACGTTTTCATGTCTTCCTCCTCTTTCGCCTGGGCTTGCGCCGCGTACGCGAAGGGATAGTAATCTCGCTCATCGTAAGCCGCTAGCGCGAGCTCCTTCGGCGTGAGTCCGCTACAATCGGGCTTGGCGACGCGCATTCGCTCCCGTCGCTCGCGGCGCGGCTCCGCGACGCTCGGTCGCGCCCCGCCATGCCTCCCGTCACCGTCGATTCCCCGCAGTCCTGGACGCGCCTCGCGCTCGCGCTCGCTGCTGTCGACGATCGGCGGCGTCGGCATGTGGTCGGTCGTCGTCGCGCTGCCGGCCGTGCAGGCCGGAGTTCGGCGTCGCGCGCGCCGGCGCGTCGTTCCCCTACACGCTGACGATGCTCGGGTTCGGCGTCGCCGGCATGGTGCTCGGCCGCTGGTCGGACCGCTCCGGCATCCGCATCCCGGTGATCGCGGCCTCCCTCGCGCTCGGCGCGGGCTACATCGTGTCGGGCTACGCGACCACGCTGATCGCAGTTCGCGCTCGCGCAGGGCCTCCTGATCGGCGTCGGCAGCTCGGTGACGTTCGGCCCGCTGCTCGCGCACGTGTCGATGTGGTTCGAGCGGCGGCGCGGCATCGCGGTCGCGATCGTCGCGTGCGGCAACTACCTCGCCGGGCGCCGTGTGGCCGCCGATCGTGCAGCACTTCATCGCGACGTCGGGCTGGCGCGCGACCTATTTCGGCATCGGCGTGTTCGTGCTCGCGACGATGCTGCCGCTCGCGCTGCTGCTGCGCCGCCCGCCGCCGGCGCACGCGGTGCCCGACGGCGCGGCTGCACGGCGGTCGCCGGGACGCCGCGGTCGCTCGGCCTGTCGGCGCAACGCGCTGCAGGCACTGCTCGTTGTCGCCGGCGATCGCCTGCTGCGTCGCGATGTCGATGCCGCAGGTCCACATCGTCGCGTACTGCGCCGACCTGGGCTACGGTCCGGCGCGCGGCGCGCAGATGCTGTCGCTGATGCTCGCCTGCGGCATCGTCAGCCGCATCGCCTTCGGCTACATCATCGACCGCATCGGCGGCCTGCGCACGCTGCTGCTCGGCGGCGGGCTCCAGTGCGTCGCGCTGATCCTGTTCCTGCCGTTCGACGGGCTCGTGTCGCTGTTACGTGATCTCGGCGCTGTTCGGTCTGTTCCAGGGCGGCATCGTGCCGTCGTACGCGATCATCGTCCGCGAGTACTTCCCCGCCGCGCGAGGCGGGCGGGCGCATCGGCCTGGTGATCTTCGCCACGGTCTTCGGCATGGCGCTCGGCGGCTGGCTGTCGGGCGCCATCTTCGACCTGACCGGCTCGCTACCGCGCGGCGTTCGTGCACGGCATCGCCTGGAACCTCGTGAACGTGTCGATCGCGGCGTGGCTCCTGATGCGCACGCGCGCGCGGCCGGCGCTCGCCTAGCGCGGAGCTTCAGATACGCAACCCACGCGCGTAACCCGCCTACGGCCGCGTTCCGCTCAGGTGCCCCAGGCTTCGATGATCTGATCGAGGCCTTTTCGGTAGTCCGTGGCGCTCGGCGTGTGCCACCGCGCAAGGATCCGACCCAGCTCGGAGCGCGTTCCGGTAATCGATGCATTCATGGCGTCGGACACCCCTATCGCCATAACAGGCGCATCGACTCGCCGCGAAAATGACGCAGGAGGAAGTCGCCGCGAGGATGTGGACGACCAGGAGCGTCGTGTCGCGTCTGGAGAGTGGCGTACGCCCGCCAAACGAATCTCCGCGTTAACCCGCCCGCGCCAATCCGCGATGCGCGGCGTCGATTCGCCGTTCATGCGGTTGGATTCTGTAGCCTCTTGTGCGATGATATTTTACGCTTGTCTCTTACGGCCCGCCCGCAATGATGCGCGAGGCGCCAGGGGCCGACACCGTTGTCATCTTCAATTTCGAAGTGGAGGACAAACGATCATCAAACGCATCATCACATTGATTGTCGCGAGCACCGCCTTCGTGGCGCTGTCATCGGTGCTGATCGCCGCAAGCGATGCAGCTTCGAACGTGTCGTCGCACAAATGGAAGTTTTCGCCAACGATCAACTCGCCGTGGGCACTCGAGGACGATGAGCAGCCGCTCGACAGCCCGATCCTGGCCGCGGGCCTATGCCGTTCCAGTCCTTGGAATACGCTCGTCGCCTACGGACCTTTGGGCTCCAACGTCGACGCGATAGTGGGCGATCCCGTCAACAATACCGGCTTCTCGAATCTAGGCTGCACTACGCCGCAGAACGAGACGACGATAGCGATCAATCCGACGAATCCGGACAACCTGATCGCCGGAGCGAACGATTATCGCGTGTGCTGCGACTTCACCGGACTCAACGACGGCACGGGCTGGGCTTATTACTCGTTCGACGGTGGCGCAACCTGGGGGAACGTCCAGCTGCCTAAGCTGACGGCCGAGACCGGCGCCACTGGGCAGATGAAGAAGCTTGATTCGGCGGGCGATCCCGTCGTGGCGTTCAGCGCGGATGGCGTGGCCTATTACGCCAACATTGCGTTCAGCCGCGTAAGCCCGGCATCTGCCATCGTCGTCAGCGTGTCCCGCGATGGCGGCAAAACCTGGAGCGCGCCCAACGTGGTCGCGTTCACGGACGCCGGCACCTTCCTCCACGACAAGAACTGGATCGCTGCGGGACCCGACGGAAAGGTGGTCATTACCTGGACGCGTTTCAACCTGGGGCCACATGGGGCGGGCTATCGGGAGTCGCCGATCGTCGGCGCATTTTCGAAGGACTATGGAAAGACTTGGAACCGCCAGGGTTTCCCGATCTCCGACGCCGCGCATCCGTTCGATCAGGGATCGCAGGTGCAGTACGGCCCTGACGGCGCGCTATACGTGTCCTACTTGGCGACGTCGCCGCTCTTTGGCTACACGACCGATGCTATGGTGCTGGCGCGATCGACGGACGACGGTCTCTCGTTCCAAACCGTCGAACTCCCCCGCGTGTTCGATGATTTGGATTGCTATCCCATCTTTGCCGGGCGGCAGACGCTTTCCGACATGCACTTCCGGCTCAACAGCTACCCGTCGATGAGCATCGATCAGAGCAACGGGCCAGATCGCCATCGTGTGGACCGATGACCAGGGTGCGGGCAGTTGTGGGAGCGGTGTCTCTTCGTTCGTCGGCACGACGTCGAACCAGGTCAAGCTCATACGCGGCACCTGGCCGACGATCGCCACCGCGCCGGCGGTCACGATCACGTCCGGTCAAGACAAGGTCTTCCCGTCGGTGGCGGCGTCGAATGGCAGGGTCGTTGTGGGGTATTACACGCGCGACTACGCAATCTCCTCGATTGCGGGGACCTGCCACTTCCGGACCAACGATGCTGGCGGAGCCAATGTCACGCCGTCATTTTCCGTGAACTCCGTCTGCATGGATTACGCGGCGAAGACGAGCAGCGATAACTTCGCGGCACAAACCCGTCTTTCCAGCGAGAGCTCCAATCCGTACATCCAGTTCGCGGACGGAGCATTCATCGGTGATTACACCCAGGTAGCGATCGGAGAGAGCGGCCTCGCGTACGCCGCGTGGACGGATTTCCGCGGGAACCCGGGGGTCACTCCAGCGAACCAGGATGTCATGGTGCAGTCCTTGGTGGTGCCTTAGTAAACCCAGGGGCGTGCGGGGCCAGCAGGGTCCTCGCACGCCCGCGCGATGCGGCCATTCTCGGTCGCCAATCAGCTGATGAACTTAGGCGAAGAGAGTGGGGATGAAGGTACCTTTGAGGCCTTCGAAGCAAACGCGCGAGCGGAGGGATTCGACGAGGTTGTGGAGCGACGGTGGGCCGCCCGGACGGTTCTCGAGACACACACCCACCCGTTCGCGCTGAGCGCGCGCGTTGTTCAGGGTGAGATGTGGCTCACCGTCGGGGACAATGTCCGTTACCTTGTCCCCGGCGACACCTTCACGCTCGACCGCGATGTGCCTCACGCGGAGCGCTACGGCGAGGAAGGAGCCACCTACTGGGTGGCGCGCCGCACGCTCGGTAGTAATGAGCTCGGGGTCGCCTAGTCGACGCGGCTTAAACTCCACCCACAACCGCAATTCGGCGATGGAAGTCGAATAACCGCCGGATTCCGCTGTTTGCCGCGAGAGGACACCGCACCGATCCAACGGCCACGCGATGAAGGCAACGGTGCTGCTGCGCAACGGCGTAAGGGGAAAGGGCAAGCTTGTCGCGAACGCGCGTGCCACGGTCGTCGGCGCAGTGTTGGCGATCGCGGGATTGCAGTCCGGAGCTTCGTTCGCGCTGGACGCCGCGTACGTCGGCGACGGCAAGTGCATCGTCTGCCACGTCGACGACAACCGGCATTTCTCGCACACGCGGCACGCGAAGATCTTCCGCCTCAATCCAAAGACCGAGCGCGAGCGGCACGGATGCGAGGCGTGCCACGGCCCGGGCTCGAAGCACGTCGCGAACGCGCTCGACAAAGATCGCGCATCATCGGCTTCACGCGCGAGTGGGGCACGCCGGTCGAGGTCCAGAACGCGCAATGCCTCGGCTGCCACGAGGGCGGCCAGCGCATGCTACTGGGCAGGCTCGCCGCACGCGCTCAACCAGCATCGCCTGCAGCGACTGCCACAATCCGATGGCGCGGCTGTCGCAGCAACGGGCCTGCTGCGCGACCGCGCTCATCTCCGACACCTGCCAGCTCTGCCACCAGCAGCAGCGCGCGGAGTTCCGCGCCGCTCGCACATGCCGCTGCCCGAGGGCAAGATGAGCTGCGCCGACTGCCACAACCCGCACGGCTCGGTCACGCGGCCGCTGCTGCAAGGCCGACAGCGTCAACGAAACGTCTGCACTGCGTGCCACGCCGAGAAGCGTGGCCCGTTCCTCTGGGAGCATGCCCCGGTGCGCGAGAGCTGCCTCAATTGCCACACGCCGCACGGCTCGAACCACGACTTCCTGCTCGTCGGCGCGCGGCCGTTCCTCTGCCAGCAGTGCCACAGCCCGCCGCTCGGCCATCCGGGCGCAGTTCTTCACGCGGGCCAGACCGCGGCGGCGGCACAGCAGCCGGGCGGAGTCGCAGAGCGCGCGCATGATCGGCCGCTCCTGCCAGAACTGCCACTCGCAGATCCACGGCAGCAACCATCCGTCGGGCGCGCGCTTCCAGCGCTGACGCGCGCGGAACGAGCGCTACATCTCGACGGCACCTGGAAATCGACGATGCGCTTTCGTCACTGCGCGAGACCCTCGCGCGCTGGCCTCGCTGTCGCGGTGGCGCCGATCGGCTCGCTCGCCGGCGAGCGCCGATTCCGCCGTCGGCTTCGATGACGAGCTCGCGAGCGCGACCACGCTCGGCCTCGCGCGCGGCTGGGGCATCGTGCTCGATCCGGACCAGGAGCCGAAGCGCAGCCCGAACGGCATCCTCTACAACCGGACGCCGCCGCGACCGGAACCGCGCGCCCGCACCGCAGGACGGCTGGGAGGTCGAGCGGCAACGTCGAGGCCGGCGGTTCCTGGTCGTCGGGCGACACGTCGGACCTATGTCTTCCGCCGCTACAAGGATGTCGGCAACGGCGCGCTACATCCGCTATTTCGGCGTCACTGCCGAGCAGGCAGCGACGGCGCGCTTCCTCGAAGGCTACGGCGGCGAGGTCGGCCGCAACGACCAGTTCTACAGCCTCGCAGTTCGGCCGCTACAACGCTGGAAGGTCAACGCGTTCTACGACGAGATCCCGCAGCGTCTACTCGACCGACGTACCGATCGCTGTGGAACGGCGATCGGCCTCGGCAACCTGACGCTCGCCGCGCCTCACGCCCGGCGGCTCGCCAGCGCCGACGACACGCAGGCGAACATCCGCGCGGCGCTCGCCACCACGCCCCGACTCCGAGCTCGGGATCATGCGCAAGACAGGCGGGCGTGCGCTTCGACATGGAACCTCGACGAGACCTGGAAGCTCTACGCGAGCTACGCCGAACGAGAAGCGCAAGGGCTCGCGGCCCTTCGGCGTGGTCTTCGGCGGCGGCGGTGGCGGTGGCAACATCGACATCACCGAATCGATCGACTACAACACGCACGACTTCCTCGCCGGCGTGCAGTACAGCGATCGCGCTGTCGAGCTTCAACCTGCAGCTGCTCGGCGTCGTTCTTCCGCAACGGCATCGACACGATGACGTTCAGAATCCGCTGTTCATCACGCTCAACGGCATCGACCGGCGTCTCCGCCGACGACCTTCACCGCCGGGCCGCTTCGACCTCTACCCCGACAACGAGTACTACAAGGTGAAGGCCGAGTACGCGCGGGCGCTGCCCGACGTCTGTCGAACGGCCACCTCACCGCGTCGGTCGCGCTGGGCGCGCTCGCGCCAGAACGACAACCTGATCGCGCCGACCGACGTTCGCCTTGACCGGCGGCACGGTCACGGGCGTCGCCGCGCTCGCGAACATCTGGAACACGACGGCGGCGCTAGCCGCCAGTCGGCCGATGCGCGCATCGACACCGCGCTCGCCGACGTCCGGCTTGTCGTTGCAGTCCCACGACCGGGCTCGACGCTGACCGGCAAGCGTCCGCTATCTACGAGACCCGCAACTCGACCGCAGTACCAGTCCTGCAATCCGCTCACCGGCCAGTGGGGACGCCTGCTCAACGACGGCAGCGGCGCGGCCATTCGTGACGCACGCCCGCCTACCTCGCCGCGCAGTGCAACCTCGCCGCGGTCCAGGCGCTGAACATCGCACCGAACGCCGGCAACATCAACATCCGCAGCGTCCCGTACGACTACAAGCAGATCGTCTACAGCCTCACCGGCGACTATCGCCTCAGCCCAAGTCCAACCTGACCGGATCGTTCGAGCAGGAGAACTTCGAGCGCTCCAACCGGGAGCGCGACAAGACCTGGGAGTACAAGCTGAAGCTCGGCTACACGAATCGCGCCTTCCGCGACGCCGTGCTGCTGCTCTCCTACGAATACGACAATCGCCGCGGCAGCGAGTACATCACCGACCCTTACACGGCCTACTACAGCGCCTCGATGGGGCCCGTGCCGACCGCCACCGGCACCAACATGACGAACTGGATCCACAACAACAGCGCGTTGCGCAAGTTCGACCTCGCCGACCGCGACCAGAACATCGTCAAGGCGCGCCTCAACTGGACTGGGATACGCGGCCTCGACGCCGGCCTCACGGTGCAATACAACGGCATCACGTACCCGGATACCGCCTACGGCCGCAACGGCAGCAACGACCAGACGACCGTCAGTCTCAATCTCGAACTACGAGCCCGCGGCCGAGTGGGGAGTGTATGGTTACTACACGTGGCAGAACGCCAAGCTGCACCAGGCCGGCCTGCAGGCGAACGCCTGCGTGATGGGAACGACCTACTATTTCTTCAGCAACGGCGCGGTCAATACCACCGGCACGGCGCCCGCGGGCGCCACGCTCGTGGGCAGCACCGACGTCACGCCGGCGAACTGGCAGCAGGTCTGCATCACGCCCGGCGCGCTCTCCCCGCTCTATCCCACGAGCCAGGGCTGGACCAATACGCAGAACTCGATCAACCAGACCTTCGCCATCGGCGGGCACTACGACTTCGCCAGGCCCGGTTCAACGTCAACTACACGTACACGAACGGGCGCACCAAGACCAGCTACGAGTACAACGCCGACGCCTTGGGCTTCTCGCCGGCGCAGCTCGCGCTGATCGGCGCCGGCATGCCCGACAGCGTGTTCATCCAGAGCATCGTCGACGCCGGCGTGCTGGTGCCGATCACCAGCGCGCTCGCGGTGCGGTTCTATTACCGCTACGAAAATGGCCGGATCAGCGATTGGCATTACGACGGTGTCCAGCAGAACCCGGTTCCGTCCCGCTAGCGGTCTATCTCGACTATGGTCCCCAGTCCTACCATGCGAGCATCGCCGGCGTTTTCGTTCGCTACGCGTTCTGAGCGTCGCGGAGCGCATGCGTTCGCGGTGCACGCGTTGCGCTCGGCGCGGCTGGCGCTCGCGACTCTCGTAACGTTCGCGTCGCTCGTCGAGGACGAGGGCAGCGAGCCCCCGAGCCGCCTGCGGCGACGCGTCTGCGCGGCCTGCCATGGCGAGGCCGGTCGCAGCGTGGCGCCGACATTCCCGAACCTCGCCGGCCAGCAGGCCAGTACCTGCAGAGGCAGCTCGTCGACTTCGCCAAGGGCCGGCGGATGAACGACGTGATGACAACGACGCTCGCGCAAGTGCCACGCAGCGACTTTCCATCCTTGTCGCGTATTACAGCGCGCAGGCGCGACGCCGCAAGACGGCGACGTCGCGCTCGCGCGGGCGGCGCAACATCTTCGAAGAAGGTGATTGGCCTGCCGGAAACCTCCGTGCCGAAGCTGCCACGGCGAGTGCGGAGCCGGGAGCGAGCGCTATCCGCGCCTCGCCGGACAGAACGCGGCGTACACGCTGCAACAGCTCATGGACTTCAGGGCCGGTGCGCGCCGCAACGATACACGCCGCGTGATGCGAGAGGTCGCCAGTCGACTCACCGATGTGCAGATGAAGGCACTCGCCGAATCTGTCGCGGGGTATAGCCCGCCCACACTTAGCATGGTTAGGAAAGATGCGAACAGCAGCAGGATGCACGGAAACGCGCAGAATCAACGCTAATTCCGCCCAAGTCGGTCGAACGGTTACCATCGGCACCTTCGCTTGTGAAGGTGGAGCATTTTCTACCTGTCCGGTGCGCCACCCCTGCCATCTACAGCCCTCCGAAGATTCTGACAGGAACGTCACCATCGGTGCCACCGGTCGAAGTCCGCGTGCTCACGGCTAAGGCGGTCGCTCGAGCTATGAAGCGAAGATCAGCGGGGTCCGCTACTCGGCCCCGACGGCCACGGCGGAGTAAGGGTGGTCTGCGGCGATTCAAGTATTTTTTCTCGATTTGTTCCCGTAGTTCGCGAGCACGAGAGACTTCCTCCGCCGAGGCGATGACCGGTACGTCGAGACTGGGATCGTTGACGGATGCGTTGGCGGCGGACGGGGGAGGCTCATTCGGATCCCTCGCTGGAGACAGCTTCTGTTCCACCGCCGGTAAGGCCTGGGATGCTTTATTGCGATGCACAAACCGATGCTAGGAGCACCCTCCCCAGCGTCAATGATTCGTTGCGTTATCGCAACTCTTGGGTGCGTCTTGTCGTAAAGCTGCAACATTATCGGCGCGGACGCCTCCTCGCTCGGCATCGACGACGCTTCGCTCGAGACGACACCAGAACGCACCTGAAGTGCGCGCACTGCGGTATCATGCTGATTGGTTGCAGGAAAATCCCCATGACCTGGTTTGACCATCATCACCGAAGCAAGAAGCTTGCGTTGGCCGCCAAGTCATCGCTACGTCAAGGCGATGAAGCGATGGCGCGGCGCTTGTATACGCAGGCAGCTCAGGAAGCGGAGCAAGCTCTCGCGCAGGTGTCCCGCGAAAAGCAGGTCACGCAGGGCGTGATCGCCATGTTTGCGGCTTCCTTGTGGCGCCGCGCCAATCGATCCGATGAGGCCGCCCGCGTTGCGCGCCTGATCCGCGGGGCACCCGACCTATTTCCATCACCTTGGTGCCACTCGACGGCGCCACGGCTGCAGGCACGCAACCCAAGCGCGGGTAACGACTGTTGGCGCCGGCTTGTGTTCGATGGCGTGCGTCCGCAGCGTCCGCTTGCCCTGCCTCGCCTCGGCGAGGGCTGCCATGCCCTCGCTCAGCTCCGCGAACAGTTCCCGTCTGACCGGGCGCGCGGCCTTGACGCGTGCAGCAGCTTTCATTGCTTTCTCCTCGCTTCGAGCTCGGCTTTGATCATCACCTTGAGCGCGTTGCGCTAATCCGCGTCGTTTCCACGGCGTATGGGACGCTCGACCACCAACACTCGAACCGATCCGGCCGCACGCCCCTTGCCCTTCCGCCGGATGACAATCTCGACATCGCGGTCGAGCAATGGCAGTTGGAGCGCGCCGCAGCGCAGGCGCACTAGGCGGAGGGCCAGCGCCGGCTGAGGGTGCGGGAGTCGGATCGAGCCTCCGCTGGTGCGAGGTAGCATTTTTGCTACCCATTCGCCACGGTCGCGCCAAGCTTCAAATTAGCGCTTCCAGGCCCTTTCGATCCAACAGGTCGAGCAACTTCAGCGACGGACCGCTCGGATGCTTGTCGCCGATCTCCCATTGCCTGACCGTGGAGAGACTGGTGTTCAGGACCGACGCCAGCACGGCCTGGCTCAGCTTGTAGCGGCCCCGCAGCGCCCGAATCTTCCTGCTCGAATAATCGGGGACGGGCGCGAGGCACAGTGCGTCGTACTGGCGCATCCGGCGCTTGTCGATGAACCCCGCCGTGTGGAGGTCGCGCGCGGTCTCGTGGACCGCGTTGAGGATGCGGCTGGTCACTTTGACTTTCTTACGCATGGCAGATCTCCTGCAATGCTCCGCTCGATACATGCGCATCGAGCTGCTGCGAGGAAAGCGCCAGCAGATCATCCGCGAGGCTTTGCAGCGCATCCAACTCCGCAGCGTTCACATTCGCTCGATCGTTCTTCTCGAAACCGAAAACGAAGAACCACGTCCCTCTCCAGTTGGTCGCCAGCAGGACTCGCGTACCGCTGCTCTTGCCGCGGCCGGGAAGGGCTACGCGCTTCTTGAGAATCGCGCCGCCCAGATCAGCATCGACCAGTCCGCTTTCCATCTCGGCGACGGCCCGACAAAGGTCGTTGTCCGTCAACGCCGTTTTCCGCATCCAGCGCACGAAGTGGCGGGTCTTGAAGACTCGACGCAAAGTATATCACTAAGTGTATTAGCTGGCAAGGCGCGCCAGTGACCGCACGTAAGGCGCCTCCCCACGGACGAAGCGTCGGGTTGGCGCCCGCTCGCGCCATTATCTGGAGCGGGCGCTGTCGCGGGAATTGACCATTCGACCGACCTCGGTCTCGCTGGGTCGAGACAGCGCTCTCTAGGCAGGCGCCTGCGCGAGCGGGTGCGTCTCTTCGCCCGGCATCGCGAACCCCAATGTCTTCCGCGACGTCGGCTCGCTCTCTTCATTGTCGCGAGCGCGACCAGCGGCGGCCGCGCGGTTGCCCAGGAATCAGGTCGCCGGAGAAATGCGCGACTGGGCCTTCGGCGCGGGAATCATCGGAAAGCGCTGGATACGCTCCGCACCGCGTCGAGCGCGGCTGCCGCGCGTCGGCGTCCGGCTTTCTGCCAGCCTTCGGCCCAGCTTCGCAATCGCAGCCGGATTCGCGTTGGCCGTCGCACCTTCGGTGCCGCGGTCAATCCGCGTGCGCCGAAAACGATAACTCGAAGTCTGAAGCCGCTCGATGACGTCCGCATCGGTCATTTCTGCGACATTCGCGGCGACCATCGAAGCGACCTTCGACTACGCCTGCGGTTTCGCTCGACAGTATGAAGATCGCACCCAGCCCGACATACGACACAGCGACGCATCAGTTCGTTTTCCTTGTTCGAGCGGGTCGAGTTGCAGGTGATGATGGCGCATCACGAACAATTCAGCGAGGCGCTCCGCACCTTCGCAGTGCGAAAGACGTCATCCGAACGAACCTTCTTACGCCTGGCGCGCCCCATTATGCTGCAGCTGTAACGGCGGCCGCGTCTCGCTCTCTCGCTCGGCGATCGAAGTTGGCGCGAAGTGCCACGACAACCACGCCGGCGAGTTTCTCAGCGTCCTCGACGACGACGTGGTGAATGCCCCTCGTCCACCATGAGTCGGGCGAGTTCCTCGAGCGTAGTGTCGGGCGCGACAGTGATAGGTTTGTAGGTGCACAGCTGCCAGGCCCTGATCGCCGCGGCATCCCGACCACTGGCATGAAACTGCAACACGTCGGCCGCACTGATCACGCCGACGACTTCACCATCACGGATGGTTACCGGCGCCCATGACAGGCGTTCGCGGGCGAACATGCCTTCGATATCGGCGATCGTGTCGTCCATGTCGATTGTCCGGACCTTGCGTTGCATCAGGGATGAAAACGATCTTGCTCATGAGATCTCTTGTCCTTCTCGAATGCGCACACGGCGGTCGCACGGGTTGCTCTACGACGGCCAGCGTGTCGCGGTTGATTCAGAGTCCACCTCCGTGGCTCCGCGTTGCTGATGCTGCCGCGTTCGTTTCGCATCGCTTATAGGAGTCATGCATTGACGCGAATGCACGGGCCGCAGCCAACGTCGACGCATTCGAGCGTAAGTCGCGACGTTCACGGTCTATCGCTGACTGCCGCTTGCGCAGCCGCCAGTCTTGCGATCGGGACCCTGAAAGGCGAGCAACTCACGTAGTCGAGCCCGACGCGGTGGAAGAACGCCACCGATATCGGATCCCCGCCATGTTCGCCACAGATGCCAACCTCCAGGTCCGGACGCACGGAGCGGCCTTTTTCGACCGCCATCTGCACCAGCAAGCCCACGCCTTTCTGGTCGAGTGTGCGAAACGGATCGTGCTCGTAAATGCCCGCCTTGAGGTACTCGGGTAGGAATTTGCTGGCATCGTCGCGCGAGAACCCCATCGTCATCTGCGTGAGATCATTGGTGCCGAACGAGAAGAACTCGGCCTTTGTTCCAATGCTGTCGGCGATCAGCGCTGCGCGCGGCGTCTCGATCATCGTGCCCAATTGAAAGCGGATCTGCTCGCGACGTTCGGCGAACACCTGAAGCGCGGTGCGGCGGATCACCGCGGCCTGGATGTTGAACTCGCGCACCGTGCCCACCAGCGGCACCATGATCTCGACCTTCAATTCGGCGCCCTTGGCGCGGGCGTCCAACGCGGCTTCCAGGATCGCGCGCGTCTGCATCTCGGTGATCTCTGGGTATGTGATGCCGAGGCGGCAACCGCGGTGGCCCATCATCGGGTTGAACTCGTGGAGTTCCTCCACCCGCATGCGGATCTTGCCCAGGGAGACCTTCATGTCGGCGGCCATCACGCGCTGGCTGGCCTCGTCTTGCGGCACGAACTCATGCAGCGGCGGATCGAGCAGGCGAATGGTCACCGGCAATCCGCTCATCTCCCGAAACAAGCCTTCGAAATCGGCACGCTGGATCGGCAGTAGTTTGGCCAGCGCCTTGCGACGACCGGCCTCGTCGTTGGCGAGGATCATTTCGCGCATCGGAATGATGCGTTCACCCTCGAAGAACATGTGCTCGGTGCGACACAAGCCGATCCCGGTGGCACCGAACTCGCGCGCTACCTTGGCCTCATCGGGCGTGTCAGCATTGGCGCGCACCTCCAGCCGCATGTAGCGGTCGGCGAGCGCCATCAATGTCGCGAAGTCGCCGCTGAGTTTGGCGGCTGTGGTCGCGATATTGCCGGCGAAGACCTCGCCGGTGGATCCATCGAGCGAAATCCAGTCGCCCTCTTCGTAGGTGTGCTCGCCGATGATCATTGAACGCGCCTTGTAATCCACGTGCACCGCACCCGGCGCCAAAGACGAAGCGACTTGCCCATGCCGCGCGCTACCACCGCGGCGTGGGACGTCATGCCGCCGCGCGCAGTGAGGATACCCTTGGCCACGCTCATCCCGCGCAGATCTTCGGGCGACGTCTCCTGGCGTACAAGGATCACGGCCTTGCCTGCCTTGGACCATTCGTCGGCCTCGTCCGCGAAGAAAACGATCTGTCCGCTTGCCGCGCCCGGCGACGCCGGCAATCCGCGCCCAATGACTTGTGCATTCTTCAGCGCCTGGGTGTCGAAGACTGGATGCAACAGCTCGTGCAACCTGTCAGGGGCAACGCGCAGCAAGCCGTCTTTTCGTCGAGCATGCCCTGCTGCAGCATTTCCATCGCGATACGTACCATCGCAGCGCCGGTGCGTTTGCCGTTACGCGTCTGCAGCATCCACAGGCGCCCTTCCTGGATCGTGAATTCGAGGTCCTGCATGTCCTTGAAATGGTTTTCCAGCAAGGTCTCGGCGTGCAGCAGCTGTTGGTAGATCTCAGGCATCAGCTCTTCAAGCGAGGGGTATCTTGCACGCCGCTCGTCCTCGCTCACCCTGGCCAACTCGGCCCAGCGGCGCGAGGCGACCAGCGACACCTGCTGCGGCGTGCGAATACCCGCCACCACGTCCTCGCCCTGCGCATTTACGAGGAACTCGCCGTTGAAAAGATCCTCCCCCGTGCCGGCGTCGCGCGTGAAGGCCACACCGGTCGCACTGTTGTTGCCCAGATTGCCAAAGATCATGGCCTGCACGTTGACGGCCGTACCCCACGATTGGGGGATGTCGTTGAGTTCGCGATAGACGCGCGCGCGGTCGTTGTTCCAACTCTCGAATACTGCCGTCACCGCACCCCAGAGCTGCTCCCAGGGGTCGGTGGGAAAGTCGCGTCCGATGCGAGCGCGGATCAGCGCCTTGAAGCGCGCCACGAGTTCCTTCAGGTCGGTCGTGTCGAGGTCCGTATCGAGCTGCACCCCGCGCTTGGCCTTGACCATGTCGATGAGCACTTCGAAGGGGTCGCGATCTTCCTTCTTGACCGGCTTCAGGCCCATCACCACGTCGCCGTACATCTGCACGAAGCGGCGATAGGAATCCCAGGCGAAGCGCTCGTTGTCGGCCATACGCGCTAATCCATGGACGGCTTGGTCGTTCAAGCCCAAATTCAGGATCGTGTCCATCATGCCGGGCATCGACGCGCGTGCACCGGAGCGCACCGACAGCAGCAGCGGGTCGGCCGCATTGCCGAATGCCTTGTTCATCTGCTGTTCGATGAACGCGATTCCCTGCAGTACTTCGTCTTTGATCAACGCCAGCGCGCGTTCCTTGCCTTGTTCGGTGAATACGGTGCAGGCCTCGGTGCTGATCGTGAAGCCGGCGGGGACGGAGATGCCCAGGCGGCACATCTCCGCCAGATTGGCACCCTTGCCGCCGAGCAGGTTCTTCATCGCCGTCCCCCCGTCGGTGCGCGAAGAGCCGAACAGGTATACGTATTTGACAGGTGCGGACATGCGCCACTACTCCTTGTTGGGATCGAGGCGGTTGGTTGGCATGTACATGCTCGGCCAGTCCAAACGGCACGGACTTGCGCGAAGTCAATTAGTTCTGCGTTGCCGCTGCAAATCCAGGCGGGGCGATGTCAAGGATGCAGGTGGACGTTTTCGCGGCGGCCGGCCCTGCGATCGCTTGACATCAATACAGTTTGTATATACATTGGACGATACGCTTCACCTTGAGCGAGCGCAAGCGAAGGCAGAACCTCGCCCGGCACGGTATCGACTTCGTCGACGCGCCGGCGGTTTTCGAAGGACCGACATATACGTTCGAGGACAATCGATTCGAATGCCTGGAACGGCGTTACGCGACGCTGGGCTTACGCGCGGGCATCGTCGTGTCCATCGTCCACATGGAGACGCTAGACGAGATCCGCATCATTTCATTTGGCAAGGCGACCATTCGTGAGCAAGAGATCTACTTCGCGCAAATCCGGGACTGATTGGCCGCGTGTCAGGGCGATAACGATCGCGACATCGCGCTAACTGCCACGCATCCGGAGGCGTGGATGCAGAACATTGTGCGCGGTATCGTCCGGCTCGGGCTGAAGCCCGTGCCGCCGAAGAGGGCGATTTCACTGCGAGTCGACGCGGATGTGCTCGAATGGCTGAAGACGCAAGGTCCCGGCTATCAAACACGGATCAACGCCATCCTGCGAGCGTACAAGGACGCCGCGAGCCACGGAAAATAGGCGCCAGACGCCAAGGGCCCGCAGGCGGGCCACCGCCACGCCCTCATCGCCAAAGCAGGCGAACGCGCAGCGATATCGACCGGCGCCGCACGCAAGGCATTAACTCCCAAATTTCCCCCGCAGCCCGTCTCTTCGGGCGGGCGATCGTTCAGGCGGATCCCGGCGCCGATCGTGTTCTGCCGCCCGAGTTGTAGTCGATGAGGCTCTCGCCATAGCCCGTGAACGCCTGCACGTACCACTGCAGCGGGAGGTACGCACCCTTGGTGGCAGGCCGGCAACGCCGCGTCGAGTTGCGCGGCGCCCTTGCCGGTCGCGGGATTGCTGGTGCGCCGTCCAGCGCACCCGCCAGTCGCATGCGCCACGTGGCGCGGGATGTCGCCATAGCCGATGTAGTCGGTCAGGTTGCGGTCGTCGTGCTCGCTGATCGACTGAGCGATACCACGGCCCGCAATACCAACGACCATTGGCCATGTTCGTTGTCGTGCTCGAAACCGTAGTCGGGCAAAGGCATAGTTCCAGCTTCGCGACAGTGCACCGCCCTGGCCGTTCGACTGGCGGCCCACCCCGAGATCGAACACGCGCCGGTATCCAGTCGTTGTTGTGTCCATTCGGGACAAACAGCGAAGGATGGATCGAGACAATCATCCTCCTGGTTGGTAATTGCTCTCCGGAACGGGCCCGGATTGCGTACTGTTGAGCAGCTCGCCAGTGGCTTTGCTGTGCAGAGCCCAGCCAGAGTCCGAATGATCTTCATCCTCCTTGCCGCTCTCGAACGAGATCGGGCGGGACGAACGAACAGGCGCGCCTCGAAGCTGATCTGGAACGGTTCCGGATGGTCGACGTCTGATCGGACCGCGGCTTCGCGCTCCGCCGTCCGGCCCCGGCGGAGACGGATTCGGATCGGGTTGCTGGTTCGACGCAGGATCGCGTATTCGTCGTTGTATGAGCGAACGACAAATCGATCGCTTAGGCGGAAGATCGTAGCCCCAGCGCTGCGCGAGGTACCCGTCATCCTGCTCCGACGAAGAAATTCGATGCCGCGGACGACCAGGCCGGCGACGGTGCACCAGTTCTTCAGGCAGCTTCGATGGCTGGCTTGGTCCGGCGTCGTACAGGTGAGTCGCTCGGCGTCCGGCAGTTCGAACAGCGCATGACGTCGCGCACCCGACTGCCTCCGGTGTGACGATGATCACCAGCCAGAGCACGATCCCGGCCCGATTCATTCGCCTCCCCGTCCTCCTCGAACGCGAATTTCCACAGCGTGGTCCGTGTGGATGGAGCCAGCACGCGGCGATCGAAATCGCCATTCCGCCTCTGCGCGCCACAACCTCGAGC
>CAVRXB010000003.1:0-730802 GCA_963724975.1 uncultured beta proteobacterium | reverse complement strand
AGGCGCGCGCCTGCGCGAGGATGCAACGCATGCGGAACCTGCCCAATCTGATTACGCTGGTGCGCCTTGGGCTCGTTCCGGTCATGGCGTACTTCGCGATCCGCGAAGAGTATGCGATCGCGCTGCCGATCTTCCTGATTGCCGCGGTGAGCGACTTCGTCGACGGTTATATCGCGCGCGAGTTGGGCTCCGCGTCCCGTCTCGGCGCAGCGCTCGACCCCGTCGCCGACAAGATCAACATGTTCGTGGCGACGGTGTTGCTTGCCTGGCAAAGCCACCTGCCGATCTGGCTGGCCGCCGCCATCATCGGGCGCGACATCATCATCGTCGCAGGCGTGCTTGCCTATCGCCTGATCATCGGGCCGGTCGACATGAAGCCGACACGCCTTTCCAAGATGAACACGTTCATCGAATTCGGCGTGCTGCTGGTGGTCATGGCGATAGCGGCCGGCTGGGTCGACATTCGAGCATGGATGCCGGCGCTCTTCGTGATCGTCTTCGTGACGGTGGTGGCGTCGGGCGCGCAGTACGTCTTTCTGGGGACGCGGATGGCCGTCGCGGAGCACCGCAAGAAGCGCTAGCAGCCTGATGCTAGGCCTGGCCGACGAACTTCCATCGCCGCAGCATCAGGAGCCGCAGCTTCCGGCACTCCTGTTCTGCGAGCTCTGCCGCCTGCGCGCGCAACGCGGCTTCGACCTCATCCAACGCCGCGCGCGAGTGTGCCGCTTCGAGCTGATCCTTCAGCAGGTAGAAAAGCGGCGAGTATTCGCCCTGCAATTCGTGCATCACCGGGAACGACATCCGATGCACGGTCGACGGCCCGAGGCGTTTCAGCGCCGCGCGATGTTCGGGCGTGCCATAGCCCTTGTGCGCGGCGAATCCATAGCCGGGATGCTCGAGATCGAGCGCCTCCATCATCCGATCGCGCTCGGTCTTCGCGATGATCGAAGCGGCGGCGATCGTGAAATTGATGCCATCGCCCTTGTTGAAGATGTTCCGCGGGAACCTCGACCCCGGGAATCGTGCGCGCGTCGACCAGCACGTGCTGCGGACGCCGCGGCAATCCCTCGATGGCGCGGCGCATCGCGAGGAGCCCAGCGTGGTAGATGTTGATGCGATCGATTTCGGCGACCGATGCCATCCCGATCCCGATGCCGGACGCCTTCGCGCGAATCTCGAGCGCAAGCGTCGCCCGCATGTCAGGTTCCAGGCGCTTCGAGTCGTCGACGCCGGCGATATCGGTTTCGGGTGGAAACATCACTGCGGCGGCCACCACCGGGCCGGCCAGCGGGCCGACGCCAACCTCGTCGACACCTGCGATGTCGCACACGCCGGATTTCATACAGCTGACCGAAATAGCGCATCGCCTCCATGCGCTGACGCTCGGCGCGCGCCTCGGCGCTCAATGTTTAGCGCGCAATACAGGTGGCGCACGCCTTGGCGCGGGTCACGCCGCAACCGGCTCATACCTGCGCCGATACCGGTCGTCCTGTCTCGATGAAGCGCTCTCGAATTTCGTCGATCGAAAGCTCATCCAAACCCTGAGGCATTGCAAGAATCCGTGTTCAGAAAAAATCGTGCGGTGATTCACCGCTCGTCGCAGAGCTTCTCCAGCAGCAAGCGCATCGCCTTGCCGCGATGCGAGAGCTCGTTTTTTTGCGCCAGCGGCAGTTCGGCGCCGGTGATGCCGGTGGCCAAGTCCTCGAAGTGCGGATCGTAGCCGAAACCCCCGGGACCGCGCGGCGAATCGACGATGGTGCCCTGCCACGCGCCGTCGGCCAGGATCGGCTCGGGGTCGGCGGCGTGGCGCATCAGCACCAGCACACACGCGTAATGCGCGCGGCGATCGGCGACTCCCCGCAGCGATTCGATCAGCTTCGCGTTGTTGCGCGTGTCGGATTTCGGCTCGCCGGCATAACGCGCGCTCTGCACGCCGGGCGCCCCGCCTAGCGCGCGCACGCACAAGCCGGAGTCGTCGGCAAGCGCCGGCAGGTTGGCGTGCCCACTCGGCGGTGTCGAGCTTTTGCGAGCGCATTCTCGACGAACGTCGCGTGAGGCTCGTCCGCCTCCGGAATGCCAAGCTCGCTTTGCGCGATCACATCGATGGCAAGCGGCGCCAGCAAGCGGCGGAACTCGCGCAGCTTTCCTTCGTTGCTGCTTGCAAGGACGAGGCGCGGAATGGTCATGCTGCGTTCGCGGGTCAAGCCGCGGTGGTGAACGCCGCTCGCTGCGCGGATATCAACGCCCGGATACCCTGGTCGGCGAGCGTGACGAGCGCGTCCATCTCGCTGCGTGAGAAAGGCTCGCCTTCGGCGGTTCCCTGGAGCTCGACGAATCCTCCGCTTTCCGTCATCACGACGTTCATGTCGGTGCCGCAGCCCGAATCTTCGGCGTAGTCGAGATCGAGCACTGGCACGCCGCCGACCACACCGACCGACACCGCGGCGACGAATCCGGTCCGCGGATCGTTGGCGATCAGCCCGCGCGCGCCGCACCATGCAATCGCATCGGCAAGCGCAACGCAGGCGCCGGTGATCGATGCGCAACGCGTGCCGCCGTCCGCCTGCAGCACGTCGCAGTCGATCTTGATCGTGCGTTCGCCGAGCCGTGAAAGATCGGTGACGGCGCGCAGGCTGCGGCCGATGAGGCGCTGGATCTCCTGCGTGCGGCCCGATTGCCGGCCATCGGCCGCCTCGCGCCGCACCCGGGTGTTCGTCGCGCGGGCAGCATGCCGTATTCCGCGGTGAGCCAGCCGCCTCCCTTGCCCTTGAGGAAACCGGGGACGCCCTCTTCGACGCTCGCCGTGCAGAGGACCTTCGTATCTCCGGCCTCGATCAGCACGGAGCCTTCGGCATGCTTCGTGTAGTGGCGGGTGATACGAAGTGGGCGCAGCTCGTCGGAGCGTCGGCCGGAAGGACGTGCGCTCATCGCGCCTCCTCGATTGAACAGGCGGCGATTATAGCGGGGCGCGCGCCGGCAGCCATCGCGCGATCCTCAGATGGAGTGACGCAAGCGCCACCACCGTGCCGTCGCCACCAGGCCATGCGCGAGCGAATGCCGCGGCCGCCATCCGGTCGCCGCCATGAACGACGTCGGATCGACTTCGAGCGAGCGCGTCAGTCGATCGATCATCGCGCGCCTTCCGGACAGGAAGCCCGCAAGTCGCAGCAACGGCACGGGAATCCTGATGAGCCGCGCGTCGATGCCGAGCGAAGCGGCGATCGCGCGCGTGAGGTCGGGCACCGACACGCTCTCGACGTCGGCGACGAAATGCACGCCACGCGGCGCAACCGGCGCGTCGAGCGCCGCGTCGATCGCTTCGACGAGATTGCCGACGCCAAGCACGCTGCGTCGATTGCGGATCGCGCCCAGCGGCAGCGCATGCCCGCGCGCGATCTCGTCTTCGAGGGCAAGGAAATTTCCTACCACGCCGGGTCCGTACACGAGCGGAAGACGCAGTATCACCGGATCGAGCGTGCTGCCGGCCGCGAGACGCAACAACTCGCGTTCGGCCTCGAGCTTGCTTCGCGCGTAGGCATCGCGCGGCGCGGGGGGGTCATCAGGATGGAACGGACGGCCGGGCTCCGTCGATTCGCCGTTTACCTTGACCGTGCTCATGAAGACGAAGCGCGCGACACGAGCACGAATGGCTGCCTGCACGAGCCGCGTCGTCGCGAGCGCATTGGCGACGCGAAACGCGGAGGCCGGGTCGTTCGACGTATCCTCCATGACATGCACGCGTGCTGCGAGATGCACGACCGCGCTCGCACCGGCGACAACCGCGTCGAGCTCGGCTTCGGGAGCCGTCGCCAGGTCTCGCACCGCGATAGCGCCGGGCGCGAGATGCTTGCTGGATTCCCGTCCGCGGACCACAGCGCGAAAGGGGCGTGCCGTATCCCGGAAATGCGCGATTAGCGCACGACCGATGAAGCCACCCGCGCCGGTGACAACCACCGGATCTCGGCTGCCCCCGGAAGGGGAGCCATTCGCGCCCGGGGCGGCCCTGCGGTGCTCAGAACCATCGCCAGCCGTGCTTGCTGTAGAAGCGGAAGCCGCTTTTCACGAACCAGCCGAGATGCTCGACGCCCTTGTCGGCCGCGTGACCGCCGTGATGAACCGCGCGAAACGACGGCAAATACACCGTCTGCGTGACCTTGTTCAAGCGCACGCTCCAGTCGTAGTCCTCGAAGTAGAGAAAATACTTCGGATCGAATCCGCCGGTGGCATCGATCGCCTTGCGCTTGACCAGCATGCAGCAGCCCGACATCACCGGGAGTCCCAGCACCGGCTTCTCGCTCGCCGGATCGATGTAGTCGCGAAGCTCGTAGCGATCGAGACGTCGCTTGAAGAGCCGCCGCACGAAGCGCGGCGCGAACCCGCGCAGTAAGAGGTCGAAGACGGCGGGGTAGCGTTTGCACAGGTAGTCGGGCGTACCGTCGGGTCGCGTGACCGCCGGCGCCGCCGCGCCGACGTCCGGGTGCACGTCGAGCCAGCGGATGGCGTTAGCGATCCCGTCGCTCGCGACTTCGACATCCGGATTGAGCACGAGCTGGTAGTCGGCGCCCGTGCCGTGCAGCATCAGGTTGTGTGCGATGCCGTAACCAATGTTGAGATGCCCGTGGAGATAGGTTACCTGGATGCCGGAATCGGCGAAGCGCGCCTTTCCCAAACGGATCACCTCGTCGGCGACAAGGCGGTCCTCGCTGTTGTCGATCAACGCGACCGCCACGCTCTTCACGCAGCCATCTTCGCGGGCGGCACCGATCGCGAGTGCAAGCTTGCGCAGGCAGCGCTCGAGCAGCGCCGTGTCCGGTCGGAATGTGACGACACTGACGGTCAGCGACGAAGGGAGCACGGGAGAGTTTTTAAAGGATCGGCTGCGGCGACGAACGGCGCGAGGAGGCTCGTCCGCGATGTGTCGGGTAGAATCGTCGAAGAATAGCTACGCGGCGTCAACCGCCCCGCCTCGTTTCGCCCCCGCTCGCCGTGAAAGCGCCCGCTCCCCGTTTCGACGCCGACGCACTGCGCGGATTCGCCGGGGAGCTTCTCGCCCGCGCGGGTGTGGACCCTGCCATCGCCAACGATGTCGCCGCCGTACTGGTCGAAGCCGACCTTCTCGGTCATACGACGCACGGGCTTGCGCTGCTCGCGCCCTATCTTGTCGAAATCGAGAAGGGCGCCATGACGAAGACCGGCGCGCCCACAATTCTCAACTCGCGGCCGGCAGCGCAATTGTGGGACGGACACCGGCTGCCGGGGCCGTGGCTCACGTTGCGTGCGCTCGAGACGGCGGGATCGATGGCGGCTGTGCACGGAACGGGGACCGTCGTCATTCGCCGCTCGCATCACATCGCGTGCCTGGCCGCGTATTTGATTCGCGCCGCCGAGCGCGGACTCGTCGCCATTATCGAAAGCTCGGATCCGCTCGTGGCCGCGGTCGTCCCGCATGGCGGATTGACGCCGATCATCACGCCGAACCCGATCGCCGCTGGGCTTCCCACCTCGGGCGACCCGATCCTGGTCGACGTGTCGATGTCGATCACGAGCATGGGGTTCGCCAATCAGGAGCTGCAGGCGGGCCGCATGCTGCCCGGGCCGTGGCTCATCGACGCCGCGGGCAACGCCACCGCCGATCCCGCACCGCTTTTCAATGAACCGAAGGGCGCGTTGCTGCCGCTCGGCGGTCTCGACGCAGGGTACAAGGGGTTTGGCCTCGGCCTTGTTGTCGAGGCGCTGACCGCGGGGCTCGCCGGTCACGGCCGCGCGGATCCGCCGGTCGGCTGGGGCGGCACCGTTTTCGTCCAGGTGCTCGATCCGGCAGCCTTCGGCGGGCTGGATGCATTTCGGCGACAGATGGATCATGTCGCGGCCGCGGCCCGCGATTCGAAGCCGCGTCCTGGCGTCGATCGCGTGCGCCTCCCCGGCGAGGGTGGATTGAAGCGGCGGCGCGAGCAATTGGCAAAGGGCGTCGCGCTCTACCCGGCGATCATGCCGGCGCTCGAACCGTGGGCGACAAAGCTCGAGGTCGCGCTGCCGCGGATCCTTCGTTGACGCGCACGAGGTAGCGCTCAGCGCGCGCGTCCTGCGACGACGCGAGAAATGCCTGCGAGGTCGCGGGCGATAACGATCTCCGCGAAGCCGGCGGCGACAAACAGCGCACGCACCGTCTCCGACTGGTCGTAGCCATGCTCGACCACCAGCGTGCCGCTCGGTACGAGATGCGCGCACGCGTTGCCGACGATCGCACGCAACGCATCGAGACCATTGCTCCCCGGTGTGAGCGCCGGCCGCGGTTCGAATCGCACGTCGCCCTCGTCGAGATGAGGGTCGCGGGGCTCGACATACGGCGGATTGGAGGCGATCAGGTCGAAGTGGGTCGCGGGCAAGCCGCTGTACCAATCGGCCGCGAAAAACTCGACGTTGGAAAGCGCAAGGCGCTGCGCGTTCGCGCGCGCGATCACGAGCGCATCGGCGGACGTGTCGGTCGCAACAATCCGCGCACGCGGCCGCTCATGTGCGAGCGCCAACGCGATCGCGCCGCTGCCCGTGCCGAGATCGAGCACGCGCAGATCGCGGTCCGTTGGCAAGCGCGAAAGCGCCAGCTCGACCAGCGCTTCGGTCTCCGGCCTCGGGATCAAAACTGCCGTCGATACGGCAATCGGCAATCCCCAGAATTCGCGCACACCCGTCAAGTAGGCGACCGGCTCGCCGTCTCGGCGGCGCTTCGCCAGCGCGAAGAAACGGTCGCCCTGCTCGCGCGACAACGCATCACCGGCGTGAGCAATGAGCCATGCGCGGTCCCTTCCGAGCACGTGCGCAAGCAGGACTTGCGCGTCGAGCGGAACGAGGGCGCTCCCCTCGAGCGCGCGGCGGATGGTCAACCCGTCGGTCACGGATGCGGATTGCGCGCTGCGAACACACGCAACTGTTGGCTATAGTAGCGGCCCAAACCGGCAGGGTCGAGGCCCGCCTTCTGCAGCACCCGCTGCGACGCCACGTTGTCGCGATGCGTGAGGCCGATGATACGGTGGAGACCGAGTTCGCCGAAGCCGTAGCGGACGAGCTCGCGCGCGCCCTCCGTCGCAAAGCCCTGGCCCCAGGCCTCATGCAGCAATCGGTATCCGACCTCGACTTCCACCGTCCTCGGAATGTATTTCAGGCTGAACCAGCCAATGAATGCGCCGGTATCACGGCGCGACGCGCGCCACGTTCCGAGGCCCGGATAGCGGCGATAGTTCCGCGGGATGCGTCGGATCACCGTCGCGACGTACGCACGCGTCGATCGCTTGCCACCGTTGATGTAGCGCGTCACCCGCGGATCCTGATCAAGGCGAAAGACATCGTCGAAATCGCTCGCGACGAACTCACGCAAATCGAGGCGAAGCGTCTGCAGCCAGGGCGCGGGAACGGCCGTCATGACTCTCCCGAGAGAAGCGCAAGCTGCTCCGCCTGATGCTCTTGCGCGAGCGCGGTCAAGAGCTCGGAGAGATCGCCATCCATGATCTCGTCTATCGTGTAGAGCGTCAGGTTGATCCGGTGGTCGGTGACCCGCCCTTGGGGGAAATTGTAGGTGCGGATGCGTTCGCTGCGGTCTCCCGAGCCAATGAGGCTCTTGCGGTGCGCAGCTTCCTTCGCCTGTCGCTCCGTCCGTTCCTTGTCGAGCAAGCGCGACGCGAGCACTGCCATCGCCTGCGCGCGGTTGCGGTGCTGCGAGCGATCGTCCTGGCACTCGACGACGATACCGGTCGGCAAGTGCGTGATGCGAATCGCCGAATCGGTCTTGTTGACGTGCTGGCCGCCGGCGCCCGAGGAGCGGAACGTGTCGATGCGCAACTCAGCCGGATTGATTGTGATGTCGGCGATGGCGTCGGCTTCCGGCAACACCGCCACCGTGCATGCCGATGTGTGGATGCGACCTTGCGCCTCGGTTGCCGGCACGCGCTGCACGCGATGGCCTCCGGACTCGAACTTGAGCTTCGAATACGCACCCTGGCCGGCGATGCGCAGTATCACCTCCTTGTAGCCGCCGAGCTCGGCCGACGACGCCGAAACGATCTCGACCGCCCAGCGATTGCGTTCCGCGTAGCGCGCGTACATCCGGCAAAGATCGCCGGCGAACAGTGCTGACTCGTCGCCTCCCGTGCCGGCGCGGATTTCGAGAAAGACGTTGCGATCGTCGTTCGGATCTTTCGGCAGCAACATTTGCTGCAGGTCGGCGGCGAGCGCTGCCATCTTCTCGGTCGCCGCGGTCCGCTCTTCCTCGGCGAAGGCTCGCATTCCCGGATCTTGCGCAATCTCGTCGGCCGTCACGAGATCATGCTCGGCGGCGAGATAGTCGCGAAAGCGCGCGACGACCGGTGCGATTTCCGCCCGCTCCTTGGTCAATGAACGGTAACGGTCGAGGTCGCGCGTCGCGTCCTCAGCGGAGAGCATTGCGTCGAGCTCGTCCTGGCGGAGCGCGAGCTGGTCGAGCTTGGTGTGGAGCGAGAGTTTCATCTTTGGGTATCGACGAGCACGGAAATGCGCGGAAATGCGCGACCGCCGCAACGACGACCAGACCGGCGCGCGCGCGACAGCCGCGGCGGCCTTAGCTAATGATCCTGATCTGGCAGACGATAGATGTGCTCGAACATCGCCACGAGCTCGGCGCGCTCCGCGTCGCCCGCCTGATTCAGCGCCTGCATCGGGGCATGCAGGAACTTGTTGGTGAGGCCGCGCGCGAGTGCCTCCAGCACCTGATCGGGCGTGGCGCCCCCAGCGAGAAGCTTGCGCGCGCGCTCGAGCTCGGCCGCGCGCAGCTGGTCGTGATGCCCGTGCAGCGCGGTAATCGTTGGAACGACCGCTCGGCCTTCGAGCCAGCGCAGGAAGCTTTCGACCTGCGCCGCGATCATCTCTTCGGCCTGCACGACCGCTTCCTTGCGAATCTGGAGGTTGTCCTGAACGATGGTGCAAAGATCGTCGACGCTGTACAAGAACACGTCGTCGAGCTCCGCGACCTCGGGCTCGACGTCGCGCGGCACGGCGAGATCGACGATGAAGATCGGCGCGTGACGACGCGCCTTGACGACGCGCTCGAGGAGTCCCTTCCCCAGTATCGGCAGCGTGCTTGCGGTCCCGGTGACGATGATGTCGAAGTCGGGCAAACGGTCCGGCATCTCGTTCAGCGTGATGGCATCGGCGTTAAAACGGGTCGCGAGCGCACGGCCGCGCTCGATCGTGCGATTTGCGATCGTGATCAATTTAGGATGGCGCGCCGCAAAATGGGCCGCGGTGAGCTCGATCATCTCGCCGGCGCCGATCAGGAGCAGCCGCTGCTCGGCAATCGAGGGAAAGATACGCTCGGCAAGCTTCACCGACGCGGCCGCCATCGAGATCGACGCGCTGCCGATGTCGGTTTGCGTGCGCACGTCCTTGGCTACGGCGAACGTGCGCTGGAAGAGGCGATTCAGCACGAGCCCCAGCGTGCCCGCCGATTCGGCATGCCGCACGGCCTGTTTCATCTGGCCAAGGATCTGCGGCTCGCCCAGCACCATCGAATCGAGGCCAGAGGCCACGCGGAACGCATGCGTCACTGCTTTCTCGCGCGGCAACGTGAACACATACGGCGAAAGCGAGTCTTTCGGCACGTGATGAAAATCCTCGAGCCAGGTGACGATCGGTCGCGGCTCGGGGCTGTGCACGTAGAGCTCGGTGCGATTGCAGGTCGACAGGATCGCCGCTTCCTTGACCGTCGGCAGGCGCAAAAGGTCGCGCAGCGCATGCCCGAGCGCGTCCGGCGAAAATGCAACCTGCTCCCGCACGTCTATCGGTGCGGTCGCGTGATTGAGGCCAAGAGCGTAGAGGGACATGGGTCGTCGGGGTGCGCTGGCGAGCGCATTCTAGCCTACTCGCCCCGGCATTTTGCGGCAAGACTTTGATTTCGGTCAGAAAAACACGCCTTCCACGCGGGTTTTTCGTTGCCCGACGATTCACGCCTTGAAGAACTCCTGCTTGCCTCCGAGCCAGCGCGCAAGATGCGCCGTCGCGGCTGCCGGTTCCCGCAGCATCAGATCCTCGGCGTCGTCGCGCGCCTGCTCGATCAGCGCAACATCGCGCTCGAGATCCGCGAAGCGCAACAGGGGTGCGCCGGATTGGCGCGCGCCCAGAAATTCACCGGGACCGCGAATGAGAAGATCCTGGCGGGCGATTTCGAAGCCGTCGTTCGTCTCGTAGATCACCTTGAGCCGCGCCTTGGCGGTATCGGTCAGCGGCTCCTCGAACAGCAGATAGCAAGTGCTGTCCGCCGCACCGCGTCCGACGCGGCCGCGCAGCTGATGGAGTTGTGCGAGTCCGAAGCGTTCGGCGTGCTCGATGACCATCAGCGACGCGTTCGGCACGTCGACGCCGACCTCGATCACCGTCGTTGCGACCAGTACTTGGACCTCGCCGGCGACGAATTCGGCCATCACCGCGGCCTTCGCGTCGGGCTTCATGCGGCCGTGAAGGAGACCGACTTTGAATTCCGCCAGCGCAGCGGTGAGCTCCGTGTGCAGCGCGACGGCCGTCTGCAGCTCGAGCCTTTCAGATTCCTCGATCAGCGGGCATACCCAGTACGCTTGCCGTCCCTCTACGCACGCCGCGCGAACGCGCTCGATGATTTCCACGCGCCGGCGGTTGTTCACGAGGTGGGTCGTGACAGGCGTTCGTCCCGGCGGCATCTCGTCCAGCATCGACACGTCGAGATCGGCGTAGAACGTCATCGCCAGCGTGCGTGGAATCGGGGTCGCGCTCATCATCAGCTGGTGCGCCTCACCCATCGCCTTGCCGCGCAGCTTCAGGCGTTGCGCCACGCCGAAGCGATGCTGCTCGTCGACAATCGCCAACCCCAACCGCGGCAGCGCCACCTCGTCCTCGAACAGCGCGTGCGTGCCGATGGCAAACATCGCCTCGCCGCTCGCGATTGCCGCCATCGCCGCTCGCCTCGCCTTCGCGGGAAGCCCGCCGGTCAGCCACGCGACCTTGATCGGCAAACCTTCGAGCCATTGCGCGAGCTTCCGGTAATGCTGCTCTGCCAGAATTTCGGTGGGCGCCATCAGAGCGACCTGGCGCCCGCTTTCGATCGCCTGCAACGCGGCCAGCGCCGCGACGATCGTCTTGCCACTGCCGACATCGCCTTGCAGGAGCCGCTGCATCGGCGTCGCACGCTTCAAATCGTTGCCGATCTCGCGCCACACGCGTTCCTGTGCGCGCGTCAGCTTGAACGGAACGCGCGCCCGTAGAACGTCCGTCAGCGCGCGGGTGCCCGTCAATACCGGCGCGTGCCTCGCCGCACGCGCTCTGCGATGCGCCTTGAGCGACAGCTGCTGGGCGACGAGCTCGTCGTATTTCAAACGCGTCCAGGCAGGATGCGTGCGCGCCTCGAGCGCGCCTTTCGCCTGCGACGACAAGCGCGGCGGCGGCGCATGGAGGAAGGCGAGCGCGTTGCCGAATTTCCACAGCTGACGGCGCTGCACAAGCCACTCCGGCAGCGTCTCGGCGGTCAACACGGGTTCGGATGCAAGCGCGCGCGCGATCAATTTGCGCAGCACCTCCTGCGCGAGCCCCGCCGTCGTCGGGTAGACAGGCGTCAGCCGGTCGGGCAGCGGGGCGCCGAGGTCGACAACGGCGACTTGCGGATGGACCATCTCGCGACCGAAATGACCTTCGCGCACTTCGCCGAACACGCGCACGCGGCGGCCGGGAGCGAGCGCTTTTTGCTGATTCGGATAGAAGTGGAAGAAGCGCAGGACGAGCTGCGCGCGGTCGCCGGCACTGTTGGCGGCATCCTCCAGCAGGCACACGAGCTGGCGGCGTGGCCGATACTGGATGTCCGTCGTGACGACAGTTCCTTCCGCCTGCTGGTCGGCCCCGGGTTGGAGCGAACCGAGCGGAACGAGGCGCGTGTGGTCCTCGTAACGCAGCGGCAGGTGCAAGACGAGATCGGCGTCGCGTGCGATGCCGAGTCGGGCGAGCTTGTCGGCAAGCGCCGCGCCGGGCTTCTGGCGTGGCTCGCGCGCGGAGGGCTTGCGCACCACGTCCGGTCTCGGCGGGCTAGGGCCTGTTCACAAGGTCCCTAGAGCACCAGCACGCCTTCGATTTCCACCCGTCCGCCTTTGGGCAGCGCAGCGACCTGATAGGTCGCACGCGCCGGATACGGCGGCTTGAAATACTGCGTCATGATCTCGTTGACCTGCGCGAAATCGCCCATGTCAGCTAGGAGCAGCGTGACCTTCACGATGTTGTCGAGGTCGCCGCCCGCCGCACGCGCGACCGCGCGCAGGTTCTGGAGCACGCGATGCGCCTGGGCTTCCGTCCCCTCGACCATTTGACCCGTTGCCGGGTCGAGGCCGATCTGGCCCGAGAGGTAAACGGTGTTGCCGGCCTGGATGGCTTGCGAATACGGGCCGATCGCCTTCGGAGCGTCCGCGGTCTGGATGGTCTTTCGGGTCATGAAGTGAGTTCCTCCGGGAAGATATCGAGTGTAGCAAGTCTCTCACAGCGGATCAGCGCTCGACCGCGTTGCCCGCGGCGATCCAGGCATCGATTCCACCGGTGAGCGGCCGCACCCGTCGGAAGCCGTGCTGAACCAGTGCCTGCGCAACCTTGACCGCGGAAGCCTCATTCGGGCAGGCGCAGTAGACGATCACTTCGTTCGTGGGCTCGATCGCGAGCAGGTCGAGCTTCATGTTCGTCACATCGACCGTGATCGCACCGGGTATGCGGCCTGTGATCGACTGCGAGAGCGGCGAGCGAACATCCACCACCGTCGTCGGCTGGCCGGAAGTCAATAGGTCGCGCAGCTCGTGCACTGTCACGCGGTCCATCTTGAGCTGCCGGATGAAGCGCTGACGCTGCACCCATTTCACGAGGAGGTAAATGATGAATGCGGCGACGATCGCGGCAAGTCCGATCCGCCCCGCGGCCGACAGGACATCGAGCACGTCGTTGACCGCGTCACGGAAGATATAGCCGAGCGCAATCGCAACACCCGACCACAGCGCTGCTCCGATCGCATCGAACAGCACGAAACGCCACGGGGAAAGGCGAACGATGCCCGCCATGGCCGTTGCCACCGACGCGAATCCGGGAATGAACTTTGCGACCGTCAGCGATCGCGCGCCCCATCGCGTGAAGATCGATTCGGTTTGCCGCACGCACGAATCCGGCGACAGCGAAATGCGGCAAAGCGTCTTCAGCACGCGACCGCCCAGGCGCCGGCCGATGAGGTACCAGCCAAGATCCGCAATCACCGATGCAGCAACGGCGGTCGCGAGCAGACCCGGCAGCGTATACGGACTGCGCGCGGCGAGCGCGCCGGTGACGATCAGCGTCGGATAGGCCGGCACCGGCAGACCCGCCTGCAGCAGCATGACGTTGACGAACACGAGCGCGAGCCCGTACTGCTCGATGAGCGTAATCAAGTGGCTCATGCCATGACTTTCGAAGGAGCGGTTTTTATATGTGGCGCCGTTCCGGCGGATTTCCAGTCCCTGGCTCCTTTACCGTCCCACGAGTTTACGGGACGAGGCAATTCCCGCTATAATTTCGCCCTTCGTGGGGACGTAGCTCAGCTGGGAGAGCGCCGCGTTCGCAATGCGGAGGTCGTGAGTTCGATCCTCATCGTCTCCACCAGGATTCCAAGGGCCAACGGCGATCCGTTGGCCCTTTTGTTTGGGCGATGCCGCAAATGCGTTGGGATCCTGCGATCCCCGCTCGCGCCTCGGCCTCCGCGCCGCTCTTGTGAATCGGTGAATCGAGCTGTCGGCCTCATGCGTCGACTCGTGTCTGCTCGCTGCCCCTTGCCTTCGGCGGGGGCCCCGGCGAGCCACTCGCGCCGCTACTTGCACACGGTGCCGGGTGCGCGAAACACCTGACGGGTGATCGCCTTCGTTCGATTGGCCTTGTTAACGCCGTCTCCGAGATCGACATTGAAGGCGAACGTGCCGTTGCTGCCGTCGCTGAAAGTGAACGTCGCCGTTCCCACCGCCGTGCGTCCTACCTGGGCTGGATTGAACGAGGTCGATCCAAAAGCCGGACCGTTCGTCAAATACAGCGTGCCGGAATACGCCTTCGGCCCCGTTTGCGTCGCGATGACCGACAGCCAGAGCGGGGCGTTGTTTGCGTCGTAAGTGAACCAGGTTGCGAAGATCGTCGTTCCCTGCTGCGTCAGGTTGACACCCCAGCCGGATTCCGATCCGGCCGGCGCGGCCCACCACAGGTCCTGAAAGTTCGTTGCCGTCGTGAGGTCGATCTGACGCGCCCATACGCACGTCGGGACCGGCCCGAAGACCTCGAGCGTGATTGCTTTGGTCTGCGTCGCGACATTCGCTCCGTCGTTCACCTGATACGAGAACGTTCCTTTCGTTGCGCTCCCGAAGCTGAGCGATCCGGTGCCCACCGCGTGCGCCGAGCCATGCTGATAGAACGTGCTGAAGAACGGCTGGCCGATGGTCCGATAAAGCGTCCCGCCGTACGCCTGCGGTCCCGTCCTCGGCGCCGTCATCGAGAGCCACCAGGCCTTGCCGTTCGCATCGTAGGTGAACCACGTCAGGAAAATGATGTCGCCCTGATGCGCAAGGTTAATGCCCCATCCCGGTTCCGAGCCGGGGGGATCGGCCCACCACAAGCCTCCATAGTTGGCGCCCGTCGCGAGCGGCAGGATGCAGACATTGTCGGCCTTGCTCCAGTACGCCTGGACGGAGCACTGAATGCCGTTTACGTCGACCGTCGCGAATTGGTTGTTGCAAACATCGCCGACCTCCTCTTCCTCCGGAGTACCTGCCGCAGTGACGAGTATGCCGTCGTTAGAGGAGTCGACATTGGGATTCGTGCAGGCTTCGACGAGCTCATGCGAAAACATCTTGGTGACGCAACCGGGTCCTGTCAGCGAGCCAATGTTCTCGACCCACGCGTAATATCCGGTCACGCCGTTGTAGACAAAGCTTTGATGTCGCCCGCCATACGTCGGGAGAATGTTGGAAATACCGACAGGCACAATAACGACGTAGAAGCGGTTATGGCCCGCGAGTGGCGCAGGCATGGCTGTCGTTTGCAGCCGGTTCTTCAGCATGTTCACGACATCCGCTTCGGTAAACCCATCCGCGGGATCTGTGGTGGCGTTTATTTCGCTATAAATCAGCGTTCCCGGTCCGACGCCCCGATACTGGCCAAGGCCCGCCATGTAGGGCCCGGTGACAATGCCCTCGATCGCAGTTTTGTAGTCGTTGCTCGAAGGTGAAGGTGGCGGCGTGCTGGTCCAGAAGCTTCCCCAAAAGCAAAGAACGACTTCGACATTGGTGAGAAGGTGCCCGCCTCCGTCCGATGTGCCGGTCACGACATAGTCCGGCAAGAATTCCACATCGCCGCCGGTGGGTCTGGCGTCGGGGTGCACACGCCGCACGATGCCGCGCAGCCTCTCGCGTTTGGTGTCCGTGCCCACGCGGGCTCCTGGTGTCAGCGAATAGAGAGTGCAGTCTAGGGTGAATCCGATCCGCCGGCTACTTGATCACCTCCCAGAAAATGCCGACGACCGCTACATATCCCAGCGTGAACACGAGCGTCCGGATGTAGGGAATCGCGGTCAGATAGACCGCGGCATGCGCGAATCGCATCCAGAAGAACCACATCGCCCAGAAGGCCGTCGTCGCGTTCGTCTTGCCGGTCAAATCACGCGCAAAAAGGCCGCTCCGAAGCGGAGCGGCCCGGCGTACAAACGGGTAGGCGGAAGCTGGGCACACGCCGCGCAGGGCGGCGTTATGTCACGCGTTCAAGGAATCGTCACTTCCCGCCGCTGTTTTGCCCCTGCAATTCCGTGCCCGTAGGGTTGGACAGCGAGTTACCCGGGTGAACCTGATTTGGCGTCGGCCCGTAGACAAGGTCACGATCGACCCGTCCCGCCGCCAGACTTGGCCTGCGCGGGTTGACCCATCGCCATCCCGATTCGTCCCGGTAGTAATACAAATCGGGCTCGGCGCTGTAATAATAGATCGTATCGTTGCCGGCATAACTTTGATCACGTTGCATCCACGCGTCGAATACCGACGGTGACCAGCGCGAGTTCGTATTGTCCGCTTGCGCGAATGCGGGCGTGGCAGCGAGAGCAGAGACGATGCCTGCGATTACAAGTACTTGTCTGATCTTCAATTCATCCTCCGAATTCCGTGCCCCGTGACAGCTAACGATACGGCGACGGCGGGTTCTTCTTTATCGGTGGATGCCCTACGACGACGCAGGAGGTCGCGCAAACTTCGCGACCATTTTGACGGACGGCGCACCGTATTCGACGCCGACGGCCGGGCCGACGGACGGCGGGCGACGCGCGTAGGAAACGGCCGACTGCACAACGCGCGCGCGAGGAGTACCGCGGAACACCACCCTGGGGCACACTGAAGTCATCGTCGCTGTCGTCGTGGTCTGCTAGACCGAACGCGAGGAAGGAAGCCTCCAACCGAGCGAGACAGGTGCTAAAAGACCGCACAGGCCGACGATCCGCGGCCGCCGTTGGTGGCCGCGCGCTTTTGTGCGTCGGGAAGCTCGCTACGAGAGTGCAGGTCCGGCGTAAAGGCGGCTCGTCCGCGGTACGCCCGCCAGCAGATATTCCATCTGGTCGGCGAGAATGCGGCGATTGCGCAAGATGAATTGCTCGTGCCGGTTCGGCACATAGGGCACGTAGATCAGCGGCATGCCCGCCTGCTCAGGTGTGCGGTTCGCCTTGCGGATGTTGCATTTCTTGCACGCGGTCACCGAATTGGTCCACGAGTCGCGGCCGCCATGCGAGACGGGCACGACGTGATCACGCGAGAGATCGCGCGACATGTGACCTTCGCCGCAGTAGGCGCACAGATGGCGGTCGCGCGCAAAGAGCAGCGCATTGGTGAGGCCCGGCGCATGCACGAGGCGTCCGGGGACGCTGCCCTTGATCGCGAGAATCGACTTGGTCGCGATGCGCGAGCGGATGCCGTTGCGCTGCCAGCCGCCGCGAAACTCGCGGACTTCATAGCCCAGCGACCAGGCGACCATCTGCTTCGCGTGATAGGTGATCGCTTCCTCGAGCGCCACCCATGCCTGCGGCAGTCCGGCCATGTCGACAGTAAGTACCAGTGGTTCCATGTATCGTGTCGTCTTGGGTAGTTGCCCCTGCGAGTTCTGGCGTATCCCAGCCCTAAGTTTGCCCTAACTGCGCCCGTTGGCAAAATAGGCGAGTTTCGGCCCGAAAGGAATCATATGGCCAAGGACTGCCTTTTGTCGCAGATACGCAGCGCAGCCATCTTCTGCTGTGTGGTTTTTCTGCATGCGTGCGGGGGCGGCGGCGGAAGCGATTCGGCGCCGGCGGTAATGCCGCCCTCTCCGCCTCCCGGCGATCCGACGCTGCCGGATCCGCAATATCGCGTCTCGTATCTTTCGCCATTCGCCGTGGGTTGCGAGGGGACGCCCGCCAGCGGAACCTTGTACGCCAATGCGGAAGTCGAGCCCTTCGTTGCGGTCAATCCAGCCAACGCCGCCAACCTGATCGGCGTATGGCAGCAGGACAGATGGTCGAATGGCGGCGCGAAGGGAAATCTTGCCGCCGCGTCGTTCGACGGCGGCCGCACATGGGCGACCTCGATGGCGGCTTTCTCGCGCTGCACCGGCGGCGACATTTCGAACGGGGGCGATTACGAGCGCGCCACCGATCCGTGGGTCACGATCGGCCCCGACGCGATCGCGTATCAGATTGCCCTCGCCCTCAATGGTCAGACATTTCTGGCAGCGTCCTCGAATGCCGTACTTGTAAGCCGATCGCTGGACGGTGGGCGCAGCTGGAGCAGTCCGGTCACGCTGATTCGCGACGGCGCGGACAATTTCAACGACAAGGAATCGATCACCGCGGATCCGACCACGGCGGGATACGCGTATGCCGTGTGGGACCGGCTTTCGGCGGCGGGGCATGGGCCCTCGTACTTCAGCCGTACGACCAACGGCGGCACGGCGTGGGAAGCGGCACGACAAATCTACGATCCGGGCCCGACCAGCCAGACGATCAACAATCAGATCGTCGTGCTGACCGACGGCACGCTCGTCATGTTTTTTACGCAACTCGACGACGCCGGCGGCGGCAACGCCACTGCATCGTTCGGCATCATCCGCTCGACGGACAAGGGCCTGACGTGGTCGGAACGTATCGTCGTGACCGGCGTTCAGGCGGTAGGCGCGCGCGACCCGGAGAACGGCACGTTCGTTCGCGATGGCGCGAACCTGGGTGCGATCGCCGCGGGCCCGCACAACGACATCGTTGTCGTTTGGCAGGACGCGCGATTCTCGGGCGGCGCTCACGACGACGTCGCGTTCACCCGTTCCGCCGACGGCGGCATTACATGGTCCGCGCCTGCGCGGATCAGCCGCGAACCGAATATCACAGCGTTCGAGCCCAGCGTCGCCGTGCGCGGCGACGGTACGATCGGCGTCACCTATTTCGATTTCCGCAGCAACACGACGGACCGGGCGACGCTGCCTACGGACTACTGGATCACGCGCTCGAGCGACGGCATCACGTGGCGGGAGGGCCGCGTGGCCGGGCCCTTCGATCTCGCGATTGCGCCGCTGAGCGGCGGACTGTTTCTCGGCGACTATCAAGCGCTCATTACCATCGGCGAGTTGTTCGTGCCGTTCTATGCAACCACGAACAATGGGGATCTTGCCAACCGGACCGATATCTTCGCATCGCTCGTGAGCTCCGCTGGAGCGGCAGCGGCCTCCGCGCAAACGTTTCGCGCCGCGGAATCGGCGATGCGTGCGCAAACCGCGAGTCCGCTGGCGGCGACGCCGGAACTTGCACGGCGCCTTTCCGGGAGCATCGTGCGGACGATGTTGCGGCGCGTGCCGGGATGGACACCTTCGTGGCTCGATGGCGCAAGCGCGCAAATACCGTAGCACATCGATGGTCGACGAACTTCCCTGGCAGACGTTGACGGAACTTGCGCACCGGAGCGCGTCCGGGCAAGTCTCCGCGCGCGAAATCGTTGCTGCCTGCTTCGACAACATCGACGCCTGCGATGGCAAGCTCCACGCATTCGTGGACGTTTGGCGCGACAACGCGCTCGCGCAGGCCGATGCGCTCGATCGGGAGCGTCGCGCCGGACATCTTCGCGGCCCGCTTCACGGCCTGCCCATCGCGCTCAAGGACCTGCTGCACGTCGCCGGCCGCCAAACGACCGCCGGGGCGAAGAGCTGGCTCGGCCGAATCTCCGACCACACCGCGACGGCGGTGACGCGCCTCGTCGCGGCAGGAATGATTCCGCTTGGCAAGACGCACATGGTCGAATTCGCATTCGGTGGGTGGGGCCGGAACCAACCGATGGGCGCGCCGTGGAATCCCTGGGACCAGGACACCCATCGCGTCGCCGGAGGATCGTCGAGCGGATCGGCCGTCGCGGTGGCCGCGGGTCTGGCACCTGCTGCGATCGGATCGGATACCGGTGGCTCGATCCGCATTCCGTCGTCGCTCTGCGGGCTGACCGGGCTCAAGCCGACGTACGGACTCGTAAGTCTGTACGGCGCAGTGCCGCTTGCAACGACGCTCGACTCGATCGGTCCGCTCGCCCGATCGGTCGAGGATGCAGCGCTACTGGTCGCCGCGATGGCGGGACCTGATCCGCACGATGCCGCGACGCTGGACACGCCTGCCGTCGATTTCAACGCAGCGACCGGACCGATCCGCAACCTTGACGGGATTCGCATCACGTCGCTCGGATCCGGCCGGTATCCACCGTACACCGAGCCCGACGTCGTGCGCGCGGCGAGCGACGCAGTTGCGATCCTGCGCGATCTCGGCGCCAACGTTACCACCGACGATGATGCCCCGCTCGATTTCGAAGAGTTCGCCCGCGCCAACGGCCGAATCATCGCCGCAGAAGCCTGGGGGCTGCATCGCGCGTACATCGAGGACGAAGCGCTCGACATCGATCCGTGGGTGCGCCATCGGGTGATCGCCGGCAAGAGCATCACGGCCGACGAATATCGTGACCTCATCGCCCGCCGCAACGTTGCGATGGCGGCCTTCGCCGACTGGATGCGGGGGCGCGATGCGCTATTCACGCCGACCACGCCGATCACAGCGACGCCGCTCGTCGAGGTCGATGAGTCGACCGCGCCGCTCGCGACCTTCACCCGCGTGGCGAACTATCTCGGTGCGTGCGCGCTCTCCCTTCCCGCGGGGCTGTCCGCCGCGGGTATGCCGATCGGCGTGCAGCTGACAGGCGCGCCTCTCACCGACACGACGCTCGTTCGCATCGGATGCGCGTTCCAGAGCGCGACGTCCTGGCACTTGCTGCGACCCGCGGTTCAGTAGCCCGTGCGCATTTCGCGTCTTCGCTGCAACGTTCCCTCGAACGCGAGCAGCGAATCGGCGGGGTCGACCTGCGGCGCAAGCTCCCAAACATTGCGATAACCGTACGAGTAGAGCGCGATGTACGTGGACAGGTTGAGAGAGGCCATCGGTAGCTTGGTTGGAAACGGCCCCGTGGCATTGACGAAATTGTTGTTGCAGTAAATGAGAATGCGCGTCGACCGATCGGGAATCGTGCGCCGCAGCGTATCGACTGCGATATCGGGAAAGCTGAGGTTGATGGCCCCCGCTACGTGCAGCTGGTCGTATTTTTCGCGACTGCGGGCGTCGAGGAGAATCGTCCCTGGCGTGCGCGCGAAACGCAGGAAATCCTCTTCCGACAGCCGGTGCGACTCGCGGTGCGCCGCCGCGACGGGCGCAACGGCGAGATAGCCGTTCATGTCGATCGACGGATTCGCAATGCCTCGCGGGTCCTCCGCCATCGCGGCCGTTGCGATCGCGAGCAAACCGACCAGCGCAACCCCCGTCATGCTTCCTGTCCCCATGCGATTCTCCGCTTCGCGCCCTAGGACGATGAACGGGCGGCACTGGCGAACCGTTGACCGGCGCTTGCCGGAGCCCGATAGGTTCCGGCGCCTTGCTTCCCCGGTTGCCGCCCTCACGTTAAGATTCGGGGTAGACGCCTGCCGGTCGCGCCGGAGGCGGCCCGGCCCTCCCCCGACGCCACCATGAGCCACAAGCACGACAACCTGATCCGCGACATCTTTCACGATCCCGTCAGCACCAACATACAGTGGCGCGAGATCGAGTCGCTCCTGCGCCATCTTGGCGCCGACATCGAATCGCTGTCGGGAACGCGCGTGCGTGTAAAACTCAACGGACACGAGGGCATCCTGCATCGTCCGCACGGCGGCAATACGCTCGGACGCCAGGACGTCCAGCACTTGCGCGAGTTCATGGCGCGCGGGCGCGTGACGCCGTCGCTCTACGAAGCCGCGAAGAAGGCGACCTAGGAATCAGGTGGACACGAAGCACAAAGTCGCGGTGCTCGTCGGCAGCCTCAGGAAGGAATCGTTCAATCGCAAGATGTCGCGGGCTCTGATCGCGGTCGCGCCTCCGTCGCTCGAATTGTCATACGTGGAAATCGGCGATCTGCCGCTTTATACGCCGGATTTCGAGGCGGACCCGCCCGCCCCCGTGCGCGCATTCCGCGAGAGGATCGCGCAGTTCGATGCGCTGCTGTTCGTGACAGCCGAATACAACCGGTCCGTGCCCGGCTGCCTCAAAAACGCGATCGATGTCGGCTCGCGGCCCTACGGCAAGAGCGTGTGGGGCGGCAAGCCGGCAGCGGTTGTCAGCGTGTCCCCCGGCGCGATCGGCGGATTCGGCGCCAACCAGCATCTGCGCCAGTCGTTCGTCTTCCTCGACATACCCGCGATGCCGGCGCCGGAGGCCTACATCGGCGGGGCTGCCAAGTTGTTCGATGAGCAGGGCGCGCTGACCAACGAATCGACTCGCGAATTCATTACCAAGTTCATGCAGTCGTTCGCGGCGTGGGTCGAGCGCATCCGCGCACCCCATTGAGTCCCGATCTTTCCCGCGACGTCGCGCGGCGGCGCACGTTCGCGATCATCTCGCACCCGGACGCCGGCAAGACAACGCTGACCGAAAAGCTGCTGCTGTTCGGCGGCGCGATCCTGATGGCGGGAACCGTGAAAGCCCGCAAGAGCTCGCGCCACGCGACCTCCGACTGGATGGAGGTCGAAAAACAGCGCGGCATTTCCGTGACCTCCTCGGTGATGCAGTTCGAGTACGCTGGCCACACGATCAACCTGCTCGACACGCCTGGCCACCAGGACTTTTCCGAGGACACTTATCGCGTGCTCACCGCTGTCGACGCAGCGGTGATGGTGATCGACGCCGCGAAGGGTGTCGAGGAGCAAACGATCAAGCTGCTCGAGGTGTGTCGCCTCCGTTCAACGCCGATCATCACGTTTGTGAACAAGATGGACCGCGAAGTGCGCGAGCCCTTCGCGCTGCAGGAAGAAATCGAAGCGGTGCTGAAGATCGACTGCGCGCCGGTTACCTGGCCGGTCGGGATGGGCAAGCGCTTTCGCGGTGTGTTCGACCTGCGGCACGACTGCCTGAAGCGCTTTTCTCCGGGCGAGGAGCGAGTGACGGACGATGCGGAGCTGATCGAAGGATTGGGCAACCCGCGTCTTACGGAGCTCTTTCCCGACGAGATGCCCGCGCTGCGGCACGACGTGGAGCTGATTCGCGATGCGAGCCATCCGTTCGATTTGTCGGCATTCCTCGCCGGCCGTCAGACGCCCGTGTTTTTCGGCTCCGCCATCAACAACTTCGGCGTACAGGAAATCCTCCAGGCGTTGATCGATTGGGCGCCGCCGCCACAGCCGCGCGACGGCTCCGCGCGCGTGGTCAGTCCCACCGAGGCCGCGTTTTCGGGCTTCGTGTTCAAGATCCAGGCGAACATGGACCCGAAGCATCGCGACCGCATCGCGTTCTTCCGCGTATGCTCGGGCCGCTACGTTCCGGCGATGAAGGTGCGCCACTTGCGGGCGGGCCGCGAGATGAAGCTCGCAAACGCGCTCACGTTCATGGCGAACGAGCGCGTGCGAAGTGAAGATGCGGTGGCGGGCGACATCATCGGCATCCACAACCACGGCCAGCTGTCGATCGGCGACACGCTGACCGAAGGCGAGGCGCTCGCCTACAAGGGGATTCCCTATTTCGCGCCGGAGCTCTTTCGCGTCGCGCGGTCGCGCGATCCGTTCAAGGCGAAACAGCTGGCGAAGGGGCTGCAGGAGCTGGGCGAGGAAGGCGCGATCCAGGTCTTCGAATCGACGCACACGAACACGCTGCTGCTCGGCGCCGTCGGCCAGCTTCAGTTCGAGATCGTCGCGCATCGCCTCGCGACCGAATACAAGGTCGATGCGCTCTACGATCCGGCGAACATCGCCACCGCGCGCTGGCTCACCTATCCCGACGAGAATACGCGCCGCAATTTCGAGCGTGAGCAGGCGGCCGCGCTTGCGACCGACGTCGACGACAACCCGGTGTTCCTCGCGACCAACAAGTACAACCTGCAGGTGACGGTCGAGCGGTGGCCAAAGGTCGGCTTCCACTCGACGCGCGAGCACGGCGAGCGCCTCGCCGGAGTTTGATGCTCGGAGCCCTGACTCGTCAGGACGGCGGCAGCGCGTCCGGCGGCGGAATGGCAGGCGGCGGCGTGTCGGGCGGTGGATACGGCGGCGGCGAGTTCGGCGGCGGATACATGCCGTAGCCCGCCGGTCCCGCCGCTCGGCGATAGCTCATTCGCACGGGCACCTGGTTGCCGCGCGCATACATGCATTGCATGTACGCGCCGTCGTAGTTGCGCTGCAGTTGCCACGATGCGGCGTACGATTGATTGGCCGCCGAGAGGGCACCAAAGAGCAGGCCGACGCCGGCGCCGATGGCGGCACCTTGCCCGCCCTGATTCGTCGCCGAGCCGATGATCGCGCCAGTGGCCGCGCCCACCGCCGATCCTGCGACGGCGGTGCCCGCCGCGTGGTCGTTCGCGGGCTGCCCGGCGTACGTTCCACCGATCGCCGCCTGCGCGTATTGCTGGCAATCGCCGACATCGCGCTGAAATGCCTCGAACGTCTTGCCGGTCCCCGGCATGACCGTCACCGCCGGGCCGCTCGGCACCGTCGCACAGCCACCGAGGATTGCCGCGACGCCTGCGAACACGAGTGTCGAGTAAAGTTTCACGTTACTTCTCCCTGCGTTGCGTTCACCCTTGCGGCGCCTGGTAGGGTTGCGGCTGCGTCGAGTTGGGAACGACACGCACCCAAGGCTTCGTGCAGCTCTGCACGTACGGATAGTAGCCTGCTGGTTGCGGGCAATAGAACCAGCTCACGCCTCCGGGAGGGGCCGGCGCATACGCGGGCTCAGCCGGCTGCGATTGTTCGTAGTAGACGGCCGGTTCCGGTGAGTAAGTGTAGGAGTTGTAGCCCGGATAGCCATAACCGTATCCGTAGTACGGGGCGCCCCACCACGGCAAGCCCCACCACGGCGCCGTGACGGCAACTCCCCACCACGCGGCACCCCACCCGCAGCCCCAGCAGCCACGCCAGCCGGAGCCGCCGTGCCAACCTCCGCGCCAGCCACTGCCTCCGTGCCAACCACTGCCTCCGTGCCAGCCACCGTTCCAGGAGCCTCCGCCACCGTTCCAGGAGCCTCCGCCACCGTTCCAGCTACCACCGCCGCGGCTGCCACTCCAATTGCCGCTCATATGACCGCCCCCACCCCCGCTCCAGGCGCCGCCCCCACCGCCACCCCCGCCGCCGCCACGTCCTCCACCGCCGCCGCCACCGCCGCCGCGTTGTGCATCGGCCATTCCGGCAAAGCCAGCAAGAGCGAATAGCGCAATGAGTGCAAGCACTGACTTTTTCATGATGTTCCTCTCCGTCCCGTGATGACGTTTCGACAATCCCGGCGAAACGTGCTCAGCATGGACTCGATATCGGTCCCCGCGCGTGATCAAGGTTCCACCTGCAACGATACAACTATAACGTCGTTAACACGCTTTCGTTGACCATCCATCCTGGTGGTTTGTAACGCGGGAAGCGCTAGTGAACAAGCGGCCACTAGGATCCCTTTGCGCGCGCGCCTGCGGCGGATGGGCCCGCATCGAGTTGGAAAAAATCGATCAGCGCGCGATGGTAATCGGAACTTCCGACCGACAAGCTATTGTTGTGGCTGCCGTTCGGAACAAGCAGCAATCGCTTCGGCGTGGGCGCGGCCGCGTACAGCGCTTCGCTGAAGCGCACTGGCACGAAGCGATCTCCCTGGCCATGCACGACGAGGACCGGCATTCGGACGCGCGCAATCTTGACCACCGAATCGAACTTCTGCGACAACATCGCGGACGGAAAAAGGCCGCGGGTGATTTCGGACGTCATCTCGGCAAAATTCGTGAACGTCGATTCGATGATCAGTCCGCGCGCGCCGTCGGCGCCGTCTGCGAGCCTCGCGGCGAGGTCGACCGCCACCGCGCCGCCGAGGGAGTGACCGTAAATGAAGCGGCGCGCCGGATCGGGTTCGTGGGCGACGACCCAGTCCCAACCGGTTCGCGCATCTTCGTAAACGGTCGCCTCCGACGGCAGGTCGCCGTCGCTCTTGCCGAAGCCGCGGTAATCGATCGCGAATACCGAGAACCCGAATTGATGCAGCTGGGTGATGCGGTTCAGGTTGCCCGTCAGATTCCAGCGCGCGCCGTGCAAGTAGAAAACAACGGGCGCCGCCGGATCGGCGTCGGGCCACCACCATGCGTGAATCTTCGGCGCGTCCGGTCGGACGCCGACGGAGAGACTGATTTCCTGCACGCCTGCAGGGAGCCCCGAGTACCACGTTGCTTCGGCGTGCGACGGCCGGAAGGTGAGCTCCCGCTCCTTCTGCTCGAGCCCGATGCAGCCCGACGCAAGCACCGCGGCGATCGCGAGAGCGGCGAACGCGCGCCCGGGGCGGCGAAGCAGGAAAGCGCGAAGGTTCATTTGGAGCGCGCGATAGCGAACAACACGGCGGAGATTACTCCATTACGCAATCGGGAGGCTTCCGGATGTCGCCTGGAATCGCCCGCTCATTTGGTCGCTTTCGCAGCCTCATTCGTTCCGTCGGTCGATGTTATTCCGGGAGCCGACGACCATGAGAGTGTAACGAGTCGTAACAGAAGTGCCGGCGAAGCTGTTTCATTGCGACCGCAAATGCGGTGAAATGGCGTCTTCGCCGGAGGTGCCACGTGTACAGAACTGCCATCGCCATCATCGCCGTTGCCGTCGCGGGCGCGCTCGCGTCGGCAAATGCCGACGCCCAGGTCAACCGCGGGACCGGCGTTGGGGCCGCCGGGCAGGGGCAACCGAGCAAGCTTCCGCCGCCCAAGGCCCTGCCGGACGCGCGCGATGCCGATGTGCCGGGGAGCTTGGGCCAGGTGCAGGCGAATCTCGGCAAGCTCGAGGATGAACTTCGCATCACCGCCGGGCAGCAAAAGGCCTGGGATGCCTATGCGACGCGCGTGATGCGCTTCGCTGACGACGTCGCGCGCGCTCGCTTCGCAGTGCGCGAACTCGAGGGCACCGCCGTCACCGCGCCGCAATTGTTCGATCGGATCACCCAAAACGCCCAAGACAGGCTGACCGCGATCGAGGACATTGTCGAAGCCGGCCGCGCGCTCTACGCCAAGCTGTCGACGGAGCAGCAGAAAGTCGCGGACCGGCGCCTCGCGGTATTCGCGATGATGCTCGCGAGCGGGGTGCCGACGACCGGTGGACGCCCCTGACTGCACGGCCGTTCAGAGTTCAGTTCACAGTTCGAATCCCCCGCGCACGCGAAGATCGCGCGATTCGGTGCCTCCCATCTGTTGGACGAACCGAGTCGCGGAATCTCGATTGCGAGCGTGCACGCAGACTGCGGCTACGTAGACCGTCGCAAGATCGAATCCCGCCGGCAGCGCGCCGACCAGCACCACGCCGGGCGTGTAGGTGATCTCGGTCACCTGCGTGCAGCCGATCTCGCCAGGCTTGCGCGAATCGGCCAGCGCGTTCATCGCAGTGGCGCCGTTAGGGAAGGTCGCACAGCGCTCCGCGACCTCGTCGCGAATGCCGAGACGCCGCAGCACGTCGACGAAATGGATGCCGGCGGTCGAACGCTCGGGATCGGGGAAAAAAAGCCGCGGCGCGCTTGCGAGCGACGAGCGCAGCGACGAGGCGTCATGAATATCGGGTAGGGACTCTCCCGCGCGAACGGCGATTCCGGTGCGCGTCGTACCGAGCGGCACCGCGCTCCCCCGCACAACGTGTCCTTCAAGTCGAAGCGTCTCGATCAGCGCCGACGTCAGCACCACGACGTCGCACGGCGCGCCCGCCAGGAGTTTTTCACGCAACGCGCCCACGGCACCGAATGTCGGGTCGATCACCACACCGGTTTTGGCGGTGAAATCCGGCTCCATCGCGAGAACGAGTCCTTTCGCCGCGCCCGCGCAGAGCACCGACAAGGTCATCGCGGCGAAAGTCGGACGTTCACTGATCGGGCTTCGCGCCGGAAATTTTTACGATGCGCTCCCATTTGGCGATGTCTTCCGCAAGGTAGCGGCCGAACTCCTCAGGCGTCATCACCATTGCGGTCGCACCCTGCTTCGCCCACTCCGAGCGCACCTCGGGACGATTGACGATCTTCGTGATCTCGGCGTTGAGGCGCGCGACGATTGCCGGTGGCGTGTTCCGGGGCGCGATGAGGCCGAGCCAGATCACGGCCTCGTAGCCCGTTACGCCGGCTTCGCTCATCGTCGGCACATTGGGCAGCACCGACGAGCGCGTCTTGCCGGTCGTCGCGAGCGCTTTGACGCTGCCGGCACGCGCATGCTCGCTCATCGTCGTCACGGCATCGAACATCATCTGCACCTGCCCGCCCAGCACGTCGGTGCGCGCGCCCGAGCTTCCCTTGTACGGCACGTGGACGATATCCACTCCCGCCATCGCCTTGAACAGTTCGCCGGCCATGTGATACGGCGTCCCGGGTCCGGAAGAAGCGTAATTGAGCTTGCCGGGGCTTGCCTTCGCGAGCTTGATGAGATCGGCGACGCTGCTTGCGCCCACCGACGGGTGTATCACCAGCACCAAGTCGGAATAGTTGATCGGCGCAACGGGCGCGAAGTCACGCATCAGCTGATAGGGCTTGTTGGGAATGAGCGATTCGTTGACCGTCTGCGTGTTCGACATCAGCAGCAGCGTGTAACCATCGGGCGCGCTCTTGGCGACGGCGTCCGTGCCGATGAGCGAACCGGCGCCGGGCCGATCCTCGACGACGAAAGGCTGACCGAGCGCGTCCGAGAGCCGCTGTCCGAGGAATCGCGCATAGACATCGGCGGGACCGCCGGCGGCGAACGGCACGATGATCTTCACCGGCTTCGTGGGATAGTCCTGCGCGAAAGCGGGCGCTGCCCCTAATGCAGCCACAATCGCAGCCACAATCGCGACGAAGATCAGAGCAAGGTATCGGCGCATCCAGGTCCCCAAGCGCCAGTAGCATGGCGCGCGTCTGGGCAATCTACACGAACCGGCGTCCCCGCCAAAGCCCCGCGTCGTCGCGGCGCATGAGCGCGAAGGGCCGCCCCGAGCGCGAATACCGGAGCGCGCAGCGCGAAGGTACTCCAATGAGCAAGTTGGCGGCCCGCCTGCGGCACCGTAGAATCGACCTTCGACCAACCTGAAGGACGTCTCATGGCTACCGAATCCGCGCGCGGCGGCGAACCCTCGCTCGATGCGGCTGCGCTTTACCGCGAGGAAATCTATACCGACCGCAAGGTCGGCACGTTGCGCGTGCTCGTCCCCGTGACCGCAGACGGTGCTCCCGATCCCGCGCGCGCGACGGTGTACAGCGGCGAAGCTCAACTCCTCACCAACATGGGACCGCTGCCGATCAGCTTCGACATCGATGCCACGAGCCTCGCCGACGCAATCGCCAAGTACGCTCCGGCCGCGAAGGCTGGCGTCGACCGCGCGATGCGCGAGCTGATGGAAATGCGCCGGCAGGCGTCGTCGTCGATCGTCATACCGCAGGGTGGCGCACTGCCGCCCGCAGGCGGGCTAGGTGGTGGCGGAAAGATCCAGATTCCGTAGCACGGCGGTCGCGAGCGCATGACCGAGACCGCCATCCTCTTCGCGTCCGGGCTGTTGCTGCTCGCGTACTTCGTCAATGTCGCGGGCCGCCGCTACCGGCTGCCGTCGGTCGTGCTGCTGATCGCGAGCGGGATAGCGCTGCGCCATCTCCTCGACCCGGTCGGCGTCGAGCTCACGTGGATCGCGCCGGTCGTGCCGGTGGTGGGGACGCTCGGGCTCATCCTGATCGTGCTCGAAGGCGCGCTCGACTTAAACGTCACGCGCGGGCGCCTGCGGCTGATCGCGGTTTCCGCCACCTCGGCATTGTTGGGATTTGCGGCAACGCTCGCGGTGATGACGATTCTGTTCGTCAACGCGCTCGGCATGACGAACGCGGACGCGATTCTCGCGGCGATTCCGTTTTCGGTGATCAGCAGCGCGGTCGCGATTCCGAGCGCATCGGGCCTCGCCGCCGAACCGCGCGAGTTCGTCATCTACGAGAGCTCGCTGTCCGATATCATCGGCGTGCTCGTGTTCTACGCGTGGCTCACCGCGCAGGGCTCGGTGCAGGATTTCGCGATCGACCTCTTCGGCGGCGGCGCGATATCGCTGACGATCGCGCTGCTCGTGGCGCCGATGATCTTTTTTTTCCTCAACCGGGTGGACGGGCACGTCCGGTTCCTGCCGCTCATCGCCGGGATCATATTTCTGTACGCCGCCGGCAAGGCGTTGCAGCTGTCGCCGCTCGTCCTCGTGCTGGGCTGCGGCCTGCTGCTCAACAATCCGCACCTCGCCAACTGGAGCCGCCGGTTGTCCGCCTGGCGCGGCGACGATTACCCTCAGACGCTGAAAGAGTACAAGGGGCTTGTCGCCGAGCTCACCTTCGCCACCAAGAGCTTCTTCTTCCTGCTCCTCGGTTACTGGACGAACCTCGAAAAGATGGCATCGTGGCGCGCGTGGGCTGTCGCCGTCGCGGTGTTCGTCGCCGTTTTCGCATCGCGCGGGGTGATCCTTCGCGCGTTGCGACAGCCGGACGCATTGGCGCTGACCTGGATCGCGCCGCGCGGACTCATCACCGTGCTGCTGTTCCTCGCCGCCGCCGAGGCGGGGAAGCTGCATGGATTCCCGTTCGGCTCTGTGATGCTCGTGGTGCTCGCGACGAGCGCGGCGACCGCACTGTCGCACCGGGTCGCGAAGCCGGTCGTGCTCCCGATCCCGGCGCCTTCGCCTGCGCTGTCCAAGCCTCCCGACTGAGCGGCTCTGCGTACGGCGTTCAGGGCACGATGGACAGGAAAGCGAACGCCGCGAAGATCACGAGGTGTACGACGCCTTGCAGGACCGTGGTGCGTCCGGTGCCGAGCGTGATCGCGCCGACCAGCAGCGTCAGCGCCAGCAGCACGATTTCCTTCGCCTCGAGGCCGAGTATCAGCGGCCGGCCTGTCACGATGAATATCGCTGCGATCACGGGAATGGTGAGACCGATGCTCGCGAGCGCCGAGCCGAGCGCAAGGTTGAGGCTCGTCTGCAGCTTGTCGGCGCGCGCCGCGCGCGCGGCGGCGAGTCCCTCCGGCAAGAGCACGAGCAACGCGATAATGATGCCGACGACGCTCTCCGGCGCGCCCCACTTCGCAACGGCGGATTCGATCGCCGGGGAAAGCGCCTTCGCAAGTCCGACGACCGCGACGAGCGACACGAACAGGAGTCCGGCGCTCGTCCAGGTCACGGACAGCGACGGCGGCGGAGCGTGCGCGTCCTCGTCTGAGGGGTCCGCGGCCAGGAAATATTCGCGGTGGCGGACCGTCTGGATGAAGACGAACGCGCCGTAGAGCAGAAGCGATGCGATGCCGGAGAATGCGAGTTGCGCCGGTGACCACATCGGACCTGGAACCGACGTCGCGTAGTTCGGCAGCACCAGCGCCAGCACCGCCAATGCCGCGAGCACCGCCAGCGCCGCGCTCGCGCCTTCCAGATGGAAGACCTGCTCGCGGTGCCGAAGCCCGCCCAGCAGGAGGCAGAGCCCGACGACTCCATTGCACACGATCATGATCGCGGCGAACACGGTGTCCCGCGCCAGCGCCGCCTTGGCGTCGCCGAGGGAGAGCATCAGCGAGACGATCAGCGCGACTTCGATCACCGTGACCGCAATCGCGAGCACCAGCGTGCCATACGGCTCGCCGACGCGGTGCGCGACGACCTCGGCGTGATGGACGGCGGCGAACACGGCGCCGGCAAGGCAGGCGGCGACGACCCACAGGATCGGGCCCGTCCAACCTGTTGCCATCACGATCAATAGCGCGGCCCACGCTGCGAGCGGCATGAGCCAGGTCCAGTGATCGACAAACGAGCGGCGTTCGGACATGGGAAGAGGCGCGCGTGAGATTTCAGTCAATCTAACATCATCGACGGCGCTCGGGTTTCCGTCGCTCGGCGGGAGCGGTACCCACCGATCCCTCGAGCGCCCATTCGGCGATTGCGAAGCGTTGCACCAGGAAGTCGGTGAACGTGCGCACTTTCGCCGACAGGTGGCGCCGGCTCGGGTACACCACATTGATCGGTGCCGCGCGCGGCAGGAATGTCCGCAGGATCTTCACCAGGCGACCGGCCTTCACGTCGGGACCGACGACGAAATCGGGCTCGAACGCGATGCCTACACCCGCCACCGCGAGTACCTCGAGGAAGGCCCCGTTGTTGGCATGGACCGGACCGGTAATGCGGACGCTGCGCTCGCGGCCGTCGGTGTCGCGGAACGGCCAGAGGCCGCTTTGCGGCGCGTAAGCATACGTGAGGCACGCATGCCCCGTGAGGTCCTCGGGGACGCGCGGCTCGCCATGACGCGCGAGATAGGCGGGCGCCGCGCAGCAGACGAGCTGGGTAACTCCAACCTTGCGCGCGATGAGGTTCTGGCCGCCGACGGCGCCGATCCGTACGGCCGCGTCGAAGCCCTCGTCGACGAGATCGACGATGCGGTCGGAAAGCTCGACGTCGAAACGCATCTCGGGATAGCGCGCCATGAACTCGGTGACTGCCGGGGCGATGTGGCGCGTGCCGAACGTGACGCCGCACGTGAGGCGCAGCGTGCCGCGCGGCGCGAGCGTACCTTCGCCTGCGCTTTCCTCCGCTTCTTCGAGATCTGCGAGCAGCTGGACGCAGCGTTCGTGGAATTCGCCACCGATCTCGGTGAGCGACAGGCGGCGCGTGGTCCGGTTGAGGAGTCGCGCGTCGAGATGCGCTTCGAGCTCGCTGACATGCCGCGACACGGACGACACCGATACGCCGAGGCGATCGGCGGCACGCGCGAAGCTGCCGGCCTCGACGACTTTTACAAAGGCTTCGATCGCGTGGAAACGATCCATGCTGAGCGCACCCGCAGGGAGACAGGACAATTATTGCATTTTTCGCAATAATATTTCAACCACTCGCATATTTATCTCTTTTTCGACAAAGCACACTATTGGGGTCATCGCGCCCTCGGGTGCAATTTCGAAGGAGCTGTCATGAACGATCAGCGAACGACCGCCACTGCCGCACTGCTGCTACGACTCTCGCTGGGAACGATGTTCATCGCCCACGCGCTGCTCAAGTACTTCGTTTTCACTCCCGCCGGAACTGCGAAATTCTTTGAATCCCTCGGGCTCCCCGGTGTCCTAGGGTATGCAACGATCGCCGCTGAGCTTTTCGGGGGCGTCTTGCTGATCGTCGGCTTCCGGACGCGCGTCGTTGCACTGGCACTTGTGCCCGTGCTGCTCGGCGCAACGTGGGCGCACTCCGGCAACGGCTGGCTCTTCACATCGCCCCATGGTGGCTGGGAATACCCGGCCTTCTGGACCGTCGCGCTGATCGTGCAGGCATTGCTCGGAGACGGGGCATTTGCGTTCCGTTTCCCGAGCCCGACGCCGACGCCGCATCGCGCCTGACGCACGACGGGTATTTGTCAATCCGACCTGAAGGAAATTTCATGAACCTCTATTTCTCGCCTGGCGCTTGCTCGCTGGCAGCGCACATCGCGCTCGCCGAAGCCGGCCTGTCCTATTCGGCGAAGCGAGTCGACCTCAAGACTCACACGCTCGCCGACGGCACGGATTACTACACAATCAACCCGAAAGGCTACGTGCCCGTGCTCGAGCTCGACGACGGATCGCGTTTGTCCGAAGCAGCCGTGATCCTGCAATACATCGCCGACCGCAAGCCGGGTACGCTGGCGCCCGTCTTCGGCTCGATGGAACGCTATCGGCTGATGGAGTGGCTCAACTTCGTCGCCACCGAGCTGCACAAGAATTTCAGCCCGCTGTGGCATCCCGTACCCGACGCGACGAAGGAAACGCTGCACGCCAAGATCGCATCTCGCCTCGACTTCATTTCGAAGACGCTTTCGATCCAGCCCTATATCATGGGCGAGAAGTTCACTGTTGCCGACGCGTACCTGTTCACAATCGTCAATTGGGCGCCGATGCTGAAGTTCGATCTCGCGCCGTGGCCGCTCGTACAACAGTTCCATGCGCGGGTGGCGGCGCGCCCGGCGGTGCGTGCGGCGATGGCCGAGGAAGGCCTGATCAAGAAAGCGCACGACGCGGCGAAGGAAACAGCCTGAACGCACGCATGGTTCTGCCGCAATGACGCTTCCGACGCTTTTTCTTTCCCACGGCTCGCCGATGCACGCCATCGAGCCGGGCGCCGCCGGCGACGCGTGGCAAGCGCTGGGCCGCACGCTGCCGCGACCGCGCGCGGTGCTGATGGTCTCGGCACACTGGGAAACGTCGGTGCCGATGCTGACCGGAAATCCGAAGCCGGGGACGATTCACGATTTCGGTGGTTTTCCCGCGGCGCTGTATGCAATCGAATACCCGGCACCCGGCGATCCACCCCTCTCGACGCAAGCCATCGCCCTGCTGAAGAACGCCGGAATCACGGCCGGTGTCGACGGCTGTCGGGGACTCGATCACGGCGCGTGGGTACCGTTGCGTTGGATGTATCCGGACCACGACGTGCCCGTCGTGCAGCTCTCCGTGCAGCCCGAGCTTGGCACCGCGCGCCACGTGGCGCTTGGGCGAGCGCTGGCGCCGCTCTCCGCCGATGGCGTGCTGATCGTCGGATCGGGCCATACGACGCACAATCTTCGCGACTGGATGGCCAACCCGCGCCGCAACGAGCCGCTGCGTTATGCGCAGGCGTTTTCCGACTGGCTGCAGGATCGCCTGGCGGTGCACGACACCGCGGCGCTGATCGCGTATCGCGAACAGGCACCGCAAGCGGAGCGCGCTCATCCGTCGGAGGAACACTTTCTGCCGCTGCACGTCGCATGGGGCGCGGCCGGGGACACTCCCCGCGTCGAACGCGTCATCCAGGGCTTTGAAGCGGGGGCGCTGGCGATGGATTCGTACGCGTTCTATCCGGTGCAGTGACCCGCACTGCGACATCGCCCGTCGAGGTGCGGCACAACGCGGCCGCCTCGCGTTTCGAAGCAACGGTGGACGGACACCTTTGCGTTGCCAACTATCACCTCGTCGACGGCGTGATGCGAATCCATCACACGGCGGTGCCGCGGCCGCTCACGGGTCGCGGCATCGCGGCGAGGCTCGTGCAAGCGGCGCTCGCCTACGCCACGGCGAACGATCTCGAAGTCGAGCCGTGGTGTTCGTACGTGCGAACGTACATGAAGCGCCACCCTGAAGCGCAGGGGCTGCTCCCGGACGGATTCACGCTCTGACCGAACGCTTAGGGCCTGTTGAGGCCCTAATCCAAACGGTCAATGGCGCGCGCGCCCCGCGACGCCGATGATGCCGCGAAAGTTCCTTGAGCGAGCGAACAGGAGCACACGATGTCGCATCTTCTCGACCCGCAACGTTTGGACAACGAGGCCGCCTATCTTGCCGCGCTCGACGAATTGGAGGAGTTGATGGCGACCGATCCCGACACGCCCGCCGGTCGCCGATTTGACGAGCTCGTGGCGCTGATCGAGGAATACGAAGCGCGTCAGGATGCGGCCGGGCGCGCCGTTCACTAGAGTTGTGGACCCCCACGCTCACTTCGTTCGCTGCCCCCAGGGGGGCGCATAGTGCCCTTCGGGCGGCCGGGCGGGCACTAGGCGGCGTCCTCCGCGGCATCGAGAATCGATTCGGCGGCCGCCAGATCCTCGAGCGCGAAGCCTACCGATTTGAACACCGTGATCTGCGCGTTATCCGTGCGCCCGGGGTGCGCGCCGCGCGCGAGATCGGCGAGGTCGGCCACGATCCGCTCCCGTGCAATGGCGCCGCTGTCGATCGCCTGCACGAGGTCGCCGCCTTCCGTCAATGCGCCCGTTCGATGGTCGACGACGATCACGTCGGCACGGCGCATCGCGGCGTCGTCCGTTTCGCGCATCGTTGCGTTGAACGCGCCGACGAGGTCGAGGTGAACGCCGGGCGCAAGCCACGCGCCTTTCACCAGCGGTTGCGTCGCAAGCGTCGCGCAGGAAACGACATCCGCAGTGCGCACCGCCGCCTCGAGGTCGGAAACGGCTATCACCGGCAGGCCGTCGGCCGCCATCGCCCGCGCCGCGGCGCTCGCGTGCGCCGATGTCCGGCTCCACAGGCTCACGCGCTCGATCGGCCGCACATGCGAATGGGCTTCGATGAGGCCGCGCGCCTGTCGTCCCGCTCCCACCATGACGAGATGACGCGCGTCGCGCCGCGCGAGCGAACGGGCAGCGAAAGCGGATGCGCCCGCCGTGCGCCGCGCGGTGATCTCGTCGCCGTCAAAAAGCGCCAGCGGCTCGCCGTTCCGCCCGTCGAACAACGCGTAGACGGCATTCACCGCACGCAGGCCGCGCTCGCGGTTGCCGGGAAACACGGTGACGAGCTTGACGCCGATCCGGCGCCCGGTGCGCCAAGCCGGCATCAGCAACAGCGTTGCCGCCGACGCGCCGGGGACGTCGATCGTGTGATGTCCGCGTAGCGGAGCGGACACCTCCTCGCGCAACATCGCGCCGAGCGATTCCAGCATGCGCGGCCACGGCAGCGCGTCGCGGATCGTCGCGGCGTCGAAGAAGCGCATCGGCGCGCCGGTGCTTCGCGGACGGAGCTACGCCCGGTCTTCGGACAGCGATAAGAGCGCAGCGTTGCCGCCTGCCGCCGCCGTGTTCACCGTGACAGTCCGCTCGACGACGAGCCGCGCCGGATCGTATCCGCCGTCGGCCTCGGGTGCGATGACCGGAATGATCTTGCCTTCCGCCGCCGCAAGTTTGACGCGCACCCGTCGCGCGCGCGCGCTCGACGCGTCGAGCAATACGGCATCGACGGTCGAAGGATCGAGCGTATCGGCGAACATCACCCCATCTCCCGCGAGGCGGTCGCGCGCGGCCAGCATCAGCGGATTGCGCAACCAGAGCGGCGTGTTTCCGGTGGCGCGCGCCGCACTCGTCTGTGCGAGCAACGACGACGCGTCATCGGCAATGCAGGCAACGACGCCGCGTGGATGGAATTCGAGCGTATTCGCTTCGCCGGTCGGCCCGGGGAGCGCCACAGCCGCCGCGGGCAATGGCGCGCGCACAGGCTGCCGCACGAGCCGGCGGAGGTACAGCGGTCCACCCGCTTTCGGCCCGGTCCCCGACAGGCCGTGGCCGCCAAACGGCTGAACGCCGACGACGGCGCCGACGATGTTGCGGTTGATGTACACATTGCCGGCATGCACGCGCGCGAGAATGGCCGCGGCGGTTTCGTCGATTCGCGTGTGGATGCCGTGCGTCAACCCGTAGCCCGTCGCGTTGATCGCGTCGATGAGCGCCGGCAGCTCGTCCCGATGCCAGCGCACGACGTGCAGCACCGGGCCGAAGACCTCGCGCGTGAGCTCTGCGAGCGCGGCGACCGACGGCAGCTCGATCAACGCCGGCGCGAAAAACGTTCCGCGCGCCAATTCCTCGGCTGCGGGCAACTGCAGGACGGGCCAGCCGCGAGCGCGCGCTTTGTCGACATGGGCGGCGAGCGCGGCGCGCGCTTCGGCGTCGATGACCGGGCCAATGTCGGTGGAAAGGCGTCGCGGATCGCCCAGGACAAGCTCCTGCAGCGCGCCTTTCAGCATCGCGAGCACAGGCTCCGCGATGTCGTCCTGCAGGCACAGCACGCGCAGCGCCGAGCAGCGCTGACCGGCGCTGTCGAACGCGGACGAAAGCGCATCGATGACGACCTGCTCGGAAAGCGCGGAGCTGTCGACGATCATCGCATTCTGGCCCCCGGTTTCTGCAATCAGCACCGGATCGTCGCCGCGTGTCGCGAGCTGTCGCTGGATGATTCGCGCCACTTCGGTCGAACCGGTGAAGATGACACCCGCGATACGTTGGTCGGCAACAAGTGTGGCGCCAATCGTTTCGCCGGGTCCGGGCAAGAGCTGCAAGGCCGCCGTCGGTACGCCCGCGCGGTGCAGGATGCGCACGGCCTCATGCGCTATCAACGGTGTCTGCTCGGCGGGTTTGGCGAGCACCGGATTGCCCGCCGCCAGCGCGGCGCTCACCTGCCCAGTGAAAATCGCCAGCGGAAAATTCCACGGCGAGATCGCGACCACGGGTCCTATCGGCGCTGCATTCGCGAGCTCTCGCGCCTGCGCTGCGTAGTAGCGCAGGAAGTCGACCGCTTCGCGCACTTCGGAAACGGCGTTGCCGAATGTCTTTCCCGCCTCGCGCACCGCAAGTGCGATGAACGTCGCGCTTTCCGCCTCGAGAAGGTCCGCCGCGCGCTCGAGGCATGCCGCGCGCTCGCCGACAGCCGTGCGTGACCATTCCATGCCGACGTCCGCTGCCACAGTGATGGCGCGTTCCACGTCGCCCGGCGCAGCGAGGACGACTCGTCCAACGACGTCGCCGCGGTCGGCTGGATTGACGATGTCGCTCGCGCCGGCAGCGCCGTGTGCCACATCGAATTCCTTAGGCGTCTTGTCGAGCGCATCCGCGAGCGCGTGCAGCGTCGTATCGTCGGCGAGATCCAAGCCTTGCGAATTGCGCCGCCCCGGCAGAATGGCTTCCGGCGCGGGCAGATTCGCATGGGGTGCGCCGCCCGTTTTCTCTGCCGCCGCGACAGGATCTTCCACCAGTGACGCGATCGGAACCGCCGGATCGACAATGCGATTGACGAACGAAGAGTTGGCGCCGTTCTCGAGCAGGCGCCGCACGAGATACGCGAGCAGCGTCTCGTGCGAACCCACCGGCGCGTAGACCCGGCACGGCGTGTCGAGCTTGCCGCTTGCCATCAGCTGGTCGTAGACGGTCTCGCCCATCCCGTGGAGACACTGGAATTCGTAGCGAGCGCTGCCGGCTTGCGTGCGGATTGCCGCGATCGTGAACGCGTTGTGCGTCGCGAACTGGGAGTAGAGCGCATCGGGTGCTGCAAGCATCGCCTTTGCGCATGCGAGATAGCACAAGTCGGTGTGCACCTTGCGCGTGAACACGGGGTACCCGGGCATGCCGTCGACCTGGGCGCGCTTGATCTCGGAATCCCAGTACGCGCCCTTGACGAGGCGCAGCATCAGGACGCGGCTGTGCTGTCGCGCGAGCGCAACGACCCAGTCGATCACTGGGCGCGCGCGCTTTTGGTAGGTCTGCACAACGAAACCGAGGCCGTCCCAATTCGCGAGACCGGGATCGGCGGCCAGTTGCGCGAAAAGATCGAGCGAGAGCTCGAGCCGTTCGGATTCCTCGGCATCGATGGCGAAGCCGATGTCGTAGCGCTTCGCGAGGCGCGCGAGCGAGAGAACGCGCGGCGTAAGCTCGGCGGCAACGCGCTCCCGCTGCGCCCGCGAATAGCGCGGATGCAGCGCCGACAGCTTCACCGATACGCCGGGTCCCGCGATGACGCCGCGTCCCGCCCCGGCGCGGCCGATCGCGTGGATCGCCGTTTCGTACGCGGCGTAGTAGCGCTCCGCATCGGGTTTGGTCAGCGCCGCCTCGCCCAGCATGTCGAACGTGTACGTATAGCCGCGTGCTTCGCGCTCGCGCACGTTGACGAGCGCCTCGTCGATCGTGCGGCCAGTGACGAATTGGCGGCCGAGCAGGCGCATCGCGAGGTCCACCCCTTTTCTGATCAGCGGTTCGCCGCCCTTGCGCAACAGTGAGGCGAGCGCCTGTTCGAGCGCGCCTTCGTTGCGCGTATCGACGAGCTTGCCGGTGACGAGCAGGCCCCACGCGGCGGCGTTGACGAACAGCGACGGCGAAGCGCCGACATGCGCGCGCCAATCGCCGCGACCGATCTTGTCGCGGATCAGGCGATTGCGGGTCGCTGCGTCCGGGATGCGCAGCAGCGCCTCGGCGACGCACATCAGTGCGACGCCCTCGCGGCTGTCGAGCGAGAACTCGAGCATCAGCGCGTCGACGCCGCCGGCCTGCGAACGCTCGGCGCGCACTGCCTCGGCGAGTTGTGTCGCCTGCGCCTGGGTCTGTGCGAGAGCGTCGGGCGTGAATCGCGCCTCTTTCGCCAGCGCAAGCACCATACGGGACTCGTCGGCGCGATGGGCGAGGGCAATGCGCTCTCGCAACGGGGCGAGTGCGCTATCGCTCGCATCGCCACTTGCGAATCCGAAGTCGAAGCGCGCACGCATGGTGGCCCGATCCACCGTACCCACCGTATCAAGGTTGGCCGTCCGGCCGCCCGTTCGGCCGTTCAGTGCAACCGCTGCCGCGATTTGCGCGTCGCATCGGCGAACGCGCTGCGGCGGCTGCCGGTGCCGCGCCCCTGCGTCGCCTCGCGTCGCGAGAGCCAGAAGCGGAAGATGAGAACCGCCGCGACGGGCAGCTCCTCGATCAACTCGGCGCGCTTTTCGTCGCTGTCGACCCATTCCGTGAAATCGTCATCGCGATCGCCGAATGCGAGCGCCTCAATGGGGAAGATCCAGTCGCGCGCGTCTTCCGCGTCGTACAGCGGCTGCCATTCGTCGTCGCGGAGTTTGACGCCCGCCATGTAACCTTCGCACCACGCGGTGGCTTCGGCGGGTGCGCGCTCTCCGCGCTGCGCCTTCTCGTCCGGCACGTAAAGCAACGGGCGAAAGCGGGTCGGCGACTCGCCGAGCGTGCGCTGGATGCCGACAAAATGCCGCAGCACGAGGCCCATGATGCGCTGCGCCTGGTCGTTATCGACGAACACCGGCGCGGCGCTCTTGCTGCCTTCGCTCCACACCTGCGGCAGCCACTCGGACGGTTGGATCACCTCGGGTCCAGAGACGACCGCGGTCAGGTAGCCGTCGAGCATTTCGAGATCCATGCAATCCTGCGGAACGGCGTCGGAGGCGAGGAAGACCTCGAGCTCGTCGAGTTCGGAATCCGAAAGAGGTTCGTCCAGAGCGCGTGGATCGGTCATGGTGTCTTTCTTTGCGTTTGCAGCGTCGGAACTCACTATGATCTCCTGCCACGTGATTTGACGCAACTCCAATCACGGTGCTGATTGGGTTTTAACGCAATGCGTGCGCGACATTCAACGCTGCCGCAAAAACGAGCACGGCACCGGCCTGATGCGCCGCCGCGAGTGGTAGGGGAACCACGAGAACCAGTGTCGAGATGCCGAGCGCGATCTGCAGCACAAGCAGGCCGAGCAGGAACATCGCACCGCTACGCGCGCGCGGCGGCATGTCTGCGGCGCGCCGCAGCTTCCACCAGAGGACCGGCACGGCAATGGCCAGCAGCCACGCGATCAGCCGGTGATCGAACTGGACGGTGGCCATGTTCCAGAAGAAATTCTTCCACCACGGCTCGAGCATGAAAATCTCGGGCGGAACGACGCTGCCGTTCATCAGCGGGAACGTGTTGTAGGCAAAGCCCGCCCGGATCCCGGCGACGAAGCCGCCGGTCAGCATCATCACGAATACCAGCGCCGCGATCGAGAAAGCCCAACGGCGCGCCCCATGATGGGCGGGTGTGGTCGCCACCGCGCGTTGCGGCAAGACGAGCGATAGCGCGATCCAGAACATCGCCGCGAAAATCAGAAGCGCGAGCGCGAGATGCGCGGTCAACCGGAACTGCGAAACCCGCGGGTCGTCGACGAGACCGCTCTTGACCATGTACCAGCCCATCGCGCCTTGCAACCCGCCCAGCGCGAAGATGATTGCGAGCTTCCATCCAAGTCCGCTTGCAATGCGTCGCCGCACGGCGAACACGATCAGCGGCAGAAGGAAGACGGCGCCGATCGCGCGGCCCATGAGCCGGTGGGCGTATTCCCACCAGTAGATGCCCTTGAATTCAGCGAGCGTCATCGCATGGTTGACCTGCTTGAACTCCGGCGTCTGCTGATATTTCGCGAACACCCCCTGCCAGTCGGCGTCGGTTAGCGGCGGTAGTGTGCCGACGATCGGTTGCCACTCCACGATCGACAGCCCTGAATGCGTGAGGCGGGTGACGCCGCCGACGACGATCATCGCGAACACGAGTGCGCAGCAGATGAAGAGCCACGCCGCGACGGGACGGGCGGCGGCTTCGCTCCGGTCCTTTCCCGTATTCGTAACGGGGACGAACGCGGCGGAAGCGGCGGCAGCGGAGGTCGGCATGACCCGTATTTTGCCACGCGAGCCCGACACCCGACCCGAACCGCCAAGCTTGGTCCGGCCCTCGGCTTGAGGCATCATCGAAAGCACCCACCGCGGCTTTCTGCAGAGCGAACCTTGTCCGAACGCCCGCGAATCATCGCCCATCTCGACATGGATGCGTTCTACGCGTCCGTCGAGCTCCTGCGCTATCCCGAATTGCGCGGCAAGCCCGTGGTAATCGGTGGCGGCCGGACGAGCGCGACGGACGATGCGCGCGAAACGTTCGCGACGCTGCGCGAGTATGTCGGCCGAGGTGTGGCGACCACTGCCACATATGAGGCGCGCGCGCTCGGCGTCCATTCCGGCATGGGTCTCATGAAGGCGGCTCGCCTCGCACCCGACGCGATCCGCCTGCCGGTCGATTTCGACGCGTATCGCCGCTACTCGCGACTGTTCAAGGACGCCGTCGCCAGAATCGCGCCGCGCATCGAGGACCGCGGCATCGACGAGATCTACATCGATCTTACCGACGTCGAACCACCTCCGGACATCGTCCGCGATATCGCGGACCAGAACGCCGGCGTTCGCGCGATCGCGCATTCGATCAAGAATGCGGTGCGCGAGGCGACGGGCCTGTCGTCGTCGATTGGCATCGCGCCGAACAAATTGCTGGCGAAGATCGCCTCCGAGCTCGACAAGCCCGACGGCGTCACGATCGTCAACGCTGCCGACATCCCGTTGCGCATCTGGCCGCTGCCGGCGCGCCGGATCAATGGCATCGGTCCCAAGGCAGCGGCGAAGCTCGACACGCTCGGCATCCACACCATCGGCGAGCTTGCGCACGCCGATCCCTCCTGGCTCGTCGAGCAGTTCGGCCGCCATTCCGGCGCCTGGATGCGCGAAGCTGCGCACGGCCGCGACGACCGGCCCGTTGTCACTCACAGTGAGCCGAAGTCGATCAGCCGCGAAACGACGCTGGACCGCGACCTTTCCGCGACACGCGATCGTGCGGAGCTCACCCGGATCTTCACGGATCTTTGCGTCGGCGTCGCCGACGATCTGTTGCGTGCCGGCTACGCAGGTCGCACGATCGGGCTCAAGCTTCGCTATGACAATTTCAGGACCGTCACGCGCGATCAGACGATCGTCGCGCCGACCCAGGATGCGCAGACGATCCGCCGCGCGGCGGGCGAGTGCCTGAAGCGCGTCTCGCTCGAGCGCCGAATCCGCCTCCTCGGCGTGCGCATCGGCGCGCTGATCCCGGTTGAAGCCATCGGCGAAACGCCGACAGCCGAAATCGATCCGACGGCGTCGCTGTTCTAGGGATCTGATCGCCAGCACTGCCCGGAAGGCTTGGGCGCGACGGCGACTCGGCGTCAGGGCGCGACGACGACCTTGCCTCGTCCATGCCCGGTTTCCATCGCGCGCTGCGCGTCCGCAGTGTCTTCGAGCGCAATCCGGCGTTCGATATGCGGTCGTACGGCACCGCGCGCCGCAAGAGCCGCAAGTCGCTGGCACGTTGCGCTTCCCGTCGTCACCGAGAAGACGATGACGCGCTGGCGCGATGTGAATCGCGCGACGACCGCACTCGCCGCTGAATCGATCGCCGCGCCCGCACTGCCCGCCGTGTTGATGTAGCAGCCGGTCTCGGTGAGCACGTGTCGCGCTGCGGCGAACGACGATGCGCACGCCGCATCGAAGACGACTTCGAAGCGATCGTCGCGTTGCGTGAAATCGCCCCGGCCGTAATCGACGACTTCGTCGGCGCCGAGACCGCGCACAAACTCAACGTTGACAGCGCTGCACACGCCGACGACATGCGCACCCAGGTGTTTCGCGATCTGCACCGCAAAATGGCCGACTCCGCCCGCGGCGCCGGTGATCAGCACGCGCTCCCCAGCGGCGAGGCGTGCGTGATCGACCAGTGCCTGCAACGCCATGCCGCCCGCGAGCGGCAGCGTTGCGGCTTGCTCGAAGTCGAGCCCGTCCGGAATGGCGGCAAGATTCGCGGCCGGAACCACCGCGTATTCGGCAAACGCGCCGTCACGCGCCATCGGCGATATCGAGCCGAACACGCGCTCGCCCATGTGCCGCGGCGCGGCGCCGCTGCCAATCGCGACGACTTCCCCGGCGACATCGCAACCGGTCCCGCGCGGCGGTCCGCGAAACATGGGCACCCAGCGCAGGTGCCCCGCACGCGCTTTGCCGTCCAGCGGATTCAAGCTCGCCGCGCGAACGCGTAACTTCACTTCGCCCGAACCGGGTTCCGGCTCCGCAATGTCCGCGACGTAGAGCACGTCGGCCGAACCGTAGCCGTCATACCGAACGGCGCGCATGCAGAACTATTCAGTGCAGATCGAGCGCATGCTCGCGCAACGCCTCGAGCGGGATCACCGCGAGCGTCTCTTCGTGCGTGGCGGCGAGCACGACGGGCGCCGGCGTCCCTGACTCGTACGCCTCGCGCCACGTGGCCGCACACACGCACCAGCGGTCGCCGGGCTTGAGGCCGGGAAATCCGTATTCCGGGGCCGGCGTGACGAGATCGTTGCCGCGCGAACGCGCGAAGGCCAGAAATTCGGCGGTCACCTGCACGCACACGACATGGAGTCCGAGGTCTTCGGGTCCGGTGTTGCAGCAGCCGTCGCGGTAGAAGCCGGTGCGTGGCGACGTCGAGCAAGGAGCGAGCTTTCCGCCCAGCACGTTTCGATCATCGAACGGCATGGGGGAGCTCGCGTCAAGCGCGAGAAGCGCCCTGGTTCAGCACCCGGTTGCAGGTGGCGCGCGCGGGGTCGGTCGCCGGCACCTTGGCGCACACGCCCGCCATCTCGGCGCGCAATCGCCCCACTGCAGCGGTGTGCGCGTTGTCCTTGTTCCATTTCGCGAGGTTCTTGCCGACGCGCTCGAGCGCGCGCTGATTGCGCTCGTAGAACGTGTCGGGAGATGGCTCGAGCTCATTGATGACCTGTGCCGCGGCCTTCTCGATCCGCGCGGCATCCTGAGGCGTCAGATCGACCAGCGTCGCCACGTAACGCGAGCCCCATTGCAGCCGCGTCGCCGGTCCCCTCGCAGCGACATAGGCCTTCTCGGCCCAATCGACGGCAGCAGCCTTGTCACCGCGTTTCTTCGCGTTGTCGGCAAGACCCAGCATGAAATAGTAGGGTGAATGCGAGCGCGCGAGCTCCGCCATGAGCAGCGTATCGGAATCTGCGAGGAGTCCCGCTTCGGTCAGGAGCTCCGCCGCGCCGCTGATGACGGACTGCCGCGAATACGGGTCGGTCGTCTCGCGATCGGCGCGAGCCGCTTCATCCCGGATGCGCTTTTGCAGCGCGTCGGGAAGCGGACCGTCGGGCGCACCGAGCTTTGCGAGCGCAACTTCGGCATGGAGCGTGGCAAGGCGGTCGAGCGTCGAGAGCCCGCGGTCCGCGGCAAGGCGCTCGAGCGCCGCATTCCATGCATCGACAACACGGGTTCGCGCGGGCGACTTCGGCAGCGTGATGTTGCCCGAGACGTCGTCGGCGTAATAGACGACGAGATCGAAATTCTCGCGCGTGAAGGCGGCATCGGCGAGCAGCGGAAGGAGCTTCTCCACGGCGCGCCGGGTCATTGCGCGGCTTGGCACCCTTGACCCTTGCCGTGGCGACCATCGCCTGCAGAGACAGCCGCTTTGCGAGTTGCGGCTGGTCGGCGGCGCACGCCTTGGCGAGGCGCTCCAACGTAGCCGGCCGCTTGCTCGCCTCCAGCACCTGGCTCTCGTCGGTTTCCCACGAGTACCAGGCGAGCATGCGCCAGTCTTCCGGCCGCAGCTTTGCATTGGCGTCGCCCGTCGCGAGCGCCGCCGTCAGCGTTTCCTTCACCGGCCGCGCGCCGTTCATGCCGAGCGAAAGCACTTGCATGTAACGGTCGGCTTCGACCTCACCCGGGAGGCGCGTGATTTCTCTGCCGTCCGGCGTGAACAGCACCATCGTCGGGTAGCCGCTCACATTGAATCGCGCGCCGAGCTTCTGCGCGCTTTTGGCATCGCCGTCGATGTAGACGGGAACGAAGTTGCGCGCCCGCTCGATGAAGTCCTGGCGGGTGAAGATCGTCGCCTTGACCTCGTTGCACGGCGGGCACCAGACCGCGCCCCAGTACAAAAAGAGCGGCTTGTTTTCGCTCCTGGCTCTGGCGAAAGCGGCGTCGACGTCTCCCGTTTCCCACGCGATGGCGTGCTCCGCGTGCGCGGCCGCCTGCGGCGCGCTGGTCTGCGTCGCCGGCGCAACCGTTTCGGCACGCGGAACGGCCGCGGCCGGCGGCGTCTCGGGCGCTTTCGAACACGCAATGACGAGCACCGCGAGAACGAGCGCTGCGGAAATCAAGGGGATCCTCATGACCATATTCTCTTTGGCGTGGCGTAGGGCCGATATTTTACGCTACCCGCGTTTCGCGAAGGTACAATCTCGTCCCCTCTCCACCTCCCGCTCTCATCGCCAAAATGCGAAGTTGCCTCGTACTGATTTGCGCGACTGCGATCGCGTCCACGCCCGCTTTGGCCGATTCGCCGGCCGACCGCTGGAATCTCGCCGAAATCTATCCGTCGACCGCCGCGTGGAACGCCGATGCGACGAAACTCGACGCGCAGATCAGGGAGTTTGCCGCTTGCAAGGGACACCTCGGCGACAGCGTCGCGCGCTTCAAGCAATGTCTCGACCTGCAGGCGGACATGACCAAGCGCTACTACCGGATGGCCGCGTTTTCCGGCGAGCAGCTCTCCGAGGACACCGGGAACGCCGGCGTACCTCGAGCTCGACCAGAAGGCCGACATCCTCGGCAACCGCTTGAGCCGAAGCCGGCGCGTTCGTCGATCCGGAGATCCTGCGCATCGGCAAGGACCGCATCGCGCAATTCCTGAAGAAGGAGCCGTCGCTTGCGATCTATCGCTATCCCGCTCGAGCGCAGTCGCTGCGCGATGGCGCCGCACACGCTGAACGACGAGGGCGAGGCGCTGGTCGCGACAGTTCGGCCTGATGGACAACGCCGGCGGCATCGGCCTACACGATCCTCACCAACGCCGACATTCCGTGGCCGAAGATCAAGCTGTCCACCGGCGAAGAGGTCACGCTCGACGGCTCGGCGTACACGAAATACCGCGAGGCGCCGAACCGCGACGACCGCAAGCAGGTGATGGACGCGTTCTTCGGCACGTTCAAGACCTACGAGCGCACGATCGGCGTGAACCTGTATTCGCAGCTCAAGCAGGATGCCGTGCTACGCGAAAGTGCGCAAGTACCCGGATTCGATCACGCGCGCGCTCGATCGCAACAAGATCCCGGTCGCGGTCTTCGACACGCTGATCGCGCAGACCGAACGCGAACCTGCCGACGCTGCACCGCTATTTCCGCCTGCGCGCGAAGATGCTGGGCGTGCCGCAGCTCCACTACTACGACATCTACCCGCCGCTCGTGCACGGCGACGTCACGCTTCCCTACGCCGTCGGCCGCAAGCTCGGTGCTGGAGGCGGTCGCGCCGCTCGGCAAGGAGTACGTCGACGCGCTTGACCTACGGCTTCGACCACCGCTGGATGGACACCTATCCGCGGCCGCACAAGCAGTCCGGCGCGCACATGGACGGCTATGCGTACGACGTGCATCCGTACGTGCTGATGAACTACAACGACGACTACGAATCGGTCACCACGGTGGCGCACGAGTGGGGCCATGCGATGCACTCGTACCTCGCCAACCAGGCGCAGCCGTTCGTCACGTCGAACTACGCGACGTTCATCGCCGAGATCGCGTCGACGTTCAACGAGGAGCTGCTGCTGCAGCGAGTGCTGAAGACGGCGAAGACCGACGACGAGCGCCTCTTCTACCTCGGCTCCGCGCTGGAGCAGCTGCGCGGAACGTTCTTCCGGCAGGCGATGTTCGCCGAGTTCGAGCGCAGCATCCACGCGCGGGTCGACAAGGGCGAGCCGCTGACCGGCGAAGCGTTGACCAAGGCGTATTGCGACATCCTGAAGCGCTACCACGGCGCCAGCCGAAGGCGTGGTCGACGATCGACGACGCCTATTGCGTCGAGTGGGCGTACATCCCGCACTTCTACAACGGCTTCTACGTCTACCAGTACGCGACGTCGATCGCCGCGAGCGCGCTGTTCGCGCAGCGGGTCGGCGGCGAGCGAGCCGGGCGCGCTCGAGCGCTACCTCGACCTGCTGAAGGCCGGCGGCTCGGACTATCCGTACGAGCTCGTGAAGAAGGCCGGCGTCGATCTCGCGACGCCGGCGCCCTACCAGGCGCTGGTCGCGCGGATGAACGCGATCATGGACGAGATCGAGGCGATACTCGCGAAGCGCAAGTGACGTGATGCCGCCGAAAGAGTCTTCGGTTCATTCGAACTGCTTGAGGTCGACGCTCGTCATGTGCGTCGCGAGATAGACTTCGCGCATGAAGCACGTGAGGCCGCCGATCAGCGCCACCATCGCGGCGACGAACAACGCGCCGGCGAGCCAGCGCAGGTCCTTTGCAAAGAACTCCTCGACAAAGAGAGCGACGATCACGAGGCAGATCAGCAGCGCCGCCGCCGTCGAATAGTTGATCGACCAGCTGCAGACGCGTCGGCGCCGCTCGAGATTGCCGATTTCGACGCGCGCCGTGGCGCGGGATTTGGCATCGAGACCGGGCCAGGTCTGCTCGAGCGCACGAACACGGTCGATCACGCGCGCGAGCCGGCCCGCCATCACGTTGAGCAATCCGGCCACCCCGGTCAGCAGGAATACCGGTGCGATGGCGAGCTGTATGGCATGGGCGATAATTCCGGCTCCGGGGATGGTGGGCATGGCGCGATCTCCATGGAAGGGACCCCATCTTCGCGCATTTCGTCGATCGGAGGCTCGGATGATCGAACTTGTCATTGACCAGCGCCGCCGCGATCTGGGCGGCTTCGAAGTGGGACGCGTGCTGCCCGCAGCACAGCGCCGCATGGTCGGCCCGTTCGCGTTCTTCGACCATATCGGTCCCGTTGGATTTGCGCCGGGAATTCCGCGCTCCGTCGATGTCCGGCCGCATCCGCACATCGGCTTGTCGACCGTCACTTATCTTTTCGACGGCGAGATCATGCACCGCGACAGCATCGGCTCCGAACAGGCGATCCGGCCCGGCGAGGTCAACTGGATGACCGCCGGCAGCGGGATCACGCACTCCGAGCGCTTCGAACGCGCGCGTCGCGAGGGCGGGAAAATGCACGGCCTGCAGGCCTGGGTCGGCCTGCCGAAGGAATTTGAAGAGACCGCTCCCGGTTTCAACCACCACGGCTCCGACGACTTGCCAACGTTCCAATCGGGCGGTCTCTGGGCGCGCCTCATCGCCGGCGAGGCTTTCGGAGCGAAAGCAGCGGTGCGCACGCACTCGCCGCTCTTCTACGTCCACTGGAATCTCGACGCCGGCGCGAAAGCACAGCTCGAATCGCGCTACCCGGAGCGTGCCGCGTACATCGTGTCGGGATCAGTCGATGTCGAGGGAGCGACGTACGAAAGTGGAAAGCTGCTGGTGTTCGCGCCTGGCGCGCCGGTGCTCTTCACCGCCGTCACGCCCGCCGTCGTGATGCTGCTCGGGGGCGAGCCGATCGGCGCGCGATACATCGAGTGGAATTTCGTGTCGTCGTCGCGCGAGAGGATCGAGCAGGCCAAGGCCGACTGGCGCGCGGGGCGGATGAAGCTGCCGGTCCACGACGACGCCGAATTCATCCCGCTGCCGCCCGATACAGCACCGACCCCGCCCCTGTAGGAGCCCGTGGCTCACGCGCGATTGCGCGGGCGTGGCAACGCTGCTTCAAGGCGACGGCGCTCGACTTGGACACGGTTGGCGTAGGCGCGCGACTCGTCGTCGAACGAGCCGTTGTAGAGCTGCAAGCCGGCAGCTTCCCCTCCGCCGCGGCGAATCGAGTCCTTCAGGATGCGCGTGCCGATTGCGATGTTCGTCCGCGGCGGCAGAAACGAAGGGCCGGCCGCATCGACCCCCGCATCGACCTCAGCATCGACCTTATCCATGTGGAATCGCGGGACGATCTGCATGAGGCCTACCGCCCCCTGCTCGCTTTCGGCGATCGGGTTGAAACGCGATTCGACGGCGATAACAGCAAGGATCAGCAGCGGGTCGACACCGTTGCGCCGGCCCTCGTGAAAGGCCGTGCGGACCATCTCGCGCGCCGACTCTCGAGCAACCCGATAGTGGCGCGCGACGAAGCCGGCGAGTGATTCGGCGGCGGGCGTCAACTCTTCGACGCGGATCCGCGCGTGCGTCGGGGACGCTCTCTGCGGTGCAATCGACATCGGCAGAACATCGGGGGCTGTGGGCGCAGACGTCGGGAGCACTGATGCTGCGGTAACACCTACGGCCCCGAGAAGCACGGCGGCGAAGGCAGAAAACAAGGCGGAGCCAGGTTCGCTTTCCCGTCGACATCGGGCGGGCGGCGCGGCGGGTATTGCAGGTCGTGGCTGTTTCATCGGGGTCTCCGTATGCGGTCCCGGCCGCCAAGCCGGGCCGCCAGCGTTGCTCGCGGCGACTTCCGATGCGGACGTTTCCCTTAAGTCACTCCAGTTGCATTTCTCTTGGACAAGCAAAGTGCGTTTTTAGTTATTGACTGCATAATCAACAGCTTACGCTATTAATGTCCCAGGGCAATCTGGTATTCTACCGTTTATGTTGCATTGCAGCAACCCGCGCCTCGGCCCGGTTGCTAGCGCACCTCAATCGCCGGCACCTGTTCGGACAGCTGCGCCAGGAGCGCAGGACCGAGCGTCGCGCCGGTCGAACCCGAGGCAATGAGCTCCTCGTTCGCGCAGCCGGTCGCCCGGAACATCTGGAGGACCCATCGTTTTACCCCGCGAGTCGCCAGCTCTCGCGCCAGGCGCAGCAGGGCTGCCGACGGCGTCAGCGCTGGATGCACGGTCGTTCGCACTTCGCAGTCGACGCGCGCCTCCCGAACGCGATCGAGGCTCGAAAGCGCGGCAAGGCCGCTGCCGGGAATGCCGGTAACCGCTGCGTAATCAGCGATCGGAGCCTTGATGTCGATGCCGACCCAATCGACTTTTGGCAGGATTCGCGCCAGGCGGCGCGGATATGAACCGGACGTGTGCAAGCCGACCTTAAAACCCAGCGATCGCACGGCGTCGATCGCCGGCGAAAGGCCCGCCTGCGCCGTCGGCTCACCGCCGGAGAAAACGACCGCATCCAGCAACCCGCGACGCGACGCGAGCCACGCGAGGATGCGCGGAAACTCGTGCGCGTCGCCGCCGCGCGAGGGTATGAGATGCGGGTTGTGGCAGTAGCCGCAACGCCATGGGCATCCCTGGCAGAAGACGACGGCCGCGAGCGCGTTCGGGTAGTCCGTCGACGCGAACGGAACGAGACCGCCGACGCGAAGCGACGGCGCGGACGCTGCAGGCATCGCAGCGGCGCAGTCGGGGACCATGTTTCTTCGGCGCCGAGCCGGAACTAGGACCGCAGTTGGGCCCGGTCCTCGCGGAAGAAACGCCGCTCGCAATGCTCACCTTTCTTGCCGATATTGAACGACGCGACCGGGCGGTGATAACCCATCACGCGAGTCCACACCTCGCAGCGCTGCCGCTCGGCATCCGTCAGCGTGACGTCGTTCCTATGTTTCGTCTCGTTCATCGTATTCATCGTTCCTCCGTGTTGCGGTTGCCGCCTCACGCAGCCAGCATGCGGCGTTTGTCGGTCAATCTCTCCTCGTCGCATTGTCGGGCAGAATTCGTGCTCGCCTTCGAGATACCCGTGCCTCGGGCAGATCGAAAACGTCGGCGTGATCGTGATGTAGGGGAGCCGGAAACGTTCGAGCGATCGCCGCACAAGCGCCTTGCACGCCTCCGGCGAGGAAAGCCGCTCGCTCATGTAGAGGTGAAGCACCGTTCCGCCGGTGTACTTCGTCTGCAACTCTTCCTGCATGGTCAGCGCCTCGAAGGGATCGTCGGTGTAGCCCACGGGCAGCTGCGATGAATTCGTGTAGTAAGGCATGTTCGCCGTGCCTGCCTGCAGGATTTCCGGCCAGCGTTTTCGATCCTCCTTGGCGAAGCGGTACGTCGTCCCCTCGGCGGGCGTCGCCTCGAGGTTGTACATGTGGCCGGTCTCCTCCTGGAAATGCACGATGCGCGCGCGCAGATGATCGAGCAGCCGCACGGCGAAGGCATGACCCCACGGCGAGGTGATGTCGTCGTTGTCGCCGGTGAAATTCCGCACCATCTCGTTGACGCCGTTGACGCCGATCGTCGAGAAGTGATTGCGCAGCGTGCCGAGATAGCGTTTCGTGTAGGGGAAGAGTCCCTGGTCGATGAGGCGCTGGATGACTTTGCGCTTCACTTCGAGGCTGTCCCGAGCGTATCCCGCAAGCTCGTCCAGCCGCTCGTAGAGGCCGATTTCATCGCCGGCATGCAGGTAGCCGAGGCGCGCGCAGTTGATCGTGACCACGCCCACCGATCCCGTCTGCTCCGCCGAGCCGAAAAGGCCGTTGCCGCGCTTCAGGAGCTCGCGCAGGTCGAGCTGCAATCGGCAGCACATCGACCGGATCATGTTGGGCTTCAATTCCGAGTTCACGAAGTTCTGGAAGTACGGCAGCCCGTATTTCGCGGTCATCGCGAAGAGCGCCTCGCAGTTCGGGTGGTCCCACGCGAACTCCGGCGTGATGTTGTATGTCGGAATCGGGAACGTGAACACGCGCCCTTTCGCGTCACCCGCGGTCATCACCTCGATGTAGGCCCGGTTGATCATGTCCATCTCGAGTTGCAGATCGCCGTACGCGAACGGCATCTCTTCGCCCGCAATCACCGGGATCTGCTCGCGCAGGTCCTCCGGGCACATCCAGTCGAACGTCAGATTCGTGAACGGCGTCTGCGTGCCCCAGCGCGACGGCACGTTGAGGTTGTAGATCAGTTCCTGAATGCACTGTTTCACATCGTCGTACGACATCCGGTCCCGCCGGATGAAGGGCGCCATGTACGTGTCGAACGAGCTGAACGCCTGCGCCCCGGCCCACTCGTTCTGCAGCGTGCCGAGAAAATTGACGATCTGCCCGACCGCGCTCGACATGTGCTTCGGCGGTCCCGCCTCGACCTTGCCCGGAACGCCGTTCAGTCCCTCGTGCAGCAATTGCCGCAGCGACCAGCCGGCACAGTAACCGGCCAGCATGTCGAGGTCGTGAATGTGGACGTCGCCCTCGCGGTGGGCGCGGCCGATTTCCGGGGCATAGACGTGCGACAGCCAGTAGTTCGCGACGACTTTTCCCGACACATTGAGAATCAACCCACCCAGCGAATAGCCCTGGTTGGCGTTGGCGTTGACGCGCCAATCCTTCTGGTCGAGGTATTCGTCGACCGACGCCGCGACGTCGACCAGCGTCTTGCGGTTCGCGCGAAGGCGTTCGTGACGGTCGCGATATACGATGTACGCGCGCGCCGTGTGGAACCAGCCGGCCGCAGCAAGCGCGTGCTCGACACAGTCCTGGATCGTCTCGATGTCCGGCACGCCTCCCGCGTGGCGGTGAGCGAGGACGCGTCCGACGGCGTCCGCGAGGGCGCGCGCGTCGCCCGCATCGAATTCGCCGGTCGCGGCACCTGCGCGTGCGATCGCCGACGCAATCTTGCCGAGATCGAACGGAACGCGCGCACCGTCACGCTTGATCACTTCGGCGGGAAGCGCCGGCGTAGCGCCACTCGCCGATACAACATCCTTCGCCGAAGCGACAACGTGGGGCTCCAAGGGAATCCTCCTGCGGCGCGCGCGCCGGTTACCACTAGATATGGTGTTCTCGGAAAGGCTAGGCGCAACAGCTGGTGGTTTCCTTGATCCCGATCAAGGAAATGCCGTATCCGGTTGTTTCTCGGCCGGACGACTGCATCCGCCTGACAGGTTTTGGTCGAGCTCGCCGCTTCGAACTGCGGAGTAAGCTTCGCCGTTCAGTCTTCCGCGCGGTTCTGAGCAACCGCCCCAAAGAAAAGGAGAATTGATGAACTGGTGGCGAATGCGATTGCCGCTCGCGGGAACCCTTCTGGCATTTGCCATCCCGGCCATGGCTCAGGTCGCCGTCACCGACGCATGGGTCCGCGGCACGGTCGCGGGACAAATGGCCACCGGTGCTTTCATGCGCCTGACCTCGCCCGCCGACATGACGCTGGTCGGTGTCGCATCCCCGGCGGCGAAGATCGTAGAGATCCACGAAATGAAGATGGACGGCGGCATGATGAAGATGTCCGCCGTAGGCCGCTTGCCGCTACCGGCGGGAAAATCGGTCGAGCTCAAGCCCGGCGGCTATCACGTGATGCTGATGGACCTCGCGCAACCGTTGAAGGAAGGTGACGTCGTCCCGATGACACTGACCTTCGAGGACAAGGCAGGGGCGAAGCAGACGATCGCAGTGAAGGCGCCGGTGCGCTCGCTGGGAAAGTAGGTCGTCTCCTTTTTCCGTTGACATCGGTTAGCCAACCCTGTTCAATTGGCCTTACCACCTGACCAGAGCCCCGGTGCCGCGGCCTTCGCGACAACCGTGCCAGAGCGCGGGTTGCAACCCCGAGGAGGTTTTCATGGATCGTCCCCTTCGCGCCGTCCTGCGCAGTCTTGTTGCGTTCCTGCTGACGGTATCGGTTTCCATTGGCGCGCAACAGCCGATCACGCTCCACGGCGCTGTGCAGTTCGCCGACGGCCACGCGTTCACGCGCGCTCTGGAGAAATTCCAGGAACTGACCGTCAAGTACTACGGCAAGCCGGTCAATTTCGTCCTGCACAAGAACAGCGAGCTCGGCCTCGAGAAGGACTACTTCGCCTATATGAACCAGGGCATCTCGGTCGACTACGCGATCGTGTCACCGGCGCACATGTCAACGTTTTCAAAGGCGGCGCCGTTCATCGACGCGCCGTTCCTGTTCCGCGACCTCGATCACTGGAACAAGGTGCTCGACGCCGACACGCTGAAGCCCGTAGCCGACGAGGTGGCGGCGAAAGGCGACGTGATGCTGATCGGCTTTGCCGGCGGCGGCACGCGCAACATCTTCGCCAACAAGCCGGTGCGCAACCTGGCCGAGATGAAGGGGCTCAAGGTCCGCGTGCAGGGCGCGCCGATCTGGAGCAAGACGTTCGCAGCGATCGGCATGTCCCCCACGGTCATCGCCTACGACGAGATCTACAACGCGATCCAGAATGGCGTGATCCAGGCCGGCGAGAACGAGGCCGCCGGCGTCGAAGCGATGAAATTCTACGAGGTCGGCCCGAATCTCAACATGACGCAGCACGCGATCACCATCCGACCGATCTGCTTCTCCGCCAAGACGTACAAGAAACTGCCGCCCGACCTGCAGGCCGCGATTCTCAAGGCCGGCAAGGAGGCGGGCATCTTCGGGCGCCAGATTGAATCGGGCGCCGACGAGGAAAAGCTGGTCGCGATGGAAAAGGCCGGCAAGCTGAAACGGATCCCGTTCGCCGATCGCGCGCAGATGAAGAAGCTGGCCGACCCGGTGATGGCCGACTACGCGAAGGAGATCGGCGCCGAGGCGATCTACAACAAGATCAATTCGATGTAGTTGAAGCGACAGAGCCGGCGCAAGACTGATCTCTTGCGCCGGTCTTTTTTTGCCGCGATTCGGATAACCTGGGGACCCGCATGCGCAAGTTTCTCGACGGCTACTATCGGCTGCTCAATGTGCTGCTGGGCGCGAGCGTGGGCATCCTGGTGGTCCCGGTAACGATCCAGATGATCGCGCGCTTCACCGCGCTGATCCCGTCCTGGATCTGGACGGAGGAGATGGCGCGCTTCCTGTTTATCTGGATGGTGATGCTGGGCGCGATGATCGGTGTGCGGGACGCGTCCCACTTCGAATGCGACGTTTGGCCCGAGCTGAAGCCACGCGCCAACGCGCTCTTGCGCATCGTCTCCATGGTTTTCGTGTTGCTGTTCGCGCTTGTCTTCGTCTGGTACGGCATCAAGTTCGTGCAGTTCGGCTGGAACCAGACCTCCGAGCTCGCCGACATGCCGATGACGTGGATCTTCGCCGCGTGGCCGCTCACCGGCGTCACCTGGTTGCTGTTCGGCTTCGAGCGGATCCGGGCGGACCTGCGCATCGTGATCGACGGTCCCGGCCCCGAGAGCCGCATCGACGTGCATCGCGACATCGGCACCGGAAGCGTCGTATGAGTGTCATCGCGAGGTCGCGGGTCTGCGCGGAGAGCGCCCAGTGACCGGTGCCGCGCTCACGCCAGCCGTGGCGGCCATTTGGCTGTTCGGCGCCTTCTTCTTTTTCCTGATCCTGCGCGCGCCGGTGGCCTTCGCGCTGGGTCTCGCCTGCCTTCCCGTACTGTTCATCGAGCCGCGACTGTCGCCGATGGTCGTGTTCAACACGACGTTCAAGGCTTACAACTCGTTCATCCTGCTCGCGGTGCCGTTCTTCCTGCTCACCGCGAACCTGATGAATGTCGGCGGCATCACCGACCGCCTGGTCACGCTGTCGCGAACGATGGTCGGCAACTTCCCGGGAGCACTGGCGCAGATCAACGTGCTGCTGTCTGTGTTCTTCGCCGGCATTTCCGGGTCGTCGACCGCCGACGCCGCGAGCCAGGGCAAGATCTTCATCGAGGCCCAGGTCAAGGAAGGTTACGACCTCTCGTTCTCGATCGCGATCACCGCGGTGTCGGCCGTACTTGCGGTGATCATCCCACCGTCGATCATGATGATCGTCTGGGGCGGCGTGTTGTCGGTATCGATTGGCGCGCTTTATCTCGCCGGCGTCATCCCGGGACTGCTGATCGGTCTCGCGCAAATGGCGACCGTCCATGTCTACGCTAAGGTCCGCCATTATCCGACCTACCGGCGCGCGACGTTCAAGGAGTTCCTGACCGCCGCCGCCGTTTCCGTCCCAGCGCTGATGACGCCGTTCATCATCGTCGGCGGCATCCTGCTCGGCTGGTTCACTGCCACCGAGTCCGCGGCAGCCGCGGTGCTGTATGCGGTCGTCCTCTCGGTCTTCTTCTACCGCGAGATGGACGCGAAGAAGCTCTGGCACGCGTTGCTCGAAACCGGAAAACTCTCCGCCGTCGCGCTGTTCTGCGTCGGCACGGCGTCAGTGTTCGGATGGCTCCTTGCCTACTTCCAGATCCCCAAGGCGCTGCTCGAAAACGTGACGTCCTGGGGCCTCGGCATTGTCGGTGTCGGCTTCTTCATCGCCTTCGTGTTTCTCGTTGTCGGCTGTTTCCTCGACGCCATCCCGGCCATCATCATCGTCGGCACGACGCTGCAGCCGCTTGCCGAATCGGTCACATATGCATCCGGTGTCGTTTGCGATCATCGGTATCGTCGCGCTCGCGTTCGGTCTCGTGACGCCTCCGTACGGCCTGTGCCTCATGATCTCCTGCGCGATTGCCAAGGTACGATTGCGTTATGCTCTCAAAGATACGATCATCATGCTGGTCCCGATGCTGCTGGTGCTCGCGATGCTGATTGTCTGGCCGAAGATTCCCCTGTTCCTGCCTGAGTTGATCAGGCCGGATTTCTTGAAGTAGGATGGAACAGGATGGAAACGCGGTCATCGCTGAAGAATCGGGCGGCGACCGCTTTTTGAGATGTTCAAGCACAGGCCACTGTCCGCAGGATTCGGCGTCGAGATCGACGTCGATGTCTCGCAGCCACTGTCCGACGGCGCATTCGCCGAGATCGAGCGTGCGTTCTATGCGGGCCAGGTGCTGGCGATCCGCGGGCAGAAGCTCGCGCCGCGTCAATTCGCGAGCTTCGCCGCGCGCTTCGGCCCACCGCAGCCGCATGTGATCGACCAGTTCCACCATCCCGAAGATCCGAACATCCTGATCCTGTCCAACGTAAGGAAGAACGGGCAGCCGACGGGCTTGCAGGACGCGGGCTCGTATTTTCACACCGATTATTCGTATCTGCAGGTGCCGGCGCGAGCGACCACGCTGTACTCGATCGTCGTGCCTAAAGTCGGCGGCGACACGATGTTCGCCAACCAGCAGGCCGCCTACGACGACTTGCCGAATGCGATGAAGAAACGGATCGCGCCCCTCTACGGCATCCATCATTACGGCAATCGCCATGACGTCGACGAGCGGAGCCGCACCGCGGCGTCGCCGCTGACGGACGAACAGAAAGCGAAGATGCCGCTGATCACGCACCGAATCGCGCGGCCGCATCCCATTACCGGTCGCACGTCGCTGTACGCGGTTTCCGGCAGCTCGTTCGGCATCGTCGGCATGCCCGACGACGAGGCGCGCGATCTGCTCGACGAGCTCGCCTCGCATTCGACCAGCGAAAAGTATCGCTATGCTTTCAAGTACGGCGTAGGCGACGTCGTCGTCTGGGACAATGCATCGCTGTTGCACAGCGCGACGTTGATCGATCCGGACGACGCGCGCACGTTGTGGCGAGTGACGCTGCTCGAATCGTCGCTCGAAGCGGTCGCGCCGCAAGTGCTGGCGCCCACCTTTGCCGGCGGGACGATGTAGCGCCGCGGTCTTACGCTAATGATCGTGGCGGTGATGCAGATCCGGCGTGTGCAAGTGGTCGTGCACCACCGCTTCGTGGTCGTGCGGATGCGTGTGCGGCTCGTGTCCATCCCACGCGAACGCGTGCTCGTGCTGGTGATGTCCATCGTGACGATGCGCATGTGTGTGCGAAACCGGATCGTGCGCATGCGGATGGCCATGTCGCTCGGTCAGGTGCAGCCAAATGCCACCCGCCATCAGTGCGGCCGCAGCCCAGAATGTGACATCGGGACGTTCTCCCAGCAGGAGGAACGCAACGGCAACGCCGACAAACGGTGCGATCCCATAGTACGCGCTCGCCCGCGCTGCGCCGAGGTTTCGCAACGCAATGACAAACAGCATCAGACTGACGCCGTATCCGAAAAAGCCGACACCGGCCGCGGCCAGCGCGTGGAACGACGATGGCGGCGGTCCGGCAAGCAGAACGGCGAGCCCGACATTGACGGCGCCGCCAACGAGTCCTTTCGCTGCGGCGATCAACATGGCGTCATTGCCGGCAATGTGGCGAGTCGAATTGTTGTCCATCGCCCACGCAAGGCAGGCGAGCGCAATCAGCGCAGCGCCGCTTTCAACCCCGAAGCCTTCGCCGCCGCTGGCGAGCAGCACGCCTGCTGCAACAATGAGCGTCATGCCGGTCACCACGCGCCAATTGCGATGCTCCCGGAACACGAACCAGGCGATCGCCACCGTCAGCACGGTTTCGAGGTTCAGCAGCAGGCTGGCCGTTGCTCCCGGCGTACTGCGGAGACCGAACGTAAACAGCACCGGCGCCACGATCCCACCGGCAAAGAATCGAAAACACGAGCCACGGAAGATCGCCTCGCGCGATTCCGATCACGCGCTGATGTGCACCGGCAGCGCCTGCATGACGCAGAACGAGCAGCAGCGATAAGCCGACACCGGATCCCGCGTACAGCAGCCCGGCGAGCCACAGCGGATCGACGCCCCCGACGAGCGCGCGGGCGAACGGCGTGCTCGCGCCGAACAGCGACGCTGAGACCAAAACGGCGGTAATGCCGAGACTGAGTTCGCATCGCTTGCTCGAATGGTCGCGAACGACTTTGCCATATTCTCATCCACATCCGTCAAGCCTGTTGAGCATATTTGTGTCAGGATTCACAATAAACGCGCCAGCGCCGCTGGCGGGGAGAATCGCAGGATGCTCGACGGCTGCACACCCTGGCCCTCGGAGATTGCGCGACGCTACCGCGATCGCGGGTACTGGCAGGGCATTACGCTCAACGAAATGATGGCGGCAGCGATTCGCCGCCATCCCGCGAAAACAGCGCTCGTCCACGGCGATCTGCGCGTCTCTTACGCCGCACTCGGTGAAAGCGTCGACCGGCTCGCCTGCGGTTTCGTCAGCGCCAGCATCGCGCCGCAGGACCGCGTGGTCGTGCAGCTCCCGAACGTGCCCGAATTCGTCTACACGTACCTGGCGCTCGTGCGCATCGGTGCAATTCCCGTCATGGCGCTGCGTGCGCACCGACACGCCGAGGTCACGCATTTCCTGCGCGCATCCGGTGCAGTGGCGTACGTCATTCCGGACGCCATCCGCGATTTCGATTACCGCGCGATGGCCGCCGAGGTGGCGCCGGCTTGCCCGGCGTTGCGCATGGTATTCGTTGCTGGCAATCCGGGACCGGGCCAGCGCGCGCTGTCGACGCTTCTGGCATCCCCCGGCCGCGACGCGAAGGACTTGGCCGGTCTCTGCACCGATCCGTCCGAGGTGGTTACGATGCTTCTGTCGGGCGGCACGACATCGATGTCCAAGCTGATCCCGCGCACCCACGACGACTATGTGTTGAACGCGCGAATATGCGGCATCGTCGGCGGCTTCGACGAAAACACGGTGCTGCTCGCGATCCTCCCGCTCGGTCACAACTACAACCTCGCCTCACCCGGGATGCTCGGCGCGTTTCTGCACGGCGGCACCGTTGTCCTCGCTCCGTCGGGCGATGCGGCGGACGTGTTCGGCCTGGTCGAGCGCGAGCGCGTGACCACGATCGCAGCCGTCGTGCCGCTCATCTCGACCTGGCTCAACGCCGAAGAACCGGGACGCCACGACCTCACCTCGCTCAAGGTCATCCAGAATGGGGGCGCGCGGCTTGCACCCGAGCTGCGTTCGCGCCTGCGCGATCGCTTCGGCTGCACGCCGCAGGAAATTTACGGCACGGCCGAAGGGCTCATCAACATGACACGGCTCGACGATCCGGATTCGCTGTTGCTGCATAGCTCCGGCGCACCGGTGTGCGACGACGACGAGATCATGGTGGTCGACGACGGCCGCGAGGTTGCCGATGGTGTCCAGGGCGAGCTGCTGACGCGCGGGCCCTATACGATCCGCGGCTACTACAACGCGCCGGACAAGAACCGCGAGGCATTTACGGCGGACGGTTACTATCGGATGGGCGACATCGTCCGGCGGCAGGGGCGCCACGTGTTCACCGAGGGGCGCCGCAAGGATCTCATCAATCGCGGCGGCGAGAAGATCAGCTGCGAAGAGATCGAGAATCTCATCTACGGACACCCGAAGGTCAAGGTGGTGACTCTGGTCGCGATGCCGGATCCTGTCTTCGGCGAAAAGGCCTGCGCATTTGTCGTGCCGAAACCCGGGCAGACACTCGGCTTCGACGAGCTGATCGCCTATCTCCGAGAGCAGAAGATCGCCGCATTCAAATTGCCGGAGCGGCTCGAAGTGGTTGACGAGCTGCCGCTAAGCCCGGTCGGCAAGATCCTGAAGCGCGAATTGCGCGACCGGATCACGGCGACGCTCGCCCGCGAAGCCGCGCAGCGAGGATCCGCATGAACGTCGGCATCGTTGGAGGCGGCCCGGCGGGACTGTTCTTCGCCTACCTGCTGAAGCGGCACGACACGACGCATCGGATTCGCATCGTCGAGCGCGACGCCGAGACCGCGACGTACGGCTGGGGCGTCGTATTCTCCGACATCGCGCTTGCGTTCGTGCGCGACGCGGCGCCGCAACTCTACGCCGCGATTTCGCATGGGCAAGAGGTCTTCGATGCGATGCGCATCATGCACCGCGACGTTGCCGTGCCGCTGCCTAACAACACGTTTCACCGGATGGCGCGCATCCATCTGCTGCGCGTGCTGCGCGAACACTGCGCGGCGCTCGGGGTGGACATCGAGTTCGGGCGCAAAGTCGAGGACGTGAGCGAGTTCGACAACTGCGACCTCGTGGTGGCGGCCGACGGCGCAGCGAGCGCGATCCGCACCCGCTATCAACAGCACTTCCAGCCGACGATCGACGTGCGACCAAATCGTTTCGCATGGTACGGGACCACTGCGCTCATCGACCCTCTGTCGCTTGTTTTTCGCGAAAATGTGCACGGCCTCTTCATCGCGCATGCCTATCGCTACAGCCGCACGCACAGCACGTTCCTCGTCGAGTGCGATCCGGCGACGTTTGGGAACGCCGGACTCGAGCGGATGACCGAAACCGAGAGTCTCGCCTACTGCAGCGGCGGTATTTCCGCGACGACCTCGATGGCGATCCACTGCTGTCGAACCGGTCGGAGTGGTTTCGCTACGGCATCGTCAGCAACCGGCATTGGCACTGGCGCAACGTCGTGTTGCTCGGCGATGCGTTGCGCACCGGGCATCCGTCAGTGGGATCGGGAACGCGCCTTGCGATGCAGGACTCCATTGCTCTCTTCGACGCCTGCCGCACGCACGGCGACGATATTCCTGTGCTGCTCGCCGAGTTCGAGCGTTGCCGCCGTCCGGGCTCCGACGCCCTGCAGGCGGCCGCAATGCGGAGCACCGAGTGGTATGAGACCGTGCGAAAGAAACTTGCCCTTGATCCCGTTTCGTTCGCCTACGATTATCTGCGCCGCACCGGGCGCGTCAGTCACGACGACATCCGGCAGCGCGACCCTGCTCTCGCCGCGGCGTTCGAAGCCCTGCATCCGGAAGGCATTGCCCCATGACGAGACTCGATTCCCGCACGATGCCGCGCATACCGGCCGGCGATTGCGCAACCTCTACGTAAAGCACGCCATCAAATCGCGAGCCACTTGAGATCGAACGCCCGCTCCACGAGCCATACGCCGGCGACCGACACGATGGCGAGCGAGCCGCCGCCCAACACGACGCGTCTGTAGCCCCACGTGGCGCGAAGCGTGAAGGCGAGCGGCAGAAAGGCCGCCACGATCGCGAGCTGTCCGAGCTCCACGCCGAGGTTGAAGCCGAACAGCGACAGCGCGAGCGAATTCGCGGGAAGGCCCAGGTCCTGCAGTGCGCCGGCGAAGCCAAAGCCATGGATCAATCCGAACGCGAATGCGGCCATCCAGCGTCCGCCCGAGACGAGCGGGAACAGGTTGTTCAATGCCGCCAGCACGACCGAAAGCGCAATCGCCGATTCGACAAGCCGCGAGGGCAGGGCGACGACACCCAAGGCGGCGAGCGAAAGCGTGATCGAATGCGCGACCGTGAACGCCGTGACGATCTTCGCAACATCGACGAACGATGAACGGAACGACGCTGCCGGACGCCATTCCGAATCGCGACGGACCAGCACCGCCGGCAGCAGCAGCGAGACGAGAAAGAGGATGTGGTCATACCCGAGCCAGATATGCCAGATTCCTTCGTGCGCGTATGCGACGAATTGAGCGAGCATGCCAACGGAATCGCCGCCGACGACCTGCCGCGGGGCGTCCACTGGGAAAATGACGCTGCGGCTCACGCCGTTCTCGATGTAATTGAGGAGCCCGCGGTGCTGCGGATCGATGTCGAACAGCAGGCGGTACTCGATGGTCGCGGGCCCCGGCTCCGGGCACGCGCCGTCGAGCATGAGCACGATGTACGCGCCATCGGTATGGCGATCGATCGCCTGATCCGTGACTCCAATCCTGCACGGCTGCCCGCCCGACGCCACCGACAGCCGCGACAGCGCATGGCTTGCGATCGCCTGCTTCCGCGCGCGGACTTCGCCCCACGAAATCTCGCCGTCGCCATTGGTGTCGAGTCCGATGGCCCCCTCGAGGTCGCGCAATGCAATGTCCCACTTGCCGGTCAATACGACAGCTTCGCGAGCAAGAGTCAGGTAGGCATCGCTCGGCTTGTGCGCCCACGCTGCTGGCGCCATCACGGCGCAGGCGAAGGCAAACGCTGCGATGATCACTTTTCTCATTTCGCGTGCTCTCTGATCGCTGCCAGCGTGACGTCTTCGAGGCGATGCGCTTCGATCCAGCGGTCGACCGTCGCGAGTGCAGCGTTATCGGCAGCGCTCCTCGCCGCTTCCGCGAGCAGCCGCAGGTCGGCCGGTTCGCGCTGCACGGCCCAGTTTGCCAATGCGAGCGCGAGAGCTCGCCGGGCATCGCCTTCGAGCGCCAATGCATAGCGCGCTTCTTCCCGCCGATGAACGGTGTCGCCGCGACGGCGCGCCGCCTCGAAGCGAGCGGCGAGCTCGTCCCGATGTGCGGTAGATGTCGCCAGCGCTTCCGGCGCGCGTCCCGCGAGCCTCGCTTCGGCGAGAACGAGACGCAAGAGCAGCGCATCGTTGGTGGTCTCGTTGCGCAACAACTCGACCACGTCTTCAGCCCGCTGCCGATCGAGAAGAAAATCCGCGTAGGCGCCGAGCAGGTACGAGTCACGGCGGTCGAGTCCGAGCGCGGCCCGGAAATGCGCTTCAGCATCGATATATTCTCCGCGGCGCGCGGCGATTTCGGCCGCGAGCGTATGAGCCCACGCCTCCAAACCGCGATCCGCGGTGGAGTTTCGCGAAAGCGCTCGCCTCAACGCGCGATCGGCTTCGGCAGCCGCGCCGGAAAGGCTCGCCGGCCCGGCGGAGCATGTCGCCGCGACAAGCTCGTTCGCGATGGAGGCGAGCATTGCGCAATCGCGTTCGGCCTCGGCATAGCGGCCCTGCACCGTCAGAACCGTCGCTCGCGTGAGCAGCGCCTGGCCATCGGCGGGACGCGCGGCGACGATCCTGTCGAGGTCATTGAGCGCGCCGCCAAAATCGTGGGTGGACTGCTTCAAGGTCGCGCGCAGCACGAGAATGGCGGGCGGCGCGTCGTCGCTGGACCACCAGGGCGCCGAGCGCAGCCTGCGCCTGCCCGAGAAACCGCGGGTCGCCGGTCGCGCGTGCCGCCTCGATGGCTCGGCGCGCAACGGACGCGGCGAGCGCTGGATCCGCGGGCGCCCGCGCCAGTGCCGCTCGTTGACGCTTCAATAATGCGAGCGACGGATCGGATTTCTCCGGCAGACGCTCGACCACGACGTCGTCGCTTTCCGGAACGAACGGCTTTGCGATCGCCAGCGACGTCGTCGTGAAGAAAAGCGCCAGCAGGAACGTCCACTGCAGAGAAGTTCGACGTAACATGATATTGAATGAGCCGTGCGTCCCGCGAAGGCGCGGCCCCGGCAGCGCTTCGCGGGACCGCGCATGCGCATCACTCGTCCTTCGGGAACCTGCGAACTCTTTCGGTATTGGGCGATCCCGGCAGCGGCGAGCGAAGGTACGGGAACCTGTTCGCGAAGAACGCGGAGCTCAGGAACGCCCCGTCCGTGTAATGCAGGCTCCCGGCAGGCGCATCGGCAGGAGAGCAGCCTCCGATAGCCAACGTGCACAACACGCCCATCGCGACGCGGAGCTCGATGTCCACGACGTCGTCGCCTGGACGACGGCCGTTGGGGAAGCCCGCGGCGTCGCCGCCCAGCACGCCGAGACGGCTCTGCTTGTCGGATGGTGTGGGTGCGATCGTCGTGTTGAGGCGCAGCATCTCCGACGCTGTCACGCTCGCGGGCTTGTTGAGGCCGTCGACGCCGGTCAGGAACGCGGCGATGAGGTCTGTCCGCGGGAAGTTGGTCGGCGCTTTTACGCCGAGGTCGCCGAACAGGATCTCGAGCAGGGCAGGCAGCGTCGGGTTCGTCACGTAGTCGGCGAACTGGCCGTCGTCCTTGGGCTCGCTCGCGTTGAACCGGTTCTTGTCCTTCAATCCGATGACCACCTCGTTGACGAGCGGCGCGCCCAGGCGCGACACCTGCACGTAATCGCCTGCCTGCGCGGTGCCATCGAGGCCGCTTGCGGGCGTTGCACTCAACGTGCGATTCGCCGGCACGCTGGCCGTCGTCCAGCCGCCGATGACGGGGCCCTTGCCTTCGGTCAGGCACGCTATGGGCAGCTCGAGAATCATCGACGTGACATTCGCGTCGGCAAGCACGTCGACGACCGCATGCTCCGCTCCTTTCTTGAGCTCTGTCGCCGGGAACTTGATGTTCACAAGGTCGAACACCTCGCCCAGGTTGACTACGAACGGATCCTTGCGCTGCCCGACGAAGACGCGGCCCGTCCCTGCGCAGCCGGGCACCTTGATCATCCAGAAATGCTTGCTCGCATAGGTTTCGTAATTTGAGATCGTCTTTTCACCGATATTGTCGACCGGCTTGTCGAACGTCGTGCCGCCGGATGCGGCATTGATGACCGGCTCCGGCGTCCCTGCGCGGCGCGGGCCGCGAATGACGTCGAGCGTGTACGTTTCATGAACATTGAGCGCCGAGGAAGCGGGCGCGTTCACGTCGTCGGTGCCGTTTTGCACGATCGGGATCGACACCTTCTTGCCGCCGATCAGCAGCTGGTTGTCGTCCAGCGCATTCTGGAAACGGAACTGAAACGTGAGGTTTTCGCGGGCGCCGCCGTCGTTGACGATGTGGATTTCGTAGAGCGCGTTCGAATCGAGCTTGAAGTAATTCGGTCCGCCATACGGATCCTGCAACGGCAGGTAGTCGGCGACGATCGTCACGTAATCCTTGCGGCCTGGCTCGTAGCTCCTGAACATATAGAAATCGGTGGCGTCGAGCTGAGGCTGCGTGTCGATGAACGGCGCCTCGCGATGACTGGATCCGTGGGCAGGCAGCGCGCAGGGAAGCGCAAGCGCGGCGGCCACCAATGCAAAGATGAGCGCGCCACGGAACGGGGGTCGTGGAAGCGAAAGTGTGGGCATGAAGAGTCTCCTCGGTCGTCGATCGAATGGAACGGACGACGCGCCGCGCATGGCGCGCACGCGGTCCTGCAGTGACGGACACCCGATTAACGCGGGATCAAGGAAGGTTCGCCGCCAGGCTGCCGACCGATATACGGGAGGTGTCTTCGATTGGATGCAGGCCGGGGGGCCGGGCCCGGGAAGAGTCGAACCTGATCCCGCCGTTGCGGGCGGTCAGTTCAATGCCGCAACGCGTCGCTCCACGCGTCTAATTGCGGCGTTGTGCCGTTGTCCCGATGCCAGCCAAAGCTCGGACCCGTCGTGCGGTGCGACTGTGAGAGTGGGCGGTCTCACCGTTCTCGTGGCGCGCCGGGATCGGATGATCGTTCATCGTCCGCTGTGCCGGACCCCACAGCGAGAGAGAAAAGCAGGACCGTCGCCGCGACGGGCAGGACGTACAGGTACCGAAAGTCGCACGAAATGCCGATGACGGCGAAGCCGAGCGTGAAAACCGCCGCGCTTGCAGCGAACACGACGAGCGCGTCCGCTCCGCCGCGACGGAGGAGCGCTGCCGCCGCGACGGCGAGCGCGATGGACCAAAACACATGATTGAACAGCGGCGTCGTGTCCCGCAACTGGTCCGCCCACTCCATCAGTTTGCGGTCACGCCGGTTCCACCGCCCCTTGAGCCCTAGCTCGGGCACGATGTCGCGGCCGAGCGAGGGAACGTGGACGGTTGGCACGACCCCCGAAAACATCGGAAAACAGGGACGCCAAAGCAGTGTGCCGAAATGTGCGGCCCGATGCGCCAAGTACGGCCGCGGTGATTCCCTCACCGATCGACTCCAAAGCGCGACCAGGTTCGGGGTGTCCATCCCCACTTCTATGCCTGAAGTCGACCACCAATCCACCTGCGACGGCGTGTAGGAGGGTACAAGCGCCTGCGCCCGCGCCGCAACGGCCGCGTCGGGGATCGTGCCGCCGTTCGCGGCAATCCCCATGAGGTCGAAAGCCGCGAGACTCCGCAGTCCTGCCTCCGTGCGCGGGAATTTCTCGCCGACGGTGACCGCATCGGCGTAGACGACGATCGCAATACTTGCACCGACCGCCAGAGCGGAAAATGCGAAAGCGAGGCCCCATCGGCCCGCGCGCGCATGAGACAACAGGATGGCCGCGTAGACGACGCCAGGAATCGCCAGTACGAGCGCGTGCTGGCGCAGCGACGCCATGAGAGACAACGCGAACGCGGCCCCGATCGCCCACGCGATCCGGACGCGCCCGAGTCGCCGAGCTGCGACGTAGAGGCACACGAAGCCGAATGCCGCGAGGTGCGCCATCAGGACGTCCTTCCAGACGATGCCCGTATAGGCGAGCAGCAGCGGATTCAGGACAACGAGCGTCGCGGCGACGGCCGCGAGCCAGCTGAGATCGGGCTTGCGCTCCGCGAACAACAGCGCGAAGGAAGCCGTCAGCAGCGCCTGATCGACGACGACGAACAATGGAGTGCCGGGCACGCACGCGTCGAGAATGCGCAGCAGCATCGACATCATCGGCGGATGGTACGAAATGAACTGCAGCGTCCGCGCCTCGTAGAGCTGAATGACGGAATCGACGGAAAGATGCCCGGGCAATCCGAGCGCCAGCCCAGCGACCGCCTGCAGCACGATCGCTGCCGAAACGACTCGTTCAAGCGTGGGTCGTCCCGCGGCAAGCCTCGTCGCCACGGCTCAATGCCGAAGGGCGTCGATGCCGCGCGCGATGCCGTCCAATGTCAGCGGGTACATCCGCGGACCGATGGCGTTTTGCACGATCTGCGTGGACCGCGTGTACTCCCATGCGCGCGGCGGCTCGGGGTTCCACCAGATGACGCGGCGGAAATGGTCACCCAGGCGTTTCAGCCACAGAACGCCGGGCTCGTCGTTCGCGTATTCGACGCTGCCGCCTTCCTGCAGAAGCTCGTAGGGGCTCATCGCCGCGTCGCCGACGAAGATCAGCTTCCAGTCGGGGCCGTACTTGTGGAGGATGTCCCAAGTCGGCACCCGCTCGGCGCGCCGGCGATGGTTGTCGCGCCAGACGTGGTCGTAGACGCAATTGTGGAAATAGAAATATTCGAGGTGTCGGAACTCGGTCTTCGCCGCCGAAAAGAGCTCCTCGCAGGCGCGCACGTGCGGGTCCATCGAGCCGCCGACGTCGAGGAACAGCAGCACCTTCACGCGATTGCGCCGTTCGGGAACGAGGTGGAGATCGAGCCAGCCGGCGTTCTTGGCGGTACCCTCGATCGTGCCGTCCATATCGAGCTCCTCCGGGATGCCTTCGCGCGCGAAGCGACGGAGTTTCCGGAGCGCGACCTTGATGTTGCGGGTGTTGAGCTCGACGTCGCCGTCGAGATTGCGGAAATTGCGCTCGTCCCAGACTCTGACCGCGCTGCGATTGCCACCCTCACCGCCGATCCGGACCCCCTCGGGGTTGTACCCATACGTGCCGAACGGGCTCGTGCCGCCGGTGCCGATCCACCTCGAGCCGCCCGCGTGGCGCTCGCGCTGTTCCTCGAGGCGCTTTTTGAGCGTCTCCATCAGCTTGTCCCAGCCGCCCAGCGCTTCGACTCGCTGCCTGTCCTCGTCGGAGAGCAAACGCTCGAATTCCTTCCGCAGCCACTCCTCGGGAATCGTCGCGCGAATGTCGAAGATTGCATTGACACCCTTGAAGTACGTCGCGAACGCGAGGTCGTAACGGTCGAACTGCGTCTCGTCCTTGATAAGCGTCGCGCGCGCGAGATGATAGAAGTCCTCGAGCGACAGCGACACCACGCGCGCCTCCAGTGCCTCCAGCAGCGTCAGGAATTCGCGCGTGGACACCCGCAGTCGCGCGGCCTTCAAGTGCAGGAAGAAATCGATCAGCATCGTGCGCGGCTTGGCGTCATGCCGTCTCGGTCTCGCCTTTTTTCAGCGTCTCGACAAGCTCGACGTACTGGCGCATCGCGTCGTCGCGCGACAGGCCCTTGCGCTTTGCCCATGCGTCGTATTTCGCCCGCCCGACCATATCCATGACGCCGGGACGATCGCCGCTGACATCTCCGGCGCTCGCCTGCTTGAACAGCGAATAGAGGGCGAGCAACTGGTCATTGTCCGGGGCTTTTTTCAGCGTGCGCGACGCTGCCGTTGCCGCTTCGAAGGCGCGCTCCGCCTCGGTCGGTCCGCTCGCTGCTGGATCGGGCGGACCGAAGAAGGCGTCCTCGCGCTCGATCTCGTCGGCGAACCACCGGAGCTCGAGCAACTTTCCCGCGTGCCAGGCGAACAGCAACGAACCCTGTGACTCGAGTGTCTTGCCGTCATGCGTCGCGACGAGCGTCGCGGGAACCAGCGCGACACCGCGATTGAACACCGGCGTGCCGAATGCGGCAAACCGCGGCGCGCCGAGCGCGGGCAGCCGTCCGGCGAGCGACGCGAACGCCTTGCCCACATGGGCGCCGGCAATCTTGTTATCGCCGGGTTGCACCCAGGCGAAGTCGGGAATGCCGAGTGCGCGGACCGCGTCATAGTCCGCGGCGGCGAGATGCGAGAGCAGACCCTCCACGGCAGCGCGCAACTCGGCCGCGCTCATCCGCGGATCGTTCGAGAGCGCGGAGGTCGCGCCCGGCAACGCGGCGCCAAAAAACTCGAGCACGTTCTTGGCGACGATCTCGCGGTCGTTGTCGACGCACACCATATGGTAGCTGTCCTCGAGCACCACCATCCGAGCACGCGCGCCACCGATCGCTTCGACGAGAAAATTCGCCGAGCGCAAGCTCGTGAGCTCGTCCTCGCGCGCGTGCACGACGAGCGTCGGGCAGGCGATCTTCTTCGCCGCCTTCATCACGATCCCACGCAGACGGTCGACCTGGCGCAGGCATTCGAGCGGCACCCAGCGGTAGTGGAAATTCTCGCCGCGCGCGAACTTCGCCTTGACGATCGCGCGGAGCTGCTCGTTCTTGATGCCGTAGGGGTCCTCCTCCTCGATCTTCATCCGCTTGCGCAACCCCGGAATGCCATATAACAGCGGACGCAGGCCGCGATACCACGGTGTCGCCCAGCCGTCGATGTAGATCGGCGGCGCGAGCAGGACGAGGCGCCCCTTCGCGTGCCGCTCGTGCTCGGCGACGACGGCCGAGAGAAGCGCTCCCATGCACATCCCCATTACATGCAGCGTCGGATGCGCGTCGCGAACCTCGCGGTATTTGGTCACCACGGCGTCGATCCAGTCCTCCGCGGTGACGCCCACGAGATCCTCCGGCGTCGTGCCGTGACCCGGCAGCGTAAGCGAATGGGTGACGAAGCCTGCGTTGCGCAACCGCTTGTGCATCGATCCCAGGTCGTACTGCGTCCCGCCGAGTCCGTGGATCAGAAAGATCCCGTCCGCAGTGCCGGACGAAGCGGGCGCGGGTAACGGCGAACTCATGCTTGCGCGACTCGTACGATGCCGGTGATGCGATGCAACGAGCCGTCGTGGTCACGAATCGCCTGCGCCTCGTCGCTCAGTGTGGCGACGCCGCGATCGGGCAGCGTCATTCGGTAGGCAAGCGGCGCGAGTGAACCGCCGTCGGCGCGCATCGCAAAGGCGGTCGCCACGATGTCGCGCTCGTCCGGCGCGACGTGCGCGATCCAGTCGGCAAGTGTGCGGATCGATTCCGCCGGCACGCCGAGCAATGCCCGCGTGTCGCCGGTGACGACGAAGCCGCCACCGACAGGATCCCATTCATACGCGATCAGGCGATGCGCGCCGATCGCCGCCTCGAAGCGCGTTCGCCAGTCCTTCGCCGTCCGCATTGCATTCCGATGCGCGGCTTCGAGTCCGGCGACCAGAAGTCCGGTGAGCGCCATCGCGGCCGTGTAACCCTGCACCTCGAGTTCCGGATCCCCAAGCAGGCCACCGACGTCGGCGAACGGTCCGCGACCGTGCAGCGTGTGGAAGAGCGCCAGCAACGTCGCCGCGAACGCGACGAGTGTGGCGCCGCGCGCACCCCACAAAAGCGCGATCAACGCCATGAACATGATCGGCAGATAGGTCGGTCCCCTGCCACCGACGCCTTGGCGTGCGTCCGCCGACGCGCCGAATACGAGCTGCAGCGTGCCGAAAAACAGCACGCAGACCACGGCACCGGCAACGAACTCCGTCATCGTGAGACCGCCCGAGCGCTTGGGACGAAAGCCTGACCACGTGATCACAAGCGGCGCGACGAGGATCGTCCCGACCACGTTGGCGATCATCCAGACGTGGAACGTGCGCATCGCCGGATCGGATCCGGCGGCGGCACTCCATGCTGCGGCAAGCGCGCCGCCTAGAAGGGCGAGCACCAGCGCAGCGGCGAACAGCGCCGCCAGCTCGCGCGCACTTTCGAGCCGGGTCGGCGCGGGCGCAAGCCAGACGAAGACGAACGCACCGGCGAGCGCCGTCGACACTTCGATCGCCGCGTACCCGACCGCATTGATGATCGAGAGATCGCCGAGGAGGAACGAAAAGACGAGCGGCGCCGAGCGCGGCACCGCCGAGAATCGCGGCCCATTTGTCGCGCCGGCAGGCGAGCAGCGGCCCGAGGACGAGACCGCTCGCGAGCCACACCGTCCATGCGTCGGCCGCAACGAAAGTAAGCGCCGACGAAAGGCTCGCGAAGCGCGAGATAGGCAACGGCGACGGCAACAACGACGATCGGCGTGATCACGAGCACCTCCCGTAGGCGCAAAAGCGTTCAGTCCTGCGCGAGCCGCGCCTCGAGCCGCGCCTTGACCGCTGGCCACTCGCTGTCGATGATCGAATACGTCGCCGTGTTGCGCAAGCTGCCGTCCGGCATGATCCGGTGATTGCGCAGCAGCCCGTCGAGCCTGGCACCGAGACGCTCGATTGCGGCACGGGACTGGACGTTCTTCTCGTGGGTCCGCAAATCGACGGCGATGCACTGCAGCGTTTCGAATGCATGGCGCAGCATCAGGTACTTGGCTTCCGTGTTGATCGCGGTGCGCTGGAACGACTTGCCGATCCACGTCGTTCCAATCTCGAGCCGCCGATGGGGCGCCTCGATGTTCATGTAACGCGTCGATCCGACCGTCTTGCCGCTCGCGCGATCGATCGTGACGAACGGCAGCGACAGGCCGGCGTCGAGCTCGTTCAGCGCCTGATCGACGTACGCGCGGACGCCTTCCGGTCGCGGGATCGACGTCACTTTCGACTCCCACATCGCACCATCCGCGGCGGCGGTCGCGAGTGCCGTTGCGATGGCGGCAGCGCGGTCATGCGCCATCGCTTCCAGGCGCACGTGCCGCCCCTCGAGGGTCACCGGATCGGCGAACGCCACTCCTACCGACCCGCGCGTGACATGAACGCCACGCGCTCGAACAGATGCACGTCCTGCTCGTTCTTGAGCAGCGCGCCGTGCAGCGGAGGAATCAGTACCTTCTTGTCCGAGCTTCGCAGCGCCTCGGGCGGAATGTCTTCGGCGAGCAGCAGCTTCAGCCAATCGAGCAATTCGGACGTCGACGGCTTTTTCTTGAGGCCCGGCACTTTTCGCAGGTCGAAAAATACCTCGAGTGCCTCTGCGAGCAGCGTCTTTTTCAATCCCGGAAAATGGACGTCGACGATGCGCGTCATGGTCTCGCGATCCGGAAAACGGATGTAATGGAAGAAGCATCGGCGCAGGAAGGCGTCGGGAAGCTCCTTTTCGTTGTTCGACGTGATGACGACCAGCGGGCGATGCCGCGCGACGACCGTGCGCTGCGTCTCGTAGACATAGAACTCCATCCGGTCGAGCTCGCGCAACAAGTCGTTGGGGAACTCGATGTCGGCCTTGTCGATCTCGTCGATCAGCACGACCGCCGGCGTTTGCGCCTCGAACGCGTCCCACAGGACGCCGTGCTTGATGTAGTGCGCGATGTCGGCGACGTGCGCATCGCCCAGTTGCGAGTCGCGCAGCCGCGAGACGGCGTCGTATTCGTAGAGTCCCTGCTGCGCCTTGGTCGTCGACTTGATGTGCCACTGCAGCAGCGGGCGGCCCAACGCGCGAGCCACCTCGATCGCCAGCATCGTCTTGCCGGTGCCGGGCTCGCCCTTCACGAGCAGCGGCCGTTCGAGCGTGACCGCCGCGTTGACGGCGAGCATCAGGTCGGGCGTGGCGATATAGGTGTCGGTGCCTTCGAAACGCATGCGGAAAACGTCCCGTGGAAAAGGGTCTCGACCGTGTGTCACGCGGTCGACCCTTTTATGGTAACAGTGATTGCAGCAGCCAGAGCGCCCCCATTCCCGCGAACATCGTCTTCAGCGTGCTGCGCGTCCGCCACGCCACCGCAGCTGCGATGATGGCGGCTGGGATCCTTGGGTTGATCGTCTCGATGCCGGCCCCCGGTGCGACGACCATTGGAACGATCAGCGCCATCAGCATCGCGGCGGGAACGTAGCGGAGCGCGCGGGCGAGCAACGGCGGAATCGACCGCCGCGCGAAGAACGCGATGAACGACAGCCGCGATGCGTAATTGATCGCGCCCACCGCGAGGATGACGACCCACAGCTTCAGCGCGCCTTCCATCGCTCCCTCATGAGTTCGGCCACGGTGCCGGCAACGATACCGAGAATGCCGGCGACGACCAGGTTGAGACGCATCGGCAGGCCGGCGAGCGCAATGACCGCGACGCCAGCCGTTACCGCGGCGATGATCGGCAGCGCGCCACGCAAGGCCGGCGCGAGCAGCGCGATGAAGCACAACGGAACGGTGAACTCGAGCGACCACGCGGCGGGAATTACGTTGCCCGCGAAGTAGCCGATCGCGTTGTCGACCTGCCACGTGCTCCACAGCGCCATGCCGCCGCCCAGGAAGTGGAGGGCGGCGCCGCGTGGATCGCCGTGCGCGTCGAACTTGCGAATCGACGCCGCGAATACCTGGTCGGTCAGCAGGAAAGAGACTGCGCGCTGCCAGGGTGCGGAGAGCGTTCTTAGCACCGGTGCCATCGCCGCGCTGTACATCAGGAACCGCAGGCCGAGGACAGCGCAGGTGAGGATCACCACCGCGACCGGCGCGCCGGCGGCAAGCAGCTGCGACGCGAGAATCTGCGCGGCGCCGGAAAAGATGATCGCGCTCATGCCGAGTGCGCCCAGGAGATCCGCGCCTGCCGCGGCAGCACCGACGCCGCAGACGAGGCCGAACGGAATGAGCCCGAGACAGGCGGGCAGCATTTCCACGAAGCCCGCGCGGAAGTCGGGCGTATTGAGGACGCGGCGCATGCGGAAAGGAGTGGGCGAACGTGACGGCCAGTGCGGCCGTCCGTGCGGTGCCGCGAGAGCGTCATTTTCGCAGGAACTCGGGGCACGTGCGCGCCAGCGGCGCTAGCTAGGCGGCGTGCCTTTCAGCTCCGGCACATTGCGCGCCACCGCCCGCGCACGTCGCCTTCGCGCTGATCCGGTGCCCTCGCTCATCGAGCCCTCGGTTTCACGCGAATTGTGCGGGCGTCGCGGTCGAGGATTCCATGGATGGGGCGTCTGCTAACGACCTGCAGCGGTTCAACCGATCGACGCAACGTTTGGTCGAATCGTTCAGCGGTCCGTGTCGAAGTTGAGATATCTGCCAGGACGCTCGTTCAGTCTTCTGACCACGGCGTTAGCTGCTTGCGAGTGGTACGATAGGTCTTCCCTTGCCGAAGTACTGCCTCAATGCCCATTCGTGTTCTCATCTGCTGCCAGCGCTGCGTCGCGGATTCTGCGATCGCGACGGAAACCTTGATGTCGGCGCCGGTGAAGCGCTCTATCGGCCGTCTCCTGCCCGGCCCGAGTCGCGACTGGTCGAGCTCGTCCGGTAACTTGCGCGCGTTCGTGATTCCGTAGATGACCGTTCGTATCTTTACCCGCAACGTCTTCGCCGCAGGCTTATCGGTCTGGCGCCTCAACCAGCGTCGCAATCTGGCTGTTCTTGCTGCCGAACAACGTCCCTTCCCAGTGACCGGGCACCGCCCGGTCTTCCACGTTGGCCACCCTCGCTGATCGAGCGGTGTCAGTGATGCGGCCGTAGCGTCCGTCTTCTGGGTGTGATGGCTCGACCGGTGCATGACTCGCTGCACGCAATGCTCGCAAGTTCCTTCGTCGGGCACCACGGCCTGGATGACAGCTGCGATTGTGGTCCGGGTGACACTGACGCTCGTATCGGTCCGAGGTCTCATCTGCAACACTCCTCTGATGGCTCAGGCCATAGTGTGTTGCATCCACCGATGAATGCACCCAGCGCCGTCAATGACCGCGATCGACCCGAAGCAGCCGTACGCCGCTCCAAAGCGGCCGTTCGAGTTCGCGCTAACGAAGCTATCCGGCGCTACGCCGCCGACGACGCGCGGATCTTCATCCGTTTGGTTGAACCACTGGCGGTGGTTCCTGTTTGGCGGGCCTTCTCGGGCAAGTATCTAGCCACGCCTCTGGTGCATCCCGATCACTACACCGGTCGCCATGCGCTATTAAGCTTTCCGTCGACGAGACCGATTCGCCGATCGGCGGCGGAGGCGAAGTCGCCGTCGTGCGTGACGGCCACGATGGTCGTGCCCCCTTCGTGCGCGAGATTGCGCAGGATCTGCTGGACGTTGGCGCTCGACGCCGAATCGAGGTTTCCGGTCGGCTCGTCGGCAAGGATGACCAGCGGATCGTTGGCGAGCGCGCGTGCGATCGCTACCCGCTGGCGCTGCCCGCCTGAGAGCTGGTGCGGCCGCTTGGCGGCCTGGTCGGCGATGCCGAGTGCTTGCAGCAACTCGATACCATGCTGGTTTGCGGCAGCATCGTCGAGTTCACCGAGCCGGCGCATCGGCAGAGTGACGTTGTCGAGTACCGAAAACTCGGCAAGCAGGAAATGGAACTGGAAGATGAAGCCGAGCTTGTGCAGCCGGCGGTTCGCAAGCTCGTCCTCGCCGTAGCGCGAGGTGTCCTCGCCGTCGAGCCAGACGCGCCCATCGGTCGGCGGGTCGAGCAGGCCCAGCAGATAGAGCAGCGACGATTTCCCCGAGCCGGACGGTCCCATGATCGCGATAAACTGGCCGCGCTCGATCTCGAGGCTGACGCCGTCTATCAGCGTCACCGGCACTTCGCCCTCGAGCTTGCGCACGAGGTTCTCGGCGCGCAATACGGTGCTCATGTGATCCCCCGCAGGATGTCGACCGGATGCACGCGGCCGGCGCGCCGGGCAGGAAGATAGGCGGCGGCGATGCACGAGGCGAGCGCGAATGCGGCGGCAAGCGCGTATTGCTCGGGTCCCCACCACACGGGGAGGTTGATGAATTCCGTCCCGCCCGGCGGCTTGATCGAAACCTCGGAGAGGGCTTTCATCAGGACCATCCCCAAGGCGAGGCCGAACGCGCTCCCGACCGTTCCCACAATCAACCCCTCGAGCAGGAATATGGAGCGGATCTCGTGCGCGTGGAACCCCATCGACTTCATGATCGCGATATCGCGCGTCTTTTCCATCACGATCGTGGACAGCGTGTTGTAGATCCCGAACGATGCGACGATCAGGATTGCCGATACGACGCTGTACATGATGATGTTGCGGATGATCAGAACGCTCAGAAGGTCTTCGGATGCCTCCGCCCACGAGACCGCCTTGTACCCGATCGCCTTCTCGATGCGCGTCGCCGTGTCGCGTGCGGCGTAAGGATCCTCCATCTGGATGATGAAGCGATTGATTCGATTCGGGCGGTCGAGCATCACCTGCGCGCGCTTGAGCAGCACGAAGGTCTGCGTCTCGTCATAATTCGCATTGCCGGTGCGAAAGATGCCGACGACCTTCATCGGCCGGCTCGTGCCGTTCGGCGCGGCGACACTCAGCGTGCTGCCGACGCCGAGGTTGAACTTTTCGGCCAGGCCCTTGCCGATGACGATGCCGTTCGGATTGGCGGCGAGCGCATCGATCGAACCGGTGATGATCTTCTCATCGATCGTCGATACGTTCTTGATCGTCGCTGGCACGACGCCCGACAGCGTGACGCCTTCCTCGCGGCCGGCAAACGTCAGCACCGCGGAACCCGCCAGTACCGGTGCAACGCGTACGCCGGGGAGCGACTCGACGAATTCCATCTTTTGCCGATGGCCGCGGATGCCGCGGGTCTCACTCTGCGGCTTCACATTGCTGACTCGCACGGCGCCGTTGTCCCAAAGCAGCGCCGCAGGCTGCGCGCGCGGCAGCCGGTACTCGTCGTAGACGGTGATGTGTGGACTGTTGTCGACGAGGCGCCGCACAAAGTCCTTCTCGGAGCCGCGCATCAGCGACGACACGGCGAGGAAAAATGCTACGCCAAGCACCACGCCGGAAAGCGAAACGAACGTCTGCCGTTTGCGAGTCGTCAGATGCGCGGCCGCAATATCGATCGCGAGCATCACTTCGTTACTGTCGGTTGAGTTGCGCGCACCCGCGCGCGGCGTCCCTCGCGCAGGTCTGGACCGGGCGAATCGACGACGAGCGCGTCCGGCGCGAGCCCGCTCATGATTTCGATGCGAGCGGAGCCGGCGACACCCACGCGCACCGGCTGCCGATGCAATCGTCCGTCGCTGACGACCCATACGGCGTCGCCCTGGACAGCCGTCGCGGGTACGAGCAGAGCGTTGTCGCGCTCAGCGACAATCAGGTTCGCGTCGACGGTCATGCCGACTTTCAGCTCGTCCGGGTTCGCGAGCTTGATGCGCACGCGGTAACTCCGCGCCACCGGATCGCCTTTCGGCGTGACCTCGCTCACCGCCGCGTTCAACAACCGGCCCGGCAGCGCATCGGCGCGCAGCACGACCTTCTGTCCGACATGCACGCGGGCGATGTCCTCTTCGTCGACTTCAGCCGTTACGCGAAGCGGCGCGCAGCACGACAGGACGAAAACCGCCTGGCCGGCCGGGATGTACTGGCCGATCTCTCCGTCGCGACGGATGATCAGGCCATCGGCCGGCGCGACCAGCGACATGTAGTCGCGCTGAGCGCGTGCGCGCTTGACTGCGGCTTGAGCTGCATCCAAGTCGGCACGGGTCCGGTCGGTCTCCGCCTTCGCCATGAAGCCTTGGCGCACGAGGCTCTCCGCGCGATCGTACTGCGACTGCGCAAACTTGGCGCGCGCTTCGAGCTCATCGACCGTGCTCGCGAGATCGGCGTCGTCGAGCCGCGCGAGGAGCTGCCCCTTGTGGACACCGGTTCCTTCGTCGGCTTCGAGCTCGAGCAGGCGGCCGGCCACGCGCGGAGCGATCGGCAGCATGACGGTCGGCTCGACGGTACCGGTCGCATAGATCGCGTCGACTGCGGGTCCGCGCGTCGGCGCCACGACACTCACCGCGATCGGCCCGTCGAGCCACCACCAGGCGCCGCCCGCCGCCGCGACCAGCACGACGACAATGAGAATCCAGATCCCGCTCTTTCGCATTTTTCTTATTGGTCGCCGGATTCCATACGCCATTATCGTCCAGCGCGCCTGCCATGAACCAGGCGAGGAGCGCTTCCGGTCGACGATTCTGGCCGAGAGTCGTCCACGGTGCCCCACCGACTCTGTGCTCGAACACGGAAGTGCTATCGCTCAGAAGTCGGGGGTCGTCCCTGTTCGTAATGCTCCGGGATTGAAAGACCGGGACGTTCGTCGTCCCACGCCATCGCGCTAATCCTCCAACCTGCAGGAGTTTGTACAAATTGGGCGGAGATCATGCCGCGGGCCGTGAAAGGGACCCCCCTCAGGGTGCCGGACTTCGAGTACGAATTGAAGCGATGCGCGACGTTCCCGAAAATCTCTGTGGTTTCGCAAAGCTCAGCTTCGTTGAAACGAGTTAGCTCGCCGGAACGGACTGCTGCCAGCCGTAACTCGATGAATTGACTGACTGTGGATATCTCTGGCGTCGAAGCGGTGTTCTTGATCAGAAGACCAGCCTCGATGAAAAGCCCGTAGATGCTTTCGTAGTGAGGAAATGAACCTTCCTCGAATGACACGGCATGAAAAAAGCCTTCGGTCAGCCGATCAAGCTCGGCTTTGACGGCAGCAGGATCTCGGTGATCAGTCATGTGGACTCCTTGCGCGAGCCGCGTTGGGAACTGGACGAATGACGCAGACGTGATGATAGTGCGGCCGGTGAGCGAAATGGTTATGGACACATGGCGCGAATCGTCCGCTTTGGGGCAAGGTCCTTGACAGTCCGCTCTTGGCCGTAATGGACTTCCCAGCATTTGGTGGACACGAGGTAATCTCATTTGGACTTCCCCGGGTTTCGTGAGCACTCCGCGCCTATGATTTGAGCATAGGAGGAGGTCCATGAGTACCCAGCGGTTCACCCCGGAATTCAAGCAAGAAGCCGTTCGCCAGATTGTTGATCGCGGTTATTCGGTTGCGGAAGTCTCGGCCCGGCTCGGCGTTTCGAGCCACAGCCTTTACCAATGGGTGAAGGCTGTCACTCCCGACAAGACCGAGAAACAAGCCTCCGAGCTGATTGAAGCGAAGAGCGAGATATTGAAGCTGCGGGCCCAGCTGCATCGGACCGAAGAAGAACGCGATATCCAAAAAAAGCCGCGCGGTACTTTGCCAGGGAGCCCGAGTAAGGTACCGTTTTATCAACGAGCACCGGCATGAGTTCAGGGTCGCCACGATGTGCCGCGTGCTGCGCGTCGCGCGTGCGGGCTTCTATAAGTGGCTCCATAAGCCGCTATCAGATCGCGCGATTGAAGATGAGCGCCTCCTCGGGCTCATCCGCGATTCCTACACCGTCAGCGGCGGTGTGTACGGCGCGCCTCGAGTCTTCGGAGATCTGCGCGAAGCCGGCGAAACCTGCGGCAAGCATCGCGTGGCGCGGATCATGCGCCGCCACAAGATCAAGGCGATACGGGGCTACAAAGCGCCACGGTCGATTGCTGGGCGGCCCTCGATCCTGGCGCCGAACCGGCTCAATCGCGACTTCACAGTCACTGCTCCTGACCGCGCGTGGGTCACCGATATCACCTACATCAGAACCTGGCAGGGATGGCTGTATCTCGCGGTCGTCATGGACCTGTATGCACGCAAAATCATCGGCTGGTCGATGAAGCCGACGCTGGCGCGCGAACTGGTTCTCGACGCGCTCCTGATGGCGCTGTGGCGGCGCAAACCGAAAGAGCGCGTGATCGTGTGGCTTCAGGCTTTGTTGAGAATCTCCAGCGCCTTTTTGGCTTCATCCAGCGAGTCCACCGCGACGTAGGCGACAAACTGACTGCCGATCACCGAAGCGGAGAATCCGCGCAGATTGATATAGCTTCCGGTACGTCAATACCTGACGTCTGTCATGCAAGGTCTTGGAGTTCGCGTGACGTTGCAACCTTGCCTTCCATCGCCCGCGTGCGTGCAGGCAGACTCGGCGAGGGCGCGGGGAACGCCTCTAAGCAACGCGTGGATTCAAGCGCAGTTCCCGAAACGTGTTTTCCGGGAGGTGCAGAGATCGCCTTACCGTGCTCAGGCCGGTGAGCGCATGGAGCGTCCTCGATTGGAACTCACGCTGATGCAGGATGTACACCACCAGCGCGGAACTGGCCACCGATAACCACGGGTGGAAGAACCACGCGATGGCCGCAAATGCAAAATAGAACGCGCGCAGGCCTTGGTTGAAGTCCTCCGCGGCGCGACTCGCCACTTGGGTCATCGTGTCTACGTAGTCGTCGTGTTCCTGCGGCTCTTTCGTGAGCGGAGCAGCCCCGACCAAGATAGTGCAGAAGTTATATTGGCGAATCGACCATGTGAACTTGAAAAACGTGTACACGAACACGCCGATCAGCAGGATGATCTTGATTCGCGAGAAGAGTTCGGACTCCGGCCGCGCAAACGGCAGTTCGGCGACGACGTCCGTGACGCGATCCGTGGTTCCCAGCATGGCGACGAGCCCGCCCAGGATAAGTATCGCTGTCGAGGCGAAGAAGGTCGCGCGGGTTAGCAAGCTATTGAACGCCGCAACGTCGGCGATGCGGTTCTCGTGCTGGAGCACGCGTTTGAACCACTCGCGCCGATAGAGACGCATCGCCACGACAAGGCTTGCCTTCCTCGCCGACTTGCGCTCGGCAAAGTAGGTATACCCGGCCCAGCAGGCGACGAACCAGATGAGCACGAATAAATCGATCAAATGACTCTTGGGCATAACACATCCTCGCTCTTTTGTTTCAGCGATCAAGGCAACTTTTGCTGCACCGCACAATCCGCAGGATAGGGACTTACGCCAGCATGTGCCAATCGCAAGTTCTGATGATGGCGATCAGTGTGGATTATCGAGTGTCGAAAATCGGAAAGCTCTACCAGCGGCGGTGAAGGCTTGGGCCGTGGTACGAAGAGCCGAGCTGGGCTTGGATCAGGCGGAATAGCACGAACTCGCAACCGTGATCGCGACCGGCCCGCGGCCGTTCCAGGAGCGAGCATCGTCGGCGTGGAGCGCCACCGTACGTTCGACCTACCGCCGCGCCCCATACCGAAAACCCCACCGGATTTCGGCCCTCGATAGCCCCGACAGTGGCGGTATTCATGGCCATACGGCAAACACTTGATTACGGTATGCGGCCCAGACCGTTGCCCGCTTCGATAGCCGGTGTGCCCACCCAACATTCCCAATAATGTCTCTTCATGGGAAAGATAGGAGTCAGTCGATGAGCACCGTAACGGAACCCGCGGGACTCCGAGTGGCAATCGAACACCCGAAGCCTTGCCGGTTCTTCAGGTCAGACGTGAGCGCGATCATCGGGCTTGCGGACCTAATCGGAGCAGCGTAGGCTACAACTCGCTCCCGGGGAGCTGCACATCGCCAAAATGTCCGCCGTTCGCCCGCAGACCCCGAGTGCCAACGATCCATTGAGGAGGCTCTCATGGCAGTTCAGCCTGGTAACTTCGCGCTCATTTACGATCCCGAGAATGGGTTCCAACTGATGGACCTTACGACGCAAGAGGTCGCCGATCTGGCGGTCCTGGAGGGCACTTGGCGCAAGCCCGGCTCGCAGCCCACTGCAAGCGGACAGTCCCCTGCGAAGCCGCGCGTTGAGCCTGCGCCGGGACGGCAACCTGACTTCGTGCAGAAGATGACCACGCTGCAATATGGCGGCCTGCGGATCCGATCTACCGGTACATCGATTTACGCCATCGCCGATCCTCGCGTCTCGCTGCGCGACGCTACGTCGCCGCAACCCTGACCGCTACAGCCACGCCACCGCCGTAGCACCCCTGACCGCCTACTGCCTGGCACCCATCGGATCGGCTGTGCATGTTCGTTCCTAGGGGCAGAGAGAAGCGACCCGAGGTGTCAGCGGCCATTGCGCGAGCAATACGGTCCGAGGACGAATCATCGTGACAGCCAAGCCGGTGTATGCGCGCTCGTCGACCTTGTGCAGCCGAGTTCACAATTTGGTGCGCAGCAGAATGTCCTGCCGGCCGGCGGGACACGTGGCTTCCGCGGGTTATTGAATCTGAGTGAAGACCGTCACGTGACGGTCTTTCTCTCAGATTTCGATCTGCCAGAAGTCGACGCTGCAAGCATCCTCGCCGACCTTGACGGCGGCCATACGCGTGCCCTGTTCTCACGGCTTGACGCAGGCGTTGATGCGTTGCGCGCTGCGCTTGCCGATGCCGGCGTCCAGACCGATCGTGACTACATTTCCCTTCAAGTACTGGCGTGTACGGAAGCCGGGCTCTTAGTAGCAAACGAGTTCGTCGGTGCGCTCGGCCGCGGCGATTTCGCGCGGCTGGAGCTTCCTTGGCGGGAGTCGGGGTTCCAGCGCGAGCAAGCGAGCGCACTACTCCGTTTGGTCATGGATGCCGATTACGCCGAGCAGGAGCGCATCGCGGGAATGTTCTTCGATCTGCTCGGCGAGCGATCGCCCTACGAGGTCATCGTGTGCACGCCACACGCCCGGCTCACCATTCACGACACCGCGCCGTGGTTCGATCTCGGCGGGCGGCTCAGCCCCGGCGAGCGGCGAATCCTGCCCGGAGGCGAAACAGCCTACGTTGGCGCTGCCACCAATGGCGCTTTCACCGTAGACGGCGCGATTCTCGCGGTGGCGCAGCGCCCGCATGCGGCTGCCGAAGCCGCACGGCTGCTGCCGCTTGGCGAGCAGGTCGAAAAGTCCCCACTGACGTTCCACATACAGAATGGCCGCGTCGAGCGGGTGGCGGGTGCCGGCCTTGGCTTTGATCTGCTCTCGGAGCTACTCGAGGACGAGGCATATCGCACTCTGACAGAGGTCGGTATAGCGTTCAACCACGCCTGCGCCCGCTATGAACATCGGTGGGCGGCGGCTGGCAACGAGGGGCGACCGGGCGTTCACATCGGTCTAGGCGGCGATCCGGATCCGGAAACTGACAAAGGCGCTGCCAAGGCGCTCGTGCATCTCGACCTGATGGCGGCGACGACTGAGATCATCGTGAACGGCCGTCTGTTTATGAAAACTTCCCGTTGATCCAATGTGGAGGTCGGTCCGCCGCGAGCCGCGTTTGGAGCAACCTGTGCGCCTCTCCGCCGCGATTCCCATCAACCCCGCCGTATTGGCAGGAGCCGAGTCGATACGAGACGCGTTCCAGCGGAATACGCCCCTTACGGACTTCGTCATCGTTACGGATTTCCTTGACCAGCGACTCCTTGAGCAAGCGCTGATCGGCTGTGACCAGGCGCGGTTGGCCACGTTTTGCGGCCACGCTCCGCTCGACGACCCCGACGACCTACGCAATGAATTCTTCGAACCCGTGGAAGGACGCCTGTATGTGACCATACATCATCGGCCAGTCGAGCCGGTTCCGATGCTCCAGGCGCTGCACGATCTGTTCGTCATGGAGGAAACAATAGCCGTGATGGAGCAGCTAACCGGCGTCGTACTCTCCCGGAAGGACCATCGCAGCGTCCTCACGGCTTGGGGACCGTGGTCCTTCCTTCGACCGCATACGGATGCATCCGACCGCACGCGGGCGAACGGTCTGATCGTATCCCTTTCCCTCACACGGAACTGGGACACTCGCTATGGGGGCATGACAGGCTTCCAATGGAACGCCGCCGGGCCGACGACGTGGGTCGCGCCACAACTTAATACCGCAGTGCTCTTCAGGCCGTTTGCCGGTTCCGTGCATTGGGTGGAGCAAATCTCGGGCGATGCGCCTGACCGGCTGCGCTACACGTTCACGATGCAGTACGCATGACCGAGCCCGCGCTCAGCGCCGAGGGCGTCCGCCGGTTTTTCGAACACCATCTGTTCTTCGACACCGGCGGGCGAGAGCACGTTACGCTCCTGTTTCACAATATTGCGTTGCCCAAGCCGTTTCTCGAGGGGCTGGACTGCGTCGCGGGCACGCGCCTGATAACGGTCGACGTGCGCCAGGTCCGCAATCGAGCTGATGTGCTGCAGGAGTTATACGATCCATCGCGGCGCTACATCAGCTTGCACGACTACTGCGATCAGGTCGCTTCTCCGGACGATCTGCTGACCGGCGGGTTTGCGCGAGGAGCCACCAGCGTCGACTACACAAGCTTCGAGTTTCCGCGTTTCGACCTTCACGATGAGCAGGTGTCGCTTCTGCTCGCGCGATTCACCGCCGGCGACCCGATCGCCGAACGCGCGCAGGCAGAACTTTTTTTCCAGCTTCTGGGTAATGACCCCGGCTACAGCGTCAGCGTGCGTTCGGGACCTGACCTCGACCGAATGCTGACGCTGCGCGGGCCCTTCCCATGGATGGAGCTCTGCGGCCCGCTGGCCGAGGGCGACATACGTTTCGCGCCGGGGAGCGAGCTCTTCTACAACGGATCGCGCGTGGACGGCACTCTCTACTGTGCCGGCGGTATCAATCTATTGCCGCTGCGCAGCGTCCGCCTCGAGGAAGAAACCTGTCGCGCGCTACTCGAACTGGGCCGGCACATCCCGGAAGACCCGCTTGACCTCGACTTTGTCGCTGGAAGGCTAGCCGGTATTCGCTCCCGTGGTCCGCTTGCCCAGCACTTTATGGCGATTTTTCGGAGTCACGAGGCCTTCAGCTGGGCCGTGGAGGTGGGGATCGGAATGGCGGCAGCGGCTGGACCACTGATCCGGGACTGGGCTGCTCCCTCGAACGAGGCCGTGCCTGGAGTTCACGTTGGACTCGGTGCGGACCCCGGAAACCCCTGGCGGTTTAGCACCAACGTGCATCTGGACTTCGTCGCGCCGGATGTACAGATAGCGGTCAATGGTCAAAGTTATTTCGAGCGCGGCACGTTCGTCACCTGAGAACCTGCTGATGCCGGAGTTCGCTGTCAAGCGCTATATGCGCGGAACCCACCGCCTGGTTCCGCCCCACGAGACTCTGGAACGCTTGCGACCGCTGCTGCGACGCGCAGGCATCACCCGCGTCGCGAACGTGACCGGGCTTGACTCGATCGGTCTCCCAGTCGTCATGGCCTGCCGACCCAATGCACGTTCGTTGTCGGTGTCGCAGGGAAAGGGATTGACGATCGATGCGGCCGAGGTCTCGGGAATCATGGAATCGCTGGAACTGTATCACGCCGAGCGCATTCTGCAGCCGTTAATGTTGGCGAGCTACACGGAAGTGCAGGCCAGGCAACTCGTCGTTGATCCGCTGGCCCTGCCCCGCCCAGCGACCAGCCTATTTCACGCCGAGGGTCGATTGCTCTGGATCGAAGGTCACGATCTTTTGCAGGACGACCGCGTGTGGCTGCCATACGAGTGCGTTCATGCGGACTATATGTTGCCCTTTCCGACCGGCAGTGGCTGCTTCGCAATGACCTCCAATGGGCTCGGCTCCGGCAATTGTGTGCTCGAGGCAATCAGCCACGGAATCTGTGAGGTGATCGAGAGGGACGCCGAGCGTCTTTGGGACTTGCGAGACGCCGAAGACCAACAACGTACTCGCATCAGTATCAGTAGCATCGACGATCCTGACTGTTGTGGGGTGTTGGCACTGATGGGGCGCGCCGGTGTCGACGTGGCAATCTGGGACATCACCTCTGACGTGGGTCTACCGGTGTTTCATTGCCTCATTGGAGCCAACGACGAAGAGCCCGTACGCGCGCAAGGCGTTGCTGTTGGAAGTGGATCCCACCCCGATCGATCGGTCGCCCTTCTGCGTGCCTTGACCGAGGCCGCCCAGAGCCGGCTGACCCGGATCGCCGGGTCACGTGACGATATCGAGAGCGATACGTATGTCGCGAGCGACCACGCCGACATCCAAGCGCGCAACCGGGCCTGGCTTCACGACTACGGCACCGGCCGGGCCTTCGCCGGCGTGCCGTCGCGCTCCTATGCAACGCTCGACGAGGACGTCGATTGGGAGCTCGAGCGGTTGCGCGATGTCGGAATCGAGCGGGTAGTCGTGGCGGACCTGAGCCATCCCGACCTCGCTCTGGCGGTTGTGCGCGTTGTGATTCCTGGCCTGGAGGGACCGGCCGTGGTCCCAGATCTGTTGCCCGGAAAGCGCGCCCGCGCCCTGATAGACGCGGCGCGATGACAGCCTACGTCTTCCTCGGTCCGACGCTTTCCGCCGCTGAGGCCTCTCGCGAGCTAGACGCGACTTATCTGCCCCCCGTGAGTCGTGGCGATGTCTATCGCTTGTCGCTGCAGCGGCCGCGCGCCATCGGTATCGTCGATGGTTACTTCGGTCAGGCACCGGCGGTCTGGCACAAGGAGATCCTGTGGGCTTTGAGCCGCGGGATCCGCGTTTTCGGCGCGGCGAGCATGGGCGCGCTAAGGGGTGCAGAACTCGAGCCTTACGGCATGGAGGGCGTAGGAGCCATTTTCACCGCGTACCGAGATGGTGTACTCCGCGACGATGATGAAGTAGCCATCACCCATGCCGGACCGGAGGATGGCTACCTCGCACTTTCCGAGGCGATGGTGAACATCCGCTGCACTCTCGGCACGGCCGCCGCCGCCGGAGTCATCAGCCGCCGTTCGCTGCTCGTCCTCCAGGAGGCGGCAAAGGCGCTCTTCTACCCTGAGCGTACGTACCCTGCGATCCTCGAGCGCGTAGCCAACTTCGTCCCGGCTGAGCAGCTCGCGGCGCTGCGTGCCTGGCTCCCGCAGGGCCGAGCCGATCAGAAACGCGAGGATGCCTTGCTTATGCTCCGTGTCATGCGCGAGGCGCTGTCATCGCCGTCGGCCGCAGCCCCAAAAACAGACTTCATCTTTGCGTATACCGCGTATTGGGATCGCCTGCGCCTCACCCTCTCACAGCCGAACGCCGCCCCAACGCATTCGGGTGCCGACCGCGAGACGACGCTCGTTCTCGATGAGCTGCGTGTCGATGCCCGTGCATATCGCGCGGCGCGGGCGGCCGCGGTGGCTCGGCTGCTAGGGCTCGAGAGAGCGCGCCGGCATGGACTGGCAGCTCATGAGGACGCGCTGCAAGAGGAGACGGCACGCCTGGAGGAAACTCTTGCGCCCTCGCGGATCGACGACTGGCTCTGCGAGCAGCGTCTGGACGCTGCGTCATTTAGCAGGCTCATCGAGGAGGATGCCCTCCTTAGGCGGCTGGATGCGTTCATGCTCCCGGAGATCCCGGCTGCCACGATTGATCACCTTAAGCTGACCGGCGCCTATGGGCGCCTCTTGGCTCGCGCCCAAGCGAAGCGGCAGCTGCTAGCTCGGCGTGACGCCGCAGCCGCACCGGATCCAGATGATGGGGTGCAGGACCATTTCCTGTGGCACTGGTACTTCGTCGAACGCCTAGGCCACTCCACCGTCCCCGAACTCAACGCGTACGCGACGGCCATGGGCTATCAGGATGTCATGATGCTTCGCCGTGCCGCGCTCGCTGAGTACCTCTACAGCCGTGCCGAGAGACCGTCGTTCGCCCGCTAAGTGCTAGCTCTGGCTGCGCGCTCGGTCACTAAGCGTACGGCCGCCGCAAGCTGTGGGTCGCGTCCCGCGGCGAGGTCTTGCCTCGATAGCTCCACCGCCGCATCAGGTTCGATCCCGACCCTCTCGACCAGAACTCGCCGCGGGCCGACCATGAACGCGAACTCCGCGAGCTGTACACCCGATCCGTCGAGCAAAGCGAAATGGCGTCCGCCGTTGGTGCATCCTGCGGTCCGCGAGCCGACGAGAACGGCACGGCCATGTGCGCGCAGAGATTCGGCGATGATCTCGGCGGCGGACGCGGTTGAAGGCCCGATGAGCACCGCCATCGGCGGCTGGCAGGGAAACGGCTCGCCTAATGTAGTCTGCCGTTCCTCTGTACCGTCCGGAAGGTACCGGGTGGTCAGGAGGCTGCCCGCGGGGAGGAACAGTCCGGCGATGCGGCACATGGTCCGCGCCCATCCTCCGCCGTTCCATCGTAGATCGAGGATCCAGCCACGGGCTTGGGTTGCTTCGAAACTCTTGAGCGCGGCAGTGACACGGCCCGTGGCGGCGTCCCCGCGCGGGAACTCGTTGAGCTCGCAGAAACCCAGGCCATCAGGGAGTAGCGTGTGCTGCTCGACCAGGGCTTGGATCCGGCGGGGATAGCATGTTATGTCCGCCATGTCGGGTGCCCCCTGTCTCCAGACCGTGATTGACAGCGGTCGTTCGCCGCACTTCTCGTCGGCGTTCGCGGCCAGTAGAGCGAGAACGGCGCTTCCGAAGTCCGATGTAAGCCGGCCGTCTACCGCGACGAGCTCATCTCCCGCCCGGAGCCCGGCAGCCTCAGCGGGTGATGACGGCAGGACCCGCAGCACGAGATGTGGTGGCCTTACGCTTATTGTCATGCCGAGTGTCGCGAGAACCTCGCCCCGACTCGCGGCGACGAAGCGGCGAAAGAGCGGTGGATCGAGGAACGCAGTGTGGCAATCGTGGCCTTGGTACATACTCCTCGCCGCCGTATACGCGAGCGAGCGCGCGTTCAAGGTTCCTGCCAAATCCTGCAGCGCCCGGTACGAAGGGACAAACTGGTTCCACGCCTCTTCCGCGTCGCTGGCCGAGATGACGGGTGGCGCCGGGATGCAACTTCCGCCGGCCATGGCTGCGACTTGTTCGGCCGCGCCCACATACGCCGCGTTCAGCAGTGCACGCGGATCGAACGATCGATGATGAAACCCATGGAGGAGCAAGAACGCGTCCTGCAGAATGTGATCGGCGGCCGTCTGCATCGACAGGGCCGCAACCTCCTCGGCGGTCGCCGGCGGCAGATTCTGCCGACTAGTCCGAGCAACCAGCGCGTCCGCGAGCCTCCAGACATCGTCTTCGGGCAATCTACTTTCGGGTGCTATCCCAGCGACGGCGACCGTCAGGCGCCCTATCGCAGTTCGGACGGCCAGCCCGGCGATGGGTTCGTCGGTAGGGGAATTGTTTCGGAAGCGGATGGCATGAGCTTGACGGTCCCTGAGTCGGCGCGGCTCCGCCGAGTATGACACGGCCCCAGTCAAGGCTCCGATGGCAGCAAATCCAGCTGGCGCGACTGGATCGGCAATCTCCTCGTCGGCAAATCGGGCGTCGGCGAAAAGCGCGAGATAGACGTGGAGCGAAACGCCAGCTGGCGTCGTCGGGCGGCGGAGATCCTGCTCGAGTCCGTCCAATCGCCGGCGGGCAACTATCCTGTGAACTAAGTCCGGACTCTCGACGACTGCCGCAAGCTCAGCGTTACTGACGCGCAGCCGAACGGTCTCGACGAAGTCCTCTAGCGGCGAATCGCGCGGGAACGCGGCGCTTTGCAGGATGGCGGGCGATCCCACGCCTTGCGCGCTCATCCGTGGCGAGGACGCGGCAATGACATCGCGGCGCCGATCATGGGTTCCACTTCTGCAAGTGTGTGTCCTTTCTGGGCGAGGCCGATACCAGCAACTCGACCTTTCGTTGCAGGGAGACGGCGGTCGCGTTGGTATAGAGTGTGCTTCTGACGTAGCGTTCAAAGCGGCGGTGTCTTAGTCCGCTTTGCTGGGAAACAGGGGCGATGGAGAAGGTCGACCGCAGAAACCTCAAGCACTTCGTTGTGACGCTGCCTTGGGCGCTCGTTCGCTTTGTTGGCAGGATCGTCAAGCGTTCTTTCATCGCTCTGGGTGTGCTCGTTGCGTTGGTTGTCTTGGGCTATGTCGGATTCGAATTCATCGTCGAGACGATTGATTCGCACTATTCCCGACAGATCGACGCCTATCTAGGCATCGACAAGAACGCGATTTCCAGGTTGCATGATCCGGCCTATTTTGCCGAGGAATCATCGATTGTTTCTGAGGATCAAAAAACGGTCGCCTGCATTTCGTCGCCCGAACATCGCATCCTTCTTGACGATCCCGCTGAGATCCCGCCGCTCTTCATCAAGGCGATTCTCGCGTCCGAAGACAAGAACTTCTTCTCGCACGAGGGCATCGACAAGGGTGCGATTGTGCGCGCGCTCGCGAAGGAGATCCTTCAGGAGAGTCGCTCCGGTGCATCGACGCTGACGATGCAGATCGCCAAACATCTTCGCGGCGGCACCGGTCGTCGATCGACTGAGACAGAAAAGATCGGCGACATCATCATGGCGCTTGCGGATCGAGCGTGAGTTTTCGAGGCAACAGTTGCTGCTCAAGTACGTCAATATGCCGTATTTCGGCCGCGGCCAATACGGCATCGAAGCGGCGAGCCGTGCGTACTTCGGCAAGCCAGCGAAGGACCTCGCACTCCACCAGGCAGCCTTCATCGTGGCTCTCATCAATAAACCGGCACTTCCTGATCGTTCATTTGCGATGGATCCGCTGCTTAAAGGGCGCGAAGAGATTCGTGATGCGAATTGGGCCGAAGCTGCACGCGGCACCACTCGGGTACTTGCGCTGATGTTGGATCAAGGCGTGATCGACGATGTCGAGTACGCACGCGCTGCGAATCTTGTTGAGCGGTCGCTGCGCAAGGAGATTATTGCACCGGGCATAGGCTGCGGCGCGCACGACTACTTCCTCGAGCGGGTGCGAATTCTCTACAAGGATCGTTTCCCGATCAACAAAGGCGGGCTCACGATCTCGATCACGCGTGACGACGGACTCCAAGATGTTCTCGCCAAGGCAGTCGACCTGACGCTCCACACCTATCTGGCTCGTCACCCCAACGACCTCGACAATAAACAATTGCGCGCTGGAGCGTTCGCGGTCGAATTCACGGGCGACGTGCTTGCCGAGGTGGGAAATGTGGACTTCAAGCAGCTGAAGTACGACGTGATCGCGACCGGCTGGCGTCAGCCGGGGTCGACCTTCAAGATCTTCACCTATGGCGGCTTGGTCGAGCGGCTCACCCGCGAGGTGCTCGCCGCCAAACCACCGCCGGAGACGGTGGAAGAGATCTCGGCCGAGGTGCTCCAGCGCTGTACCGTGCTCGATGCGCCGATCTATGTGTCTCTTGGTCGCGGGCGGGGCACCAAGAAGATCGAGAACTTTCACTCCCGGTCCGAGCCCGAGTACCGCGGCGACATCCCCTGCCGGATCGCTTTGGGCGAGTCCCGCAACACGGCGGCGATGCGCGCTGGAGCGCGTGCTGGAATCAAGAATGTGATCGATCTCGCGTATCGCCTGGGACTGCCTAGGGACGCGAAGCACATCCTTCAGCCGTATCCGACAACCGCTATCGGCGCGTCCGAGGTCAATCCGCTGTCGATGGCGTCAGCGGCCGCTTTCGTGAACGGTGGATTTCGAGTGACGCCGCGATTCGCAAACGATGTCTGCCACGATGGAAAGTCACTTCTTTACAAGGATGATGAAGATCTTCCGAAGGATTGCGACACCAAGGGCGAAAATCGTCCTCCGCAAGAGCGACTCATTCATCCCGCGGTGTCCGCGGCGATGACTGAACTCTTGAAGGCCCCACTTGATTTGAGTACCGGCACGGCATCTGTGCTCAGGAGCGGGGTCATTCCCGGAATGGACCCCTTGAGCGACGCGATCTGGAAGTTGAAACCTGAAGAAAAGAAGAAGCAAATGCTCGCGTTTCCTTTTGCGGAAGCGGGCGAGATCGCCGGGAAGACCGGTACGGCAACCAATGCGGATGGAAAGACCTCGGACGTGTGGCTCCTTTTGTTCGTTCCAGGCACCCCTGAGCATCCAGAGAAAGGCATCGTGCTTGGATTCTGGATGGGAAAGGATTCGAAAGATCATCCGCTAGGTGAGCGCGGCTCGACAGGCGGCCCCGGCTTCGCCGAATCCGGCGCCCGCAATTGGGTGCATTCAGCGGCAACCGTGCTCGCGTTTCTGCAGAAGGAGCGTGGACTCTTGAAGCCCGGATACAAGTTTCAGCCGATCATTCGCGACGATGTGCTTAGGAATTTCGACGCGAAGAAAGCGATGCATTCGGCGCAGAAGACCCTTCCCGACCCGACGACCGGCGTGATCATCGATCCATCGGAACCGAAGGATGGGAAATCCGACCCCCACGCAGGCGAATATCTCCGACTAGCGGTCGTCGTGGTTAACCAGATGAGCGACGCCCAAGATGGCTTCGTTTGCATAGGTTGTGGGCAGGAAGCGGCCGCTGTCGACTGTGGATTCAACTGGTCAGCGCAACACATGCTTGTTCTAGGAGACCCAACAGCAAGTGCTTGTCAAATCGGTACTAAGCGCAAGTAGCGCTGTTTCCTGATCCCTCTCACTCGTGCTTGTGCAACCTCGGATCGTCGCTAAGCCACGTCGCAGGAAGACCATGGGCTTCATTCCCTTGTCTCTAAGGATGGACGGTGTTGCGTCGACCGGTTGAGCCCGCAACCCAGAGCGGACATCCTCGTTGTTCCGAAGTGGACGTTTAGAGTCACGAAGGCGGCCATCGGCCTCGTAAAATGTCCCAGGTCCCAGCTACGGAGTATCGAAAAACTTGTTGGGCTTGAGGAAGAAGGAAAGCGTAACGCAGCCCTTCGGAGCGTGCGCGTCGTGACGGCTCCCGGCCGGACGCCAGACGTAGTTGCCAGCGGTCGCCACGCCCTCCGCATCCACGAGCGATCCCTCCAATACGTAGGTCTGCTCGAGCTCGACATGCTCGTGGTCGGGAAGGACGGCGCCCGGCGCGAGACGCGTGAGCGCGGTCAGCAGACCGCTCTCCTTGTCCTCCATGAGCACTTTGATCTCCACGCCTTTGAAGCGCGTGGGGACCCACGGCAGGGAGGCGACGTCAACGTATCGCGAGGCAAGCGCGCCGAGGCCTTCGTGCGACCTGGCGTTCGGGGTCATGGCGGTCATCGCGTCTCCTCGAGTTTAAATGTGCCTGACGCGCTCAACCGCAGCGGCGGTCGCTCGCGATGGGTGTACCCCAGTTGCCGTGGCGCGCGCGACGCCAATGCTGGGAAGATGCATCGTGCCATACCTAAGCTCGAATTCGCAGTTTTTCCAGCGCCATGCGGCGATTGCGCTGGTCACTGAATCACTCTGTCCGCTTGCAGCAATAGCGTGCGCGGAACGGTGATCCCAAGGGCTTTGGCAGTCTGCAGATTGATCGCCAGGCTGAACTTTGTTGGCTGTGCGACGGGAAGATCGGCGGGTTTTGCACCTCGCAGAAGTTTATTGAACAGCACCGCTTGTCCGTGCAGAAGTTCACTTGGGTCGACTTCATAAGACAGCAATGCACCCGCCTCCAGAAGGCTATAGTCATCCACAATGGTCGGCAGTGAGGCCCTCACTGCGGCACCAAACATTTGTGGAATCCATCTTACGCTTAAGGCATCGCTGCGAATGTTAAGCGCTTGTGCGCGCCGTTGTACGAATTCCGCAAGCAGATCGTCGAACTTATCGACGCCCGCGGAATCGACAAAAATCGGTTCCATACCCGCGGATTGATACGCTTCCTCCAGGTGCTTGCGGACGATCTGAAGAGCCGGATTGAGGGAGTAGTAAAACTCCCCGACGCGTCGAATTCCCGGAACGAGGTCGCGGAGCAGTGACAGGCGTTTGACGCTCAGTTGTGGTGAGAGTTGGGTAAAGCCCGTTACGTTGCCACCGGGCCGAGCCAGGCTTGCCACCAAACCTGCAGCGACTGGATCTGCAGCACCCCACATCAATATTGGGATGCTGCTCGTGGCATTCTTGGCGGCCAGCGTGGCGGGGGTTCCATTCGCGATGATGAGGTCTACTTTGGAGTCGACGAAATTCCGTGCCGTGCGTGGAAGATCCTCGAAGTCGACATAGCGCCGATCGATAAGGACGTTTCGTCCGACGATCCAACCAACTTCCGCAAAGGAGTCATTCACCTCCCGCTCCTCATTGGGAGAATCGGGTGCCCCACCCTGCAACCAGCCGATACGCCGGGGCCGGTTGGCGTTTAGCGACACCTGCGCAGTCGCTGTAAGCGCTACGACGACGGCGCCACAGCCAATGCTACTGATAAAAAATCGCCGTTCCATAGTTGTCGCTTTCGACGCCCAACTAGAATCTATGGACTCCCCCTCATTTGCAAGACGGATTTGGTTAGGGTCGAAAGGACTGACTGCAACAATCTATCCGGCCTACTTTGCAGCCCGTCGGCTGCGGCCCTGATGACATACGTCCGTGGGACCTCACAAATAGGGCGGCCTTGCAGCGGCCTTTCTAGTTACCAGGCTTTTCCCACGTCGGTCTGACCCGTTCTTCCCATCACCTCGTCTTCGCTCGCAATCGTCGGCGGGAACCCTCCATTAGCAATCGATTCCGCTCAAGCCGCCAAGCGGTACTCAGTGCCGCGCGCCAGCATCGCCCACATGATACGAGCATGCTTGGCAGCCAACGCAACGGCGGCGACATTGGCGCCCCTACGGGCTTTGAGATTCAGTACCCAGCGATTTTTGCCATCGCTCTCGCGCGCCCGCAAGAGTACCGAACGCGTGCCGTGAATGAGCAACGTCCGCAGATGGACATCGCCGCGTTTGGTGATCGCCCCCAGTTTCGTCTTCCCTCCGCTCGAATATTGCCGAGGGGTCAACCCCAGCCAGGCGGCGAACTGACGGGCATTGGCGAAGGCACGAGCATTACCTACGCTCGCCACCATTGCCGTTGCGGTAACCGGGCCTACTCCGGCGATCTGCATGAGTCGTTGCGCGGGCTCGCTTTGGTGCGCCAACTGAGCGATGCGCCGGTCGTACAACGCAATGCTGATGTCGAGGCTGCGCAGCCGATCGTGCAGGTCAGCTATCGTTTCCCGCGCCACGCTCGGCAAACTAAAGTCGCCGCCACCGATGCGGATCAGTATCTTCTTCAACGTACTCATCCCTTGGCCAAACACCAGCCCAAACTCGCCCAGCAACCCACGCACCTGGTTGGACAATGCCGTCCGCTCGGAGACCAGCAGCGTGCGCGCTCGATGGACAGTGAGTACGGCCTGGGCCTCCTCGCTCTTGATCGGTACATAGCGCATATTGGGTCGCCCAACCGCCTCGCAGATCGCCTCCGCGTCGTTGGCGTCGTTCTTGCCGCTCTTGCGGTAGGGCGTCACAAACTGCGCCGCCATCAATCGCGCATCGTGTCCCAGTCGCACCAGCTCGCGCCCCCAGTAATGGGCTCCAGCGCAGGCCTCGATGCCGACCATGCACGGAGGGCATTGGACAAAGTATCTCAGCACCTCACTGCGCGACAGCGTCTTTCGCAAAACTGCCTTGCCATGTACATCAACCCCGTGCACTTGAAACACTGACTTCGCAATATCAAGACCAATGCGAACAACCTTCATGACCGGGCCTCCTCTGAACGTCAGCAGCTCAATGCCGCCAACACCTGCTCAGTCTCCCGCCGGAGGCGAGGGGGAGTCCATGTCATTAATAGGGAACCTAATTGACAGGAAATATCCCGTCGCTAGGGTGGTCGGCGTCGTGTCTGAGCCGAAATTCGCTTGAAAAACATTCAGGTTCGTCGAATTATGGGGCCTAACAGCTTCCGGCGTAGCCAATCGATTTGGCCCGGCTCGGCTTTGCGCGAACGGCTGAATCCGCAGCCACAACCGGCCGTATCGCGTAGTTGCCGATAGCGGTCACTCGATGGCGCTGTCGACCCGATCCGAACCGTTGCCTCTGGCATCCAATCGAACTGCAACCGTTCTTGCTCGATGTCTGTGGCCGGCGTAACCTTTTTGGCCTACCTTACCAACGCTGATGCCATGCGCTACGTTGGGCACAACAGGAGAGCAACGTGACAAAGATCAACATCAACGGGAAGCAATACGACATCGACGTACCCGCGGATACCCCGTTGCTGTGGGTACTGCGCGACGACGTGGGACTCACCGGCACCAAGTATGGCTGCGGCATGGCGCTGTGCGGCGCCTGCACCGTTCACATCGATGGGGAACCGAAGCGCTCGTGCCAGACCGCTCTGTCGTCGATCAAGGCGGGGGCCCGGATCACCACGATCGAGGGCCTGAAGACGAAAGAGGCGCAGGCGGTGCAGACTGCCTGGCAGAAGCTCGACGTTCCGCAATGCGGGTATTGCCAGTCGGGACAGGTAATGGCGGCGGTCGCGTTGCTCGCAAAGAACAAGAAACCCACAGACGCGGATATCGATGAAGCGATGATCGGCAATCTCTGCCGCTGTGCGACCTATGTCCGCATCCGCGCCGCGATTCACGAAGCGGCGCAGCACCTCGCCTGATTGGAGTCCGCGATGAACCCGATGAGAATGCGCCTCTCTACTCCGTCTGCTGGTATCGACCGGCGGGTTTTCCTTAAAGTGACCGCGACAACCGCTGCCGGGTTGACGCTCGGTATCTGGACCGGTGCCGCCGCCGCACAAGCTTCCGGCCCCGGCAAGACCGTCGGCCACGCGGCCGCCGGCACGTTCGAGCCGAACGCGTTCCTGACGATCGGCCGCGACAACACTGTCACCGTCGTGGTCAAGCATCTGGAGATGGGTCAGGGCACCTACACCGGGCTACCGACGCTGATCGCCGAGGAGCTCGACGCCTCGTGGTCCCAGGTTCGTGCGGTCGGCGCACCGGCCGACGCGAAGCGCTACAGCAATCTGTTCTGGGGCGACGCCCAAGGCACTGGCGGCTCAACGGCTATGGCCAATTCGTTCGACCAATACCGGCAAGCCGGCGCGGCCGCGCGCGCGATGCTGATTTCGGCGGCGGCGAACGAGTGGAATGTCCCCGCGGCGTCGATTCAAGTGAAAAACGGGATCGTGTTCCATGCGAACGGAAAGAGGGCTACTTTCGGTCAACTCGCTTTGGCGGCGGCGAAGGAGCCCGTGCCCGAGAAAGTGAAGCTTAAGGATCCGAAAGATTTCGTGTACATCGGGAAGCACGTGCCGCGCACCGACTCGAAGGCGAAATCGACTGGCACGGCGATGTTTACGCAGGACGTCAAGCTGCCTGGCATGCTGACCGCGGTGGTCGCGCATCCGCCACGGTTCGGAGCCAAGTTGAAGAGCTTCGATCCAAAAGACGCGTCCGCGGTGCCCGGCGTACGTTACGTCGTCGAGGTCCCCAACGGGGTGGCGGTGGTGGCGACGGGCTTCTGGGCGGCAAAGAAGGGCCGCGACGCGCTTAAGGTCGAATGGGACGACGCAACCGGTTTCAAGCAGTCGTCCGCCGATATTCTCGCCCAATACCGGAAACTTGCGGATACGCCGGGCAAGGTCGCGCGCAACGACGGCGATGCGGCGAAGGCGATCGACGGTGCCGCGAAGAAGCTGGAAGCAACCTACGAGTTTCCCTACCTCGCGCACGCGGCGATGGAGCCGTTGAACTGTGTCGTGAAGCTTACCGAGGCGGACTGCGAAGTCTGGAACGGTGAACAGTTCCAGACCGGCGACCAGTTTGCAGTCGCGCACGTGACTGGACTCAAGCCCGAGCAAGTGAAACTCAACATGCTCTACGCGGGTGGGAGCTTCGGCCGGCGCGCGAATCCCGCCGGCGACTACGTCATTGAGGCGGCGGCGATCGCGAAAGCGCTTGCCACGCAGGGCAAGCCCGGCATCCCCGTGAAGCTCGTGTGGACGCGCGAGGACGACATGAAAGCTGGCTATTACCGTCCGGCTTATGTGCACACCCTTAAGGCAGCGCTCGATGCTTCGGGCCACCTCGTGGGTTGGCAGCATCGGATCGTCGGCCAGTCGATTCTTGCCGGAACGCCGTTCGAGAAGATGATGATCAAGGACGGCATTGACGCGACGAGCGTCGAGGGCGCATCAACACTGCCGTACGCGATTCCGAATCTCTACGTCGACCTGCACTCGCCAACAGTTGGCGTGCCCGTACTGTGGTGGCGGTCCGTCGGTTCGACGCATACCGCGTACTCGACCGAGACGTTCATCGACGAACTGGCGGAGATCGTCGGCACGGACCCCGTCGCGTTTCGGAGGGAACTGCTGGCGAATCATCCGAAGCATCTCGCCGCGCTCGAGCTCGTCGCCGCCAGCTCCGGCTGGGGTACGCCGCTCGCACCGGGAAAGGCCGGCGAGAAGCGCGGCCGCGGCGTGGCGATTCACGAATCGTTCAACAGCGTCGTCGCACAGGTCGCCGAAATCACCGTCGACAAGGACAACAAGTTCAAGGTGGACCGAGTCGTTTGTGCTGTCCACTGCGGGATGGCCGTGAATCCCGACGTCATCCGCGCGCAGATGCAAGGCGGCATCGGGTTCGGCTTATCAGCAGCGCTCCACGGCGCGATCACGCTCAAGGACGGCGCGGTCGAGCAATCGAATTTCCACGACTATCCCGTGCTGCGGATCAACGAGATGCCGGCCATCGACGTGTATATCGTGCCTTCGACCGACAAGCCCACCGGCGTCGGTGAGCCGGGTGTTCCCGTGATCGCGCCGGCGGTCGCCAACGCGCTCGCTGCGGCAACCGGAAAACGCATCCGCAACCTGCCGCTCGCGCTCGCTTAGGCCGTCGTCCACCGTAGTCAACGATGCCGGACGCCGACGGTCACGCGGTGGACGCCGCATTCGCCTGTTCGACAATTGCGGCCTTGCTTGCCCGATCTCCGTGGCCGGCGTAACCTTTTTGGATTGCGCCTTCTAAGCTTCAGGCTTTGCGTTCTGCAGAGCAATCAAAAGTTTCAAAAGGAAACGCTCTAGGAATCGCTACCAAACTCAGTGGGCCCATGGCACGCAATAGTCGCTGCCCCGCCCTGTTCCACGGAATGTTGCAGTGACCTACTTGGGCACGAAAGGAGGATCAAGATGGCCAAGCTCAACATCAACGGCAAGCCTTACGACATCGATCTGCCCGGAGATACCCCACTACTGTGGGTATTGCGCGACGAGATCGGTCTCACCGGCACGAAGTTCGGCTGCGGCATGGCGCTGTGCGGTGCCTGCACGGTGCATATCGACGGTCAGCCGGGACGCGCATGCGTGACCCCGATTTCCTCGCTCGCGAACAAGAAGGTCGTCACCATCGAGGCGATCGGCGCGGACAAGATCGGCAAAGCCGTGCAGGCGGCGTGGGTCGACATGGGCGTCCCGCAATGCGGCTACTGCCAGGCTGGGCAGATCATGTCCGCGACCGCGCTCCTCAAGCAGAAACCCAAGCCTACCGACGCCGATATCGAGGCCGCCATGACTGGTAACATCTGCCGCTGCGGAACGTATGGACGCATCCGTGCCGCCATCAAGCGGGCGGCCGGCGACAAGGGAGCGGCAGCATGAGCGCGCCCTTCGATCTGACCAAAGTGATGGCGGTGAACCCAATATCGTCTGACACAGCGTTGGTGATCGCCAACGTGAGCCGGCGGAAGTTTCTCCAGGGCGCCTCCGCGCTCGGTGGGCTGGTGCTCGCTGTCGGGTATCCGGAAGCACTGCGCGCCGCCGATCCGCCCAAGTACGGCGCGGATGGGATGCCGCACGGCTGGGTCGACAACCCGCTGGTGTTCGTCGCCATCGGACAGGACGGCATCGTCAGCATCGTCTGCCATCGCTCGGAGATGGGCCAGGGCGTGCGCACCGGCATGCCGATGATCGTCGCCGACGAACTCGAAGCCGACTGGGCGCGCGTGCGGGTCGTGCAGGCGCCTGGGGATGAGGAGCGCTACGGAAATCAGGACACCGACGGCTCGCGCAGCACGCGCCATTTCTTCATGCCCATGCGCCGTTGCGGCGCCGCGGCGCGGCAGATGCTGGAAGCGGCCGCCGCTGCGCAGTGGAAGGTGCCCGTGAGTGAAGTGCAGGCAAAGAACAACGAGGTGGTGCACGTTCCCACCGGTCGGCGTCTCGGTTACGGAGCGCTGGCCAAGGCGGCAGCGAGCATGCCGGTGCCCGCGATGGACACGATTCGGCTCAAGGATCCCTCGCAATTTCGCTACATCGGCACCGGCAAGCTGAAGCTGGTCGACGCGCAGGACATCGTCACCGGAAAGACGCACTATGGCATGGACACGCGCCTGCCCGGCATGCTCTATGCCGTGGTGGCGCGACCCCAGGTGTATGGCGGCAAGGTTGTGAGTGTCGATTCCGTCGCAGCGCTCAAGGTACCCGGCGTGGTGAAGGTCGTGCAAATCGATGCGACGCCGGGAGCGCCCCAGTTCAATCCGCTCGGCGGCGTGGCAGTGATCGCACGCAACACCTGGGCAGCGATGCAGGGGCGCAAGGCGCTGAAGATTGTATGGGACGACGGCCCGAACGCGAGCTACGACTCCGTTGCCTACCGAGCGACGCTCGAAGAGGCCGCGCGCAAGCCCGGGCCTGTCGTCCGCAACGATGGGGACTTTACCGCAGCGGCGGCCGCGGCGGCGAAACGCATCACCGCGGAATATTATCTTCCGCATCTCGCACACGCATCGATGGAACCGCCGGCGGCGAGCGCTCGCATTACGCAAGGGAAATGCGAGGTCTGGGGTTGCTTCCAGTCACCGCAGGCCGCGCGCGATCTGATCGCCAAGCGGCTCGGCATGACGGCCGACAGCGTCACCGTGCATGTCACGTTGCTCGGCGGCGGATTTGGTCGAAAGTCCAAGCCCGACTACGGTATCGAGGCGGCCGTGCTGTCCAAGGCGATGGACGGAAAGCCGGTCAAGGTCGTCTGGACGCGTGACGACGATTTGCACCACGACTACTTCCACACTGTGTCGGTCGAACATATGGAAGCGGGGGTCGATGCGCAAGGAAAACCGGTGGCTTGGTTGCATCGCAGCGTCGCACCGACGATCGTGTCGACCTTCGATGCCAGCGCCAAGCAGGAGGCGAATTGGGAGCTCGGCATGGGCGTCATCAACGTGCCCTTCGCCATTCCCAACATTCGCATCGAGAATCCGGAAGCGATTGCGCACACGCGCATCGGCTGGTTCCGCTCGGTATCGAATATTCCCCACGCATTCGCAGTGCAGTCGTTCGTCGCCGAGTTGGCTGCGGCGGGCGGACGGGATCAGAAAGACTTTCTGCTCGAAGTGATCGGCCCCGCGCGGGTGGTCACGCCGCAGATGCTGAGCGACACGTGGAACCACGGCGAAGCACCCGATCGGTATCCCGTGGATACCGGTCGGCTGCGGCGCGTCGCGGAACTTGCCGCGAAAGAGGCGGGTTGGGGACGAGCGATGCCCAAGGGCAGCGGGCTCGGCATCGCCGCTCATTACAGTTTCGTCAGCTACGTCGCAGCGGTAGTGGAGGTTGCGGTCGACGCCAAGGGCGAGCTGACGATTCCGCGGGTGGATATCGCGATCGACTGTGGCGCGACCGTCAACCCGGAACGCGTGACGGCGCAGATGCAAGGCGCGTGCGTCATGGGTGTGAGCGCGGCAACGCTGGGCGAGATCACCTTCAAGGCGGGACGTGCGCAGCAGGACAATTTTCACCAGTACGAGGTGACGCGCATGCCCGCTGCGCCGCGCGAGATCCGTGTGCACATCGTCGGCGGCGACTACAGCAAACCGCTGGGCGGCGTTGGCGAACCGGGCGTGCCGCCGGTTCCGCCGGCGCTGTGCAATGCGATCTTTGCGGCGACGGGTAAACGCATACGACAGCTGCCGATAGGCGATCAGCTAAAAAGTTAGGCGCACATCTCTATTGGAAGGGTTCTGAGGCAAACCCAGTGTGTTCGCCGCGCGGACGTTGAGCAAATGGCGGACGGGTGATCAAGTGCTCGCGGTGTCCAGCTGATGGGACGTATGCCGAGCGTCTGCTACTGACCAGTGGGCGTCCGCTTTCCGCACGACAAAAGGGCGGCTAAGGGTTGCGGATTCAACCGGTGGATGCAACACACTATGGCGTGAGCCATCAGAGGAGTGTTGCAGATGAGACCTCGGATCCATTACACGGAGAGCCAGAAGGCGCTGATGTGGGAGCGCTGGCAGAAGGGCGAGTCGCTCCAGCAGATCGCCCAGTTGTTTGATCGGAACCACTCGTCGATACAGGGGATTCTGGCCGCGACCGGCGGGATCCGTCCGGCCCCGCGCAGTCGCTCCCGATTGGCGCTGACCCTGGCGGAACGGGAAGAGATCTCGCGCGCGGTGGTTGCGGGTCATTCCATGCGTTCGATCGCAGCGCAACTCGGTCGAGCGCCCTCCACGATCAGTCGGGAGATCAAGCGCAACGGTGGCCAAGAAGGCTACCGAGCGAGTCGGGCCGATCAGGCGGCCTGGGATCGAGGCCGGCGTCCCAAGGCCGGTAAACTGGCGGCGAACCGAGTGCTGGCGCGCCTCGTGGCAGGCAAGCTCCGACTGCAGTGGTCACCGGAGCAGGTTGCCGGTTGGCTCAAGCGCACTTATCCAGACGATACGAGCCGTCAGGTGTCACCGGAGACCATCTATCGCAGCCTGTTCATCCAGGCCCGCGGCGCCCTGAAGAAGGAACTGGTGGCGCATTTGCGGCGCAGCCGAGTGATGCGCCGGTCGCGCCATCACACCCAGAAGACGGACGATCACGGCCGCATCACTGACACCGTCTCGATCAGCGAGCGTCCGGCCAACGTGGAAGACCGGGCGGTGCCCGGTCACTGGGAAGGCGACCTGTTGTTCGGCAGCAAGAACAGCCAGATTGCGACGTTGGTCGAGCGTCAGACACGCTATGTGATGCTGGTGAAGGTTGCCGGCAAGGACACCGAGACCGTCATCGACGCGTTGATCAAGAACGCGCGCAAGTTACCGGACCAGCTCTACCAGTCGCTGACCTGGGACCGCGGCAAAGAGATGGCCGATCACAAGCGCTTCACTCTGGCAACCGACATCAAGGTTTACTTCTGCGACCCTCAGAATCCCTGGCAGCGTGGCAGCAATGAGAACACGAACGGGCTCTTGCGGCAGTACTTCCCCAAGGGAACAGACCTCTCAGGCTACTCGCAAGCAAAGCTCAACGCCGTGGCCAGAAGATTGAACGAGCGCCCTAGAAAGACATTAAACTTCGAAACACCAGCTGAACGATTCCACCAAACTGTTGCGTCGATCGGTTGAATCCACAACCCTAAGCAGACGGACAGGTACTCAGCAGCGGTCGTTGAAACGACGTGCACAGCCGTTAAAGAGCGCGGTACGAACACCCTCTACATAGGCGGCTCGACGATTCAAGGGGATACGGATAAGACCGGTCGCACCGACATGATTTCGCTCGGCAACAACTCCGTGGCCGTTGCGAGAAACCACCACCGGCGCATAGCCGGTCTCATACATGCTGCCTAACGAAACAAGCTAACCGGCGGGCCGCGTCGATGCTAGCCGCATTGAAACCGCACACCCGTCGTCCAGTTGAGCGCAGGGTTAGGCGTCATCTTAATCGCGCGTTTGGCACGCACGACCCGTCACCGCGCCAACGCATTGAGGGCGTTAATGAGAATCCGAGGGACTCGGTCAGGATCGCGATTGACGTCGGCCAAAACCTCCTCAACCGTAGCGGTGGCCGGAAGGCCTGCCCAAGCCGCCATGTCTTGGGCCGTCGGGGCCAGGTACGCCATGCTCCAAGACTCGAAAGCCCGGGCATCGACTTGGGCCTCGTAGAAAACTTTGACGGATCGATGTCTTGAATCGCTTGCAATGTTCGCCATCAGACTACGCAAGACTGCTTCGTCCCCTTCGAGGATTTGAAAAAACACGCCGTCGACATAGACTAGTGCGCCGGTGACGTTTCGCGCCTGATTTCCGGCTCGCGCATCCGTGAGAATTTTCTCGAGGTCGGTGACCGTCATTGGATTCGTGGCTTGCGAAGAATACATAATCTGATAGGGCATTTGTGCACTCGCTAGTATTAAAGCAAACGGTACGGCGACGGAACCCAGACGGGCGGATGCTTCATCCGGTCGAACGCGCCGGCACGCGACTTGAATCGCAACAGGACCAAGTTAACCGGCCGGACGCCATCTCAGTGCCGCCTAACGAAACAAGCTAACCGGCGGCCCGCTGCCGGGCGCGAAGCCCCGCACGCGGGACGTCCGCGTTGAGCGATGGGTTAGGCATTTCCGAGCACGCTCATGGCCCGGAGTTCCAAATATCAATGACGCACTTCCAATCACTGCCTTGATCACGTCGCCAAACGGTGGTGTAGCGACCCGTGATCGTGATGAGCTTTCCCTCGGGACCTGGAACTGTCACGGCATTCTCACCCGTTGTGTAACCCAGCGTTCCGTCTGCGCTAATCGCGGCACTCGCAGGGCGCCATTGAATTTGGAATCCTGGGATGGCAAGACTCTTCTGTACGTAATCTCGAATTGCCGCCTTGCCGTGAACTGCGGGCGCGCTCGGAGGAAAGATCGTGGCATCCTCAGTCCAGAAGGCAAGGATGCGCTCCACATCACGTCCTTGCGTCGCTAGGGCGGCCCATTCGCGGTCTCGTTGAATGAGCGCATCCCCCTCTCGGCCACTATCTTGCATGGTGGCACAGCCCGCGACTAAGACGCTAAGAGCGATGGCTGCATTCAACTTGGCCACGACGAGTCCTCTATCTGGGGAAATGCCTAACTAGATCTATGGACTCCCCCTCATTTGCAAGACGGATTTGGTTAGGGTCGAAAGGACTGACTGCAACAATCTATCCGGCCTACTTTGCAGCCCGTCGGCTGCGGCCCTGATGACATACGTCCGTGGGACCTCACAAATAGGGCGGCCTTGCAGCGGCCTTTCTAGTTACCAGGCTTTTCCCACGTCGGTCTGACCCGTTCTTCCCATCACCTCGTCTTCGCTCGCAATCGTCGGCGGGAACCCTCCATTAGCAATCGATTCCGCTCAAGCCGCCAAGCGGTACTCAGTGCCGCGCGCCAGCATCGCCCACATGATACGAGCATGCTTGGCAGCCAACGCAACGGCGGCGACATTGGCGCCCCTACGGGCTTTGAGATTCAGTACCCAGCGATTTTTGCCATCGCTTTCGCGCGCCCGCAAGAGTACCGAACGCGTGCCGTGAATGAGCAACGTCCGCAGATGGACATCGCCGCGTTTGGTGATCGCCCCCAGTTTCGTCTTCCCTCCGCTCGAATATTGCCGAGGGGTCAACCCCAGCCAGGCGGCGAACTGACGGGCATTGGCGAAGGCACGAGCATTACCTACGCTCGCCACCATTGCCGTTGCGGTAACCGGGCCTACTCCGGCGATCTGCATGAGTCGTTGCGCGGGCTCGCTTTGGTGCGCCAACTGAGCGATGCGCCGGTCGTACAACGCAATGCTGATGTCGAGGCTGCGCAGCCGATCGTGCAGGTCAGCTATCGTTTCCCGCGCCACGCTCGGCAAACTAAAGTCGCCGCCACCGATGCGGATCAGTATCTTCTTCAACGTACTCATCCCTTGGCCAAACACCAGCCCAAACTCGCCCAGCAACCCACGCACCTGGTTGGACAATGCCGTCCGCTCGGAGACCAGCAGCGTGCGCGCTCGATGGACAGTGAGTACGGCCTGGGCCTCCTCGCTCTTGATCGGTACATAGCGCATATTGGGTCGCCCAACCGCCTCGCAGATCGCCTCCGCGTCGTTGGCGTCGTTCTTGCCGCTCTTGCGGTAGGGCGTCACAAACTGCGCCGCCATCAATCGCGCATCGTGTCCCAGTCGCACCAGCTCGCGCCCCCAGTAATGGGCTCCAGCGCAGGCCTCGATGCCGACCATGCACGGAGGGCATTGGACAAAGTATCTCAGCACCTCACTGCGCGACAGCGTCTTTCGCAAAACTGCCTTGCCATGTACATCAACCCCGTGCACTTGAAACACTGACTTCGCAATATCAAGACCAATGCGAACAACCTTCATGACCGGGCCTCCTCTGAACGTCAGCAGCTCAATGCCGCCAACACCTGCTCAGTCTCCCGCCGGAGGCGAGGGGGAGTCCATGTCATTAATAGGGGACCCAGTTGTGAAAACGTTTAGGGGTTCATCGAATTATGGGGCCTAACAGCTTCCGGCGTAGCCAATCTATCGCGTCGCGGTTGCGACCGCCGCTCTAGCGTTGATCTAAAGTTCAACTTCGTCGAAAATTGACGATCGTCGTCTTGGAGACCGCGATGCTCTCACGCATGAGTCTTTGCCTTTGCATGGTGATCGTACCAATATCCGCTCATGCGGACTGGCAATACGCGACATGGGGCATGTCCCCGGGGCACGTTATTGCCGCGTCGAAGGGCGTTGCCGTGCGTGCGGAGAATCCCGCCGTTGCACGAAACGGCGAGCAGGGATTGCTCACTGCCCCCTACGTGACGAATAACATCCTGTTTGTCGTTCATTTCTGGTTCGCCGTGGGCGAGCCGAAGTTGGCCCGGGTCAGTCTTGGCACACAGTACGCCGCAGACTGTCCGAATGTGCGTTCCCTCTTGTTCAGTATCTACGGCGCGCCGCAGGTCTCCGATCTCGGGCCGCCCTCGTCCTTGCGGTGGCGCAGCGAGGCGACCGGCAATTTCATTGCGTTTTCGCAGTACAGCGACATGCGTTGCATCCTCGATTACTACCCGATACCCATTCCCGGGCCGCCCGGCCTTTAGAACGCCGAAAGCAGATAGCGTCCCACGTTTGCCAAGGCCGGCAGCGCGCGTGCGCATGTTCCGCGCCGGTACGTCACTTAGTGTGCACATCGCGAGAAACGCGGACGTGCTAGGGCGCACCAGCCTCAGAGAAGAGATCGAGTCTGATGCGGCATTTCATGAGGCGATGAGTGTCATTACCGCCAACGCGTACGTACTGCCGCGTGGTAGGCCAAGCGATGCACAGGCAGCACGCGGCAGGATGTCGGTGCAGCTTCGGAGATCGACGGCCAGCGCCCGAAGTGCCGCATAGTCGTCCCCATCAAGCGCGGTGACAAACCGGTCACGCAATGCGCGCGAGGCTCTACCGCTAAGAGGCATTGCTTCAGCGTTCGTGGCCCAACTCCATGAACCCGGCACCCAAGGCTCCGAGCCTCCGGCTCTGTCGCGTGCGGGCGTCGTGGCCTCGCAGTGACGACGACCTGTAACGCGAGTCCGAGAGCCAGGATGACGAGCGCGCCGAAGACCTCCAACGTCTGCCAACCGTTGTGGTCCGAAATCGTCATCACAATCACCGGAACCACGATTGAGACTCCGATCAGGACCCCAGCGATGAAACTGCCTGCTTCCCTGCATTTTGCAAAGGCGTTCTTCATGAGCTGCGATCGATCGTGTGACCGAGGCTCTTGATGACGAAGCTCACAACGCGGAGCAGCCAAGATGTATGAGCTCCCACAATTCTGACGACCCCGCTACCCCGACGTCGCAACTGCCGGCCGCGCGAACGCGGCTGTACGGCAATTTGCGACGGTCGGGAGAACGTGATTCCTTAAGTGTGCTGTTGGTTACCGGATGGCCAATCTCTTCCCCGGCGCCGCGGCCTTCTTGACCAGCTTGAGTTCGAGGACACCATTGTCGTACTTGGCCTCACACGCCGACTCGTCCAGCTCCACCGGTAGCGTGAAGCTGCGATAGATGTTGCCGAAATACCGCTCGTTGCGGAGCATGCGGTTGCCTTCTGTCTTTTCCCATTCCTGCTTCACTTCGGCCGTGATCGTGACCAGGTTGCCCTCAATCGCGACGTCGATATCTTCCTTCTTCACCCCGGGCATTTCGGAATGAACCACGTAACCGTCCTCGGTTTCGCACACGTCCATCTTGATCGTTACCGGGGACGGCGCGCCTTCCACACGCACGGGCTTGAAGAATCCGCGGAACAATTCGTCGTAAGCGGTATCGGTCCGTGGATCGTAAGAGATAATATTTTGCATAATGTGTTCCTGTTGAATAGTCATGCTACAGACCAGACCCCGGACCACTGTCTGCGTCTTGGGGTTCTTCTGAAAAATTGGCCCGGTTGAGGGTCGGGCCACTGCCACGGAAAATGCAAGTGGCATCGCCACGTTTGTTGCGCTTAGAGTTATTTCTTGCCCTCCAGGCAAGCCAAAACGCCCACCGGCTTTAGGCAGTCGCCGCGGCGGCGATCTTGTGGAACGTGGAGTTGGCAACCTCGTAGGTTTCAACCCGCGGAGTTCCGTCAACCACCTTCGCCAGGATCTTGGTGACTTCTGCGTAATGCGCGCGGTCATAGGTCTCGGCGTTCTGCTTGTTGTCCCACAGACTCAGGCCGAAAGCATCGGTTCCGCCCGGGGCAACGAACGTGATTTCATCCCGGAAGCCGCTTTGCTTGCGAAGCATGGGGATGACTTCCTTTTCCAGCCGCTGGGTAAACTCGGCCGTGCTGTTGGGCTTCAGCTTCATGGATACGCGACGTGCATACATAGGGATCTCCTTGGTTGTCATGGCCAAGAGGGGCATTGCAGATAAACCATCTCTAGTTAATAATGCTGCAAGACTCCATCAGTCATTAACCACAATAGGTGAATTGCCTTGACCTGTCAAGCAATATCTTGGAATATCCACCATGCTTAATCTGCGGTGGTTAATTATGAGAGGTGCCTAGTGGATGTCTGCTTAGTCATCAAGCAACGGCTCGAGCAATTGGGCTTCGAGCAGAAGGACTTGGCGGCAGCCGCCGAAGTCACCGAGTCCTATATCTCGCAGCTGCTGACTCGGAAGAAATTGCCCCCCGCGCCCGATCGAACAGACATCTACGAGAAGATGGGCAAGTTTCTCAAGCTGTCGAGCGGCAGGCTGGCGAAGCTGGCAGAGTTACAGCGAAGGGAAGAGTTGAAGGGAAAATTCGAGGACCCGCCGGCGCCTTTGTTTCATGAGGTTCGAGAGTTGGTACTCGAGAAGTGCGTGCCCGAAAAACGGCAAGAGATACGAGCGATTTTTGAGAAGCAGGCCTTTGGCGAACTCGAACGCCTCGTCACACAGAAGCTTCTGGACGTGATCAAGCGCGTCGCCAGGGAGGAATTGAAAAGTGAAAAGTGGCTCCGCTCGGTGGCTCAGCGTCAGCGGCCGAAGCTATAAGCAGATGCGGGTAGTGATCCTCGAGTTTCTCGACACCGACGTATTCCACGTGTCATTGGAGAACTGCGTTTCCTTCCTGGATCCGCTGATCGAGTCCTGGGATATCAACCTGTCGGACTTCGCTATGCACGTTGTGCTTAACCGAGGATTGGCGCCGGGGCATTCGAGGCGCTTCGCGTTTGTTGAAATGGAACCCGACCAACCGGTCGGGAGCCACCCAGCGCTCAAAGAATTTCTTGAGGATACTTCACTCAGCGGCAATGCGACTCAGGAGGAAATCGAATTTCTAAAGCGGTTGCGGGTCAAAGGAAAGCGACCAACGCCGCTCTACTATTACCGGGAATTGCAGAACCTCAGGGACCCGCTGCATTTCACACCGTAGTGGGCGCACGGTAGACAGCGGCAGCACCGATCAACGGCTGCTATGGAGCGCAATTCGCTACGACCGGTTGTGGCCGATATCGGCCGCTCACAACGAACCGAGCCACCCCGCAACCCGACTGCCATCAAGCAACGGCACGGGGAACGTACGGCTGAACGGCTAGCCCTTTACTCCCCCGCTCGTCAATCCGCCGACCACGCGTTCCTGGAACACGGCAATCAGGATGCAAATCGGCACGATCGCAATGACGAGTGCCGCCGAAATGAGCGGCCAGGGAAAGGCGAACTCGCCCTGATAGAGCGTGATCCCCACCGACAGCGTGCGCATGCTGACACGATTCATCATCGTAAGCGCGAGCAGGAACTCGTCCCATGCGTTGACGAAGGCCAGGATCGCCGCCGTGAACACACCAGGGGCCGACAGCGGAATCACCACCTTGAACAACGCGCCAACACGCGAACAGCCGTCGACCATCGCCGCCGCCTCGAGGTCGGGCGGAATGTCCTGAAAAAAGCTTGCCATCACCAGTGTGCAAACCGGCAGCGAAAGCACTGCGTAGGGCAGGATCAGCGCCGGATAGGTGTTGAGCAGGCCCGCTTCACGCATCAGCTTGAACAGCGGCACCATCAGCGAGATCAGCGGAAACATCGCAACGGCGAGCAGAATCGACATGATGAGGTTGCGGTGCGGCATGCGCAGGCGCGTGAGCGCGTACGCGGCGAGCGCCCCGACGAACACACAAAGGACGGTCGACAATCCGGCGACGACAAAGCTGTTCCACATGAAGCGCAGGATCGGCTGCGCGGTGAATGCCGTGACGTAGTTGTCGAGTGTGGGCGCCGCGGGCAAATACGTGATCGGCACCGTCAGCAGCTCGGTTTCCGTCTTGAACGAGGTCAGCAGGATCCAGACCGCCGGAAAGAAGCCGTTGACCACGACGATGATCGCGGCGAACCAGACGACGGCGCGGCGGTTGAACGCAGTGAACGTGGGGGTCATTATCTAATCGTCGCCGGAGCGCGACGTAGTTCGCCGCGTGCAGCGCAAATAGCCGGACGTCGCCACCATGCTGATGACAAACATCAGCGTGGCGAGCGCCGAGCCATAGCCGAAGTCGAGGAAATCGAGCGTCGTCTTGTGGATGTACATCGCGAGCGTCTCGGTCGCATCACCCGGCCCGCCGCCCGTCATCGCGAACGGGATGTCGAACGTCTGCACCGCGGTGATCGTGCGAAAGATGAGCGCGACAAAGATCGCCGGCCGCAGCATCGGCAGCGTGATTTCAACGAATTGCTGCCACGTCGACGCCCCATCGACCTCTGCGGCCTCATAGAGCGATTTCGGAATGGTTTGCAAGCCCGCCAGCAGCATCAGCGCCATGAACGAGGACGCCTTCCAGATGATCGCGATCGAGATCGCCCAGAAGGCGAGCGTCGGGCTCGACAACCATTGCAGCGGCGCGAGGCCGAGCGCGATCAGCCAGTTGTTGACGACACCGGTGTTGTATTCGAAAAACCAGCGGAAGATGAGACCGGCGAACACGAGCGGCAGCGCCCATGGCAGGAGCAAACCGAGGCGAACCGGCCATTTGACGGTGAACGGCTTGTTGGCGAGAAGGGCAAGCCCGAGTCCGACGACGAGCGCGCCCGGCACCGTCACGACGGTGTAGAGGACGGTATTCCAGGTCGAATGCCAGAATCGTTCGTCATCGAACGCGCGCGCGTAGTTGGCGAATCCCGCAAACGTCTCGCCGGCGACCGCGTTTTCGGGATCGACCGTGTGCAGGCTGTTCCACAGCAGCGTCGCAACCGGATAAACGACGATGACGAGCAGCAACAACGCTGCCGGTGCGAGCAGGACCGCGCCCAGCGCGCGCTCGGAGAGGTCCTTGCTCTTGTGGACGGTGCCGGGTGTCATCCCGATTGAATGCCTAGCCTGAATGCCCACCCGAGTCTCAGTGCAATATCGGCGCGAGCCTCGTCTTCATGTCGCTCAATGCCACGTCGGTCGTCTTGGTACCCGCGAGGTACGCGTTCATGTTGCTGCGGATCACGTCGGAAACCTGCGGGTACTGTGCCGTGACCGGCCGCGACTTCGCACCTTCGACGACGGGCAGCGCCTCGGCAAACCACGGGTTGGCCTTCAGCACCTCCGGGTCCTTGTAGACGCCGGGGAACACGGGCAAGTGCGACGCGAGGACCGCCTGCATCTTCGAGACTTCGGGTGAAGAGAGCCAGCGCGCGAACTTGACAGCTTCCGGCTTGTTTTTCGAGAACGCCGACACCGCGAGCTGCCAGCCCCCGATGCAAGTCGCGCTCTTCCCGCCCTCGTCGTGCGGCAGCGGTGCGACGCCGATCTTCCCTTTGACCTTGGTATCGGCATCGTTCTCGAGCCGATTCCAGACGTAGCCCCAGCTCATCCCGAAAATCAGGTTACCGGCCTGCATGTCGATGCGAATGCGGTCGGTCGGAATCTCGGCGATGTTCTTCGGCAGCACGCCGGCCTGCTTCATCCGCCCGTACAACTGGAACGGCTCGCGCGCTTGCGGCGTGTCGAGATTGAGCTTCTTGTCCTTGGTGAGCTCGCTGCCGGCACCCCACAGTGGAACGAGGTACGTGCACACGGTTCCCTCGATCGGCGCACCGGCCGTGGAGAAACCTTGCAGCTGCGCATTCTTCTCGCCGTCCATGATGAGTTTCGCGGTCGCCATCATCTCGTCCCACGTCTTCGGAACCGGGCGCTTGTATTTTTCGAGAAGATCCTTGCGGTAGTAGAGGAACTGGGAGTCGGCGAAGTACGGCAGCGCAATCACCTTGCCGTTGACCTGATCGGCGTCGGCGTAGGCCTTCAGGTAGCCCGCCATCACCTTCGCCTTGTCGGCGCCGAGATAGGCGTCGAACGGCTCGGCCCAGCCTTGCGACGCCCATTGCGCGGGGCGAATCACGTCGATCAGGATCACGTCGAGCACCGAATCCTTCGACGACAGCACCGTCGACAAGTATTGCTGCTGCGCCTCCGACGTGGCGCCGCCGACTTCGACTTCGATTTTGACGTTGGGGTTCTTCTTCTGATATTCGTCCGCGATCTTGCGCATCACGTCGGGCCGCTGCTGACCGCCGGTGAAGATGCGCAGCGTCGTCTGCTGCGCCGCTGCCGTCACCGCAAACGCAACACCGAGCACCGCCAGCAGGATCTTCCAGGTCTTCATGCGTCTCTCCTCCAGAGGGAACCAATCGATCCTGTTCACCAGCCCGCGCCGCGGATGGCGGCTCCGGTATCGGCGTCGAACAGGTGAAAACGATCGAGCGCGAGCGACACTTGCAGGTTCTCGCCGACGCGCATCGCCGCGTCGGGCGGGAAACGCCCGGTGATTTCCGCTGCTTCGTCGCCCGCGCCGAGCTTGACGAGCCCGAGCGTGTCGGAGCCGAGCGGCTCGAGCAGGATCACTTGTCCGCTCACGTGCGCCCACGCCGGATTGCTCGCGCTTCCTGCAAAGATGTGTTCGGGACGCAGCCCGAACGTCACCGTTCGCCCGGCGTGCTGCGCGCACAACGCGACACGTGCCGCGGGAACCGGGAGGTCGATGCCAGCCGGCAAGTGCAGCATGCGACCGGCCTCGCCGATTCGGCATGGCACGAAGTTCATCGGCGGCGACCCTGTGAATCCGGCGACAAACTTCGCGGCCGGGCGGTTGTAGATGCCATCCGGCGTATCGTACTGGATCAGGTTGCCGGCTTGGAGCACGACGATGCGATCGGCGAGCGTCATCGCTTCGACCTGATCGTGCGTTACGTAGACGATCGTCTCGCCCAGCTTCTGGTGCAGCTTCTTCATTTCGACGCGCATTTCGGAACGCAGGAGCGCGTCGAGGTTCGACAGCGGCTCGTCGAACAGAAAGGCCTTGGGTTTCCTCACGATGGCGCGTCCCATCGCGACGCGCTGGCGTTGCCCACCCGAGAGCTCGCGCGGCTTCCGCGCATAGAGATGCTCGATCTGCAGAATTGCCGCAGCTTCGCCGACGCGTGTCCTTATCTCGTGCTCGGGAAGTTTGCGCAGCTTGAGTCCGAACGCCATGTTCTCGTAAACCGACTTGTGCGGATAGAGCGCGTAATCCTGGAACACCATCGCGATGTCGCGTGCGCGCGGCGGCAGATGATTTACCACGGTGCCGCCGATGACGATCTCTCCTCCGGTGATGTCCTCGAGGCCGGCGACCATGCGCAGCAGCGTGCTTTTGCCGCAACCGGACGGCCCGACGAACACCACGAACTCGCCTGAGCGGATCTCGAGATCGATTCCGTGGATCACCTCCGTGGTCCCGTAGGCCTTGACGACGTTGCGAAGCGTGACTTCCGCCATGAGAGCCCGATCACATCCCGGCGCTGGTCTGCGCGAGTCCCGCGTCGACGATCAGGTTCTGCCCGGTAATGCCGCGCGCCTCGCTTGACGCGAGGAAGAGTGCGGTGCGCGCAACGTCATCCTCGGACAAGCGAAACTTGAGGCATTGCTCGTCGATGAACGCCTGCACCGATTCCGGCGTATCCCACAGTGCCTCCTGGCGCACGGTGTGAATGGCTCCGGGCACGATTGCATTGACGCGGATGTTGCGCTCGCCGAGCTCGCGCGCGAGGACGCGCGTCATGCCGGAGATCGCTGCTTTCGACGTCGTATAGCAGACCATTGCCGGCCGACCGCGCATCCACGAAATGGAGCCGAGGCTGATGATCGAGCCGCCGCCGGCCTCTGCCATCTGCGGCACGACCGCCTGCGTGGCGAAGAGATGGTGGCGCAGGTTGACGGCGAGATTCGCATCCCAATACTCGGGCGTCACGTCTTCCAGTTGGTGGCGGTCGTCGCGCGCGGCGTTGTTGATCAGGATGCGTATCGGACCAAAGGCGTCGCGCGCGGCGGCGATCGCGCTCCTGAGCGCGTCGATATCGCGCACGTCGCAATGCCAGTAGCGCACGAAGGCACCGAGCTCGGCGGCGAGTGCTTGCGAAGGCGCGTCGGCGATATCGATGAAGGCGACCCGGCAACCCTGCGCCGCGAAACAGCGGACGAAAGCGGCGCCTATGCCGGACCCACCGCCCGACACGAAGACAGTCTGCCCCGCGAGATCGGGATAACGCGCGCGATTTTCACTGGCCCTCATCCGTCGCCGCTCCTCCCAAGTCCGGCGTCAAGTCATATAGATCATCTATATCACACAGATGACTTGGACGTCCACTCGGCGTAGAATCCCCGGCGCTCGACCGCGCGCGACACCCCAAACGTCCCACCCGAGAGGAAACCATGGACCTTCCCGTCAATCATTTCAAGCGGGCGATCACTTCGGGCAAGCGACCGGTGGGCGCGTGGCTTTCGAGTGGTTCACCGGCGGCGGCCGAGGCGCTCGGTTTCACGGGCTTCGACTTCCTCGTCGTCGACACCGAGCACACGCCGGTCGACGTGCCGCAGATGACCGATATCCTGCGCGCCATCGCCGGCACACCGGCCCAGGCGATCGTGCGTCCGCCGTGGAACGACATGGTGATGCTAAAGCGCGTGCTCGACGCCGGCGGTCAGTCGCTGCTGTTGCCGTTCGTGCAGAACGAGGAGGAGGCAAAGCGCGCCGTCGCGTTCACGCGTTATCCGCCTGCAGGCGTGCGCGGCGTGGCCGGCACCCACCGCGGCAGCCGCTACGGCACAGTTCCCAATTACATGAAAACCGCGGCGAGCGAGCTCTGCGTCATCGTCCAGATCGAGACGCTTGCAGCACTCGCGCGCCTCGAGGCGATCGCCGCCGTCGAGGGCGTCGACTCGATCTTCGTCGGTCCCAACGATCTTGCGGCGTCGATGGGCCATGTGGGCGACATGGGCCACGCGGCAGTGCAGGAGAAGGTCGCGTTCGCCGCCAAGGAGTGCAGGCGGCTCGGCAAACCTTGCGGGATCATCGGCGGCACGCCTGAAGTCGTCGCCACCTATCTCGAGTACGGCTATTCATGGGTCGCGGTCAACTCCGACATGGGGATGATGGTGGGCCGCGCGCAGGACTATCTCGCCAAGGTGCGGGCGAAGGTCGGCTGAACAACCGGATTCGGGCATCGGATCGCACGAGCGCCGGATGGACGATGCCATCGCGCTCGTCGCGGGCCACGCGCGAGCGGAGATCGACCCAGCATGCGGTGGCGCGCTCGCATCATTCAGTTTCCGTGGCATCGACGTGCTACGCCCGACACCTGCGGGGACGCGCGATGTCCGCCTGCATGCGTGCTATCCGCTCATTCCCTATTCGAACCGCATTGCCGATGCGCGCCTCCAATTCGAGCAGCGCGCGTGGAAGCTCGCGCGCAATTTCGGCGACCACCCGCACGCTATCCACGGCATAGGATGGCAGCGCGCGTGGACAATTCGCGCGCGCGATGAGAGCAGCGCGCTGCTCGCGCTGGATCACGACGCCGAAGGAGAGGCCGCGAGCGGCTGGCCCTGGCCGCTGCACGCGACGGAGGCGCTGTCGCTCCGCGAAGTTGGCGCCAACGAAGGGGCGGCGCTCGCGCTCAAGTTGACGATCGCGAACCCGGGCGTTTCCGCATTTCCGTTCGGTCTCGGCTGGCATCCGTTCTTTGTTCGCAGCGCGGCAACGCAGCTCGGCTTTCGCGCGCGCGGCGTCTGGGAAACCGACGCGACACGACTGCCCAATGTGCACGCCGCAGTTCCGGCCGAATGGCGATTCGATCCGGCGCGCGGTCCGGGAAGTGCGACCATCGACAACGTCTTCACCGGCTGGGACGGCGAGGCAACGCTCGCCGACGAGGAACGGCGGATTGCCGTTAGCCTGCGCGCCGATCGCGCGCTGAATTTTCTCGTCCTGTACGCGCCGGAAGCCAGGGATTTTCTCGCGCTGGAACCGGTGACCCACATGACCGATGCGTTCAATCGCGCAGCGCGCGGCGAACGCGACGCGGGCACACACGTATTGGCGCCCGGAAGCGCGTTTTCTTGTACGATGGAGATCGAGGTCCGTCCCCTGCCATGAGTCCCGCCGTTTCCACTGCTGCCGGCGCGTTGCGCTGCGTCCTCGACGTTCGCGCGAGCCTTGGGGAATGTCCGGTGTGGTCGACGGCCGAGCAGGTGCTCTATTGGGTCGACATCAACGCGCCTTCGTTGAACCGCTTCGATCCTTCGACTGGCGGCAATCGCGCGATGCCCATGCCCTCGTCCATCGGCTGCTTCGCGTTGCGCCAGCGCGGCGGCTTCGTCGTCGCGCTGCGCGACGGCGTATGGCTCGCCGATACCGACGGAGCACTGGAGCGGAAGGTCGCCGCCGCGCCGTTCGAACCTGCGCATCACCGCTTCAACGACGGCCGCTGCGATCCGCAGGGGCGCCTTTTCGCCGGCACGATGAACGAGAAGCGCGACGCACCGTCGGCGGCGCTCTATCGAATCGATCCCGATTTTCGCGTTACCGAAGTTCTCGGGAATCTCACGATTTCCAACGGCCTCGCGTGGAGTCCCGACGGACGCACGATGTATCACGCCGACACCCCGACCTTGACGATCAACGCATTCGCATTTGACGCAAAAACGGGCACGCCGTCGAATGGGCGCCCATTTGCTCGCTTCGACGCGCAAACCGACCGTCCGGACGGCGCCGCGGTCGACAGCGAAGGCTGCTATTGGACCGCGTTCTATCGCGGCGGCCGCGTCGTGCGGCTCTCGCCCGCTGGCGACGTGCTTACGTCCTACCCGGTCCCAGCGATGTGCCCGACGATGTGCGCGTTCGGCGGCGACAATCTGCGGACACTCTATGTAACGAGCGCGCGCCAGCAGCGCGATGACGCCGAGCTCGCGCGGCTGCCGCAGTCGGGGGGCATCTTTGCGATGCAGGTGGACGTCCCGGGCATCGCCGAGCCGATGTTTGCCGGCTGATCCGTTTCCTGCGCGATCCATGCATTTCGACCCCAGTACCTTTCTCCGCCTCGATTCGCCGCAGAGCCTCGGTGCGTCGGCGTCCGGCGCGTCGTTCGCGACGTCGACCGGCGACATCCTCGAGGTGTCGTGCTACGGCGCCGGCGTGTTCCGGATTCGTGTCGGACCCAACACGAAGCCCGACTACGGACTCATCGAGGCGCGAACGAAAGCGTGCACCGTGGCCCACGAGCAGGACGGCCGCTATACGTTCTCGACCGGCGACGCGGTGCTCGAAATCGAGGGTGCGCCACTGCGCTTTCGCCTCCTTCATCGCCACAAGCCGGTGCTCGCGTCGATCACCGACGAGCATTTCCGCGGCTGGACGCGGCTCCCGACGTTCGGCCGCGTGCGCCAGGGCGGGCAGTGGATCGCGTCGTTCGCGCTGACGTCGGGCGAAGCGGTGTATGGGCTCGGCGAGAAATTCGGCCCGCTCGACAAGCGCGGACAGCTCATTCATTCGCACGTCGTCGATGCTCTCGGCGTCAACACGGGCGCGTCGTACAAGAACGCTCCCTTCGCCTGGAGCCCGGGGAGCGGCAACGGCGCATGGGGCGTTTTCGTCCACACGCCGGGGACAGTGACGCACGGCGTCGGCTATCCCGACTGGTCGCACCGGTCCTACGCCGTGCTGGTCGACGACGAGGCGCTCGATTTCTTCGTCTTCGTGGACGACACACCGGCGGGCATTCTCCATCGCTACACGGCCATCACCGGTCGCGCACCCGAAGTGCCGCTCTGGGGGCTTGGTCTGTGGGTATCGCGTGCGTTCTACAAGACGCCCGAGGAAGCGGCGTCGGTGGCCGCGACGCTGCGCGAGCGCAAGATCCCGTGCGACGTCCTGACGCTCGACGGGCGCGCCGCGTGGGACGTCAACACGCGCTTCGATTTCGAGTGGGATGAAACGCGCTTCCCTGATCCCTACGAGGCGCTTGCCAAGATCAAGGCGCATCACCTGCGCGTCTGCGTCTGGGAATATCCGTACGTGTCGATTCATTCCCCGTTGTTCGAGGAGCTCGCCGCGCGCAAGTTCCTGCTCTCGAATGCGGAGGGCGGTCCTTGCATATTCGGCTGGGACACGTCCCCTGCGACGAGCCCGTTCGGCAATGTGCTAACGCCGCTCCCCGAAAGTGGCATCGTTGATTTCACGCATCCGGCCGCGTACGCCTGGTGGCGCGATGCGCACGAAAAGCTCTTTGCGCAAGGTGTCGACGTGATCAAGAGCGATTTCGGCGAGCATGTCCCCGACGATGCGGTTGCGTTCAACGGCGATCGTGGCCGCCGCTTGCACAACGTTTATCCCTTGCTCTACAACCAGTGCGTGTTCGAGGCGACCGGACTCTACGGGCGACCGCAGAATGCGCCCCCGATGATATGGGCGCGCGCCGGCTGGACCGGCAGCCAGCGCTATCCGACCCAGTGGGGCGGCGATCCGCAAAGCGACTGGGAGGGGCTCGCGGCGTCGATCCGCGGCGGCCTGTCGTGGGGCATGAGCGGCGCCCCGTTTCACGCCACCGATATTGGCGGCTTCTACGGCACGACGCAACCGACTGCCGAGCTCTTCGTACGATGGCTGCAGGCGGCGGTGTTCAGCTCGCACATGCGCGTGCACGGTATCGGCGAGCGCGAGCCATGGGTGTTCGGTCCGGAGGCGGAAGCGATCGCGCGCAAATGGCTGCTGTTTCGCTATCGGCTGCTGCCCTATCTGCAGCGCGTCATCGCCGAAGCGACGGCGACCGGACTCCCCGTCATGCGAGCGATGCCGCTCGCGTTTCCCGGCGAAACGCTGACGGCCCGCTTCGACACGCAGTTCATGTGCGGCGATACGCTACTGGTGGCGCCGATCATCGCGGCGGGTGGCGAAGTCGAGATCGCTTTCCCCGAAGGCGCGTGGTACGACATCAACACGCGCGAACGCATTCCCGGGGGCCGCGTGATCCGGTACAAGACATCGCTCGACAAGTTCCCGGTGTTCGGCCGCGAAGGGTACGCGCTGCCGCTCGGCCGGGCGGTCCAGCATACGGGCGAGATCGATGCCGAGCGGCCTCTCGAGCAGCTTTGGGTATTCGGAACGCCCACGCAACCGCTTGACGCATTCGCACAGGTCAAAGTCGCCGCTGGAAGCACACCGAGCGTCCACGCTTCCCGAGAACTTCGCATCGAGCGCTTCGGTGACGCCTCGGATTACTCGGTGCTGGCGATCGACGAAGCCGGCGAATGAGCGAGCAGGGCAAAGCCAAGGCCCGAAGGGCGCGTCGGCGAGCGATTGAGAGAGGCCGACCCCAAGGTGATTCGTACCCAACAAGTCGGTGCGGAGGCCGTGGATGAGCGAGCGTCCCGCGATTGCGATCACGTCCGGCGAACCGGCGGGCATCGGCCCCGAGCTCGTTGCCATGCTCGCAGCGCGACATCGCGAAAATCCCTGGCCTGCGCGTCTCGTTGTCTTCGGTGACCGCGATCTACTCTCCGCGCGCGCGGAGCGTATCGGCTTGCATCCGCGTTTCGTTCCGTTCGATGCGGTGTCGGCGGGACCCATCGATGACGCAGTGGAAATCCTGCATCAGCCCGTCGTCGTCCCCGTAATACCCGGCCGCCCCGACGCGGCGAATGCGGCGCCGGTCGTGGAGATGCTGACGCACGCCGCAGACGCGTGCGCGACCGGAGCGTTTGCCGCGCTCGTCACCGCGCCCGTTCAAAAGAGCGTGCTGCAGGACGCGGGATTTACGTTCACCGGGCATACCGAATTCCTTGCCGATCGCACAGGAACGCCGCGTGTCGTCATGCTCCTGGTCGGCGGCGGGTTGCGCGTTGCGCTCGTCACCACGCATTTGCCGCTTTCGGCTGTCTCCTCCGCCGTGACGCGCGACGCCGTGTTTGAAACGATCGCAATTCTTGCGGCCGCGCTTGTCCGCGATTTCGGAATCGCGGCGCCGCGCATCGCCGTCTGCGGTCTCAACCCGCACGCCGGCGAAGGCGGTCATCTGGGGCGCGAGGATATCGATGTCATCGCGCCGGCCGTCGATGCTGCGCGCGTAGCGGGTCGCGACGTCACCGGCCCGATTCCGGCGGATACGATCTTCGTTCCGGACAGCGCACGCCGCTACGACGCGATCGTCGCGATGTACCACGACCAGGGACTGCCCGCGCTCAAAGCAGCCTCCTTCGGCGGCGGCGTCAACGTGACACTCGGATTGCCGTTCGTCCGCACGTCGGTCGACCACGGAACGGCGCTCGATCTTGCGGTCGACGCCGCGAAGGCGCGCACCGCAGACCCCGGCAGCCTCTACGCCGCCATCGACCTCGCGGTCGATCTCGCCGCGCGCCGCGGCAGCTGAAATCCGGGCATGCGCGGCCACGTTGCACGCAAGCGATTCGGGCAGAACTTTCTCGTCGACGCACACTACGTCGCGAAGATCGTCGACGCCATCGATCCCGGTCCCGGCGACAACCTGGTCGAGATCGGCCCCGGCCTCGCGGCGCTTACCGGTTCGTTGATCGCGCGCGCCGGCGCGATCCACGCGATCGAGATCGATCGCGATCTCGCCGCTCGACTGGCCTCGGAATTTCCGGCTGACAAGCTCGCGCTGCACATCGCCGACGCCCTCGGCTTCGACTACGCGACGCTCGGTCCTCGGCTGCGCGTGGTCGGCAACCTGCCCTACAACATCAGCTCGGCACTCTTGTTCAAGCTCGCCGAATACGAAGGGCAATTGCGCGATCTGCACGTGATGCTGCAGCGGGAGGTCGTCGCCCGGATGACGGCGCAACCCGCCACATCCGACTACGGCCGCCTCTCCGTGATGGTGCAGGCCAAGTTTCGCGTCACGCGCCTTTTTGTCGTTCCGCCCGGCGCGTTTCAGCCAGCACCGAAAGTCGACTCCGCGGTCGCGCGCCTGGTTCCGCTCGGCGCCGCCAAACCGCAAATCGATGATGACGCGCTGTTCGCGCGCGTCGTCGCCGCTGCGTTCGGACAGCGACGGAAGACGATGCGCAATGCTCTGTCCGCAATCTGCGATGCTGCAACGATGACCGCAGCCGGCATCGATCCTAGCGCGCGCGGGGAAACGCTCGCCGTCGCGGACTTCGTGCGGCTCTCGAACTCGCTCACGGCGTAGTGCGACGCCCCGCGAATCGGGTCCCGCGATGGTTCACGCCGCTCGTGTTGAGCGGCGCATGCGCGCTGCGCCGCCGAATTCGCTGACCGGTAAAATTATCCCCGGTACGCGACGACCTCAATTTCGATTTTTGCGTCGACCATCAGTTTCGCCTGTGTGGTCGACCGCGCCGGCTTGTTCCCGGGAAAGTGCTCGGCGTAGACGCGGTTGAAGCTCCAGAAATCCCGCGTGTCATCGAGCCACACCGTGGCTTTCACGACATCCGCCAGCGAGCAGCCCGCCAGCGCCAGCGCGCGCTCGACGTTCTTCAGCGCCTGCCGCGTCTGCGCCTCGATGCCGCCGGGCACAATTTCGCCGTCCTCGCCCATCGGCACCTGGCCGGAGACGAACACGAACGGACCGGCCTTCACCGCCGGCGAGAACGGCAGCGGTTGTCCGCCAGCGCCGCTTCGCGTACCACCCAGAAAATCCGCGCTCATCAATCCTCCCGAAGGCCTGCGCACGACGCGCAATGGCGGTAGACTTCCGCAGTTTGCGATCGAATTCTATACGCCCGGCGCGTTTACCAGCTGCCGACACGAGCGGCAGCAACGAACGCTACGGATCATTTCGTCAAGGAGGTGTCATGCTGCACGCGGCCAAGCCCATACGTCGTTCTCGTCCCACCTTTTCATGGCCGCTGGCACGTCTGCTCGGGGGCGTGGCAGCGGCGTTGCTCGCAACGGCGTTTTCGGGCACTCCGGCTTTCGCGGCGCCGGCCAGAGGCGGCGCCGCCAACCTCGCGATGATCGGCGAGCCGCAAACGCTCGATCCGATGGCTTCCACCGCCGACCTGGTCAGCATCATCATGCAGCATGTCTACGAGCCGCTGTACACGTTCGACGGCAACTGGAACGTGGCGCCGATGCTGGCCGAGAGCATGCCGACGATTTCGAAGGACGGTCTCGTCTACACGATTCCGCTGCGCAAAGGCGTCAAGTTCCACAACGGCAAGGAGATGACGGCCGATGACGTCGTCGCATCGCTGCAGCGCTGGATGGAGATGGCGCCGCGCGGCAAGGCGGTCGCCAAGGAGATCAAGAGCCTCGAAGCCAAGGGTCCGAACACGCTGGTCATCACGCTGAACCGGCCCTATGCGCCGCTGCTCGCGCATTTCGCGCTGCCGTCGGGCTTCGCGGTCATTATGGCGAAGGAGTCGATCGCAACGCCGCTGACGCAATTCGTCGGCACCGGCCCGTACATGTTCAAGGAGCGCAAGCCCGACCAGTACGTGCAGCTCGTCCGCTTCGACGGCTACAGCGCGCGCAAGGAGCCGCCCAGCGGCTACGCGGGCAAGCGCGAGGCGCTCCTCGACGAATTGCGTTTCGTGCCGGTGCCCAACGCGAATACGCGGGTCGAGGGTTCGTTGTCAGGACAGTATCAATTCGCCGACCTGTTGCCGGTCGAATCGTTTTCGCGTGTCGACGGCAAAGCGAACGTGAAGGCGATGCTGACCGCGCCGTTCGGGTTCCCGTACCTCGTCCTCAATACCAAGCAGGGGCCGCTCGCAAACCTGGCCTTGCGGCAGGCGGTCCAGGCGGCATTGAACGATGCCGACATGATGGGCGCGGGGTTCGGCGACGCGAAGTTCTACAGCGTCGAAGGCAACCACTACGCGAAGGGCACGCCATTCTACTCGATGGCCGGCACCGAGAACTACGGCAAGGGCGACGCGAAGAAAGCGGCGGCGATGGTTGCCGCGGCCAAGTACGATGGCACGCCGATCAAGATCCTGACCAGCCAGCAATACGACTTCCATTACCGCATCGCGCTGGTGATGGCCGAGAATCTCAAGGCAGCGGGCTTCAAGGTGGACATGCAGGTCGTCGATTGGGCAACGCTGATCCAGCGCCGTAACGATCCGGCGCTGTGGGATATCTACATCACGCACTCCGCGGTGCTGCCCGAACCCACGCTGACGCCGCCACAACTGGGCGAGGGCGCGCCGGGCTGGTGGAGCTCCCCCGCGAAAAAAGCGGCGCTCGACGCGTTCGATGCCGAGGTCGATCCGGTCAAGCGCGGACCGCTGTGGGGCAAGGTACAGGAAGTCGTCTACACCGAAGTCCCTTACATACGCGTCGGCAGCTTCAACAGCGTGACGGCGCGCTCCGCGAAGCTCGACGGCTACGTCGTGATGCCTTACCCGTTCTTCTGGAACACGGGCCTCGCCAAGTAGCGCGTAACGCATGACCCGCTACCTGACGTCACGGCTGGCCGGCATGGTGGTCGTGATGATGCTGGTGGCCACACTCGTGTTCTTCATCACGCGCTTGGCACCCGGCGATCCCGCCGCGATCATGCTGGGCGACCAGGCGACCGCGGCCGACATCGCGAAACTGCGCGAATCTTACGGACTCGACAAGCCGCTGCCGGTGCAATTCGCGTACTGGCTGGGCGAGCTCGCGCACGGCAATCTCGGGCAGTCGATCTTCCTGCAGCGTCCGGTGACGCAGGCGCTCGCCGAGCGCGCGGAGCCGACATTCTTCCTGACGTTGTTCTCAATCATCATCGCCACCGCGATCGGCGTACCGTGCGGCATCGTCGCCGCCGTGTGGCGCGGCAGGGGCGCCGACCAGTTCTTCTCCGGCTTCGCGATGCTGGGCGCGAGCGTACCGAGCTTCTGGTTCGGCCTTATCCTGATGCAGATCTTCGCAGTGAGCCTCGGCTGGTTCCCGGTGGCGGGCTACGGCGATCCGGGCGTACCACTGTCCGAGCGCTTGCATCACCTCGTGCTGCCATCAATCGTCCTGGGTGTCGTCAATTCCGCGCTGATCCTGCGCTTCACCCGCGCAAGCATGCTCGACGTTCTCGCGGACGACTATATCCGCACGGCGCGCGCCAAGGGATTGCCGGAAAGCCGGGTGATCCTGCATCACGCGCTCGCCAATGCATTGATCCCGGTAATCACCGTGATGGGCCTTACATTCGCGCTGCTGATCGGCGGTGCGATCGTCACCGAGACCGTGTTCGGCTTGCCCGGCGTCGGGAATCTCGTGGTATCCGCGGTGCTCCGCCGCGACTATCCGGTCATCCAGGGCGCGCTCCTCGTCATCGCCGGTCTCTACGTGTTGATCAACCTGGCAATCGACCTTCTGTATCTCGTCGTCGATCCGCGGGTGAAATACTGATGGAAATATCCGCGGTATCGCCCGTGAGCTCGAGCGGCCCGTGGGTGCTGCTCGCGCGGAGCCTGTTTCGGCGCAAGTTGGTCCTTGCCGGCGCAGTGATTCTCGTCGTCGTTGCGCTGCTGGCATTGCTCGCGCCCTGGATCACGCCGTACGAGCCGACGAGGCTCGCGATCCTCGACCGGATGCAAAGCCCGCGCGCGGCGCACTGGTTCGGCACCGACGAGCTGGGGCGCGACATCTTCACGCGCGTGGTCTTCGGCGCGCGGTATTCGCTGATGATCGGCGCTGCGGTCGTGCTGATCTCGGTGACGGGCGGCGTGCTGCTGGGGCTCGTCGCCGGGTATTTCCGGCGCCTCGACGGCCCGATCATGCGGGTCGTCGACGCGATGATGTCGTTTCCGGACATCCTGCTGGCCATCGCGCTCGTCGCGGTGCTCGGGGCCTCGATCACGAACGTGATCCTCGCCCTGGCGATCGTCTACACGCCGCGCGTCGCGCGCGTCGTCCGCGCGTCGACACTGGTGGTGCGCGAGCTATTGTTCATCGAGGCGGCCCGGGCACTCGGCGTTTCGACGTGGCGCATCATGTTCATCCACATCCTGCAGAACATCGCATCGCCGATCCTCGTGCAGGCGACCTTCATCTTCGCGTATGCGGTGCTGGCCGAAGCCGGGCTGTCCTTCCTCGGTGTCGGCGTGCCCCCGGAGCTGCCGACATGGGGTACGATGATCGCGAGCGGCCAGCAGTTCGCGCATCAGGCGCTGTGGATCGTGATTTTTCCCGGCATCGCGATCATACTGGCCGCGATCTCGCTCCAGATGGTTGGCGACGGTCTTCGCGACCTGCTCGATCCCAAGCTGCGCAAATCGCTGTGACTTCCGCGCCGGCCAGGATGCTGAACCTCGATACGCTGCCGCAGCGAGATCATCGACGCGCGGACCAAAGGCTTTCCGCCGGGCGCCGCGCCAATTCCTTTGTCCTCGATCGGAGCGCAGGGCTGGAACCTGCTGCGCGGCGACCTGCCGTTCCCGCTGGCGGTATTGAAAGAGTCGGCGCTCGATCACAACCACATGTGGATGCGCGACTTCACCGCCGCCACCGGCGCGCTGCTGGCGCCGCACGGCAAGACCACGATGGCGCCGCAGATCTTCGCGCAGCAGCTCGCCGCGGGGGCGTGGGGCATCACCGTCGCCAATGTGCAGCAGTTCGGCGTCTGCGTGCACTTCGGCGTCCGGCGCGTGATCATGGCAAATCAGCTCGTCGGCGGCCGCGAGATCGCCGAAGTCATCCGGTTGTGCAACCTGCACCCGGATCTCGAATTCCACTTCCTGGTCGACTCTGCCGAGCAGCTGGCGCTGATCGAGACCGAAGCGCGTAACCACGCCCCGGCGCGCCCGTTGCACGCGCTGCTCGAAATCGGAGTCGCGGGGGGGCGCACGGGCTGCCGCAGCGGCGACGACGCGCTGGCGCTTGCGCGCGCCATTGCCGCGTCGACGACCGTGGCGCTGTCCGGCATCGAATGCTACGAAGGCCTCCAGCTCACCGGTGACTCCAAACACGACATCGCCTTTGTCGGCGCTCTCATGGAAACGGTACGGAGGACGGCGCTTTCCTGCGACGACGAGGGTCTATTCGCCGGCCCGTCGATCATTCTTTCCGCGGGAGGCTCGGCGGCGTTCGACATCGTCGCGCGCAAGCTGCCGACCCGACTGTCGATGCCGGTGCTGACGATCCTGCGCAGCGGCTGCTACGTCACGCACGACTCAGGCTTCTACGCGCGAATGCTGGAAGGCGTAAAGGCAAGAAGCGGCATGGATTGGCAGGTGCGCCCCGGATTGAAGCCCGCACTCGAAGTCTGGGCGCGCGTGCAATCGCGCCCCGAATCCGGACTCGCGATCCTGACGATGGGCAAGCGCGACGCCTCCTTCGATATCGACCTGCCGGTTCCGGCGTGGCGCTTCCGCGCCGGCCAAGACGATTATCCGCGGCCGGTCCCGCCGGGTTGGAAGATTTCAGCGATGAACGATCAGCACGCCTATCTGCGCCTCGACGCCGGCACCGATGGATCCGAAGACATCGCGGTCGGAGATCTCGTCGGCTCCGGCATTTCGCATCCTTGCACGACGTTCGACAAATGGCGCGTGTTGTTCACCGTCGACGATGGTTACACCGTCACCGGCGCGATCCGGACTTTCTTCTAGTCAATTATGACGATCGACACCGGGCAGACGCGAGGCGGCGCCCTGCTCCTGCGCGGCGGCACCGTCATCGACGGCACCGGAGCTGCCCGCTTTGCCTCCGATGTGCGCATCGACGGCGACCGCATTGCGGCGATCGGCCCCTCGCTGCCGCCTGCCGATGCCACGGTGATCGACGCGAGCGGTCTCGTCGTGGCGCCTGGCTTCATCGATGTCCACACGCACGACGACCAGATCGCACTCGAGGCGCCGTCGATGCTGCCCAAGATCAGCCAGGGCGTCACGACCGTCGTCGTCGGCAACTGCGGGATCAGCCTCGCGCCGCTCGTGCACGCGAACGTGCCGCCGCCTTTGAATCTCCTCGGCGGCAGCGACAAATATGTCCACCCGACGATGGGGGCGTATGCCGCGGCCGTGAGCGCCGCGCGGCCCGCTGTCAACGTCGCGGCTCTCGTCGGCCACTCGACGCTACGCATCGCGACGATGAGCGATCCGTACCGGCCCGCGACGCCAGACGAGCAACGGAACATGGTCGCATTGTTGGGCGACGCCATGGCGGAAGGCGCCATCGGCTTGAGTTCGGGCGTGTTCTACGACACGGGTGCCGCGGCCGACATCGACGAGCTCGCGCTGCTTGCCGGCACCGCGGGAAAAGCGGGAGGCGTCTACACGACGCACATCCGCGACGAATTCGCGCGGGTGCTGGATTCGCTCGATGAAGCGTTCGCAACGGCGCGGCGCGGCAAGCTGCCGGTCGTGATCTCGCATCATAAGTGCGCCGGACCGGAGAACTGGGGACGGACCACGCAGACGCTCGCGCATTTCGACACGGCAAGGAAGGCGCAGCCGATCGGGCTCGACGCGTATCCCTACATCGCGGGTTCGACGGTGCTGCGCAAGGACTTGGTCGACGGCATCATCGATATCATCGTCACCTGGTCAAAGCCGCATCCGGAAATGGCAGCGCGCCATTTGGCCGACATCGCCGCCGAATGGAACTGCACTCAGCAGGAGGCATGCGACCGGCTTCAGCCGGGAGGCGCCTGCTATTTCCAGATGCGCGAGGATGACGTGCAACGAGTGCTGCAATACCCGGCGACGATGATTGGCTCCGACGGCCTGCCGCACGACAGTCATCCGCACCCGCGTCTATGGGGGACGTTTCCGCGCGTCCTCGGTCGTTACTGCCGCGAGCTCGGTCTCTTTCCCCTCGAATCGGCCGTGCACAAGATGACGGGGCTCTCGGCACGGCAGTTCAACCTGGCCGGCCGCGGCGAGATCCGCGTCGGCGGCTTTGCCGACATCACGCTCTTCGATCCGCATACCGTTATGGATACCGCAACCTTCGAACACCCCGTCGCGACAGCGCGCGGAATCCGCTGTGTGATCGTGAACGGCGCCGTGTCTTATCGGGACGGCCACGCGGACCGCGGACGCGCCGGGCGCTTCCTGGCTTCCAGCGCAACGTGAAGCGAAGTCAGTTTGCGTCGCGCCTCCGGTGTCAAGGACGCGCGAGCGCGAGCACGACCGATTCGAGCCACGGCACCGGCACCATGAGCACGAGCTGCAGGAGAACGATCAGGATCAGCGGAGAGAGGTCCAGTGTCCCGCCCAGCGGCGGAATCATGCGGCGTATCGGCGCGAGAAAGCGAAACGTCATCGCATTGAGAAATCCCGCGAGCGGCCCGTCCGGACCGACCCACGACAACACCGCCTGGACGATGACGGTGACGACCAGCACCCAGATCGCGGCCTTCAGAAGCTCGACGATGGCATATAGCGCAAGCACGAGCACGGCGACGCCGTCGGGCACCACTCGGCGAACCACCAGGCTCGTCGCGAGCAGCCACGCGAATTGCGTCAGCCAGGCAAGAACGATCGTCGAGGTGTCCTGTCCCTTGAAGCCCGGCAACACGCGGCGCAACGGCTTCACCGCCCAGTCCGTGAGTGCGGTGATGGCCTGCCCCGCCGGATTGCGGAACGGCGCACGCAACCACTGCATCATGAAGCGCAGCAGAAACGAATAGGTCAGCAGCCCAAACGCCGTGTCGAGCAGGAAGCGCAATGCCTGGTCCATGTGTCGCCGCCTCGTCAGCCATCCTTGCCGAATTCATCGCCGAGCTCGCGGGCGCGGTTCGCCGCGGCTTTCACCGCGGCGGCGATCTTCGCCTTGACCCCATCGGCTTCCAGCATCGACACCGCGCGCTCGGTGGTCCCGCCCTTCGACGTCACCTGGGCACGCAGCGTGGCGGGATCGTCGGTGCCCGCCTTCGCAAGTGCGATCGCACCTTCGAATGTGGCAAGAGCCAGGCGCCTCGCGTCGCTGGCGGAAAACCCGAGCCCGCGTGCCGCGTCTTCCAGCGCTTCCAGGAAATAGAAGACGTACGCCGGACCGCTTCCCGACACGCCAGTGACCGCGTCCAGCATCGCCTCGTCGCGAACCCAGACGATATCGCCCCCCGCTTCGAGCACGGCGGCGCACAGTGCACGACCCGCCCCATCGACACTCTCGGCCGCGTAGAGGCCGCTGATTCCCTTCCCGATCAATGCGGGCGTGTTGGGCATCGCGCGCACGATCCTTCGATGCCCGCCGAGCCAGCGCGCAAGATCTTCGATGCGGATGCCAGCGGCGATCGAGAGCACGACGACGTCCGGCGCGAGATGCGACGCGACGGCGCGCGCGGCGTTTTGCATCTGTTGCGGCTTCACCGCGAACACGACGAGGTCGGCGCCGCCGACGGCCGCGGCGTCGCATTCCGGATGCACCGCGACGCCCGAAAAACGCGCGGCGATTTTCTCGCGCTGCGCTGCGAACGGCTCGACGATTCGAATCTCGTCCGGCGGCCGGCCGCGCGCAAGCATCCCGCCGACGAGCGCGCATCCCATGTTGCCGCCGCCGACGAATGTGATCACACGCACCGCGCCGTCGTTATGGTCATGGTCATGGTGTACGAGGGCCGAACAGCGCAGTCCCGATTCGCACCAGCGTCGCTCCTTCCGCGACAGCCGCTTCGAGATCGTCCGACATGCCCATCGACAACGTATCCATGGGAAGCCCGGCTGCGCGACAGGCGTCGAACAGGGACCGCAGGACCCGAAACTGCCCCCGCCGCGATCCCATCACCGGCGTCGGCTCGGCAATGCCCATCAGGCCGCGCAGGGTGAGCCGCGGCAGCGCCGCCACGGCGCGAGCGAGCGCCAGGGTGTCGGCCGGCGGCACGCCGCTTTTCGTCGTTTCGCCGCTGATGTTGACCTGGATGCAGACATTGAGGGGCGGCGCGTCCCGGGCGCGCAACGCCGATAGCCGATCGGCAATGCGCTGCCGGTCGACGGTATGCACCCAGGCGAAGCGCGGGGACGCCGTCCCGGCCTTGTTGCTCTGCAATGGGCCGATCAGATGCCATTCGATCTCCCTGAGGTCGGACAGCGACTCCATCTTGGCGGCGGCCTCCTGGACGTAGTTCTCCCCGAACGCACGCTGCCCCAGTCCGTAGAGCGCCCGGATGGCCTCCGGAGGATGCGACTTGCTGACGGCAAGCAGTTGGACGCTTTCGGCCGGCCGGCCTGCGTCGCGCGCCGCCCGGGCGACGCGATCCCTCACGTCTTGCCACGGCTTCTCGTAGTGGAACATAATCGAATGACGCCGGCATGAGAATGCCGCGGCTGGTATGCGAATTGCATGCGGTTTCGTATTGCGCCGCAACCCAGCTCTTCCGGCTCCGGGGATTATAGATGGACATTACCGAACTGCTCGCCTTCGCGGTCAAGAACAAGGCCTCCGACCTCCACCTGTCGGCGGGCCTGCCTCCCATGATCCGCGTCCATGGCGACATCCGGCGGATCAACCTGCCGCCGATGGAGCACGAGGACGTCCACGCCATGGTGTACGACATCATGAGCGACGCGCAGCGCAAGGCGTACGAGGAAAACCTCGAGTGCGACTTCAGCTTCGCCGTCCCCAACCTGGCCCGCTTCCGGGTCAACGCGTTCGTCCAGATGCGGGGTGCGGCGGCGGCTTTTCGGACCATTCCGGCGAAGGTCCTCTCGCTTGAGGAGTTGAACGCCCCCAAGATCTTCGGCGAGCTGACCGACCGCCCGCGCGGGCTGATCTTGTGCACGGGGCCGACCGGCTCCGGCAAGTCGACGACGCTGGCGGCCATGTGCAACCACGTCAACGAGAACGAGTACGGCCACATCCTCACCATCGAGGACCCGATCGAGTTCATGCACGAATCGAAGAAGTGCCTGATCAACCAGCGCGAGCTGGGGCCGCACACGCTGTCGTTCCCGAACGCGCTGCGGGCCGCGCTGCGGGAGGACCCCGACTACATCCTGGTCGGCGAAATGCGCGACCTGGAGACGATCCGGCTCGCGCTCACCGCCGCCGAAACGGGCCACCTCGTGTTCGGGACGCTCCACACGAGCTCGGCAGCCAAGACGATCGACCGGATCATCGACGTGTTCCCGGCGGCGGAAAAGGACATGGTCCGCGCGATGTTGTCGGAGTCACTGGTGTCGGTGATCGCGCAGACGCTGCTCAAGACCAAGGATGGCCAGGGGCGGATCGCCGCGCACGAAATCATGGTGGGCACGCCGGCCATCCGCAATTTGATCCGCGAGAACAAGGTCGCGCAGATGTATTCGGCGATCCAGACGAGCCAGGCGGTCGGCATGCAGACGCTCGACCAGTGCCTCGTCGATCTCGTCCGCCGCAATCAGGTCAATGTGGCCGAGGCACGCAATCGCGCGGTCAACAAGGACCTGTTCATGGCCGGCAGCTGACGATGGCCGCCCCCGGGGAGTAGCAACGATGGAACGCGAACGCGCCACCAAATTCATCCACGAGCTGCTTGAGCTCCTCGTCAAGCAGAAGGGGTCCGACCTCTTCATCACGGCGGGCTTTCCGCCGGCGGTGAAAGTCGACGGCAAGATCCAGCCGGTGTCGAAGACGGCCCTTTCGGCGCAGCACACGATCGAGCTCGTCCGCAGCGTGATGAACGACAAGCAGGCGGCCGAGTTCGAGTCGTCGAAGGAATGCAATTTCGCGATTGCGCCGCCCGGCGTCGGTCGCTTCCGCGTCAATGCGTTCGTTCAGCAGTCGCGCGTCGGCATGGTGCTCAGAACGATCATGACGGATATCCCCAAGTTCGAGGAGCTCGGGCTGCCTCCGGTGCTGAAGGACATCATCATGTCCAAGCGCGGGATCATGCTCTTCATCGGCGCCACCGGCTGCGGCAAGTCGACGTCGATGGCGGCACTCCTTGGCTATCGCAACGAGAACAGCTACGGCCACATCATCACGATCGAGGATCCGATCGAGTTCGTTCACGAGCACAGGAACTGCATCCTCACGCAACGCGAAGTCGGCGTCGACTGCGACGGCTGGCAGGTCGCGCTGAAGAACACGCTGCGGCAGGCGCCGGACGTCATCCTTATCGGCGAGGTGCGCGAGCGCGAGACGATGGACTACGCGATCTCGTTCGCCGAAACGGGCCACCTCTGCCTCGCCACGCTGCACGCGAACAGCACGAACCAGGCGCTCGACCGGATCATCAACTTCTTCCCCGAAGAGCGCCGCGCACAGCTGCTGATGGACCTGTCCCTCAACACCCGCGCCTTCATCGCGCAGCGGCTCATTCCGCGGCGCGACGGTCGCGGCCGCGTCCCGGCGGTCGAGGTGATGCTCAATTCGCCTCTCGTTTCGGACCTGATCTTCAAGGGCGATGTGTCCGGGATCAAGGACATCATGAAGAAGTCGCGCGAGCTCGGCATGCAGACGTTCGACCAGTCGCTGTTCGACCTCTACGAAGCAGGCCTCATCAGCTACGAGGATGCGCTGCGCAACGCCGACTCGCTGAACGATCTGCGGCTCGAGATCAAGCTGCACGGCAAGGAAGCGAAGAACCGCAACATCTTCGCCGGCATCGGCGGCCTCGACATGGTGCCCGAGCAGACCCAGGGACCGATCTAGGGCCTCGCAAAATGGGCTGCGCGGCCCGATAGCTTTGTCGTGCTTAGTTGGCAAATGAGGCTCGCCCCTCGCTGTACCTGTATGTACTATCTCGGGGCTCGCTGCGGGCCTTCGCGCTCTCGGGCCGCGCAGCCCATTTTGCGAGGCTCTAGTTGTTTCGCGCGTTCACCTAAGTCCGCGTTGTGCTAGGCTTAGCCGGCTGCACAACGCCAGGCAAACGATGTCCGCTTCACCGATTTCCGGCCCCAAAGCTTCGACCCCGATCCCGACCGAGATCAAGCTGCATCAGGCTTCGCGCGTCCTCGAAATCGCGTTCGACGATAATCGAACGTTCCGTCTGCCCTACGAATACCTGCGCGTTTATTCGCCGTCGGCCGAAGTGCGCGGCCACGGACCTGGCCAGGAAGTGCTCCAGGTCGGCAAGCGCGAGGTCGCCATCAAGGAAGTCGAGCCGGTGGGCCGCTACGCGATTCGTCCTTCGTTCTCCGACGGCCACGATACCGGCATCTATTCCTGGGATTACCTCTATGACCTCGGTGATCGCCAGGAAGAGCTGTGGCAGCGCTATCTCGATCGGATGACGGCTGCCGGTGCAAGCCGCGACGCGAAGTGAACGTATGAGCGCCGCCGGGGTCAGCCAATGACCGAAAAGACCAGCTTCGGCTACGAGCAGGTCGCGCCCGACGAAAAGGCGCGGCGCGTGCGCGGCGTGTTCGACTCGGTGGCGAGCCGCTACGACCTCATGAACGACCTCATGTCGGCGGGCTTGCACCGGTTGTGGAAGCGCTTCGCGGTCGAAGTCGCCGGCGTCCGGCCGGGGATGAGCGTCCTCGATCTCGCCGGCGGCACAGGAGATCTCGCGCGCTTGTTCGCCGACCGCGTCGGTCCGACGGGCGAAGTCGTGCATACCGACATCAACGGCGCGATGCTCGCCGAGGGCCGCGACAAATTGCTGAACACCGGCAGGACGCTACCGACCATCCAGTGCGACGCCGAAAAACTGCCGTTTGCCGATGGCCGCTTCAATTGCGTGAGCATCGCGTTCGGGTTGCGCAACGTGACGCACAAGGAAGCGGCGCTGGCCGAGATGCGCCGCGTGCTGAAGGCCGGCGGAGTCGCGGCCGTGCTCGAGTTCTCGCGCGTCTGGCAGCCGCTGGCGCCCGCGTACGACTGGTACAGCTTCAACGTGATCCCGAGGATCGGCAAGCTCGTGGCCGGCGATGAGGCGAGCTATCGGTATCTCGCCGAGTCGATCCGTATGCATCCGGACCAGGAGACGCTGAAGGCGATGATGGAAGGCGCCGGTTTCGACCGCGTCGTCGTGCACAATCTCGCGGCGGGCGTCGTCGCGCTGCATCTCGGGTATGTCCATTGATTTCCACCGACGTCCGCTGGAACCGCCAAAATGCAGCGAGTCCCGCCGCAGTTTTCGGAGAACCCACATGAATCGATCGTTCGTAATTGCCGTTGTCGCGGTTTTGCTCACCACGCTGGCGGCGCCCGGCGATGCCGACGCAAAGCGCCTGGGTGGCGGCAGGAGCCTCGGCACGCAACGCCAAAGTGTGGCGCCCCCACCATCCTCCGGTCCGGCTGCCGATCCTGTCATGCCGGCGCAACCCGGGGCCGCCGCGGCCAAGGCGGCGCCGACGACAGCGGGCCAGGCGGCAGCGGCGCCCGCGAGCGGCGCTTCGCGCTGGCTGGGACCGATCGCCGGCATTGCGGCCGGACTGGGGCTCGCCGCGCTGTTGTCGCATTTCGGTTTGCCGGAAGGTTTTGCGAGCTTGTTGCTCCTCGGCCTGCTCGCGGTCGGCGTCGTGCTCGTTTTTCGAATGATGGCGGCACGACGCGCGACGGTCCTTGCGTCATCCGCTCGTGCCGGCGCCGCGACGGCCGCCCCGGTGTTCGATGCGGTGCCGGCGCGCGTCGAGCCAAGGATCCTTCCGGGCGCGGCGAATGTCGCAAAGCAGCTGCCGCCGGGTTTCGATGCCGCAGGTTTCCTGCGCGAGGCGACGCTCCAGTTTCGGCGTCTGCAAACGGCGTGGGACGTGGGCGATCGAAAAGCGCTCGCGGATGTCATGACAAGCGCGATGGCCGCTGAAATCGGGCGCGATCTCGAAGCGCGCGGTACGCATCAGGCAACCGACATCGTCTCCCTCAAAGCTGAAATGCTCGAAGTGACGACCGAAGCCGGCGCGCACTGGGCCAGCGTCCACTTCACTGGGCTGTTGCGCGAGGATGGCGCGTCGGAAGCGACAGAGCTCGACGAAGTCTGGAATCTGTCGAAACCCGTCGACGGCTCGTCCGGATGGCTTCTCGCCGGCATTCGTCAGACCGCATGACGAGGCGATCATGATGCGGCCGCAGATCGATCCGTTGGTCATCCCGGGCGCGATCGCGAACCGAATGCTGGAGCGCGAAGCGTGGGCGCGGCAGCGGCTCGCTGCCCATGCGGGCCGGGTGTTCGTGATCGCCGTGGGTCCGGCGGCGGGCGCATTTTCCATCGACGAGACCGGGCAACTGGCTTCAGGGTTGCCGCCAGAGCGCACACCGGATCTCACTCTGCGGGTATCTCCGCTCGGACTTCCAGCGTTCCTGGCCGACCCGGCACGATGGGACCGTCATGTCGTGGCGGATGGCGATGCCGCGCTGGCGGCGACGTTGAAGGATCTCGCGCCTACGCTCCCGTGGCTCATCGAGCAGGGGTTCGCGAAGATGCTGGGCCCCGTCGTCGGCCAGCGCGTCGCCCATGCCGGACGCCAGATGCTCGCATTTCCCGAGTACGCCGCCGAACGCGTCGGCGACAGCATCACAAGCTATGCGCGCGAGCAATCCGGCTTGCTCGCAACCGGTGATGAGGGCAAAGCGTTTGCCGCACAAGTAGGCGAACTTGAGTCACGCATCGATGCATTGACGGCACGCGTCGATTCGCTCGCCGGACGATTGCCGCAAACGGTCGTTGCCGCGAAATTCGGAAAGAAAAAGGGCCGGGCGCGTCACACGGAATAATCCAATACGGCGAAGAAATGGCACGCGGTCCCGGCGACCACGAACAGGTGCCAGACGAAGTGCGCATAGCGCAAACGCGAGTCGAGCGTGAAGAACACGACGCCCACGGTGTACGCGAGTCCGCCAGCGGCAAGCAGGATCAAGCCAGGCATCGCGACGCTCATCAGCAATGGTTTCGCCGCGATGACGACGAGCCAGCCCATTGCGAGATAGAGACCGGTCGACAGGAACGGATGCGCGATCCGGTCGAACGCGTTCAGCGTGACGCCGATAAAGGCCAACACCCAGACGACGCCGAACAGCGTCCAGCCCCACGGACCTTCGAGAGGACCCAGCGCGAACGGCGTGTAGCTGCCGGCGATGAAGAGGAAAATCGCGCCCTGGTCGAGCTTGCGGAAAAAACGCTTCGGTCCTTCGTGCGGGATCGCATGGTAGAGCGCCGATGCTGCGTAAACCAGAACCATCGTCGCGGCGAACACCGAGGTGGCCGCGACGTTGAGGGCGGTGCCATTGCGTGCCGAACTGACGATGAGAACAGGTACGGCCGCAGCCGCAAGCAGCAGCGCCATGCCATGGCTCAGGCTGTTGGCGACTTCTTCGCCGCGACTCTGGATGCGCTCGTTGTGCACCATCATGCCCGCACCCTTGCATACACCGTGCCAAGCCGCCAAACGGTCGACGATGCGGCGCGAGCGGCGAGCCGGGGGAACGCGTGATCCGTGAGCGGGGGCCCCAAGCCGCAGGCAAGGGGCAGCGAGCAAACGAGAGCGCGTTCGGAGGCCGACAGCTCTGCCTAACGATTCGTAGAGTCGGTGCGGAGGCCGAACCGCCGAAGGCAAGGGGCAGCGAGCAAACGCGAGTCGATGCATGAGGCCGACCCAGCTGGCGTGACGATTGATCGCGACGTTGCGGAGGCCGAGGCGCGAACGGAGTCAGCTGCGTTATAGTCTCGCCCGCGCCGTCCGGTCGAAGAAGCTGCCGGGCCGTCAATTTCATTTATAAGGGGAGCATTCATGGGCACTCGTTTTCTGCGCATTGCCGTTGTTTATTTCGTCATCGCCGTCGCCCTGGGCCTGTACATGGGTATGACCACGCAGTTCACGCAGGTCCCGGTGCACGCGCACCTGAACCTGCTGGGGTGGGTGTCGATGGCGCTCTTCGGCCTCATCTATCAGGCATGGCCGGCGGCCGGCGAGACCAGGCTCGCGCAGTGGCATTTCTGGATCCACAATCTCAGCGTACCGGTGTTCATGGCCGTGTTGTTCATGATGCTTTCAGGTAACGCTGCGATGGGGCCTGTTGTCGGCATGGTCGCGACAGTCACGCTGATCGGCATCGTATTGTTCGCAGTCAATTTGTGGCGAACAATTCCGGCCGCAAATGCGCGCTAGCGTGACCACCGCGGCCGGTGCCATGTTGCGCCGCTACTTTGAAGGCTTCGTGACGCGGTCGTCGCCCGGCTCCAGCGTCAGCTGATCGCAGGGAACGAAGCGAGGGTCGCCGCGTCGGGCGGCCATATGCGCCGACGCGCTGAGACGTGTCGAAGGATCGGGTACCAGATGTTGCGGCTCAGCATCGCGTCCGCGACGGACCTTACACGCGGTTGATCCGCGGCGAAAGCGTCGCGTCCCCTCGCGGCCGCTCTCCACGAGCGATCCCTTACAATCCGCCGGATGATGCGCCTCCTGCGGCTCGCGAGGATCGTTCGCGTCGTGCTGAAATACGGGCTCGACGAGTTTCTGACCGGCCACGAGCGGTTTCGCGCGGTGCGGCCGATGGCGCACGCGCTCACGTTTTGGCGCGATACATCGACGCCGCGAGCCATGCGGCTGCGCCTTGCGCTCGAAGATCTCGGTCCGATCTTCGTCAAGTTCGGGCAGATGCTTTCGACGAGGCGGGACTTGATCCCGCTCGACATCGCCGACGAGCTTGCTCGGCTGCAGGATCGCGTGCCGCCCTTTTCTTCGGACGAAGTGATTGCAACGCTTGCCCGGGTTTACGGAAAGCCCGTCAACGAGGTGTTCAGGACGTTCGATCGCGTACCCGTGGCGAGCGCGTCGGTCGCGCAAGTGCATTTCGCCGAGCTGCCGGACGGAACCGAGGTCGCGGTCAAGGTGTTGCGGCCCAACATCGCGCAGGTGATCGACAAGGACATTTCGCTCCTTCAGGTCGGCGCGACGCTGGTCGAGAAGCTCTGGTCCGACGGCAAGCGCCTCAAACCCCGCGCCGTCGTCGCCGAATTCGAGAAGACGCTCGCCGACGAGCTCGATCTGTCCCGCGAAGCTGCCAACTGCTCGCAGCTCCGTCGCAATTTCCACCACTCGCCGCTGTTGCTGGTCCCGGAGGTGCACTGGGACTGGTGCGGCAGCGAGGTGATGGTGATGGAACGGATGTCCGGCATTCCGATCGGACAGGTCGACCGGCTGATCGACGCCGGCGTCGACCTGAAGCGGCTCGCGCGTGCCGGCGTCGAGCTCTTTTTCACGCAGGTGTTTCGCGACGGCTATTTTCACGCCGACATGCATCCAGGCAACATCTTCGTTGCGACCGACGGTATCCATTTCGGCAAGTACATCGCGATGGATTTCGGGATCATGGGTACGTTGTCCGATACTGACAAGAGCTACCTTGCGCAGAACTTCCTGGCGTTCTTTCGCCGCGACTACCGCCGGGTGGCGACCGCGCATCTCGAATCCGGATGGGTGCCGCCCGGCACGCGCGTCGACGAGCTCGAATCGGAGATCCGCGTCGTGCTGGAGCCGGTGTTCGACCGGCCGCTGTCACAGATATCGCTCGGCCGCGTGTTGATGCAGCTCTTTCGTGCATCGCGGCGATTTTCGGTCGAGATCCAGCCGCAGCTCGTGCTCTTGCAGAAGACGCTGCTCAACGTCGAGGGACTCGGCCGCCAGCTCGATCCGAATCTGGATCTGTGGACCACTGCCAAGCCCTTCCTCGAGCGCTGGATGGAAGACCAGATCGGCCCCGCATCGCTGCGCCGCCGGCTGATCTCCGAGGTACCCTATATCGTCGCCGCGCTGCCTGAATTGCCGCGGCTTTTTCACCAATGGCTGCTCGCGCGGCCACCGTCGACGGAGGAAGCGATGCGTGAGCTCGCGGCCCAACAACGCGCGCGCAATCGGCTCCTCGCCTTCGTCGCGGTGCTCCTCACGGTGGCCGTCGTCCTGCTGCTGCTGCGACCGTTCTAATCCTTGCCTGCCATCACGTCGCGCCCGCTCGATAGCGCGACGGCGAAAGCGACGTCGGCGTCGCGCGGGCCATCGCTTGCGAACCCGCGCCCACACCCGCCAGCGGGGCCCGCTTCAGGAAGGAGTTCGCTTCGCCCATCATCAGCCGCACGAGATCTTCGAGTGCGGGTTCGGCGATCTCGGATGAGGCGAACGTAAGCGTGACCGGTTCGAAGCGATCGACGTTGCGCAGCATCGCCGACACGATGCCGCGCTCGTAATCCGCAACGAAGCGGACCACTGCCATGACGGCTTGCGTGACGGTGAAGACGCCGCGCCGGGTTTGCCGCTTTTCATCGTGCTCGATCCGATAGTGAAAGTCGAGTTGCGCGGCGCGCAGGCGATCCTCCATCGCAGCTGCGGCGCCGGGCTGCACTTCAACGCGGATGGGCTCGTCGTTGGTCATTCGGTAATAGAGTTCGATGCGCTCGATGAGCTCGAACCCGGCGATCGACGTTCGGCGGCACGAAACGAAGCCGCGGTCGTAGCGCGGTGTCGCGATAGTGAGCACGCCGCCCAGAGAAAACCGGTGAGCGACGACCGGACGAATCACGTCGAGATGTCCAAGCGCTTCGTCGAGCCAGCGAAACGCTTGCAGCAATCGACGGTCGACCTCCCGCGGGCTGCCCGTGCGTGCTGGTTGCGCCTGCGCGTTTTGGTCGCGCACCGCGGCCGAGCGTTGGCGCAGCGCGTGGAGCAAAGGTAATGGTTGCGATGAATCGGGCACGGATCCGAATCTAGACCGGGCGCTCCCGATCTGCATTACGCCAAACGACCGACATTCGCCGCGTGGACCGCGACTATTCCGGTCCGCAATCGCGCGATGCCGGGCAACCGTGGGGATCGCGGGGTTTTGGGCTAAAATCCGCCGCTTAAATACTCGCCCATCCGATGGCGCTCCTCGAAATCAAGAACGTGACGCGCCGGTTCGGCGAATTCGTGGCCGTCGACGGCGTCAGCCTGGCAATCGAGGCCGGCGAATTCTTTACGCTTCTCGGTCCCTCCGGCTGCGGCAAAACGACTCTGTTGCGGATGATCGCGGGGTTCGATCTCCCGGATGGCGGCAGCATCTTGCTCGACGGGAAGGACCTCTCGGATAGTCCGCCCGAGGCACGTCCGGTTCGGACCGTGTTCCAGAGCTACGCGCTGTTCCCGCACATGACAGTTGAAGGCAATGTCGCGTTTCCGCTGCAGATGGCGAAGACAGAGGAGCGCGAGATCGCGCCCAAGGTCGCGGCCGCGCTCGAAGACGTTCGCCTCGTCGGTTTCGGCAAGCGCTATCCGCACGAGCTCTCCGGCGGACAGAAGCAGCGTGTGGCCATCGCGCGCGCGCTGGTGACGCACCCGACCGTGCTACTGCTGGACGAACCGCTCGCGGCGCTCGATGCGAAGCTGCGCGAGGAGATGCAGATCGAACTCATCAATCTGCAAAAGGACGTCGGCATCACGTTCGTCTACGTCACGCACGACCAGACGGAGGCGCTCGCGCTGTCGCATCGTATCGCCGTCATGAACGCGGGGCGCGTCGAACAACTGGACGAGCCCTCCCGGATTTACGGCTTCCCGAAGTCGCGCTTCGTCGCCGACTTCATCGGCCATTGCAACCTGCTGTCGGGTCCGGTCGCGGCCAACGCCGGTGGCATCGTGACCGTGGACGTCGCCGGCCTGGGCGCGGTTCGTGTGGCCGCCGCGTCTGCGCTGGCCCCGGGCAGCCCGGCCACCGTCGCGTTGCGCCCCGAGATGATCAGGATCGGCGCCGAAGCAACGGCGGACACGCCGGACAATCGCTTCCGTGGCACCGTCGCCGAGCTTCTCTACATGGGCGACGTGACCGTCTACCGCGTCGACACGCCGGGCGGACAGAAGGTCGAGGCGCTGCTCGCCAATTCGGCGACCGGCCGCGCCAAGTTTTTCGAGGCCGGCGACGCGGTCGAGATCAGCTGGCCGGTCGCGGCCGGCCACTTTATCGCCGAGTGAGCGAGGCGGGCGTGATAACGAGCCAGGGATCGAGGACGCCCGTGCGAGCCGGGCAAGGGCGCGAATAATCCATGGCTGCGCGCAAGGAACGGCACGTCGGCAAGTGGCTCGTCAGCGGACCGCCGCTGCTGTATCTCGTCATCTTTTTCGCGGTGCCGACGTTGATCATGGTGCTGGCGTCATTTCGCACGCCCGGCGAATTCGGCGGCCTCGCTCCGCTCGTCGACGAAGCGGGCAAGCTCGACCTCAACGCCGAAAGCTATGTACGTTTTTTTACCGAGACCGTCTACGCCGCGGTGTTCCTGAAATCGATCGTCTACGCGCTCGTGACCACATTCCTCTGCCTCGTCATCGCCTATCCGTTGGCGACTCTCGTCGCCAAGAGCCCGAAGAAATACCGCGATCTCCTGCTGCTCCTCGTGATTCTTCCGTTCTGGAGCAATTTCCTCATTCGCATCTACGCATGGATGATCATTCTCGGGCCGCAGGCGGCGCTCGCGCGCGGCGTCAACGGAATGCTCGCCTGGTTCGGCCACGAGCCCGTGCCGCTCCTGTTCAGCTCGTTTGCAGTGCTCGTCTGCCTCGTTTATGTGCATCTGCCGTTCATGGTGTTACCGCTTTATGCGAATCTCGAGAAACACGATCCATCGCTGCTCGACGCGGCGCAGGATTTGGGCGCCGGCGCGTGGCAGCGGTTCTGGCGGATCACGTTTCCGCTGTCGTTACCCGGGGTCTATGCCGGCGCCGCGCTCGTGTTCATTCCGGCGCTCGGCATCTTCGCAATCCCCGATATCCTTGGCGGCCCGGACGACACGCTGATCGGCAACCTCATCAAGCAGCAGTTTCTCGAAACGCGCGACTGGCCGTTTGGCAGCGTACTGTCGATCGTGCTGACGATTTCGGCGTTGGTGTTAGCCGGGCTCGCGGCGTGGATCGGACGGCGTAGCCTTGTCACACCGTCGAGCGGGGAGGCAGCCCGTGCGTAGGCGATCGGCGGGCCTCGTCGCAGCGGCAGTCGCGGGTTACGCGTTCTTGTACATCCCGCTTGCGATCGTCGTCGTCTACTCGTTCAACGATTCGCGCCTCAATGCCGAGTGGGTCGGTTTCACGCTGGACTGGTACGACAAGCTGTTCCACAACGAAGGCATGCTGGTCGCGGCCGGAAATTCGCTGCTGATCGGGCTCGTCGCAAGCCTTGTATCGACCGTGCTCGGCACGATGGCCGGTGTCGCGCTTTATCGGTATCCGATGCGGCTCCTGTCGCTGCTCGTGCTGGCGCCGATCGCGATACCGGAGATCCTGATGGGCGTCTCGCTGCTCATCTTTTTCGTGCTGCTCAACTTCACGCTGGGCCTCGTTTCGGTGGCGCTCGCCCACATCGCTTTTTGCATCGGCTTCGTCGCCATCGTGGTCCGGTCGCGCCTGGCCGGGATGGACGAGTCGTTGACCGAGGCGGCGCGGGACTGCGGCGCGACGCCGTGGCAGGCTTTCCGCTATGTCACCTTGCCGCTTATCATGCCGGGCGTGATCGCTGGCGCGCTGATGGCGTTCACGCTGTCGATCGACGACTTCGTGATCACGTTCTTCACCGCCGGCGCCGGAACGGTGACGCTGCCGCTGCAGATCTACTCGATGATCAAGATCGCGGTGACGCCGGAAGTCAATGCGATATCGACACTCTTGATGCTGCTGACTTTGGCGCTCATCATCGTCGCCTCCAGGCTCTCGCCGAGTCTCCTGCAATCGGACAAGGAGTAATCATGAAACGATTCGCGCTCTTCATCGCCACGCTCATCCTTGCCGCACCCACGCTCGCCGCGAAGGACCAGTTGCACCTCTACAACTGGAACAACTATATCGCGCCGGAAACCGTCAAGCGCTTCGAGGACGCCTGCAAGTGCGAGGTCGTCCAGACGTACTACTCGGACAACGAGGAACTGCTTGCGAAGCTTGCCGCCGGCGCGAAGGGCTACGACGTCATGGTCCCGACGTCGAATGCGGTGGAAGCGCTAATCAAGGGCGGCCAGCTGATGCCCATCGACAAGGCGAAGCTCGCCAACATGAAGAACATCGACCCCATCTACCTCAACACGCCGTTCGATCCCGGCAACAAGTTTTCGGTCCCCTACGCGATGTCGACGACGATCATCGGCTATAACGCCGAGAAGATGAAGGAGCTTGGGCTCCCCACCGACACGTGGGCGGTAATCTTCGATCCGAAATATCTGGAGAAAGTGAAGGGGCGGATCACCGTTCTCGACAGCGCGAACGAGCTATTTGCCGCTGCACTCAAGTACCTCGGCTACTCGGCCAATGACGTCGATCCGAAGCACTGGGACGAGGCTGTCGCGGTGATCAAGAAAGCGAAACCATACTGGGCCGCGTTCAACGCGTCGTCGTACATCAAGGAGCTCACCGTCGGCAACATCTGGCTCGTCCACGGGTATTCGAACGACATCTTCCAGGCGAACCTCGACGCCAAGGCGGCGGGCCGCAAGTTCACGATCCTGCAGGGCATGCCGAAGGAAGGGGCGGTGCTCGCCGTCGACAACATGGTGATCCAGAAGGGCGCGCCGCGTGCCGACCTCGCGTTCCAGTTCATGAACTTCATGCTCGAAGGCGAGAACTCGGCCGAGCTCACCAATCTGATCGGCTCCGGAAACCCGAACATGGAAGCGATCAAGTTCATAAAACCCGAGCTCCTCAAGAACCCGGCAATCTTTCCGGACAAGGCAGTGCAAGCGAAACTCGAGCAGCTGAAGGACCTGACCACCGCGCAACGTCGGTTGCGCAACAAACTTTGGACGGAAATCAAGGCCGGGCGCTGATCGAGTCGAAGGCAGCGCTTGCGGACAGGACAATGGCGATGACCGCGAAGATCGGCGTCGAGCGGCTCACGCCCGCGCGGCGCGACGATTTCCTGCGCTTTTTCGACCATGAGCGCGGGCCCGCCTTCGCCGACAATCCGGAATGGGCAAAGTGCTATTGCCATTTCTACCATGTACCGAAGGCAATCGCGTGGGACAACCTCGACGGCGTTGCCAACCGCACGGCGATGACGGCGCGGATCGAGGCCGCGGAAATGGACGGCTTTCTCGCGTATTCCGCAGATGAAGTTGTGGGCTGGCTGAACGCGCAGCCCATCGTGAGGCTGCCGCACTGCTTTGCCCGCATGGGGATAGCACCGCCGCGGCAGGAGGTCGCGCCGGAATACGCCGCTGCGATCGTCTGCTTCGTCATCGCGCCCGGGTGGCGTCACCGCGGCGTCGCGAGCGCGCTCCTCGCCGGAGCGCTGGCATCGTTCGAAGCGCGCGGAATTCGCGTCGTCGACGCATTTCCCTTCAAGAGCGGCGACAGTACCGCCGCCACCGACCACTATCACGGGCCCTTGTCGCTCTTTCGCAATGCCGGGTTCGAAGTGCTTGCCGAGCACAAGAACCTGACCGTCATGCGCAAACGATTCGCGTTGGCGCCCTGACGCACGGCCTGCCGTCCATGCCGCAGCGCTTCATCGGTCCGCGATCGCCGTCGCTGCTGCCGCATTTCCTGGTCGCACTCTACGGGCTCGCCATTGTTTATGCGAGCCTGCAGCCGTTCGCGCCGTGGATCGCGCCGCCTCCGGGAACGCCTTTCTTTCTCTTTGCGTCATGGCCTCCGCGGTGGACGCGCTTCGACGTGATCGCCAACGTTGTCTCGTATGCGCCATTCGGGTTTTTCGTGGCGCTCGTGCCGCGGCGCCGCCCGCCGCTCGGCCGCTTTTCGGTGGCGATCGCCGCCGGTGCGGCGCTCTCATTCACGCTCGAATCGTTGCAGATGTTCGTGCCGCCGCGCGACGCCAACGCAATCGACTTTATTTCCAATACCGCAGGCGCTGCGCTCGGTGGTCTTTTTGCCGTCGTGTTCGCGCGCTCGACGGCCGCGAAGCGCGGCGTGATGTCGTGGCGCGAGCGCTGGTTCGTCTCCGGTCACATCGGCGATCTCGGGCTTGCGCTGCTCGTCATCTGGCTTGCGGTGCAGGTGAACCCGGGCATTCCTTTGTTCGCGATCGTGTTCGACCCGTCCGCCGAATTCGGCGCCGCCACGGGGACCCTCAATCGATACGACAGCGACCTCGCTGCTGCGTTGCTCGAAGGCGCGCACAGCGCCTTTCAGCTGCTCGGGGTCGGGCTGTTTCTGTCTTTGCTCCTGCGCGAGCGAAAGAGCGTGGGCGGCGCCGTGCTGCTGCTGATTGGCGCTGCGCTTCTGGCCAAAGGCTTCGCGGCGGTCATCCTATTGAAGCCCGCTGCATGGGTGCACTGGCTGTCGCCAGGGGTGTCGACCGGTGTCGCCGCCGGTGCGCTCCTGCTTTTGGCGGCCCTCTCGCTGCCGCGACCCGCGCAGCTCGCTTTCGCGACCGTTGCGCTGCTCTTGTCGCTGCTGACCGCAGTGCTCGCGCCTGATCTGCTGTTCGCGCGAGCGCCGCTGTCCATGTTTTCCTGGTCGTATGGCCACTTGCTCAATTTCAACGGTCTCACGCACATCGTGCTCCTCGTGTGGCCCGTGGTCGCGAGTACCTACCTGTTCGTTCTCGCCGGACAACCGGATTGGGGGCGCACCCCGTAGTGGCATCGCGCCTCCCCCCGAAGTCGCTGCGCGACATCCCCCAAGGGGGCGAGCGCCTTGGGGCGGCCCGGCGGCGCTCAGTTCTGCTATCGTTGCCCGCATGATTCCGCCGGCCGTCGACGACGCGATCGACCTCTCCCGCGTCCACCGCGCATTGGTAATCAAGCTCCGGCACCACGGCGACGTATTGATGGCCTCGCCGGTTTTCACGGTGCTAAAGCGCGCTGCGCCGCACGCCGAGGTCGATGCCCTCGTCTACAAGGAGACCGCGCCGATGCTCGAGCGGCATCCGGCCATCTCGATCCTCCATACGATCGATCGCAACATCAAGGATCGCGGTCCCGTAGCGCAACTCATCGGCGATGGCCGGCTTTGGCGCACCTTGCGATCGCGCCACTATGACCTTGTCGTGCACCTCACCGAACATCCGCGTGGCGCCTGGTTGACGCTCATCGCCGGTGCCCGCTGGGGCGTAGCGCCCGAGCGCGCGCGATCGGGTAGGTTCTGGCGCCGCTGCTTCACCCATCGCTACCCGCTGCCGCAATCGACGCCGCGCCACGTCGTCGAAGCCGACCTCGACGCGCTGCGCCGGATCGGCATCTGGCCCGAGGAAAACGAAAAAAAACTCGTCCACGTTCCCGGTCTCGATGCCGAAAAGCGCGTCGCCGCGCTGCTCGCGACGCATGGACTTGCGCGCGGGCGCTTTGTGCTGATCCATCCGGGCTCGCGCTGGCTGTTCAAATGCTGGCCCGCGGCGCCGACGGCCGCGCTGCTCGATCGCATCGCTGCATTGGGCTTCCCTCTCGTCATGACCGGCGCGCCGGATCCGGCTGAAGCGCCGCTCGTCAATACAATCAAGGCAGCGCTCACGGCACCGATCGTCGACCTTACCGGGCAGTTGACGATGGCCGAGCTTTCGGCGCTGATCGCTTCGGCGCGACTTTTTGTCGGCTGCGACACCGCGCCGATGCATCTCGCGTCGGCCGCGGGCACGCCGGTCGTCGCGTGGTTCGGCCCGAGCGACGAGCGCGTCTGGGGTCCCTGGCGCGTGCCACATCGCGTCGTCGCGTCGTCCGCGCATCCATGCAGGCCGTGCCATCTCAACGGCTGCGGCGGCAGCAACATTTCCGACTGCCTCGTGACGCTGCCGCAGGAGCGGGCTTCCGCCGCCGTCATCGCCCTGCTCGAAGAAATCGGAACGACCGCGCCGCAATGAGGCTCGGCATCGTGCGCCAGCGCTACACGCCGTTCGGAGGCGCGGAACGATTCGTCGAGCGTGCGATCGCTGCGCTGCAGGAGCGCGGCGTCAAAGTGAGCGTCTATACCCGATCGTGGCCCGGATCGTCGACGCGCGGGCTTGACCCCATCATCTGCAATCCCTATTACATTGGCGGCGTCTGGCGCGACGCGGGCTTTGCGCGGGCCGTTCGCCAGGCACTTCTGCGCGATCGTCCCGAGCTCGTGCAGACGCACGAGAGGATCGAAGGTTGCGATATCTTTCGCGCCGGCGACGGCGTCCACCGCCAATGGCTCGCGGAGCGGCTGCGCGCGGGCGGGCGTGCGGAACGGTTCGCCATCGCTGCAAACCCGCACCACCGCTACCTGCTCGCGGCCGAGGCAAGGGTCTTCGCCGACCCGTCGCTGAAAGCGGTCATTTGCATTTCGCAGATGGTCCGCGACGACATTCGCCGGCATTTCGCGCTGCCGGAACAAAAGCTGCACGTCATCTACAATGCCGTCGATCCGCGCGAGTTCAACCCGGGTGTCCGCGACCATCGCGCGGCGACGCGCGCGCGCCTCGGCTTTTCCGATTCCGACGTCGTCTTCCTTCTCGTGGGCTCGGGCTATGCACGCAAGGGGGTTCCGGCCGCGCTTCGCGCACTCGCGCGCCTGCCGCCGCGTGCGCGCCTCGTCGTCGTCGGCCACGACAAGAATCCTATGCGCTACGAGGTGCTGGCCCGCCGTGCGGGCGTGCGCGACCGCGTCGTATTTGCGGGTCCGCAGCGCGATCCACGGCCCTACCTCGGCGCGGCCGACGCATTCACGCTGCCGACGCTCTACGATCCGCTGTCCAATGCGGTGCTGGAGGCGCTTGCGTGCGGCCTGCCGGTCGTGACCAGCCGCCGCTGCGGCGCCGGCGAGCTTGTAGTCGCGCACGGTGCGGGTTGGATCTGCGACGCCGACGACATTTCCGCGCTCGCCTCGCACATGGAGCGGCTGGCAGACGATGCCGAGCGCGCGAACGTTGCGGCGCATGCGCTTGGCGCCATCGCAGCGCTTTCGCCGGACGCGATGGCGCAACGGCTGCTCGCGCTCTACGCCTCGCTCGCGGGGCTATAATCGCGCACCGCGACGGCCGGCGATTTCCGCCGGCTGCGCACGCGGCCCCGCCTTCACCGCCCCCATGTGCGGCATCACCGGCTATTACTCCGACGATCCTCGCGCGCGCGAAGCGCTGCCGCTGATGACGGCGGCGCTCGCGCATCGCGGGCCCGACGCCGATGGATTTCATTTCGACGGTCCCGTGGGCCTCGGTCATCGCCGGTTGTCGGTGATCGACCTCGAACTCAGCCGACAGCCGCTCGTCTCGGCGGACGGCGGCATCGCGGTCGTGTTCAACGGCGAGATCTACAACTTTCGCGCGCTACGGCGCGAGCTTGCGGCTTCGGGAGCTGTCTTCGTCACGCAGGGCGATGGCGAGGTGCTGGTCCACGGATGGAAAGCGTGGGGCCCGCGAATGCTCGACCGGATAGCCGGGATGTTCGCGTTTGCGCTATGGGATCGCGACCGCCGCGAGCTCTTCCTCGCGCGCGATCATCTCGGCGTCAAGCCGCTCTACTACGCGTGGTATGGCGGCGCGCTCGCGTTCGGTTCGGAATTGAAGGCGCTGCGTCCGTTTCCCGGCTTGCCCCACACGCTCGACCTCGACGCGCTCGCGCTCTACCTCGAGTGCCAGTACATTCCTGCCCCGCGCAGCGTCTATCGCGATATCAGGAAGCTGCCTCCGGGCCATTGGTTATCCGTTTGCGGCGGCACCTTTCGTACCGGCGCCTTCTGGCGGCCGGTCTACACGCCGAAACGCCAACTTACGGAATCGGCGGCGGTCGACAAGCTCGATGCGGAGCTCTCCCGTTCGGTCGAGTCGATGCTGGTCGCGGACGTTCCGCTCGGCGCATTCGTGAGCGGTGGTGTCGACTCCGGTGTCGTCGCCGCACTCGCGACGCGCATCTCGGGCCGCGCGCTCGACACGTTCAACCTAGGCTTCACGGGCACGGGCGTGGGCAGCGAGCACGAGGAGGCGGCGCGCGTCGCGGCCCACATCGGCAGCCGGCATCACTGCCTGATGCTGGCCCCCGACGACGTGTTGCCCGCGCTCGAGCGCTGGGTCGATGTGTTCGACGAGCCCTTCGGCGACCAGGCCGCGCTGCCGACGATGCTGCTCGCGCAATACGCGCGACGCTTGGTGACGGTCGTATTGACCGGTGAGGGCGCAGACGAAGTCTTCGGCGGCTATTCGAACTACGTAAAGCGGCTGAAGGAGGAGCGCCTGACCCGCGTGCTCGGCGCGCGGGGCTCGCCCTTCCCGTGGCTCGCCCGAGGGCTACCGCCGCGCGTTGCGCGCGACCGCATCGTCAAGGCCGCGACCGAGCCGCGCTCGCGGCGTTACACGACCATTCCGAACATTTTCGATTCGTTGCTGCGCGATGAATATTTCACGCCGGTATTCGCGTCGAGCGCGCGCGCACGAATCGCCGACGACGCCGAGCGCTTCTACAACGACTGCGACTCGCCCGAGTATCTCGACCACCTGCTCAACATCGACGCCCGGCTGTGGCTGCCCGACGATCTCCTGGCGAAAGTGGACCGCGCAACGATGGCGTTCTCGCTCGAAGCACGCGTCCCGTATCTCGATCACGAGCTCTACGGCTGGTGCGCGCGTCTGCCGGCGTCGCTCAAGGTGCGCGGCAACGAACGCAAGCGGATCCTGAAATCGCTCGCCGAGCGCTACCTGCCGCGCGACATCGTCCATCGCGAAAAGCAGGGCTTCATGATGCCGCTCGAGCGCTGGCTGGCGCATGACCTTCGTGCTGACGTTGCGCAAACGCTCGGACCGCACGGATTCGCGCGCCGCGGGCTCATGCGCCCGAAGGTGATCGCGCGGCTCGTCTCCGAGCATGCGTCGGGGCGGAGGAACCATGCGATGCGCCTTTGGGTGCTGCTGATCCTCGAGCGCTGGCTCGCGCGGTACGAACCGGATTTCGTGCTGCAATGAGCGCCGCCGGGCCGTCCCAAGGCGCGAATCGCTCCCCCTCTGGGGGCAGCGCAGCGGCCGAATGCTTCATTGAGGCCGCAAGCGTGGGGGCACCATGAGCGCCGCCGGGGCCCAACGGGTCATCGAGGCCGCAAGCGTGGGCGCCCGCACAAGGGCGCTCTCCGTCGTCCATACGGAAAATTCGTGCGGCTGGGGCGGCCAGGAAATTCGCATCCTGACCGAAGCACGCGGATTCCAGGACCGCGGTCACCGCATCACGCTCGTCGCGCCTGCCGAGGCACCAATCGCCGATGCCGGGGAGCGTCTCGGCCTGCCCGTCGTTCGGCTCGACATCCGCCGCAAGCGGCCATCGAACTTTTTCGCGCTGCGCCGCTGGCTAGACAACAACCGCGCAGACTTCGACCTCCTGAACACGCACAGCTCGACCGACAGCTGGCTCTCCGCTCTCGCGTGCGCAACGATGCGTCACGCGCCTCCGATCGTGCGCACGCGCCATGTGTCGACGCCAATCGGCAACCGCCCGACGACGCGATGGCTCTACGCCCACGCTACCGCGCACATCGTCACCACCGGCGAAGCGCTGCGCCGCCAGCTTGCACGCGACAACGGCGTCCCAATGGACCGGATGACCTCGATTCCCACGGGCATCGATCTCGCGCGCTTCTTTCCCGGCGACGCCGCGGCAGCACGGGCTCGGCTCGGACTCGCGCCGCGGCCAACACTCGGCATCGTCGCGACGCTGCGGGACTGGAAGGGTCACGAGATCCTGTTCGACGCGCTCGCGCGCGACCGTGCCGCGTGGAGCGCGTGGAACGTCCTCATCGTGGGCGACGGCCCGTATCGGCCGCATCTCGACGACAAGCTCGCCGCGCTCGGCGCCGCTCATCTCGTTCGCTTCACCGGTCAGCAGGAGGATGTCGTTCCGTGGCTGCAGGCGATGGAGATCTTTGTGCTGCCCTCGTGGGGCGACGAAGGCGTTCCGCAAGCTATTTTGCAGGCGATGGCGTGCGGCGTTCCCGTCGTGTCGACCCCGGTGGGCGCGATCACCGAGGCGGTCGACGCCGGCGTAACGGGCCTGATCGTGCCGCCACGCGATATTCCCGCGCTCGGCGCTGCAATGGCGCGACTGCGCGACGATGCCGCGCTGCGCCAGCGCCTGGGCGCTGCCGGCTACGCCCGCGCGCAGCGCGATTTCGGGCTCGGCCGGATGCTTGATCGAATGGAAGCGACGTTCCGCGCCGTGCTGGAGACGCACTGACCATGTGCGGGATCGCGGGATTTTTCGGGCAACGCGTGATCCCACGCGCGCACGTCGAGCGAATGATGGCGGCGCTACGCCAGCGCGGCCCGGACGCCGAGCACGTGCGCTTGTGGTCGGCAGCGCTCGAGCGCACCAGCGGAGCGGCGCCGAACGCGATGCTGCATACACGCCTTTCGATCATCGATCCGCGGCCGGAGGCGGATCAGCCGATGGACAACGCGGCGGGCGACGTCTGGATCTCGTACAACGGCGAAGTCTACGATTGGGCCGCCGACGCCGAGGCGTTGAAGTCGGCCGGCTACGTCTTTCGCACGCGTTCCGACACCGAATTCATCCTGCATGCCTACGAGCACTGGGGGATCGACTTCGTCGCGCGGCTCCGTGGGATGTTCGCGATCGCGATCCTCGATTTGCGGCAGCGCGCCCTGTTCGTCATTCGCGACCGGCTCGGCCTGAAGCCGCTCGTCTATGCGCACCGCGACGACGGCTTCGCGTTCGCGTCGACCACGCGCGCGCTGCTGCCATGGCTCCCGGGGGATGCGCGCGGGGTTTCCGCCGAGGGCATCGATGCGTATCTCGCGCATCGCACGATTCCGGCGCCGCGGACGATTTTCAGCCACATGCGGCGGCTGCCGCCCGCGCACTGGCTGCGCTACGACCTCGCGACGGGCAAACTCGAAACGCACGAGTACTGGCGGCCGGAGCCTTCCGACGAACCGTGGCTGCCGACGCTCGATGCGGCAATCCGCATGCGCACGGTCGCCGACCGTCCGCTGGGACTCTTCCTGTCGTCGGGTGTGGATTCGTCGGCAATCGCCTGTCGGCTTGCAGCGATGGGTTTCAACCGGCTGCGAAGCTTCACCGCCGCATTCCCGGGCACGCCGTTCGACGAGTCCGCGCTTGCACGCGCCGCCGCCGAGCGGCTGGGATTTCCGCATCTAGCGGTCACGATCCCTGACGGCATCGCCGATGATTTCGCGCGGCTGGTCGCCGACCTCGACGAGCCGTTCGCCGACCCTTCGAGCGTGCCGACGTGGTATCTCGCGCGCGAAACGACGCGCCACGTCAAGGTCGTGCTGGGCGGCGACGGCGGCGACGAGCTCTTCGGCGGCTACAAGCGCTATGCCAAGCACTTGCGCACGCGCTGGCGCCGCGGCCTCGTGCTGCCCGGCTTGCGCGCGCCCGCTAGCTTCGGCGGCAGCGGCTGGCAGCGCGCGAAGGAGGAGCTAAGACTCGACTGGCGCTCGGCGTATGCGCTGCGGTTCTCCGGCTTTACGCCGGGCGAGCGCGCCTTCTTCGCGCCCGATGCGGCCCCTCCCGCGCACTACTGGCGGATGCCGGACACCAAGATCGCCGCGCTGCCCACGCTGCTCGAGATCGACCGTCTCAACTATCTTCCGGATTACATCTTGCGCAAAGCCGATCTTTGCACGATGGCGCACGGTCTCGAAATGCGCGCGCCTTTTCTTGATCATCGCTTCGTCGGCGCAGTGACCGCGCTCTCGCACGAGACACGGTTCACGACGCCGCCGCGCAAGCTGCTCGCTCCGGCGATGTCGGCGCTCGGCGATCTCGATCCGTTTGCCCGCAAGAAGCGCGGCTTCAACCCGCCGCTCGCGGGCTGGCTCGAGCGCGACCTCGCGCCTCGAATGCCCGGCCTCGGTGGGCGCCTCGCGAAACTCTCGGGAGGGCTGCTCGACGCGTCGCGCATTGACGTCTTTGTCGCCGCCTGGCGCGACGGAAGGTCAGGCTTCGCCGAGCAAGTGCTGCAACTGGTGCTGCTCGACGAATCGCTCGCACAACTTGCCGAGCTGGCGGCAGGGCAGTGACCTTTCCAAAGCCGGCTATTGCGGGCGGGGAAAGAGCTCAGCCAGCGCCAGATATTGGTCGACGATCCGATCGAGCGCGAAGCGCTGGACCATTGTCTCGGGTATCGGATACGGATCGTTCACAAGCTCGCGAAGTCTGACCGGCAGCAGGTCTAGCCCGGAGAGGGGAACCAGCGCACGCGGGTCGATGGGGCCGAGGATGTCGTGCGGACCGTGCGGACAGTCGGTGCCGAGCGCAGGCGTGCCGACGATCAATGCCTCGACCAGCACGTTCCCGAATCCCTCGCTGTCGGAGGTCAGCACGAGCAGGCGAGCCGCGCGCACGAGCGCGTGGTGATTCGGGTGGAACGGAACGATGCGGAAGCGCTCCGCGATGCCGCGTTCCGCCGCGCGCGCGCGGAGCATGCTTTCCTCGGGTCCTTGCCCGACCAGCACCAGGTCTCCATCGACCTCGCTGTCTGCGAACGCGTCGATCAGACGATCGAAGCGCTTTCTTCGCACGAAATGACCGACGCCGACGACGAACGGCAGTCGTTGCGCCGCGCTTTGCGGCGTGCCGGCCGACGCGAGAGCACGAATCCCGGCGATATCGAAGGGATTGTGGATCACGTGCACCGACGCGGGCCGGACGCGCAGCTCGCTCGTGAGCTCCGCGGCGAGGCCATGTGAGACGACGTGCACATGGCGGCCATTCAAGAGCCGGCGCAGGCGGGCGCCGCGACGCAGTCGCTTGAAAGCGAGCCGCGCTCGTCCGACCCAGCCCGCATGCTTCGGTGCCTGCAGCTGCGATGAATGTGAACTCGCGATCAACCGCGCAGTTCCGGCTGCGGGAAGACACCGCAGCGCGAGCTCGCCCGCTGCAATGACCACGTCCGCGGTCCCGAAGGACGCCTCGAATTCAGCGATCGTCTGGCGCGCAAACAGCGTGGCCTGGCGCCTGAATCGCCCATGTCCGCGGGGATGATTCGATCGCGTCACCGGGTGCACGCGAGTCCATGCGCCTTCGGGAAGCGGCTGCTGGACGATTCCCTCCAGCACGCCGAGACCTACCGCGACCCCGCGCGCGCGCATCGCTTCCATCAGCACGAGCACGACATGGGACAAGCCCCCCAGTTCCAGCGTGTCGACAAAGAACAGAACTTTCCGCGCCGGCATCGGCATTCCGCGCACCGCGCGGCGAGCCCGCGGCGAAGGCATGATGGACCATTCGACTTTGGCACGCAGGGACAGCGGGCGTCAATCCGGCATTCGTCGGTTATCATTCGACCACAGGGCGAGCTTCGTTCGCGACGGCATTGACCCCGATTCTTCTGCCCGATCCGCCGATGCTCGCGCCCGCCTCCGCCCCATCGACCCGAAACGCCTTGTGGTCGGGCGCCCTCATCTTCGCGTGCGTGTTTGTCGCCACGCTTCCATTCCACCACCTTCTCGCCGTTCGTTCGGCCTCGCTCGGCATGGCGGCGCTCTTGACGTTCGTCGCCGGCGGCTGGCGCGAAATGCCCAAGCTGCCGCTCGTGGCCGGTTGGGCGATGTGGATGATCTTCGCCGGGATCTCCGTCTACTTCGCCGGGATGCGCTTCGTGTCGATGAGCGAATACCGATACGAAGTGCTCTACACGTTCGGCGCATGGGCAACGTGGTACACGCTCTCGCGCCGCAACGATGGCGCGCGCTGGATCGGCCGCGTCTTGATTGCTGCGACCTTCGTCGCCTTGCTCATCGGAATCGCCCAGTTCGCGCTGGGCCGGCCTTGGTTCGATCTCGGAACCTTTGGCGATGTCGGAACCGTGTCGACGTTTCTCATCATGGTCCTGCCCGTGTTCCTTCTCTTCGCATTTCGCTCGAAGCCGCATTCGGCCGCACGCGTCGGCGCGCTCGTGATGGCAGCTGGCTGCCTCGTTGCGGGCTTCCTGACGCTCAACCGGATGTTCGCGCTCGCGGCAGCAGCCGAAATTACGATCTTCGCGCTTTTCTCGATCCGCTACTGGGACTCGCGGTTTCGCGCGGCCTCGATGCTCGCCGTAGGCGCGGTTGTGGCAACGCTCGCCATGGTCCAGGTGCTCAGCGCTTCGGAATCACGAATTGCGCTGGCCACGCCGGGTACGGGACTCTGGGAATTCCTGTCCGACGATCCGCGCGGCGGGCTATGGCACTTTGCCGTGAGCCGGATCGCCGAGCATCCGTGGATCGGCGCCGGGCTTGGGAAGTTGTCGTCGCGTCACGACTTCATCGCGCAGTTCGGCGATCCGATGCTGTTGCACTCCCACAATATGTTCCTGAACCGCGCCCTCGAGACCGGACTGCCTGGTCTTCTCGCGTTCCTGCTCTTGCTGGGCCAGGCGGCCCTCGCATTCAGGCGCGTCGCGCGCAGCGCCGATCCGAGCATCGCGGCGATCGGCGCCGCGGGACTCGCGCTTGTCGTCGGCGTGGTCGTCAAGAACCTGACCGACGATTTCCTGGTGAAGCAGAGCGCGTTGCTGTTCTGGTCGCTCGTTGGCGCGGGTCTCGGCGGCGCCGCGGCGCGCGAAGAAGCCATGCGCGTTGCTTTGCCGACGACGCGATCCGCCTCACCGGCGCGGGCGATATACTGACGCGTCCGATGCGCGACATTCCACTGTTGCTTCTGGCGACCATCGTCTCAGCCCACTGGTTCTCGGTGGGCGTGATGATCGTCCGCGTGAAGCGCAAGGCCCGCCACGCCGTCGGCATCGTCCCGCAGCAGCGAATCGAGCGTCTCATGTGGCTCGTATGGGTACCGCTCGTCGTCGCCTGGATCGCGCTGCCCTGGATCGCGTTGCAGCGGACCGACCCGCCGTGGGGGATACCGAGCGTCGATTCTCCGCTGTACGCCGCGCTGCGCTGGGTCGCCGCGTTGATCGGCATCGGCTGCCTCGCCTTCACCGTGCGGTCCTGGATCCGGATGGGCAAGGATTGGCGGATGGACGTGAGCCTCGACTCCAAGACCACGCTCATCACCGACGGTCCGTTTCGCCGCATCCGGCATCCGATCTACGCGTTCTCGATTCTGCTGATGGTGTGCACCGGAGTCCGTGTTGCCCACATGGCCGATGCTCGTGGTGGCCGCGATTCAGATCGCGCTCTACAACGCCAAAGCCCGCAACGAAGAGCGGCATCTGCTGAAAAGTCATGGCGAAGCGTACGCGCGCTACGTCGAGCGGACGGGCCGCTTCATACCGCGCTTCGGAGCGCACCGAACGCAAAGCTCTTGACTGCGAAGCGAAGAATGAAGATGTGCGTGGCGCGCTTCGCCGCGGCGACTCTGGTCTTTGTTCTGTGCTCGGCTCCCGCGCCAGCTGCGCCGGTGGATAGAGCTTCCGCCGCGGCGCTCGCGAGCCTCGACTGCAATTCGCTCTCGCCGCGCGATATCCGCGACGTGCTCGCGCCGGCGCCCGCACCCCGGATCATCGCGATTTCGGGAAGCTTCAACGCTGTTTCGATGGATCCTTTCGTGCAATTTCTGGTCGCCATGGGCTATCCCGCGGAGCGCATCAGGAATCCCGCCGACGGCGCATGGTCGTACAAGAGCTCCGAGTCGAGCGCACGCCTTGCGGGAATGATTGCGTGGCATTACGAACGCGACGGGATGATGCCGCTCCTGATCGGCTACAGCGGCGGCGGCATGCTCGCGGTGCGCACGCTGCACGAACTCGCCGGCGCGTTCGCGAGCCGCGTCGCCGTTGTGAATGCGCAGACAGGCGAGGCGTTGCCGCGCGACACGATCACCGATCCGCGCAGCGGACGGGAGCAGCCGGTGGTGGGATTGAAGGTTCCGTATGCCTGCGCGCTCGCCACGGGGTTGCTGCCCCGCTTCATCCTCGGACAATGGACGATGCTCGGAAAGCTGCACGACATTCCGGACACGGTCGACGAATTCACCGGATTTCGTGATCGAGTGGGATCCGATCGCGGGGACGTTTCCGGGCGCAACGCCCTATGCCGCGACGGGAACGGCGCGCGTTCGCAATGTCACGCTGCCGGCGACGTACAGTCACGTCGACCTGCCGCGAACGGAACACCTCGCGGAAAACCCCGTCACGCGGGCGTGGATCGACGGCTATCGCCCGGACACGGCAACGCCTCTTGCCGACGCAACGATAGACACGACGAACCTGCTGCACGCGGCCGATATCTGGCACAGCGTCGCGACGCACTGGTGCCGCGAGGCGAAACGGCTCGCCCGGTGAGCCAATGAAGGGCCGTCTCAACATCTTCCAGACTGCGATGCTTCGCTGGCGCGAGTTGCATCCGTACAACGCGGTGCACGTCGTGCGCATCGATGCAAGGCTCGATGCGACGCACCTTTCGCGCGACATCGACGCGGTGTTGACCGCTCGCGGACTGACCGGTCTCGTGCTCGACACCGCTCAGGCGCGCTATGAATACACCGGTGGCGCGCCGCAGACGCAACTCGCGGTGCTTTTTGGCGGCGACAATCCGGACGAGGTTGTCCGCGGCGCGATCGAGCGCGGCATCAACGCCAAATTTGTCTCCAGTGGCCGGATGGATCCGTTCTTGTTTTTCGCGGTCGATGCAGGTCCCCGCTGCCATATCGGCGTTGCGTACGACCACGTCGTGGCCGGCGGTGACTCGATCGTGGAATTGCTGGCGGCGATCGTCCGTCGCTATACGGGAGAAAACGCCGCAGTCGCACCGCAACCGGTCCCTTCGCTTTATCCCGAGACCTGTCGCCCCATGGTCATCCGTCACGCGGGCTACGTGCTCGCCGGGATGACAGCAGTCCCGGGCGCTCTGGCGAGCACCCGCCGCTCGCTCCGGCCGCGTTATGCACACGGCGACAGCCGGCAAAACGCGTTCGCGACTATGCGGATCGCAAAGCCCGGCGTGGAAGCGCTTGCCCGCGCTGCGCGAGCGTGGGACGTCACGCGGGCCGATCTCATGATTGCGCTCCTCATGAAGTCAATCGCGCCCATTGCCGGTGATGCAAGACACGGCAAGCGGCGGCGCGAGATCGGCATCGCGTGGATCGTCAACATACGGCGCGATTTCGGGACGAGCTTTCGCGAATCGTTCGGCCAGTTCCTGAGCTCCTATCGCTGCGCGCATCCGGTGCCGAGCGGCATCTCCGTGCGCGAGCTGGCGCAAGACGTCCACCGGGTGACGTCAAAGGTTCGGCGGCGCAAGCTCTACCTCGTGACGCTACTGGCGCTCTTCGGGTTGTGGCTCTTGTGGCCGCGGCTGTCGACCAAGCAGCGCGGCGCCGTCGACGCCAAGAATTACCCGGCGTGGGCCGGGCTCACGCCGCTCGATGTCGATGCGCTGTGGCCGCAAGCTTGCGGCGCGGCGCCTCCGGACCAGTATCTGCGCGCGGTATCGACGGGCCCCGCGTCGCCGCTCATCGTCGCCGCGACGACGGTGAGCGGTGAATGGCAGCTCGGCTTCTCCTATCGCATCGCCGCCTATACGGCGGAAGACATCGATAGAATAGCGGCGGCCATCACCCTCCTTGTCAACTCCCTCGACGCATGAATTTGCTTCGCTCGCTCGTCGTTTACCTGCTCGCTGCCGTTATTGCGACCACCAGCGGCTGCGGAACCGCGCCGGTCGTGCAACGCCCCGCGGTTGTCGCCCCCGCTCCCGGAGCCGTGCTGCGCTCGGTGTCCATGGATCGCGCGCTCGAGGACCGGATTCTCGCGCTCAACCCTGCGAAGATCAGTGCAGAGGATGTCCGCGACACGCTGTCGAAGGCGCCGGCGCCGCGGGTTTTCCTGATCCGCGGCGGCATTTATCCGGTCTATCTTGCGATGGAGTCGTTGGGCGCGTTCCTCGTCGGGATGGGGTATCCGCAGGAACGCGTGCTGACGCCGCACGAGAACGACTGGTCGCTCAGTCCCTACGAAAGCGCGCCGAACATCGCGGGGCTGATCGTCTGGTGCTACGAACATGAGGGCGTGCGCCCGACGATGATCGGTCACAGCCAGGGCGGCATCCAGGCAGTCAAGGTTCTGCACGAGCTGGCGGGAGACTGGTCGAAGGATCTGCACCCCTTCAATCCGGTGACAGGCCGGTTCGAGTCTGGAACGACGATCCTCGATCCGCTCACCGGGCGCGAAAGGCCGGTCGTGGGCTTTCGGCTGGGCTTGGTATCGACGGTCGGGACGGGTGGCTGGGCACTGGCGCTGCCAAACCACTGGATCGTGCTGGACCGCGTCCGCACGATCCCCGATACCGTCGACGAATTCGTCGGCTATCGGATCGCGTTCGATTTATGGGCACTCGACGGGCCCGCGTTCGACCAGCTGAAGTCGTTCTACGCGAACGGGAACGCCGTCGTCAGGAACACGTGGCTCCCGGCCGAGTACGCACACGTCACCGTGCCGGCGACCCGCGATCTCCTACAGAACCCCGCGATGCGCGCGTGGATCGATGCTTACATTCCGGACAACCCGGCCATGGCGCCGCTGCCCGGGCCGGACGAGCACGCAATGTTCGCCGCCGACGTCTGGTACGGCCTGAAGAAGCACTGGGCGATCGAGGCTCAGCGTTTCGTACGGGCGCGGCGGGCACTGCCCGCCAGTTGAGGGCTTGGGGGGAAAACCCACTGGGTTGGGGTAAAATTCGTCCGTCGCGGCCCCCGGCGGCGAGCCGGTGGACTTTCCCGCGGGCCGCCCCGGAATTCCGGCGATGCCCATCACCCTCCACAGAGTCCCTATCGCATGGCGGAGCCGCTTGCCGGAAAAGTCGCGCTTGTGACGGGCGCCGCCCGGGGAATCGGCCGCGCGACGGCGCGCAAGCTCGCCATGGCGGGCTGCGACATCGCGGTCAATTACTACAACAGCGCCGACGAGGCGGCCTCGCTCTGCGAGGAAATCCGCGGGCTGGGCAGGCGCGCGTGTGCGCTGCAGGCGAGCGTCGGAATCCCCGATAGCGTCGACGAAATGTTCGCCGGGTTCCGCCACGAGTTCGACCGCCTCGACATCATCGTCAGCAATGCAGCCTCTGGCGTGCTGAAACCGGCAATCGAGATGACACTGAAGCACTGGCGCTGGTGCATGGAGACCAACGCCCTCGCGTTGAACCTGCTCGCCCAGCGAAGCCTGGACCTCATGCCGAACGGCGGACGCATCGTCGCGATCTCGAGCCTCGGTGCCTCGCGCGCGATGCCGGGCTATGGCTTCGTCGGCGCATCGAAGGCGGCGCTCGAGTCGCTCGCCCGAGCGCTCGCGCAGGAGTTGGGGCCGCGCGGAATTCGCGTCAACGTCGTGAGCGCGGGTGTGGTCGACACGGACGCGCTCGCCTATTTCGCCAACCGCGAGGAGCTGCTTGCCGACTTCGCGCGACGCACGCCCGCGGGTCCGGTCCTGACGCCGCAGGACGTTGCCGCGGCCGTCTACCTCCTCTGCCTACCCGAAGCCGGCATGATCAACGGACACACGCTCGTCGTCGACGGCGGATTCGCGATCTCGGGCTAGTATGAAACTGCCCCCACGCTCGCCTTGCGCGCTGCCCCCCGAGGGGGCGGAGTCGGTCCCTTGGGACGGCCCGGCGGGACCGACATGAAAATCGATGCAGGCATCGCGGGCAAGACCGTCATCGTGACCGGAGGAAGCCGCGGCATCGGACGGGCAATCGTCGATCTCTTCGCTGAAGAAGGTGCCGACGTGACCTTCTTTTATCGCACCGACGCCGCGGCCGCCACCGCGGCCACCGACGCCGCGCGCGCGGCAGGAGGCAGCGTCAGCGCGGAACAGGTGGACGTCCGCGATTCGAAAGCGTGCGCTCTGGCGGTCGAGCGCGTGGTGGAGCGCTGCGGGGGTGTCGACATCCTCGTCAACAACGCCGGCGTGATCCGCGACAACCCGCTTGCCGCTTTCGACGACGCCGACGTCGCCGACGTGCTCGACACCAACGTGACGGGTGTCTTCAATGTGACGCGCGCGGTGGTGCCGCACATGATCGCCAAGCGCTCCGGTCGCATCGTCAACCTGAGCTCAGTCTCCGGTGAGAAGGGCGGGCGCGGGCAGACCAACTACGCGGCGAGCAAGGGGGCGATCAACGCCTTCACGAGGGCGCTCGCCGTGGAGCTTGCCCCGCGCAAGATCAACGTCAACGGCGTGGCGCCCGGAGTAATCGAGACCGAAATGTCGGCGGCCGTGCGCGAGATGGCCGGCGACGACGTGAAAGCGCGCATCCTGCTCCGGCGTTTCGGCTTGCCGGAAGAGGTCGCGTATGCAGTGTGGTTCCTCTCCTCGGCGTACGCAAACTACGTGACGGGGCAGGTCTTCAGTGTCGATGGCGGCTTCAAGATGGAGTGACGAGCATGGCGCAAACCGAAATCACAAAAGACGAAATCAAAGCGGTGTACCCGACCGTCGCCGAGACGATTGCCGACGCGCTTGGCTGCGATCTCGAAGAAGTAAAGCCCGATGCATCGCTGATCGAGGATCTGGGCGCGGAGTCGATCGATTTTCTCGACATGGTGTTTCGACTCGAGCGCGCGTTCAAGGTCAAGATCCCGCGCGGCAAGATCGTCGAGAACGCACGCGGCACGCTGACCGAGGCGGAATTCGAGCAGAAGGGCCTTGTCACCGAGGTCGGCCTCGCGCAACTCAAGGCCTATCTGTCGGAGGTTCCGGCGGAGCGCTTTCGCACGCCGATGAAAGTCAAGGAAATTCCACGCCTCTTCACGCCCGAGACATTCTGTAAGCTCGTGATTTCGGCGCAGCGGCAGGGGGCGCCGGCGACGGCTTGATGCGGACTTCGCGGACCCGTACGCATGGGTGATCATTTCTCGGCGTTTTCCTTCGTCGACCGGATTCGCGGGTACACGCGACGGGGTCCGAACGCGCGCGGGTTCTTCACCATACCCGAGGGACTCGATGCGTTCCCGTCGTGCCTGGTCGCCGAAGCCGTTGGCCAGCTCGCTTCGTGGGTCGCGATGGATCACATCGATTTTCGCGGCCGGCCGGTCGCGGCGCTTGCGCTTGAAACCCGATTCCTGCGCGACGTGAAACCAGGCGAGACGCTCGAGCTTGGCGTCGAGCTCGAGAGCTGCGACGACGAAGCCGTCTCCTACCGCGGCTGGGCCGATGTCGACGGCGCGCGCGCGCTCGAGCTGATCGATTGCCTGGGGCCGATGTTGCCGCTCGACGAGTTCGATTCTCCTCTTGTGCTGCGCGAGCGGTTCGACGTGCTTTGCGGCGCCGGCGCACCGGCCGGGCGCTTCCACGGCATCAACGGGTTTCGCGTCGAGCCGGGCCGGATCGTACCCGGAAGATCGGCGTCGGCTACGCTCTACGTGCCGGAAGCAGCGCCTTTCTTCCATGACCATTTCCCGCGCCGCCCGGTTTTTCCCGCGACGCTGCTCTTGAACGAAATGATCCAACTCGCGTTGAACGCCGCGGGCAGCAACGGGGCGGGAACGACGACGGTGCCAGAACGCATGACGAACGTGAAGGTGCGCTCGTTCACGGCGCCCGGACAGGTGCTCGATCTTTCCGCCGAGCTCGAGCCCTCGGGCGGCGACGCCATCGTCGCGTCGCTCACCGCGCGCACCGAGGGTCGCATGGTCGCGACGGCGCGAGTGGATCTTTCACGGAGAGCAACGGCATGAATTCGAAGCGACGTGTGGCGATTACCGGTATCGGGCTCGTCACGCCCGTGGGCACCGACGTCGCGACGACGTGGGATGCGCTGCTCGCGGGTCGTAGCGGCGGGGCCGCCATCACGCTCTTCGATGCGAGTGGTTTCCCGGTTCGCATCGCCGCCGAAGTCAAGAACTTCGGAGACGACGCAGTCCCCGTTCCACGCCGGATCCTGAAGCTCGCCAATCGCGCACATCGCTTTGCGCTCGCCGCCGCCGAGCAGGCGTTTGTCGACGCCGGCATTCGGCCGACGGCTGACACCGCCACGCGGTGGGGCTGCGCCGTGGGCGCGGCGATGATGACGAGCGACTACGTCGATCTCGCCACGACTCACGATCACAGCGCCGCGAACGGCGACGTCGACTACGGCCTCATGCTGACCGATCCGGCAGCGAACGATCCGATGGCGTTCTGCCGCAGCCAGGCGACCGCGGGCGTCGCGCTGCTGACGCGCCAGCACGACATCCGGGGCTATGCAACGTCCGTGCATACCGCGTGCGCGTCCGGCGGGCAGGCGCTCGGTACCGCGCTCAAGCTCATTCGTCGCGGTGCCGTCGACTACGCGCTGGCGGGCGGATTCGACTCGATGATCAGCCCGGTCGGCATTTCCGGCTTCTGCCTCCTTTCCGCCCTTTCGCCCGACAACGACACGCCGGAGCGCGCGAGCCGCCCGTTCGACCTCACGCGGAATGGTTTTTTGCTGGGCGAAGGCGCGGGCTTTGTCGTCCTCGAGGAATGGGAAGCGGCGCGAAAGCGCGGTGCGCGCATCTACGCAGAGCTCGCCGGCGACGGCAATTCGCTGTCGAGCTATCGGATCACCGATTCGCCGCCTGACGGCGACGGCCCGATCCAGGCCATGCGCGCTGCCCTTGCAGACGCCGGCGCCGTTCCCACCGACGTCGATTACCTCAACGCGCACGGCACGTCCACGCCGATGAACGATCGCAGCGAAAGCGTCGCCACGCACACTGTTTTCGGCGCGCATGCGCCAAAGTTGTCGGTGAGCTCGACCAAGAGCACGATGGGACATCTCATCTCTGCCGCGGGTGCGGTCGAAGTGGCGGTCTGCGCGCTCGCGATCCATCACAGCGAGATGCCGATCAACGCGAACCTGGTCGAGCGCGACCCCGACTGCGACCTCAACCTCATCACCGGCGCGCCGAGACGGCAGCACGTGCGGATGACGCTGTCGAACTCATTTGGCTTCGGTGGCTCGAACAGCTGCGTCGTGTTGCGCAATCCGGTCGAAGTCGACGGTGTCGGCGCGCGCGGCCATTGATTGACAGGCGGGACGCGGGATGAGCTCGCAGCGGGTTCTCGTCACCGGTACCGGTGCCGTCTGCGGCGCCGGCATGAATCCCGGCGCAATCTTCGACGCGGTGCGCGAAGGACGCTCGGCGATCGCGCCGATCACGCAGTGGGACACGACCGGATGGCCTTGCCGGGTCGCAGCGGAAATTCCGGATTTCAATCCGCGCGCGCTGGTCGACGACCGCAAGCTGCACAAGCTCATCCGGCGCACCGATCTGGTCGGCCTCTACGCCGCCGGCAGCGCGCTTACTTCGGCAGGCGTTATCGCGCATCGCGAATCGCTCGACGAGGCGTCAACAGCAGCCTACAACGATCGCACGGGCGTCTATGTCGGTTCGGGAGCGGGCAACTTCTCGAACCAGTATGACTATTTCCAGCTGATGACCGATGCGAAGGGCGACCTCATCACTTTTGGCCGCGAGCTTTCGAATACGGTCAATCCGATGTGGCTCCTGCGCACACTGTCGAACAACGTGCTTGGACATATCGGAATCAAGTACACGCTGAAAGGCGCCAACGCATGCATCACCAACCACAGCGTCGGCGGAATCCTCGCCGTGATCGAAGCGGCGGAGGCGCTGCGCACGGGTGAAGCGGACCGCGCGGTCGCGGTAGGACATGACGCGCCGATCGAACCCCAAATGGTCATTTATTACCATCGCCTCGGCCTGCTCGCATCGGACGCCCTCCTGCCGTTCGACTCGCGGCGCGACGGCTCGCTGTTCGGCGAAGGTGCGGGCGCGTTGTTCCTCGAAACCGAAGCTTCCGCGTCAAGCCGCAAAGCGCCCGTGCTGGGCGAATACCTGGGCGGCGGCCACGCCTGCGAAGCGGAGGGGTTGATCACGATCCGTGATGACGGCGACGGCGTGGCCCGCGCGATTGTTCAGGCGCTGGACGATGCCGGTATCGCGGCCGCGGACGTCGGGATGATCGTCGCGCACGGCAACGGCGTCTGGCAATCCGACATGTCGGAATGCGCCGCGATTTCCGCCGTATTCGGTTCGAAGCCGCCGCCCGTCACCGCCTTCAAGTGGGCGCTCGGCCACCTGATCGCCGCAGCGGGCATCCTCGAGACGACGATCGCGCTCGCCGCGCTCAAGGACGGTATCGTGCCGGGCATCGCGACCTTGTCGCAGCCCGATCCCGATTGCACCGACGTGCCCATCTCCATCAAGGCGCAAGAGCCCCGCAGCAACGTGGCGCTGATCATCTGCCGCGGATTTGCCGGCACCGATGCTGCGCTGCTGGTCCGCGCTGCCTGACGCCGCAAGCAGGAATGGCTGACGCCGCCGCCGCGCCCGGCCGCTGCGGAATCGATTCTGTCGAAATCGCGCGCATCGAACGGCTGCTCGCCGAAACGCCTGCGGACGGCCTCACGCGGTTCTGGAGCACGCAGGAACTCGCCGACGCCGGCGATGGACCGGGCCGCGCCGCGAGCCTCGCCGCGCGCTTCGCTGCAAAGGAAGCCTGCGCCAAGCTCTTTCCACGCGAAACCGCGTTAGGGCAGGTCGTGCCCGAGGATTTTTCAATCGCGCACGACAATTACGGCGCGCCGCAGGTCGTCGCCGCGCCGAACGCGAAAGCGGCGATGGGCCGTCATCGGATCGGCAGGATCGCGCTGTCAGTGACGCACGATCGCATCAGCGCATCGGCCGTCGCGCTGGCGGAGCCCGCGGTTGCCGCGGTGCCGCTCGCGGGCCGGATCCTCTACCACTGCTTCCCCATTCGACGCGACGTGATCCTGGCGAACTTGAAGCGAGTCTATGGCGACACGGTGGCGGCGGATGAAATCGTGCGCCTCGCGCAGGCACACTACGGGCATCTGTGGCGCTTGTTCGGCGAATTTCTCAAGTTCCGCTGGCTCTCGCGAGCACGCAAAGCCGCGCTGGTGCGCGTCGAGAACATCGAAGCGCTGGTCGCTGCTGTGGATCAAGGCAAGGGCGTGCTCGTCCTCACCGGCCATTTCGGGAACTGGGAAGTCGCGACCATCGCAGGCATCGGCAACTATCCGGAAGTCCGCGGCCGTTTCCATTTCGTGCGGCGCGCGATCAAGCCGAAGTGGCTCGACGCTCTCGTCACGCGCCGCTTCAACAAGGCAGGTTTCGGCGTACTGCCAAAGCGGGGTTCGCTCGATGCGATTCTCGCGACACTCGCCGCGGGAGACATGATCGTCTTCCCGTTCGACCAGCATGCGCGTCCGCCGGACGGCATCGAGGTCGACTTCTTCAGGCATCCCGCGTGGACGTTCAAGAGTCTTGCCATCATTGCACTCGCGACCGGTGCGCCGGTGCTGCCGGCAACGAGCTGGCGCGAGCCTGACGGCCATCACGTGCTGCGTTTCGAGAACGCGCTCGCCCCCATCGAGCGCGATAACACGAACGAAGCGATCCGCGCCAACACGCGTGCCTACAACGAGACGCTGGAGCGGCTCATTCTCGCGCGCCCGGAGCAGTGGTACTGGGTGCACAGGCGCTGGAAGACCGTGCGGCGCAAGGGCAGCGCCAAAACCGAATGACGGGCCGGCTTTTGGCTTCGATTTCGATCTGGACAGAGCGTGGCAACGGCGTTCAAATACGGGCCCGCGTCGAGCATCGCGAAGGCATCAAGCCATCCTCCGAGGCCAATCGATGATTCACCCGTCCAATCCGCATCCTCGCCGATTCAGCGCAGCCCTTCGGGTCAACGATTTCACGCGCGCACTTGCGACGCCCACACTGGCAGGCGCCAACCCGTGTTGACGATCGACGAACTCGCGGTGATCCCGCTGTTCTCGGGGCTGCAACCACCCGAGCTCGCGCGCCTGGCACAGACGTCCGCCGACATCCATCTCGCCGCTGGAGAGTACGCGGTGCACGAGGGTGACGAGCGCGCAATCTACGTTGTGCTCGAGGGGAAGATCGAGGTCACCAAAGTCATCGACGGCGTCGAGCGCACGATTGGCTGGCGCGCGCCGCCGCAGTATTTCGGTGAGGTGCCGATCACGCTCGGCACGCCGTTTCCGGGCAGTTATCGGGCCTCGCAACCCTCGCGCGTGATGCGCGTCGAGGCGCGTCAGTACTACGCGATCGCCGCTGCGTCGCCGGAAATCTCGGTCAAAGTCGGTGCGCTTGCGCGCGAGCGCATCGGCGGGCTTCAGGGTATCGCGGCCGCGCCGCCGGCGGCACAGCTCATCGTCGTTGGGCATCGATGGGACACGGCCTCCCACGAGTTGCGTCGGTTCCTCGCGCGCAATCAGATCGTTTTCGACTGGATGACGCCCGACGCGCCGGAATTGCCCGCGCGATGGGGAGCGCCGCTTCCGGCGGAAGGCGATTGCCCGGCGCTGCGGCTCGCCGACGGCACGACGCTCAACCGTCCGCGAGCCCGCGAGATAGCCGGACGCGTCGGCCTGCAGACGCGTGCCCGTGCTGCGGAGTACGACACGGTGATCGTAGGGGGTGGCCCGGCCGGTCTCGCGGCGGCCGTCTACGGTGCGTCCGAGGGCCTGCGCACGCTGGTCGTCGAGCGCGAGGCGCCTGGCGGACAGGCGGGAACGTCGTCGCGAATCGAGAACTATCTCGGATTTCCCAACGGCGTTTCGGGCGACGAGCTTGCCGGTCGCGCGCTTCAGCAAGCAAGAAGGCTTGGGGCCGAGATCCTGGTGACGCGCAACATCGAACGGATCGATGCGGCAACCCGCGCCATCACTCTTGACGGCAACGAGGTGCTGCGCGCGCGCACCGTGATTCTTGCCACCGGCGTCGCCTGGCGCCGGCTCACGATAGACGGCTTCGACCGGCTGGTCGGCAAGGGCATCTATTTCGGAGCCGCGCGCAGCGAGGCGGGCAGCACGCAGGGTCTCGACGTGCACTTGATCGGCGCCGGGAATTCTGCGGGTCAGGCGGCGCTGTTTTTCGCCAATCACGCGAGGACCGTGACGCTGGTGGTTCGGGGAAACTCGCTCGAAAAGAGCATGTCGCGCTACCTGGTCGAGCAGGTGCGCAGCAAACCGAACATTCGTATCGAACTGCAATGCGAAGTGCGGGGTGTCCACGGCGACGATCATCTGGCAGCGATCGACATCCTCGATCGTGCAAGCGGTTCCGTGCGCCGCCGCGATTGCGGCGGGCTCTTCGTGTTCATCGGCGCGGATGCGGAGACGCATTGGCTGCCCGCCGAGATCGCGCGCGATTCCCGCGGCTATGTGCTGACGGGAATCGACGCGATCAAGTCCAGCCGCTCTTCGCGCGATCGAGACCCGTACCTTCTCGAAACCAGTGTCCCCGGTATCTTTGCGTGCGGTGACGTGCGATTCAGCCCGGTCAAGCGCGTCGCTTCGGCGGTAGGCGAAGGCAGCATGGCGATCGCGTTCGTCCACCAGTACCTGCGGGAGCAGGTCGACGGGCCGCGTAGGTCTGCTGCTTCGAAAGGAGATTCGTAACGTCGGTGCTGGACTTGACGGTCAGCTAGACGAGCGAGAATGCGCATGCGAATGCTTTGCCGCTGCTGCGGGTTGCTATATGCCGGCGCGATTCTCGCCCTCGCCGGCTGCGGCGACCACTACCCGATCAATCCGCCACTGAAGACCTGGGATCCGAATGCGGGGTACCGGCTCGAGCGGCTCAAAGACGATGCGAGCGCGGGCAGCCTGCTCGTGGTGCTGATGTTCTCCGGCGGCGGCACGCGCGCGGCGACGCTCTCGTACGGCACTTTGGAGGCACTGCGTGACGTCTGGATCACGATCGAGGGCCGCAAGCGTCGCCTGCTCGACGAAGTGGACGTGATCATAGGCATTTCCGGCGGCTCCATTACCGCCGCGTATTACGGGCTCTTCCACGAGCGCATATTTACCGATTTCGAGCCGCGCTTCCTGCGCCGTGACGTGCAGGGGGAACTGAAGACAAGGCTCGCGACCAACCTGCATCGCGTCGTCTCATCGAGGTTCGGACGCGGGGACCTCCTCGCCGAGTATCTCGACCAGGAAGTATTCGAGGGCGCGACGTTCGATCAGTTGGCGAAACGTGCGAGGCCATTCGTGCTGATCGGCGCGACCGATCTTACGCTGGGCGAGCGCTTCGTGTTCGATCAGGACCAGTTCGATCTCCTGTGCGCGGATCTCCGGCCATTGCAGGTCGCGCGTGCAGTCGCCGCGTCGGCCGCCCTGCCGCCGTTCTTCAGCCCGATTACATTGTGGAATTACGCCGGTCAATGCGGATTCCAGCCGCCCGAATGGCTGACCACGGATCCGCCAGACGACGCCGAGGGACGACGCCGCAAGCGTCAGGTCGATGCGCTGCGCACTTATCTCGATCGCGAGACGCGACCCTACATACACATTCTCGATGGTGGGCTCGTCGACAACCTCGGCACGCGCGGACCGCTCGATGATGTCGCCACGGCTGGCTTCGACCAGCTGCTCCACGAGGCCGGCAAGAGCCATCTCACGCACGCCGTGCTGGTCTCCGTCGATGCCGAGCCCGGGCCGCACTACGAGCTCAACCGCAGCGCCGACGTGCCTGGGCTTGGGGCGTCGATGGATGCTTTTCGCGCCGCGGTGGGAATGAATTCCTTCGAAACTCGCGAACTGTTGCGGCAGTCGGTCGACGAGTGGCTGGCGTCGATAACACCCACGGACGCGACGAAGCCGCGCTTCTACTACGTCGAGGTGAGTCTCCGCGCCATCAAGGACGCCGAGCAGCGCGCCCGCGCTCTCGCCATTCCGACGAGCTTCTCGCTCGAGGGCGCAACCATCGATCAGTTGCGCGACCTAGCCGGGCAGCTGATGCGCGAGTCTCCGGATCTCAAGCGACTGCAGCAGGATCTGCGTTGACCGGCGCGGCACTCTTTCCCTCTACTCGTCGCGAAACTGGCGCGACGCGAGTCGCGCATAGACGCCGCCATGCGAAAGCAGCTCGGCGTGCGTGCCCTGCTCGACGATCGTCCCGCGCTCGAGCACGACGATGCGGTCGCAATGCTCGACCGTCGAGAGCCGGTGCGCAATCACGATTGTCGTGCGGCTTCGCATCAGCTCGTTGATCGCTGCCTGGATCAAGCGCTCGGATTCGGTGTCGAGCGAAGAGGTGGCTTCGTCGAGGATCAGGATCGGCGCATCCTTGAGGATCGCGCGCGCGATCGCGATGCGCTGGCGCTGGCCCCCTGAGAGGCGGATGCCGCGCTCACCCACGATGGTGTCGAACCCGTTCGGCTGCTCCCGGATGAAGTCGAGCGCATTCGCGGCGGCCGCCGCGCGCTCCACCGCTTCACGCGATGCACCGGCCATCGCGCCGTACGCGATATTGGCGGTGATCGTGTCGTTGAACAGAACGATCTCCTGGCTCACCAGTGCAATCTGACGCCGCAGGTCGGGCAGGCGAATCGCGGTGAGATCGCGGCCGTCCAGCATTACGCGACCGCTGCTCGGCGTGTAGAAGCGTGGAATCAGGTTCACGAGCGTGGTCTTGCCGCCGCCGGAAGGCCCGACCAGCGCAACCGATTCGCCGGGCGCGATGTCGAGATCGATGCCGTCGAGCGCCGCGGGCGCGTCGGGCGCATAGCGTTTGGTGACGCGCTCGAGTCGGATCGCGCCGCGTGCGCGATCGATCGTCACCGTGCCGGTGTCGACCTCCGGCGCCTCGTCGATCAAACCGAACACGCTTTCGGCCGCCGTGAGTCCGCGTTGAATCGTCCCGGTGACGTTGGTCAGCGTCTTCAGCTGGTTCAGCAGATGCAACAGTGCCAGAATGTACGTGATGAAATCGCCGACGCGATAGGTCTCGCCTTCACCCTGCCGGATTGCAAGAAAGAGGATCACGCCGACGGCGATGGAAACGATGATCTGGTTGATCGGTGTGCCGAGCGCGGCGGCGGCGGCCTGTTTCGCCGTCGCCAGCCGGAGCCGGTCGGCGGCGTGGCGCAGCCGGTCGCTCTCGTATTTTTCGCCGCCGAAGATCTTGACGACGCGATGCGCGCCGATCGCCTCCTCCAGCGCATGCGTCAGCGCGCCCATGCGTTCCTGCACGAGCACGCTGACCCGCTTCAACCGGCGGCTGATTTTTCTGATCGCGAACCCGACAAACGGAAACGTGGCGAACGCGATCAAGGTCAGCTGCCAGTTGATGTAGAGCAGGTAGCTCAGCATGAACGCGATCGTCAGCGTGTTCCGGATCAGCACCGTCACCGCCTCCGACGCGGTTGCTGCGATCTGCTGCGCGTCGTAGGTGATCTTCGACAGCAGAACGCCGGCGGACGACGCGTCGTAGAACGGCGTCGGCAGACCGAGCAGGCGATCGGCCGCCTCGCCACGCACGTCGAAGACGACGCGCGAGCCGATCCATGCGAGGCCGTACTCGCTGACGTACGAGCCGATACCGCGCAGCACGAACACGCCGACGATCAGAATTCCGAGCCAGCGGCCACGTTCCGCGTCGACGGAGCCCATGTCGTTGATCATCGGACGCACGAGTTGCAGCATCATCACATCCGTCGATGCGACGAGCAGCATGCCGAGGATCGCAAGCGCGAACACCGCGCGATAAGGGCGCGTGTAGCGAAACAGGCGGCGGTAGAGTTTCAAGGAGGGGATGAAGAATGGCCGCGCGCTGCGCGCGGGCGCTGGGGGCGGATTATATCGGAGCGGCTCGTCTATAATCGCTTTCCGCAATCGACGCTGCGTGCCGCGCCCCAGCGTTTACGACGCCGTTATGGAATGACCGCGACGAGCCGGATGTGACGCCGAAAACCACCGACCGCTTCGTCATCGACGGCCCCGCCGGAAAGCTGGAGGTCGCGCTCAACGCGCCAACTGGCGCTCCGCGCGGCATTGCATTGGTCGCGCATCCGCATCCCCAACAGGGGGGCACCCTCGACAACAAGGTCGCGCAGACGCTTGCCAAGACATTCTTCACGCTGGGTTATGCCAGCGTGCGCTTCAATTTTCGCGGCGTCGGCCAATCGGAAGGGACCTTCGACGATGGCGTCGGCGAAACTGCGGATGCGCTTGCGGCTCTCGCGCATGCGAACGGCCGTTATGGAGCGCTTCCGGTCGTGCTCGCCGGTTTTTCGTTCGGCTCGTTCGTGCAGACACGCGTCGCCGCCACCGTCAACGCGGAACGTATGGTTCTCGTCGGACCCGCCGCAGCGCGCTTCGGTGACACGACGGTCCCCGCAGACACGATCGTGATCCACGGCGAGGAGGACGATGTCGTGCCGCTGTCGGCGGTCCTTGCATGGGCACGCCCCCAGGAGCTTCCGATCATCGTGTTTCCAGGATGCGGCCATTTTTTCCACGGGCGGCTGCCGCAACTCCAGCGCACGATCACCGGTATGTGGCACGATCGGGCGACCGCCGCGCCGGACGCGTGATTCCGTTCGATCGAAGAAATGCAATGGCAAGAGTCCCGCGAACAGCAACGATGAGTGCGGCGGAGCAACGGGCGCGCATCGAGCTCGCCGCCTGTTACCGGCTGGTCGCGCATTACCGAATGACCGACCTCATCTACACGCACATCTCCGCCCGCGTACCCGGACGCTCGCCGCGGTTCCTGATCAATCCGTACGGCCTCATGTTCGAGGAGATCACGGCGTCCAATCTTGTGACCGTTACGCTTGACGGCGCGCTCGTCGACGATCCCGCGGGGTTCGGCATCAACCCGGCAGGATTCGTGATCCACAGCGCGATTCACCGCGCGCGTCACGATGTCGGTTGCGTCATCCACACCCACACCGCCGCGGGTCTGGCTGTCGCGGCGCAAAAGCATGGACTTCTGCCGCTCACGCAGCACGCGATGCGCTTCACCGGCCGCCTCGCGTATCACGACTACGAAGGCGTCGCGCTCGATCTGCCCGAACAGCGGCGCCTCGTTCGCGACCTTGGGCAGCGCAACGCGATGATCCTGCGCAACCACGGACTTCTCACCTGCGGCGCCACCGTCGCCGAAGCGTTCGACCTCATCTACTATCTCGAGCGCGCGTGCCAGGCGCAGGTTGGCGCGATGGCGGGCGGCGCCGCATTGTCGATTCCCAAACAGGCAGTCGCGCGCAAGGTTGCGCGACAGTTCGCGCGGCCGGGCCGCAGCGCACCGGGAAATGCCTGGTCGGCACTCCTGCGCCTGCTCGACCGAATCGACCCTTCCTACAAATCGTAATCGGGTGCCTGCCGCTTTTCGTATACTGCACGATGGCGCGCCGTAAGGTCCGCCAGAGCGAACACCAAGCTACCGGGAGGTCTCGATGAATCTTCGCAACGTGGCGCGCGCCGCCACTTCCGCGCTCCTCTGCGCAGCGCTCGCCGCGGTTGCGACGCCGGCGATTTCGCAGGACAAGATCGACAAGCCTGTCAAGATTCTCGTCGGGTTCGCAGCCGGCGGCACCGCGGACCTGATTGCGCGCGTGGTTGCCGACAAGATGAAAGACAGCCTTGGCCAACCGGTGATCGTCGAGAACCGGCCGGGCGCGATCGGTCGCATCACGGCTGAGGCAGTGAAGAATGCGGCACCCGATGGTACGACGATCATGGTGATGCCGATCGGACCAATGGTGGTCGTCCCGCACGTCTACAAGGACATCACCTACGACCCGATCAAGGATTTCACGCCCATCGCGATCGGAGCGACGTTCCAGTTCGCCTTCGCCGCCGGTCCCGCGAGCGGCGCCAAGACGTGGGCCGAATTTGCCGCCTGGGCGAAAGCGAATCCGACCAAGGCCGCGTACGCGACGTCGGGCGCCGGAAGCCTTCCCCATTTCTTCGGCGTGCTGCTCGGTCGCGGCATCGGTGTGGAGATGGTGCACGTGCCCTACAAGGGCTCAGCGGCCTACATCAACGACCTGATCGGCGGCCAGGTGCCGGCAGCCGTCGATGCCATCGCCGATCTGACCGAACTTCACCGTGCGGGCAAGGTGAAGATCCTTGCAAGCTCGGGTTCGAAGCGCTCGACCGCGCTGCCCGACGTGCCGACGTTTGCCGAGCTCGGCGTGAAGGATGTCGAAGCCATCGGATGGTTCGGTTTCTTTGCGCCGGCGAGGACGCCGAAAGGAATCGTGGATGCGCTCAACAGCGCGATCAACAAGGCGCTGACTTCGCCCGACGTCATTGCCAAGTTGTCGGGAATCGGCATGGACCCGATCACGGCAACACCGGACGATTTCGCGAAGATGGTCGCGTCCGATTATGCGAAGTGGGGCCCGATCGTCAAGGCGTCGGGGTTCAAGCCCGAATAGACCGTCAAGTGAGGCGCGGCGTGACCATCAATGGCGGCGACGTCGTCCTGCGCGTCGCGGGACTTCGCAAGCGCTACGGCGACAACGAGGTCGTCCGCGGTCTCGATTTCGAGATCCGCCGTGGCGAATGCTTCGGCCTCCTCGGTCCCAACGGCGCCGGGAAGACCACGACGCTGCGCTGCTGCCTTGGCCTCATCGATCCCGATGGCGGCACGATTGAGGTGCTCGACCTACCCGTCCCGCAGGCCGCGCGCACCGCGCGCATTCGCGTCGGCGTCGTCCCGCAGGTCGACAACCTCGATCCCGATTTCACCGTCACCGAAAATCTCGAAATCTACGGTCGCTATTTCGGCATCGGCCGCAAGACGCTTGCCGACCGAATTCCGAAGCTTCTCGATTTCGCCGGTCTCGCGAGCAAGGGCAGTGCCGGCATTCGCACGCTCTCCGGCGGGATGAAACGAAGGCTGACGCTCGCGCGAGCGCTCATCAACGACCCGGAGCTCCTGATCCTTGACGAACCGACGACAGGTCTCGACCCGCAGGCGCGGCATCTCATCTGGGACGGACTACGCCAGCTCCTGAGCCAGGGCAAGACGATCCTGCTGACGACGCATTTCATGGACGAGGCCGAGCGGCTCGCGACGCGTCTTGCGGTCATCGATCACGGCACGCTGATTGCGTCGGACACGCCGCGCGCGCTGATCGACGCGCACGTCGAGCCCGAGGTGATCGAAGTGTTCGGCGACGATGCGCGCGCGTGGGCCGATGTGCACGGACGCTCGCTTGCCGAGCGCTTCGAGGTCGCCGGCGAGACGGCGTTCTTCTATGCCAACGACCCGCAGCCGCTGCTGGACAAGCTCGCGCATGCGCCGGGCGTGCGCTATCTGCACCGCCCCGCCAACCTCGAGGACCTTTTCATCAAGCTGACCGGACGCGAGCTTCGAGACTAGCCTGCAGTTGGTCCGGATCGCTTGAATAACGCATTCAGGTGTGCGTAGGGCGCCGCATGATCGGCGAAAGTGAACGTGCCGCGTTCACGGATCTCGCGGGCTGCCGCAAGAAATGCCCCGTAGGCCGCACGGGCCAGCGCAGAGCCGACGCTTACGCGCTTCACTCCAAGTGCAGCGAGCTCTGCGAGCGAATAGGAAGTCCCCGAAAGTCCCATGACGACATTCACGGGTTTCGGTGCAACCGCGCGGACGACGCTTGCAATTTCGTCTCGAGTCTTCAGGCCCGGCGCGTAGAGGACGTCCGCTCCTTCCTCGGCAAAGGCTTGCAGCCGACGGATCGTGTCGGCGAGATCAGGGCGGCCGTTGATCAGGTTTTCCGCCCGGGCGGTCAACATGAACGGAAACGGCATTGCGCGCGCAGCCTTGACGGCGGCCCGAACGCGCACGACGGAGACCGCGAACGGGTAGATCGGATCATCGGCGCGGCCCGTTGCGTCTTCGATCGAGCCGCCGACGAGCCCCCCGCGAGCCGCCAGTCGAATAGTCTCCGCACAGCTTTCCGGGTCGTCACCGAAACCGTTTTCGAGGTCGGCGGACACGGGCAGCGATGTGGCATCGACGATCGCGCGAACGTTGCTCAGAGTGGCGTTACGACCGACAGCGCCTTCCGCGTCCGGCCGGCCCAGCGAAAACGCAAATCCTGCGCTCGTCGTGGCGAGCGCTTCGAAGCCGAGCGTCGCCAGCATGACGGCCGAGCCGGCATCCCACGGATTGGGAATGACGAATGCGCCGGGGCGCGCGTGCAGGGATTGAAACCGGTCGGCGCGCGCAGCCTGCAGCGCTGTCGCTTGATGTGTGCTGTTCATCGAGTCAACTCCCGTGTCTTCGGTACCCATCGGGCATTTGCGCGACGGAATAGTCTAGGTGCCACCAGGCATTGAAACTAGCTGACCCAAAAGAGACCGTCAATTCGCCGCACTGCCTTGCGCCACGACGCATCGCCTATCGACGGTCGCCCATCGACGGTCGCCTATTGACGCGCATCTCTGCGGCGCAAACAATCCGCACTCGGTCAATGCACTAGTCGTTCCAAGCTCAAGGAGCTATCGATGTCGCTGACGACGCCGGCCGCACGCCGCGATCTATCGTTCCATTTGCATCCCGCTACGAACCTGCGGACGGTACAGACAGAGGGTCCGCTCGTCATCACTCGCGGAGAGGGCGTCTACGTGTTCGACGACGAGGGTCGCCGCTATCTCGAAGGCATGGCCGGGTTGTGGTGTGCATCGCTCGGCTTTTCGGAGCGCCGGCTCGCCGACGCCGCATACCGGCAAATGTGCGAGCTCCCGTTCTATCACAGCTTCGCCGGCAAGGTGCCGGCGATCAGCACCGAGTTAGCCGAGCGGCTTGTCGCGATAGCGCCGGCGGGAATGGGCAAGGTGCTATTCGCCAATTCGGGCTCCGAGGCGAACGACACCGCCGTGAAGCTCGCCTGGTACATCAACAACGCGCTCGGCCGCCCGCAAAAGAAAAAGATCATCTCGCGGCAACGCGCCTATCACGGGGTCACGGTGGCCGCGGGGAGCCTGACCGGACTCGCCTTCGCGCACAACGATTTCGACCTGCCGATCGCGCGGATCCTGCACACGGACTGTCCCTATTACTATCGCGGCGCGCGACCGGCGGAAAGCGAGGAAGCGTTCGCGGAACGGCTCGCCGGCAATCTTGAAGAGCTCATCGTGCGCGAGGGTCCCGACACAGTCGCCGCGTTCTTCGCCGAGCCGGTGATGGGCGCCGGCGGCGTGATCCCGCCTCCATCGACCTACTTCGACCGCGTCCAGCCGATCCTTAGGAAATACGACATCCTGTTTATCGTCGACGAAGTGATCTGCGGGTTCGGCCGCACGGGGAACATGTTCGGATCGCAGACCTACAACCTCGCGCCCGACATCATCACGCTCGCCAAAGCGCTGTCGTCCGGCTACCTGCCGATCTCGGCCAACCTCATTGCCAACCGGCTCTACGAGATTCTGCTCGCGCAAAGCGACAAGCTCGGCATCTTCGGTCACGGCTACACCTATTCGTCGCATCCCGTTCCTGCCGCGGTCGCCCTGGAAACGCTGAAGATCTACGAGGAGCGCGACATCGTGAGCGCGGTGCGGCGCGTCGGCCCAATGATGCAGGCGGGCATCCGCAGCTACGCCGATCACCCGCTGATCGGCGACGCGCGCGGCGTGGGTCTGATCGGCGCCGTCGAGCTCGTCCGCGACAAGGCGACGAAGCAGAGTTTCGATCCGAAGGCAGGCATCGCCGCGCATCTCGTCCGCCGCGCGCAGCATCACGGCGCTATCCTGCGCAATATGCCGGGCGACATCGTCGCGTTCAGCCCGCCCCTGGTCATCAGCGCATCGGAGATCGACGAAATGATGGGATGCTTCGGCAGGGCGCTTGACGACACGTGGGCGATGGTGCGCGAAAAGGGTCTCGTGTGAACTGCCCGTCGCGACAGCGTGCATTTGGGGATCGTTGCAACGCATGAATGCGAGCGAGCCGATCGTCCGCTTTGCCGGGATCGGCAAGACCTACGATGGCGTCACGCGCGTGGTCGACGACCTCAATCTCGACGTCGCGCGCGGCGAATTCCTCACCCTCCTCGGTCCATCCGGATCAGGCAAAACGACGACGCTGATGATGCTGGCCGGCTTCGAGACGCCGACCTCGGGCGAGATCCTGCTCGATGGCAAGCCGCTGTCACACAAACCGCCCTACCAGCGCGATATCGGAATGGTGTTTCAGAACTATGCGCTATTCCCGCACATGACGGTGGCCGAGAACATCGGATTTCCGCTGTCCGTGCGCGGCATGCCTGCGGCCGGGATCCGTTCAAAGGTCGAGCACGCGCTCGACATGGTGCAGCTCGGAGGGCTTCGGCAAGCGGCGACCGGCGGAACTGTCCGGCGGCCAGCAACAACGGACCGCCGTGGCGCGCGCGCTCGTATTCGAGCCCAAGCTGATCCTGATGGACGAGCCATTGGGCGCGCTCGACAAGCAGCTGCGAGAACAGATGCAGTTCGAGATCCGTCGCTTGCATCAGCGGCTCGGCGTGACGATGGTGTACGTGACGCATGATCAATCCGAAGCCCTGACGATGTCGGATCGCATCGCCGTGTTTCACCACGGCAAGATCCAGCAGCTCGATGCTCCGGCGCGGATCTACGAGGAACCGGTGAACGCGTTTGTCGCCCGCTTCATCGGCGAGAACAACCGACTCGATGGCGTCATTGAATCGGCGGACAGTGTCCGCTGCACGGTACGGCTCGCGGGGAACACGTCCATCGAGGGTTCGCTCGCCGGCGCCCTCGCGCCTGGCACCCCGGTCACCGTGTCGCTGCGCCCCGAGCGAGTGCAAATCCTATCGGCCGGGCATACAATGCCCCGGGCAGCGACGAGCCGGCTGGAAGGTACCCTGCGCGAGGTGATCTACCTTGGCGATCACGTACGGCTCCGGGTGGCGTTGCTCGGCAACGACGAATTCATGGTGAAGCGTCCGATCAGCGAAGCGCATGCCCTTCCTGCAATCGGCGAAGCCGTGGCGCTGGCATGGGCGCCCGAGCACTGCCGCGCGTTTGCGCGGGAAGATGTGCACCGATCCTAAACGGAGGATGAGATGCGTAACAGACTGAGCATGGCAGCGCTGCTAGGGGCAGCGGCAATGATGCTTTCGGCAGCGGCGGGTAGCGCGCGATCTATCGGTGATTTCATGGGGCGGCGCGTATCAGGATGCGCAGCGCGACGTCTATTTCAAGCCGTTCACCGCGACGACGAAAATTCCGATGACCGAGGAGAGCTGGGACGGCGGCGTTGGAACGCTGCGTGCGAAGATACAGGGCGGCAACAACAACTGGGATGTCGTTCAGGTCGAGTCGGAAGAGCTGCTGCTGGGCTGCGAGGAAGGTCTCTTCGAAAAGCTCGACTGGGCGAAGCTCGGCGGCAAGGACAAATATCTGCCCGACGCGGTCAACGACTGCGGTATCGGTGCGATCGTGTACAGCTTCATCCTCGCCTACGATGGTGACAAGATCAAAGGCGATGCGCCGAAATCGTGGGCCGACTTCTGGAACACACAGAAATGGTCGGGCAAGCGTGCGTTGCGCAAAGGCCCGAAGACCACGCTCGAGATCGCGTTGATGGCCGACGGCGTCGCGCCGAAGGACGTCTACGCGACGCTCGGCACGCCCGCGGGGGTCGACCGCGCATTCAAGAAGCTCGATGAGCTCAAGTCGAACCTGGTGTGGTGGGAGAAGGGCTCGCAACCGCCGCAACTGCTTGCGTCGGGCGAAGTGGCGATGACCGATGCCTACAACGGTCGTATCGCCGCCGCCAACGAGAAGGACAAGAAGAACTTCAAGATCGTGTGGACCAACAACCTGTACACGGTCGACTCGTGGGTCATCATGAAGGGCACTCCGAACAAGGCACAAGCCGAGAGCTACCTCGTGTTCGTCAACGATCCGCAGAACCAGAAGAACCTGCCGCCGAAGATTCCGTACGGCGTAACGGCCAAGGCCTCGACGGCGCTGATCGACAAGAATGTGCTGCCGAACCTCGCGACCGCGCCGCAGAACGCGGCCTCGGCGCTGTTCATCAACGACAAGTTCTGGCTTGAAAACCTGGACAAGCTGAACCAGCGTTTCAACGCCTGGGTCGCGAAGTAAGCGGCGGCGGGAAAGCGGGGACCGGCGATGCTGCGTAGCGTCGCGACGGTGGCGCACGCGGCAGCGGCGACCGCCGGCCCGAGCAAGTCGCGGCCTCCGCCGCGCGTTGCGGCGCAGTCGGCGCCGGGAACAATGGCGGGCAGCGGCGCTGGTGCTGCCGCTGTTCGCCTTCATCCTCGTGTGCTTCGTCGCGCCGATCGGCGCGATGCTCGCGCGCGGCATCGTCGACACCGACATCGCGCGCATTTTCCCGGGCGTTACCGCCGCGCTCAAAAGCTGGGACGGTCGTGAACTGCCGCCAGAGCCAGCGTATGCCGCCCTGGTCGACGACATTCGCGCTGCGCGAGATGCCGGCACGCTAGCGAGCGCCGCGACCCGCCTCAACTACGATGTTCCGGGGTTTCGCACACTGCTCTTCAGCACCGGCCGACGTCTGCCAGCGGATATATCGGGCTCAGCGCGAGATGCGCTGGTCGCCATCGATCCCAAATGGGAGGAGCGGCGGACCTGGGTCGCAATACGCCGCGCAGGCGGACCCGTCACCGATTTCTATCTGCTGGCCGCGCTCGACCTGGATCGCGATGTCGACAGCGCGATCGTGGGCGCCCCGCCTGAGCAACGCGTGTTCCGCAACGTGCTCGGCCGCACGCTGGGGATCGCGGGCACCGTCACTTTGATTTGCCTGGTCTTGGGCTACCCGGTCGCGCTGGTGATCGCGCGACAGCCGCCGCAACGCGCAGCCATGCTCCTGTTTCTGGTCCTGCTGCCCTTTTGGACGTCGCTGCTCGTCCGCACCGTGGCGTGGGTGGTGCTTCTGCAGAAGGAAGGCGTGCTGAACAGCCTTTTCCTGTCGCTGGGCATCATCGACGAGCCGCTGAAAATGATCTTCAACCGGTTTGCCGTCTACGTGGCGATGGTCCATGTGCTGCTGCCGTTCATGGTGTTGCCGCTGTACAGCGTGATGCGCGGCATTCCGTCATCGTACCTTCGCGCCGCGTCATCGCTCGGCGCTCCGCCCTGGACTGCGTTTCGCCGTGTCTATCTTCCGCAGACGATGCCCGGCATCGCCGCGGGATGTCTCATGGTCTTCATCCAGGCGCTCGGCTACTACATCACGCCGGCGCTCGTAGGCGGCGCCGACGACCAGATGATCAGCTACTTCATCGCGTTTTATGCGAGCAGGACAGTCAACTGGGGGATGGCCGCCGCACTGTCGATCATGCTGCTTGCAGCAACGCTGGCGTTGTACGCCGTTTACAACCGGCTGGTCGGCGTCGAGCGTATGCGGCTTGGCTGGCCAGATGAAGCGCACCGGCACCGAGACCCTCGGGCAACGCATTGCAAACGCGGGCCTTGGCACGCTGACTGCGCTGGTGCTGCTGTTCCTCGTCGCGCCGATCCTGATCATCGTGCCGTTGTCGTTTTCGTCGGGCTCGTTTTTCCACTACCCGCTCCCGGGATTCAGCTTGCGCTGGTACGACGACTTTTTCACGTCGTCCTTCTGGCTACCCTCGGTCTGGAACAGCCTGATCGTGGGAAGTGCCGCGACGCTGGGGGCGACGGTACTCGGCACTCTCGCAGCACTTGGAATCTGGCGGGCACGGTTCCCCGGTCAGGCACTGGTGCTGGCGCTGCTGATTTCGCCAATGGTCGTGCCGGTGATCATCGTCGCCGTCGGTGTCTATTTCGCGTTCGCGCCGCTGGGATTGACTGACGGCTATGCGGGTCTGATCCTCGCGCATACGACGCTCGCGGTGCCGTTCGTCGTCGTAACCGTCCTCGCGACGCTGTCGGTTTTCGACCGCACGCTCATTCGCGCAGCGGAAAGTCTGGGCGCTTCGCCGGTGACAACGTTTCGCCGCGTCACACTGCCTCTGATCCTGCCCGGCGTTCTTTCCGGCGCCGTTTTTGCGTTCGCAGCCTCGTTCGACGAGGTCGTTGTCGCCCTGTTGATGGCCGGTCCCGGACAGCGCACGCTGCCGCGCCAGATGTTCGCCGGAATCAACGACAACATCAGCCTGACGATCGCAGCCGCGGCAACGATGCTGATTGGAATTTCGCTGCTCCTGATGATCGTGGTCGGCATGTTGCGGCGCAGAAGCCGCCACTGACGCGGGGGAGATCACCCGCTGCTGACGAAGATGTTCTGCACCCGCCAGCCTTGCGCGGTGTTGACCAAGATCACGCTCATCTGCGCGTTGCCGGCTGACGTGTCACCCGACGTCCTGACTTGCACGAAGACTTCCATTGTGGAGATATCGAGTCCCACGATTTCAAAGGTCGACCAGTCGGGATCGATGCGCCATTTGCCTTTGAACAGACTCCGGAAGTGCTCGAGCGCCGCGTCGCGTTTTCGTACGACGTGTCCTTGCGAGATCCACAGGAAATCCGGCGAATCGGCCAGAAGCTTGCCGACATCCTTCAAGTCATGCGCGTTCTGCGCGTCGATGAAGCGCGTAAAGGTGCTCCGGACTTCGTCATTCGGTTCCGCCGAGGCGGGATTCGTCGCCGCGATGACGGCAACGGCAAGGAGTACAAGAATCCCGCGCAGATGAAAGCGCATTTCACGACGCTACGCCGTTGGCCCTGGAGGGTCAAGAAAACGCGGTCGAGTGAACCGACCAACACACACCAATACATACGCACTGAATGTGTGTATCGTTCGGCCACGCGTACCGGCGGCGCCGGCGCTTCGACGCGGTCCTCCGCGATCCCCTCTCGCCACGCTGATCCGATGACCCCACACCCCGTACGACCCGCGCACCCGATCGTCTATCTATTCCTGATCACCCCTTTCGGCGCGATGGGTGGATATCTCACGGTGGCGCTTGGCTATCAATTGACGCAAGCGGGCGTGAGCGTGGGAGAAGTCGCGGCGCTCGTCGCGTTCAACCTCATTCCGCAAACGTGGAAGTTCCTTTGGGCGCCGATCACTGATATCGCGTGGTCGCGCAAGCGCTGGTATGCGCTCGCCGGGATCGTCACCGCGCTCGGGATTCTTGCGATGGGTGTCGTGCCGTCCGATGCGAAGTCGCTGCCGCTCCTGTACGTCGCGGTGCTCGTGGCGAGCACGGCATCGACGTTTCTCGCGATGTCAGCCGAGAGTCTCTTGGTTTACAACACACCGCCGGACCAGCGAGGGCGAGCGAGTGGCTGGTTCCAGGCCGGCAATCTAGGGGGCAACGGGCTCGGCGGCGGCGCGGGTCTGTGGCTCGCCGAGACGTTGCCTGACCCATGGATGGCGGGTGCCGCGCTCGCCGTGGCTTGTGCACTTTGCATCGCGGCGCTTTGGTTCGTGCCGGAGCCGCCGCCGTTTGGTCGCAGCGGGCACTACGGCCGCATGATGGTCGACGTGCTGAAGGATCTCTGGCAGGTCGCGCGATCGCGTGCAGGCTTTCTGGCGCTCCTTATCTGCTTTCTCCCGATCGGGTCCGGCGCCGCGTCGAATCTATGGGCCGCCGTGGCCGACGACTGGCACGCGACCGCGGGAACAGTGGCGCTCGTGACGGGAGTATTCGGTGGCATCGTCTCGGCGATAGGCTGTCTTGCCGGAGGGTACGGTAGCGATCGCATGGATCGCAAGACCGCCTACGCGCTGTACGGCTTCCTGATGGCGATAAGCGCGGCCGCGATGGCGCTCGCGCCGCGCACCGAGTCGATGTACATCGTCTTCACGCTGATCTATGCCTTCATCCAGGGGCTCACCTACGCGGGCTTCACGGCCGTGGTGCTGGAAGCGATGGGACTCGGCGCCGCTGCCACGAAATACAACGTATTTGCATCGCTCTCGAATATGCCCATTGCCTACATGACGGTGATCGACGGTTGGGCGTACGAACGGTGGAGTGCCGCCGGGCTGCTCAACATCGAAGCTGCGATTGGCGTGCTTGGAATTATCGTTTTCGTGGGGATATTGCTGGCGACCGCCCGACGTCCGTCGGCTGCATCGGTCTGACAGGTCGACCAAGCACCGCAGTTTCTAATGAGCGCCGCAGGGCCGCCCCAAGGCGCGAATAGCTCCCCCACTGGGGGCAGCGCAGCGGCCGAAGTTTTCTCGGCCGCAAGCGTGGGGGTCCATTAATTCTCAGATCCGCCTGCGCCGTTTCGGATTGGCAGCAATCAGGCAAAGCTCGGTGAAGAGCATCTGCGCGCCGACCTGCGCGGTGATCGTCGTGGCGTCGTATTGCGGCGCCACTTCGACGACGTCGCCGCCGACGATGTCGAGTCCGGCGAGGCCGCGCAGAATCGCGAGCGCCTCGCGCGGCGTGAGCCCACCGACTTCCGGCGTGCCGGTGCCCGGCGCGAAGGCGGGGTCGATGCCGTCGACATCGAACGTCACGTAGGTCGGGCCGTCGCCGGCGACGGCGCGTGCCTTCGCGACGACGGCTGCGATGCCCATCTCGACCACCTCTTCTGCATGCAGCACGGTCATTCCCGATTCGTATGAGAATTCCCACAGAAACGAAGCACCGCCACGGATGCCTATCTGGATCGAGCGCTCGGGATCGAGCACGCCATCGAGGACCGCCTGGCGGAACGGGCCGCCGTGGTGGAACTTGGATCCTTCGAATTCACCGGCAGAATCGCAGTGGGCGTCGATGTGCACCATGCCGACGGGTTGCCGTTCTCCCAGCGCTTTCAGGATCGGATAGGTGATCGAGTGGTCGCCGCCCACCGCGAGCGCGATCACGTTCGCGGCGCGCAGCCGACGGAAGAACGCTTCGATGTCGGCCATGCACTGCTCGAGCGAAAACCGGCTCCGCATCGGCACGTCGCCAATATCGGCGACCTTCAACATGCCCAGTGGCGCCATTTTCAGCACATGCTCGTAAGGCCCGATGCGCTCCACTCCGCGCACCGCGCGCGGGCCGAGTCGCGCGCCAGCACGGTTGGTGACGCCGAGGTCCATTGGCACGCCGACCAGCGCAACGTCGATGTCGCCGAATTCGCCGGCTCCGCTCTCCGGAGCAGCCATCGGTGCGCCGAGAAAGGTTGCAACGCCGGCGAACGGCCATTTGCGCTGATCGGAATCGACGAAGACGGTCGCGGCGACCGCGGCGAAGGCCGGGTCGAAAATGTCCCCGCCCTTGGCGCTCGCATATTTGCCGCGCAGAGCCCTGAGCTTGTCTGGATTCATAGGGTCGCAGTAGAACGCGCGGAGATACGACTTTACACGCAACGTACGCGGGCTTCAGAACCCGAAAATCCGTTGCGCCGTCCGCCCGCGCACTTTGTCGCGCGCGACAACAGGCAGCGCATTGACGCGGCGCAAGCATCCCGGCAGGTCGCCGATCGTGTGCGGATAATCGGAACCGTACATCACGTTGTCGGCGCCGAACACCTTGAGGCAGAGCTCGAGTACTTCGGGAGCGAACACGACCGCATCCGCGTAGATCCGCGGCACGACCTGCGAAGGGCGCACGGCGAGTTTCTCGCGACAGGCGGGAATGTTGTCGTAGCACTGGTCCATCCGCGAGATGAGATACGGCAGCGCGCCGCCACCGTGCGCGGCGATGATCTTGAGCTTCGCGTAACGATCGAAGAAGCCGTCATAGATCATCCGTGCGATCGCGAGCGAGGTGTCGAACGTGAAGCCGAGTGACGCCGTCAGCTGAAAGCGCTGCATGTCCATTTCACCGACGCCGGGCGGCGCCGTCGGATGCACGAGTACCGGCAACGCTTTGGCGTCGATTGCTGCCCAGATCGGCGCGAAGGTCGGATCGGTCAACGGCTGCCCGCCGATATTCGCGAGTACCATCACGCCGGACGCTCCCGCGGCCACGGCGCGGTCGAGCTCGGGCAGCGCCCGCTCCGGATACTGCCACGGGATGGACGCGAACCAGCGGAGGCGATCCGGATGCGCGGTGCGCGCCGCGGACATGTCGTCGTTCATGATCTGCGCGGCCCGCAGGCTGATGTCGGGCCCGCCCCAGTAACAGTTCGGGCACGTGAGCGACACGACGCCGATATCGACTCCATGTTCGTTCATCGTTCGCAGCCGCAGATCGTAGTCGAACATCGGGGGCACCGGCGTCATGAACGGTGCGCCGTCGAGATGGATCGCGCGCAGGCCGCCGGTGACCGCCTTGACCGTGTAGCGCGGTCCGCCGTGTTCTTGCAGAAGCTTGAACCAAGCCTCGGTGAGGCAATGGGTATGCACATCGATGACGGAACTCATGGCTGCGCGATCAGCCGATGAGCTTCAGCGTCGACTCGCACCAGCGCCTGTCGTCGGCCGCGAGCGTTGTGTAGCAGTCGAGCGCCGCGGTCCTGGCTTCGGCAAATCGGGGAGCCGCGCCGAGAGCGCGATGGGCGAGCGCACGCATGCTGAGCGCAAAAAACCGCTCGAACGCATCCGCATTATTGGCCTCGCAGATCACTGCGCATTGGTCCGCGTGGTCGAGCGCGCCCTTTGCATCGCCTGCCGCCAGATGGCACTTCGCGAGCATGTACTCCGCGCGCTCGCTTTCGACCCAGCCGCCGGCGCGCCCCCAGTATTCACGCGCCGCGCGCGCCGCATCGAGCATGACCGCGGTCTCCTCGCCGCTGCGCGACGGCATTTCCTCCAATGTCGATGCGAGATTGTTCGACGTCACGGCAAGCGCACGGATCGCAGGATCGCTCTCGGGGAGCCCGGATGCTGCGGCGGCGAGCGAGGCCCGGTAATGACGAATGGCGTCGGGCGTGCGTCGTTGTGCCGCCATCGCGGCGGCGACAACGGCGTGCGCGTGCGCGCGGTCCGCCACAGTCAATCCAGCCACTGAATCTGCGCCGTTTGCAAAGTGCATCGCGGCGACCAGGCGGCGGACGATCGCCGGCGCGTCGCTGTCATCGCGCCAATGCGGGTGCATGCGCAGCCGTTCGAGGCGCACCACGCCCTCCGCCCAGTGCGCGAGATGCTCGCCGTCGACATGCGCGAGGATCCGTGCGAACGGCGCAATTTGCGCCGGTGTCTCGATCAGCTCATAGCCCTGTTCGAGCCGTCGTGCGACCTCGTCCGCATGATCGCCGTGATCGGCCCACGCTTGCTCGAGAAACGCATCGAACTTCGTTGGTGTATCCATGCTGACAGCCTCATTGATCGATTGGCCTCTGCGCTGCCCCCGAGGGGAACAATTCGCGGCTTGCACTCATGTTGGTGTCAATCCACCCTTGCGCCGGAGTCCCCGGGGTGAGATAGGCCGGTCGTGCGGCAGAAATTGGCGCGATGAATATCAGCGCGCAGAAAATGGCGTCCGCGAGCCTTTTCACAAAATAGCGCATCGCCTCAGGTTACCATCTCGCCGCGAACCCGCTCAAGCGCTGAACTTACTGCCATGCCCGTCCTAGTGTTGCCGACCTCCGCGTTCGTCGAACGGCAGCTCGCTGCATTGCGCGCCGCCGCGCCCGACGAGCGGATCTATACCGATCCAGCGTCGGCTCCGCCCGATGAAATCGAAGCCATCCTCGCGTTTCGGCTGACGGCCGGTATCGCATCGCGCTTCGTGGCGCTGCGCTTCATCGCCTGCGCCGGAGCGGGCGCCGATGATCTGCTCGCGACGCCGGACCTGCCGGCGCACGTGCCGATTGTGCGTGCGACCGATCCGCAGCAAGGCGCGCGCATGGCACAGTACGTCGCATTGATGGCGTTGCGGCACTTTCGCGAGCTGCCGCGACTCGAAGCCCAGCAGCGTGAAACGCGCTGGAGTCGGCCGCCGCCGGCGTTGGAAACGGATTTTCCGGTGGGCGTCATGGGCTTCGGCTCGATAGGCGCGCCGATCGTCGACGTGATGTCGCGTCTCGGCTTTCCGGTTTCGGTCTGGACACGAACTGCGCGAGCGATCGACGGAGCGGCGTCATTCGCGGGTCCCGAGGCGCTAGCGGCCTTTCTTGCTCGCACCAGAATTCTAGTCTGCGCGTTGCCGCTCACCGACTCTACGCACGGGCTCCTCGATGCGGAGGCGTTGGGCCGCCTGCCGCGCGGTGCCCATCTGATCAACGTGTCGCGTGGCCGCGTGCTTCGGGAAGCCGATCTCGTCGCGGCGGTCGATGCGGGGCATATCGCCGGCGCGACGCTCGACGTGTTCGAAACGGAGCCGTTGCCCGCCGACAGTCCTTTGTGGCGGCATCCGAAAATCCTTTGCACGCCCCACGTCGCCGCGGAGCCGCGCGCGGAGGTCGCGGCTGCGTTGTTCGTAGAGAACCTCCGCCGCGCCCGCAACGGACTCACGCTTATCAACCGCGTCGACCGCACCCGAGGTTACTGACGCGACTGCCGGTTTCGGTACACTTCGGGTTTCTCCGCATCACACAAGACCATGACCACCACCGCCCTCATGCGTTTTCCCGAAATGTCGCTCCGCTGGACCGGCGTGTGGCGGCGCAACCTGCTCGTCTGGAAAAAGCTCGCGGTAGCGAGCGTGCTCGGCAACATTGCCGATCCACTGCTCTACATGCTCGCGCTGGGTTACGGCATCGGCGCGTTCATCCCCGAAGTCGGCGGGATGAAGTACATTGCATTCATCGGCACCGGCATGGTCTGCCAGAGCGCGATGTTCACGTCGAGCTTCGAGGCGATGTATTCCGCTTTTTCGCGGATGCATATGCAAAAGACGTGGGAGGCGATCATCAATGCGCCGCTGTCGCTCGACGATGTCGTATTCGCCGAATGGATTTGGGCGGCCTCGAAAGCCGTAGTGTCGACGACGGCGATCCTTCTCGTCATCATGGGACTGGGCTTCGGCCACTCGTGGCTCGCGCTATGGATCGTTCCGCTCGGTTTCCTGGTCGGCCTCGCTTTTGGCGCGTTCGGGCTGGTCATGAATTCACTTGCGCCGGGGTACGATTTCTTCACCTACTTCTTCACGTTGGTGCTGACGCCGATGCTGCTGCTGTCCGGAGTGTTCTTCCCGGTGGACCAGATGCCGCCGGCGCTGCAGGTCGTGGCCGGCTTCCTGCCGTTGAAACACGCGATCGACCTCGCGCGGCCGCTGCTGATGGGTACGATCCCGACCGGCATTCTGCTGCACATCGCCGTGTTGCTCGCTTATGCAATCGTCGCGTATTACGCCGCGCTGGTGCTCACGCGGCGGCGGCTGTTGCGGTGACCGAGCGTTTTTTCGCGCCCTGCCCGCGCGGCCTCGAAGCGCCGCTCGCGAACGAGCTGCGCGCACAGAACGCACAGTTCGTCGCACCCGCGGAAGGTGGCGTCGCCTTTTCGGGTCCGCGCGAGCTTGCCTACCACGTGAATCTCGAATCGCGCCTTGCGAGCCGCCTGCTCTGGCAGGTGGCGCACGGACGCGTGCGCGATGAGAGCGAGCTCTACGCGCTGGTGCGCGGCATCGATTGGAAAAAGCACTTCAAGGTCGAGCGTACGCTGCGCGTCGATGTCGCTGCCACGTCATCGCCGCTATCGAGTCTCGAATTCGCGACGCTCAAGGTAAAGGATGCGGTCTGCGACCGTTTCCGCGATGACACCGGCAAACGGCCCTCCGTCGACAAGCAGCGGCCGGATGTGCGCGTGCACGCCTATCTTGCCGAACGGGAAGGCACGATCTATCTCGACACTTCGGGCGAGCCGCTGTTCAAGCGTGGATGGCGGCACGATACCGACGCCGCACCGCTGCGCGAAAATCTCGCCGCCGGCTTGATCGCGCTTTCCGGCTGGACGCCGGGTACGCCGTTCCTCGACCCGATGTGCGGCAGCGGGACGATCGCGATCGAAGCGGCGGCGCTTGCCGCCGACCGCGCGCCGGGGCTAACCCGCACGTTCGGCTTCCAGAAGCTTGCCTGGTTCGACGGACCTACGTGGCAGCGGATTCGCCAACGCGCGCGCGATCGCGTGCGTAGAGCGCAAGGCGCTGCGATTATCGCGAGCGATCTCGACCCTCGTGCCCTCGATCGCACGCGCGGCAATGCGGCGGCGGCAGGAGTCTCGGAATGGCTCGCGATCGAGCAGGCCGACTTGCTCGTGCGTGAGGCGCCCGCCCCTGCTGGGGTGCTGCTGGCCAATCCGCCCTACGGTGTCCGCTTGCACGACGAGCACGCGCTGGCTGCGTTCTACCCGCGGCTCGGCGACGCATTGAAGCGCAACTTCGCCGGCTGGGCCGCGTTCTTTTTCACCGGCGACATGCGTTTGGCAAAGCTGCTCGGTCTTAAACCGTCGCGCCGCACACCGCTTTGGAACGGCAACATCGAATGCCGGCTGTTTCGCTTCGACATCGTCGCGGGCCGGCCGCCGCGGGCAGCGAAGCCAACACCAGTGGCGGCGCAGTGATAGAATGACTCCATGTTCCTTCCTTCGCGCCATTACGTCTCCGAGCACACGGCTTTCATTCGAGATCTGCTCGCAAAAAGGCCGGATGTCGTCGTCGACCAGAAAATGGGGCGAGCCATCTGGTGGGACAAGGAGCCGCAGGATCTCGCGTTGCGTGCGAAGATGGACGAGGGCCGCGTGCCGCAGCCACCGTACGTCTATCAGACCAAGTAGTCTTTGCACGAAGCGCCGCGCGCCTCGGCGGCGTTGTGACCCTACTGCTCGAGCGGCTTGATTTCGACGTAAGCGCGATCGCGCATCTGGCGCAGCCAGTCCTGGAACGCCTCTTCGGACTTGCGCTGGCGCAACGCCATCCTCGCCTGATCGCGCCTGCGCTCCGCCGTGATGTCCTGCGTGCGGCGTTCTTCGACCTGGATCAGATGCCAGCCAAACTGGGTGCGCACGGGCGGCGAAAGCTCGCCGATCTTGAGCTTCGCCATCGCGCTCTCGAAATCCGGCACCGTGTCGCCGGGTGAGAGCCAGCCGAGCTCACCGCCTTTTGCCGCGCTGGCGTCTTCCGAGTTGAGCTTCGCCTGATCCTCGAACTTGGCGCCCGTTACGAGACGGTCGTGGATGCGCTCGATCCGCGCCTTGCCTTCGGATTCCGACACGACTTCGCTCACCTTGATCAGGATGTGCCGCGCGCGGGTCTGCTCGACGACCGTCGGCGCATTGCGGCTGCGCGTCTCCTGCAGCTTGACGATGTGAAACCCGGTCGCCGAGCGGAGCACCGCCGAGACATCGCCCGGCTTCATCTCGCGCACGGCCTCCACGAACACGCTCGGCAAGCGCGCCGACGTCCGCCATCCCAGCCCGCCGCCCTGCAATGCATCGGGAGCGTCGGAAAAACCGGCGGCGACCTGGGCAAAATCCGTTCCGTCACGCACCTGCTTCAATGCTTCCTCTGCGCGCCGCCGTTTGGCGTCGATCTGGTCCGGCGAGGCCTTCTCCGGAACGATCACGAGGATGTGCGAAACCCGATACTCGGCGTCGCCGCCGGCCTGTGCGTTTTGCGACGCGAGGAATGCCTCCACCTCGGAGTCGGTCACCGTAACGCGCGAGTCGACCTCGCGGTCGCGCAGTCGCTGGATGACGATTTCCTTGCGGATGTCCTCGCGGTACTTCTCGTATTCGATCCCCTCTCTCCTCAGTGCGACGCGAAACTCGTCGGGCGTAAGCTTGTTGTCCTGCGCGATGCGAAGCAGCGCGCGCTCGACCTGAGTGTCGTCGACCTTCACACCGTTTTCCTTTGCGAACTGAAGGATCGCACGCTCGGTGATGAGGCGGTCGAGAAGCTGCTTGTCGAGCACGTCCGGAGCCGGCGGCGTGACCTTCTGCAACTTCATCTGCGTGAGAATGGTCTTCTTCTGGTCATCGATCTCGTATTGCGTCAAAGCCTCGTCGTTGACGATGGCGACCACACGATCGAGGAGGATGGTGCGATTGGACGGAGCGGCGCGCGGAGCAGCCGCCGCGCGGGGTTGCGCAGGAGCCGGTGTCGGGCCTTGCGCGAGCGCAAGAGTGGCCAGCGCCATCGTCGTCAGCGTGGCGCAACAGCAAAGGAGGCGGGAAGACGTCATGCGGTTTCTCTTGGTGTGATCTAAAATTCCGGGAAGGCGTCGGTGTTGCGATCACGCGGCGCCAACGTCGGATCGTTCGTCTTGAGATAACCCGGGACGCTGCGGCGCAGGAGGTCCAGCGGGCTGGTGCCGAACCGCGCGAGGCCGTTCAGCTCGAGCTGCAGGTACACCGAATTGGTAGCGGACTGGGTAGTCGTCGTCAACCGTTGTCCGACCACACGCAATACCCAGCAGCCGCCATTGTACTCGACGCCCGCCACGGCCTCCAGCGTCTTGCTGCCGAGGATCGAGTAGTTCCACCGGCCGAGCAGCGTCCAGTTCTCGTTGATCGGCCACTGCCCCGCGATGTCCCATTGGTTTATCTGTGACTGGTCGCCGATCGGCCCGGCCAGGGGGTCGAAGTTCTGGCGCGAATAGCGGTAGCTGACGCTCAACGTGCGACCCGGGGCAGGCGTATAACGGACCCCGGCATTGAATCGCTCGGTCTGCGATGACTCGAAGTTGTACTGCCACAGGCTTATCAGCGCCCATGCGTCGCTGAGGCGGCCTTCCATGCCCAGGAGGAAGTCCGAATTGTTCGCCGCGCGCGGCGTCTCGTTCAGGACGACGCGCTGATCGTTGAAGTAGAAGCGCTCGCCGATGGCTACGCGAATTCGTTCCGCGCCTGTCTCGGCATCGAGGAGCCGCGACGTAAGCGCGAGCGACAGCTGGTTCGCGTCACCGATGCGATCGTTGCCGAGATAGCGGTTGACCGAGAAAAGCTGCGCGAAATTGAAGTCGTCGATGGCTGTGTCGAACGTCGGCGCGTTGCTCTGGTTGCGGAATGGAATGTAGACGTAGAACGCTCGCGGCTCGAGCGTCTGGATGCCGGTCAAACCAAACTCATGCACCTCCCGCTCGAAGACCAGTCCCGCGTCGACTGAAGTAATCGGGATCGCGTAATTCTGGCGGTCCGGAACATCGGGTCGGATTTCGTTGAGGTCGTACTCGCGCATGTGGACGCCGGTGCGCGCGTTCACATACCATGCGGCGCCCTGCCGCAAGATACCGACGCTCGGCCATGCATACACGCGCTGCCCCGTCGTCAGCGTTGGCTGGCGGAAATACGCGTATTCTCCGATGCCCGACCATGTGAGGCCCATCCAGTCGGTTTCCGCGACCGTTGCCTGCAGCTGCGGCACGCGGTTGTACGGCGCCGGCTGCGGCGCAGTGGGGTCCTGCAGGGTCTGGAATGCCTGCGCGCGCGCGATGACGCCCAACACGCCGTTTGTGTAGGAGATGCCGCCCTCACGTGGCAGCGTCGTCAAGGAAGTGAGCGAAACACGGTCGGAAAGATCGGAAAAATACGTATCGTCCGATACCTTGTTCAAGTTGAGATACCCGGACAGGCCCTTCACGTAAGGATCGAAGCTCTGGTTGTGCTTCCACGACAGAAGGTAGCGATCAGTGCCGGCGATTCGGTCGTGCGGCAGGTATTCCGCCTCCATGTCCCCTAAGCCTTCGCTGAGCAGGTAGCGGAACTGCCCGCCCAGCTGGAAGCCGCGCTTGGTCATGACGCGCGGCGTCAGCGTCGCATCGTAGTTGGGAGCGAGATTGAGGTAATACGGCATCGTCGCGTCGAACCCGCGCGTGCCGGAGGAACCGAGCACCGGCGTCAAGAATCCCGACTTGCGCTCGCCCGACAGCGGGAACTCGACCCAAGGCAGGTAAGCGATCGGCGTGCCCAGGAAGACGAGCGTTGCATCGTGGCCCGTACCTACGTTGCGGAGCTTGTCGACCTCGAGCTCATCCATCCGGATGAACCAGTCGTCGCGTGGCGCGACGCACGTCGTGTATCGTGCATTCGACGCCTCGTAGGTCTCCGGACCCGTGAAGCGGATCTCGGTAGCGGACCCACGTGATGCGTTCTCGCCGACGTAAAAGCGAGGAGAGGTGAACGTGCCCGTCTCGGCGCCGCGCTTGAAGCGCGCTTCGGGCCCGGTGATCCAGTCGATGCCCTGGCGCAACGTCACGTCGCCCTTGGCCCAGATCTCGTCGTCGACGAAGTCGTAATGGAGCCAATCGGCGAGCACGGTCTCGCGGCGCGTGCGGAGCTCGACTTTGCCGGTTGCCGTCACTTCCTTGTTTCCGATTCCCTGGATTTCGTCGGCGCGAAAGAAAATTGCGCCGCCCCCGGCGGCGAACGGCACGCGCGAAACCGGAGCGCCACTCGAGGGGGCCGGTGAGGGCGCGGCCGGTTTTGCGGTCGTTCCCGGCGGAGGGCGCAAGGTGGGCGGCGTCAGTTCGGGAACGGGCTTCAATGCCGGCGCGGGCGGCTCCACGGTCTCATTCTCATCGGCCCGCGCAGCGCCGCACAGCGCGGTCAACGCAAGCGCGAGCGCGTGAGCGCGCAATCGGTAAGGGACACGCACGGGAGAGAGGAGGAACGCGGATGCGAATGCTAAGATGTGCATTCTAGCCTGACACGTTTCCGGGCCTCCTCGCGCGCGCCGCGGCGCCAGTGTATCGAGCGCCCGTCCGTCCGATGCCCTCCGTCGCCGCCGTCACCGATCCGCGCCAGAACACGCTCACGTCCTTTGTGGCGAGTGCGATCGGGAGCTCCGACTTCGGCATCGCGCTGGCCTCGGCGGACGCGAGCTTTCGCCGTTACTTCCGCATAACGCCCGGAGCGCCGTGGCGTGGACACGCAACGCTGATCGTCATGGATGCGCCGCCGCCCAAGGAGGACTGCCGTCCGTTCGTGCATGTTGCTCGCCTTCTCGCGGCGGCAGGCGTCCACGCACCCACGGTGATTGCCGAGGACCTCGCTCGCGGATTTCTGCTCTTGTCCGATCTCGGTGATCGCACTTATCTCGCCGCGCTTGACTCCGCGTCCGCGCCGAAGCTCTACGCCGAGGCGAGCGATGCGCTGATTCGCTGGCAGCGCGCCACGCGCCCCGGCGAGCTGCCGCCGTACGACGAAGCATTGCTCAGCCGCGAGCTCGATCTCTTTCCCGACTGGTACATCGCCAAGCATCTCGGCATCGAATTGAATGCCGCCGAGACCGCAACGCTCGCGCGCGCCTTCCGTCTCATACTCGACAACAATCTCGCGCAGCCGCGGGTCTACGTGCACCGCGATTACCATGCGCGCAACTTGATGTTGACCGATCCCAATCCCGGCGTTCTCGATTTTCAGGACGCCGTTTACGGCCCGGTTACCTACGATCTCGTCTCGTTGCTGCGCGATGCGTACATTGCATGGGACGAGGAGCATCAGATCGACTGGGCGGTGCGCTACTGGGAGCACGCACGTGCCGCGGAAATACCGGTCGGAGAAGACTTCGGCCTTTTCTGGCAAGACTTCGAATGGATGGGCGTGCAGCGGCAGTTAAAGGTACTGGGTATCTTCGCCCGGCTCGCGCACCGCGACGGCAAACGCGGCTATATCCACGACATGCCGCGTGTGATGAGCTATCTACGCCGAGCGTGCGAGCGCTATGGCGCGCTCCATCCGCTGCTCATGCTGATCGAAGGGCTTGATGATCGCGCAGGGTTCCCCACTAGATGAAAATCGGCGCGATGATCCTGGCGGCGGGCCGCGGCGCGCGAATGCGTCCGCTGACCGATGCGATGCCAAAGCCGCTGCTCGAAGCGGGCGGCAAAGCGCTCATCGTCTGGCAGATCGAAGCGCTGGCGCGAGCCGGCTGCACCGACATCGTCATCAACGCGGCGCACCTCGCCGACAAGCTCGTATCCGCGCTCGGCGATGGCGCAGCGTTCGGCGTCCGTCTCGCATGGTCGATCGAGCCGGAACCTCTCGAGGCTGCCGGGGGCATTGCGACCGCACTGCCGCTTCTGCCGCGCGGTCCAGTGCTGATCGTGAGCGGCGACGTGTGGAGCGGGTTCGACTACGCAACGCTTCTTCCGCGCGCCGAGATAATGGCGCGCGACCCGGCTTCGCCACGCGCGCATCTCGTCATGGTCCCGTGCACGCCGAGGATTCCGCAAGGAGACTTCGTGCTGCGCGGCGACATGCTGCAACCTGCGGGCGATGACCCGCTGGTCTACGGCAACATCGGACTCCATGACACAGCGCTCTTCTCGGAACTCCCGCGATTTGCGCGACTCAAAATGCTTCCCTTGTGGCGGGAATGGATTCGCCGCGGATGGGTAAGCGGAGAAATCTACTCCGGTCCGTGGGCGAATATCGGCACGCCTGCAGATCTCGCGGCGCTCGACACGCTGCTGGATGCCGAGGCCGCCGCCATTACCCCCACTACGAGCTCGCCAACCTGATGAAGACTCCGTCGAATCCGCTTCTCGATCTTTGCGGCCTCCCGCGTTTCGACGCGATTCGCCCCGAACACATCTCACCTGCAATCGACGAGCTCGTCGCGCAGGCGCGCGCTACTGCCGAAGAAGTCGCGACCGACTCGCGTGATACGACATGGGCCACCGTAGTCGCACCGCTCGACGATGCGCTCGACCGGATCGAGCGCGTGTGGGGCGCGGTTCATCATCTCAACGCGGTTGTCAGCGCGCCGGCGCTGCGCGACGCCTATCACGCAAACCTTCCCAAGATCACGGCGTTCTATACGGACCAGGCGCAAGACGAGCGGCTCTACTCGCGATACAAGGCGCTCGCCGCCTCGCCGGCGTTCGCGGCCGAGGACGCCGCGAGGCGCAAGCTCGTCGACAACGAGCTCCGCGATTTTCGGCTGGGCGGTGCCGATCTGCCGCCCGCGCAGAAGGCCCGACTGAAAGACATCGAGGAAGCACTGGCCGACTTGTCCGCGCGGTTCGACGACAACGTGCTCGACGCGACCAACGACTTCGCGCTCTACATCGACGACGCGGAAGCAGCGCGCCTCGCCGGGATTCCTGCCGATGTGCGCGCGGCCGCAGCCGCCGCCGCGCGTGAAGAAGGGCGCGATGGCTGGAAGCTGACGCTGCGCATGCCCTGCTACCGCCCCGTCATGACTTACGCCGACGACCGCACGCTTCGCGCGACGCTGCATCGCGCGTACGCAACACGCGCATCCGAGCTCGGCGCCAAAACGGAATGGGACAACACGCCAATTATCGCGCGCATCCTTGAGTTGCGACGCGAGGCCGCGCAGCTGTTGGGGTTTGCCGATTTCGCCGAGCTTTCGCTCGTTCCGAAAATGGCGAAGGACACGGGTGAGGTGCTCGCCTTCCTCGAGGATCTCGCGCGCCGCGCGAATCCTCATGCTCGCAGAGAATACGCGGAGCTCACGGGCTTCGCACGCGAACGGCTCGGCGTTGCCCCACTGGAAGCGTGGGACCTCGCGTACGCGGCGGAAAAGCTGAAGGAATCGCGCTACGCATTCTCCGATGAGGAAGTGCGCGCGTATTTTCCCGAAGATCGTGTCGTCGGCGGGCTGTTCCGACTCGTCGAAACGCTCTACGGCGTCGAGATCCGGCAAGGGAACGCATCGACGTGGCACCCGACGGTGCGCTTTTTCGACGTATTCGGTCGCGATGGCTCGCTCGTCGGCCAGTTCTACCTCGATCTCTATGCGCGGCCGGGCAAGCAGAGCGGCGCATGGATGGATGACGCGATCAATCGCCGCCGCGTGGGCGCCGGAGTGCAGCATCCAGTTGCCTACCTCACGTGCAACTTCTCGGCGCCGGTTGGCGACGGCGCTTCGCGCAAGCCGGCGACGTTCACCCACGACGAAGTCCTGACGCTGTTTCACGAATTCGGCCACGGTCTGCACCAGCTCCTGACCGAGGTCGATGTGCCGGGCGTTTCCGGCATTCAAGGGGTCGAGTGGGACGCCGTCGAGCTGCCGAGCCAGTTCATGGAGAATTTCTGCTGGGAATGGGACGTCGTCGCGCCGATGACCGCACATGTCGACACCGGCGAGCCGCTCCCCCGCGAGCTGTTCGACAAGATGCGGGCCGCGAAAAATTTCCAAAGCGGGATGGATATGGTTCAGCAGCTCGAATACGGGCTATTCGACATGCGCATCCATTCGACTGTCGATCCGCGCGGCAGGGGTACCCCGCAGGAGATCCTCGATGCAGTCCGGCACGAGGTGGCGGTGGCCCCGCGCCCTGCCTACGACCGGTTCATCCACGCCTTCGGCCACATCTTTGCCGGGGGCTATGCCGCGGGCTTTTATAGCTACAAGTGGGCCGAGGTGCTCTCGGCCGACGCCTTCAGCCTGTTCGAGGAAGGGGGAGTCCTGTCTCCTACAACCGGCACGAGGTTCCGGGAGGAGGTTCTCGCCCGAGGGGGCAGCCGGCCTGCCCTGGAGTCGTTTGTGGCCTTTCGGGGCCGGCCTCCACAAATCGACGCCCTTCTGCGGCATAATGGCATGATGACATCGGCATAGGAGGCGCCATGGCATGCATGAGTTTCCGATTTGCGCTGGCGTGTGGCGTGGCTGCGACGGTCGTCGCGACCAGCGCCGCTGGCCAGAATCAGCAGGTCTACCGCTACGTAGACAAGGAAGGTCGCGTCGTCTACTCGGACCGCGGCCCCCCTTCGGACGCCAAGGAGGTACAGGCCAAGCGCATGCGCGGCAACCTCATCGAAGACAGCGTGGTGCCTATCGCCGCCCAGCAGGCGCAGGAGCGTTTTCCGGTCACGCTCTACTCGTTTAGCTGTGGTGAAGTCTGCACGCAGGCGGAGGGCCTGCTCAACCGTCGTGGCGTCCCCTTTACCACGGTCAACGTCGAGACGCCCGAAGGCGCCGAGCAATTGAACAAGATGACGGGCGAGCTTCGCGCGCCGGTGCTGCAGGTCGGCGACCGGACGTTCGTCAAGGGATATTCGGAAACCCAGTGGAACACGGCGCTCGACGACGCGGGATATCCGAAGGCGCAGCCGCCGCGCCGCACGGCACCGAGTCGCGCGCCCCCGGCGGATTCGACGACGACCGCCGCCGCAACTTCGGCATCGACCTCCGAGCCGCGTGCGGTCAGCGCGCCGGGGACGTACCCGCGGCCTTAGGTCGAAGCTCGCCACCGCGAAGGAAGATCTTCCGATCACGCGCGCGTGATCGTCGAATTCGCGCAGGTCAACCGCTCGCGCGGCCGCGTTTGCCAAGCTCGGACTCGAGCCCGAGTTCCTGGATCTTGCGCGTCAGTGTGTTGCGACCCCAGCCCAGTCGTTGCGCGGCTTCCATTCGATGCCCGCCGGTGTGCGCGAGAGCGCGCAGGATCAACGTCTTCTCGAATTCCCGCTCAAGGCGATCGCCCACGGCGGCCTCGCCACGCGCGAGTGCACGCGCGAGCTCACGATCGAGTTCGGCATGCCACCCGGGCTCCCCGTCCGCGACAAGAGCTTGCGATGATGTCGGGGACGCCCGGACTTCGACCGGCAGGTCGGCGACGTCGATGCGTTGACCCGGTGCCATGACCGTGAGCCAGTGACAGATGTTCTGGAGTTGCCGCACATTGCCCGGATAGGAATACGACGCGAGCACCTTCAGGGCGTCGTCGGACATGATCTTGGTTTCGACCGCAAGATCCCGCGCGCTCTTCTGAAGGAAGTGACGAGCCAGTGGCGCGATATCCTCTCGCCGCTCGGATAGTGGCGGCAACCGGAGGCGGACGACATTGAGGCGATGCATCAGGTCTTCGCGGAACAGCCCTTGGCGGACGCGCTCGTCGAGATTCTGGTGCGTCGCTGCGATGATGCGCACATTGGACTTGAGCGGCGCGTGGCCGCCCACGCGGTAATACTCGCCGTCGGAAAGCACGCGCAAAAGCCGCACTTGAAGATCGGCCGGCATGTCGCCGATTTCATCGAGGAACAGCGTGCCGCCCTCGGCCTGCTCGAAACGGCCGCGGCGTGAGGATTGTGCGCCGGTGAACGCGCCGCGTTCGTGGCCGAAGAGTTCGGACTCGAGCAGATCCTTCGGAATCGCCGCCGTGTTGATCGCGACGAATGGCCCGGCGGCACGCGGACTGTGGCGATGCAGAGCGCGCGCCACGAGCTCTTTTCCGGTGCCCGATTCGCCGGTGATGAGCACGGTTGCGCTCGATTGCGCGAGCCGGCCGATCGCGCGAAACACTTCCTGCATCGAAGGTGCCTGCCCCAGCATTTCGGGCGACTCGCCCGCGGGCTCCGCAATTGCACCCACGGGCGCCTCGACCGTCGCGCGACGGATGAGCGCGAGGGCGTGGTCGACATCGAACGGCTTCGGCAGATATTCGAAGGCGCCTCCCTGAAATGCGGCGACGGCGCTTTCGAGATCCGAGTACGCGGTCATGATGATGACCGGCAACTGCGGATAGCGCTCCTTCACCTTGTTCAACAGCATGAGGCCCGATTCGCCGGGCATCCGGATGTCGGAGACCAGCACCTGCGGCTGGCTCGACGCGAGCGCTTGCAGCACTTCGTACGCCGACGAGAAGGACTGGAACGCAATGCCCTCCCGCGCAAGCGCCTTCTCGAGCACCCACCGTATCGAGCGGTCGTCATCGACGATCCACACCGGTTTCATCGCGGCGTTGGCCGGGGATTCATGGTCATAGGCATTCATCGGAATCCCGTCAAGTTTTGCTGCCGAGTTCAAGCGGCAGCACTATCGAAAACAGCGTGCGGCCGGAAGCGCTTTCACATTCGATGGTCCCGCCGTGCTGCGCAATGAACGTCTGGGCGAGCGTGAGGCCGAGACCGGTGCCGCCCTCGCGCCCGGACACCAGCGGATAGAAGATGCGGTCGCGGATCGACTCGGGAATGCCGGGGCCGTTGTCCTCGACGGTAAGCGCAAGCGCCAGGCGGTGCCGCCGCCGGGCGAGCGTCACATAGCGCGCGACGCGCGTCACGATCGTTATCCGCGGATCGGCCGTCGTTCCGGTCAGCGCCTGCGCGGCGTTGCGGACGATGTTGAGCACAGCCTGCTGCAGCTGCTCGGAATCGGCGTCGAATTCCGGCAGGCTCGCGTCGAAATCGAGATGGAAGCCGACATGCGGGAACTCCGCCTGCACCACGCCTTTGACGCGCACGAGAATCTCGTGGATGTTCGATCGGCGGTAGGTCGGCAGTCGGTGCGGCGTCAGCAGCCGATTGACGAGCGACTGCAGGCGGTCCGCCTCGCCGATGATCACTTGCGTGTATTCGATCAGCGGCGGCCGGTCGAGCTCGCGCTCAAGGAGCTGCGCCGCGCCGCGAATACCCCCCAGCGGATTCTTGATCTCATGCGCGAGGTTCCGGATGAGCTCGCGGTTCGCCTGCTGCTGCTCGAGGAGGCGCTCCTCGCGCGCGATCTTCAGCTGCTGGTCGATGTGGCGGAATTCGAGCAGCAGCGCAGCTCCGTCGTCGTCAATCGGCGATACCGTGCACGAAAGATGAAGGCGGGGCTTGCCGTTGACCGCGAGCTCCAGTTCCTGCTCGGTGTAGGCGGCCGCACCGGCGATGGACTTGTCGATGGCAGCGTCGAGTCCCGATGCCTCCGCGAACACTTCCGCCGGCGTGTGTCCGATGAGATGCCGCGCCGAAAGCTCGAAAAGATTCTCTGCAGCCGGGTTCGCGTACACGATTCTGCGGGCACGGTCGATCAACAACACCGCGGTCGCCAGGATCTCGAGCCCGTAATACGCAAACGCGGAAGCGTCGCCGGTGGACGTGCGGGCGGGTTTGACCGAGGAGAACATCAAGGCGCAGGCTGCGAAGCGCGGATCGCCAACGGGAAGCGTGGCGAAATCCTTAGCAATATCCGCGCCCGCTTTGCGTTGCGGGCACAACGACAACGCGCGACCGCTACTTGCCTGAGGCGAGCTCCTTCTTCAGCGCCTCGACATTCTTCTCGTGCACGCTGACTGCCTGCCGCAGCTTCGCTATGCGATCGCGGTATTTCTCCACGTTCGCGCGTTCCTCGGGCAGCGCCGTCGGCGCGCCGTCGGCGTAGGCCGTGCGGGCCTCCGCAAGCAGTTTCTCCTCGGTGGCAAGCTCGTCCCCCAGCACCTTGCGCCGGACGTCGTCGCGGCCCTTTTGTGTGGCCGAATCGATTTTCGGAAATCCGGCGGGCGTCGGAGTCGTCGCGGTCTTGCGCGACCCGTCGTTGTCCTGCGGGTCCGCGACGGGGGCGCCCGGAACATTGAAGTAGGAATACGCGGCGGATTGCGTGAGGCAGCGATACATGGTGCCGCTGATTACGACCGGCTTGTTGACGCAGCCCGATTCTTTCGCCTTCTCGGACACCGTCGCAGCCAACGCGGCGAAGGAGGACGCGAGCGCGCACGCCATCATCGCGCACGCGACGGCGCGCATGGCGCCACCGACCCGCCGCTGTGCGGAAGGAAGCATCATTCCGCGAGTTTATTGAATTCATCGCTCACAAGCAAAAAGGGCGCGCCCGCGGGCCCGCCCTCGGCTCGCGAATCCGCGTGGTTCAGAGGCTGTAATACATGTCGAATTCCACGGGGTGCGTGGTCATGCGAAAACGCGTGACCTCCTCCATTTTGAGCGCGATGTAGGCGTCGATCATGTCGTCGGTGAACACCCCGCCTTTGGTCAGAAATGCGCGATCGTTGTCGAGGTGTTCGAGCGCCTCGTCGAGCGAGGCGCACGGGTGCGGAACCTTGGCGGCCTCTTCCGGCTCGAGATCGTAGAGGTTCTTGTCCATCGGATCGCCGGGGTGGATCTTGTTTTGCACGCCGTCCAGGCCCGCCATCAACATCGCCGCAAACGCGAGGTAGGGATTTGCCGTGGGATCGGGGAATCGGACCTCGATGCGGCGGCCCTTGGGATTCGACACGTACGGAATGCGGATTGCGGCCGAACGATTGCGCGCCGAATACGCGAGGTTGATCGGCGCCTCGAAGCCGGGCACGAGCCGCTTGTAGGAATTGGTGCCCGGGTTGGTGATCGCGTTCAACGCCTTCGCGTGCTTGATCACGCCGCCGATGTAATGGAGCGCAAATTCCGACAGGCCCGCATAACCGTCACCGGCGAACGCGTTCTTGCCGCCCTTCCACACCGACTGATGAACATGCATGCCCGAGCCGTTGTCGCCGACGATCGGCTTCGGCATGAACGTCGCGGTCTTGCCGTACGCGTGCGCGGTGTTGTGCACGCAATACTTCAGGATCTGCAGCCAGTCCGCGCGCTTCACGAGCGTCTCGAACTTGGTCCCGATCTCGTTCTGGCCGGCGGCGGCGACCTCGTGATGGTGCACTTCGACTTCGACGCCCATCTGCTCCATGGCAAGACACATCGCCGAGCGAATGTCCTGCAGCGAATCGACCGGCGGCACCGGGAAATAGCCGCCCTTGACAGGCGGCCGGTGCCCCATGTTGCCGCCTTCGAACCTCTCGGCCGATGACCACGGCGCCTCGGCGGAGAAAATCTTGCAATAGGCGCCCGACATGTCGACCGACCATTCGACGGAATCGAAGATGAAGAACTCCGGTTCGGGTCCGAAATACGCGGTGTCGCCGAGCCCGGTGGATTTGAGGTAGGCCTCCGCCCGCTTCGCGAGTGAACGCGGGTCGCGCTCGTAACCTTTGCCGTCCGCCGGTTCTATCACGTCGCAGGTGAGGAGCAGCGTGGTCTCGTCCATGAATGGATCGATATTCGCCGTAGCCGGATCCGGCATCAGCAACATGTCGGAGGCTTGTATACCTTTCCACCCCGCGATCGAGGACCCATCGAACGCGTGGCCCGACTCGAATTTGTCGGCGCTGAACGCCTTCGCCGGAACGGAAACGTGCTGCTCCTTGCCGCGGGTGTCGGTGAAGCGAAGGTCGACGAACTTGACCTCCTTGTCCTTGATCATCTTGAGCACGTCGGCGGGGGTGGTCATCGGCAAAATCTCCTGAGCGAGGCGAAGGAAGGCGTACGGTGCATTGCAATAAAGAACAGAAATGCATTAGCGATAACTATGCCATAAGAAAGGACGCCCAAACCGGCTCGCGGCGGGGTCGGCAGACGTAAAACAGGGTCCGGACATCGTTCAGATGTTCCACGAAGGTGCGTGTTGTCGATCCGGCGCACCGCTACTGTGCAGTCCGGGGCAATATCCACCGCGCGCATTGATGCAATGCATCATTCGAGGGTTTTTGGATGCGCGATTGCGCAGTGGCGCGACATCTTTGCGCGGAGTATTAATTTAACTTATTGTTTTTACGTCGAAGAGTGAGGACAGACGCCCTGCCCATAATGGTGCAAGGTCAAGGGTAAAACATATAAAGCGTGTACCCCGCCTGGGTGGTGGCACTCGCGTCGATGAAAAGCTTGATCGGGACCTCGCCACCGCCTGGAATGCCTTTGGAGAGATCCGCGACTCCCCCTGCATATTCGGACGGCGTCAGCACCCGTCGGACGACTGTCGCGCCGTTTGTATCGGTCAACGTGAACTCGAGATCCGGATAGGCAAGCGGCCATCCCGCGTGGCTGCGGACGTTGGCAATCAGGATCAGGAGTCCGCGGTGCGCCGGATCGGCCTGCAGGTCGGAGGCGTCGATCGACAGGGATTGCATCGCCAGGTCGCGCAAGGGCCTGATCGCGCATCCCGCGAACGCGCAGACGCGAGTGAGCGCTGGCTTCGAAGCCGGCCATCGCGCCGCGACCGCGTCGCGGTAATGGAACAGCAACTGCCCGATCAACGCGATCACGAGGACTGGAATCGCGATGCCCAGGAGTGCGCGGGACGCGCGCCGCGGCTTGCTCGGCCTCGTCCAGGCAAAACGCTCTTCGTACGCGATTTCGGAGATGTCCTCTTCGGGCTCGGCATCATCCGCGGGCCGTGTCTCCTCCGCGCCGGACTGTACCGGATGGAGGGCCTGCGCATTGCGCAACGTCACCGTCGGTGGGCCCTGCACCGCCTCGTCGTACGCCTCGTCGCGCTCCGGCGTCCGCGGCTGCGGGGCCAGCGAGATCTGCTCCCTGACGCCATCGAATACCGTCTTGCAATGTCCGCAACGCACCTGGCCTTCGCGCATTGCGAGCTGCTGCGGCGTCACGCGGAAGACGGTGTGACAGCCGGGGCAGCGGGTGTATTTTTCCTCGGCCATTTCTACTGAGTCGAATGTCGCGTCAGGCGGCGGCGAGCGGCTTCCGCCGCAGACCTTCAAGCGCGACCCAGCCGTCCTCCCCGGACTTCCAGAGGTTCATGATAAACCACGGCGCATATGCCGCGGCGACCTCCGCTTGCTGGTCGGCAAGAACGCCCGACAATACGATCCTTCCGCCCGCGCGCGTGCGCGCCGCCAGCGCTGGTGCCAGCAGGATCAGCGGATTCGCGAGGATGTTGGCGACGACGACATCAAAGGTGCCAGCGTCGAGTGCGTCCGGGAGAGTGAGCGTCGCCGCGACGCCATTCACCGCCGCGTTCGCGCGCGCGGCGTCGACCGCTTGCGCGTCGACATCGACGCCGGTCACATGACGCGCGCCGAGCTTCGCCGCGGCGATCGCGAGAATGCCGGAGCCGCATCCATAGTCGAGCACCTTCGCATCGGGCGGAAGCTCGCGCGCGAGCCATTCGAGGCACAACCGCGTCGTCGGATGCGAACCCGTGCCGAATGCGAGGCCCGGGTCGAGCGTCACGTTGATCGCCGAAGGGTCGGGCGCGTCACACCACGACGGCACGATCCAAAGCCGATCATGGATTTGCAACGGCTCGAACTGCGACTGCGTCGCTCGCACCCAATCCTGCTCCGCAATTGCGACCATCTCGTGTACTGGAGGAGCCCATCCGAGATCGGCGCCTGCCTTGGCAAGCGCGCGGGCGGCATCTGTCGATTCGGGAAAGAGCGCCGTCAACCGCGCTATCGGCCAATGCACGTCGATCGCCATGCCGGGTTCGCCGTACGCCGGCATTTCGCCGGCCGTGCCCGCCTGCGAGTCGGCGATGTCGACCGACAAAGCCCCAGCGTCCAGAAGCGCGTCGCTCCACGCGTCGGCGGCGCCGGCGTCGGTATCGAAGCGAAGGGCGGTATAGGTAGCGGTCACAAACGCCAGTCAGGGCGTCGCGCGCGGCACGAAACGAAACGTCGCGTCAGCCCGCGAACTTGCGCTTAGCGAGCTTTTCCTCGAGGTAGTGGATCGACGTCCCGCCGCGCAGGAACTTGTCGTCCAGCAGAAGCTCCTGATGCAGCGGAATGTTGGTCTTGATTCCTTCGACCACCATTTCCGATAACGCGATTCGCATCCGCGCGATCGCCTGATCGCGCGTGTCGCCGTATGCAATCACCTTGGCGATCAACGAATCATAGTACGGCGGCACGAAATAGTTGTGGTAGATGTGGGAGTCGACGCGGATCCCGGGCCCGCCCGGCGCATGGTATGAAGTGATGCGACCCGGTGACGGCACGAACGTATACGGATCCTCCGCGTTGATCCTGCATTCGATCGCGTGCCCGCGGCGGGCGATGTCGCGCTGGCGGAACTTGAGCTTCTGACCGGCGGCGACGCGGATCTGCTCTTGCACGATGTCGATACCGGTGATGACTTCGGTCACCGGATGTTCGACCTGCACGCGCGTGTTCATCTCGATGAAGAAGAACTCGTCGTTTTCGTAGAGAAACTCGAACGTGCCCGCGCCGCGATAGCCGATCTTGCGGCATGCGTCGGCGCAGCGCTCTCCGATCCTGGTCAGCGCACGAAGCGGTATGTCCGGCGCCGGCGCCTCTTCGATAATCTTCTGGTGACGTCGCTGCATCGAGCAATCGCGCTCGAACAGATACACCGCATCCTTGTGCTCGTCGGCCAGCACCTGGATTTCGATGTGGCGCGGATCGGCGAGGAATTTCTCCATGTAGAGCGCCGGGTTGCCGAACGCCGCCTGCGCCTCGCCGCGCGTCAAGCTGACGGCCGACAGCAGCGCCGCCTCGGTGTGCACGACGCGCATCCCGCGGCCGCCGCCGCCGCCCGCCGCCTTGACGATAATCGGATAGCCGACGGCGCGCCCCATCCGAATGATCTCCTTGGCATCGTCGGGCAGCACGCCCTCCGAGCCGGGCACGCACGGTACGCCGGCTTTGGCCATCGCCACCTTCGCGCTCACCTTGTCGCCCATGAGCCGGATCGTGTCGGCGCGCGGGCCTATGAACACGAAGCCGGAACGCTCTACTTTTTCGGCGAAATCCGCGTTCTCGGCGAGGAACCCGTAGCCAGGATGGATCGCCTGGGCGTCGGTCACCTCCGCGGCAGCAATGATCGCCGGGACGTTCAGATAGCTTAGCGCGGATGACGGCGGCCCGATGCAAACAGACTCGTCGGCAAGCCGGACGTATTTGGCCTCGCGATCGGCCTCGGAATGGACGACGACGGTCCTGATGTTGAGCTCGCGGCACGCGCGCTGGATGCGCAACGCGATCTCGCCGCGGTTGGCGATCAGGATCTTCCCGAAAAGCTGGCCTGGGTTTTTCGCGACCACTGGCGAGGATGCGGGACGCAGCGCCACGCGGATTTAGGCAATCACCACGAGTGGCTGGCCAAACTCCACGGGCTGGCCGTTTTCGACCAGGATTTGCTTCACGACGCCCGTCTTGTCCGACTCGATCTCGTTCATGAGCTTCATCGCTTCGATGATGCAGAGCGTGTCGCCGGCTTGCACGGTGTCGCCGACCTCGACGAACGATTTGGCGCCAGGAGACGCGGCGCGATAGAACGTACCCACCATCGGGCTCTTGACGAGATGCCCTTCGGGCTCCTCGCTGGGGGCCGGCGGTGCGGCGGTTCCCGCGCCCGCGGCTTGTCCTCCCGCGGGGGCAACGAGACTCGGTCCCAACGGCAACTGGACGGTGGTCGTCGTGGCCGCGGCGCCGGGGGGCACCGAGCGCGTGATGCGAACCCGTTCCTCGCCCTCCTGGATCTCGAGCTCGGCAATCCCCGATGTTTCCACGAGCTCGATCAGCGTCTTCAGTTTGCGCAGGTCCATTTCCGTCACCCGAACATGCAAATGAGTGCGAAATGTTGGGGCAATCTCGCGAGCATGCGGAATTCCTCTTTGGCGACTCTAATTTCGCCAAACAGTGGCTATCCCCGGCCAAGTCGGCTCAATGTGAGGCCGAAAGGCGGAGTTTGCCTCGATCCCGGATGAGTGTCCAGCAGCTTTGTGCTCGCGTCTTTGTCGGTGCCCAGGCCCCGCTCGTCGGTCGCGGCGCCCAATCTTGAACGGGAAAACGCTGCCGCGGCGAAGCAGCGACAATCGATTAGGTGACTTCCGCGATATTAGCGTGTTTTCACAGAAATTGACTTAGTATTCGCCGAAGTTGGGCGTCTTTGATAGGTCCCAGCTGAGCATGAACGATGGCTCCTGCCCGGTCGATGACCACGGTGAACGGTAGCGCACCGTATCGGTTTCCCATCGACTTGGAGAGTTCGATCGCTCCGTATCCTCCGATCAAGGTCGGGTAATTGAGATGAATCTCCGAGGAGAATCGCTGCACCTTGTCCACTTGATCGATGGCGATGCCGACGAATTGCAAGCCTTTGTCGCCGTACTCATCCTGCAACTTGACGAACCTCGGCATCTCTTCGCGGCACGGCTCGCACCAAGTGGCCCAGAAATTCACGACGAGGAGCTTCCCCTTCCACTGCTTGAGCGGCTGTTCGCGGCCCGAGGTATCCGGAAGGGCCAACGCAAGGAGCGTCGTGCCGTCGAGCCTTTTGCTCGAGCCACCGGTTTCGTCGCTCACGGCCCGCCACATCACGCCGGCGACCAGTGCGACCACGCCGATGGCGACAGACGCAATAATGGTCCGACGTCGCCGCGTCATGGCAAGCAAGCCGCGGGCTGTGAGCGAGCGCTCACTATCGATGCCAACGCGACTGCCGTCGCCACGGGGCGGCAGCTAGTTGAGCCACGATTTTTTCTGCGGTGCTGCCTCGACAGGCATCCCGGGCCGGCCTCCTGCAGCCGGGAGCGATAGCGTGACTTTCTGGATTTGCGGCGGATAGCAAACGCCGATATCCGCGCACCCCTGCGACTCGGCGCCCACGGTCACGGCGCCGCCGGGTGCTGCACCCTCGAGGGGAAGCTTGACGACCAGTTGATTCCGGTAGGTCTCGACCTTGCCGAAGAACTGATCCTCCTTGACCTTGCCCGGCGGCAGCGTCGCACCTGTGAGCATCCCCGGCTCGACGGTGAACTTGATCCGGTCACGGTAGAGGTAATAACCATCGGCAATGACGAAGCGAGCCTCGATGGTGCGCTCGTTGACGCCGCGGGCGCTGAAGGCGAATGCCCGCTCGTTGGGGAGAAGCTTCGGCTCCTGCGCCGCGACCGGCAAGCCGACGAGAATCGACGCAACGCTCGCCGCAGCAAGCAGCCGAGCCACGCGCGCCGCATCAACTGCGCGTCTCGGCACGGATCCAGTCGAAATACCGTTCGAGGCCATGTAGGAGGGGGACCGCGAGGATCTCCGGAAGTTCGTAGGGGTGACGCGCGACGATCGCGGCTTCGACCGCCGCGTATCGGTCGGCCCGCGTCTTGATCACGACCGGCACTTCTTGCGCAGTTTCGATTTCGCCGCGCCAGTGATAGAGTGAATCCACCGGAGCGCCGACGGTGACACACGCGGCGAGCCGCTCCTCCACGAGCGCACGCGCCAGCGCCTGCGCGGAGGCATGGTCCGGCATCTGCGTCAGCACGAGCAGCGCGGCGTCGGCCAAGGAGCATCCATGCGTTTCATAGTGCTCGCGATTGTACTGGCATTCCCCGCGATCGACCTGCTCGCGACGGTGCGCTTTGCGCGCTGGACGGGCATCCCGGTCTGGGTATGGCTCCTTTTGTCGACGACCGCCGGCTTCGTGTTGTTGCGCAACGAGCGCGTCGCCTTTCGGGCGAATACGGCAGCCGCGATGCACGGAGAGCATTTCGCGCTGCGCGGGCTCTTCGACAGCGGACGCAAGGTGCTCGCAGGCGGGCTGTTTCTGCTGCCAGGCGTCTTCAGCGATTTGTTAGCGCTGGTGCTGCTCGCACTTCCGCTCAACGTCGGGCACGATCTCGAACCGCAGTCGGCGCACCCTTACCGCCGCCGCTCGAGTGCGTACGACGGACGGCCTCCGCGCCCACAACTCTGATCGTGATGCTGAGTGGTCGGCCGCTTGCGCCCGATCGCATTTGCTCGCCTCCCCCATCGCTTCGCGGGGAGCCCCGGCGAGCCGCGATCGTCGCCACTATCGGCGCGTCGCCTTACCGGTTATTTGCCTCGGTCGAGCAGCGTCGGTTGCGCTTTATCCGCGCGGCGGTAAGCCCAGATCATCATGATCGCGCCGGCCAGGATCATCGGCAGCGACAGCCACTGTCCCATCGTCAATCCTAGCGCCAGCAATCCCAGGAAATTGTCGGGCTCGCGCGCGTATTCGGCGGCGAAGCGGCACACGCCATAGCCGATCAGAAACAATCCCGACGCGGCACCCAGGGGCCGCCGCCGGCGCGTGTAGATCCACAGCACCGCGAACAACAGCAGGCCTTCTCCGGCGAATTGATAGAGTTGTGACGGATGCCGGGGCTCCGGACCTGCGGGCGGAAATACCATTCCCCACGGCAGATTGGTCACCCGGCCCCACAACTCTCCGTTGATGAAGTTGCCAAGCCGGCCCGCCGCGAGGCCGAGCGGGACCAGCGGCGCCACGAAATCCGTGACCTCGAGCCAGCGCTTGTCGCGTCTTCGCGCAAAGAGCCAGAGGGCGATCAGGACGCCAAGAAAGCCGCCGTGGAAGCTCATCCCGCCTTGCCACACGGAAAGAATTTCGAGCGGGTGCGCGAGATAGTAGAGCGGCTTGTAAAAAATGACGTAGCCGAGGCGGCCGCCAAGGATCACGCCGAACACGCCGTAGAAAAGCATGTCGTCGACGTCGCGGGGATGCCATCCGGTCAGCAGGTTTTGTCGCGCGCGAAGCTTTCCGAGCACCGCGAACAGCACGAACGCGACGAGATACATGAGTCCGTACCAGCGGACCGCGATAGGGCCGATCTCGAACGCGACGGGATTGAACTGCGGATGGACGAGCATTCGCGGGAGGACGTGCCGCTGCTGCGCTAAAATGCAGCGATTATACGCAGCCGTTTTGCCAGCCCGCGCCGTCAGGAGACCGAGGAGCACACGTGCCGTCCAACCGCCGCTCGAGACTGATCACTCAGGGGGTGGCTCGTTCGCCCAATCGCGCCATGCTGCGTGCCGTGGGATTCGGCGACGGCGATTTCGACAAGCCGATTGTCGGCGTTGCCAACGGGCACAGCACGATGAATCCCTGCAATGCCGGGATTCAGCCGCTCGTCGATCGCGCTATGGCCTCGCTCAAGGCCGCAGGTGCGATGCCGCAGGTGTTCGGCTTCCCGACGGTCACCGACGGCATCGGCATGGGTACCGACGGGATGAAGTATTCGCTCGTCTCGCGCGAAGTGATCGCCGATGCGATCGAAGTCGCGGTGAACGGGCAGCTGATGGACGGCGTGCTGTGCGTCGGCGGCTGCGACAAGAACATGCCGGGCAGCATGATCGCGATGGCGCGCATCAATGTGCCCGGAATTTTCGTCTACGCGGGCACGATTCTTCCCGGCTCGTGGAAGGGGCAAACGCTCACCATCGTGTCGCCGTTCGAGGCGGTCGGAGCCTATGCCGCCGGCAAGCTGTCGAAGGAGGATTACGACGGCATCGAGCGCAACGCGTGCCCGTCGGTCGGCGCCTGCGGCGGCCAGTACACGGCGAATACGATGAGCTCCTCATTCGAGGCGCTCGGCATGAGCCTGCTCGGGTCGTCGCAGATGGCGGCCCCCGACAAGGAAAAAGCGGACTCCGCCGCCGATTCAGCTCGGGTGCTGGTCGACGCCATCCGCAACGACCGGAAGCCGCGCGACATCATCACGCGGCGGTCGATCGAGAATGCGATTTCGCTCGTGATGGCGACCGGCGGCTCGACCAACGCGGTGCTGCACTACCTCGCGATCGCATCGGCGGCGGACGTGCCCTGGACTATCGATGACTTCGAGCGCATTCGGAAGAAGGTACCGGTCCTCTGCAATCTCAAACCCTCGGGTCCTTACGTCGCCGTGGATTTCCATCGGGTCGGTGGCGTGCCGCAGGTGCTGAAGATCCTGCTCAACGCCGGATTGCTGCATGGCGAATGCATCACGATCACCGGCAAGACGATGGCGGAGGAATTGGCGGGCGTGCCCGACGCGCCGCGTACCGATCAGGATGTGATCATGCCGATCGACAAACCAGTGTACGCGCAGGGCCACCTTGCGATTCTCAAGGGGAACCTCGCGCCCGAGGGTTGCGTCGCCAAGATCACGGGCCTCAAGAATCCGGCGATCACGGGGCCGGCGCGCGTGTTCGACTCCGAGCCTGCCGTCATGGATGCCATCATGGCGAAGAAGATCCGGCCGGGGGATGTCCTCGTGATCCGCTACGAGGGTCCGAAAGGCGGTCCCGGGATGCAGGAGATGCTGGCGCCGACCTCTGCGCTGATCGGGCAAGGTCTCGGTGAATCGGTTGGACTCATTACCGACGGCCGCTTTTCGGGCGGCACGTGGGGCATGGTCGTCGGCCACGTTGCGCCCGAGGCGTACGATGGCGGCGTCATCGCGCTGATCGAAGAAGGCGATTCGATCACCATCGACGCGCACAAGCTGCTGCTGCAGCTCAATGTAGACGACGCCGTGCTCGCGCGGCGGCGCGCGCAATGGACCCGGCCGGCGCCGAAATTCACGCGCGGCGTGCTGGCGAAATACATGCGGCTCGTTTCGACGGCGAGCCGCGGCGCGGTCACCGACCGTGGGAACGCATGAAGACTGGGGGCGAAAGAAGGAAGAATCGCGGAACACGCACTGTTGACCTATCCCTGGAGGGATTGATCATGCGCATCGCTTATCGCCTGTTCGTCGCCAGTCTGTCAGTCGCGGCCGCGCTCGTCGTCGGCGCGTGCGCGTCGGTCGACGTCGGCGGCAACCCCGGCCCTCCGGTCGCCGCTCCCGAATATCGCGTCGGCGACCGCTGGGTCTATCACGTCGTGGATGGCTATCGCGCGAAGATCGTGTGGGACGAGACGCACGAGGTCACGGCGATCGGAGCGGACGGCATCACGGTGAAGGTGGTCGCATTAGGACCGACGTTTAGCGTCGAGCGGATCGAAAAGTGGCGGGCGCCGGGTGTTGTGCTGCAAGGATCGGTCTATGAGGACGAAACGAACGTCTTCGATCCGGCTCTCATTCGCTACAAGTTTCCGCTTGCGATGGGCGAGACGTGGAACCAGCGCCTCATCGATCTCGAAAAACCTGCGGCACCGTATGCCCCGATACAACGCTACGTGACCGTGGGCGGTTACGAAAAGATCACGACGCCGGCCGGGACGTTCGATGCGATCGGCATGCGCATCTTCCTGCAGATGGACGACGAGACGTTCTGGCGCTATCCCACCGAAGGCAACTATCTCCTCTGGTACGCGCCCGCGGTCGGGGCATCAGTCCGCGAGACGAAGACGTCGCAGTGGCGCGACAAGGGCGGCGGCTTTGATTCGTCGGGCTATCATCCGGGGCAGAACGCCACCATCGAGCTCGTTTCGTTCACGCGCGGACGCTAGGGCGCGTCCTAGATTCCCAATCGATGCCAGATCGTCGTCGTCAGCGACGCGACGTTGAGCGTATAAAAGTGCAGCCCCGGCGCGCCGCGCGCAAGCAGACTGGCGCAAAGATCGGTCACCACGTCGAGCCCGAAGGCGCGGATCGACGCCGTATCGTCGCCGTAGCCTTCGAGCTTGCGGCGGATCCAGCGCGGGATCTCGGCGCCGCACGCATCGGAAAAGCGCGCGAGCCCCGACGCGCTGCCGATCGGCATGATGCCGGGAACGATGGGCACGTCGACGCCGGCCGCGCGCGCGGCGTCGACGAAATTCCAGTACGCGTCCGGGTTGTAGAAGTACTGGGTGATCGCTGAATTCGCGCCGGCGGCGACCTTCCGCGTGAACGCCGCGAGATCCTCCTGCGGGTTCCTGGCCTGCGGGTGATACTCGGGATACGCCGCGACATCGATATGGAAGTGGTCGCCTGTCTCTTCGCGGATGAAGGCGACGAGCTCGTTTGCGTAGCGGAAATCACCGGATTCTCCCGCCCCGGATGGAAGGTCACCACGGAGCGCCACGACATGGCGAATCCCATGGTCGACGTACTTGGCAAGCACTTCGCGAAGCGATGCCCGGGTGCCGCCGATGCACGAAACGTGTGGCACCGCTTCAATGCCGTCGGCGCGAAACTCGAGCGCAGTAGCGAGCGTTCCTTCGCGGTTCGAGCCGCCGGCGCCAAACGTTACCGAACAGAACGCCGGCTTCAGCTGCACGAGCTGGCGCCGGGATGCGCGAAACTTCTCGACGCCGTCGGGCGTGCGGGGCGGGAAGAATTCGAGACTGAACAGACGTTGGACGGCCATGCGTTGGGTTTCTCGCCTTCGCTCAAACTTCCGACGGCTTCTTCTTCGATAGCAGAAGCGACGCAAGGAGCCACGAGATCAGGCTGTAGACGATCGCGCCGAACACGCCGGACCAGAATCCGCCGACGCGAAAGCCTTCGACGAACGATCCCACCCACCAGAAGAGCAGGCCGTTGATCACGAAGATGAAGAGGCCGAGGGTCAATAGTGTCACCGGCAGCGTCAGGATGACGAGAACCGGTCGGATCAGCGTGTTGATGAGCCCGAGCACGAGTGCGGCGATCAACGCCGCCGTGAACGAACTGACGCTCACCCAGGGAAACACGTACTGGAGCAAAAACAGCGCGGCCGCATTGATGATCCAGACGAGCAGAAGACGCATCATTTCTCCTCCGTTAGGTTGCGCGCCCCATGCAATAGGGTTTCACCGTGGCATGCAGCGTTGCGTTGACGGGAGCGGACAATCCCGATTCCTTCGCCATGCGCGCAACGGCGCCCGACAGCCAGGGCGCTTCGAGCCGGTTGCCGGCATCGAGGTCATGCAGCATCGACGCCTTCATCTCGGCAGGCAAACCGTCGCCGAACGCCATTTGCGTCGCGACAAAATCGTCGGGCAGCGCAACGCCGCGCGCGCGTCCCACGGTCCATACCTCGCGCATCGCCGCTTCGAATGTTGCACGCATATCCGGGTCGGCGCGGATGACGCCGATCGGCTGCCGCGTCGCCGTGGTCATCCCCGACAGCGCGGTGAGAAACACGAATTTCATCCAGAGCGCGAGGCGGATGTCGGCGACCATCTCGGCGTCGACACCCGCGCCTTTGCAAGCCGCGAGCAGCGCTTCGGCTGCCGGCTGCTGCGACGGCAGGACGGTGCCGAACCGCAAACGCGCCATGGTGCCGGTGTGCGCGATGACGCCCGGCTCGGAAATCTTCGCCGCGATGTACGCGACACCGCCCATCACCTGCGCAGCGCCGACGACAGCGCCTACGCGCTCGATGCTTTCGACGCCGTTCTGAAACGGAATGACGACGCCGCCTGCCGCGAGCAGCGGTTTGATCGCGGCGGCGGCGGATTCGGTGTCCCAAAGCTTGACCGCGAAGAGAACGGCGTCGAACCAGCCCATCGTCGCAGGGTCGTCGGTGGCGACGGGGCGTGGCAGCCTCACGTCGCCGAGCGCGCTCTTCACCTCAAGACCGCGCTCCTTCATCGCGAGCAGATGACGGCCGCGCGCAACGAACGCGACATCGTGGCCGGCCTGCGCGAGCCGCGCCCCGAAATAGCCGCCGACGCCACCCGCGCCCATCACCGCGATACGCATACGATCCTCCGGTCGAGCGTCGACCTCTCGGCCAATTAATAGCGGTACGTTTCGGGCTTGAACGGTCCCGCAGCGTCCACGCCGATATATCGCGCCTGTTTGTCACTGAGCGGCGTCAGCATCGCTCCCAGCTTCGAGAGCTGCAGGCGCGCCACCTTTTCGTCGAGGTGCTTCGGCAAGACATACACGCCGACCGGATATTTGCCGGCGCCCGCCTGCGCGTCCGTCCATAGTTCGATCTGCGCCATCACCTGATTCGCGAACGACGAGCTCATCACGTACGACGGGTGCCCGGTTCCGCAGCCGAGATTCACGAGTCGCCCTTCGGCCAGCAGGATGATGCGTTTGCCGTCGGGGAAGATCACGTGGTCGACCTGCGGCTTGATGTTCTCCCACTTGTGCTGCTTCAGGCCGGCGACGTCGATTTCGTTGTCGAAGTGCCCGATGTTGCACACGATCGCATTGTTTTTCATCCGCTTCATGTGTTCGTGCGTGATGACGTCGATGTTGCCTGTTGCGGTGACGAAGATGTCCGCTTTGTCGCAAGCGTAGTCCATGGTGACCACGCGGTAGCCTTCCATCGCCGCCTGCAGTGCACAGATGGGATCGATCTCGGTGATCCATACCTGCGCGGACAACGCCCGCAGCGCTTGCGCCGAGCCCTTGCCGACATCGCCGTAGCCCGCGACCAGCGCCACCTTGCCGGCGATCATCACGTCCGTTGCGCGCTTGATGCCGTCGACCAGCGATTCCCGGCAACCGTAGAGATTGTCGAACTTCGACTTGGTGACCGAGTCGTTCACGTTGATCGCCGGAAACCCGAGACGGCCTTCCTTGTGCATTTGATACAGGCGCTTCACACCGGTCGTCGTTTCCTCGGTGACGCCCCGGATGCCCGCCTTGATCCGCGAATAGAACGTAGGGTCCTTCGCGAGCCGGGCGCGGATCGCATCGAAGAGCGCGGTCTCCTCTTCGTTCGTCGCATGCCTGATGCAGGAGGCGTCGGATTCGGCGGCGGCGCCCAAGTGCACGAGCAGTGTCGCATCGCCACCGTCGTCGAGGATCATATTGGGTCCGGCTTAGTTTGGTCACCCGCCGGCCACTCGAAAATGCGGTGCGTGTATTCCCAATACTGGGCGAGCGACTCACCTTTGTAAGCGAACACGGGCGTGCCCCGGGCGGCGATCGCCGCTGCGGCGTGGTCCTGCGTCGAGTAGATGTTGCAGGACGCCCAGCGCACTTCGGCGCCCAACGCCTGCAGCGTCTCGATCAGAACCGCCGTCTGGATCGTCATGTGCAGCGAACCCGCAACGCGCGCGCCGCGCAGCGGCTGCTCGGGCGCGAATTCGTCGCGGATCGCCATGAGGCCGGGCATCTCGGTCTGCGCGATCGCAATTTCCTTGCGCCCCCAATCGGCGAGCGCGAGGTCCGCAACTTTGAAATCGGTGAAGCTCTTGGTATTGGTCACAGCGTTCATCGGTCACTCCATCGTTGGTGACCGCGCTGGGGGAAGCGGGGGACCCGCTCGTGACCCCGTGCGCGGGCACGGTTCAACGAGCGCGGTTGCAAGGGCGGGACTCCCGAGCCTGGCAGGTGCCCATCGATGGGCGACTGTTGCAACGCTCCTCGGGAAGAGGCAGATTTTACCGAATCGGCCTCGATTTGTGTATCGCGGCCGCGGCGGCGGGGGTTTCCAAAGCATCGAGATTACAGATGGTTACACTTTGGCTGGAACGATCGCTCTTGTAGGACCACTATTTGCTCAGTGAATACGGAATACTCACCTCGCGATGCCCCCTAACGACCAACCGTCCGACCAGACCCGCCTTTCGTCCGGGCTGGATGAAGAGCCCGTCCACCGGCATCGCCGGCGGACGTGGGCCGTGGCCGCCGCCTTGCTGGTAGCCGCCGGAGCGGGGTACTGGTACTGGTCGGGGCGCGGCGCCGACGCACCGCCAGCGCCGGAGGGCGGGCGGCCGGATGCTTCAGCGCGCGCGCTGCCGGTGGTTGCCGTGCCCGCGCGCAAGGGCAGCATCGACGTCTACCTCAACGCGCTCGGCACGGTGACGCCGCGCAACATGGTCGTGGTCAAGCCTCGCGTCGACGGTCAGCTGATGCGCGTCGCGTTCGACGAAGGCCAGGTGGTCAAGGCGGGCGCGCTCCTCGCCGAAATCGATCCGCGCCCGTTCCAGGTCCAGCTCGCGCAGGCCGAGGGTCAGATGGCCAAGGATCAGGCGCTCCTCAAGAACGCGCAGGTGGATCTCGAGCGCTACCGCACGCTGCTTGCGCAGGATTCGATTTCGAAGCAGCAGGTCGACACGCAGGAAGCGCTCGTTCGCCAATACCAGGGAACGATTACGGCAGACCAGGCCGCGATCGACAGCGCGAAGCTGCAGCTCACCTACAGCCGCGTGACCGCGCCGATCGGCGGCACCGTCGGTCTGCGCCAGGTCGATCCCGGCAACGTCGTCAAGGCATCGGATACCAACGGCATCGTGGTGATCGCGCAGTTGCAGCCGATCAGCGTCGTGTTCCCGATTCCCGAGGACAGCCTGCCGCGCATCCGGCGCCGTTTTGCGACCGGCGAGGCGGTCGCCGTCGAGGCCTGGGACCGCGATCAGAAAGTGAAGCTCGCGACCGGGAAGCTCCTCACCATCGACAACCAGATCGACACGACGACGGGCACGGTCAAGCTGAAGGCAGAATTCGCGAACACCGATCTCGCGCTTTTCCCGAACCAGTTCGTCAACGTCCGGATGCTGGTCGAGACGTTGCCCGACGCGACGCTCGTTCCGTCCGCGGCAATCCTGCGCGGCGCGCCCGGCACCTTCGTCTACGTCGTCAAGGAAGACAAGTCGGTGACGGTGGCGACAGTGAAAGTCGGCCCCGTGCAAGGCGAGACCACCGCCATCGCAACCGGTATTTCTCCCGGCGACGTCGTGGTCGTCGACGGCACGGACAAGCTGCGCGAGGGAGCGAAGGTCGAGCTCATCACGCGCGATGCGCAGGCGGCGCCCGCGTCCGCGCCGGGAGCATCGAAGCGGGGGCAACGCGGCGAGCGACCCCCCGGCAGCGGGCCTCCTACCGGCCAGCGGCGCGACAAAGGCGGTTTCTGATCGAACCGTCACGGCAATGAATCCGTCACGCCCGTTCATTCTGCGTCCGGTCGCGACAACGCTGCTGATGGTCGCGATCCTGCTGGCCGGAGTTGTCGCGTATCGCGTGCTGCCGCTTTCGGCGTTGCCGGAAGTCGACTATCCGACGATCCAGGTGGTGACCCTCTATCCGGGCGCCAGTCCGGACGTGATGACGTCGTCGGTCACAGCGCCGCTCGAGCGCCAGTTCGGCCAGATGCCGGGACTGAACCAGATGTCGTCGACGAGCTCGGGCGGGGCATCTGTCATCACGCTGCAGTTCAGCCTCGAGCTTCCCCTCGACGTTGCGGCGCAGGAAGTGCAGGCGGCGATCAATGCTTCAGCTTCCTTCCTTCCGACCGACCTGCCAAGCCCGCCGATCTATAACAAGGTGAACCCGGCGGATACGCCAATCTTGACGCTCGCGCTCACGTCGCCAACGTTGCCGCTGCCGAAGCTCGAGGATTTGGCCGACACGCGGATCGCGCAGAAGATCTCGCAGCTCCCGGGCGTAGGCCTTGTCAGCATCAGCGGCGGCCAGCGGCCCGCCGTGCGCATCCAGGTGAACCCGCGCGCGGTCGCCGCCTACGGGCTCTCGCTCGACGACGTGCGCACCGCGATCGCTGCGAGCAACACGAACCAGGCGAAAGGCAGCTTCGACGGGCCGACCCGCGCCTCGACGATCGACGCCAACGACCAGTTGAAATCGGCCGACGAATACCGGCAGATGATCATCGCGTATAAAAACGGCGCGCCGATCCGCGTCGCCGACATCGCCGACACCGTCGACGCCGCCGAAAATTCGCGCCTCGCCGCGTGGGCGAACACGACGCCCGCGATCATCCTCAACATCCAGCGTCAACCCGGCACCAACGTCATCGAGGTCGTCGACCGCGTCAAGAAACTGCTTCCGCAGCTCCATGCGTCGCTGCCGCCGACCGTCGATGTCACGCTGCTTACCGACCGGACGGTGACGATCCGCGGGTCCGTGCGCGACGTCGAGTTCGAGCTGCTGCTCGCGGTCGCGCTGGTCGTGATGGTGATCTTCCTCTTCCTGCGCAACCTGCCCGCGACGTTCATTCCGAGCGTGGCCGTGCCGCTGTCGCTGGTCGGCACTTTCGGCGTCATGTATCTCGCCGGATTCTCGATCAACAACCTGACGCTGATGGCGCTGACGATCGCCACCGGCTTCGTCGTCGACGACGCGATCGTCGTGATCGAGAACATCGCGCGCTATCTCGAGGCCGGCGATTCGCCGCTCGAGGCGGCGCTCAAGGGTACGCAGCAGATCGCATTCACGATCATCTCGCTCACGTTCTCGCTCATTGCCGTGCTGATCCCGCTGCTGTTCATGGGCGACGTCGTGGGACGGCTGTTTCGCGAATTCGCGATCACGCTCGCCGTGGCGATCCTGATCTCGGCCGTCGTGTCGCTGACGTTGACGCCGATGATGTGCGCGAAGCTCCTGCGCCACACGCCGCCCGAGGCGCAGGGCCGGTTCTATCGCTGGAGCGGCCTGATGTTCGAGCGCGGAATCGCCCGCTACGGCGACATGCTCGACTGGGTGCTCGACCGGCAACGGGCGACGCTCGTGGTCGCCATCGCGACGCTCGTGCTCACGGTGATCCTCTACGTCGTGATCCCGAAAGGCTTTTTCCCGGTCCAGGATACGGGTGCGATCCAGGGGATTTCGGAAGCGCCGCAAACGATCTCGTTCGCCGCGATGGCGGAGCGGCAGCAGGCACTCGCAGCAGCGGTGCTGAACGATCCCGCGGTCGCGAGCCTGACATCGTTCATCGGTGTCGACGGCACCAATGCCACGCTGAACAGCGGCCGGATGCTGATCAACCTGAAGCCGCGCGGCGAACGCAACGCAAGCGCGACCACGGTCATACGCCGGCTGCAGCCGAAGCTCGCGCAGGTCGAGGGTATCTCGCTTTACATGCAGCCGGTGCAGGACCTGACGATCGAGGACCGCGTGAGCCGGACGCAATATCAGTTCACCGTCGAGTCCGCCGACGTGGAGGCGCTCGGATCGGCGGTCGAGAAGCTCACCGACCGCCTGCGTTCGTTGCCACAGCTCGCCGACGTCGCGAGCGACTGGCAGGACAGCGGTCTCGCCGCATATGTCGACATCGATCGCGCGACGGCGAGCCGGCTTGGTATCACGCCAGCCGCCATCGACAACGCGCTCTACAACGCGTTCGGCCAGCGGCTCGTGTCGACGATCTTCACGCAGACCAATCAATACCGCGTCGTGCTCGAAGTGAAGCCCGAGTTCCAGCGCGGGCCGGGCGCGCTCGACGACCTGCACGTGACGTCGACCGTTCCCGGCCAGCCGCCGCAGCAGGTGCCGCTGTCCAGCATCGCCCGCGTCATCGAGCGTCCCACCGCGCTCGCCATCAATCACATCGGCCAGTTTCCGGCCGCGACGATCTCGTTCAATCTCGCGTCAGGCGCGTCGCTCGGCGACGCCGTCAAGGCGATCGAGGCTGCGCGCGCCGAGCTTGCCCTGCCGGCGAGCGTGCAGCTCAATTTCCAAGGAGCGGCGCTCGCGTTTCGCGCGTCGTTGTCGAACGAGCTCTGGCTGATCCTCGCCGCCATCGTCACGATGTACATCGTGCTCGGCGTGCTCTACGAGAGCTTCATCCATCCCGTCACGATTCTGTCCACGCTGCCTTCGGCAGGCGTCGGCGCACTGCTTGCGCTGCTGCTCACCGGCAACGATCTTTCGATCATCGCGATCATCGGCATCATCCTGCTGATCGGTATCGTCAAGAAAAACGCGATCATGATGATCGACTTCGCGTTGCAGGCCGAGCGCAACGAGGGCAAGGCGCCGCGCGACGCGATCTTCGAGGCGTGCCAGCTCCGGTTCCGGCCGATCATGATGACGACGATGTCGGCGATCCTCGGCGCCTTGCCGCTGATGATCGGCTGGGGCGAAGGTTCCGAGCTCCGGCATCCGCTCGGCATCACGATGGTGGGCGGATTGATCTTCTCGCAGGCGCTGACGCTGTTCACCACGCCCGTCATCTACCTCGCGTTCGACAGGCTGGCGCGCCGCAGGAGACCGCGCCCCGACGCTGCGCCGGTCAACGCGCCCGCGGAATAGCGATCGATGAATCTTTCCGCTCCTTTCATCGATCGACCGGTCGCGACCACGCTCCTCACCGCGGGCGTCGCGCTCGCGGGCGCCATCGCCTTCACGCTGCTGCCGGTGTCGCCGCTGCCGCAGGTCGATTACCCGACGATTTCGGTGCAGGCGAACCTCCCGGGAGCAAGTCCCGACACGATGGCGGCGACGGTCGCGACACCGCTCGAGCGATCGCTGGGCCGGATCGCCGGCGTGACCGAAATGACGTCGTCGAGCTCGCTCGGATCAACGCGGATCATCCTTCAGTTCGACCTTTCGCGAAGCATCGACGGCGCCGCGCGCGACGTGCAAGCGGCGATCAATGCAGCGCGGGCGCTCCTGCCGAGCGGATTACCGAGCAATCCGACCTATCGAAAGGTGAACCCGGCGGACGCGCCGATCATGATCCTGACACTGACCTCCGACACGATGACGCAGGGCCAGATGTACGACGCCGCATCGACGATCGTCGCCCAGAAGCTCTCGCAGGTCGAAGGCGTCGGGCAAGTGAGTGTCGGCGGCAGCTCGCTGCCGGCGGTGCGCGTCGAGCTCAATCCCGACACGCTGTTCAAGTACGGCGTCGGGCTCGAGGATGTGCGCGCGGCGCTTGCGGCGGCGAACGCCAACAAGCCGAAGGGCGCAGTGGAGGACGGCGAACGGCACTGGCAGATTCTCGCCAACGATCAGGCGAAGACGGCGGCGGAGTATCTGCCACTGATCGTCGCCTGGCGCAACGGTGCGCCGGTCACGCTCGAAGCCGTGGCGAACGTCGTCGACTCGGTCCAGGACTTGCGCAACGCCGGAATGGCGAACGGCCGGCCGTCGGTGCTCGTCATCATCTACCGCCAACCCAACGCGAACATCATCGAGACGGTGGACCGCGTCAATACGCTGCTGCCATCGCTGCGTGCGTCGATCCCGAGCGCGATCACGCTCGTGCCGGCGATGGAGCGCACCGCGACGATCCGCGGGTCGTTGCGCGACACCGGGCGGGCGCTAGTCATCGCTATCGTCCTCGTGATTCTCGTCGTCTTCGTCTTCCTTAGAAGCGGGCGCGCAACGCTGATTCCGATCGTCGCGGTGCCGGTCTCGCTGATCGGCAGCTTCGGGGTGATGTATCTCGCCGGATTTTCGGTCAACAATTTCACGCTGATGGCGCTCACGATTGCCACCGGCTTCGTCGTCGACGACGCGGTTGTCGTGCTGGAGAACACGACCCGCCACATCGAGGCTGGAATGACGCCCCACGCCGCCGCCTTGCAGGGTGCGCGCGAAGTCGGCTTCACGGTGCTGTCGATGAGCCTGTCGCTGATCGCGGTGTTCATTCCCATCCTGCTGATGGGCGGCATCGTCGGGCGCCTGTTCCGCGAGTTCGCCGTGACTTTGTCGGTCGCCATTCTGATCTCGCTCGTCGTTTCGCTGACCACGACGCCGATGATGTGCGCACGCTTGCTGCGGCCGCCTTCGACACGCACTCCCGGGCGGATCGCCGCGTGGAGCGCTCGCGCATGGAATGCCCTCAACCGGGGTTACCGCAAGAGCCTCACCCTCGCGCTCAACCATGGCGTCGTCGTCATGCTGGTGCTGGCGGTGACTATCGCCCTCAACGTCTATCTCTACGTCACGATTCCGAAGGGCTTTTTCCCGCAGCAGGACACCGGCCGGTTGACGGGCGGCATCCAGGCCGATCAGAGCATCTCGTTCCAGGCGATGCGGGGCAAGCTGACCGAGTTCATGGGAATCGTCGGTGCGGACCCGGCCGTCGACAATGTCGTGGGCTTCACCGGCGGCTCTCAACGCAATTCCGGATTCATGTTCGTTGCGCTGAAGCCGCTGTCGCAAAGGCGCGACACGGCCGACCAGGTCATCGCGCGTCTCCGCGGCAAGCTCGCTCACGTTCCCGGCGCGAGCCTTTTCCTGCAGCCGGTGCAGGACATCCGGATCGGTGGCCGCCAGGCGAATGCGCAGTACCAGTTCACGCTGCAGGCCGACGATCTCGCCGAGCTTCGTGCGTGGGAGCCGAAGATCCGCCAGGCGCTCACGTCGCTTCCGGAAATCGCCGACGTCAATACGGACACTCAGGACAAGGGTTTGCAGACTTCACTCGTCATCGATCGCGACGCCGCGGCACGCCTTGGCGTGTCGCCGCGTCTCATCGACACGACGCTGAACGACGCCTTCGGCCAGCGGCAGGTGTCGACGATCTATGCGCCGCTCAACCAATACCACGTCGTGATGGAAGCGGCGCCGCAATATTGGCAGTCGCCGGAAGCGCTCAAGACGATCTATGTCAGCACCTCGACGGGTGCCCAGGTGCCGCTGTCGGCGTTCGCGACGTTCGGTCCGACGAACACTCCATTGAGCGTTAATCACCAAGGCCAATTTGTGGCCTCGACCATTTCATTCAATCTGACCCCCGACATCTCGCTTTCACAGGCGACGCGTGCGGTCGAGGACGAGCTCCGTCGGCTTGGCGTGCCCAATACGGTGCGGGGCAGCTTCCAAGGGAGCGCACGTGCGTTCCAGGCTTCACTCGCGAGCCAGCCCTGGCTGATATTGGCGGCGCTGATCGCGGTCTACATCGTGCTCGGCGTCCTTTACGAAAGCTACGTGCACCCCATCACCATCCTGTCGACGCTACCCTCCGCGGGCGTCGGCGCGCTGGTCGCATTGAAGCTCTTTCATACCGATTTCACGATCATCGCATTCATCGCGGTGATCCTGCTGATCGGCATCGTCAAGAAGAATGCGATCATGATGATCGACGTCGCACTCGATGTGGAGCGCACGCGCGGCCTTTCCACGCGCGACGCGATATTCGAAGCGTGCACGCTGCGCTTTCGTCCGATCATGATGACGACGATGGCGGCGATGCTCGGCGCGATTCCGCTGGCGCTCGGCGCGGGCGACGGCGCTGAAATGCGTCGTCCGCTCGGTATCGCCATCGTCGGCGGCCTCATCGTGAGCCAGGCGCTGACGCTTTACACGACGCCGATCGTCTACCTCTATCTCGACCGTTTCCGTTTGTGGGCAACGCGCGCGCGAAAGCGGTCGCCTGTTCCAGTGACGGCGCCGGCGGCGGAATGATCGCGATGAAACAGCGTGCCAGCTCCATGAGGTCCCTCCTCGTCGGCGTTTTCGCGGCAACGCTTTCCGGCTGCATGGTCGGCCCGGACTACGAGCGACCTTCGGCGCCGGAGTCGGCGACGTTCAAGGAAGCCACGGGATGGAAAGTCGCGCAGCCACGCGACGACGCTCCACGTGGTCCGTGGTGGGAGCCATTTGCCGATCCGGAGCTGAATCGCCTTGCAAGCCAGGTCGAGGTCGATAACCAGACGGTGGCCGCCGCCGCCGCCAAGGTACGCGAGGCCCAGGCCGCCACGCAGGCGGCGCGCTCGCAGCTCTTCCCCGCCATCAACGTGAATGGCGCCGCGCTGCGGACGTCGCGTGGCTCGTCCGACGGCGCGCAAGGACAAGTACAGAGACAAGGTGTCACCAACAGCTACAACATCGCGCTCGACCTCAATTGGGAGATCGATCTCTGGGGCGGCATTCGCCGCGGTGTCGAAGCGAGCGGACGCGACGGCGCAGGCGAGCAGCGCGGACCTGGCGGCGGCGACGCTGTCGATGCAAGCGCTCCTTGCGCAGGACTACCTGTTGCTCCGGGTGCAGGATGCCGACATCGCACTCCTACGCGAAACGGTCGGCGCGTACGAGCGCTCACTCCAGCTCACGCAGAACCAGTACAAAGCCGGCGTCGTCGCACGCGGCGACGTTGCGCAAGCCGAGGCGCAGCTCGCTTCAACCCGCGCGCAGCTGCTCGACGCCGGCGTGGCGCGCGCGCAACTGGAGCATGCGATCGCGGTGCTGGTCGGCAAACCGCCTTCGCAGCTCGCGATCGCGGCGCTGCCGCTCGCCACCGTCTTTCCGCAGATTCCGGTCGTGCTGCCGTCCGAGCTCCTCGAGCGGCGACCGGACATCGCAGCGGCAGAACGCCGCACGGCGAGCGCCAACGCGCAAATCGGTGTTGCGCAAGCGGCGTTCTTTCCCGCGCTGACGCTGGGCGCAACGGCCGGCTTGCAGAGTTCGGTCATAGGAAACCTGTTGTCGCTGCCGGCGCGCTACTGGTCGATCGGTCCGGCGATTGCACAGGCGGTCTTCGATGCCGGATTGCGGCAGGCGCAAAAAACGCAGGCGATCGCGACGTATGACGAAACGGTCGCGAACTATCGTTTCACGGTGCTCACCGCCTTCCAGGAGGTCGAGGACAACCTCGTCGCGCTGTCGATCCTGGAGCGGAGGCAGCGGTGCAGGACGATGCGGTCAAGGCGGCGCGCGAATCGGCCGCGATCGCGCTCAATCAATACCGCGCCGGCACCGCGAACTACCTCGCCGTCGTCGTGCTGCAGACCGCGGCGCTCAACAGCGAGCGAACCGCGCTCGCGATTCACGGCCGTCGTCTCACGGCGAGCGTCGGACTGATCAAGGCGCTGGGAGGCGGCTGGAGCGCAACGACGCTCGCGCAAGCAGCACCCTGAAGAGTAACGCGGCGCGCAGCGTCACGCGCCGTCCACACCCGATTCGTTGCCGGATCGTTCCAACGCTGCGCACTGCGCGAGCAGCGCATTGGAAAGCGACGATTCCCGCTTGTAGAAGCCTTCGGTGTGAAACGTCTCCTCGAGCTTGAAATGCTCGTAGTCGAGATGATGGGCGACCTCGTGCACGACCGTGCGCAGGAATGTCTTGAACGCAACCACCTGCTTTCTCGCCGCCGTACGCATCCACACCGTAATCCGCGGCGGCAGCCTGTCTTCCTCCGGCTCGTAGAGACCATGCAGTTCGCCATAGTCGTACGAAGGGCGGCGTGCGAGCACGCGAACGCGGATCCGCGGAACGCGATAGCCCGCGACGAGCGCATCGACCAGCGCCTGACAGGCGCCTTGAACCGCCTTGAGGTCGTCGCTCGCGAGTCCATCGCGAATGCGCGCGACGATCTCCCCGGCCATCAAGCCCGCAGGCAGCGGCAGCGACTCGATCGCGTCGCTGCGACGATAGATCCGCTGGTCCGCAGGCGAAAGTTTGGCGTAGTAGGCGAAACGCATGATCTAAGCGTTCGGCGTGCTTCGGCAACTCACGGTCTCATCCGACGAGGGCCGTCGCGTCCATGGCGAGGAATCCCTCGTGGTCGCGCGCCCAGAGCTTGAACGTCTTGCCGTCTTGCTGCGGCTCGCCGCAGACGAAGAACGGATGGAGATCGAACAGCGGACGAACCGCCCGGAACTCGTAGCTTGTCACCACCGCGTCGGGCAGCTGGTGGCGCAGCAGATCGAGGAGCAGCGTGGCAATCAGCGGACCGTGCACGATGAGACCCGGATAGCCTTCTACCTCGGTGACGTAGCGGCGATCGTAGTGGATACGGTGGCTGTTGAAGGTCAGCGCGGAGTAGCGAAAGAGCAACACATCGTCCGGCACCCATCGTCGCTCCCACGAGCTGCGGGATGGCGCTGCCTTTGGCTTTGTTGCGGCGTCGCCTGGATTTGGCGCCTCGCGGTAGACGATGTCGTGATATTCGACGAGAGCGATTTCCTTTTCGTCGCCGCGTCGGATCTCGTGGCGAACCTTGACGAACACTAGAGGACCGCTGCGCCCGGATTTCTCCGTCACGTCCTCGATTGTCGACGTGCGCGAGAGAGCGTCGCCGATGCAAAGAGGCTTCAGGAATTGAAGCTGGCTCCCTGCCCACATCCGTCGCGGAAGCGGAATCGGCGGCAAGAATCCACCGCGCTTCGCATGGCCGTCGGGGCCGACCTCGGAGAGCTGATACAGCGGCAGAAAATAGAGCCAGTGCCACAGCGCGGGCAGCGGCGTTCCTCCCGCCGGACGCACGGCCTCGCGGTCGAGCGTTGCCGACAGCGCCGCGTAGGGCGTTGCGGTCGCGACGTCTTCGACCGTTTCCGACTTGCCGATCCATTCCTTTGGGTTCATCGCTCTTCGCTCCACGACGGCTTTGCGCGCCGTCGACATCATTGTTACGGAAACCTCGCCCATCTGGAAATCGAAGGCTATGCCAACTAAATTGCTATTGGTGTCAGTCATGCACAAATTGCCCGGAGGGCATCTTGGACAATCAGCGCAACACACCAAAAAGCAGAGGGCCGCGATTGCGGCCCTCCGATACTGGATCGGCGCTGTGCGCCGTTGAAGAAGGTTGTTACGCCTTCTTGATTTTCTCGAGCATCTTGAAAATGCCCTTTTGCGAGCCGACAAAAAGACGCTTGTAGGCTTTGCCGAGGCAGCGGCGCTCGAGGGTGTTGCGGCGGGTGCGGGATCGTTCGGCCATGGGCATCACCTCCCTTCCTTACTTTTGCGTTGTTTCGAGAGCGGCGGATTGTACCCGAGAACCGCTGCCGGGAGAAGCCGTTGCGCCCGAGAGCCCGGCCGCGGCCTGCAGCGCCTGCACCTTGTCCATCGCTTCCCAAGTGAACTCGGGCTCGTCGCGGCCGAAGTGGCCGTAGGCCGCGGTCTTCAGGTAAATCGGCCGTAGCAGATCCAGCATCTGGATGATGCCCTTCGGCCGCAGGTCGAAGTGAGTCTTGACGAGCGCGGCGATCTTCTCGTCCGGGATGCGCCCGGTGCCTTCCGTATACACGGTCACGTTGATCGGGTGCGCGACGCCGATCGCATAGGAAAGCTGCACCTGGCACTGCTTCGCGATTCCCGCCGCGACGATGTTCTTTGCCACGTAGCGCGCCGCGTAGGCGGCCGATCGATCGACTTTCGACGGATCCTTGCCGGAGAATGCGCCGCCGCCGTGCGGCGAGGCGCCGCCATAGGTGTCGACGATGATCTTGCGTCCGGTCAGTCCGGCGTCGCCGTGCGGTCCGCCGATTTCGAAGCGTCCTGTAGGGTTCACGAGGTACTTCGTGCCCGCGAGCATCTTCGACGGCAGCACGGGCTTGATGATCTCCTCGATCACGGCCTCGGCGAGCTCCTTCTGTTTCTCGTTCATGCTCGGATGGTGCTGCGTCGAGAGCACGACCGTGTCGATCGCCACGGGCTTGCCGTCGACGTAGCGAACGGTGACCTGCGACTTGGCGTCGGGCCGAAGCCACGGCAGCCGGCCATCCTTGCGCACTTCGCTTTGCCGCTGCACGAGCCGGTGCGCGTAGTAGATCGGGAAAGGCATCAGCGTCGGCGTCTCGTCGCAGGCGTACCCGAACATCAAACCCTGGTCCCCCGCGCCCTGATTCAGGTATTCGTCGGACGCATGGTCGACGCCGCGCGCGATATCGGGCGACTGGCGGCCGTAGCACACCATCACCGAGCAACCATCGGCGTCGAAGCGAAGCTCCGGGTCGTTGTAGCCGATCCTGCGAATCGTGTCGCGAGCGATGCTGGCAAAATCGTGCTTGTGCGCAGTGGTGATCTCGCCGGTCATCACGACAAGACCAGTGGACACCAGCGTTTCGGCCGCAACGCGCGCGGTGGGGTCTTGCTCTAGAATCGCGTCCAGCACCGCGTCGGAAATCTGGTCCGCGACCTTGTCCGGATGCCCTTCCGACACCGATTCCGACGTGAACAGGAAATCGCTCATTGCCTCTCCTAGCCCATACGATTGCACGCTCGAGGTGGGGTCCGAGGTGGCGTCAAATCGCGACCCGGACGACGCTGCGCAAAAGCCGGAATTCTAGCAGACGGCGCCCGGGCCACGCCGGCCGTCGGACGGGTCGATGACAGCGCACATCGTAGGTGCAACGTCCGCCGCCATCGCGGCCGCGGTGGAAAGACTGCGCGCGGGAGAGCTCGTCGCCTTTCCGACCGAAACGGTTTACGGTCTCGGCGCCGATGCCACGAACGGCGGCGCCGTGCGTCGCATCTTCGCGGCCAAAGGCCGCCCGGCGGACCATCCGCTGATCGTTCATCTGCCCGACGCCTCGCACGTGCCGCATTGGGCACGCGAGTTTTCCGGCGGCGCACGCGCCCTCGCCGAGGCGTTCTGGCCAGGTCCGTTGACACTGGTCCTGCCGCGCGCCGCTCGCGCTTCGGATTTCGTGACTGGAGGGGAAGACAGCGTCGGGCTGCGGGTGTCGTCGCATCCGGTAGCCCACGAATTGTTGGCCGCATTTGGCGACGGCATTGCGGCGCCCTCGGCAAATCGCTTCGGTCGTATCTCGCCGACAACCGCGGCGCATGTCGCCGACGATCTCGGCGATGCAGTGTCGCTGATCCTCGACGGCGGTGCGTGCGAGGTGGGGATCGAATCGACTATCGTCGCGTTTGTGGCCGGGACAGCGATCCTGCTGCGCCCGGGCGGCGTCCCGGTTTCTGACCTCGCGCGCGTGCTCGGCCGGCCGCCGCGCTCGCCCGACAGCGCGGCGCCGCGCGCGCCGGGAACACTGCCAGCCCATTACGCGCCCCGAACGACCGCGGTGCTCGTCGCGTCCGACGCGCTCAGAGCCGAGCTTGACCAATTCGCTGCGCGCGACGAAGCGGCCGCCGTGCTCGCACGCACCGTTTCGCGCCCGGCCGATTTCGAGGGGGTCTGGATCGATGCGCCGGCCGAGGTGGCCCGCTACGCGCACGACCTCTACGCAAACTTGCGTACGCTCGACGCTGCGAATGCCGATGTGATCCTGATCGAAGACGTGCCCGGAGGCGACGACTGGCTCGCCGTGCGCGATCGGCTCGACCGCGCCACGCGCGGTGAGGACGACGATCGGGACTAATGGCCTGTAATGGGGAATCGATAGTGTCTCGCTGGCCATACCATGTTCGTTCAGTACGGCTTCCCTCGTTACAGGCCGCTAGCAGGAGCGTCCGAAAACGCGGTCGAGAAACACGGCGATCGCCACCGCGAGCTCCTTCTGCCGATTCTCGAAATAATGGTCCGCCCCGGCGATCGTGACCTGCCGGGAGCAGGCGTCGCGCGGCAGCCGTTTTGCGCGCACGGGCGCGGCGGCCGCGACTTCGTTCAGCTCATTCTCGGCGATGATGTCCTGCACCGGCTCCCTTGGAGGTGTTGCAAAGTCGACGAGCATGCCGATCGGGACCCAGGCATCGATCTTCGCGCCATCGGGCCGCGCGAGGTAGGCGTTTGCCATCGTCGCGCCCATGCTGTGCGAAACGATCGCAATCTTCGCAATACCTTTCGCGCGCACGAACGCGATCGCTGCACCGATCCGCTCCGCGGCGGCGGGCAGCGCAGCGGCATAGTCGCCGCGCGACGCGCCAGCAGCCAGCACCGGCATCTGCACCGAAAGCGTGACGTAGCCTGCGTCGGCAAGGTAGCTGCGCACACCGCCGATCATGCCGAAATCAGGGTGCACGCCGAGGCCGTGAATGACAATCACCCCTCCCTTCGCGTTCGCGGTCGGCGTGGTCAGAATCGCCAGTACTTTCACACGCGCCGGCGTAGCGAGCCAGACAACATCGCCCACCACAACCGATGGGACGACTTCCTGCGCCCATCGTTCCTCGCGCTCGTAGTCGATGGCGGGCTGCGCCTCCGCTCTCGTAATCGCGAGTACGGCGAACAGTGCGATGCATCCGCGTGTCATCGGCGTCCCGGTTTCCGCCGCCCTTCGCATCGTCGGCGCGCATGGGCGGCGCGGGACATCATACCGTCGTCGCGCGACCGCGGAGGCGGGTGCGGACCATTGCGAACGCGGCGTCGTTGCCGCATCATCCTCTCGTTGCGGAAGCTGCCGCAGTGCGGTATCGAAAGGCGGCCGCAGCAGCCAGCATAAAAAATTATTTCGGAGGAAGCCATGATTCGTTCTCGCCGCCGTCTGATCGCCGGCTCGCTCGCCGCCATTCCCCTCGCGCTCACCGCATTCCGCGCGAACGCGCAGACCACGACTCTCAAGATTTCGCACCAGTTCCCGGGAGGCACGATCGACGCCGGTGACTTCCGCGACCGCCTCGTTCGCAAGTTCGCGCAGGACGTGGAGAAGCGCACGAACGGCGCGCTCAAGTTCGACATCTATCCGAACTCTTCGCTGGTCAAGGTCAACTCGCAGTTCAGTGCACTGCGCCGCGGCGCACTCGACCTCTCGCTGGTGCCGCTGTCCTACGCGGGCGGCGAAGTCCCCGAAACCAACATCGGTCTCCTCCCGGCACTCGTGCCATCCTACGAGATCGGGAGCAAATGGAAAAATGCCGAGGTTGGAAAGCTGCTGTCGCAAATCCTGGCCGAGAAGGGCGTTATCGTCGTGACCTGGATCTGGCAGGCGGGTGGAGTCGCGAGCCGCAGCAAGCCGCTGGTCACGCCCGATGACGCCAAGGGAATGAAAATCCGCGGGGGCAGCCGCGAGATGGACATGATGTTCAAGGACGCCGGCGCTTCGGTGCTATCGCTGCCGTCGAACGAGATCTATGCCGCGATGCAGACCGGTGCGATGGACGCCGCGCTGACGTCGTCGACGAGCCTCATCTCGTTCCGGCTGGAGGAGGTCTCCAAGTTCCTCACGAGCGGACGCGGTAAATCGTACTGGTTCATGTTCGAGCCGCTCATGATGTCGAAGCAGATATTCGACAAGCTCCCGAAGCCGCAGCAGGATGCGATCCTGGCGGTTGGCGCCGACCTCGAAAAATTCGCCGTCGACAGCGCGATGGCTGACGACGTCGCGGTTGCCGGCGTCTACGTCAAGGCCGGCGCGAAGGTGTCGGACCTCGACGACGCGGCGTTGCGGAAATGGCAAGTGCTGGCGAAGCCGGTCTGGCAAGACTTCGCCGCCAAGAACGAGAACTGCTCGAAGCTCCTCGCGGCCGCCGAGAAGCTCCTTTGAGCAAAGAGGTCGATCAGGGCGGCGAGTCCGAGACCCAAGCCGGCACGCTGGCACTCCTGGAGATCGTGCAAAACGCCGTCAACCGGGCGATGTCAATCGTCGGCATGGTGGCGCTGCTCGTGGCCTCGCTGGTGCTCACCTATAGCGTGTTCTCGCGCTACCTCTTCAGGGCAGGCACCGATTGGCAGGACGAGATTGCGGTGTTCTGCATCGTAGGCGCCGTATTTCTCGCGGGCGCATGGGTGCAGGCGCAGCGCGGGCATATCGGGATCGAGGCCATCGCGAGCGTCCTTCCCGCGCGCGTCAATCGCATCCGCATCGTGCTGGTCGACCTGATGACGCTCGCGTTCTGCGCGTTTTTCGCCTGGAAGTCGTGGACGCTGTTCCACGAAGCATGGGTGGACAAGATGACAACTTCGTCGACTTTCGCGCCTCCGCTTACCATCCCCTACGGACTGATGGCGCTCGGGATGTCGCTGCTCGTGGCCCAGGTCCTGTTGCAATCGATCGGCCACTTCGTGCCGCGCCGAACGCGATGAGCGTGTTGACGCTGGGTCTCCTGTTCGGCGCCGTGACGCTGGTCGTGATGTTCTCGGGAATGCCGATCGCATTTGCGCTCGGTTTCGTCGCGATCCTGTTCATGGCGATGTTCATGCCCACATCCTCGCTCGATACCGTAACGCAGAATGTCTACGAGGAGATGGCGAGCATCACGCTGCTGTCGATTCCGCTTTTCATCCTCAAAGGGGCCGCGATCGGACGCTCCGACGCCGGCCGCGATCTCTATCTGGCGATGCATGCATGGATGCAGCGTGTCCCCGGCGGACTCGGCATCGCCAACGTGTTCACTTGCGCTCTATTCGCGGCGATGGCCGGGTCGAGTCCGGCGACGTGTTCTGCGATCGGCAGTGCCGGCATTCCGGAGATGCGCAAGCGCGGATATTCACCCGGCTTCGCTGCCGGCATCATCGCTGCCGGAGGCACGCTGGGAATTCTGCTGCCGCCTTCGATCACGATGATTCTGTACGCCGTCGCGGCCGAGGTGTCGCTGGGACGGCTCTTCCTCGCCGGCATCGGTCCGGGGCTGCTGCTCGTCGCGCTGTTCGCGCTCTATGCGGCCTGGAAGTTTCGCCGGGAATACGCCGCCGCGCACGCCGCCTTCGCGCGCGATGGCCGGCAATCCGCCTATCTGGAGCAGAAGATCTACACGTTCCACGAAAAGGTCGAGATGCTGCCGCGCGTCGTGCCATTCGTCGTGCTGCTGATCGGCGTCATGGTCGCGCTCTACGGCGGCTACGCGACACCATCGGAAACGGCCGGACTGGGCGCGGTGCTCGCGCTGATCCTGATCGCGGTGGCTTACCACGTGTGGCGGCCGCGGGACCTCGCCCCCATCCTCGGCGCCACGCTCAAGGAATCGACGATGCTGATGTTCATCATCGGCATGTCGCTCTTGTTCTCGTACGTGATGAGCTACCTCCACATCAGCCAGTCCGCCGCGCAAGCGATTGTCGCCATGCACCTGTCGAAATGGCTGCTGCTGGCCGCGATCCTGACGATGGTCGTCGTCCTCGGATTCTTCCTCCCTCCGGTGTCGATCATCCTGATGACGGCGCCGATCATCCTGCCGCCGCTGCGCGCGGCCGGGTTCGATCTCATCTGGTTCGGCGTACTGATGACAATCGTGATGGAGATGGGATTGATCCACCCGCCCGTCGGCCTCAACATTTTCGTCATCAAGAACATCGCTCCGGACATTCCGCTGCGCGACGTCGTGTGGGGGGTGCTGCCGTTCGTCGTGCTGATGTTCGTCGCGATCGTGCTGATATGCCTCTTTCCCGGCATTGCGACGGGATTCCCGACCTGGGTGATGGGGCCAGGCAAATAACCGCGCCGTCTTCGGTCTACTTCTCCCCGGTGACGAGCGACAGCAGCTGCTCGCGATTCGCTTCCGGCAAGATCTTCGTAATCCCACCCCACGCCGCAAAATGACGAACGGGGTGTCCCAGTGCCGGGTCTTCCTCGATCAGCGTCGTGAGCTGCGCCGGATCGAGTCGCGTCACGCGCGCAATCGCCGCGGGCTCCATCGCGACTACCCGCGCGTCCGCGAGCGCATAGACGCTTGATGCCTGCAGAGCATTGACGAAGAACGCCGCGCTGTGACCCGCACCGGCAAGGAGGCCAACGACGCGCACGCCTCGCGCACGGAGCAACGCAAGCACCGCGGCGTGCTGTGCGAGATACTGTGAAACGCAAAGCGCCTCCGCTCCAGCCGTCGTTTCGTGGCCGCGCGAATCTTCGACCAGGATCAAAGTTGTGCCTTCGGACAGCTCCTTGCCCGCAAGATGCGCGAGCAATTCGGCGTCGAGCGCGTGCGCCTCCCGCGGACCGAAAGGTCGCCTGCCGCTGGGGCGGGCAAGCCAGATCGGGCGCTTTTTCTCGCGCCAGAGCCAGCCGCCAGGCTCGACCCGCTCCGCACCCGCAAACAGAGACATCGGTGGCGCCTCCGTCGGAGTGCGCGGCGCATCGGCGCTCTCGCGGCGAACGTCGCGGGCAAATAGACGCTTTGCAAGACGTACCTGCATCGCGTGCACGAGCTGCGCGAAGGTATCGTCAATACCGCGATCGGATGCGATCCACGCCCGCGCGACGTCACTGTCATCGGCGAGTAGTTCGACCTCGCCTGCAACTGCGCGCGCTTCGGCACCGAACAGCGCGGCAACCGATGCCCGGTCCGTGGCATCGATCTCGCCACGCCCGTGCGCAAGCTCGATCACCTTGGGTCCCGAAAGTCCGAGCTTCGTCTTCGGCAATAGCGCGATTCGATCCGTCGCACATGCCAGGACTGACGATCCGCCGAAGATGTCGCCGACGCCAAGGGCTAGCACGCGCACGCCCGCCGCACGCAGATCGAGCAACGCGCTCAACGCGCGAGCGAGCGCGAATTCCGCGGGATTGGCTTCGTGCAGACGCACTCCACCCGAAGCGACGAGCAGGAGCACGGCAGCGGGCCGCAAATCGTGCGCGCGCTCGAACAGGCCGCGCAGCGCTTCGGCATGATGGGTACCGGCACTGCCGCCAAGGAAGCGTTCGTCCTGCGCAGCGAAAAGCACCTGCGCGCCGAATACATCGCCGCGGGCAAGCACGACGCCATCGTCTTCCTGCGCGTCGATTCTCCACCGTGCAAGAAGCGACGAGCGCCGCGGTCCGGCCAGCGCCCCATCGATGCTCGCGACGGTGCCGGGATCGGCGAGCGCGTCAATGCGCTCCGCGGCAGCGAGCGAACGCAGTTCGCGCCTCATCTTGCGATGATAGCGCCGAACGGGGATGCGATATGGAGACGCGCTCGCCGGGACCGCGTGCTGCGGCTCTCCGGATCCATTGCCGCGGCAAGGACGATGTCATAGAGCGCGGGACGTCCGCGCGGGATCAAACTGCTCATCAATTCGGGTAAGATTAGGGTGGGGAACTGGAGAGCCGACCCGCGCCGGGAATGCCGGTGCCGAGGACTTGGTCCCATCAAGAACATTCTAATCGGTGTGTATTAAGGAGGAATTGCCATGCTCTGTTCCACCGCTCCTACTACTCGTTTCGGCGTTCCCGCTTTTCGTCATTTCACAATATTACCTTCTGTTCACCGCGTTTGGATCTCGCTGGCCATCGCCGGCTGCGTTGCCGCAATCGCGCCCGCGGCTTTCGCGTGGGAACCGACGAAGCCGGTCGAGTTCATCGTTACTGCCGGTACCGGCGGCGGCGCCGACCAGATGGCGCGGTTCATCCAGGGCGTCGTCACCAAGAACAACCTGATGAAGCAGCCGATGATCGTGGTCAACAAACCGGGCGGCGCCGGCGCCGAGGGCTACCTCGCGATGAAGGAGGCGAAAGGCGACCCCAACAAGATCGTCATTACGCTCTCCAACCTGTTCACGACGCCGCTCGCGACCGGCGTGCCTTTCAACTGGAAGGACCTGACGCCCGTGGCGATGCTCGCGCTCGACCAGTTCGTGCTGTGGGTCAACGCCGATACCCCCTACAAGACGGCCAAGGACTATCTGGCCGCGGTCAAGGCGGGCGGCCCCAACAAGTTCAAGATGGGCGGCACGGGCTCGAAGCAGGAGGACCAGATCATCACCGTTGCGATCGAGAAGGCCACCGGGACCAAGTTCACCTACGTGCCGTTCAAGGGCGGCGGCGACGTTGCCGTCCAGCTCGTTGGCAAGCACATCGACTCGACCGTGAACAACCCGATCGAGGCCGTTGCGCAGTGGCGCGCCGGTTCGTTGCGGCCGCTCTGCGTATTCGACAACGATCGCATGCCCTACAAGGCGAAGGTCACCGACACGATGTCGTGGAACGACATCCCCACCTGCAAGGAGGCCGGCGTCGGGATGGATTATGTGATGCTGCGCGGCATCTTCATGCCCGCCGGCGTCACCAAGGACCAGGTCGATTTCTATGTCGACCTGTTCAAGAAAGTGCGCGAGACCGCGGACTGGAAGAAGTTCATGGAGGACGGCGCGTTCAACGCGACGTTCATGACCGGTGCCGACTACGCGAAGTGGGTCGAGAGCGCAGAAAAGACGCACGTCACGCTGATGCAAGAGGCCGGGTTCCTGGCCAAGCCGTGATGGTGGTCGGCCTGCCATCCTCCCGGCGCCACGACGGCGCCGGCGAGGCGGCGTTGGCGTGGAGCATACTCGGCGACCTGCCGGGCCGACGCGCATGAGCGACGAGAGGCCCTCAGAAGCGGAAGCAGGGATATCGACGCCGGCGATGGATGTCACCGTCGCCCTGATCATTCTACTCATCGGTGTACTCGTCGTCGGCGACAGCTACCGGCTGGGGTCGAGCTGGGGAGACGACGGCCCGCAGTCGGGTTACTTCCCCTTCTACATCGGGCTGCTTTTGTGCATCGCGAGCACCGCGACGCTGCTGCAGGTCGCGTTCCTCGAATGGAAGCGGCGCGAGCAATTCAAAGGCGCGGTCGCACTGCACCGCGATCAGTTTGTCGCGTGGTCGCAGCTGAAGCTCGTCTTTGCGGTGCTGCTGCCGGCATCGGTTTACGTGCTGGCGGTCCAGTTCTTCGGCTTCTACGTGGCGTCAGCGGTCTACATTGCCCTCTTCATGGTATGGCTCGGCAAGTATCCGTGGCCGAAAAGCATAGCGATCGGCCTGGGCGTCAGCGTGTCGCTGTTCCTGATGTTCGAAGTCTGGTTCAAGGTCCCGCTCTACAAGGGCACCTACGACCTGCTGTCGGGGCTCGGTTACTGAAGGCACGTTCCCGATGACGAGGAGACTCCTTGGCTGAGATCGGCGCGCTGTTCCATGGCTTCGTCGTCGTGCTGAGCCCGTTCAATCTGCTGTTGATGATGATCGGGATCGTTCTTGGCGTGATCATCGGCGTGCTTCCGGGGTTGGGTGGCGCCAACGGCGTCGCGATCCTGCTTCCCCTCACGTTCAGTATGCCGCCGACCTCGGCGATCATCATGCTGTCGTGCATTTACTGGGGCGCGCTGTTCGGCGGCGCTATCACGTCGGTGCTGTTCAATATTCCCGGCGAACCATGGTCGGTCGCGACGACGTTCGACGGCTATCCGCTGGCGCAGCAGGGCCGCGCGGGAGAAGCGCTTACCGCGTCGTTCACGTCGTCATTCATCGGCGCGCTGTTCGCGGTCGTGATGATCACTTTCCTGGCGCCTCTGGTCGCGAAGTTCGCGCTCAAATTCGGGCCGCCTGAATTCTTCTCGGTTTACCTGCTCACCTTCTGCAGCTTCATCGGGATGGGCAAGGGCTCGCCGTGGAAAACGCTGGTATCGATGCTGCTCGGATTCGCTTTCGCCGCCATCGGCATGGACAACATCACCGGGCGCCTTCGTCTCACCTTCGGATTTTCGGAATTGATGCGCGGCGTCGACTTCCTGATCGCAGTGATCGGACTTTTCGGCATCGGCGAGATCCTGCTGTCGATGGAAGAGGGCCTCTCCTTCAGCGGCAAGTCGGCGAAAATCGACCCGAAGATCGTGCTCGAGACGTGGAAGAAACTGCCCGCCTACTGGATGACGTCGGTGCGAAGCTGCCTCATCGGCTGCTGGATGGGGATCACGCCGGGCGGCGCGACGCCGGCCTCCTTCATGAGCTATGGAGTCGCCAAGAGAATGTCTAAGAACGGCGACAAGTTCGGCAGCGGCCAGCTGGAAGGCGTCGTAGCCCCCGAAACCGCTGCCCACGCGGCCGGCACCAGCGCGCTACTGCCCATGCTCGCGCTCGGCATCCCGGGATCGCCGACTGCGGCCGTGCTGCTCGGCGGATTGCTGATCTGGGGCTTGCAACCGGGACCGTTGCTGTTTGTCGAGCAGAAGGATTTCGTCTGGGGATTGATTGCGAGCATGTACCTGGGCAATCTCGCCGGCCTCGTCATCGTGCTGACCTGCGTGCCGCTCTTTGCGGCGATCCTGCGCGTGCCGTTCTCGATCATCGCGCCCGTCATCATCGTCATCTGCGGCATCGGTGCCTACAGCGTTCACAGCGCGATGCTCGACGTCTGGTTCATGCTGGGATTCGGCGTCGTCGGCTACGTATTCAAGAAGCTCGACTATCCGCTGGCGCCGCTGGTGCTGGCGCTGGTGCTGGGCGATCGCGCCGAAGACTCGTTCCGCCAGGCAATGCTGATCTCGCAGGGCGATCTCACCGTGTTCTTCTCGAATGCGCTCGTCGGCGGCATCACCGGGCTTGCGCTCGTCATGCTGTTCTGGCCGCTGATTTCGCGGGTGATCCGCAGCGCCCGCGGGCGGTAGCGCGCGGCCGCAAAGAAGCGGACCCTCTTTCAAATCGCGTCGAGCGCCTCGCGCAGGTCGCGGCGCAAATCGGCGACATCCTCGACGCCGACCGAAAGTCGTACCAGCGAATCGCCGATACCGAGATCGGCGCGCAGCGCGGGCGGAATCGACCCGTGCGTCATCAGCGCGGGATGCTCGATCAGGCTTTCGACGCCGCCCAGGCTCTCGGCCAGAGCAAACAGGCGGCAGCGCTCGAGGAAGCGCTTGGTTCCGGCAAGGTCGGTCGCGAGAACGATCGTCACCATGCCGCCAAAGGCTCGCATCTGCCGCTTCGCGAGGTCGTGCTGCGGATGCGAGGCAAGCCCGGGATAGTGAACGCGCGCGACTTCCGGCTGCGTCGTTAGCCACACGGCGAGCTCCAATGCATTCGCGCAGTGCCGCTCCATCCGGAGCGCCAGCGTCTTTAGGCCGCGCAGCGCGAGGAAACTGTCGAAGGGTCCGCTGACGCCGCCGACGGCGTTTTGCAAATAGGCAAGGCGCTCAGCGAGCGGTTCGAGCCGTGGCCCGCCTCCGATGACGACTACACCGCCCACCATATCGGAATGGCCGTTCAGATACTTGGTCGCCGAGTGCACTACGATATCGAAGTCCAGCTCCAGCGGACGCTGTATCCAGGGGCTCGCAAAAGTGTTGTCGGCCACACTGATGAGACCGTGCTCGCGTGCGATCTTCGCGACCGCCGCCAGATCGATGAGCTTCAGCAGCGGATTGCTTGGCGTCTCGACCCAGAGCATCCTGGTGCCGGGGCGGATCGCCGAACGCACGTGCGCCGGATTTGCCATGTCGATGAAGCTCGCGCTCAAGCCCGACGAGCGCTTGCGCACGTTCTCGAACAGCCGGTAGGTGCCGCCGTAGAGGTCGTCGCTTGCCACGACATGCGCGCCGGCATCGAGCGCATCGAGCAGCGTTGCCATGCCGGCCAGCCCCGATGCGAACCCAAAGCCGCGCGCGCCGCTTTCGAGGTCGGCGACGCACGCCTCCAGCGCGGTACGCGTCGGGTTGCCCGTGCGCGCGTAGTCGTAGCCCTTGTGCACGCCGGGACTCGTCTGCACGTAGGTCGATGTCGCGTAAATTGGCGTCATGATCGCGCCGGTCGACGGATCGGGCTCCTGTCCGGCGTGGATCGCGCGCGTCGCGAAACCATGCTGGGTACGCACGGCGGATTTTTGTTGGCGGTCGTTCACGGCAGGCTTCTCCGCAAATAGGTGAGTAGATCGTAGCGGGTAATCAGCCCAAAAAAGCGGCCGTCATGAACAATGATAGCGACGTAATCGTGATTGAGCACCGCCAGGAGGTCGCTGAAATCTGCGCTGGGCTCGAGCGTTTCCAGCCTCTGGGTCATCGCCGTCGAGACGTGATCCCGAAAGCGTTCGGGCTGTTTGTAGACGTGCAACAGGACATCGGATTCGTCGAGGATACCCACGACGCGATCGCCCGCGAGCACGGGCACCTGCGACATGTCGGAGACGCGCATGCGCTGGAACGCTGTCAGCAGCGTGTCTTCGGCGCCGACCGAGACCACCGCGCCATCGGCAAAGCGCCGTGATACGAGGTCGCGCAGGTCGCCGTATCTGGGCAGCTCCAGAAAGCCCTGGTCGACCATCCAGAAGTCGTTGTACATCTTGGACAGGTACTTGCTCCCCGTGTCGGGAATGAAGGTGACGACCCGCTTCGCGCTCGATTGCTCTTTGCAATAGCGTAGCGCCGCTGCGACCAGCGTCCCGGCCGAAGAGCCACCGAGAATCAACTCCGACTTCAGCAGCTCGCGTGCGGTGAGGAGGCTTTCCTTGTCGGGAATCGAATAGGCCTTGCGAACTCGCGATAGGTCGGCGATGGGCGGAATGAAATCCTCACCGATTCCCTCGACCACCCAAGAGCCCGCCTCGCCGATCTTTCCGGTTTCGACATACGGTGCGAGCACCGAACCGAGCGGATCAGCGAGCACCATCTCGGTCCCCGGACTTACACGCGCGAAATAATGCGTGAGTCCGGTGAGCGTGCCGCCCGAACCGACGCCGCAGACGACGGCATCGACATGATGCTGCATCTGCTCCCATATCTCGGGACCCGTCGTCCGCTCGTGCGCCGCAGGATTCGACGGATTGCCGAATTGATTGGCATAGAACGCACCCGGAATTTCGGCGGCGAGCCGTGCCGCCATGTCCTGGTAATACTCGGGGTGGCCCTTGATCACATCCGAGCGTGTGGTGCGGATATCCGCACCGAGCGCTTTGAGGTGCAGCACCTTTTCGGCCGACATCTTGTCCGGAATCACCAGCAGCACGCGATAGCCCTTCGCGCGCGCGACCAGCGCGAGACCTAGGCCGGTATTGCCGGCAGTCGCTTCGACGACGGTGCCGCCGGCCCGCAGATGCCCGTCCTGCTCGGCGGCGTCGATCATCGACAGCGCGATGCGGTCCTTGATCGACCCGCCCGGGTTTTGACTCTCGAGCTTGACGAACAGTCGGCAAGGGCCGGTGTCAAGACGGGTGATTTCGACCAGTGGCGTATTGCCGATTTGGCCGAGGATGGCGGGGTCGCGTTGTACGGACTCCCGTGGCGTCGTCTTCCTGCTCTCGCGATGCATTGCGCCAGTGTACGACCTTCGCATCATTTCGCGGTGGCCGCCTTCTAATGCACGCGTGCCGAGCGCCCGGCGTCTCGCGCCCCGGCTTCCGTGCCGCCGCCGCTGCTACACTTCGCGCACGCTCGGCCGTTGCATACCGGCTGACCCTCGATCGCAGCGATATTCGCTCATGGCGCAGAAGATCCGCTCCAAGTTGCCGGCCACCGGCACGACCATCTTCACCGTCATGTCGGCGCTCGCGCAGCAGCATGGCGCGGTGAATCTCGGGCAGGGATTTCCCGATTATGCGATCGATCCCGCGCTGATCGACCTGGTCGACGCCGCGATGCGAGCCGGGCACAACCAGTATCCGCTGATGCCGGGCGTCATGCGCCTGCGCGAGGCGATCGCGGCCAAAGTGGCGCGCCTTTATGGCCACGCTTACGATCCCGAACACGAAGTGACGGTCACGACCGGCGCGACGCAGGCGATCTTCACTTCGATCCAGGCGCTTGCTCATGCGGGCGACGAGGTCATCGTGTTCGAGCCGGCGTACGACAGTTACGTCCCGGCGGTGCGCCTTTCGGGCGCGACGCCGATAACGCTGCCGCTCACCTTTCCCGATTACGCCATCGATTGGCGCGCGCTGGCGGCGGCGATTACGCCACGCACGCGAATGATCGTCGTCAACTCGCCCAACAATCCAGGAGCCAGCGTGCTTTCATTCGAGGATCTCGAACGATTCGCCGCGCTGACGCGCGGGACCGATATCCTCATCGTGAGCGACGAGGTCTACGAGCACATGGTGTACGACGGCGCGCGGCACGAGAGCCTGGCGCGAAACGCCGAGCTCGTCGAGCGCAGCATCGTCATCGGCTCGTTCGGCAAGACGTTCCACGCGACGGGCTGGAAAGTCGGCTATGCGTTGGCGCCGCGCCCGATCAGCGCTGAAATCCGCCGCGTCCATCAATTCACGGTGTTCACCGTCAACAGCGTGGTCCAGCATGCGCTGGCGGAGTTTCTTCGCGATCCGGCGCGCTATGAAATGCTGCCGGCTTTTTTCACCGCCAAGCGCGACCTCTTTCGATCCGCGCTTGCCGACACGCCTCTCGATCTCCTTCCCTGCAGAGGCAGCTATTTCCAGCTCGCGCGCTACGATCGGGCCAGCGAGGCGTCCGCGCAGGAATTTGCGCGGCGGCTGGTGACCGAGATCGGCGTCGCTACCATTCCGCTGTCGGCGTTCTATCAGGACGGAACCGACCATCGCGTGATTCGCTTTTGCTTCGCCAAGCGTGACGAGACGTTACTCGCCGCGGCCGAGCGATTGCAGCGGCTGCGCTGATTCTCCGCTAGCCACGCGCTCCCGGCTTCTTCATTCCGCGCCGGGCAACGTTTCCGCGACCTGCTTCGCCACCGTGTCGTAGCCCGTGCTCGTGATTGGCGCACCGCCGGCTGTAACCCGCACCGCGCAATACTTGAACTCGGGAATCTTGCCGAATGGATCGAGCACCGGGTTCGTGAGCAGGTTCGCCGCCGCTTCGTAGTAACAAAACGGGATGAACACCGCCCCGCGCGGTGTGCCGTCGTCCGCCCGCGCATGCAGCGCAACGCTGCCGCGGCGCGACGCGACGGTGATCATCCCGCCCGGCGGCACGCCGAGGCCCACGAGATCGTCCGAATGCAGCGAGGCAACGGGATCCGGCTCGATGGCGTCGAGCACGGCGGTGCGACGCGTCATGCTGCCCGTGTGCCAGTGCTCGAGCTGGCGGCCGGTGATCAGCACGAACGGGTACGCATCGTCGGGACGTTCAGCTGCAGGAATGACCGTCGCCGGCACGAAGCGGCCCCTGCCGGTCGCGGTCGGGAACTGCTCGGTGAACACGACGCGTTCGCCGGGATCGCCTTCCTTTTCGCACGGATAGGTCACCGCGTGCTCACGCTCGAGGCGTTCCCACGTGATGCCGGCGATGGACGGCATCGCCTTGCGCATTTCGTCGAACACCTCGCTCGGGCCCGTGTACTTCCAGTCGAGGCCGAGGCGCTTCGCCATCTCGATGATGATCCACAGATCCTGGCGCGCGTCGCCCGGTGGTGACAGTGCCTGCCGGCCCAGCTGGACCAGCCGGTCGGTATTGGTAAATGTCCCTGTCTTTTCCGGAAATGCCGATGCGGGCAGGATCACGTCGGCGAGATACGCGGTCTCGGTGAGGAAGATATCCTGCACGACCAGCATCTCGAGTTCCGCGAGCGCCTGGCGCGCATGGCTCACGTCGGGGTCGGACATCGCCGGGTTCTCGCCCATGACGTACATGCCGCGGATCTTTCCCGCGTGCACGGCATCCATGATCTCGACCACGGTGAGGCCGGGCTTCGGGTCGAGATCCGCACCCCACAGTGATTCAAACCGTCCCCGCGCGTCGCCGTTGTCCACGCGCCGGTAATCCGGATACATCATCGGGATCAAGCCCGCGTCGCTCGCGCCTTGCACGTTGTTCTGTCCACGCAGCGGGTGCAATCCAGTGCCCGGTCTCCCGACCTGCCCGGTCAAGAGCGACAGTGCGATGAGACAACGCGCGTTGTCAGTGCCATGCACGTGCTGCGAGATGCCCATCCCCCACAGGATCATCGAGCCGCGCGAGGTCGCAAACAGGCGCGCAACCTCGCGGATCGTCGGCGCCGGAATGCCGCACACCGCCGCCATCGCTTCCGGGCTGTGCCCGGCGACGTTCTTCCTGATCTCGTCGTAGCCGCTGGTACGGTCAGCGACGAAACCGTCCGCAGCGAGCCCTTCATCGACGATCGTATGCATCATCGCGTTGAGCAGCGCGACGTCGGAGTCGGGTTTCAGCTGCAGGAAATACGCCGCGTGGCGCGCGAGCTCCGAACGCCGCGGTTCGCAGAGAATCAGCTTGGTGCCGCGCCTGACCGCGTTCTTGATCCAGGTTGCCGCTACCGGATGATTGACGACGGGGTTGGCGCCGATGAGAAGGACGACCTCCGCCTTCATCACGTCCATCACCGGGTTGGACACCGCGCCCGAGCCGATGCCCTCGAGGAGCGCGGCCACACTCGACGCATGGCAAAGCCGCGTGCAGTGATCGACGTTGTTCGTTCCAAATCCGGTGCGCACCAGTTTCTGGAACAGGTAGGCCTCCTCGTTCGAACCCTTCGCGGAACCGAAGCCCGCCAGCGCGCCACCACCGTACGCGTCGCGAATCTTCACCAGCGTGCCGCCAGCCAGCGACAGCGCTTCATCCCAGCTCGCTTCGCGGAACACCGAGAGTGGATTCGCGGGATCCATGACGAAATCGGCCGATTTCGGGAATCCTTCCTTGCGGATCAGCGGCCTTGTTAGGCGCTGCGGATGGCTCACGTAATCGAAGCCGAACCGACCCTTGACGCATAACCGTTCGTGATTGGCCAGCCCGTCGCGGCCCTCCACGCGAACGATTGCGTTGTTCTTGACATGGTAGGTGAGCTGGCAGCCCACGCCGCAATACGGGCAGACCGAGGAGACCTTCTTGTCGACTAGAACGAGATACGCATCGTGCGCAGGCGCGAGCGCGCCGGTGGGACACGCCTGCACGCATTCGCCGCACGCGACGCATGTTGACTCGCCCATCGGGTCGTCGAGGTCGAACACGATCTTCGAATGCCCGCCGCGGAACGCGTAGCCGATCACGTCGTTGACCTGCTCCTCGCGACAGGCGCGCACGCAGCGCGTGCACTGGATGCAGGCGTCGAGATTGACCGCCATCGCGGGGTGAGTGACGTCGGGGGCCGGCTGGGCACGTGCGGCAAAGCGCGGCTTGCCAACGCCAAGACGGCGCCGCCAGTGTTCCAGTTCGGAGTCGGGCTTGTAGACGCGCTCCGGCATGTCGGCGGCGAGAAGCTCGACGATCATCTTCTGCGCGCTTTTCGCGCGCGGGCTTACGCTCGAAACCTCCATGCCTGGCGCGGGCGCCCGGCAGCATGACGGCGCCAGCACGCGTTCGCCGCTGATCTCGACCATGCACGCGCGGCAATTGCCGTCCGGCCGCATTCCCGGCTTGTAGCAGAGCCGCGGAATTTCGACGCCGAGACGATCGGCGATCTCGATGATCGATTCACCCGCTTGCGCCTCGACCTCCGCTCCATTCAGCTTGAAAAGGAGAATCCCGGGCGCGTTCACGAAATCTCCTTGGGAAAGTGCTTGATCACGCACGCAATCGGATTGGGCGCCGCCTGCCCGAGGCCGCAGATCGACGCGTCGGCCATTGCCTGCGACAGCTCGCCGAGCAGTTCCGTGTCCCATCGCTTGCTCGCCATCAAGCCGACCGCCTTTTCGGTGCCAACACGGCAGGGCGTGCATTGGCCGCAGGATTCATCGGCAAAAAAACGCATCATGTTCTGTGCCGCGTCACGCGCTCGGTCGTGCTGCGACAGCACGATAATCGCCGCCGAGCCGATGAAGCAGCCGTGCGGTTGCAGCGTGTCGAAATCGAGCGGAATGTCACCCATCGACGCCGGCAGGATCCCCCCGGACGCGCCACCGGGAAGATACGCGTAGAAGTCGTGTCCGGGCAGCATGCCGCCGCAGAATTCGGCGATCAGCTCGCGCACGGTGATGCCTGCGGGCGCGAGATGCACGCCCGGTTTCGCGACGCGACCCGACACCGAGAATGAACGCAAACCTTTGCGGCCGTTGCGGCCGTGGCCGGAAAACGAGGCCGCACCCTTTTCGAGGATGTCGCGGACCCAGTAGAGCGTCTCCATATTGTGCTCGAGCGTTGGACGGTCGAAGAGCCCGACCTGCGCAACGTAAGGAGGCCGCAGCCGCGGCATCCCGCGCTTGCCTTCGATCGACTCGATCATCGCCGACTCTTCGCCGCAGATGTACGCCCCCGCGCCGCGCCGCAGGTGAATGCGCGGCAGCGGGCAAGGCGCGTTGCTTTCGAGCGCCGCGATCTCGCGCTCGAGAATCGCGCGGCACGCCGCGTACTCGTCGCGCAAATAGACGTAGATTTCACCGATGCCCGTCGCCCACGCCGCGATCAGCATCCCTTCGAGAAAGCGGTGCGGATCGCGCTCGAGATAATGGCGATCCTTGAACGTTCCGGGCTCGCCCTCGTCGATGTTGACCGCCATCAGGCGCGGCGCGGGCTCGTTGCGGACGATGCGCCACTTGCGCCCCGCCGGGAAACCGGCGCCACCCAGTCCGCGCAAACCGGAGTCTTCCATCGCTGCCAACACGGATTCGACGGTGCGCGCACCGGATACGCACGCCTGCAGCGTCTCGTAGCCGCCGTCTGCGCGGTACTTCGCGAAGTCGACGTAGCCCGGAATCTGCGGTTCGAGCCGCGCGCCGGCGATCGCCGCCCCGATCGATTCTGCTGTCGCTCGGTCGACGGGATTGCGGCCGACCACTGCCGCCGGCGCGTGCTCGCAGCGGCCAATGCACGGCGCGCCGATGACGCGCACGTTCGCGCCGCCACGCCGCACTGACCGCCGCGCGGAGCGTCGATGCGCCCGCCATTTCGCAGGAGAATGTTTCGCAGATGCGCACGGTGATAGGCGGAGGCGCCGTTTCTTCGTTATCGATGACGTCGAAGTGATGGTAGAACGTGGCGACTTCGAAGACCTCGGTCAGCGCGAGCTTCATTTCGGCCGCAAGCGCGACGATGTGCGCGGCGCGAATGCAGCCGTAATGGTCCTGGATCCGATGCAAGTGCTCGATCAACAGATCGCGCCGTCGAGGCGCGGTTCCGAGCAACGCCGCGATGTCGGCTGCGGCCTGGGGGTCGACCTGGCGGCCTTTCAGGCGGCCGCGCACGGCGCCTCGCTTGCGCAGCCCGGAAGTGTCTATCACGGCTTCGCCGGTCATCGTCAGTCCCGTCGGGCCGTCCCAAGGGACTGACGGCGCCCCCTCGGGGGGCAGCGAGCAAAGCGAGCGTGGGGGTCGTTCATCTGTTCAGGAAATCGCAATGCTTTTCGACGTGTGCCGCAAGATCGAGCGAATGCTGGCGCACGAGACGCTCCGCGAGCTCGGTGTCGCGCCGCTCGAGCGCCTCGATGATGCGCATGTGATCGACGATCGACCGCGCGGCGCGATCGTTCTGCGAAATGGTCATGCGGCGGATGGCGCGCACGTGAATGAACAGGTTCTCGATGGTCTGGCCCATGAGGTGCGAACCCGACAGGCGAATGATCGCCTGGTGAAACGCGATGTTCGCATCCGAGTATTCGTCGATGTGTTCCGCCGGCGTCGAATTGTTGAATTCGTCGAACATGCGGCGCAGCCGCGCGATGTCGGCGTCCGACGCGTTCAGCGTCGCGAGGCGCGCGGCCATGCTCTCCAGCGCCGCCCACATCTCGATCATCTCGATGATCTGCCTCTTCGTCTTGCGGACGATGAAAATGCCGCGGCGCGGCACCGTGCGCAGGAAGCCCTCCTGCTCGAGCAGCGTCATGGCCTCGCGGATCGGCGTTCGGCTAACCCCGAGCGCCTGCGTCAGTTGACGTTCGTCGAGGCGAATCTCCTCCGGATGCGCGTAGATGTCGGCCTCGGTGATCATCTGCTTCAGCGCGGCGTATGCCCGGTCGCGCAGGCTCACGCTGGCACTGAGGGGCGTCAGCGGCGGCAGCAGGACTTCGGTCGTGGTGTCCATTTCGTCCAGGTCTCCGGCTGGGGGTACCCTAGGCCGTCCGTCGCAGCAGTGCGAACGCCCCGCATCGGCGGGGCGTCATGGAGCGAATCCCGGGCGCATCTTGCCGGGAGTTCATGGGATCGAACATAACATTTGGACGGTTGACAAGTCCTGATATATTACATACGTTACGCCGAATATCAGAAGTAGCCAAGCGAGCAGGTTCTGCGGCGAGAAGCCTGCGCCCCTTCCAGTCACGCCCTGCTCGTTGGATTCGACTGCGCACTCCACTCCCCCGCGCCTCACCGGAGAACCCACATGGAACAAGTTGCCGCCAAGCCGGCTACGACCACCGCCGGCACCACGCCCAAATCCGCCACCGGCGCCGAGGTCAATCGTCAAGGACAGGAAACCGACGGGTTCCAGCTCGTCATCGACGCCCTCAAGCTGAACGGCATCGATACGATCTTCGGTTTACCCGGCATCCCGATTACCGACCTCACGCGCAGGATGCAGGCGGAAGGCTTGCGAATGATCTCCTTCCGACACGAGCAAAACGCGGGGTATGCGGCTGCCATCGCCGGCTTCCTCACGCAGAAGCCGGGCATCTGCCTCACCGTTTCGGCGCCGGGATTCCTGAACGGCGTCACCGCACTCGCGCATGCGACGACCAACTGTTTCCCGATGATCCTGATCAGCGGCTCGTCGGAGCGCGAGATCGTCGACTTGCAACAGGGCGATTACGAGGAGCTGGATCAGCTCGCCATCGCCAAGCCGCTGTGCAAAGCCGCGTTCCGCGTGCTGCACGCCGAGGACATCGGTGTGGGTGTCGCGCGTGCCATTCGCGCCGCGCTTTCCGGGCGTCCGGGCGGCGTCTATCTCGATCTGCCGGCCAAGCTGTTTCCGCAGTCGATGGATGCCGAGGTGGGCAAGAATTCGCTGATCAAGGTCGTCGATCCCGCGCCGCGCCAGATTCCGGCGGCCGACGCCGTGCAGCGCGCGGTCGATCTGCTGAAGACCGCAAAAAAGCCGCTCATCATCCTGGGCAAGGGTGCGGCCTATGCGCAAGCCGATGCCGATATCAAGGCGCTCGTGGAAAGGACTGGCATTCCCTACCTGCCGATGTCGATGGCGAAGGGTCTACTGCCCGACACGCACGAGCAATCTGCGTCCGCGGCGCGCTCCTACGTACTGCCTGAAGCGGATGTCGTGATGCTGATCGGCGCGCGCCTCAACTGGCTGCTTTCGCAAGGCAAGGGCAAGACCTGGGGCGGCAACAGCGCAAAGGAATGGGGCCGCCAGAAGTTCGTCCAGGTCGACATCTCGCCGCAGGAAGCGGATAGCAACGTGCGCATCGACGCTCCGGTGGTCGGCGACATCGCGTCCTGCGTGTCGGCGCTGCTCAAAGCCCTCGGCGGCAGTTGGCCGCAGCCGCCCGCGGAGTGGCTCGGCGCAATCGCCGAACGCAAGACGAAGAACGTCGCGAAGATGGCGGAGACGCTCGCGAAGAACCCGTCGCCGATGAGCTTCCAGAGCGCGCTCAACGTGGTGCGCGACATCGTGAAAGCGAACCCCGATGCGATGCTCGTCAACGAAGGCGCGAACGCGCTCGACTTCACGCGCTCGATCGTCGACATGTACAAGCCGCGCAAGCGCATCGACGTAGGCACGTGGGGAATCATGGGCATCGGCATGGGCTACTGCGTGGCCGCCGCCGTGGTGACCGGACAGCACGTGATCGCAGTCGAAGGCGACAGCGCGTTCGGCTTCTCCGGGATGGAGACGGAAACGATCTGCCGCTACAACCTGCCGGTCTGCATCGTCATCATGAACAACAACGGCGTGTACCGCGGCGATGAGAAGAACCCGACGGGCGGGCCGGACCCTTCGCCGCTGGTGTTCGTCAAGGACGCGCGCTACGAGAAGCTGATGGAGGCGTTCGGCGGCGTCGGTGTCCACGTGACGACGCCCGACGCGCTGCGCAAGGCGATGGAGGAAGCGATCCGCTCGCGGCGGCCGACGCTGATCAACGCGGTGATCGACGAGGGCGGCGGCACCGAAAGCGGTCGCATCACGAATCTCAATCCTGCCGCGAAAAAGAAATGAGCGCCGCAGGGCAGCCCCCAAGGCGCTCGCCCCCTCAGGGGGAAGCGGCGCGCAGCGCCGCTTCGGGGGGTACAAATTTGCATAGGGGAACGTATGGGTAAGGCACTGGACGGGGTCCGCATCCTGGACTTCACGCACGTGCAGTCGGGACCGACCTGCACACAGCTTCTCGCGTGGTTCGGCGCGGACGTCATCAAGGTCGAGCGCGCGGGCGAAGGCGACATCACTCGCGGGCAGCTCCGCGACATTCCGAACGTGGACAGCCTCTATTTCACGATGCTGAACCACAACAAGCGCTCGATCACCGTCGATGCGAAGCATCCGAAGGGCAAGGCGATCCTTGAATCGCTGGTGAAGCACTGCGACGTGCTGGTCGAGAATTTCGCGCCCGGCGCGCTCGACCGGATGGGCCTCACATGGGAGCGCGTCCAAGAGCTCAATCCGCGGATGATCATGGCGTCCGTCAAGGGTTTCGGGCCGGGTCCGTACGAGGACTGCAAGGTTTACGAGAACGTCGCGCAATGCGCGGGCGGTTCGGCGTCGACCACCGGCTTCGATGACGGCCCACCGATGGTGACGGGTTCGCAGATCGGCGATTCCGGTACCGGCCTCCACCTCGCACTCGGTATCGTCGCCGCTCTCTACCAGCGCAACACGTCGGGCCGCGGACAGCGCGTGCTTGCGGCGATGCAGGACGGCGTGCTCAATCTGTGCCGAGTGAAGCTTCGCGACCAGCAGCGCCTCGCGCGCACCGGCGTCATGGAGGAGTACCCGCAGTATCCGAACGGCAAGTTCGGCGATGCGGTGCCCCGGGCTGGCAACGCGTCGGGTGGCGGCCAGCCCGGCTGGATCCTCAAATGCAAGGGCTGGGAGAACGATCCCAACGCGTACATCTACTTCATTACGCAGGCACCGGTGTGGAAGGACATCTGCGAGGTGATCGGCAAGCCGGAATGGCTCACCGATCCTCGTTATGCAACGCCGAAGGCGCGGCTGCCGCACCTGATGGAGATCTTCGGCCAGATCGAGGAGTGGACCAAGACCAAGAGCAAGTTCGAGGCGATGGACATCCTCAACAAGCACGACATCCCGTGCGGACCGATCCTGTCGATGAAGGAGATCGCCGAGGAGCCTTCGCTGCGCAAGACGGGAACCGTCGTCGAGGTCGATCATCCGACGCGCGGCAAGTATCTGACCGTCGGCAATCCGATCAAGATGTCGGACAGCGCGACGGAAGTCACGCGATCACCGCTTCTGGGCGAGCATACCGACGACGTGCTGGCTGAACTCGGCTACAGCAAGGATGCGATCTCCGCGTTGCGCGCGGAAAAAGCGATTTGAACATTCCGGAACGCGGCGCCTTGGGCCGCTCGATGTGAACCGAAGGAAACGACGATGGCAAACAACAAGAAGGAAGTCCGGCGCATTCTCGATCGCGTGAAAGCAGAAGGTCGTGCGTCGTTGACGGCACCCGAGGGCAAGGCGGTCTGCGACGCGTACGACATTCCGGTGCCGAAGGAGGGTGTTGCGACGACCCCTGCGCAGGCGGCGAAGATTGCGACCGCGATGGGCTACCCCGTCGTGCTGAAGATCGTGTCGCCGCAGATTTTGCACAAGACCGAAGCCGGTGGCGTGCTGGTCGGCGTGAAAACCGCCGCGGACGTCAAGAAGGGCTTCGCGACCATCATGGCGAACGCGAAGAAATACAACCGCAAGGCGGAGCTCGCCGGCGTGCAGGTGCAACAAATGGTCGGCGGCGGCCAGGAGGTGATCATCGGCGCCGTGACGGATCCGTCGTTCGGCAAGCTCGTCGCCTTCGGGCTGGGCGGCGTGCTGGTCGAGGTGCTGAAGGACATTACGTTCCGGCTCGCACCTGCGTCGAAGGAGGATGCGCTGTCCATGCTGGACGGGATCGCCGCGGCGCAGATCCTGAAGGGCGTGCGCGGTGCAAAGGGCGTGAACCGCGCGGCACTCGCGGACGTGATCCGTAGCGTCTCGCAACTCGTCGCCGATTTCCCCGAGATCGCCGAGATGGACCTGAACCCGGTGTTCGCGACCGACAAGGGCGCGACCGCGGCCGACGTGCGCATCGTGCGTCGACTGGAATCCGCCGGCGCCGCGCTTCCGCCCGAAGCACGACGACATCGTCCGCGACATGAACCGGATCATGAAGCCGGATGCGGTGGCCGTGATTGGCGCCTCCGGCGAGACGGGCAAGATCGGCAACTCGGTGATGAAGAACCTCATCAACGGCGGCTACAAGGGAAAGATCTACCCGATCAATCCGTCCGCCGACGAGATCATGGGGCAGAAGGCCTACAAGAGCGTTAAGGACGTCCCGGGGACGATCGACGTCGCCGTGTTCGCGATCCCCGCGAAGTTCGTGGCGGCGGCGCTCGTCGAGTGCGGCGAGAAGAAGATCCCCGGCGCCGTGCTGATCCCGTCGGGGTTCGCCGAAACCGGCAACATCGAAGGCCAGAAGGAAATCCAGGCGATCGGGCACAAGTACGGCGTCCGTCTCATGGGCCCCAACATCTACGGCTTCTACTACACGTGGAAGAACCTCTGCGCGACGTTCTGCACCGCATACGACGTCAAGGGCCACGCCGCGTTATCGTCGCAGTCCGGTGGCATCGGCATGGCGATCATCGGCTTCTCGCGATCGGCCAAGATGGGCGTCTCGGCGATCGTCGGCCTCGGCAACAAGTCCGATATCGACGAGGACGATCTCCTCACGTTCTTCGAGCAGGACGACAACACGCACATCATCGCGCAGCACTGCGAGGACCTGAAGGACGGCCGCGCGTTCGCCGAGGTGGCGAAGCGCGTGTCGAAGAAGAAACCGGTCGTGATGCTGAAGGCCGGGCGCACGAGCCTCGGCGCGCGCGCCGCCTCATCGCACACGGGTGCACTGGCCGGCAACGACAAGATCTACGACGACGTGCTGCGGCAATCGGGCGTGATCCGCGCGAAAGCGCTGCGCGAGCTTCTCGAGTACGCGCGCGGGATTCCGGTGCTGCCGACGCCGAAGGGCGAGAACATCGTGATCATCACCGGCGCCGGCGGCTCGGGCGTGCTGTTGTCCGATGCATGTGTTGACAACGGTCTCAAGCTGATGGCGATGCCGCCCGACCTCGACGCAGCGTTTCGCAAGTTCATTCCGCCGTTTGGCGCCGCTGGCAATCCGGTCGACATCACCGGCGGAGAGCCGCCCAAGACGTATCAGAACACTGTTCGGCTGGGCCTCGAGGACCCGCGGATCCACTCGCTGATCCTCGGCTACTGGCACACGATCGTGACGCCGCCCATGGTGTTCGCGAAGATCATCGTCGAAGTCGTCGACGAGATGAAGGCGAAGGGCATCCACAAGCCGGTGGTCGCTTCGCTCGCAGGCGACGTCGAGGTCGAGGAAGCGGCCGAATACCTGTTCGACCACGGGATTCCGGCCTACCCCTACTCGACCGAGATGCCGGTGATGGTGCTCGGCGCGAAGTACAAGTGGGCACGCGGCGCCGGCCTGGTCTGAAGACAAGGCCAGACGTTGTGCTGTAATGGCGACGGTGCCGTGGCGCGGCAATCGATGGCGCCCGCATGAACGCCAACTTCTACGCGCTTCTCCGCAGCCATTTCGATGACCGGATCGGGGAACCGTGTCTGCTGATCCCCGACGGTCCGGTCATCCACTACGACCGGCTCGACACGGAGTCAGCGCGTATCGCGCATGCGCTCATTCGCGCAGGTTGCACGCGCGGGCGACCGGGTCGCCGCGCAGATCGATAAATGCTGGGAAGGGCTCGCCCTGTATCTCGCGTGCCTGCGCGCCGGCCTTGCCTACCTGCCGCTCAACACCGGTTATCAGAAAGGCGAGCTCGCCTACTTCTTCGGTGACGCCGAACCGCGCGTGATCGTCTGCCGGCCTGATACCGCCGAGGCCGTGGCGACGATTCGCCCCGAAAGCGCCGTCCTGACGCTCGGTCCTGGAACAGGATCGCTGCTGGAGCGTGCGGCGGGCGAGCCTTCTACGTTCGATACCGTTACGTCGGCACCGGACGATCTCGCCGCCATCGTCTATACGTCGGGGACTACCGGGAGATCGAAAGGGGCGATGCTCACGCACCGCAATCTCGGCAGCAACGCACTCGCGCTCGTCGCTGCACTGGGGGTTCACGCGTGGCGACACGCTGCTCCACGCGCTGCCGATCTACCACATCCATGGCTTGTTCGTCGCCGTCCATTGCGTGCTGCTGTCGGGGAGCCGCATGCTGTGGCTCGCGAAATTCGAGCCGGAGGAGGTTCGCGCGCTCTTGCCTCGTGCGACCGTGATGATGGGCGTGCCGACGTTTTACACCCGCTTGCTCGCCGACCCCGCGTTCGGCACCGCCGATTGTCGATCGATGCGGCTTTTCATTTCGGGCTCGGCGCCGCTGTTGCCCGACACTTTCGAACAATTCGAGCGGCGCACTGGCCACACGATCCTCGAACGCTACGGGATGTCCGAAACCGGCATGAACACGTCGAATCCGCTCGATGGCGAGCGCATCGCCGGCACGGTCGGCCCGCCGCTGCACGGCGTGTCGGTGCGCATTGCAAGCGATGGCAGCAACGGCGGCGTTGGTGGAATCGAGGTCAAGGGTCCGAACGTCTTTGCGGGTTATTGGCGCAGGCCGGAGAAGACTCGCGACGAGTTCACGGCCGACGGCTTCTTCCGGACCGGCGACGTGGGCGAGATTCTCGAGAATGGCTATTTGCGGATCGTTGGCCGTGCCAAGGACCTCATTATCACAGGAGGCCTCAACGTGTATCCCAAGGAAATCGAGGAGAAGATCGATGCGTTGCCGGGCGTCGCCGAATCCGCGGTGATCGGTGTGCCTGATGCGGATTTCGGAGAGGCGGTCACGGCGGTCGTCGTTGCGCGCGCCGGCCACTCCCCGAGCGAACGCGACGTGATCGCAGCGCTCAAGATGGAAATCGCGGGCTTCAAGGTGCCGAAGCGCGTGCACTTCGTCGACGAGCTCCCTCGGAACGCGATGGGAAAGGTCCAGAAGAACGTCCTGCGTGACAGGTATTCGTAGCGCGCGCGACTCGAGCCGCCGGTTGACCCGCGCGCCCCGAAGCGCCCGAATACTCGACGCTCTGCGTGATTCGAATGGAGGTCGCCATGTCGCGCACGAACCGCGTCGTTCGCACGCTGCTGCTCGCGGTCCTCGCCGGAACGGCGTTCCCTCATTCAGCCGGCGTCGCGCAACCTGGCCCAACGGCTGCCGACAAGTCCTCACTGACGACGAGGGCCTCGGCAGTCGCCGCGCTCCGCGCTTCGCGACCGGTTCTGTACGACGTCGAGCGCCAGGACGCACTCGCAGCCGCCGCCCAGGCGCGCTTGCTCGCGGCGGATAAACGCGGCGCCGCGATGACGTCGTGGGAGACGGCCGAGAAGAACCTCGACCGGGCGCGCAGCCGCGCATGGGCGAGCATTCCTTCCGCCCGGCCGCGCGATCTCGTCATCGATGAGCCGCTGGCGCTGGCGATGCTGGATCTTGCGATCGGCGTCCGCCGCCAACTGGGCCCGCGGTTCCACACGGTCGTCGACGGCTTGATCGACGATCCCGGTTGCGCTGGCGACGTGGTGGCCGAGCGGCTCATCTTCGAATACGGCGCGCGAGCAGCGTTCGCGTACTCGTCGAGGGCAGTCAGCGGAGCGCCGAGGCAAGGCTCCACGACATTGCGGTGCAAGTCGCTTGCCTGAGCGAGCGCCAACTGGGGCTCCTCGACGAGGCGCTCGCGGACGCGTTCGACGACACGTCGACGCGCATGGCCAGCTTCGGCCTCCGCGCGCTGATCCCCGCCCTCGCGCGCCTCGCCGCACCGATCGAGGTGCTGGTGCTCGACAGCCGCAAGCATCGCGGCCAATGGACGCGTTCCTGGCAATGGTTTGCCGCGTACGGCGGAGTGATCGAAACGGACGTCGCGCGCGCCGGCTGGGCGTCTGGAACGTTGCTTCTGTGGAATCGCCGATCGGGCAAACTGATCGGGTTCCCGGGTTGCGCGCCTGGAGTCATTCAGCCCACCTGTGTCGATTTCGCGTTGTTCCTGCGCTCGCTGCGCGATCCCAGAGCGATCGGGCTAGGTGATTGCGCGCTTGCCGGAATGATCAGCCAGCCGCCCCAGCTCCTCGGTGTCGATCCGCGATACGTGTGCCCGACGCGCACGTGCGATGCAGCGACCTCCGCGGCAACACCCGCGGCGCGCGGCTCGGTTCGCTCTGATCCGATGATGCCCGCAGTGGCCCGAATGGCACCCGCCGCGCAAAGCGGCGTCGACTGGCGCTGGCCAAAGCTCGGACCGGACGACTGGAGCGCGATGAACAGCATCTGTCGAATCGCCGGCGGCGCGAATCAAGGCCCGTCCGCACTGCCCGAAGCGTGCGAGATTGCGAAGCCAACCAATCCGTTCGACACGTTCGACGCTTGCATCATCGCCGCCACGGGCGGTGGAACGACCGACGATTCGACTGTGGGGAGCGAGCAATTCCCGGCGTCCCGTCGGGCGCTGAATGCAAACTCGCCGACGACGCCGCAGGCGCAAAGGCGCCGTACGATCGCTGTCCGGGCAAATCCTGCGCAGACAAGTACGATCCTTGCCCCGGCCAGTCCTGCGAAGGAAAGCCGGCGGAGCCACCTACCGGTGGCGGCGCGACCCCGTCATCGGGCAACACACCGCCTGCCAAAGGAGCGTCCGGAACCGCTGGCCCACCGAGCAGCGGCACCAGCGCTCCGAGCGGAACAGGGAGATGCGGGTACGAAGGGAGACGGCGGCACGCCCGAGTCGGCCGACGCGAAACGCCGGCGCGAGCTCGAGGCGATCATCAAGGCCGCGCAACAACATCCGGAAAATCACGCCGCCGTTCAGGCAGCTCAAGATGCGAGGGACGAGCTCAAACGCATGGACAGCTTCGACCGCATGAGTGAGATCATGAAGGGGCTCAACAAGAAGGACTGCGCCGACGCTGGTGCGTGCTCCGACACGTGCACGGCGCTCGGTCGCGAACTCGCGGCGGCGAATGCCTGCACGCAAGGACTGCTGGGTGCGATCGCTCGCGCCACCGGCCGTCCCGTTCGCAGCGATTTGCCACCCGCGCGGCCGCGGGGTCCTGTCGAACACCCGGCGCCAGACGCGCCGTCGACATCGGCCGCCGTGGGGGATGCTGACCTCTGCCTGCTGGGCGCCGCCGATCCGGCGGCGCCGAACCGGGCATGCGGTCTGGAACTTTGCGCCGACGGCATTCTGAGCGCGGGGACGCGAGAGGGTTGCGTGTGCGATCCGCATCGCGGCGCATGGAAGCCGTTCGATCAACGGTTGCCTGTTCAGGATGCGGTGCCAGGACGGCGCCATGCCCGACGAGAATTGCCATTGCACGTCGGGTTCGGGCGGTACGGGCGCCGGCGGCACTCCTCCGCGACCCTTGCCCGAGTGGATCGGCACTCGGCCGACGGCGGTTACGACGATTCCGGTCCGCGAGCGCGGCGCGAGTGGCGTTCCTGGAGGAACCTCCGAGAACGTCCGTCGGCCGCCGCCCTGACCTCTGCCAGGACCCGATGTCGTTGGGGCGCGGTTCGTCAACTCCGCCACACGTTCCACGACTTCCACAGCATATATGCCGCAAGTACGTAGAGAACGCACGCAAACATGCGACGCAACAGATGCACCGGCCAGCGATGCGCGGCGCGCGCGCCGATCGGTGCGCAGACGACGCTGCCCACGACGATCGCAAGCAGCGCTGGCACATAGACGTAACCGATCGACCACGTCGGCAGCCCGACCTGATGCAGGCCGGCCACGACAAAACTGATCGTGCCGGCGATTGCAACTGGCAAACCCAATGCCGCCGATGTCGCGACACAGTTGCGCAGCTTCACGTTGCACGCTGCCATGAATGGCACACTCATGAAAGCACCGCCGGCGCCGACCATGCTGGAGATGAAGCCGATGACGCTTCCGACAGCGAAGAGTCCGCCGCGGCCGGGAAGCTCGCGCGAAGGTTTGGGCTTCCGGTCGAGCAGCATCTGCGTAGCACTGACCGCGATGAAGATGCCAAAGAGCGCCGCCAGCAACGGCGTCGACATGTTGCTGACAATCTGCGGTCCGACGAGCGACCCGGCGACGATCCCCGGCGCCATACCAGCGACCACTCCCCACAGGACCGCGCCGTGACGATGATGCTCGCGAGCCGACGCGATCGACGTAAAAAGAATTGTCGCCGTCGCCGTCGCTACCGCGAGGTGAACGATATGCGCTGTCGCGAAGCCCTGGTGTGTGAAGACAATCGTCAGGAGGGGCACCATCGTCATGCCGCCGCCGATGCCCAGCAACCCGGCAAGAAAGCCGACGACCGCACCAAGCGCCACGAAGGCGACGATCAGCGCGAAGTCCACTCGATCAACGGCGTCGCTTGGCGAGCTTCAGGACGAGCGCCCACTCCGCCGGGTCCACCGGCGTGATCGACAGCCGGTTGCCGCGCTGTAGGACGCGCATTCGTGCAAGCTCCGGGTGTTCGCGCAACTCGGCGAGGGAAACCAGCGGAAGCTTTTCGACGAACTTCACGTCGACGTTGACCCAGCGGGGCGCGTCGCGCGATGACTTCGGATCGAAGTGCGGATTCTTCTTGTCGAATTGTGTGGCGTCAGGATATGCCGGCGCCGACACTTCGACGATGCCTGCAATGCCTGGCTCCGGGCAACTCGAATGATAGAAGAAGGCGCGATCGCCTACCTGCATCTGGTCGCGCATGAAGTTGCGTGCCTGATAGTTGCGCACGCCGAACCAAGCGGTCGTCCGATTCTTTGCCGCGGCAAGGTCGTCGATCGAGAACTCGTCGGGCTCGGATTTCATCAGCCAGTTACGCACAGGGTATCCGCCTGACTCCGAGAGACTCCAAAAATTGCTGAGTATTGAAGTACTTGCGTGTATCGACTATGTTCGAGGTATCCGAATTCTACCGGTTCGCTCCCCCAAAACCCCACCCAAAGTCCCACCCAGAATCCCACCCAACGAGTGCGGATGGCGATCAAGGTTAACGCATCTGGTTAACGACGAGGACTGTGCGTACTGCGGTCGGGACCGCCGACGAGGCCGGTTATCATAGTCAGTGGCGTTTTCGCTTGGCCCGGAAATTTCCCTTGGGAGCCGCATATGAGTGTGCACAACAGAGTTGATACCGACTCAGGGCAACTCGATAAGTCCGCGCTGCTGGACGTACTCATCCGTGCCGGGCTCATCCTGGCACTGGTCATGCTTTGCTATCAGGTCTTCGCGCCGTTCCTGACTCTGATGATCTGGGCCCTGATACTGGCCGTCGCGCTCTATCCGATGCACCAGTACCTCGCGGCCAAGATCGGCGGGAAGCAAGGGCTTGCAGCGACGATCGTGGTTCTCCTCGGCGTCACGCTGATCGTCGTGCCAACCGCCGTGCTGATGAGTTCGCTGGGCGACTCGGTGCATCAATTGATCATCGACGTGCAGGAGAACACGCTCGAGATCCCGGCCCCGCCCGACGCCATCGCAACGTGGCCGGTGGTCGGCGAGAAGCTCCATGCGATCTGGTCGGCGGCGTACACAGACCTGCCTGCGCTGATCCAGCAGCATGCAGCCGAAGATCGGCGACCTCGCAAAGGCGGCAGCTCGGCTTCGTTGCCGGCATTGGCGTCGGGCTGCTGCAATTTCTCGCCGCCTTCATCGTCGCCGGCATCATCATGGCCTTCGGTAAGGCAGGCAGCCGTGCAACCCTTGCCATCTTCGAGCGCTTCGCCGGCGCCGCGCGGGGCGCCGAGTTCACGAAGCTATCCACGGCGACCATACGGGCCGTTGCACAAGGTGTCATCGGCGTTGCCTTCATTCAGGCGATCCTCGTCGGCCTTTGTCTGCTGCTCGCCGGCATACCCTTTGCGGGCGTGCTGGCGATGATCGTCCTGGTACTCGGGATTGCCCAGGTGCCCGCGCTGATCATCACCCTGCCGGCCATCGGCTACATTTGGTGGAGGGGCGACTACGGGACCGTCGAGGCGATCCTCTACAGCGTGCTGATCTTCGTCGCGGGAATGGCCGACAACGTCCTCAAGCCATTGATGCTCGGCCGCGGTGTCGACGCGCCGATGCCGATCATCCTGATCGGCGCACTCGGCGGCATGGCGGCCGCCGGGATTCTCGGGATGTTCGTCGGTGCGACGCTACTGGCGTTGGGCTACCAGATCTTCATGGGCTGGGTGGCGGCCCGGCGCGAGGCGGAGGCGCCCGGGCAGCAGCAAGACAAACCGACGTGATCCCGACGTTCCGAGGTATGGGGTGGCGTTGATGGCACGTCGCTGGCGGATGATCAAGTCGCAGCGGTCGGCTCCCGTCGAGTGGAACGGAGCGGAGTTCCATTCGCGCTCGTTGGGTGGGAGAGCGCCCGATCGTGGCCACGCGCGCACTTGGCGAAATCGCGCCCGCCGCGGCGATGCGAACGCTGGCGCGCCCTCGCACGCCGGATAGCGGCGGCGCGGGCGCCGCACCCGGCATTCCCCAAAGGAAACAGGCGACGCTTAGCGTCGCCTGCTTTGACCCTGTATCTGAGGCCGGCGCTTGGCGCCGGAAGGCTTACCTTTTCTTTGCGGCCTTGCGCTTGACGGCCCTCTTTGCGACCTTGCGCTTTGCGACCTTGCGCTTGACGGCCCTCTTTGCGACCTTGCGCTTGACGGCCTTGCGCTTGATGGCCTTCTTCGCGACCCTGCGCTTGACGGCCTTGCGCTTGATGGCCTTCTTCACGACCCTGCGCTTGACGGCCTTGCGCTTGATGGCCTTCTTCACGACCCTGCGCTTGACGGCCTTGCGCTTGATGGCCTTCTTCACGACCCTGCGCTTGACGGCCTTGCGCTTGATGGCCTTCTTCACGACCCTGCGCTTGACAGCCTTGCGCTTGATGGCCTTCTTCACGATGGCCCTCTTCAGGATCTTGCGCTTGATCGCCTCCTTCACCGCCGCTTCACCACCCGGCATCGAAAAAATGTCCGTCATTGCGTCTTCTCCTGTCTAAGTTCATGCCACTGTTATGGGACTTCTACGTCTTGGCACGTGCGCCGGCTTTGCCGATGGGGATCGCAAATTGCCGCAAACTCTTGACAAACCAGTTGCTACCTGCCGTCTGAATTCTAGCCAAGATTCGTTGTATTGCAAGAATTAATTGCCGATTTCGGGCGTTGCGGTTTGCAGCAATGCGCGACTGCGTCGATGGGGGAGCGCCCGCGACAGCCATGGCAGCATTTTTTCGTGCACGACCCCCCGCCATGGTTTCGCGCCGCCGGAGCGAGACGAGGACGTTCGCGGCCGCCGACAACCTTGCGGGCGCCGATTTTGGACGTGTAAGACTTGTAGGTGTTACCGCCGCCAGGGCGATCAAAGCTGACGTGCCGTGAACATCAAGACAGCCGATGGCAAGTTCGTCGCCCTCGACGTGCCCGCGAGCGAACGAGTGATTCGTTCGATCAGAGCTCGGCGAACGAATGAAAAATGGGTGTTCCCCGCCTGTGCCGTGCCATCCGTCATCTTGAACCTGAGTTCAAGAGGGTCGCCTGCCGGGGCCTTCAGGCGCTTCCGCGTAGGAGCGCACACCAGCCCATCAAAGGCTTGGCAACCTCGCCATATGGCATTGGTTCAAAGAGTATATGGACAGCTCGAGCACCGCAGGGAACGTGGACGATTGCTACGCACCCTGGCCCGCGAGAGCCTGGTCGAGTGCGGAGTTCATGACTGCGATTCTACGCCGCAGCGAGGCATCGTCAATGGTGCCGGTCGCGGTCGTCACCTGCGTTGCCGAGGCGGGGGCAGACGAGCGCGGCACTTTGCGCTCGCGCAACAGATCGTGCGCGAGATTCAGCGCCGCCATGACGGCGACGCGTTCCGCGCCGGCGATCTTTCCGCTCTCGCGGATTTCGCGCATCCGGCGGTCGAGCAAGGCGACCGCATCCGTGAGCTCGGCACGCTCGCTTTCCTTGCACGCGACCTTGAAGTCACGGCCGAGCAATGAAACATCGAGAGTGACCATTCGCTCACCCCCTGTTGCCGGGCGAGTCGTCATTCGGCGGGTTCGGGCAGGCGGGAAAGCAGCGCGTCGAGGCGCTCGCGCGCTTCCGTCACACGCGCGGCGAGCGCGTGGTTGCGCGTATTGGCAGCGGCGAGATCACGCCGCAGCGCTTCGTTCGCAGCGCGCAGTGCGCGCGTGTGTGCAATAAGCGACGCCTGCTTGCGCTCGAGCGCGGCGAGTTCGGCATCGATCGCTGATTCGGCAGCGTTCGGCACGGGATTGGGCAAAGTCATCGAGGCACTCTAGCGCCTGCGTGTGCGCCGCGTCAACCCGCGCTCGTCTGTTTGTCCCTGACGCCGGTCGTGAGCGGAAGGTACCGGACCTGGACAATCTCGAGCTCGTCGATGCCGCCGGGCGTATGCAAAGTGACGGTATCGCCCTCGCGCGCCTTGATGAGCGCGCGGGCCATTGGCGACACCCAGCTGATATGGCCGCGTGCGGTGTCGATTTCGTCGATGCCGACGATGCTCACGGTCCGCTCGCCATCCTTGGCACTGCGCACGGTGACAGTCGCGCCGAAAAATATCTGATCGGTACCTTCGTCGCGCTGCGCTGCCGGGTCGACCACTTCTGCAATGTCCAGGCGCCGGATGAGGAAGCGAATGCGGCGATCGATTTCGCGCAAACGCTTCTTGCCGTAAATGTAGTCGCCGTTTTCGGATCGGTCGCCATTGCTGGCCGCCCAGGCGACCGTCGCGACGAGTTCCGGACGTTCTTTCTGCACGAGTCGCTCAAGCTCGTCCTTCATCCGGCCAAACCCCCCGGGCGTCATGTAGTTGCGCGCGCCCGCGGGCAATGACGAGACCAGTTCCTGCTCGTCATCGTCGGAATCGGCGTCATTCTCGCGGGTGAAGGCTTTGTTCATGGCACGAAAGGCGTGCGTGAGAGGGCGTTTGCCGGAAGGCAAATTATAATCCGCCGATGTCCGCATTGCCCGACTCCCGGACGGATGCCGCCCGCGTAGCGTCTGCAGGCCGACCGCGCGCGATCGTCATGCTCGGTGCGCTTGTCGCCGCGGCGCTCGCCGCCATCGCGATCGCGCTTGCTACGGGAAGCGTCGCCATCGACACGGGATCGCTGCTGCACGCGCTTGCGGGCGACCTGACCGACAGCCGCGCGGCGATCGTCCGCGACCTGCGCTTGCCGCGTGCGCTCGCCGGGTTTGCGGTGGGCGCGCTGCTCGCGCTTGCGGGTGCGCTGATGCAAGTGCTCCTACGCAATCCGCTCGCCGACCCTTATGTGCTCGGCATTTCCGGCGGCGCCGCGGTGGGTGCTCTGGCCGCGCTTTTCGCCGGCGTAGCAGCGCTCGTCATGCCGGCTGCGTTCATTGGCGCCTTCGCGTCGACGCTCATCGTGTTTGGTCTGGCGCGCGTCGGCGGTGACCGCACGCCGTGGACTGCGATGCGCCTGCTGTTGACGGGCGTCGTGATCGCTGCCGGATGGGGCGCATTGATCGCGCTGCTGCTGACGCTCGCTCCCGATGCGCAAATCCGCGGGATGCTCTTCTGGCTCCTGGGCGACCTGACCGCGCCGCCTTCGCCACTGCCCGCGCTCGCCGTGCTCATCGTGGTGCTTGCGGTGGCGCTTGCATTCGCGCGCGACATGAACGTGCTCTCGCGCGGAGACGATGTCGCGAGCGCGCTGGGCGTTGCCGTTCCGCGTGCGACGCTCGCACTGCACGCCACGGCTGCGCTTGCGACCGCGGTAGCTGTCACCACGGCGGGCACGGTCGGATTTGTGGGCTTGATCATCCCGCATGCTCTGCGCATCGTGATCGGCAACGACCAGCGTGTGCTGTTACCGGCCGTCGCACTCGCGGGCGGAACGCTGCTCGTGCTTGCCGACACGATCGCTCGCACGATCGTAGCTCCGGTTCAACTGCCGGTCGGCGTGATTACATCGCTGATCGGCGTGCCGGCGTTCCTCTATCTACTCACGCGAAGCGGAGTTCGCACATGAGCGCCGCGCCGTCCCAAGGGCAGGTTGCGGCGATGATGGACAGCGCATCGAGTCTTTCTTGTCGCGGCCTCGCGATCGGAATCGCAGGACGCCTGCTGTGCGCCGACCTCGATCTCGACGTGCGCGCGGGTGAGCGCTGGGTCGTCGTCGGACCCAACGGCGCCGGAAAGACAACGCTCGTCGCGGTGCTCGCCGGATTGCGCGCGCCCGTCGCGGGCGGAGTGACCTACGAGGGTGCGGCGCTCTCATCTCTTTCGCCTCGCGAGCAGGCACGAAAACGTGGCTGGCTGCCCCAGGACAGCATCGATTACTTTCAGGCGACCGTCCTCGAAACGGTGCTCGTCGGCCGGCATCCGTATCTCGGCCGATTCGAGTGGGAATCGCGTGGCGACGTCGAGCGCGCTCGCGCCGCGCTCGTGCGTTTCGGCCTCGCCGGATTCGAGGCGCGCGACGTGCGCACTCTGTCAGGCGGCGAACGGAGGCGGGTGGCGCTGGCAGCGCTGGTTGCGCAGGAGCCGGCTCTGATGCTGATGGACGAGCCGTCGTCGCACCTGGATCTGGGGCAACAGGTCGCGGCGCTCGACGCGGTCTCGGCGCTCGCGCGCGAAAAAGGCACGGCGCTCATCATGGTGCTGCATGATCTGCATCTCGCGCTGCGCTATGCCGATCGCGCGATCGCGTTGGGAAACGGCCGGGCTGTGACGGGCCCGGCGGAGGATGTGCTTACCGCCGATGCGATGTCGGCGCTTTTCGGCCATCGACTCGCTGCCGTTGGCGACGGATCGACGCGAACGTTGCTTCCGATTTAAGCGGACCGCCACGCTCGCTTCTGTCGCCATTTCCAAAGGGCGAGCGGCCCTTCGGGCGGCGGGGCATCCGAGCCGCCACTAAGCGGTGGCGGGCGGGCTCAATGCGGTTTCGCGACCGTGCCACCCATCCATACGGCGTGCGCGATAACGCGACGTTCCCTACTCGCCTTTTCGCTTCGCTTGACGACCTCTTTCGCGTAGCCGGATTCCTCGGACGGGGGACCTTCGAGTTCCCGCAGCATCCGCGCGATACGTGGGGTGATCAACTGGCGATGGGTATTGGGCATTTTGATCTCCGGCTCGTTTGACCCGATCTCTCGGATCGGGATGGCAGCATCTTCGACTCTGCCGGGCCGTGGCAACAGGGAGGAATCCGCCGCGCATCTGCAGAATATTCACACTGGGGAAACTCGAATCCCGAAGCGCTGTCGCCTTGGTCAGCGCCGAGCCTTGTCGATCACCCCGCACAAGGCTTCGACGCCCTCGAGAAAGCGCGGACCGGGCCGATGGAGGAGATCGGCGTCGACGGCATAGAGGCGCTCGTTGGCAACCGCAGGCAACTCCTTCCAGCGTCGCCAACTGTCGAGCCAGGCGGGTCGCGCGCCCTGGTCGGCGCCCGCGATGATGGCATCGGGTTTCGCCGCCAGCACCGCCTCGACGTCGACCGCCGGGGCGGGCAGCGTCAGCGCGGCAAATACGTTTTCGCCACCGCAGATTTCGATCGCCTCGGTAATGAGATGCCGGCCGCCGATCGTGTAGAGCGGAGAGTCCCAGATCTCGTAGAACACGCGAACGCGCTGCGCGCCTGCGTTGCGTTCGCGGAGTTTCTCGAGCCGCGCCCGAAACGCTTCCGCCTCGCGCCAGCCCACAACCTGCGTGCCCGTCAGAGCGCCGAGCCGCTCGAGATCGGCGGCGATCCCGTCGATTGTCGCCGGCATTGTCGTGAACGCGGCGATGCCGCGCGCGCGCAGCGCCTCGACCTGTGCGGGCGCGGTCCAGGGCCACGTGACGATGAGATCCGGCCGCAGCGCCACGATGCGCTCGAGGTCGAGCGCTCGCGAATCCCCGACGCGCGGGATCGCCTTCGCAGCCGCCGGAGTATCGGAGGTATCGAGCGTTCCCACGATGCGCGATCCGGCGCCCAGCGTGAACAGCAGCTCGGTCGCGTGCGGCGCGAGGCTCACGATCCGCTGCGCAGGCGCGGTGAGCTTGACGGTCGCGCCGGTATCGTCGCGGACGATGAGGGGCGCCGCGGTGGCTACCATGTTCGCGGCGAATAGCGCGCTCGCGCAAAACAGCACTGAGCGGTTCCGGCTCATAGAGCGTACCGAACGCCGCCGAAAATGCTCGCCCGGGCCGTGTTGTAACCGGCGGCGAGCTCGTAGCGCTTGTCGAGAATGTTGTCGGCGCGGAACGTGAGCGACCATTGTTTCGACAACGCGTAGCTCGCCGTGAGATTCACGAGCGCATATCCGCCCATTCGCCTCGTATTGGCAGCGTCGTCGTAGCGCGCCGACGCGCCGACGAGCTCCGCACCGAATTGCCAGGCCTCGTACGGCAGCTGCGCGCTTGCCGATCCGAACTGGCGCGCGCGCCGCGGCAATTGGTTGCCCGTCGCGTCGTCCTCCGGCCGCAGGAAATCGACGCTTGCCTTGAATGCGATTGTGCGCCAGTCCCCCTGGGCCTGCAGCGTGACGCCGGTCAGCGTCGCCTTCGCGACATTGTTGGGCGCGCAATTGAAATCGGCGTCGCAGCCGAACACGATCAGGTTTTTCACCTGGTTGCGATAGGCCGTCGCGCGCGCGACCAGGGTCTCGCTTGCGTATTCGAGCGCGACGTCGGCGTTCTGCGCGGTCTCGGGCGAAAGATTCGGATTGGCGAAGCCGGGGTAGAAGAGATCGTTGAACGTGGGGGCCTTGAAAGCGTTGCCAATATTCATGAGCGCGCGCCAGCCTGCGCCGATCGCGTAGGCGTACCCGAGCGCACCGGTCGTGCGTCCGCCGTATTGCGAGTTGTCGTCATAGCGGACGTTGAGCTGCAGCGTGTACGGGTCGACACGCAGCTGATAGACGCCAACGGCCGAATTTGTCCGCCGCGATGTCACCGGAAAAGCGGGATCCGTGCTGATTCGCTCGTCGAGCCCGACGTAGGCGACCGACAGCGTGCCGACCGGCAGCTCAAGATCGTTCTGCCATGTGAGCTGATTTTGGCGCGTGCGAAACCCCGAATTGCCAAAACCGGATTGCGAAACGCTGTTATCGCTGCCCTGCCCTATGGTGAGGCGGCTGATCCAGAATGTCGCGAGACGGTCCGTGCTCGCGAGCGCGAAGCTCTCGACGGTGGTTGTCGTCTTGTCGTCGAAGTTGGCGGTTGCATCGAACCGGTTGCTGAGGCGGCTGTAGTAATACTGCGCCGCGATGTCGTGGTCTTCATTGAAGCGATACGACAAATTGGCGCTCGCGTTGCCGCGATCGTAACCGTCGCGATCCGGGTTGAACGAGAAGTCCGCCGGATTAGCGATCGCATTGAAGCCGCGCGACCCCTGGTAGCCGCCCTGAATCGCGTAACGCCATGCGCCCTGCGCCCCACCAACGCCTGCGGTCGCCTGACTCGTGCCGTAGGTACCGTAACTTGCGCTGCCATTGAAAGCAGGCGCGCCGGCCCCGCGGCGGGTGAACACCTGGATCACGCCCCCGATGGCATCTGCGCCGTAGAGGCTCGACGCGGGGCCGCGAAGAATCTCGATATGATCGATGAGATCGAGCGGAATCGCTTCGAGCGCGGTTGCGCCCGCGGTGGCTGAACCGACGCGCAGGCCATCGATCAGCACCAGCGTCTGGTTGCCGTTGACGCCGCGCAGAAAGATGGCGCTCGTCGCGCCTGCGCCGCCGTTCATCGAAATCTGAATGCCGGGCTGGCGCTGTAGGAGTTCGGCAAGACTCTGCACCCCCGCCCGTGCTATTTCCTCGCGCCCGATGACGGTGACGTCGGCGGTGAGATCGGCGAGCCGCTGCGGGCCGCGCGCGGCAGTCACGACGATCGGATCGAGAGTAGTGGCTGGGGCTTCTGCCGTGGCCTCGCCCCACGCAACAGGCGCAACCAACGGCAATGCGATGCCGATGCCGATGCCGATTGCGGTCCCGGCAGCAGAACGTTTCAGCATGAAAATCTCCGCGATCGCCGCGCAACCCCGCACGAGCGGTGGCAACCTCGTGTGCCGCTGACGGCGCGACACGATTCGCGCTTGGCCGGACGCCGCGCGCCGTAGCGCACATTGCGAACCGGACGCAGGCCGGTCTCCGGGCTCGTCAGTCTTGACCGCTCACCTTCCCATCCGCGCATTGCAGACAGTGGCGTTTCGAGCGGCCCGCACTGGCTTACCGTTGCGGGGGCAGCCGCGGAATTGCGCGGAGGAGACTCCACGCGGCACCGCGTTCCCGTTTCACCCGCCGCGACGGATTCGCGGCGGACACCTGCGGCAGCGATTGTAGTCTGCGTGGGTTTCGCCGCAAGAGCTGAGCACTTGGATTTGCTATAATTTGTGTCCCGATCCGCTCCCTCGCCCCCACGGGATAACCACCCGCAACGGGGCACATGCCGTGCCGCAGAAGCTCTACATCCGCACGTTCGGCTGCCAGATGAACGAGTACGACTCGGACAAGATGGCCGACGTGCTCGCCGCCTCCGACGGTCTCGCGCTCACCGATCGACCCGAGGACGCCGATGTCATTCTTTTCAATACCTGCTCGGTGCGCGAGCGGGCGCAGGAGCGCGTGTTCCACGACCTCGGACGCGTGCGCGCGCTGAAAGCGCAAAACCCGGATCTCATCATCGGCGTGGGCGGCTGCGTCGCGAGCCAGGAAGGCGCCGCCATCTTGAAGCGTGCGCCGCATGTCGACGTCGTGTTCGGACCGCAAACGCTGCATCGTCTGCCGGAGCTGATTCGCGAACGCCGCATTACCGGTCGCGCCCAGGTCGACATCTCGTTTTCCGCCATCGAGAAATTCGACCATCTGCCGCCGCCGTCGGTCGACGGCGCGGCTGCCTTCGTGTCGATCATGGAAGGCTGCAGCAAATACTGCACGTTCTGTGTCGTCCCCTACACGCGCGGCGAGGAAGTCTCGCGGCCGTTCGACGATGTGCTGACCGAAGTCGCCGACCTCGCCGACCAGGGCGTGCTGGAAGTCACCCTGCTCGGACAGAACGTCAACGCTTACCGCGGCCGAATCGGGTCGGGGAACGAGATCGCCGATCTGGCCACACTCGTCGACTACATCGCGGAAATTCCCGGCATCGAGCGCATTCGCTTCACGACGTCGCACCCGAAGGAAATGACGCCGGCGCTGATCAATGCCTTCGGCACCGTGGAGAAGCTCGTCCCGCACCTGCATCTCCCCGTGCAATCGGGTTCGGACCGCGTGCTCGCGGCAATGAAGCGCGGATACACGGCGCTCGAGTACAAGTCGATCGTAAAGAGGCTTCGCGCCGCCCGCCCTGGTCTCTCGCTCACTTCGGATCTCATCGTCGGCTTTCCGGGGGAGAGCGACGCAGATTTCGAGCAGACGATGAAGCTCGTCGCCGATGTGACTTTCGACGGCGCGTACAGTTTTGCCTACAGCCCGCGCCCGGGCACGCCGGCGGCGCAATTCGCCGATCCGGTCGCACCGGCCGTACAACAGACGCGGCTGCTGCGACTCTCGACGTTGCTCGACGCGCAGTACCGGGCCTTCGGCGACGCGATGGTCGGCACGCGGCAGCGCGCGCTCGTCACGGGCCGTGCGGCGAGGGATGAGCGCGAGCTGGCGGGTCGCACCGCAAACAACCGCGTCGTCAATTTCGCCGGCGACGCGGCGCTGATCGGCCGCTACGCAGACCTCACCATCACCGCGGCACTCGCGCATTCGTTGCGCGGCGAACTCTTTCGTCCATCAGCTCGAGTGGCATGAACCTCACAGAACTTCGATTGTCTCTTCGCCACTTGCGAACTCTCCCCAAGAGGTCCCCGATGTTCCACGCATTACGACTTGACCCGCGCTCCACGCTCGGCGTTGGCGCCTTCGTTGCGCTGGCGCTCGCTCTCTCCGGTTGCGCGAGCGCTCCGCCCGCCCCGTCGAACTCGGCGGCGGCGGCGGACGCCGCCACTGCCGGCGTCGCCGCGGCGATGGCCGTGACCGCCGCAAACAGGCCCAATTCCCCGGCGCCGCCGGCGGCTGCGGCCGCTGCCGCCGCAGCTGCGGCTGCCGTCTCGCAAGGGCAGCCACGGCCGTTCGCCGACGTGATCAAAGAGGCGAAAGACACGCCGGGGCTGTTCCGAACTTGGCAAAAAGATGAAAAGGTGTGGATCGAAATCGCGCCCGATCAGTTCGGTGTGCCCTTCCTGTTCACTGTCAACTTGAGCCGTGGCGTCGGCGAGCAGGGTGTCTATGGCGGCATGATGCTGACCGATCAGATCGTCGAATGGAAACGCGTCGGCAACCTGGTGCAGCTCATCGCGAAGAACTACGCGTACACCGGCGGCGCCAACGCGCCGATGGCGCAGGGCGTCAAGGAAGGATTCACCGACAGCCTTGTCGGTTCGACGTCGGTCGCGAGCCAGCCGCATCCCGAGCGCAAGACGATCCTCGTCGAGATGAACCCGCTGCTGCTGACCGATATTCCGGTGGGCGAGCGCTTCACGACCGGCATCCACATGCGGAGCTATTCGTTCGACCAGAAGAACTCGAGCTTCGAGACGCTGCGCAACATGCCCGACCAGTCGACGTTCGTCGTGTCGGCCCACTACCAGAATCCGCGGGCGACGATTCCGCCGGTTCCTTCACCGACGACGCCGCCGGTGTCCCCGTTCCCGCCGTTCACGACACTGCCGGACGGGCGCAGCCTGTTCCTCGGCTACACGTACAACATCGCAAAGTTGCCGGAGCCGATGCCGGCGCGGCGCGCAGATCCGCGCGTCGGCCATTTCGAGAGCCAGGTCTGGGATTTCTCGACGGATACCAAATTCACGGCGCGCACCCACTACGTCAACCGCTGGCGTCTCGAGAAAAAGGATCCGAACGCAGAGCTGTCCGAACCCAAGGAGCCAATCGTGTTCTGGATCGACCGCACCGTTCCCGAGGCGTACCGCGCCGCGGTACGCGAGGGCATCCTCGAATGGAACAAGGCGTTCGAAAAGATCGGGTTCAAGGACGCGATCGTCGCGAAGCAGCAGGAAGCCGACGCCGCATTCGACACATATGACACCCGTCACTCGACCGTGCGCTGGTTCGTTTCGACTGATGCCGTTTTCGCGATCGGGCCAGCGACCGTCGACCCGCGCACCGGTGAGATCCTGGACGCGCAGGTCGGCATCCCCGAATCGTGGTCGCGCAACAACCGCACGTTCGTCGCCGAGCAAGCGCCGTCGGCATGGCCCGCATTCGATGCCTTCAAGACCTCGCTCGGCCTCGACGGCAGGGCGTGCACGTACGCGAGCGAAGCACTTTCCGAAATGCAGTTCGGGCTCGACGTGCTCGAAGCGCGCGGCGACATCACGCCGGGCAGCCCGGAAGCGGAAGCCTTTGTCGTCGCCGCGTTGAAGTCGGTCGTCATGCACGAGGTCGGTCACACGCTCGGCTTGCGGCACAACTTCCGTGCGTCCACCGTGTTTCCGCTCGCAAAGATTTCCGACCCGGTGTTCAGCCGCGAAGTCGGCATCTCGGGATCGGTGATGGACTACAACCCGATTCAACATTGCGGTAAAGGGCGAGTCGCAAGGCGCGTATGTGGAACCGACCATCGGTCCGTACGACTACTGGGCAATCGAATACGCGTATCGGCCGCTGCCGAAAGACACCGAGAACGAGGAGCTCGCGAAGATCGCCGCGCGCGGCGCGACGGATCCGCTGCTCGCGTTCTCGTCGGACGAGGAATCGGTTGCCGGACTCGATCCGGACGCGAGCCAGTTCGATCTCGGCTCCGACCCGATCCTGTATTTGTCGAAGCGGCTCATGATCTCGCAGGAACTGTGGCGGCGCCTGCAGGCGAAGCAGTTGAAGCCCGGAGAATCCTATGACGTCCTGCGGCGCAGCTTCGACGCCGGATTCCGGCAGACCGGGCGCGCGGCTGCGCTCACGGCCAAATACGTGGGCGGCGTGTTCTACGTGCGCGATTACGCGGGGACGCGGAACCTGCCATTGACCCCCGTGCCGCCGGACAAGCAACGGGCGGCGCTGAAGCTCCTCGCCACCGGCGTGTTCGCGGCGGACAGCTTCGCGTTCAAGCCCGAGTTCCTGCGCAGCATGGGGATCAACTACCTCGACATCGGCACCCAAGGCCTCTCGGCGGCCAAGTTCAACCCCGATTTCAGCTTGCGCTCGCGCGTCCTCGCGCTGCAGACGGGCGCTTTGAACCAGCTGCTGAGCGATGCCGTGCTCACAAGGCTCCTCGATTCCGAAGCCAAGGTCGCGAAGTCCGACCAGGCGCTGACGCTGCCCGAGCTTTTTGCCGCGCTGCGCGGCTCGATCTGGAGCGAGTTGAAGACCGGCGGCAATATTCCGAGCGCGCGCCGCGACCTGCAGCGCGAACATTTGCGTCGCATCACGAACGTTCTGACGCGGCCGTCGTCATCGACTCCGGCAGACGCGAGTGCGCTGTTCCGCGAGGAGGCGAAGCAACTTGCGGCGCACATCAGGCTGGCCGCGGCGAGCGGCAACCGGGATGCCGCAACGCGAGCGCACCTGATCGAATCGGCGGGCTCGCTCGAAGAGGCGCTCAAGGCACCTATGATCCGGCAGGGCGTTTGAGCTTGACGCGCGCGGCGGCGGGCACATGACCGCCAGGCGCGAGCGGCGCGACCTCACGCTGTCGCCGCTCGACAACCGCGCGCTCGCCAACTTGTGTGGCCCTCTCGACGCAAATTTGCGCCAGATCGAGGCTGCGCTCGACGTTTCGATCGCGCATCGCAACGCCGATTTCACGCTGACCGGACTTCCCGCGCACACGGCACGCGCGGCGCTGGCGCTTGAACGCTTCTATGCCGCCGCCGAAAAGCCGCTGTCGGTCGACGACATTCAGCTCGGCCTGATCGAGCTCGCGACGCAAAAGGACGCGGCGGCCGTCGTCGAGGAAGACACCACTCCGCTCCTGCGCACGCGTCGTACCGACCTCCACGGCCGCACGCCGAACCAGACGCGCTACCTCAAAGACATCCAGGAGCATGACATCACGTTCGGTATCGGACCCGCTGGAACCGGCAAGACCTATCTGGCGGTCGCCTGCGCGGTCGATGCTCTCGAGCGCGACGCGGTCAAGCGTCTCGTCCTCGTGCGCCCCGCGGTCGAAGCGGGCGAACGGCTGGGTTTCTTGCCCGGCGATCTCGCGCAAAAGGTCGATCCCTATCTGCGGCCGCTCTACGACGCGCTGTACGACCTCCTTGGCTTCGACAAGACCGGCAAGCTCTTCGAACGCAGCACGATCGAGATCGCGCCTCTCGCGTACATGCGGGGCCGCACGCTCAATCACTCGTTCATCATCCTGGACGAAGCGCAGAACACGACACCCGAGCAGATGAAGATGTTCCTGACGCGCATCGGTTTCGGGACCAAGGCGGTGATCACGGGCGACGTGACCCAGATCGATCTCGCGCGCGGGCAGAAGAGCGGCTTGATCGAGGCAGACCGCATCCTGGCCGGCGTGCGCGGCATCGCCTTTACGCGCTTCACGAGTGCCGACGTCGTTCGCCATCCGCTGGTACAGAAAATCATCAGCGCCTACGAGCGCGATGTCGCGAAGAAGTCCGGCGAGCCGGACCGCTGATGCCACGACGATCGCCGCGATTGTCGCTGGCCGTCCAGTTTGCGGTCGCCGCGTCCGGCTTCCCATCCGCGGCATCGCTGCGTCGCTGCGCCAAAGCGGCGCAGGAGCGGGATTGCGTCGTCACCGTGCGCTTTGTCGGCGCGCGGGAAGGGCAGACGCTGAACGGCCTTTACCGCGGCAAGGACTACGCGACCAATGTCCTCGCGTTCGTGTACGATGGGCAAAGCCCGGTGCGAGGCGACATCGTGCTTTGCGCCCCCGTGCTGCGGCAGGAAGCAAGGACGCAGCGAAAGCCGCTTTCCGACCACTGCGCGCATCTCGTCGTCCACGGCATGCTGCATCTCCAGGGCTACGAACACGACACCCGGCGCGCCGCGCGCGCGATGGAGGCGCTCGAGACGACGATTCTCGAGCGACTCGGCGTGCTGGATCCCTATGCGGATCGCGGTTGAACGATGGAACCAGCCTCCGATAAACAGGATCGGCCGACGCTGCTCGAACGGCTGTCCGCTTTCCTGACGCGCGAGCCCGAGGACCGCGAGGAGCTCCTCGATCTTCTTCACGGCGCGTTCGAACGCAAGCTTCTCGACGCCGACGCGCTATCGATGATCGAGGGCGTGCTGCAGGTTTCGGAGATGACGGTGCGCGACATCATGATCCCGCGCGCGCAGATGGACGTCGTCTCGATCGAGGACGATCCGGCCGAATTCATCCCGCTGGTGCTGGAGACGCGACACTCGCGCTTCCCGGTGATCGGCGAGAACAAGGACGACGTGGTCGGCATCCTGCTCGCGAAGGAGCTCCTCAACTGGTATCGCAGCCCCGAAACGTTCAATGTGCACGACACGCTGCGGCCGGCGGTGTTCGTGCCGGAGTCGAAGCGCCTCAACGTGCTGTTGCGCGACTTTCGGGCCAACCGCAATCACATTGCGATCGTCGTCGACGAGTACGGCGGCGTATCCGGGCTCGTCACGATCGAAGACGTGCTGGAGCAGATCGTCGGCGACATCGAGGACGAGTACGACTTCGACGAGAGCGAGGACAACATCATCGCCGAAACCGGCGGCCGCTATCGCGTGAAGGCGCAGACCGAGATCGGCGACTTCAACACGCACTTCGGCACGGATTTCGCCGACGACGAGTTCGATACGGTGGGCGGACTCGTGCTGCAGGCATTTGGACGCCTGCCTAAGCGCGGCGAATCGGCAACGATCGGCGATCTGCGCTTCCGCGTGATTCGCGCCGACAGCCGCCGTCTATACACGCTGGAGGTCGAGCCCGCGGCGCCGCCAGCGGCGTCCGTTCTCCCTACGCCTCCGGCGGCGCGTTGACCGGCATCCGCGGCACGTTGCGTCGATGCGGCGGCGCGGTGTACGCGTGATGAATTTCCTGCCATCGCTGCTGACGCAGTTCGCGTTTCTTGCCGGCGCCGCGACGGTGTTCGGCTTCGCGCCGTTCGGCGTTGCGCTCGTCCCTGTCGTCATGCTCGCGCTTCTCATGCTGCTGTGGCAGGACGCGGAAACGCCGCGCCGTGCGTCGATGCTGGGGTTCGCTTTTGGATTCGGTTTATTCGGCACCGGCGTGTCATGGGTCTATATCGCGCTCAACACGTTCGGCGGAATGCCCCTGCCCGTGGCTGCCGTTTGCACCGCGGCCTTTTGCGCGTACCTCGCGCTCTTTCCGGCTGCGGCCGGGTGGCTCTGCACTCGCTGGACGGCGCCGGGCTCGTGGAGGCGAGCCCTCGCCGCCGCCGTTGCGTGGACCGTGATGGAATGGCTGCGGAGCTGGCTGCTCTCCGGATTCGGCTGGCTTTCGCTCGGCTACAGCCAGCTGCCGGGCAGCCCGCTCGCCGCATATGCCCCCGTCGGCGGTGTGTTCGCGATCTCGCTCGCTGCGTCTCTCATCGCTGCTGCGTTGGCGCTGGCGGTCGATGCATTCGCGGCGGCAGCGCCACGCCGCGCCATTGCATGGCTCGGCCTGGCCGTCGCGATCGGCGTCCAAGGTGTTGTGCTCGGACTTTTTTTTGCGTGGACGTCGCCGCTGGGCGAGCCGGTCACGGTGTCCCTTGTACAAGGCAACGTGACGCAGGACGTGAAGTTCGATCCGGAGTTCCGCCCGCGTACCTTCGAGCTTTACAGCGAACTCGTGAACGCGAGCCGCGGCCGCCTTGTGGTGTTGCCTGAGAGCGCGTATCCGGTGTTTGCCGACGAAATGCCGGAGCAGGTCCTTCTCGATCTTCTGCGCACCGTCGTCGCCCGCGATGGCGACATCATGGTCGGGCTCTTCACCTTGGAGGCGCCGCTGCCGGGCCACGACGAACCGCGGTACTACAACAGCGTCGTGACGCTCGGCACCGCCGAATCGCAGCTTTATCGCAAGCGGCATCTCGTGCCGTTCGGAGAGACGATTCCGCTCGAACCCGTGATCGGCTGGATCATGCGCTCGCTGCTGTCGATTCCGCTGGCGAGCCAGTCTTCGGGCGACCCCGATCCGCCGCCGCTTGCCATCGCCGGCCAGAAGGTCGCGGTCAACATCTGTTACGAGGACTCGTTCGGCGCCGACATCCGGCCGCAAGCCGCGGCGGCCACCCTTCTCGTCAACGTCACCAACGATGCATGGTATGGCCGTTCGATGGCGGCGGAGCAGCACGACCAGATTGCCGCGATGCGCGCGCTCGAGACTGGACGGCCGCTGCTGCGCGCAACCAATACCGGTATCACGTCGGCAATCGCGCACAACGGCCGCGAGATCGCGCGGTTGCCATGGTTCACGCGCGGCATCCTCGAAGTCGAGATCACGGGCCGGGAGGGTGTTACACCTTATGTTCGATTCGGCGATGCGCCGGCGGTGGTGCTGGCCGCGCTGCTGTGGCTCTTGGCTGTGCTCGCGGCGCGACGCAAACGTGGAGCGAAGTGACCCAACCGATGCCTTTCGAATTGACGGTTGCGCTGAAAGTCTTCGCAAAGAAGCGCAAGGCGGATGCGCTAGGCAAGGAAACGGAGGCGCTGCTCGCCGACTGGATCGATATCGGCGTGCTGGTGCCTTTCAGTCAGTCAGCTTCTGGACGAAAAATTGATAAAGAGGCGCAGTGAGAATATGAAGCTTTCGAAAATTGATGTTTACAAAGGCATCGATGGCGGGCTTGGGGCAGCGAAGCGGATCTTTGCTGGTCGGACTGGTGTCCGCCCACAGGTAATCGTCAAATGCCAACACTCCGCCGACTTTGAGCAATTTGAAGCCTAGAACGGCGTCGCACAGAACATCGGGGGCCTGGTGAGAGCCGTCGATGTAGACGAAGTCGAAATAGTCGCTCTTGCCCTCGCTGACAAGGCGGGCAAGACACCGGTCGGAATATCCTTTGTGGATGACCAATTCAACATTGAAAGGCGAATTGTCGATTGCGACCCGTGTGTTGTGCCTGAATCGCGATTCCACGGCCTGCATGTCCACCCCTTCCGACCGATGCTCCGCTCCGCCTGCCCAACTGTCGACGCAATGTATTTCAATGCTCTGATCTCGAGCCAACGTGTTTATCAAATAGCAGGCGCTCGCGCCCTCGTAGCAGCCCACCTCTAGGATTCTCGCCGGCCTGATCTTGGGAATCAGCTGGTCCCATACTTGTTTCGCCGATTCCTCGAAGTATCGGGCCGTAAATACGTATTCGCTCACTGGGAGCACCCCTCGAGATCGCATGCGTTCGGCAAACATTGTAGATTGCCGAACAACGCTTGCATTTTCCTGAATGGCGCCGCGGTCGACCAGACTCGGCCCATCGCGCACCCGGCACGCCGAAGGTCCCGGAAACTAGGTAAAATCATAGTGTTTTGAAGGATTTGCGGGCACTTTTCGCCGAACGCACCGATGCTCACGTTTCAACAAGTCATCCTGACGTTGCAGGACTACTGGGGCCGCCAGGGTTGCGCGCTCCTGCAGCCCTACGACATGGAAGTCGGCGCCGGTACGTCACACACGGCGACGTTCCTTCGTGCGCTTGGCCCCGAACCCTGGCGCGCGGCCTACGTGCAGCCGTCGCGCCGCCCCAAGGATGGCCGCTATGGCGAGAATCCGAACCGGATGCAGCACTACTACCAGTACCAGGTCGTGCTGAAGCCTTCGCCAGCGAACATCCTCGAGCTCTATCTCGGCTCGCTGATGGCGCTCGGCTTCGATCTGAAGAAGAACGATGTCCGTTTTGTCGAGGATGATTGGGAGAACCCGACGCTCGGTGCGTGGGGCTTGGGCTGGGAAGTGTGGTTGAACGGCATGGAGATCACGCAGTTCACCTATTTTCAGCAGGTCGGCGGCCTCGACTGCAACCCGATCACTGGCGAAATCACCTACGGGCTCGAACGCCTTGCGATGTACCTTCAGGGTGTCGAGAACGTGTTCGACCTTGCATGGACGGCGTCGAAGGAGAACGGGGTCGAACGGACGCTGACCTACCGCGACGTCTATCATCAAAACGAAGTCGAGCAGTCGACATACAACTTCGAACTGGCCAATGTGCCGAAGCTTTTCGAGCAATTTGCGTTTTTCGAGGGCGAAGCCAAGCGCCTGCTGGACGCGAAGCTGGCATTGCCCGGTTACGAAATGATCCTCAAGGCGGCGCACACGTTCAACCTGCTCGACGCCCGTGGCGCAATCTCGGTGACCGAGCGCGCTGCTTACATCGGTCGTATCCGGACGCTGTCGCGACTCGTCGCCGCCGCGTACCTTGAGTCGCAAGAAACGCTGACGACTTCCGATGTTGTCGGCGAGCGAGCGCGCGCAAGCTTGCCGGCACAGTATGGATGAACACCGCATGAACATGGCCGCGCTGATCGTCGAACTCGTCACCGAGGAGCTTCCGCCAAAAGCGCTGAAGCGGCTGGGGGAGATGTTCGCGGAGACGCTGGTCGCCGGCCTCCGCAGCCGCGACTTCCTTGCCGATGGATCCGTCGTCACCCTTTCGCGACGCCGCGACGCCTCGCCGTCGCGATTTCGGAGGTACGGACAGTCGCTCCGGACAAGCCGCTCGAGGAAAAGCTGCTGCCCGTCAGCGTGGCATTCGATGCACTCGGGCAGCCCGACGTCCGCCCTGGCTCGGCAAGCTTGAGCCAAGCAGCTGTCCCACGTCGACCCGAGGTCGGCCTGCTGCGCGAAGGCGACGGAAAGGCAGAAACGCTATTTTACGCCGACATCGCCAAGGGCGGTCCGCTCGTCAACGCGGCTGCAGGCGGCGCTGGAGGACGCACTTGACGCGCTGCCGATACCGAAGGTCATGAGCTATGCCGGTCCCGGAAGCTACTACAACGACGAGAAGTTCGTGCGACCGGCGCATCAACTCCTCGCGTTGCACGGCGCGAACGTAGTGCCGGTCACGGCACTGGGCCTGTCCGCCGGACGCACGACCTCCGGCCATCGTTTCCTGAGCCGGGCGGACATCGCCGTCGCAACCGCGGACGCCTACGAGGAGACGCTGCGCGCCGAGGCAAAGGTCGTCGCGAGTTTTGCCGAACGGCGAGCGCAGATCGTTGCCGCGCTCGGCAAAGCGGCCAACGGCGCGACGGTGATCATGCCGGACGCGCTGCTGGACGAGGTTACGGCGCTGGTCGAGTGGCCCGCGGTGTTCGCAGGAACATTCGACGCCGCCTTTCTCGCGGTGCCGCAGGAATGCCTGATCCTGACGATGCAGGCGAACCAGCGCTATTTCGCGCTTGCCGATCAGAACGGCCGTCTCATCGACCGGTTCCTGCTCGTGGCCAACCTCGATCCGGCCGATCCGTCCGCAATTGTGCAAGGCAACGAGCGCGTGCTGCGCGCGCGGTTGTCCGACGCCCGCTTCTTCTTCGATCAGGATCGGAAGACCAGCCTCGAGGCGCGGATCGACCGACTCAAGAGCATCGTGTTCCACAACAAGCTCGGCACGCAGGCCGACCGCGTGGAGCGCCTGCGTTTCCTCGCCAAGGCCATCGCCAATAAGATCGGAGCCGATCGCGTTGCTTCCGATCGCGCGGCGCAGCTCGCCAAGGCCGATCTCGTCACCGACATGGTCGGCGAGTTCCCCGAGCTTCAGGGCGTAATGGGTCGCTACTACGCGCAGCATGATGGCGAGCCGGCGGCGATTGCCGACGCGATAGCGCAGCACTACCGGCCGCGATTTGCCGGCGACGCGCTGCCCGAGACAGCCATTGCCCAGGCGGTCGCGCTTGCCGACAAGCTCGAGATCCTCGCCGCCATGTTCGGCGTCGGTGAAGTTCCGACCGGCGACAAGGACCGCTTTGGGCTTCGCCGCGCAGCCCTCGGCGTGATACGCATCCTGATCGAGAAACAGCTGGCGTTGCCGCTTCCCGAGCTCGTAGAACTCGCGTTCGACGCACTGGCCCGCGTCCCGTCAGTCAAGGATGCGCGCGTCGAGCTCACGAGCTTCATCTACGACCGGTTGCGCGGTTACCTTCGTGAGCAGGGTTACTCGGCAAATCAGATCGCCGCCGTAGTCGACGACGCGCCCGCCGCTATCCATCTCGTGCCTGCGCGCCTCGCCGCCGTGCAGTCCTTCGAGGCGCTGCCGGAGTCGAGCGCGCTGGCCGCCGCAAACAAGCGCATCGTCAACATCCTGCGCAAGTCCGAATCCGAGGCGGCGCCGGCAGTCGACCGCAGCCGGCTGGAAAACGGCGCCGAACACGATTTGTGGCTGGCGTTCCAGAAGCTCGAGCCCGCGGTGGACGCCGATTGCGGGCGAGGCGATTTCACCTCTGCGCTGAAGGCTCTCGCCACTGCGAAACCCGCCGTCGACCGCTTTTTTGACGACGTGATGGTGATGGCCGACGATCCTGCGATCCGCGCGAATCGCCTCGCGCTGCTGCGCGGGATCGCGACCACGATGAACCGCGTCGCCGACATTTCGAAACTCGCCGTCTAAGAACGCTCCAGACATGGTCCAGCTCGCCTCCGAAGCCGTCGCCCAGACCCGTGCCGTCAAGCTGATCGTCCTCGACCGCGACGGCGTCATCAGCCGCGACAGCGATCAATTCATCAAGTCGCCGGAGGAATGGCGTCCGATTCCCGGCAGCCTCGAAGCCATCGCGCGGCTCAATCACGCCGGCTTCCGGGTGGTCGTAGCCACCAACCAGTCGGGCATCGGCCGCGGTTTGTTCGACATGGCCACGTTGAACGAGATCCACGAGAAGATGCACCGCGCGCTCGCGCAGGTTGGGGGGCGTGTCGACGCAATTTTCTACTGCCCGCATACGGCGGACTCGGTTTGCGAATGCCGCAAGCCCAAAGCCGGGATGTTGAAGGAAATCGGATTTCGTTTCGGTACCGACATGACGGGGGTGCCGTGCGTGGGCGACTCGGTGCGCGACCTCGAAGCCGCCGAGGCAATCGGCGCGCAACCTCTGCTGGTCCTCACCGGCAAGGGCGAGAAGACACTGCGCGCAGGCAACTTTCCAAAGAATACGGTGATCTTCCCGGATCTCGCGTTCGCAGCGTCGGCGCTGCTTGCGGCCGACTGAATCGCCCCCGCGATTCCGATGTCCGCCCTGCGCTCGCTGCTATTCCTGCTCTTCCAGACGCTGGTCACACCTGTTTACGCGTTCGTGATGCTTTCGCTGTTCTGGATTCCCCGTGTTCCGATGTATCGGATCGCGGCGCACTGGTGCCGCACGAATCTTTGGGGCGCGCGCTGGATTTGCGGCATTCGCCATGAGCTCACGGGCAGCGAAAACATCCCTTCCGCGGGAACGCCGCATATCGTGATGTCGAAGCACAGCTCGACGTGGGAGACGATGGCGCTGACGATGTTCTTTCCGCCGCTCGCGTACGTGGCGAAGAAAGAGTTGCTGTCGATCCCGTTCTTCGGATGGGGATTCGCGCTATCCTCGCCAATTACGATCGATCGCAAAGCCGGAATGGACGCCATGCAGCAGATCGCCGTTCAGGGTCGCGAGCGTTTCAAGCAGGGCTTCTGGATCGCCGTCTATCCCGAAGGCACGCGGATACGCGCCGGGACGCGCGCCAAGTACAAGACGGGCGGCGCGCGTCTCGCAAAGGAGCTTGGCGTGTCGATGGTGCCGGTCGCGCACAATGCGGGCTGGTTATGGCCCAAGGGCATCTTCGGCAAGCGGCCGGGTACGATCACCATTTCCTTCGGCCCGGCCATCGCGCCGGATGGCAAGGATGCGCAGCAGCTGACCTCCGAAGTCGAGACATGGATCGAAAGCGAAGTCGCCCGGCTGGGACGGCCTTGAAGGACGCGGCTCCGGCCCGCTTGCGGATCGACGAGCTCCTCGGAGGGCGTCGCCGCAACGATGACGGCGACCTGCGCCGGATTGTGCTCGCCGGCGAAGTTGTTGACTACCGATTGGTGCGAGCGAAGCGACGCTCGATCGGCATGCAGATCGGGTTCGATGGCCTCACGGTGCGAGCATCGCGCTGGGCCTCCATCCGCCAGATCGAGACGACGCTGCGCGAGAACACCGCCTGGATCGCACGCCTGCTCGCCGAGTGGCGCGCGCTTCGTCGCGATGTGCTTCCAGGCGAATGGAAGACGGGCGCACCCATCGTTCTCATGGGCCGCGAGCTTTCGCTGGCCGTCTTGCCGGCGCGGCAAAAGGATATCTCGACCGACTTGATCAATCTCACGGTGCTGCATCCCACGCCGCACGATGAGCGGGCGCTCGCCACGTTCATCGTCCGCTGGCTCAAAGACGAGGCGCTTCGCTTCGTGGCGCCGCGCGTTGCCGCCTGCGCGGCGCAGATCGCGGCCGGTTCGCCAACCGTTAAGTTGTCCAACGCGCGCTCGGAATGGGGAAGCTGCAATCGCAAGGGCGAGATCCGCCTGAGCTGGCGGCTGATCCAGTTGCCACCCGAGCTCGCGCAGTATGTCGTCGCGCACGAGGTCGCGCATCTTGTCGAGCTCAACCACTCGCCCCGTTTCTGGGCACTGGTCGAGATGTTGTACCCGGGGCATGCCGCAGCACGCCGCGCCCTCTCCAAGTGGTCGATGCTGCTGGAGTAACGGCGCGATCGGCTCGCCGGGGAAACGCGCGAACGGTGAGCAGGGGCCCCAAGCCACAGGCAAGGGGATGCGAACCAGCGAGAGCGCGTTCGGAGGCCGACAGTTCTGCCTAACGATTCGAATAGACGGTGCGGAGGCCGAACCAGCCGAAGGCAAGGGGCAGCGAGCAATCGCGAGTCGCCGTAAAAGGCCGACGACTCAATACACCGATTCACACGAGCGGTGCGGAGGCCGCGGCGCGAGCGGCTCGCTCCGGCCGAAGGCGAGGGGCAGCGAGGAATCGCGAGTCGCAGTAAAAGGCCGACAAATCCATACATAAGACTCACACGGGCGGTGCGGATGCCGCGCCGACAGCTCCTACGCCGCGTCCCCAGGGACGGGCAGCCGGGGCAGGGCTACGGCGAGCCCAGCCTGCGAACTGAGAAGCTTCATGAGTGCGGCGGCGAGAGGGGTACCCGACCGCGTGTCGCGCCAATCGCCGTCGCGCGCGGCGAAATGAAAGCCGCCGGTCTTCGCCGCAACCCAGATTTCGCGGTTGGGAACATGCCGATTGACGATCAGCTTGCTACCGTCCTCGCACTCGATTTCGAGGATCCCGTCGTTCAAGTTCCAATCGATATCGACATCCGAATCGGCGAGTGCCGCGTCGAGTGCTGCGCCGATCGCCGCAAGCACGCGATCGGTCGTGGCCATGAATTCGCTGTCGGTCGTCATCGGGGAAATCCAAGGGATGCGCGTGCTAGGATTCCGCTCGATGTTACGTGATTTCGCCGCCACCGTTTGCGTTCGTCCGGTTCGCATCGCCGCGGTGCTGGTCGTCGTGTCGATTGCCCTTGCTACGCCAGGTTGCGGCATCAAGGGACCGTTGCGGCTCCCCGCACCACCGGCGGCCCCCGCCACCGATGTGGGACCGCCAGCGCCGTCGCCGGAACCGGATTCGTCCTCGCCTCGGAAACCATGAGCGGGTTTCGCCTGATCGGCGGCGAATTGCACGTCGAAGGTGTGCCGCTCGCCGATATTGCCGCGCGGTTCGGCACCCCATGCTTTGTCTATTCGCGGGCGGCCATCGAGAACCGCTGCCATGAGTTCACTGCCGCATTCGACACGCTCCCGCACCTCGTCTGCTACGCCGTCAAGGCAAACTCCAATCTCGCCGTGCTGGACCTGCTGGCGCGTGCGGGTTGCGGTTTCGACATCGTGTCCGGCGGAGAGCTGAAACGTGTCCTCGCCGCCGGCGGCGACCCGCGCAAGATCGTGTTCTCCGGTGTCGGCAAGACGGCCGCAGAAATGGAAGCCGCGCTCACCGCCGGCGTTTTGTGCTTCAACGTCGAATCGGACGGCGAGCTCGATCTGCTCGACGAGGTCGCCGCTGGCGCCGGCAAGGTTGCACCGGTCTCGTTCCGCGTGAATCCCGACGTCGATCCACGTACCCATCCATACATTTCGACCGGGCTCAAGGAAAGCAAATTCGGGGTCGCCTGGGCTGCGGCTCCGGCGCTGTATCGCCGCGCCGCGACGCTGTCGAATATCGTCGTGCGCGGGATCGCTTGCCACATTGGCTCGCAGGTCACCGATCTCTCGGTTTGCGTAGAGGCGGCGGAGAGGGTTTTCGACCTGGTCGATCGCATCGAGGCCGACGGCATCGCGCTTGCACACGTCGACCTGGGAGGCGGCCTCGGCATCCGCTATCGCACCGAGGAAACCATCGATCCCCACGAGTACGCGCTTGCGATGCGACGCGCACGCGGCGCGCGCAGCCATCGGCTGCTGTTCGAGCCCGGGCGGTTTCTGGTCGGCAACGCCGGGGTTCTGCTGACCCGCATCCTCTATCTCAAGCCCGGCGATACGCGCGATTTCGCGGTGGTCGATGCGGCGATGAACGACCTTATCCGACCCGCACTCTACGATGCCTGGCACGATGTGGAGCCAGTGCGGCCGCGCGCCGACGCCACGCGGCGCTGGCAGATCGTCGGTCCGGTGTGCGAAAGCGCGGATTTCCTGGCGCATGACCGCGACCTGGCGCTCGCGGCAGGTGATCTCCTTGCGATCCGTTCAGCGGGCGCGTACGCGTTCGCAATGAGCTCCAATTACAACTCCCGCCCACGTGCCTGCGAGGTCGTTGTCGACGGCGATATCGTGCATCTAGCCCGTTCGCGCGAGACCACTGCCGAACTCTTCGCGCACGAATCGCGGTTGCCCGAATCGTCTCCGCGCGATGCGTAAATGCGCGTGTGCAATCGCGCCGAAGCGTATTTTTCGACTCCTGGAGCGATGTGCGAAATCGCAACAATCGCACATGCAAGGCCCGGAATTGGTTGCAGAAATGTTGCAATCCGGAAAAATCTGGATAGAATTCAGGCAGCAGGTGGAATGGATTTGTCAATAGGCCGCGGAATATTGCGACACCAAAAGACGGAGCCGGAAGCGCCTGCGAAGAAGGTGAAGCACCATAACAGTCATAGAAAACTCAGACAGGAGATCAAAGAATGGCTGACATTATGTCGATGATGCCGGTGTCCGCTCCGGCGCCGAAGAAGGCGACCAAACGGAAGTCGAAGCGCAAGGCCAAGAAGGCTGCGCCCAAGAAGGCAACGAAGAAGAAAGCGACGAAGCGCAAGGCTGCGAAGAAGTCGACCAAGAAGCGCAAGGCTGCGAAGAAGTCGACGAAGCGCAAGGCTGCGAAGAAGTCGACCAAGAAGCGCAAGGCTGCGAAGAAGTCGACGAAGCGCAAGGCTGCGAAGAAGTCGACCAAGAAGCGCAAGGCTGCGAAGAAGTCGACGAAGCGCAAGGCTGCGAAGAAGTCGACCAAGAGGAAGGCCGCCCCAAAGCGCAAGAAGGCGACCAAGAAAAAGGCGACCAAGAAGAGAAAGGCCGCCAAGAAGCTGTAGGCCCTGCCCACAGCCAGTCCGCCCGGATCCTTCGCGCTTCAACGGCGGACGAAAAACAGGCGACGCGCAACCGCGTCGCCTGTTTTGTTTTGGGCCGGGCTCCGCGCCGAAAGGACTGCGGCCAAGAGTTCAGCTGCCGGCCGCCGTGCCCGTCTTCGCCTGACTTCCGTTCTTTTTCGGCGCCGGCTTTTGCCCGGCCGGAGTGGCGCCGATTTGCTTCGCCGGCGCTTTTGCCGACGCACTGGCCGTACCCTTGCGGCCGGTGGCGCGCTTTGCCTTGCTGGCATTGGGTGCGCGATCACTCGTGATGCGTAGCGACTGGCCCGCCACGACAGTGCTTTGTGCAAGACCGTTCCAGCGACGGATGTCCTGCACGCTGACGTCGTAGCGGCTGGCGATGCTTGCGAAGGTGTCGCCGCGATTCACGCGATAGTAGAACGTGCGGCCCTGCGGCACTGTGGTGAATACCGCCTGCGCGAGACCGATTTCTGCTTCCGAGCTCGGGCGTGCCGAGGGCACAAGCAGCGTGTGCCCGGCCGGCACCTTGGCCTTCGTCCCGAGCCCGTTGACGGCACGCAGCGATTCCACCGGTATAGCGAATTTCGCCGCCACTTGCGCGAGCGTCTCGCCGTTGCGCATCCGATAAGCCTGCCACGACACGAGCGGCTGATCGGTAAGATCGAGCTTCGCCGCGAAAAGCTCCGCCTTGTCGATCGGCAGCAGCAGCGTGTATGCGTCGGCACCCGCAATGACCGGCCGGTTGTAGCGCGGGTTCAGGAACTGGAATTCCTCGAGCGGCATCTCTGCGAGCTCGGCGGCCCGCTTCACGTCCATTTTCTTGGTCGTATGGACCACGGCGAAATACGGCGCGTCGGGAATGTCCTCGAGCACGATCCCCCACCTCGCGGGATCGTTGATCAGGTTCTTGACCGCCTGCAGCTTCGGCAGGTAGTTCCGCGTCTCGTCGGGCATCTTCAGGTTCGCGTAGTCGGCGGGAAGCCCCTTCTTCTGGTTGAACGCGACCGCCTTCGCGACGTTGCCTTCGCCCCAGTTGTACGCGGCGAGCGCCAGCTGCCAGTCGTCGAAATCGCCGTAGAGTTTCGTGAGGTAGGTAAGGGCACCCTCGGTGCCTGCGATCACGTCGCGCCGCGAGTCGAACCAGAAATTCTGCTTCAGCCCGTAATGGGTGCCGGTCGACGGAATGAACTGCCAGATGCCCGATGCGCGACTCGTCGACAGCGCGTTCGGGTTATAGGCGCTCTCGATCATCGGCAGAAGCGCGATTTCGCTCGGCATGCGGCGTTCTTCTACCTCGATCACGATGTGGTAGAGATAACGCCGGCTGCGGTCGATCATTCGTGCGACGTAATCGGGACGCGATGCGTACCACTCTTCCCATTTCGTGACGAGTGGATCCTCGAGATCGGGCATCGAGAATCCCTTGCGGATCCGGACCCAGATATCCTCCGCGGGAGGCGGCAGCGACTGCAGCGTTTCGGCGATGGACGGCGGGAACGGCTGCGCGACCGGCGGTGGTTCGGCTTCCGAGACGACAACGGGAGGCGCGGGAGCGGGTGGTTCAGGAACGGCGACGGGTTCGCTGACCGGCGCGGGACGCTCCGGACCGGGTGCAGCGCATGCTGCAAACAGTGCGGAGAGCGCAATAAGAGGAACGAGATTTAGGCGCAATTCGCTCGGGGCGGCCGAAAGGGATTGCGGCGATGTTAGGCGCCGCAGCTTTGGGCGTCAACCGAGGCGGCCCCGGCGTCCAGAGGGTAACTCAAAAGTTGTTCTTCCATTCGCGCAGCGTCGCGAACGCGTCCACCACGTCCGCGAGCGGTCGACCCGCATGCTTTTGCGCCGCCGCAAAGACCGCAGGCTCCGCCGCGCGCAGGAATGGATTGGTCGCACGCTCTTCTTCGATGTGCGAAGGGACGGTCGGCAGATCGCGATCGCGTTTCGCCATCTCGCGATGCTGCCGCTCGTGCAGCGCCGGATTGTCCGGCTCGACCGTCAACGCAAAACGCAAATTCGCCAGCGTGTATTCGTGCCCGCAATACACGAGCGTGTCGCCAGAAAGTGCCGCCAGCTTCGACAGCGAGGCCAGCATCTGCGCCGGGGTGCCTTCGAATATCCTGCCGCAGCCGCAGGTGAAGAGCGTGTCGCCGGTGAACACGATCGGCGTGCCGTCGAGGTTTCCGGCATAGGAAACCTGTCCGGACGTGTGGCCGGGAACATCGAGGACCGACAGCTCGATCCCGACCTGCGGAAGCGTGAAGGCATCGCCTTCGGCAACGGCGTGGGTGCGTCCGGGAATCGATTCATGCGCGGGTCCGTACACGGGCACTGGAAAGCGCGCGGTGAGCGCGGCGATGCCGTTGACATGATCCCAGTGATGATGCGTGATGACGATCCCGGCTAGCGCCAGCCGTTCGCGCTCGAGGTACGCGAAAACCGGCGCAGCATCGCCGGGGTCGACCACGGCCGCATGAGATCCTTCGCGCACGAGCCAGACATAGTTGTCGCGCAACGCAGGTATGGGGATAATCGCCGGCATGGACGCATCTTCCGGAGCGCCGGCGAACATGTCAACGACGCTCGCCGAATGGTTCGCGACGTCGCTCGGCCATTACCTGTTCACCCGCGAGCAGGCATGGTTCGATCGGACGATCGCCGACATCTTCGGCTTCCATGCCATTCAGGTCGGGTTGCCGCAATACCCGTTCCTGGCGCAGAGCCGCATCACCGCAAGGTGGACGGTCGACGCGGCGCCGCCGGCTCAGGTGCTCGCCGATCCGCTGTGGCTGCCGTTTCCCGAAAACTTGCTCGATCTTGTCGTGCTGCCGCACGCGCTCGAGTTCAGCGCGGACCCGCATCAACTGCTGCGCGAGATCCACCGCACCATGCGCCCCGACGGGCAGCTCGTGATTGCGGGCTTCAATCCGTTCTCGTTGTTCGGCGCGCGCCGCTACTTCGGCCGCGGCGAAACGCCGCCGTGGGATGGCAGCTTCATCGCGCTTTACCGCTTGAAGGACTGGCTTGCGCTGCTCGGCTTCGAAGTCACCGGGGGCGGACTCGACGGCTACGTGCCGCCGTTTGCCCAGGAAAAGTGGCTGAAGCGATTCGGCTTTTTCGAAAGCGCGGGCGACCGCTGGTGGCCAATCGCCGGTGGCGTCTACTATCTGCGCGCAACCAAGAGAGTCGTCGGTATGCGCGTGATCACGCCGGCGTGGGAACGGCCCAAGAACGGGCTCGCAACCGCGCCGCGGCAGGCGCGGGAGAGCATCGAGCGGATCGGAAGCCCTTGAAGGTCGCAAGCGTGGAGGGACACCGTTGACAGGCACCGTCACGATCTACACGGACGGCGCGTGCAAGGGCAATCCGGGGCCGGGCGGCTGGGGCGCGCTGCTGGTCTTTGGCAACCGCGAGCGAGAACTGTTCGGCGGCGCACCGGCAACGACCAATAACCGGATGGAGATGACGGCCGTCATCCGCGCGCTCGAGAGCCTGACCCGCCCCTGCGAGGTCAATTTGTACACCGACTCGCAGTACGTGAAAAACGGGATCGAGAGCTGGATTCATGGCTGGAGGAAGAACGGCTGGAAGACGAGCGACAAAAAGCCGGTCAAGAACGCAGACCTGTGGCACGAGCTCGATGCCGCCGTCGCTCGGCACGACATCCGCTGGCACTGGGTCAAGGGCCATGCCGACGATCCGGGCAACGTGCGAGCCGATGCGCTAGCCAATCGCGGCGTGCCGGTGGGAATGCGCGCCTAGCCCGAATTCATCTCCTGACCTGCGCTCGGCCCGGCATTCGCGCCATCCCAGGGGATTATTTCATTGCGGCAACGGATCGGGCGGGCTGGCATTGCGAAACACAAACCCCTCCATCGACACCGTGTGCTCGCCGGAAGTAACGCTGTTTCTGATGCACGAAACAGTGGGGTAAAACCCGGAAACATCGACTGACTTGGGCGACTTGATCGGGATACAGGTATTCGGCTTGCTCAGAAGGTGCGCACGAGTGACCATTTCCTCGTAAAAGATGACCTTGCCGTCATAAACCCCGTAGATCCAGCTCCGCGTGAATGGATGCTTGCTGAACTCGGGTCCGGTGAGATCGATCAGATGGTTTCCCATGGCCGGCACCACCGCGTCCACGTCGCGAAAATCCGCGTGCACGTAGTTCGGCGGCAGTGGCTTTTTGCCAATTATGAATTGATCGCAGCGGACCAATTCCGGTCCGCAGGGCCCAGCCTGGATGGCGAAAATCTTCGCAATCGGCGCCATCACGAAATGGACATCGAAATGAGGGACATCATAGATCCCCGGTGGGATGTGTCCTTTCGGGTTCCAGTTGAGGAGCACCCATTTGAACGGGATGTCCGCCCGTCGCGCCATGATGTCCGGAATGGGAATAACGTGTTCAATCGTGTGCACGCATTTCGTTGTGCTCACGATCGCGCCGCTCTTGTCGCGATCGACGCAGTGGTGATTGTCGGAGTCTATCGGCAGGCCGTCGAGCGCCGCTGCCGAAAACGCGATGCCGATCGCAGTGGGAGTGCCCCGGCTATCGATCTCGCCATAACTTGTCGCCGTGTGGCAACTTAGTCTTGCTTAGTCTTGCTTCGTCTTGTCGGCGCGCCTATCACCGATTCTAGGCGCGCTCGATCCGCCGCGCGAATACGGTCATTTCTTTTTCGGCCTGCTTGTCGCCTCGCGCAACGGCGACGGCGATGCCCTCGCGCCATGCGGCAAGGGCTTCCGCGCTGTTACCTGACGCCGCAAGCGCCTTGCCATAGAGCTTCCAAGCAGCCGTGTATTTCGGGTCCTGCGCGACGGCTCGGGCGAGGTGTTCCGCCGCGCGCGCCGGCTCGTTGGCCTTCAGGTACTCGTTGCCGAGCGAGTAGCGTAGCAGCGCGCCGTCTTTGCCGGCCGCAAGCATTTGTTCGAAGTTCGCGAGCGGCGAATTCGAAATCGCCATGGCTACTTGCCGACGATGGCACCCGACGCGCAATCGATCCGGCGCATCGGGTAGATCACCTGGCGCTCGGCGCCGTTCACCTTGCCCTCGACCTGCGCGTAGAGCCAGCCGCCGGTTCCGCGACGATAGATGATCCGTCGCGGAAACTCGAGCGCCGGGTTTTCGAACGTGAAAATCTCGTCGTTGCGGTCGGACGTGTTGTCGACGGTCTTGCCGACGAGCTTGAACGAATCCGCCTTCCCGCCCGACGGGAACGTAACGTAGTAGACGCCGTCCGGCCGAGGCTCGATTCGCAGGTATTCGTAGCCCTGCGATTTACCGCTCATCACTGTCTGGCTCACGCCGAGCAACAAGCCGCCGCGAAGCGGCATCCAATGCTCGCGGAACTCGCGCTCGTTGACCGTTCCGCGCCAGCAGCCATCGAGCCACGCCAGCGGCGCGAGAGGGTCCTCGGGAGTGGACGGGGTCTGGGCGAACGCGCCGGCGGCTGCAACCACGAGCATGAAGGCGCAGCCAAGGGCGGCGGCGGAAGGCAAAGTCCGGCTGAACAAGAAACGCGTCGATCTCATTGTGGGTGCGCAAGCGGGAGGTTGAGGAGCAAGTTCTGCGGTTTCAACTTGAGCCGCGACTGCGCATCCATCGCCATCGCGAGGTAAACGGGACGGCCGGCAATCGCCGGACGCATGTCGGCAGGATTCGCGAACTTGAGCTCGAAGAGACACAAAAGACGGCCCATTCGTTCCTCGTCGACCTCCACGCGGTTGAACAAGTCATTCAGGAGCGCACTCGCCTCGGCGTCGAGGCCCACATGCCACACCCATCGCTTGTCGTCGATCTCGCGCTTCGGCTCGACCGTGACGATGACACCCAGAAAGTGGGCAATCCAGCGCTCGAGCACGCGGCACAGCCCGGCGAGCGCAGGACGGCCGCTGTTCAGGCTGATCGCGAGATCGTGGCGCTCGTCGCGTTCCCAGTACACGGCAGCATTGGCTTCGTCGAGCACATCGAGATCGACGGTCCGGGTCGGCACACGATTCTGCTGCAGAAGCTCGCCCAGGCTGCCGAAACTGCCGCTGGTCGAATGGAAATCCACCGTCAATTCATCTGCCGCCATCACGGCGCCGTCGTCACGCACGGCGATCTTCTGCGGACGAAACAGCATCTCGGCGACGCGCACGTGCATAGGGTCGGCGCCTTCACCCAGCAGATGTCGCACCAGCACCTCGGTCAGCTGCTGGACCATGAGCGGGGGAACGTCGACGCCATCCTTGAAGAGCGTTGCGTAGGCGGCTTCGAGCGAAGCTGCCGAGGTCAGCCGCCCACGAAAACGCAGCCAGATCGCATAGTTTTCGCGGATGTCGGGATCCGCGAGCGCCGCAAGGTCAGTGTCCGCGACTGCGCCACGCGGCGCCGCGATCAGCTTGTCATGGAGCGCAAGCTCGGCGGCACAAGACTCGGGCACCGGCGCCAGTTCGGGGCGCAAAAGCGTCGCGCGCAGGAAATCGTCGGTCAGCGTAAGGCGCCCGTCGGTTCCGGTCTTCAGCAGCCGGTAGCCGGACGAGTGCCAGAAATCGGGCATCAGGGCGCTGTCCTCAGCCGCCCAGCATCGCTTTTTTCAGGTCGGACTGCACCGCGTTGTCGCCGAGCCACGCGTTCATCAGCGCCTTGTTGAATGCCTCGCCCGGAATCGAGCCCTTCGCCGCGCCGCCAAGACCGACTTTGGTTGCGCCGTCGACAAAATCGAAGGTCAGCACATTGCCCTCCTTCAATTGACCGATCGACTTCATGATGGATGCGAGCTCGTCGGTTTGCGCTTTTACCGCCGCCACCTCCGCAGCGGAATTGGCTTGCTTCATTCCATCGACCAGTGCTTCGACCATCTGATCGGACCCCACGTCGCGCAACATGTTGAGTTGCACGCGGCGCGGCGCCTTGGCGTACACCGCCGCCGCGTTGTTCGCCTTCGCCGGAACGTACAAGCTGCCAACGTAGACCTTGAACATGACCTTGGTCCGAATACCGGCGCCGTTCAGCACGAGCTCCTGGCCGCCCACCGTCACGTTGTCGTCGAGCTTGACCCCGCCGACTTCGGCCGCCGGCACTGGCAGCGATGCGATACACAAAAGCGTCAAGAATGCGAATCTACGTATCATGATTCCTCCGCGGAAAGATCAAGCAGCCGGGCGCGTTGGCTAGCCGCGAAACGGGCTGCAGGCAAGGCGCCCCGCAGCGAGCGACCGGAATGTACACAAGAGTACATGAGGATCGCGAGCGAGGAGTAACGCCGCCTGCGGCTCGTTCTCGCGAGCTAGACGGCCTCGAAAATGCCGGCGGCGCCCATGCCGGTGCCTACGCACATCGTAACCATCCCGCATTTCTGCTTCCGCCGCCGCATGCCGTGCACTATCGTCGCCGTGCGGATTGCGCCGGTCGCCCCGAGCGGATGACCGAGCGCGATCGCCCCGCCCAGCGGGTTGACCTTCGCCGGGTCGAGGGCGAGATCGCGGATTACAGCAATACTTTGCGCGGCGAAGGCCTCGTTCAACTCGATCCAGTCGATCTTGTTCTGCGCGATCCCCGTCGTGCGAAGGATTTTAGGAATCGCGGCGATCGGTCCGACGCCCATTACTTCGGGGGCAACGCCGGCCACCGCGAAGCCGACCCAGCGGGCGAGCGGAGCGAGGGCGAGCTCCTTCACGATTTTCTCGCTGACGACGATCACCGCACCCGCGCCGTCGGACGTCTGCGAGCTGTTGCCGGCGGTCACCGTTCCCTTCGCGGCGAATACCGGCTTGAGCTTTGCGAGCCCCTCGGCGCTCGTGTCCGGGCGCGGCCCTTCGTCGCGATCGAGCCTGCGATTCCTGGCGACGATTTTTCCGCTGGCGAGATCCGGCACGTTTTCATGTAGCGGGTACGGCGAAATCTCGGCGGCGAACTCGCCGGACGCTTGTGCCGCCAGCGCCTTCATGTGCGACGACAGCGCGAACGCGTCCTGATCCTCGCGCGAGACACGCCAGCGCTCGGCGACCTTCTCCGCGGTCAGGCCCATTCCGTACGCGATGCCGATATTCTCGTCGCGCGCGAAGACATCGAGGTTCGGCGTCAACCGTCCCATCAGCGGAATCATGCTCATGCTCTCGGTGCCAGCCGCGATCATGATGTCGGCCTCGCCGGTGCGGATCCGATCCGCCGCAATCGAGACGGCATTGAGTCCCGACGAGCAGAAGCGGTTGATCGTCATTCCCGCCACGCTGTTCGGCAGGCCCGCCAGCAGAAGGCCGATGCGCGCGACGTTCATCCCTTGCTCAGCCTCGGGCATCGCGCAGCCCACAATCACGTCCTCGACCCGCGCGGGCTCGATCTGCGGAACTTCTGCAAGTGCGCTTTGCAGCACGAACGCTAGCATTGAATCCGGCCGCGTCGATTTCAGCGCGCCGCGAGGCGCCTTGCCGACCGGTGTTCTCGTGGCGGCGACGATGTAGGCATCCTGTAGTTGCTTCGTCATTGGGGAGATCTCAGTTCCGCAGTGGTTTGCCGGTCTTGAGCGTATGGCTGATCCGCTCCTGGGTCTTTGCATTGCGCAGGAGCGCCATGAACTCGGCACGCTCGAGCTCGAGCAGCCACTTCTCATCGACCAGGCTTCCTGGCTCGACCTCGCCACCGCAGATCACGCGGGCGATCCGCAAGCCGATCTCGAAATCGTAGGGGGAGATGAAGCCGCCGTCGCGCATGTTAACAAGCATCATCTCGAGCGTCGCGATACCGGTGCGGCCGGCGACCGGAATGTTGCGGGGCGACAGCGGCGGGCGGTACCCGGTTTCCGCAAGCGCCCGAGCCGTCGCCCGCGCAACATGCAGCAGTTCGAAACCATTCTGCACGACGGGATCGGCGGGGCGTAGAAAGCCCATTTCCTTCGCCTCGCTTGCGCTGCGCGACACCTTCGCCATGGCCACCGTCTGAAAATACGTGCGCAGAAACGGCAGCTGGTCGAGCTGGCTGCCGACCACACCGCGCGCGACTTCCTGCGCGGCGCGCACGGCGATCTCCTTGCAGCCACCGCCGCCGGGAAGGAGACCGACGCCTGCTTCCACGAGGCCGATATAGGACTCGAGCGCCGCAACCGTGCGGTCGCAATGCATGATGAACTCGCACGAGCCACCGAGCGCCATGCCGCGCACCGCAGCGACGGTCGGCACAAGGCTGTAGCGGAACTTGAGTGAGGTCTGCTGGAACTTGGCGACCACCGCCTCGATCAAGTCCCACTGCCCGGACTTGATGGCGGGCTCGATTGCGGCGAGGTTCGCGCCGAGCGAAAACGGTTCCTTCGTCTGCCAGAGCACAAGCCCCGCGCATTCGCGCTCGGCGCGTTCGATGGCCGCTTGAATTCCGTCCAGAACGTCCTCGCCAATCGTGTTGGCCTTGCTCTTGAAGGAAACGATTCCGATATCGTCACCCAAGTGCCAAAGGCGCACGGCCGGCGTTTCCATCATCGTCGTGCCGGTCGGCCACCGCTCGCCGAGCATGGGATCCGGGAACGCCTGGCGCCGGTAAACTGCCAGCGTCGAGCGCGGCCGGAAGGTGGCCGCCGACGCGCTCCACGCGCCCGCCGGCGTGTGCACCCCCTTTGCCGCGGGGCCCTCGCTCACCCATGCAGGCAGAGGCGCGTTCGCAAGCGTCTTGCCGGCGGAGATGTCCTCCGCGAGCCACCCGGCCACGTCCTTCCAGCCGGCCGCCTGCCAGAGCTCGAACGGACCCATCGTCCAGCCGAAGCCCCAGCGCAACGCGAGGTCCACGTCGCGCGCATTGTCCGCGATGGTGGCCAGGTGAAAAGCGGCGTAGTGAAACAGATCGCGGAAGATCGCCCAGAGGAATTGCGCCTGTGGATGCGCGTGCGCCCGCAGCTTGGCGAATTTCTCTCCCGGATTCTTGAGGGCGAGGATTTCCGCCACCGCGGGATCGACGACGCCCGCCGATTTGCGGTAGGCGCGCGCCTGCGGGTCCAGCACCTCGATGTCCTTGCCGACCTTGCGGAAAAAGCCGGCGCGCGTTTTCTGGCCCAAGGCACCTTGCGCGATAAGGCCGGCGAGCACCGGCGGCGCGTTGAAGAGCGGATGCCACGGATCGTCGGGCAACGTGTCGTGCATCGTCTTGATCACGTGCGCCATCGTGTCGAGGCCTACCACATCGGCGGTGCGGTACGTCGCGCTCTTCGCGCGTCCGATCGCAGGACCGGTCAACGCGTCGACGACGTCGAAGCCGAGCCCATATTTTTCGGTATGCGCCATCGTTGCCAGCACCGAGAAGATGCCCACACGATTGGCGACGAAATTCGGCGTGTCCTTCGCGCGCACCACACCCTTGCCAAGCGTGGTGACGACGAACGTTTCGAGCTGGTCCATGAGCGCCGGGTCGGTGCTCTTCTGCGCAATGAGCTCGACGAGATGCATGTAGCGCGGCGGATTGAAGAAATGGATTCCGCAAAAACGCGGGCGCACCGCGGCGGGCAGCGCATCTGCCAGCGCGTTGATCGACAACCCGGACGTGTTGGACGCGAAGATCGCGTGCGGCGCGAGATGCGTTCCGATTTTCGCGTAGAGATCGCGCTTCCAGTCCATCCGCTCGGCGATCGCCTCGATCACGAGGTCGCACGCGGCGAGTTGCGGGACGTCGCGATCGTAGTTCGCAACATCGATGTACGCGGCGCGATCGGCGATCGCGAGCGGCGACGGCTCGAGCTTCGCGAGACCGGACAGCGCCTTCTTCACGATGCCGTCGGGATCGCCGTCCTTCGCCGCGAGGTCGAACAGGACCACCGGAACACCAGCGTTGACGAGATGAGCGGCGATCTGCGCGCCCATTACGCCGGCGCCGAGCACCGCGGCCTTGCGGACGAGAAACGGGGGCGGGGACATGAACGGAGATTGGCGTGGCCAGCGAAGGAAAACGGCCGGGTCGCCCCGGCCGAATCCCACGCGAACTAATGTCGGGCGAGCGTCAGAACGAGTAGGTCGCCTGCAACGAGAGAATCCACACGCTCGCGTCGTAGGAACCCTTCACCAACCCGTTCTGCGGCGTGCTTCCCTGATTCTGGTTGAAGCTCGGGCTGTCCGCGAAAATGTAGGTGAAAGCGCCATCGAACTTCAGATTGGGCGTCCACTTGTACTCGGCGCCGGTCGAAAGCCACCAGCGGTCGGAGTCCGGCAGCCGGACGGTTGTATTGGTTCCGTTGGCGGGTGTCTGGTCGAATGCGCCGCCAAACCGCCACTTCCACTGGCTGTCGTACCGGTAGCTCGCACCGAGGGCGAACTTGTAGGTGTCGTCCCAGTTGAGGAGCACCGGCGGCAGCACCGAGCCGTCGGTCGGCACGAATGCCAACTGTTGAATACTCGACCAGCCCGTCCACTGGATATCGCCCATGAGCTCCCATTGCCGGTCGAGCTGGTAGACGAACGAGACGTTGGCCGTCTGCGGCAGTTTGGCATCCGAGGTGAGGCCACGGTTGTAAAGCGCTCTGCTGTTGACGCCGCCCGCGAGCAACGCAATCGTCCCCGCCAGCGCCGGCGGCGTCGCGGGCGGGACCGTCACCGTGGGATTGGTGAAATCGATATTGCCCGAGATGGTGTATTTCATCTCGGAGCGATAGGCGGCCGCGACGCGAAGCTGAGGGGTTGCATCCCAAGCAATCCCGATGTTCCAGCCCCAGGTATCGTCGTCGCCCGTAATCGACGCCTTGGAATCGAGGCCGCGCGTCAGACCGGCGATCGCATTGAAGGTCGGGGAGCCCGGAGCGATGTTGAACGGCGGGCCGGCAGCGGCGGTCAGCAACGCACCCGAATAGTTGACGTTGTTCGTCAGCGTCGCATCGATACGCTGATAGCTGACGCCAGCGCCGATGGCGAGCTGCGGGGTAACCTGCCACGAGATCGCGGGGTTGATGTTGATGGTTTTGATGTCCGACTTCAGTCCCTGGTAGCGACCGATCCACCCATCGTCGTACTCGGTGACGAGCCCGAACGGCACATTGATCCCCAGGCCGAACGCCCATTGGGGGTTGATCGGCACCGAAAAATACGCGTTCGGCGGGTAGTTGTAGCCGCCGGCATCGCCGCCGTCACCGCCAAGCGGTTGATTGAACGCATTCTGCGAACCGTCGTTCTTGAACTTGATCGACGGCGTGATGACATTGAAGACCCCTGCCACCTGGCCCCGATTGAATTTCGACAGCGCGGCCGGATTCCACCACATCGCCGAGACGTCGTCGGTGAAAGCGGCACCGGCGGCAAAGGCGTTGCCGAGCGAACTCGCGCTTTGCTCGTTGATCTGGAATCCCGTGCCGAGGGCCTGGCCGGCGCCTAGCGCGAAGGCGACGCCGGCGACCGCAGCAGCGATCCGGGTGCGAACGAAGGGGGTATTCATAGCGAGTGTCTCCTATGGGGGCTCTGGTCGCGCCGTCCCGGAAGGTCGGGCGCGCAGTCTGCAATCAGCTCTTTTTCGTCCGCCGGAAATCGGCCTCCGGCGTATTTCGACCCGCTAAAACTATACTCTGCCGGGTCCGGAGCCGCACTCTTTACGGGGCTTACGGCGCAGGGGGTGTTGTTTTTGGGCAATAGGCCCCGCAACGAGCTAATCAGGGGGAATTTCACGTGGTTTTCGGTCGGACCCGACAGCAACGTACGTCAGGCACGCCTCGGTCACCTTGACGCAGATCACATCCCTTGGATTGCGTTGCGCGTAGACCTCGACGTCGACGGTTATCGACGTGCGGCCAACCTTGAATATCGTCGAATAGAAGCTCACCACATCGCCGATAAGCACGGGCTCCTTGAACACGAACGAGTTGACGGCGACCGTCGCCACGCGCCCGCGCGCGCGCTGCGCCGCAAGCACGCCGCCCGCGATGTCGACCTGCGACATCACCCAGCCTCCGAAGATGTCGCCATGCTGGTTCGCATCGGCCGGCATCGGCACGACGCGCAAGGTCGGAGGGCGGTCGGGGAGCGTCACGGAATCGGCCATCTTTCGCGACGCCGGAGCGCTTTACGCTGCTGCCTTGCGCTTCATCTCGTCGCGAAGCTCGCGACGCAGGATCTTGCCGACATTGGTCTTCGGCAGGTCCTTGCGAAATTCGACGTCGCGCGGGCACTTGTAGCCCGTCAGGTGCTCGCGGCAGTGCTGCAAGACCGCCTCGGCGGTCAGACCCTCGTCCTTCTTGACCACAAAGAGCTTCACCGCCTCGCCCGATTTTGCGTCGGGCAGGCCGATCGCCGCGCATTCGAGCACGCCGGGGTGCATCACCACAACCGCCTCGATCTCGTTCGGATACACGTTGAACCCGGAGACCAGGATCATGTCCTTCTTGCGATCGACGATCTTGACGAACCCGCGTTCGTCCATGACGCCGATATCGCCGGTCGCGAGCCAGCCGTCATCGTCCAGCACCTTCGCGGTTTCGTCCGGGCGGTTCCAATAACCTGCCATCACCTGCGGACCGCGGACGCAGATCTCGCCCGGCTCGCCCTGCGCGACAACCTTGCCCTCGTCGTTGCGCAGAATGACTTCCGTGGAAGGGATCGGCAGGCCGATCGAGCCGTTGTAAGCAGGCAGGTCGAGCGGATTGATCGTGGCGGCCGGCGACGTTTCGGTGAGTCCGTACGCCTCGATCAGCGGGCATCCGGTGACCTCCTTCCATCTGATCGCAACCGCTTCCTGCACGGCCATCCCGCCGCCCAGCGTCATTCGCAACGCGGAGAAGTCGAGCTTGGCAAAATCCTGATTGTTCACGAGCGCGTTGAACAGCGTGTTCACACCGGTGAATGCGGTGAATTTATGGCGCGACATCTCTTTCACGAAGCCGGGGATGTCGCGCGGATTGGGAATCAGGACGTTCTCGGCGCCGAGCGTCATGAACGTGAGGCAGTTCGCCGTGAGCGAGAAGATGTGATAGAGCGGCAGCGGTGTGATGACAATCTCGCGCCCCTCGGCATTGAGGAACGGCTTCACCCACGCACGCGCCTGCAGCAGATTGGCGACGATGTTCCGGTGCAGCAGCATCGCGCCCTTGGCAACGCCAGTCGTGCCCCCGGTGTACTGCAGGAACGCGAGATCATCGTGCGAAAGCGGAACGCGCTCGAACGTTTTGCGCCGGCCCTCGGACAGTGCCTCGGAGAGCCCTATCGAGCCCGGCAGGCTCCATGCGGGCACCATTTTCTTCACGTGCCGGAGAACGAAATCGACAATGAGCCCCTTGAAGCCGAGGAGCTCGCCGATGGTCGTGACGATGACGTGGCGGACCTTCGTCCTGGTCACGACCTCCTGCACCACATGCGCGAAGTTCTCGACGACGACGATGACTTCGGCGCCGGAATCGTTCAGTTGATGCTCGAGCTCGCGCGCCGTGTACAGAGGGTTCACGTTGACGACCGTGCAACCGGCGCGCAGCGTTCCGAAAAGGCAAATCGGGTACTGCAGAATGTTGGGCATCATCAGCGCGACGCGCGTCCCCTTGCGGCAGCCCTTTGCCTGCAGCCACGCGGCGAACGCGGTCGACAGCGTGTCGAGCTCGCCGAACGTGATCGTCTTGCCCATGCACGTATACGCGGGACGCGTCGCGTATTTGGCGACACTCTCGTCGAACACGTCGCGCAGCGACGCGTACTCGTTGACGTTTATTTCCGCCGGAACGCCCTTCGGATAATGCTTGAGCCAGATCTTGTCCACGTTGCTACCCCCCAAGGACGCGGCGTGCCGCCGCTTCGCCCATCTGTTCCGGCCCCTCGCATGGACGCTTCTGTCGTCGCCGCAGCTATGAAATCGTACACCACCGCGCGCATCAAGATTGCCCCGCCGGGGCTCCGCCCTCCCGACAAGGCTATGCGGCCGCTGAACCGGCGGCGCGCGCCGCAACCTCCTGCGCATAGTGGAGCGGGCCGCCGCGAAACGGAGCGAATCCCGTCCCGAAGACCGCACCGGCATCGATCAGATCGGCATCGGCGACGATGCCGTCGGCGAGCGCAGCGCGAGCCTCTGCGACGAACGGACCGACGAGCCGCTCTGCAAGCCCCGCGGGAACGGCACCCGCCGGCTGCTTCGCCGCCTTGCCGCTCGACCAGTCGTAGAAGCCGCGCTTCGTTTTTTTCCCGAGCTGGCCGGCGTCGACCAGCGCCTTCAGCTTTGTCGGTGGATCGACGCCCGGCGACAGCATCTTGCCGACTGCCATGCAGATGTCGAGCCCCACCGTGTCGGCGAGCTCGATCGGCCCCATCGGCATTCCGAACGCGAGCGCGGCTTCGTCGACGGTCTCTGGTGCGATGCCTTCGTCGACACAACGCATCGCCGCCATCAGGTAGGGCCCGAGCACGCGGTTCACGAGAAAGCCCGGCGCGCTCTTCACCGGCAGCGGCAGTTTGTCGATCTGGCGCACGAAGGCGGCGGCTTTCGGCACCAGGTCGGCGCGTGTGTTCTTTCCGATGACCACCTCGACCAGCATCATCTGCGGCACGGGATTGAAGAAGTGGATGCCGACGAGTCTCGACGCGTCACGCATCGCCGTTGCGATCTCCTCGAGCGGAATGCTCGACGTGTTGGTCGCAAGAATGGCGCTCGGTTTCGCATTCGCTTCGAGTACTGCGAACAGGGTGCGCTTGGCATCGAGGTTCTCGAAGATCGCTTCGATGATCACGTCGGCGCGCGCGACGCCGGCGCCGGTGACGTCCGGAATCAGCCTGTCGGTCGCGTCACGAATGCGCCGCGGATCTTTCAACCGCTGCGCAAAGAGCTTGCCCGCGCGGCCCATCGCCGGCACGAGACGCTCGGCGTTCTGGTCCTGCAGCGTGACAGTCAGCCCGCGCAATGCGCACCAGGCGGCAATGTCTCCGCCCATCGTGCCCGCGCCGACGACATGCACACGCAGCGCGTTGAAATCGCCTTCCTTGCCAAGCGATTTCAACCGCTCCTGCAGGCGAAATACCCGGATCAGGTTGGCCGCGGTTGGCGTCTTCAGCAGCGAGGGAACGGAAGCGGGATCGGACGGCGCGGCAGCCAGCGCGTTGCCATCATGCTGCACCCAGAGCTCGAGGATGGCGTAGGGTGCGGGATAGTGCTCACGGCGCGCGCGTTTCGCAACTTGCTTTCGCGCCTGCGCGGCGATGAACTTTCGCACCGGCCCGGCGAGCGTCAGCGCCAGCGGGAACGGTAGCCTGCGTGGCGGCGGCAGCGCGGTCAGCATGCCGCGCACAGTGTTCTCCATGATGCGCGGCGGCACGCATTCGTCGGCGATGCCGAGCTGCTTCGCGCGGCGCGCATCGATCGTCCTGCCGGTCAGCATGAGGTCGAGCGCAGCGGGCGCGCCCGCAAGGCGCGGCAGCCTCTTCATTCCACCCCACCCGGGAACGATACCCAACATTACTTCGGGCAACCCAAGACGCGTGCCGGGCTCGTCGACGACCACGCGATAACGGCAGGCGAGCGCCAGCTCGAAGCCGCCGCCGAGACAGAAGCCGCGAATAAGTGCGAGCGTCGGATACTTGACCGCAGCCAGGCGTTCGAAGGTGTCCCAGCCGCGCTTGACAATGGCAACGGCGTCGGCTTCGTTCTCGACTTCGCCGAACTCGTCGACGTCCGCACCGGCGATGAACCCGTTCGGCTTCCCCGAAACAATGGCGAGCCCTTTGGGCGGATCGCGATCGAGCTGATCGAGCGCTTCGTTCAGTTCCTCGAGAACTTCGCGCGACAACGTGTTCGTCGTCGTTCCCGCGCGGTCGATGGTGAGACGCGCGAAGCCGTCCGCGTCGCGGGTGAGGATCCAGTGTCGCATCGGGTTTCCGGTTGAAATGCCGCGAGCGTGGAGTGAACGTCAGATCCGCTCGACCAGCATCGCGCCGCCCAGGCCGCCGCCGATGCAGATCGCCGCCATGCCGCGCCGGCCTCCGATGCGCACCAGCGTGTTCAGCAAATGGAGCACGATCCGCGCCCCCGACGCGCCGACCGGATGGCCGAGCGCAATGGCGCCGCCATCGACGTTGAGTTTCGTCTCGTCGAGCTTGCCAAGCGCGCCTTCGAGGCCGAGCTCCTGCCGGCAATAGTCGGCGTCATCCCATGCGCGCTCGCATGCGATCACCTGCGCCGCGAATGCTTCATTAATCTCCCACGCATCGAGTTCGTTCAAGCCGACGCCGTGACGCTGCAGGATCGGCGTCGCCGCATGCACGGGCCCCAGTCCCATCTGCGCCGGATCGAGACCCGCCCATTCGGAATCCACGATGCGGCCTTTCGGCACAAGCTTGTGCGTTTCGACCGCGCGCTCGGACGCAAGAACGAGCCACGCGGCGCCATCGGTAACCTGCGAGCTGTTGCCGGCAGTGACGTTGCCGTACTTGCGATCGAAGAACGGCCGCAGCTTCGCGAGGTTGTCGACCGTCGAGTCCTCACGCACGCCATCATCGGCCGGATACAGCTTGCCTGTCTCGTCGTAGAGAGGCACGAGCTCGGCATCGAAATGTCCGGCCTTTTGCGCCGCCAGCACCTTGCGATGGCTCGCCGCCGAGAATTCGTCCATCTCGCGCCGCGTGATATGAAACCGGAAAGCGAGATTCTCCGCCGTCTGCCCCATCAACAACCCGGCCATCGGGTCGGTGAGACCCTTCATGAGACCGATAACCGGCGCCAGATAGCCCGGACGGAATTTCGCGAGCAGCGCCGCACGCTGGCCGATGGATTTCGCGGCGTACCAACTGGCGAGCCACACGACCATCGCGTCGGAGAAGAGCAGCGGCGCGCGCGACAAGGCATCGACACCCCCCGCCAGCACGAGATTCGAGCGTCCGGTGCGAATGTTCGCAATCGCCGAGTCGAGCGCCTGCATGCCGGATGCACAATTGCGCATCACCGTCCATCCCGGCACCTTCTGTCCGCAACCCATGCGAAGCGCGACGACGCGCCCGATGTTCACTTCATCCGGCGACGGCGCTGCACAGCCCAGGATCACTTCGTCGAGCTCGGGAGGATCGAAGTTCTGGCGCAAGAGCAGCGCGCGGCCCGCATCGGTGGCGAGATCGGACGCTGAAAACGGACCCGGCCGGTTGCGCGACTTCAAAAACGGCGTGCGCGCACCGTCGACGATGTAGATGGGTTCGTTCATCGGGTTCTCCTCGGGAGCGCGAACACCTGCCGCTCAGCCGCGCCCAATTGCATCTCGCTGCGTCTCGGTTGCGCCCTATGCCGCGGCCTTGTGCATGACCGCCGGTGCGGGTGCAGCACTCTCCGCCGATGGCGGCTCCATTTCGGACAACCCGAGATCCTGCGGAAAATCGTCGACCCGGATCACTTTCGCAGTCAGATCGCGCGCGGCGATGACCATCGCAGCTTCGGCCGCCGTCACCACGCCCGCGGCCTCGGCTCGCGCCACGAGCGCATCGAGTCCACCGCCCGCGGGCACCTTCGGATCGAGGCGGCCTTCCTTCGCGGCGGCGCGGATCTTCGCCTCGATGGGCTCCGCCGCAAGCGTTGCCGCGAGCGCACGCTCTATTTGCGCCACCGGATTGTCTGTCGTCATCGGCGCGTACATGCCGACGGTGAGCCGGTCACGCGTCGCGGAAGGTTCGAGCAGCAGCTTCGCCACCTCGTGCCCGAGCAGATCCGAAGGAACGAAATACGGCCGGCCGAGCGGGAACACGATCCGCCGCATCATCGCAGCGATCATCCGATTGGGGAAATTCGAGATCACGCCCTCGAGCGCTGTTTGCGCCTTGAACATCGCGTCCCACATGGCCCAGTGCATGAGCGGAGCGTCCGCTTGCTGCCGGCCTTCCGCCTCGTATCGCTTCAACGTGGCGGAGCAGAGATACATGAGCGACAGCACGTCGCCGAGGCGCGCGGACAGCTTTTCCTTCCGCTTCAGCGCCCCGCCCAGCGAGCCCATCGAGACGTCGGCAAGAAACGCGAGCGCGGCGGAGAAGCGAGTGAGCTGTTGGTAATAACGTCTAGTCTCGGGCGCGATATCAGCAGGCACGCCGACGAAATGCGAACCGGTGAGGCCGGTGACGAGCGTGCGCGCCATGTTCGACAGCGTAAAGCCGATGTGTCCGAAGAGCGCCGCATCGAATGCGGTCGATGCCTTCGCGGGATCCGATACGCGCGTCGATTCGATTTCCTTCAGCACGAACGGATGGCAGCGGATCGCACCCTGCCCGAAGACGATCAGGCTTCGCGTGAGAATGTTCGCGCCCTCGACGGTGATCGCGACCGGAAGCTGCATGTAGGCGGCACCGAGAAAGTTCGACGGACCCATCATGATGCCCTTGCCGCCGACCACATCCATCGCGTCGATGACGACCTGACGGGCGCGATCGGTGAGATGAAGCTTGGTGATCCCCGAAAGCACCGCGGGTTTCTCCCCGAGGTCGATCGCTGTGGCGGTCAGCGTGCGTGCCGCATCCATCATGTACAGGTTGCCGCCCATCCGCGTCAGCGCTTCCTCGACGCCTTCGAAACGGCCGATCGGCGTCTTGAATTGCGTGCGCACGCGCGCATATCCGCCGGTCGCGCGCACCGCGAGCTTGGCCATTCCGGTGCCCGACGATGGCAGCGAGATGCCGCGGCCCGCGGCCAGGCACTCCATCAGCATCCGCCAGCCGCGTCCCAGCATCGGCTGGCCGCCGATGATCCATTCCATGGGGATGAAGACGTCGCGACCCCGGTTCGGGCCGTTCTGGAACACGGCGTTCAGCGGCATGTGCCGGCGGCCGATCTCGACTCCTGGATGCGATGTGGGAATGAGTGCGCAGGTGATGCCGATGTCTTCCTTGTCGCCGACGAGATGATCCGGATCGTAGGCGCGGAATGCGAGCCCGAGTATTGTCGCGACCGGTCCCAGCGTGATGTAGCGCTTGTCCCAGGTAACCCGCAAGCCGAGCACGCGCTTGCCGTCATGCTCGCCCCAGCAGACGACGCCGAAATCGGGAATCGCCGCCGCATCGGAGCCCGCGGTCGGATTGGTGAGAGCGAAGCAGGGAATTTCCAGTCCCTTCGCGAGGCGCGGCAGATAGTGGCGCTTCTGCTCTTCGGTGCCGTAGTGCGCGAGCAACTCGCCGGGGCCGAGCGAATTCGGAACCATCACCGTCACCGACACGGTGCCGGAATGCGTCGACAGCTTGGTCATGACTTGCGAATGGCCGTACGCGGAGAAGCCGAGCCCGCCGTACTCCTTCGCGATGTTCATGCCCCAGAAACCCTTGTCCTTGATGAACTGCCAGACGGCGGGCGGCAGGTCGTGATAGATATTGGTCGTTTGCCAATCGCTCACCATCGCGCACAGCTCCTCGGTCTCGTGATCGAGAAAGTGCTGTTCGTCGGGCCGCAGCGTCGGCTTCGGCGCATCGAGCAGCTTGCGCCACTGCGGGCGGCCGGAGAAAAGCTCGCCGTCCCACCAGACGGTTCCCGCTTCGATTGCCTCGCGTTCGGTCTGCGACATTGGCGGCAGCACCTTGCGAAACGCCGACAGCACGGCGTCGCTGATGAGCTTGCGCCGCAGGATCGGAACATTGAGCGGGATCGCGAGCAAAGCGAACAGGACGCCTAGCGCAAGCGAAAGCCAGACGGGGAGAAGATGCGCCACCCACGCAACGGCAATGGCGGCAGCGAACATCGCGCTCCAGAGGATGCCGGCCGCGTTGATGTAAGCAAGCGCCAGCACGCCCAGAAGCACAACCACGAGCCAGAGAACAGTCAGCATCGAAGACTCCTTGGACTTCAGATTCAGCGGAGGACGGGCGCGCTGCAGCGCAGCTCTTTCAATTCGCCGTCGAATGCGCGGCCGGCGGCCGAGGTTTCCGGCAGCGGCGATTGCAACCCGGCCAACAGGAAGGGGGCGAGTCGGCGCAACAGCATTTCGTCGTTACCTGATTCGGCGGGGGTGAGCTCGGCGATCAGCTTCAGCGCGTCGGTTCCGGCGAGCGTGTACGAAAGGGCCCCCATGATGAAGTGCAGGCGCCACGACAATTCCCTGGGCGGCAGTTCGGGCAGCGCCTGCGCGAACGCCGTCTTGAACCGCGCGATCATCACCGCGTACTGTCCGGACAGGAAATGGCGGATGAACGGCGCGGGGTCCGCATAAGCACGGCCGAGCAGGCGCAGGAAATTTTTGCCGCCCCGCTCGCGATCGCGGGCCAACTTCAGCGCCGGCACGAACATCGCCGACAGGATCTGTTCGCATGAGACAGGCAGAGGTGCCGAATCGCGCTCGAGCGCGGTCAAAAGGTCGAGGCGCTCTTGATTCATCGGGTCGAGCCGTCGCGTCAGCACCGCCTGGAACAGCTCTTCCTTGCTTCCGAAGTGGTAGTTGACCGCGGCGAGGTTGACATCCGCGGTGGCGGTGATCGACCGCAGGCTCGTCGCCTCGAACCCGTGCTCCATGAAAAGAGATTCGGCGGCGTCGAGGATCCGATCCTTGGTCGCGACGGGGGCCTCTTTATCGCTTATCCGAATGACATTTCCCATCGCACCACTCCCGTGATAGCAATAAATCAAACGTTCGTTTGAATCCTAGGGCGAACGTCAGATCCTGTCAAGCCACACCGAAATCTGTTGAAGCCGAACACGATTCGTCTGTTGGATGTGAACGCTCGCACTCGCCGCAAGCCCGGCAGACTCGGTTTATCGCCAGCGCACGCGGGCATCGGCCCGGTTTTTGCATGCCCAGTAGCGTTCCCACAAACATCGACTATAGTAGGAATGCCGCTACTCCCGCGACCAGAGCGAGACCATGTCCGATCAGCCCCCGCCCCAAGTGTGAGGACAACGTCCACTCCTTTCGCGACCCCGGGACGGCATAAGGCATGACGTATTGCATAGGCGTCCTGCTGAACGACGGAATGATTTTCGCCTCCGATTCACGCACTCACGCCGGCGTCGACAACATCGCGAAGTTCTGCAAGATGACCGTGTTCGAGCGCGCGGCCGACCGGGTGGTCGTCCTGCTGAGCTCGGGCAATCTGGCCGGCACCCAAGCCGTCATAGGCTTGCTGAAGCAACGGGCAGTAGCCGGTGACGGAAAGCCGAATCTGTTTTCCGCGCGCACGATGTTCGATGTTGCGGGCATCGTGTCGGACGCCATGCGCGACATCGACCGACGTGACGGCGCCTACCTCGAGCAAAGCGATGGCGGCTTCAATGCATCATTCATTGTCGGCGGTCAAGTGAAAGGGGAGCCGGCTCGCCTCTTTCGGATCTATGCCGAAGGCAATTTCATCGAAGCTGGACACGACACGTCATTCCTGCAGACCGGCGAAACGAAATACGGAAAGCCCATTATCGATCGTGTGATCACGCCGGCCACCAGCCTGCCGGAAGCAGCAAAATGCGTGCTCGTCTCGTTCGACTCGACGATGCGGAGCAACCTCTCCGTCGGCATGCCGATCGACCTCATCTGCTACGAGCGCGACAGTCTCATGGTCAGGATGCGACGGCGCTTCGAGCAGGGCGATCCGTACTTCGCGACGCTTAGCAAGCAATGGAGCGAGGGTACGCGCGCGGTGTTCCGGCAGCTCCCCGCGCTGCAGTGGTAGTGGGTCCGGCCCGACATTGGCTGATTATGTCGTCGTCAGCTGCGAGCACGGCGGGAACCGCGTCCCGCCACGCTATCGGCGCCACTTTCGCGGGCTGCGGGCGGTGCTGCAGACGCACCGAGGATACGATTTCGGTGCGCTTGCCCTGGCGCAAGAACTGTCGGCAGCCTTCAGGGCGCCCCTCGTCTGCTCGACCGTCACGCGCCTTGTCGTCGACCTGAATCGCTCGCCTGGTCATCCGCGGCTGCACGGCGAACCCATCCGCACGCTGCCACGAGAAGAACGCGAATCGATTCTTGCCGTGCACTACCGCCCGTACCGAACGCGCGCGGAAAATCTGATTGCCAAAGCAGTTGGCCGCGGTCGGCGCGTGGTCCACATTTCGGCGCACAGCTTTACGCCTGAATTAAACGGAAGGAAACGTACTGCCGACGTCGGGTTACTATACGACCCCGCGCGGCCGGGTGAAGTGCGTCTGTGCGCAGCTTGGAAAGGAGCGCTCCTGCGCGCGCCTCCGGACTTGCGGATTCGTCGCAACTACCCGTACGCGGGCACCGACGACGGGTTCATGCCGTATCTGCGAACCCGATTCGCGCCCGTGTGCTATCTCGGTGTCGAGATCGAGATAAACCAGGCGCTCGTGATGGGAGCGCGGCACCGCTGGAAGGAGTTACGCGCGGCCATCATCGCGTCGTTGCGCGACGCGCTTGTCAGCGGATAGGGAACATCGTGCAAATTCGTGTCGGTTGTGAATTGGTCTATCAGTGTCCGCAACCGACACCGATGATCCTGATGCTGAACATTCATTTCACGCGAGTGTCCGATATCGTGCGACCGGATCATCTGGTCACGATCCCGGCGCTACCGATCAGCTCGTATCGCGATTCGTACGGCAACTGGTGCAGTCGCGTCGTCGCGCCTGCCGGCGTGACGCACATCACCACCGATGCTTTGATCAACGACAGCGGACTGCCGGACATCGTCGCGCCCGACGCGCGGCAGACGCCGGTCGAAGCGCTGCCCGAGGAAACGCTGATCTTTCTGCTCGGGAGCCGATATTGCGAGACGGAACGCCTGCTACCGATCGCGTGGCAGCTCTTTGGCAGCGCGCCGACCGGCTGGGGCCGCGTCCAGGCGATCTGCGATTTCGTTCATCACCACATCGAATTCGGCTACCGACATGCGCGGCCGACGAAGACAGCCTGGGAAGCCTACGAGGAGCGAACCGGCGTGTGCCGCGATTTCGCGCATCTTGCGGTTGCGTTCTGCCGGTGCATGAACATTCCAGCCCGCTATTGCAGTGGATATCTGGGCGACATGGGCACGCCGCCTCCGTATCCGCCGATGGATTTTGCCGGCTGGTTCGACGCGTGGCTCGACGGTCGCTGGTACACCTTCGATCCGAGGAACAACGTGCCGCGCATCGGACGCGTGCTGATGGCGCGGGGACGGGACGCGGCCGATGTCGCCATCAGTACGACGTTCGGGCCGAACACGCTAACGGGCTTCCGTGTGTGGACCGACGAAGTGACGACGCCCTGAGGTTAGCGCGCAGCGCGCAACCGCCTCGATGCTCGTCGCGCCATAGCCATGGCTCAGAAACTGTTGCGTTGCGATGTCGAGGATCCGCTCGCCGAGGTGCTCCGATGCCGTCCGCGAGGGACGCCCCCCGCGGCGGGTGACATTCCGGGTCGCGTCAGGTAGCGCCTGGCCGTCTTGCGCTCGCGCGCGCCCGGCCGCCATCGTGGCGCCACGCGCTCACTGCCGGTAATAGTCCTGCTGCGATGAAGATGGCTCGGGGTAGTACGGCGAGGGTGTGGCTTGGACGTAGCGCGGGGTCCGCGGCGAATAGTAGGCCCGGTCCTGACCGTAATTGTCGGGCGCCATTGGCGGGCCGTAATAGGCGGGCGGCGAAGACGGCGCATAGCTGCTCGGAGCCGCCGGCGCGGAGTACGCGGGAGCAGCACGCGAGTTGTAGTTCGCGGGAGGCGGGGGCGCGCTGTTGTAATACACCGGGGCCGGGGGCGGGCTGTTGTTGTAATTAGCCGGAGCCGAGCTGTTGTAGTAGGTCGGGACCCGTGGCGGGCTGTTGTAGTAAGCCGGGGCGGCAGGCGCGTTGTAAAACGCGGGGGCATTGTAGGCCGGCGCGTTGTAAGCAGAGGGCGGCGGCGCGGCATAGCCTTGAGGCGGGCCGTAGTAATACGGCGCGTTCGCCGCGGCCGCGAGAAGTGCGATCGGCGCCGTGACGATGGCAGCGGCGGTACCGACGACCGCGGCGGCAAGGCCGAACACCGGCCAGCCGTAGCGATATCCGCCTCCACGGTAGCCGTACCCACCGTGATGGTAGCCGCCGTGGTAGCTACTGTAATGGCCGCCGTGATAGTAGCCCCCGGCGGTGGCCAAAGTGACGGGCGCAAAGGCAAGCACCGTTGCGACGACGGTACCGACGGTCACGGATCTCAATGGGGTCATCGCTGCTCCTCTCGCTGGGCGAATACGTAACGTTTCCGGCGAGCGGTCACACTATCACGGAAAACGCAACGCAACCGTCGCGTTTTATTCTGTTACAAATTTTCCGCTGCCACCGCGTATTCGATCAAGCCCGGGCGCATGGGGCCGACGACGGCTGCGGCAGCTAGAATGAGGCTAGCTCTACCAAACCCCCGGTGATCGAACGTGAACGCACCCGCCGGCGCCACCGGCCACTCGTCGTGGATTGATCGTCTCGGAGCGAAGGTGCGTCTGGCGGCGACGATCACGGTTGGGCTCATCGTCTACTTCGCGCAGCCGGAGACGATCTCGTGGCACACGCGCCTCCTGGCAAGCTGGGACGCGAGCACGCTCGTCTATCTGGCCCTGGCGTGGACGATCATCGGCTGCGCAGATGCGAAATCAACGCGCGGTCACGCGCTCGCGCAAGACACGAGCGGCTACATCATCTTTCTGTTCGTGCTGGGTGCCGCGTGCGCAAGTGTGGTCGCCATCGGTTTCGTCGTGTCGACGATCAAGCACCTCGCGTTCTGGCCCAAGGCATGGCATCTGACGCTGACGATCGTCGCGCTGATCACGTCCTGGCTCATGATCCAGACCGTGTTCGCATTTCACTACGCACGACGCTACTACCTTGACGAGCAGGAGCGGCGGAAGAATGCCGGCGGCCTGAAGTTCCCCGGCGACCCCGATCCCGATTACACGGACTTCGCCTACTATTCGTTCGTCGTCGGCATGACCTCGCAGGTTTCCGACGTCCAGGTGACCTCGCCGGTAATGCGCAAGATGACGCTGATGCACGGCGTGCTGTCATTCATCTTCAACATCGCCGTGCTCGCGCTCAGCATCAACACAATCTCCAACGCGCTCTGACGCTCCAGCTCTCGGTCCCGACACGCCGTCATTTTGCCCGACCGCTCATGTCGACCCGGGGCTAGAATAAGTCGCCCGTCCCCGGTTATGAACTGAATTGGAGCCCGACATGAACCTCACGCTCAGCATCGGCCCGCTCGTTTCATTGATCGCCGGCATCCTCATCCTGATCGTGCCACGCCTGCTCAACTACATTGTCGCGATCTATCTGATCATCATCGGACTGCTCGGTCTCTTCGGCGCCGGCAACTATCACTTCAAGTAGCGCGCCAACCGCGCAATGCCCGCGGCGCTTCGGGCCGCGGCAGAAGTCAGTGCGGAACTTCGCCCAGCACCGTGCATCGGCGCACGACGCGGCGTTGCGTCGCCGGATCGTAGGCGGTGGCTTTGTGCATGACGCACCGGTTGTCCCAGGCGATGAGCTCGCCCGCCGTCCAGCGGTGCTCGTAGGTCAGGTCCGGGTGAACCGCGAGCGCATTGAGCTCCTCGATCATTTCCCTTCCCTGGTCGTATGGCATCCCGACGATGTATTCCGCGTGATCGCCGAGGTACAGGCATTTGCGCCCGGTTTCCGGATGGGTGCGGACGATCGGCTGGTCGACCGGAGGTTTCTCGCGCTTCTGCTCTTCGGTCATGAGATCGATCCCATGCCGGCGCGTGCGTGAAAAATCGAGGTTGTGAACCGCGCGCAGATTCGCGATGCGTGCCTTCCACGCCGAGCTCAAGCGTTCGTAGGCGCCATACATGTCGCAGAAATGTGTCTCGCCTCCGCTGTCCGGCACGACCTCGCCGTAGATAATCGTTGCCTGGCCGGTGACGCGCGACCACGAGCCATCGGTGTGCCAGGCGAGCGTCCCTTTGTCCGGATGCTTGCCGTTGGGCTTGCCGTTTTCGTCGAGATTCGACAGCCGATAAAGCTCCGGATAGCCATCGGCGTGATAGATGTTCATCACGTGAATCTGCACTTCGCCGAAATGCCGGGCGAAGCTCACCTGAACGCCGGGCGGGACATCCTGCGGCGGAAACAGCAGCACCTGGTAGCGAAGGAACGCCTGGTAGATGCCCTTGAACAGCTCGTTGGTGATTCCATCGGCCAGCTTGACGCCCAGGATCTCGGCGCCGAGATTCGGGGTCAGCGGACGAACGGCAAAGGGCAGGCGCAGATCGGCGGTGGAGTTCATGGCGATTCCACGTGCCCCTATTCTACTTCGGACAGATGTATCCGACACCCGTCGGGCTTTTGAAGCAGCCGACCGATTCCGGCAACAGCTGCTTCGGCAACCACAGCACGATGTCGGGGAAAAACACGCAGAAGCCGATCGTCACGAAGAACACGATGTAGAGCGGTAGCGAGCGCACCAGCGCCCTTCCAAAGCCGACGCCCACATATTTCGACGCCACCAGCAACGACAATCCGTACGGCGGCGTGATCAGCCCGAAAACCAGCGTTGTGATGATGACGACGCCCATGTGCAACGGGTTGATGTTTCCGACTTGAGTCAGCTTGAGGATGATCGGCATGAAGATGATGATTGCGGGAATCGCGTCGATGAAGTCGCCGACGATCACGAACAGCACGACCAACAGCAGCATGATCATCCGGCCGTCGGTGCCCCCGAAGGCGGAAATGTGATCGGCCACAATGTCGGGGCCCCGCAAATACGCCACCATCCATCCGAACGCCGAGGCGCCGGCAACCGCGGCCAGCGGCAGCGAATAGAGGAGACCCGCGTACATGAAATCGCGCGGCAATTCCCGGATGTGACTCGGGCGCAGCACCGGAATCAGCACGAGGAGGATATAGACACAGGCGATCATCCCGGCCTCGGTCGGCGTGAACCAGCCGGTCAGGATGCCGCCCATGATGATCACCGGAATGATCAGCGGCAACGCGGCGCCGCGTGCGGCGACGGCCACTTCGGTGAACTTCGCGCGCGGCTTCATCACGCCGACGGGTCCCCAGAAGTAACTGTAGATCATGAGGCCTATACCGATCATCACGCCGGGCACGACGCCGGCCAGGAACAGGCCGCCGATCGATACGTTGCCGGTGGCACCGTACACCACGGCCATGATCGAGGGCGGGATCAGGTTGGCCATCGTCGACGCACAGGCGATGAGCGCGGCGGTGAATGCGCGGTCGTAGCCCTCCTTGTCCATCTCCGGCGCGACCGTGCGGGTCAGCACGGCGACGTCGGCCACCGACGAGCCCGAGATGCCGGCGAAGAACATGCTGAACAACGTCACGACTTGCGCCAATCCGCCGCGCAGATGGCCAACCAGGGATTGCGATAGCCGGATCATCCGGTGCACGACATCGGAGGACGCCATCAGCTCGCCCACCAGGAGGAAGAACGGCACCGCCAGCAATGTCTCGGCATCGATGCCGTGGAACAGCTGGCCGACCATCGACTGCAGGCTGACCGGCGTGAAGGCGGTCGCGACGAACACGCCGGCCATGAGCGCGAATGAGACTGGCACGCCCATGTATCCGAACGTCAGGAACAGGATTCCCATCAGGATCAGAATGGCGCCCGGCGTCATTGGACCCCCACGCTTGCGGCCGTGGAGACTTCGGCCGCTGCGCTGCCCGCCGAGGGGGAACTATTCGCGCCTTGGGGCGGCCCTGCGGCGCTCATTGCGCCCCCGAACTTGCAGCGGCGCTCATTCGACGACTTCCTCGGCGACGAACTGCGGCACGTTGTCGCGGTCCTCGGGACCTTCGAAGCCGTGTTGCCAGCCGCAAACGAGCTGCTCGATGGTGAACAGCGCGATCAGCACACCGGCGACGGGAACGATCGCCGAATACACGGTCAGCGGAATCAGCGACGGCATTCGATAGCTGCCGAGGTCGAGGATGGCGTTTTTCCAGCCGAACCAGATGAGCAGTGCCGACACGACCAGCACGACCAGCCGATTCGCGATCTCGATGAAACTGCGCGAGCCGCCGGTCATCCTCTTGGTGATCTCGGTCAGGTAGAAGTGGTCGTTGCGGCGCGTGGCCGCCGCCATTCCGATAAACACGCCCCACGCGAAAAACGCTGTCGTGACTTGCTGCAACCACAGCCACGGCGCGCCCAGCGTTCGGGTAACGACATCGCAAAACACCGTGAGCGTGAACATGAAAATGCACACGCCGCAGAGGACCATCAGCACGGCTTCAAGAACGTCGAACGCCTTCCATTTCAGGTGGCGGTGTCGATCCAGGATGAGCGCGCGGAAGTTGGCCATCTGATGGTGTGAGCGACGATGCAGCAGTCACCCAAGAGCGGCGTGAATCACGCCGCTCTTGAGAACACGATCAGTGGCGCTACTTTACGTCGCGGACCATCTTGAGGAGCTTGACCGCGTGCGGGCCGAGCTCGGCTGCAAGCTGGTCCTGGACGGGCTGCGCGGCCTTCATGAAGCCGGTCTTGTCCACTCCCTCGACGACCTTGACGCCCATGGTCTTCAACTTGTCCGCCGAGTCCTTCTCGAGCTGCAATGCCATCGCGGGCTCCTTCTTGCCCACTTCGGCAGCGGCGGCCTGCACCCATCCCTGCTGCTGCGGGGTCAGGCTGTTCCACGTCTTGTCGCTCACCCAGATGCAGTTGTTGTTGGCCTCGTGCTCGGTCATCGACAGGACTGGCGCAACCTCATAGTGCTTGTTCGCGAGATAGACGTTGACGCCGTTCTCGGCCACGTTCACGACGCCGGTCTGCAGCGACGTGTAGACCTCGCCGAACGGCATGTGCACCGTCTGCGCGCCGTACGCGGGGAACAGCGTGTCCTCGGTCTTCGTCGCCTGCACCCGCACCTTCTGGCCCTTGACGTCGTCGATCGATTTCACTTCCTTCTTGCTGTACATGTTGCGCATACCCATGGTCAGAAGCCCCAGCACCTGTGCTCCCTGCACGCTGTCCTTGACCATCAGGCGAAACTCCTCCGTGATCGCGGGATCGGCGAGCACCTTCGCGAGGTGCGCCTGGTCGCGGAAGATGAAATGGATCGAGAACACGCCGGCCTGCGGCGCCAGCGTCGACGCGTTGGCCGTCGACGTGATGACGAAATCGATGTCGCCGGCGCGCATCTTCTGCAGCATCTGGGGCTCCTGGCCCAATTGCGCGCCCGGAAACTGGTTGATGCTCATCGTGCCGCCGCTCAATTCCTTGAGCTTCGCATCGAAGATGTTGGCGGCGATGCCGTAGGCCGTAGTGTTGGGCTGGTCATACGCGAAGCTGAAGGTGCGGCTCTGCGCGTCCGCTCCAGCGATCCAGCCGGCAGCCGCCGCGGCGACTATTGCACCGCACAAAATCCTGCGCCCTGCATTTGCGACTTTCATCGTGCTCTCCTCCGATTGATTTCCGCCACGGACTTACGTCTCTTGGGGTGTGGACGATAGCGGGCCGCCGGCAAAGATGCAATGGCCCGCGACCATGGCCTGATCCGCGAATTCACTTCCTGGACGCGTCCGCATACGCGGCATCGATCTGCTCCGCGAATCGCTTCGCGACGAGCGGGCGCTTCAGCTTCAGAGTCGGCGTCAGGAGCCCGCTGTCGATGTCCCACGGCTCGCGCGTCGCGATGACGCGCCGCACGCGGACCCATCGTGGGAACGCGCTCAATTGATCGTTTGCGCGCTTGATGAGCGCACTCTCGTCGGTCTCCTTCGTCACCGCGAGCAGGATGGGGAACGGCCGCCCTTCGCCGACCAGCATCACCTGCTCGAATACGGGATCGTGGAGCAGCGCGAGCTCGGCGTCCTGCGGCGAAAGCTTCTCGCCGTTGGACATCACGAGGATGTCCTTCGCGCGGCCGCGAATATAGATCTTCCCGTCGCGAATTTCGGCGATGTCCCCCGTGTGCAGCCAACCTTCGGCGTCGATTGCCGCACGCGTAGCTTCTTCGTTGCGCCAATACCCGAGCATCACACTCGGCCCGCGGACGGCGAGCTCGCCGCCGTCGAGCAATTTGACCTCGAGGCCCGGAAGCGGCGCGCCCACCGATTCCGGATCGTTGTCGGTGTCGCGATTCACCGAGATGACGGGTGACGCCTCGGTGAGTCCGTAGCCCTGCAGGATCGGGAGGCCGAGTCCGCTGAACATTCGCGCCAGCGCCGGATCGAGCGCAGCGCCGCCGACGACGGCGAGCCTCAGCTTCCCGCCCATCTTCGCGAGGATGGGCGCCGCGACGAGAGGACGCAACGCCTTGACGGTGAGTCGATCGAGTAACGACGCCTCGCCGCGCACCAAGCGGTAGCCGGAAGCGACACAGGCGTCGACGAGCATTCGCTTCACCTTCGACTCCGCGAGCGCACTTTCGATCTTCGCAGCGAACCGCTCGAAGATCCGCGGCACGGCGAAGACGACGGTCGGAGCTTGTGAGACGAGATCGTCGGCGATTTGCGCGACGCCACGCGCATAGGCGACCGTCGCCCCCAGCGACAGCGGCAGGTAGTACCCGCCTGTTCGCTCGAACATGTGCGACAGCGGCAGCATCGACAAGAAACGGTCCGACGAATGCGCCATGCCCGTTTCGAGGCAGGCGGCTACGTTGGCGAGGATGTTGCCGTGGGACAGCATGACTCCCTTCGGTCTGCCCGAAGTACCCGACGTGTAACAGATGGTCGCAAGCGTGGCGTCGGGCAGCGGTGTCACCTCAACGTCGCCGCCCGCCGGCGGCAGAAATTCTCCGGCAACGACGGCGCCGTCGTCGGTGGTGAGCGGCTCGTCGGCGCGCAGCACGACCATCAGCGCAAGCGCGCCCATCTTTGCCGCTGCCTTGCGCAATCCATGCGCGAGTCGCGCGCTCTCGACGACGACGAGCTTGGCGTCGGCGTTCGCCGAGCACCACGCGACATTCTCGGGATTATCGTCGACGTAGAGCGGAACGACGACGAGCGCGAGGCCGAGCGCCGCCAGGTCGATGGCGACCCATGTCGGCCCGTTGCGCGCGCACAGGACGATGCGATCGCCGGGCGCGAGTCGCTGCCGCCGAAACGCTTGCTGCCAGCGCGCGATCTCGATTGCAAGTTCACCCGCCGTTACGTCACGCCAGTCGGCGTTGGGACAGTATCGATAGAGCACTGTGCCGGGACGCGTCAACTGCCGGGCGAAGAGGTCGGCAATGTTGGTCATGCGGGGCTATGCGCAAGAATGCCGCGATTCTGCCGCCTTCCGGCGCAACGGTCTACATCGCGCAGGTGAGAATCAGCATAGGTCGTTATACTTGGGCGGACAAAGGAGCGCGCCCATGGCTATCATCGCGATCGCGAAAAAGCACGAGCTCTCGCACGCCAAGGCGAAGGAAGCGGCGCAGAAAATCGCCGATGATCTCGCGAAACGCTTCGACTTGAACTGGGAATGGAACGGCGACCGCATCGAGTTCGAACGGCCCGGGGTGTCGGGCGAACTTCACGTCGACAGGGCTTTGGTGCGCCTCGACTGCCGGCTCGGGTTTCTGCTGTCGATGCTGAAGCCCACCATCGAGGACGTGGTCAACCGCGACTTCGACAAGTATTTCGGCAAGGCGAAGGCGAAGCCGAAACCAAAATCGAAGCGGTAGCGCACTGGCGATACGTCAGCTCTCTGCCCGGACGGCCCCCATCCGACGCGGCTCCATCGGGTCGGGAAACGGGACCGTTTCTCCGGCCAGCAACTCTTCCATCAACGCCCGCTCACGCGTGTCGATCGTCGTGAGGAATTCGGTCGCATCACCCATTTTGTGGAACGCGACAAAACCGCGTTCGAGGAAATCGTGCACTGCAGAAAGCCCCGACAGCCGTGCGGGTTGACGCATCATCCGCAGTCCCGTGCGAAGAAACGGTTTGCGCACGAACTCCGCAATCCCGCGGCCGATCTCACCGATGAGTCGGATCTGGCGCTCGCGCTCGGCGCGTTTGCCCATCCTCGCATAGGCCTTGCAATATTCGACGACGGAAAATTGCCCGTCGGCGCGGGGCAGCCGCGCGAGCAGCGAGCGGTCGAGCCCCTGAGACAGTGCATGGAGCTCCACCGCCTTGGCGACGACCGCCAGCACGCGCTCGGGCAGCATCCGCACCATCATCGGAATGATCCGCGCGAGCTCGGCATCGCGCCGCGTGAAATCGCCGCCTCCGTAGAGATCCGTCTGAAAGAAGAGGATTGCATCGGCATATCGGACCTGGGTGGCGAGATCCTCGTACGTCAGGCGCAATCGCATCCCCTGCCACGACGCCACCCGTTGCAAAGCACCCGCCAGGATCGGGTTCGCGTCGCGTTCCGCCTGCAGCCGGGCGAGGTGCCCAAGCTCCTGCGTCAAAAGCACCTGGGCGGGGCTGGCTGGGTGCGACGATGAAGTGGTGTTGTCCATGGGACCAGTACGCGACGACCGACGCCATCGCGAAGTCTAGCCGAGACGCCCGGGTTGCACACCCCGGACGCGGCACGAGGGACCGTCCAATTAGGTTGTACTGTCTAAAGGCAGAGGCTAGATTGATGAACGCGGGCCCCGCCTTGATGTCGAAAGGCGCGGTTCCCGTTCCGCGCAAACGATGCTGACCCGCCGCACCTTTCTCTTCGCCGGAATCGCCGGCGCGAGCGCTCTCGCTGCCGCCGGATGGCTGCGTAGTCGAGACGGACCGTCGCCGCTGCTCGCCGGCACGTCGACCCCGACGCTCGTGCCCGATGCGGTCAACGTACTGACCGCAGTGACACCCGTATTCCTCCGCGGCGCCTTGCCGGACGGTCCCGCAGCGGCAGCCGCAGCGGTATCGGACACCGTTGGCAACGTTGGCATCGCAATCGCCGGCTTGGCGCCCGCCGCGCAACAGGAATTGGGGCAACTCTTCGCGCTTCTCGGATTTGCCCCGGCCCGTATCGCGTTGGCACGCGTCACGTCAGCCTGGCCGGAGGCTGGCAACGATGAGATCGCCGCGTTCCTGGAACGATGGCGGACGAGCGGGTTTCTGCTCTTTCAGTCGGCGTATGCAGCGCTGCATCAACTCGTGTTCGCCGCGTGGTACGGCAATCCGGATTCGTGGCCCGCAATCGGGTATCCAGGTCCTCCTCGTCTGGCAAGCTGATGGCGGCGACAAACGATCCCTGGCAATCGGCTGCATCACGCAGCTGGAAGCTCATCGACGCGTCGACGATGGAGCGCGACGTCGACCTCGAAGCCGATGTCGTAATCGTCGGCACGGGCGCGGGCGGCGGCATCGCGGCCGAGATCCTCGCGGCGTCGGGTCTTGCGGTGATCCTGGTGGAGGAAGGGCCGTTGTCGACGGCGCGCGACTTCCGGATGCGCGAAGCGGAGGCCTACCGGACGCTCTACCAGGAATCGGCGGCACGCAAGACGAAGGACAAATCGATCGGCATCCTGCAGGGACGCTGCGTGGGCGGCGGGACAACCGTCAACTGGACGAGCTCGTTTCGCACGCCGGAGACCACGCTTGCGTATTGGCATCGGACATACGGGCTCGAAGGATTTGCAGCCGACGACCTCGCTCCCTGGTTCGCACGCGTGGAAGCAAGGCTCGGCATCGCGCCATGGGACGTGCCGCCGAATGCCAATAACGAAGCGCTGGCGCGCGGCGCGAAGAAGCTCGGCATCAAGGCGCTGGCGATCCGCCGCAATGTCAAAGAGTGCTGGAATCTCGGCTATTGCGGGCTCGGCTGTCCGACGAATGCAAAGCAGTCGATGCTGATCACCACGGTACCGGCCGCGCTCGAGCGCGGCGCCACGCTCGTCACGCGCGCACGCGCTCTCGAATTCGTCCACCACGGCGATCGCGTCACCGCGCTTTCCTGCGCGGCGATGGACGCGCGCGGCGTGCACACGACGGCGCGCCGATTGTCGATTCGCGCCCGCGCCTTTGTCGCCGCCGGCGGTGCAATCGGCACACCGGCACTCCTGTTGCGAAGCCGCGTCCCCGATCCGCATAGCATCGTCGGCAAGCGAACGTTCCTGCATCCGACGATCGTTTCCGCCGCCGTCATGGCGGAGCAGATCGACCCCTTCGCCGGAGCGCCGCAAACGATCTACTCGGACCATTTCCTCGACGTCGCCCCGGTGGACGGGCCGATCGGCTACAAACTGGAAGCGGCGCCCGCGCATCCGTTGCTGATGGCGACCACGCTTCCCGGTTTCGGATACGGCCATGCGAATGCAATGCGCGAGTTGCCGCATCTGCATGTAGCGCTCGCGTTATTGCGAGACGGTTTCCATCCGGAGAGCCCCGGCGGCACGGTAACGCTCGATGCGAGCGGTGCGCCGGTGCTCGACTATCCGCTCAATACATTCCTGTGGGACGGCGTGCGTCGCGCGTTTCGCACCATGGCCGAGATCCAGTTCGCCGCAGGGGCCAAGACCGTCATGCCGGTTCATGGCGATGGCGCCCGTTCGCCAGCTTCGGCGCCGCGCGTTCCGCGATCGATGGTTTCGCGCTGGCCCCGGTCGCGACACCGGTCGTGAGTGCCCACGTGATGGGGGGCTGTCCGCTCGGACCCGACCCCGCGCGCGCCGCGGTCGACATGTCGGGCCGCTATCACCATCTCGCGAATCTTCACGTTCTCGATGGCTCGCTGTTCCCGACCTCGATCGGCGCGAATCCGCAGCTTTCGATCTACGGCATCGTCGCGCAGCTCGCAACGGGCCTGGCTGCGACGCTTTCCGCACGGAGTAAACCGGAAGCCACCGGCGCCCGCGCCTCGTAGCGATTAGGGTGTTTGCTCTAACGGGGAAGGATAGATTCAATCCCAATCGCCCTCTGGTGCGAGACCGTCAATCCTCCGAAGGAAATCTCATGCAAAAGCAAATGACCGCAGGTTTCAATTCGTACCCGTTCGGCGAAGCCGCATTCGCGGCCTCGCGCAAGGTCTGGCTCGCGAGCCTGGGCGCTACCGTCGTGACCCGCGACTGGGTCGAGAGCGAAGGCGGGCAGATGTTCCGTACGCTCGTGAAGCAAGGCACCGCCGTCGAGTCGCGCGCGATCCGTTACCTGGGTGACCAGGTCGAGACGTCGCTGACGCATGCAAATGCGATGTGGAAAAAGACGCGCAGCACCGTGGAAGCGACCGTGAAACAGGCGGCGACCTCGATGGTCGACTATGCGCAACAGGTGCTGCCGAAGTCGCTGCCGAAGATCGAGCTTGCGAAGGCGTTCGCCCCGGCCGCCAAGGTGAAGGCGCCCGCAAAGCGCGCGCGCAAGACGGCCAAGGTCCGCGTGTCGCGTGTCGCAAAGAAGGCGAAGCGCACGACGAAGCGCGTAACGCGCTAGACTCGTGCCTTCGCCAACCACGCAACAGGGAGTTCCATGCCGGGGAGTGCGGCAACCGGGCGCGCGCGTCGTGCCCGGACGCGGGTGCGCACGCGTCCTCGCGTGGGCCTCGCGTTGGCCGGCGGCGGTCCGTTGGGCGGGATTTACGAGGTCGGCGCGCTTCTCGCGCTGACCGACTCGCTCGACGGCATCGACCTGTCCGATCTCGACGTTTATGTCGGCGTCTCCTCGGGTGGCTTCGTCGCCGCCGCTCTTGCGAACGGCATCTCGCCGGCGCAGATGTATCGTCTTTTCATCGACGACGGCGCCGATGCCGCATTGACGCCGGAGATCTTCCTCCGCCCCGCGCTCTCCGAATTCATGCTGCGGGCAGCGCTGCTGCCGCGCTTGGCCGGACGCGCCGCCGTGCAATACCTGCGCGACCCGTTTCGCCGCGGCCTCATGGAATCGCTTGCGACGCTGTCGCATGCGCTGCCGACCGGCATGTTCGACAATCGCGCCGTCGGCACTTTTCTCGAACGGCTGTTTGCAGCGCCCGGCCGCACCAACGATTTTCGCAAGCTCGGCCGCAAGCTCTTCCTCGTCGCGACCAACCTCGACACCGGCGCGCCCGTCACCTTCGGCGGCGCCGGCCGCGACCAGGTCCCGATCTCGACCGCGATCGAAGCGTCCGCTGCGCTGCCCGGCATGTTCCCGCCCGTGGTCATCGACGGCGAGCATTACGTCGACGGCGCGCTCAATAAGACGCTGCATGCCTCCGTCGCGCTCGAGGAAGGCATCGAGCTCTTGCTTTGCATCAATCCTCTGGTTCCGTTTGACGCGAGCCGCGCGGCCCAGGACGAGCGTCTCACGGGCGCCAAGTTGAACAAGGGCGGCTTGCCGATTGTTTTGTCCCAGACTTTCCGCGCGATCATCCATTCGCGCATGAAGGTGGGCATGGAAAAATATCGGCGCGACTTCCCGCATGCCGACGTTGTGCTATTCGAACCCGACCGCGAGGACGCCGACATGTTCTTTGCGAGCATCTTCAGTTATTCGCAAAGACGCCGCCTATGCGCTGCGGCGTACGAAAAAACGCGCCAGAATCTCATCGCGCGCGCAGATTTCCTTGCGCCGCAGCTTGGGCGACACGGCATATCGCTGCGGCAAGAGCGCCTTGCCGACCGACATCGGGGCGTCGACGATGCGCTTCTGGACCCGCGTCCGTTGCATGCGCAGCCGGGGATCAGCGTGCGGCGCACTGCGCGCGACTTGACGCATGCGCTCAACGCGCTCCAGCGCTGGCTCGACGGCAGCAAAGCCGGAACATCCTCACCCGCGTAGTAACATTGGGGCGTTGCACGGCGGTCGAACGCTCCGTGTGGTCACGCAGGCCCCGACCCGATGTCTCCCGCTCTCATCCGTATCCTGCTGGTCGGCGGTACGGTGGTTATGATCGTTGCGTGGTGGCAACGCGATTCACTGCCGCCGCAGGATCGGCTCGATCCGGCGATTTTGTCCGACCCGCAGCAGGAGCCGACGGCCAAGGCCGCGTTCAAGACGAGAGTCGGCGGCATCGAATACACGGTGCGTCCGCTCTACGCCTACGATCTTAACGGGCTCGTCGTCAGCAAGCACGACGCGGACACCTGGTGGGATTACATTCACAAGTCCTGGCAAGACACGCTCAACATCACCGACCTCTGCGTGATCTTCGGCGCGAACGCCCGGACCGCCAATTACCGCGATGTCGACTACTCCAGCACCCAGTTCGAGTGCTACGCACAGACGAGCTCCACCGAGGTGTGGCAAGCCTTCGACATGGCCGCGTTCTCCAACAATCATCTGCTCACCGACGACCCGGCAGTCGCGCGTGCGCTGAAGGCCGTGCGCGTCGGCGACCAGGTGCATTTTCGCGGATATCTCGCCGAGTATTCGCACGACCACGGATTTCATTTCTTCCGAGGAACGAGCACGACGCGCGCGGACCAGGGCGCTCACGCGTGCGAAACCGTCTATGCGACCGACGCGGAGATTCTGCGTGCCGGCAACGGCGGGTGGCGCGTGACATTCTGGGCGGCCACGGTTGCTTTTTTGATTGGCATCATCGCCTGGGTCAGGGCGCCGTTCCGGACAGCCGACTGACGATCGCTGGTCGCGCCCATCATGGTCGAGAAAAAGAGACCCCGCCGCACGCGCGAGCGCATTCTCGAGACCAGCCTCGCCTTGTTCAACATGCGCGGCGCCCCGCAGGTCACGACAGCCGAGATCGCGGGCGAGATGAACATCAGCCCCGGCAACCTCTATTATCACTTCCGGAACAAGGACGAGATCGTCGCCGAGCTGTGCGCGGCGTTCGAGACACGAATAAGGCCGCTGTTCGCCGATCCTCGCGGCCGCGCCATCGACGTCGAGGACCTTTGGCTCTGGCTTCACCTGCTGTTCGAGCGAATGGGCGAATTCCGCTTCATCTTTCGCGATGTCGACGAGCTCGCAGCAGGCGATCCCGCGCTGGGCGCTCGACTTGGCCGCCTGCTGCGGCAGGGTGTGGCCACCATGGTAGAGTTGTGCCGCGCCATGGTCGGAGCCGGGACGATGAAGGCGTCGGAGCGTGAGATTGCCGCGCTATCCGAGAACGTGGTGCTGGTCGCGACCTATTGGCAATCATTTGCTCGCATCGGGCAAACACCGGCAGGTGCTGCCGACGGAACTGCGCCAGGTCGCGCGGCGTGGCAGGTGCTGTCGCTGATCGCGCCTTTTCTCGTCGGTGACGCGCGCATCCTGATCGACCGGCTGGGCCGCGATTACCTTTGAAGGAGACGATTTCCGTGGCCAGAAAATGGATCAAGTTCCCGCACGCCGACAAAGCGTATGTCCATGACGCCGCCGGATTGAAAAAGCACTGGCCGCGCCTCCACAAAGGCGATTGCGAACCGCTCCCGAAGGACAGCGCCGTGCTCGAGGCGTGGCGGCACTATCACGCCGGAGACTTCGACAAGGCCGTCGAGGCGGGGACGGCAGCCGGCGGGCCCGGCATCAACGTCGCGGTCAAAGCGCAGGTCATTTACGCGACGTACCTCGAAAAGAGCGAGAAGGCAAAACTCGCGTTGCTCGAAGAAGCAATGGAATGGGCGGAGGCGCGCCGTGCAGCGGCCCCGAAAGATCCCAATGCGCATTATTTTTTCGCTTTTGCAGCCGGGCGTTACGGCCAGGGCATTTCCGTTGCCAAGGCGCTTTCGCAGGGGCTCGGCAGCAAGATCCGCGATGCGCTGCTCACGGCCATCAAGCTCGACTCTAAGCATGCGGATGCGCACATCGCCTACGGCAGCTATCAGGCGGAAGTGATCGACAAAGTGGGCGGTCTCGTCGCGGGGATGACCTACGGCGCGAAGAAGGATTCCGCGCTCGAGCATTTCCAGAAGGCACTGAAGCTCAACGCCGAGTCGGCGATCGCCCGCGTCGAATATGCGAATGGATTGATCATGTTGTTCGGCAAGTCCCGCCTTGCGGACGCTGAAAGACTTTACAAGGAAGCCGCGGCATGCAAGCCGGCGGACGCAATGGAGCGGCTCGACGTCGAGCTCGCCCGTTCGGAACTCGCCTGACATGGGGCGTGGGCAGCACGCATGGATTGCGGCACTTGCGATGGCGGTGATCGGCGCGGCGGCAGTCGCGAGCGCCCAGACCAAGGCGCCCGCCAAGGGTGCTCCGGCGGCGCCCGCTGCCCCGGCCGCCGGCGCGGCCAACGAAAAGATCGACACGCTAAAGCGCATTCGCGAAACGGGGACGATTCTGATCGGCGTGCGCGAGGCGTCGGTGCCGTTCTCTTTCCTCGACGCACAAAAGCAGCCGCAGGGCTACTCGGTAGATGTCTGCCTCAAGGTCGTCGACGCGATCAAATCCGAGCTGAAGATGCCGCGCCTCGAGATCAAGTTCGTGCCGGTCAGCTCGGCCAACCGCATCCCCGCGCTGCTCGACAACAAGATCGACCTCGAGTGCGGCTCGACGACCAACACGCGTGAGCGCCAGAAGCAGGTCGCGTTTGCGTACACGACGTTCGTCGCCGGCATCAAGATGCTCGCGAAGACATCGTCGAACATCAACGGCATCGAAGACCTACGCGGCAAGACCGTGGTCGTCACCAAGGGCACGACCAGTGAAAAGATGATGAAGCAGCTGAACGAAGAGCGCGCGTTGAAGCTCAAGATCATCGAGATGGCAGACCACAACGATTCTTTCAAGGCGGTCGCCGAGGGTACGGCCGTCGCGTTCCCGATGGACGACGTGCTGCTCTACGGCCTCATCTCAAAATCGGCAAAGCCCGATGACTTCGTGGTGGTCGGCAAGTACCTGTCGGTCGAGCCGTACGCGATCATGATGCGCAAGGACGAGCCGCAGCTCGAACGCGTCGTCGACCGTGCGTTGAGCGACCTCTTCCAGTCGGGCGAGATCCGGCGCATTTACGCGAAATGGTTTGCGACGAAAGATTTGACCGTGCCGCTCAATTCACTGCTGAAGGAAGCCTTCTCGGCTCCGAACACCTACCCGGCGTGGCCGTGACGCGATTGTGATGCGCGCAGCCTGCGCGAGTTGCGAATTTTGCGTGTCGCCCGCGCCGCAGGTGCAATCGCCTGCGCCGCAAGGCGGGGATCAAGTTCCCCCGGCCGCGGCCACGGACTCATGAGCGTGGTCAGCACGAGCTTTTCGAACTCGGGACCAAAATGAGCGATAACGTGTTCGGGATCAGGGACGAGGCCGCGATCGGTGATGAGGCCAAACTGCACGGCGCCATCGTAGGAAAGAATCGACACGCCCATTCCGATGTTGCCCGACTGCGGGACCCAGAACATGAATTGCCCGATCTTCGCGCCGGCAAAATAGAGCGGCTTCTGCGGTCCGGGAACGTTGGTCATCACGGCACTCGCATTGCGCGCGAGCGCGATAAGCAACTGGTCTTGCAGTATCTTCGGCCCGGCCCCCATCGCTGCGAGCAGACCCAGCGCCAGCACCGGCTGGTAGCTGCCCTTCAACGCCCGCATATTCGCGCGAACTGCGTAGAGGCGCTCGACCGGATTGGCGATGCCGATCGGCAATTCGAGGAACACGAGGCCGAATTGGTTGCCGAGCTTGTAGGCCTTTTCCGCTGAGCGCAGGTTGACGGGAACGAGCGCCCGCATCATCACGCCATCGGTGGCGTCGCCCTTGCCCGCGAGGTATTCGCGCAGCGCACCCGCAACACAGGACAACAGGACGTCGTTGACCGAAGCGCCCAGCGCCCGGCCGAGCGTTTTCACTTCGTCGAGCGGGAGCCGCTCGGCCCAGGCCACGCGCTTCGCGACCCCCGGCGTTCCCTTGAAGCGGGTTGGGGAATCCTGACCCATCAGCGCGAGCTTCGTGATCTCCCCTGTCAGCGCCCCCACCTGCTCTGCGAGTGCAATCGCCTTTCCCGGGTGTTGCCAGAGCTCCGACCCATTGTCGAGCAGCGACGCGCCGAGCTTCTTTGCGAGGCTCAACGCGTCGGCGAGCGGTTGCACGAGATCGCCGAGCATATCGTCACGGTCTGGCGCACTCTTGGATTTCGATGAAGGAGCGGCGAGCGCCGGCGGTCCGCCGGGGGCGACGTCCGTCATCGATAGGAGGACCTGCACGAGTGCGATCCCGTCCGCGTAACAATGGTGGATGCGGATGACGACCGCGCTGCCGCCGTCGTAGTTCTCGACGACGTGGAATTGCCACAGCGGCCATGCGGGATTGAGCGGCGTGGCGGCGAGCCGGCTCACGAGCGCCTGCAGCTCACGCTTGCCGGCAGCGCCGGGAAGCGCAACATGAACGACGTGGTGATCGAGATCGAAGTCGTCGGTGGCCTCCCAGAACGCGGCCGCCGGCGTCTGCACGGGACGCTGAAGGAAGCGGCGAAAGCGCACGAAGCGTCCGGCCACCACAGCCTTCACGGCATCCACGCCGACCGACTCGGGGAAGGAGAGCACGGCGCAGATCATCATCAGGTTGCCCGGACGGTCCATCCGCAGCCATGCGGTATCGACCGCCGAAATCTTTTCGCGCCGTGCCATGCGGAGTGTAGTAGTAAACGGTTTGCTGGACGCCTTAGCAGCGGCGATTGCGGGCGTTTTCCCCTTCGCGCTAAAGTAGCATGGAAGCCCAACCGACTGCGAGGGGGATGGCCATGGCCGCACCGAAGAAGGACGACCTGAAAGCGAAGTTCGAGGCGGCCGCGGCTGCCGCGAAGCGGACGAAGAAGAAACCCGACAACGCGACGCTATTGAAACTCTATTCGTATTACAAACAGGCGACCGAGGGCGACGTCAAAGGCGAACGCCCCGGAGGCTTCGATTTCGTCGGTGGCGCGAAATACGACGCATGGGCGAAGCTCAAAGGCTCGAGCCGAGAGGACGCGATGCAGAACTACGTGAAGCAGGTCGAGAAACTGAACCGCGATTGAACGAACGACGGGATCGCTATTTTCGGGCCACCGTCTTGGCGGTTTTCTTGGCCGCCTTCTTTGTCGTCTTCGCCTTCGTCTTCCTGGGCGCAGGCGCTCCCGTGCTCTTCAGCAGCTCATTGACGGCCGACGACAGCGCTTCTACCCGGTCGGCGAGCTTCTGAACGTCGTTTTGCGTATAGACACCAAGCTTGCCCAGCGCCCGGGCGACCCGGTCCTCGAACACTTGTTCGAGCTTATCCCACGTTCCGCTGGCCATCTGCTGCATCTCCTTCGCCTTTACCGACGCCGCGCCCGCGGTTTCTGCAGCCGCGAGTTTCGTCCGTTTCTCTAGTTTCTCACCTTGCTGCACGAGCGTTTCGAAGGCCTTGGTGCCTTCCTGTCGTGCCCGGACGAATGCGCCGACGCCGGCGAGCCAGATCTGGTGCGACGAATCGAGAACCGCCTGCGCGAGATCCTTCGATCCACTCGGGACATCGCCCTTCGCTGCGGATTCCTTGGCTTTCTTCAGCATCGTCCTTCTCCTTGACGCAAAACATCGACCGCTTCAATTCACTCGCCTCCGATTGTAGGACGCGGCGTTAGAGCAATCATACTAAAAGTCCGCGTCCAATTTTCCGCCGCACGCGCCGGTATAATCGACGACCCGCCGATACGCTGCGGCCCGGGTTACCAAGGAGGAGCCATCATGGCGTATTTCGTCACCGGCGCAACCGGCTTCATCGGCCGCTTTCTCATCGCCAATCTCCTGAAGCGCGGCAAGCCCGTCTATGTTCTCGTCCGCAAGGGCTCGCAGAAGAAGCTCGCGGAATTGCGCGACGACTATTGGGGTGCCACGGACAAGCAGGTGATCGGCATTGGCGGCGACCTCGGCAAGGCCAACCTCGGGGTCTCCGCCGACGACCTGAAGAAGCTCAAGGGCAAGATCGCTCACTTCTTCCATCTCGCCGCGATCTACGATTTGTCGGCAAGCGCGGAAGCGCAGCACGCCGCCAATGTCGATGGCACGCGCCACGCCGTCGAGTTCGCCGCGGCGATCGGCGTGGGCTGCTTCCACCACGTGAGCTCGATTGCGGCGGCAGGTCTCTACGACGGCGTCTTCCGCGAGGACATGTTCGAGGAGGCCGAAGACCTCGATCATCCGTATTTCAAGACCAAGCATGAATCCGAAGGTATGGTGCGCAAGCATTGCAAGCGACCCTTCAGGATCTACCGTCCGGGATTCGTCGTTGGCGATTCGAAGACGGGCTACATCGACAAGATCGACGGCCCGTACTATTTCTTCAAGGCGTTGCAAAAGCTGCGCGGCGCGCTGCCGCCGTGGATGCCAACGATCGGTATCGAGGGCGGGCGCATCAACATCGTTCCCGTCGATTTTGTGGCGGACGCGCTCGATTATCTTGCGCACAAGAAGGGCCTCGACGGCAAATGCTTTCATCTGACGGACCCGGCACCACACCGAATCGGCGAGGTCCTCAATATTTTCGCGCGGGCAGGCCATGCGCCGCAGATGACACTGCGCATCAACGCGCGGATGTTCGGCTTCATTCCGGCGCCGATCCTCTACGGCCTTGGCTCACTCGCTCCCGTGAAGCGAATGATCCGCGCCGTACTGACCGACCTCGGGATCCCAAAGGACGTGTTCCAGTTCATCAACTGGCCGACACGCTACGACAACCGCGAGGCGACGAAGGCGTTGAAGGGCTCCGGCATCTCCGTCCCGCATGTCGAGTCCTATGCGCCGAAGCTATGGGATTATTGGGAGCGCAATCTGGACCCGGACCTCTTCATCGACCGCACGCTTTCGGGCCGCGTAAAGGACAAGGTTATCGTCGTCACGGGTTCATCGTCAGGCATCGGCAAAGCGACGGCACTGAAGCTCGCCGAAGCGGGCGCCAACGTGATCCTCGTCGCGCGCGGCGAGGAGAAGCTCCTCGAAACGAAGCAGGAAATCGACAAGCTGGGCGGCAAGGCGTTTATCTACACCGCCGACGTGAGCGACCTTGCGTCGTGCGATGCGCTCGTCGCGCGGGTACTGAAGCAACATGGAGCCTGCGACTATCTCGTCAATAACGCCGGGCGCTCGATCCGGCGCGGCGTGATCAACTCGTTCGACCGTTTCCATGATTTCGAGCGGACGATGCAGCTCAACTACTTCGGCTCGCTGCGGCTCATCATGGGATTCCTGCCGAAGATGATCGAGCAAAAGCGCGGCCATATCATCAACATCTCATCGATCGGCGTGTTGTCGAATGCGCCCCGATTCTCGGCCTACGTCGCGTCGAAGGCGGCGCTCGATTCGTTCTCCGCGTGCGCCGCGTCCGAATTCTTCGACAAGGGCATTACGTTCACGACGATCAACATGCCGCTCGTGCGAACGCCGATGATCGCGCCGACCAAGATGTACGAGAACGTGCCGACGTTGTCGCCGGAGCAGGCGGCGGACCTCGTCGTCGAGGCGATCGTCTACAAGCCCGTCCGCATCGCAACCCGGCTCGGCATCTTCGGTGCCATCTGTCACGCGGCTGCGCCAAAGCTCACGCAGATCATGCTCAACACCGCATTCAACATGTTCCCCGACTCGTCGGCGGCGCAGGGCAAGAAGGAGGGCGAGACGCCGCAACCGCTGACGGCGGAACAGATGGCCTTCGCTGCCCTTACGCAGGGCATTCACTGGTAACGGCGCGAGCGGCGAGCCGGGGGAACGCGCGAACGGTGAGCAGGGGCCCCAAGCCACAGGCAAGGGGATGCGAACCAGCGAGAGCGCGTTCGGAGGCCGACAGTTCCGCCTAACGATTCGCAGAGTCGGTGCGGAGGCCGAACCGGCCGAAGGCAAGGGGGAGCGAGCAACGCCAGTCGCCGTAAAAGGTAGACAGCTCGATAGACCGATTCACCCGACCGGTGCGAAGGCCGCGACGCGAGCGGCGCCCCACCCGCGGAGGCCGCGGCGTGCGCAGCTAAAGGCCGGGGCGTTTCTCTACCACGGCAGGATGTAAGTATCGTCGCGTTGTCCGGCCCGCTCGGCGGCGTCCAACTCGGCGCGTTTCTTCTCCCACGCTGACTTTCTGGTCGCCTGCTTCTGCGCGGGCGTCATCTTGTCCCACTTGGCCTTCGCCGTGGCGCGCTGCGCCTTCAGTTGGTCGGATCGCGCAGCGGTCTCGTTCTTCATGTCGTCCCTCTGACCAACGAGCTCGATCATCGAGAGGTCCTTGAGCTTCTTTTCGCGCGCGGACGCAATCGCCGCGGACTTCTGTTGCGGTGTCATCGTCGCCCATTGCGCCTTCGCCGCCTGATAGTCAGCTTTGTATTGCGCCTGCTGCGCTGCGGTCATCGTGGTCTGACCCGTCGTGATGTCAGCTTTGTAATTCGGCGCCTGCGCCGACGCAAAGGAAAACATTCCTGCGGCGAGAACACCAAGCCACTTGCTCATGTCCATCTCCTCGAGGATTACCAGGGTGCTTCTTTGTTTCCGGAGCCACGTATTTTGTTCCACGCTCCGTGGCATTGTCCATACGCTCACGACGCTCCGCGTTCATCCAGCGCCTCGCGTTCCGCGCGCCGCATTTCGTTCACGACTCGTGCTGCGACCTCCTCGTTATCGATGAGCGCGTTATGACCGATACCGACGACCGCCACGTTGTCGGCGCCTTCGAGTCGCGCGCTTGCCTGCGGCGCTACCATCGAGTCGTGCCGCGACCAGATCGACACGACCCGCACTGGAGGGCCTGCGCTTTCGTCCCGGTTGAGCTCAACAAGCCAAGAGCTTCGCGGCCGTATCTGCGCGAGGCAACGCCCGGGGAAAATCCACGCATGCACGCTACCGTGGTGTGGCGTTCCCATGCCCACGAGACATCGCACGTGCGCGGAGCCGTAGCGCCGCAGATAAGCGCGCGCAACGAGACCGCCCATGCTGTGCGTGACGAGCATGACCTTCGCGGCGCCCGTCGCTGTCTTTATCGCGCCGATTTTCATCGCCAACTGGTCGACGAAGATTTCGATTGACGCCGGCGGCGGACCATACGACAGCGTATATATCGGGCTGTCGATGCTGGCAACGAAATGCGGCAGCACGCCGCGCCACACTCCGGCGTTGCAGAGCACGCCATGCAACAGCAGCACAGGATTGCAAGCAGGTCGCGCCGGCGGGTCGCGCATAGACCACCATCCCAACGCCATGCGTGGATGCGATTTAGCCATCGCAATCATTTCGCCGACGTACAGGCGCAGCGCGGCACTGACGCCAATCGTGCATTCCGGCGGCCGCGGCGTCCGGAAAATCCAGGCCAGCGCAAACGAAAACCCCGCTACACCAAGATAGATCGCGACGTAGATCGCGACTGCGCCGAAGACAAGCCATCCGGTAGCGACGCCGTGTGCGGCCGCGTCCGCGGCAACGACAATGTAGGCCGCGACCGCGCCAAAAAAAATCAGCAGCAGCGTTAGCGCTGTCACCATGAACGGCAACCCATGAACAGGCGATCAGTCCTGCATCCGCGCGCAAAAAAGAAAAGGCCCGGCGAAACCGGGCCCGAGGTCTTTGCGCGCGGCGTTAGCGGCGTTAGCGGCGTCGCCGCAACACAAACACTCCCGATACCGCAAGCAGCAGCATCGCGAGCGCGAGGCCTGTGTTGTCGAGGGCGGGAATCGAGTTCGACGATTGCGCCTGCTGCGCGGTCTTCGGGCACGTTCCGTAGGGGCCGAAACACGACATCAGCACCTGACGCGTCGAGCAATTGTAAAAGACGAAGAACTCGGCGGTCGTCGCCGCCGTCGGCGGTGTCGTTCCGACGTACGCGTACGAACCGATCAGCGTCCCCGGGGGCTGCAGAGGCCAGGGGGGGTCCGTCCCCACGGGGCCAATGACAAAGCCGTTGAACGTGCCGCTGAATGTCCCGAGGAACGGAGTCGCCTGCTCGAATGTGCTGAGCGTTGTGCCGGCGAGATTCGTGGCATGTCCGGACTCGCGGGTTGCTCCGACAGTCGTCAGTGTGAGATCGAGATCGGCGGTGGTGCATCCAGCATTGACATTGAGCGCCACCCCCTGCGCCGTCGCCGCCGCGTGCGCGAACGCCGGCATGCCGGCGGCGAAGGCCAGCAGCAACCATGAAACGTTCCTGCGAATGGCGGAGCAAAGAGGCATAGAAGACCCGTACAGCGATGCTCGCTGCAACCCCGATTTTGCACGTGCTGGATATATGCGCGCAAGCTGGAATCACAGCGGAACGCGCGTAGGAGCGCAGCAATACAGGGCGTGTGGGATTCGCGCAACGCGAAAAGTGTCTCCGCACAACGACACTGTTTCCGCATGGCGACACTTCTGCCCCGGTCAGCCGGCGGCGAGCGACTTGCGAAACCGGTTTGGCTGCTGCACGGATTCGAACGTCTGCCAGAACAACGACGGCAGATTCTTGAGAATCATTCTCACGATGCGCTTTCCCCATTGGTGATCGCGTTCATCTTGATCGAACGCGCCTGCTCGTCTCCAAGTTGCTCGGATCGAAACGCGTCCCACGGAATGTCACGCTCGAGGTTCCAGCGCACGTCCTCGAATGCGTTGAAGAATTCCGGATCGAGCATCGCGTCCTTTGGATCGTGCGCGGTCGCTCCCCTGGATACGTCATCGCCATGCGCATGGATGAGGCTGCATCGCACGCCTCCCCGCGCCGCTATGCCGCCGCACCGATCTCCTGCGCCGATGGCGAGGCGTGCGCGCGCCAGCTCTTCAATGCTCCAATGACGGCCGGCAGGTCCGGGATCAGCAGGACGCCGGGCAACGTTTTGCGGACGCGTCGCGTCATTTCGCCCCCTGCCCAGAGCGTGACGTTCGATGGGAGTTGTCGGCGCAACGTGGCGAGTCCGTCACTTGCCTGGCGAACCGGAAACGCGCCCGAAAACGACAGCGCGACCAGATGCGCCTTGTGCGCAAGCGCCGCGCGTCGGATGTCCTCGAGAGGCGTTTGCACGCCGAGCGATATGCACTGCACGGCCTCGGGCACGAGCAGCGCCTCGACCATCAGCAGGCCGACACCGTGATTCTCGCCGGGGAATGTCGTCAGCAGCACCCGCGGCGTCCCCGTCTGACGCGGAAACGCATTGATGGCGGTTCGTAGCGCAACTTGCAGCTGCTCGGTGTAGAGGTGCTCCTCGAACACCTCGAGCTCGCCGCGCATCCATGCGTCGCCGATCGCACGATTGAGGGGAGTCAGCGTGTCGAGCACGAAACGTTGCAGTCCCTGCTTCATCAGCAGATTGGCGAGCGCCTGCTGCAGCGCTGTCGCGTCGTGAGTCTTTAGCATCGCAACGATTCCGCGCTCGAGCGCCGGCGCAAGATCGGCGCTGCGCGGAGCGATGCGGGACTCGGCGAGCGCGTCCAATTCCTGCTGCGAGCAAAGAATGATTTTGCCCGGCCGCATGCCGACATCCATCAGCCGCTTCACCGCGCGCAACTTCGCGACCTCGACGGCCGTGTAGAGACGCTCGCCGTTCTCGTTGCGCGACGGCTTGGGAAATGCGTAGCGCCGCTCCCAGACGCGCAGCACGTCTTTCGAGAGGCCAGTTTCGCGCTCGACGGCGCTGATGTTGAAATTCATGCCCGTTTCCTTGCCATGATTCCGTAGAAAACACGCGGCCGACCTCAGCGGGCGCGCTCGTATCCTACCCGTCTAAATCAACACTGTCCAAGACAATTCGCCCTCCTGTCGAACCAGCGTGGGTGGGCGTAGGAACACAGCGCGTCCGTGGGCTGAGCCTTCGCACATCGTTCGCGCAACCGCGTAATACTTTCCACGGGATTTCTGGCGCTTGCTTCGCGACATGCTGCGCACCAATCGTGACGCGACGGTGATAGCCACGAACGATAGATTTCCCGCGATCCCGATTCGCGATTACCTCCATCGCGCCCGGTACTCGCGGTCGTATCGCGACGGATATCTGCGGCCGATGGCGGCGGCGATCTGATCGTCGCCGAAGAAAGATGTTCTGGGCAGCGTGCTTTGACCCGAACCGCCGCCATCGCCTATAATTGCGGCCCTTTGGCGAGCTAGCTCAGCTGGTTAGAGCAGAGGAATCATAATCCTTTGGTCGGGGGTTCGAGTCCCTCGCTCGCTACCACGCACGACAAGGGGGTGCGCTCACGCGTGGCCCCTTTTTCTTTTCCTGCGGGACGCTCATGCGGGACCCGACCCAAAACCCGAACTTAAATGGCCCGATATTGGGGTCGGTGTCATGGCCCATGTTGTTGCTATGCGTGCCCCTCATTTCCGCTGAACTGGTATGAAGCTTGCATATACGTCATCGATGCCGCGGCACCGTGCAAGTTGAGGTGTACAAGGCAACCAGGCTTAACTCTGTCGCCAAGGCTTGCGAGGATCGCGGTCATGAAACAACGGAACCTCGCGATGCGCGCTGCCAAAGCCGTGTATGCGCACCGTCAGTTCGATAGCCAAGGTTAAATGTGCTGCTGCGAAGGATCGCACGTTGTAATTTGACATCATCCAGTGATCGTGGCCACCTTTACTTCTTCGGAGTCCGTCTGCCTTGCATCGCTCCCGCGGTGCGGTCGCTGCATTTCATGGATGGGGCGCCGCTTTCGAAACACCGACAAGACGACAGTGAGCTTTTCGGTCAACGGGCTCTGCTCGAACATGAAAGCACCGCCTGATCTCGCGGGCCGCCAAGTTCACTACCTCGACGGTGCCAACTGTCCTCAATTCAAACATTGGAAGCACGAATAGCCGAGCAAGACAATCGAAAATGCGCGTTGGGAATACACCGCGGGCCCTCGGCACGACGTAAAGCGCGCAGTGCCAGCCGTGCGCTGCCATATTGAGACCGTTAATCGTTGATCATGCTGTTCCTAATTGCCGTCGCGTTGCTGATTGCGCTTGCGTTGTGGTGGCACCTTGGGGGAACGCGGAAGCGATCCCGCCGAGCCAAGGTGCGTGACTCCAAGCACACGGCTGACAATTTCCGCTGCGTCGAGGTGCGTTTCAGCGACAACGCTTGCGATGCGGTCAAGAGGATCGGCGAAAAGCGATTCCTATCAGGCCAGGCACCCGAAATCCCGGTGCCAGGATGCGATGCGGCCACGTGTGCTTGCCACTATGTGCATCATAAAGACCGCAGGCACAACGACCGGCGCAACCCTTTCCCCATGCGGGCGCCCGGCCCGCCCGCCTCCGCGGGGGGAGATCGCCGCACAAAGAGGGATCGCCGCAGGTCTCCGAAGAGCCGTTCAGCCCGAAGAGTGTGGTGATTGACGATCGATTCATCGACGTCACGTTCGTGGCGCGTAGATCGCACTCAGCCGAGCACATCTCTCGCACGAAGAGGCCTGAAACTGGCTGCTTGAGGCTCGCTCCGGCCCAGAAGCCACGCATTCGCAAGAGAAGCGAACGTTGGCGGTGGGTCCCTCGGGATCTTCTCTCGCCACGCCACCGTGATACGAGTCGCCTCAGTGAACAGCGATCACACCGAACTCGTTGTCATCGCGGCACCGGACGAATTCGCAGACCTGTTTCGACGGAATCGGGCGACTGATAAGGTATCCCTGAACCTCGTCACAATCGCGCTCGCGCAAAAAGCGAACCTGCTCCGCCGTCTCGACACCCTCTGCCACGACCTTCAAGCGTAGGTTGTGTGCCATCGCAACAACGGCGGAGACGATTGCCGCGTCATCGGCATCCCCCGGGACATCTCTGATGAATGACCGGTCGATCTTCACACTCTCGATTGGAAATTTCTTGAGCCGTGCGAGCGATGAATAGCCGGTGCCGAAATCGTCGATCGAAATATGTACGCCCATCCTTCGGATCTCAAGCAGTGTCTCGGCGGCGCGCTCCGGGTGCGCCATCATCATGCTTTCGGTGATTTCCAACTCAAGCAAATCGGGGGGCAACCCAGTCTGCGCAAGGGCGTGCGCGACTTCGATCACGAGGCCACCATCGATGAACTGGCGGGCCGATAGGTTAACCGCCACGCGGATCGGACCGGGCCCCTCGGCACGCCACTGACACGCCTGCGCGCACGCTTCGTGCAATACCCAGCGAGCAATCTGGCGAATGAGGCCGGATTCCTCGGCTAGGGGGATGAATGCGTCTGGCAGCACGAGGCCGCGCTCAGGGTGCTGCCAGCGGACTAGCGCCTCGACACCGGTCAGCGCGCCGGTCCGGATCGACACCTTTGGCTGGTAGAGCAGCAGTAGCTGGCGGTTGTCGAGGGCGCGGCGAAGAGCCGCCCCGAGGACCATTCGCTCCGTCGAAGACCGTGCACCCACCTCGCCGGCGAACGCGAGGCTGTTGCCGCCGGATTCCTTTCCGCGATACATCGCAACGTCCGCGTTCTTTAGAAGGGTCGCCGCGTCCTCACCATCGTTTGGAAACATCGCGACGCCGATGCTAGCACCGAGCCTGCATTCCTGCCCGTGCAACACGATCGGTTCAGACAGCGCTTCCAGCAGGCGTAATCCGAACTCATTGACGTCGACCTGATTCGTGACGTCTTCGGCGAGTACGATAAACTCGTCACCCCCTAACCGGGCGACCGTGTCCGCATCCCTGATCGTCTTGTTAAGGCGCCCGGCCATCACCTTGAGCACTTCATCACCGGAAATGTGACCGAATGCATCGTTGACATCCTTGAATCGGTCAAGGTCTACGAACAATAGGGCGATGGCACGATCGTGGCGACGCGCGACCGCGAGCGCGTGATTCAGCCGCTCGAAGAATGCATTTCGGTTGTACAGACCCGTCATCGGATCGAGGCGGGCGAGCCGGCTGGTCTTGGCCTCGATCAACGCCTGCTTCGTGATGTCGCGCCCGACGCCACGATATCCGAGGAATATGCCATTCTTAGCGAAAACGGGTTCGCCGCTGATCGACACATAGTAGGCGCCGCCGTCTTGCCGTGGCCGGCGCAGAATGACGTCGTGAAACGTTTCGTGCGCGTTGAGACGCCGTTGGTGCGCCTCCCATCCACCCTCCGGCGGCTCGACCTGCGGCAACTGCCAGGACGTTCGACCGAGGCATTTCTCGATCGTCGATCCGATGGAGTCCGCAAGATTGCCGCCGATCGCGATGAAGCGGAACTGGGCATCCTGGTCCCAGTGCCAGTCCGAACCGAGCAACGTGAGACTGTGGAAACGGGCCTCGCTTGCGATTAGCGCCGCCATCCGACTCCGCAAATTCGGCTCGGGCGTGTTCTTGCGTTGTGGTGCCTGGTCTCGAAGCGGCAATTCCGCCGCCCACTTGTCTTGTGACAATGCGTAGGCGTAGCGCGTCTCGCTCCCTGCTGCGACGATTTCCGGCGCGCGACTGGCGTTGCGGCCAAACCACCGCAGATGGCGGCGCAGAAGGCTACGCACGGGTTCCACGTTTGGTCGAAAGCGCCGCCGACGACGGCCCGGTAAGACCAAATTGATCCGCAGGCCCCCGGCGTTGAACGCGATCGGAGTTCGGTGTTCGCGGACCCACCCCGAGGTCGGGCTGTCGGCCGGCAATTTCGTCGGCAGGAATCTGACTTTGCACGGTTACGCCCGGGGCACGTCCCTTCGACTTCATGCCGCTCGACGCTTGCACCTTGTCGATGACTGTGAACGAGGTCCAAATGAACTCGAACTGGTGCTGGATCGGATTGTTGAGACGTAGGGTGTACGTTGCGTTGGAAGTCAATAGCCGCACGACGCTATCGCTCTTGAAATCGCGCGCCGGTAGAAGCAACGTCTTGATGGGCATCCTCGGTTGCCGTTCGCTTGCCGGGAGATAGAGCGCCGCAAGGCATCTAGAGGTCGAATCCGTGGACTCGTCGATGGAGGAGTCGCCAGCGCGATCGGCAACCAGCTTCACGAAGCGCGGTCCGCGCCCAAGGTGCTCGACACCGATCTCGACGTAATCAACCATAAGCCGCCGGAGCCGGCGCACTACGGTAACGGACCACGAACTGCTCTCATTTTCGCGAATGGCAATCAACGACCCCGGAATTACTCGATTCAAATCGTCAATCTTCCCACGTAAGCGAGAGCCTGAATCGCTGCTGTCCTTGACCTGCCAGACCATCGGCGCCGCGTCCTGACTGTCGGCGCTAGACGGGGGTATCAGCGTTATGGCTGCTCCGGCGTCTATCGTCGGGGAATAGGTCTTCACGTCGAGAGCGGTGATCGTGATCCCATCCGTTTGCGGCTCCGAGGTCGATGCGGCCTTGCCGCGCGCATTCGCCTCCTGACGCAACACCTGAATAGTGTTGGACAGTCCGATGACCGCCTGAACTGTAAGTGCGACAGGCCTGCGCTCACCGCGACGCGTAAGGACGACGGGATTGGGATCGAGCGTGGTCTTAAGTTTCGACAGCAACACCACCTGTCCGGCGCGCTCCGCCGGGGTCAAGGTACTGCGCACGGAGCTCGATTCCTGCAGCAACTCAAGCTGTTCGTCGATCAGCACTAGCAGGGGAGTAGGATCCAGAAAAAGGGAATTGCCCGCATCCATGGAGGCCGTGCGTTGGAGACCGTCGGCGCCCTCGGGATTGACGATAAATCCCTTTGCCGCGACATGGAGTCCCGTCAGCGCTTCGTGCGACCGGAGCTGCACGAGCTTGCACCATTGCCCAAACCAGTCATCCGCCCACAGCGCCTCGCGCGGCGAGAACTGCCCAGTGTTCATCATCTCAAGCAGCAGAATTCGTACGTACAGCTGTTCCGGCGTCGTTGATGTCCCTGGCTTGTCGCCAGCTCTAGTGTCCGCAGCGATTTGCGATGTCCAGCCCCGAATCTTGGCAAAACGATAAGTCCCGTGGAGCTCTTTCCACTGCTCGGGGATCCGTTTCTTGTATCGAATGAATCGGAGGAGGAACTCGATTCGTCGATGAAAGAATAGTTTAGCGATAACGGAGTTGGCGTGGGCAAGGAAGTAGACGTCGGAGGTGTTCTCCAGGTTTCCCACAAAGTGTTCGTACGCTTGATAGAATGTCTGGCTCAAGCGCAACGCGGAAACCCAGACGCTTCGTTCAAACGACCGCGACCGCCCGTTGCCTTCGACGTATCGGGTCAGCAATTGCGTGCTGATGCGCTGCGCGTGCTGGTCAAGTCCGAACAGCGCCTCAAGTTGGTCTGCTCTCGGCCGGTTGCTCTCCAGAATCCCTGGGATCGCTTCGCACATCGCCTTCTGTGCATTGATCGGGTCCTCGCCCGGCGACGAATGCCAAAGGCTATGCGCTCCCAAATCGGCGCGCGTACGTTTGGACTTTATGGTACCAACGAGTGTGACAGTGTCAGCCATACCCATGCGTGGCGTCTTCAGGACGATTCCGGACCCGAGTTACATAGGCAAGGTTCGTGCCGGCAGCCCCAAGGGCGATCGCGGCAACATTTGTCGATTAGCCCTGATCGCCGCTTGAGCGATCGCCAAGGGCGGTCTCGTGTCTCATTTCGAATGAATTGGTATAGAGACTGCCTTTGCGTCATCGATGTCATCGCAGGGTGCAAGTTGAGGTGTACAAGGCGACCACGCCAAACTTGTCGCCAAGATTTGCGAGGATTGCGCTCGTGAAATTGACCTCTTCGGAGTCCGATTGCATCGCTGCCACGATGCGGCCGTTGCGCTTGGTGGATGGGACGTTGCTCTCGCAACAACGACAAGACGACCGTTAGCTTTTCCCTGAGCGGTCTTCCTCGAACGTGAAGGCCCCTCCAGATCTCACGAGCCGCCTTGTCCACTACCTCGATGGCGCCGACTGTCCACAGCTCAAGCACTGGAAGGACGAATAGCGCACGTTGATCGAGCTATCCGGTCAAGTCAGACTTGACCGTGATCAAGAGCTACCACATGCCAGCGGCGCAGGATACTTGATGGTCGAGCATGGGCGATTGACGAAGTGCGGCGTTGTAGCTTTCTTGACGCTCCATGAAGAGGATATTGCTCCCAGTCGTGCTGGTGCCTCCACTCACTTCCGAAGAAACGAAGGCGCTCGACGGCGCTGCGTCGTTCAAGCAATGAATGTGCGCTGCCCTAATGACACATGCCCGGCCCGTTGCACATGCCTCCACCGTGCGGGACACTGGCGGGACACTCACAGCCAGAAAACGGCAAAAAGCGGGAAAAGGCGCGAACAACTAAGCCACTGATTCGGTTGCTTTGACTTATTGTGCGTTGTGCTGGATTACTCGCTTCCTTCGAATCATAATCCTTTGGTCGGGGGTTCGAGTCCCTCGCTCGCTACCAGTTACAAGACGACGGGCATAAAGGAATTTCTCTTTCTTGATGCCCGATTGAGCGAGAGCATTGCGCCGAAGCGTCATGCGCTCAACTGCGTCGTGTTTGGGGACCAAGACGCAGCGGCGGCAGTCGCGCAATTTCGCGCCACCCGCAATTGGCCCGACGACGGCGCACATCCCGTCAGGGTGCTGCGATTGCGCTGGGTTACGCCGGAGGACTTGAAAGTGCTCTAGAGCACCCCACGAACCAGAACGAGGTCAGTGTGCCGATGACGGTCTACTCGACCTCGTAGTTGGCGTAGCCGAACTCGATGCTGCGTGCCGCAACGTATTTGTCGCCGACCTTGTACACAGTGATCTCGAACGGGGTGTTCGCGATCGTGGTCATGATCTTCCCGCCGCGAATCTCGTAGTGCGCCGGCGATCCCAGCTCGCCGCTGTGAAGCACGTCGCCAATCCCGCCGGCGGGCGGCTGCCTTCCGTCAACGCTGAGAATGAGGCGCCGGCCGTCCAGCCCGTACAGGATCTCGAAGCGCTGCCCCGTCACGGTGTTGCGGACCTTGAAGGTCTTTCCGACGATGAGCTGCTTGAGCTGGGCGTCGTCCAGCGCTACGGCGCCCTTTTGCCGCAAGTCCGCGACCGTCGTGCCGGGCTTCGCGGCTTTGCGCGCTTCCTCGCTCGGCGAATACCAGATTGGCGAAGTCCACGCGCGATCCTGAACGGTCGCGGGAACGTTGTTCGGTGGTGGGACAGCGAGCTTCTTCGCGTCGTACGTTGTCCAGCGCGGTGTCGAAATCTGCAGCACCCGCGCGTAGTAGAACGCGAATTGGCTTGAATCGAAATCGGGGTCCGTCCAGACGGTCTTGAGCTCGACCGCGCCGATGGTGTTGGTGTACGAGGCATTCTTGACGTCGACGGTGCTGCCGACAGACGGCAACTCGGCTTGACCGCTGCGCACCCGTGCTTCCGAAATGGGTCCGCCCCCTTTCGCCTTGCGGTTCGACCAGGCGACGTCATAGATCTTCTCGAAGATCTGCCCGTTCCGGGTCCACCCCTTGACCATCTGAATGCGATCGAGATTGGCGTCGTCGGGGTCCTTGACGGCCCAGACGATGAACGTGGGCGCCTTCGACCTGGCAGCCGGTAGGTCGCCACCCATCGGAACGCCGCTAGCGTAGCCGGTCTTGACCCAGTCCTTGCTTTGCAGGACGTCAGGCGCGAAGTCCCAGCCACCGAAGAGCCGCACCTTGATCCGCACGCCGCTGGTGCCGAAGGTTTCCTTTCGCTTCATGGCGGCGAAGATCGATTCGCGCGTGTTCTCCTCGGCCCACACGCCGCCCAGCCCGGAAGTTGCAAGCTGGTCCATCGACAGACCGCTGGTCTTCACGCCGCTTATGCGTGCCTGCGGCGTGGCGTCGAGCAGGCCATGACCTCCAAAATAGTTCGATTGGGTATGAGCTGCCGCCGTGCCGTGCGTGTCGCTCGCGCCGACGACGCCGAACTTGTATGGGTTGTAGCCGCGCGTGTCCTGCATCGCCAGTCCGTTCTCGTATCCCTCGCGGATATAGCTGCCGTGCAGCCTGGGCGCACGATCTACGTCGCCCAGCAGATACTCCAGAATCTCGTGGCGAGCGAATTCGTCGTTGGGAGATAGCGCCGGGTGCGTTTCCGACGCGCCTTTGAGTTGCTGGATCTCGGCCAGCGGCTCGTTGTTGACCCGCGACTGCGCCCACGCCGCGTCGATGGGCCGGCCCTTGCTGTCGACTTCCAGCGGGAACATGACGCCGTCGGAGAGGTTCGAATTGTGCGAGATCGCCAGCACCTCGTTGCCCGCCTTGCGCTGGCCGTCCATCCAGTTCCACAGGTCCTCCGGATGATTCGAATCTATCGAGGAGAACGGCAGTGCCGGAACCTTCTTCGTGTCTTGGAAGATGATGTTTCGGTGCAGGTTGCGATTGTCCGGCGTCGAGCTCCATTCGTAGGCGGCGAAGGTCGTGAACTTGCCCGGCTGGTAGTACTTGTCGGCGGCTTCCGCAACGCTCTTCCACACCGAGCCGGCCACTTCAGGGCTGATCAACTCTGGGATCGGCCCTGTGATGATGGAAGTGGCGAGGAAGAGGTAGACTTTCTGCACGTCTTCCTTGCTTCTGACCTTCAGCTTCTCGGCGATCGGCAGCTTGCTCAAATCGGACTGCGGGTCGTTGGCGAGCCGGATTGTGCCCATGTATTCCGAGTGGTCTGTCACGGCCTCGAAGTCGAGCGGTCGCTTGATCTGAACCATGTAGCCCGCGGGATGCCGGATAGGCTTACCCATGGCGTACTGGTACGCCTCCTCGGGGCCGGTGACGGTATTGCCGAAGACGTACGCATCAAACGACCAGCTTGTATGGATGTGGGTGTCGCCGAAGAATACGTCGCGCAGCGGGTTCTTTTGCGCGTGGACCACGAGCGGCGAGCCACAGAGTCCGGCGGCGAGTATGGCGATCAATTGGTGCCTCTTGAAGCGATGCGGATGTCTCGAGCGCATTGACCTTGTGTCCATGGTTGCCTCCGTATAGCAACATGAGAACTCTAGATTCGGTATTTTTACGTCCTGCCCGCGTCCTGCAACTCCGAAACGCTTACGCGCGATTCCGTAATGAAATTTGAAACGGATCTCGACCTGACAGGGCCAACACGGTCACCCAAGAAGCGAGCGCACCCCAGCTAGGCGAATCTCCATAGACGCCCCCTCGCGAAGGGTGTGGCCACCCGCTGACCGGCGGCAAAGTTAACGATAGCCTTCGCAAAGTGTGGCGAAAGACGCGACTCATGTCGAGAGCTTGCCACTTCGCCTATAAAATGGGCACGATCGATTGGCTTGCGCTGATCCATTTGCAGGGACGTCATGTCATCGCGACACGAAATCACTGAGTGGACGCTGCGCCTACTCGTCGCATTCGCAGCGGTGTTCGCCACCGTTGTTCAGTCTGGTTGCGCGACGCTATTCGATGATGCCGACGCCGGCGCTGTATTCGGTGAGCGTGCAAAGCCGCTGTTCACTGGCCTGCCCCGACCGGCGCAGGCCGCCGCTCGATTTGCTTTACGTAACCGATCGTGTGCGTGCGACCAATGTCGACAACGCGCAGCCCTATACATCTGATCGCGCGCGGCATCTCGCATTCGGGTCGACGGTCGTCGAGTTCGGCCAAGGCATCAGTTGGGATACGCTCGTCGCGCAGAGCTCGTCCGTTCAACGCAACGTCGCTATCGACCTCAAATTGGGGAGCACCACTGAGCTCGGCCGCTTCCCCGACATTCCCTACGAAATCGAACGCACATCGGCAGGTCTTTCGCGAACGCCCGCGGTGATCGCTGCGCACGAAACGACGAAGAGCGCATTTCAAGCGGAGCTTGAACGTCGCCTCGTCGGCGTGCCGCGCAAGGAAGTCGTGGTGTTCGTGCACGGGTTTGCGAATACGTTCGAAGACGCCGTGCTAACGACAAGCGAGCTGTGCCATTTTCTCGGCCGCGAATTCGTATGCATGGTATTCACGTGGCCGGCTGGCGGGACTAAGGGGGTGTTCTTCGGTTACGACTTCGATCGTGAGTCGGCCGAGTTCGCAGTGGAGGACCTCAAAAAGACCATCCGCATGGTCGCCGAATCCTCCGGAGTGCAGAAAATCCATTTGCTCGCGCATAGTCGCGGTACCGATCTGCTGGCAACGGCCGTTTCCGACCTGAGCGTCGAGGCTTACGTCTCTCGCTCGAACATCGCGAGGAAGTTCAAGATCAGCAATATCGCACTCATGGCGCCCGACCTCGATTTCGACGTGGCGTTCTCCAAGATCTGGAAGATCGTCTCCGACCCGGACCTTCCCTACGGCGATGCGCCTCGGCCGGACGTGGTCGTGCCTCCGCCCGAGTTTCACATCACCGTATACGTATCGCCGAACGACAAAGCGCTCGCCACGTCCGGCTGGCTGTTCGGAAGTTTGGTACGCGTCGGTCGCGTCGACGTGAGCTCGGTCCGTCCCGAGGGCATCGCGCAGGCGCGTGTCTTGAGCGGATTCGACGTGATCCAAGTCACGGAGGCGAACTGCTTCATTTGTCATAGCTACTTCGTATCCAACCCACGGGTCAGCGCGGACCTGATTGCCCTGCTGCGCTATGGATTGAAACCCAACGAGCCGGGGCGATCGCTGATCGAGGTGAAACTGCCGTTCTGGCGTGTGCCTACCAGTGGCGACGGCGCGGAATGATTGGCAATTCTGTGACGGCCGCCTATTCGGCTTCTTTATGACGCGCCTGACGACATCGCCGGCGCGCGCGTATCAGTTCGCCAGCCCTCCGACGCTCAATGACGGTTCAACATCGACATGACACATTCTCCCGGCACCTCGGGGCCAAAGATATCGGGTGCGCAGGCGTTGAGCGATCTCGGCTACGTCGAGGGAAAGAACATCGTCATCGAATACCGGTACGCGGGCGGCAACGTGGCACCGGTTACCCGAGCTCGCGGCGGTAGCTCGTGCGGCTCAAGGTCGACGTCATCGTCACGTCGGGTGAACCGGCGGCGCTCGCTGCGAAGCGGGCGACGAAATCCATCCCGATCTTCGCGACGGAGCTCGGCATGGACCCGGTCAAGGCAGGGCTCGTGGCGAGCCCGCCGCGACCCGGGGCGAACGTCACGGGGCTCGCGACGCTGAACGAGGAGATGTGGCAGAAGCGGCTCAGCATCTTCAAGAGGATCACGGCCAAGGTCTCGCGCTTGGTCGTCCTGTGGAATCCAGCGAATCCGGGCAACGCGTCGTGCGCCGACGAGATCAAGGCGGTCGCGCCTTCCCTGGGTCTGCAAGTCACGTTGCAGGACGTGCGCGATGCCAACGCGCTCGAGCGGGCGCTCGCCGCCATAGCGAAGGACCGCCCGGACGCGCTCGTCATCTGCTGGGACAGCATGACGCTCGCGCATGCGAGACGGATCGCGGAGTTCGCGCTCGCGCAGCGTCTGCCGGCATTGGCACCCATCAAGGAGTTCGCCGATGCCGGAATGATCATGACGTACGGGATTAGCTTGCCGGCGCATCGGCGACGCTCCGCCTATTTCGTCGACAAGCTGCTGAAGGGCGGGGAGCCGAGCGCGTTTCCCGTCGAGCAGGCGGCGCAGTTCGACCTCGTCTTCAATGTCGCCACGGCCAAGGTTCTCGGCATCTCGATACCGCAGGAAATTTTGCTGAATGCGGACGCCCTGATCCAGTGAGAAAGGATCTGCACTGCGATGCAGATCGCGCCAACGATTGGTGCCCCAACGGTCCTCGCCCCCCGCTGCCAGTTCTGGTTCAAGCTGGGCGAAAGTTATTACATATCCGATTCCGACACCGACCGCCGCGCGAGTGTCCTTCGCCGAACGGTCCAGTCCGCGATTGCTGCCATTCCGGGCAACCTCGGCGACCTCCTCGACGCCGGAGCGAAGCGAGTGACCGCCGATCAATTCAAGCGCGAGGTCGTGCAACGTACCATCGTCGGGCCGACGAACACGGGCGCCCCGATGGAGGTCATGTATGCCCCGAATGGCTCGATCGCGGGCAAGGGAGGGAACCCACTCGAACCCGCGGGCTCGTACAGGCAGGGCGGTCCCCTATCGGGCGAATGGACGATTGACGAGCACGATAGGATTTGCGCCACGATGCGGTTGGAGCCGCGGGTCGGAACGGTCTTTCCGAAAAGCTGCCAAGCCTGTTTCAAGCTCCGTGAAATCTATTACGTATCCGACTCCGACACCGACCGCCGCGCGAAAGTCCTTAGTCGTACGATCATGCCCTGATCCATGCAAGCAGATGCGCGCTAACCTGAGGCTTCGCTTGGCGTGCGTCAGCGCGGCGCGCCGGTTACCTTCGTTCGTTAGGCGTCATCGACGTATGAAAGCGATACGAATACTTGTGCTTACAGCGTTCGTGCTGGTCACAGGCTCCCTGCAAGCACAAATGCAAGAAGGCTGGTCAGATCTTTCAATCGCGGACGCGACGGAAGGCTGCATTCAGGCGATGGTTGCCCCGCTCAAGACGGAGTTTGCACGCAGAGCTGAAATATCCGGTAATGCTAACGCTACCTTTGCCGAAAAGGAGGTGCGCGAATCGAGCGAGGGAATGTGTGGTTGCATCGCACTTAGAGCAGCCGCGACATGGCCGTTGGCTCAATGGCAGGCCAATTCTCAAGCTCACTACATGTCGATGTTCCAAGAAGCCATGGCTGGTGGTCAGTGCAAACCCGTCGTCGGCGTTCTAGCAGAAGGGCCTAAACATTGGGAAGCTGGCACTCTGCGGACAATGCAGGAGGATTTCGATCGCATCCGCCTCGACCACGCGTTCGTGATTGGCGCGCTCCTCAATGACTATCGTGCCAGGGTGGGGGTGTTCCCATTTGAAGATGGCACCGACTCCGTGCCCGCCGTCGTCATTATTGGAACTGCGGACCAGGAGCGGCGAAACGAAAATTTTATCCGCATTCGCGTCGACTTGAACTTACGGATCGCTAATGGCGTACCGGCCCCGGGCTTCGCCCGAATCGCGTTCCACACGATGAAGGAATTCCAGGACGAGCTTGGGCGAGTACTTGGCAGCTGGGTGCAGGTGCCGCCGAATGCAGACCCCCCCCGGCCCGGAGTCAATCTTCCTCCGCGGTGCCAGTTCTGGTTCAAGCGAGGCGACCAGTACTTCCTCTCCGACTCCGATTCGGATCGCAGCGCGCGCGTGCTCCACCGCAGCGTGAAGCACTAGCTCGATCGGGGTGTATCGTGGTTCCCGCCGTTCGCGGTTTGTAGACGTACCGGGCCGTTCGTTATAGTCTCGTGGGCACAACGCTTCCGCAGCAAGCCATGAGCGCAAATTCCTTCCTGACGCACGCCGGTCGCCCGCATACGGCTCCTCGCGCATTTCTGTGGGGCGGCACAATCGGGACGCTGGGAGGATTGATTGGGCTGGGCGGCGCCGAGTTTCGGCTGCCCGTGCTGGTCGGACGCTTCGGATTCAAATCGCTGGACGCGGTCGTAATGAACAAGGCGATCAGCCTTGTGGTCGTTTTCTCGGCTCTGCTATTCCGGTTTCAGGTAATCCCTGCAGAGCAGACCCTGGCTCACGCGGACATCGTGCTGAACCTGCTTGCGGGAAGCGTCGTCGGGGCCTGGTTTGCGGCAGGACACGCGGTGCGCCTTGCCGGCCCGAAGTTGAATCGTCTGGTGTTGGTCCTTCTGACGTTGCTGGCGATCCTGATGCTCGCCGGAGGATTGCTGGACCTACATGGGGACGGACAGCCACTCTTTTCGGACCCTGTGCCGCAATTCGTTGCCGGCCTCGCCACTGGGTTTTTTATCGGAGGCGTCGCGGCGCTTTTGGGCGTTGCCGGTGGGGAGCTGCTCATTCCGACGTTCGTTCTCCTCTACGGGATCGATATACGCCTCGCCGGCAGCCTGTCGCTGGCGGTGAGCTTGCCGACAATGATGGTCGGACTGGCCCGCTATCAAATGGCTGGCGCCTTCGCCACGCTAGCGCGCGAGAAGTGCCTTCTAACCTGGATGTCGCTTGGCTCCATCGGGGGCGCTGCGATCGGCGGACTGCTCGTTGGCATCGTTTCCGAGCGTGCGCTCACCCTTCTCCTCGGGATCGTTTTGGCCGTCTCGGCGGCTAAAGTGTTCCATCGTCGGACTGATCAAGCAAATGATGTGCGGGTCGAGACAGCCTTGAGGTACACCAAATCGATGAAGCCCGAGCAAGATACGCCACGTCTTGCGCTTGATCTTCTTCCGTGGCGCGTCAACGTTGTCATTCTCTTCGCTATCGTAGCCGTGGCGCTGGTTGCGTGGCAAAGCACCATCGCGCAGGCAAACGCAATGCGCGACATGGCGATGGGATTGGAACAGCTCGGTTATGCCAATCAATCCGAGATGGGCGCCGTCGCATTCCTGACGATGTGGATCGCCATGATGACGGCGATGATGCTGCCGACCATCGCCCCAATGGTTCTCGCGCATCACGCTGTCGCGCTCCGACGCAACGAGGGCGCGCTTTCCACGCTTGCGTTCGTGGCGGGCTACCTGATGGTGTGGTGGGCGATTGGCATCGTGATGTGGCTGGGGTATTCGGTCTTCGCACAATGGGACGTGGGCGAAGCGCCGCCGCAATGGCTGCACCTGCTCGCCGGCGGAATACTCATCTTCGCGGGGGCCTATCAGTTTTCGCGCTGGAAGCAAACTTGCGCCGACATGTGTCGAAGTCCTCTGGCCTTCGTTTTTAAGCATGATTTCCGTCGCGGCGTCCGACATGCACTCGGTGCGGGCATGATGCACGGCGCGTACTGTGTCGGCTGCTGCTGGGCGGCGATGATGGTGCTCGTTGTTGTTGGTCTGATGAATCTTCCTTGGATGACGATTCTATTCGTGCTGTTCTTCGTCGAAAAGAACTGGAAGCACGGGCGCGCGGTCGCGAGCGTCGCCGGCATCGGTCTGATGGTGCTTGGCCCTGCCATCCCTGTCTACACGTTGCTCACGACCAGTTCGATCTGATCGCGCGCTGCGACCGCGGTCGCTGACCCAAGCCGGATAGCGAATCGTTGAGCGACCGCTTGGGGTGGACACTATTTCCGCTTTGGGTCGAATGCAGCCGTTCGCGCAAAGCCGAGCCGGGCCAAATAGACTGCCCTCGCCGGAAGCTGTTAGGCCCCATAATTCGGCCAACACTGAATGATTTCTCAAGCCGAATTTCATCTCGGGCGCGACGGCGACCACACGAGCGACGAGATATTTCCCGTCAATTAGGTTCCCTATTTCTAGTTAGGGGTCGCATCGTCTAACGCCGGGCATCGCCGCACAGCTGGGGAGAGCGGGTTGATGAACCAAGCCATAGGCCAAGTAGCTCTGATCGTCCGCGAGTACGATGAAGCGTTGGCTTTCTATGTCGATACACTTGGGTTCAATCTCGTTGAAGACACATTCATTCCAGAGCAAGACAAGCGTTGGGTTGTGGTCGCGCCGCCCGGCTCGAACGAATCTCGCCTACTTCTCGCCCGAGCCGTCGGCGACGCGCAGCCTTCGCGAATCGGGGATCAAACCGGTGGTCGCGTGTTCTTGTTCCTACACACCGATGACTTCTGGCGCGACTATCGCATCTACAAATCCAAAGGCGTCATCTTTGTTCGCGAGCCCAAGGAGGAGGCCTATGGCACGGTCGCGGTATTCGAGGACCTCTATGGCAACCTTTGGGATCTCCTCCAACCCAAGAGTTGCGCTCATCAGTGACCGCGACCCCTAACCGCTCGGTCAACACGGACGCCCCGCGTGCGCGGCTTCGCCTGCGCGGCGGGCCGCCGGTTACCTTGGTTCGTTAGGCCTGAACAGCGATGGCAACCGAGAAATGGCAACTGTTCAAGCATTTCCCGACCTGTGTCGAAGCTGATCGCATCGCCACGTTCCTTCAGTCGTCCGGGGTGCCTGCTTACGTCGACAACGGTGCACTTGGAGTCGGGCTCGAAGGTGCGTTCAAGGTTTTCGTGGCCACCGACCTCGCTCACCGCGCCCGATGGCTCGTTTCACTTCCAGAGATTCCTGATGCAGAGCTTGATTTTCTGGCCACTGGACGGTTTCCGAGTTCCGATGAGTAGATTCCACTCCGAGCACGCCAGGCCTAACCCAGCGGTCAACCGGACGTCCCGCAAGCGGGCCGCCGGTTACCTTGCACGTTAGGCCGCACCCCCATGGCTCCGATCGATCCAATCCTCAGCGTCGTCTCTGCGTGGGCCGCGGAGCGTGGCGACATCGTGGCGGTCGCGTTGGTCGGGTCACATGCGCGTGGTTCACCGAAGGATGACTCTGACGTTGATCTGGTTATCCTGACGCCGACTCCGGAATCGTTTCGCGAGTCCGCCTGGATCGCGCAAATTCCATGGGAGTCTCTTGGTCGTGCCGTGGCGACGTATCGAGATGTGGGGTACGGTGCCGTCTGGTCCCGGCACGTGACGCTCGATAACAATGCGCAGGTCGAGTTCAGTTTTGGCGACCCCACATGGGCGGCGACATCGCCATGTGATCCGGGTACGCGAGCAATTGTTCGAGCAGGTTGCCGCGTTCTATACGACCCGCAAGGTTTGCTGCACGCTCTGGTCCGACATGCGGCCTAACCCGGCGGTCAACACGGACGCCCCGTCGGCGGCGCTTCGCGCTCGCCGCGGGTCGCCGGTTACCTTGATACGTTAGGCGGCAATAAGACGCCAGCCGCAAGCCGATGCCGCCATGAGTGTATGGTTGGACTTCGTTGGCGCGAGGTGATTCAGTGATGTACCGGAGAACGTTTATCGGCACGTTGGCTTGCGGCGTGGTCTTCGCGCCACTCATCGCGCGAGCGCAAGCGCCGGCGGCGGGCGCTATCCGCCGCATCGGCACCTTGTCGAGCGGTGGGCGCCCGCCTCCCTTTGAGTTCGAGCACGAATTCGATCCTTTGCGGGAGATCGGCTGGATCGAGGGCAAGAACCTCGTGATCGAGCGACGTTACACAGACGGCCATGCCGAGCTGCTGCGACCATTCTTGGACGAGCTCGTTCAGCTGAAGGTCGAGCTGATCGTGATCAACGGCACCGATGCTGCGCTGGCGGCCATGAACGCTACGACCACGATTCCGATCATTCTCTGGGGGACCGGCGATCCCGTCCGCGCGGGTCTCGTCGAGACCCTCGCGCGTCCCGGGGGCAATGTCACCGGCATGGCGATTGTTTCCACGGAACTCGATGCCAAGCGTCTCTCGCTGCTACGCGAGCTGTTGCCGGCCGCACGACGCGTGGGTGTCTTACTCAACTCGACTGATCCCAGTTCTGCCATCCGGAAGACGGACATCGAGCGCATATATCCGACCCTGGGGCTGCAGCCGATCATCATCGAAGTTGCCGCCGGCAAAGACATTGAACCTGCGATTGCTGATATATCTCGCCAGCGCGCCGAGGCGCTCGTCGTATCCTCCAACGGCCTGTTCTACGTCAACCGGGATGCCTCCTAGGCGCAGCGCTGAAGCGCTCGCTACCTTCCATGGTGGCGAATAGAGAAATGATGGAGGCTGGTGGGCTGGTGTCCTATTCGATCAGCATGCCGGAGATACGGCGCCGCGTCGCCGCATTCATCGACAAGATCCTTCGCGGCGCAAAGCCCGCCGACCTTCCGCTCGAACAACCAACGATATTCGAGCTGGGGATCAACTTGAAGACCGCGAAGTCGCTTGGGCTGACTATTCCACAGTCGCTGTTGCTGCGTGCTGACGAGGTGCTTCGATGATTGAGTTGCCGCCTAACCACGCGCGTTCAACCGGACCCGCCGGTACGGGCCTTCTTTCTGGCGAACGTCGGTGGCGGCGGGCCGGTTAACTCGGTCTTGTTAGCCGCCTCATTCGGTATCGCGACAGGTTCAAGGCGTTCCATGTGCACCATCACCCGCACGCACTAGGAGCCATCCTTGAAAACAGACCCGTTCGTACATCTTCCGGGGCTTCGGGGTAGGCTTACACCCCCGGACAGGTCCGAGTATCGTGCGACGCGGGAAGTTCTTGCCTCGTGGGACGAACGTGCCCGCAAGGCCGGCCTCCCCGCGAACTGGCGGCGCTCGGATGAGAGACTCGAAGAGATCCGGCGCGCTGTTCTCGGAGACCGAGACACTAGCGCGGACCTTTGGGTGTATGCCTATGGGTCGCTGATGTGGGATCCGGGCTTGCTCTTTGAAGAGGTCAGACTAGCGGACGCCGATGGGTATCAACGCCGCTTCACTAATAAGCTAACCATTGGTCGAGGTTCGCCGGACCGGCCCGCCCTCATGCTCTCGCTACAACCTCATCCTGGTTCCTGCCGAGGACTCGCTTTTCGTATTGGCGCCGATTTGGTGGAGGATGAATCCGCGATCCTTTGGAGGCGAGAGATGCTTCTGGGTGGATACCGACCACTGCTGGTCCCGATGAGCACGCCCCAAGGAACAATCACCGCACTTGCCTTTGCAACAAATACCGCGCACTACAGCTATGCCGAAGAACTGCCGCTCAACGAGACTGCGGATCTCATTGCAAGAGGTTCTGGCGTCATGGGGACGAATCGCGAATATCTTGAGCAATTGGCTGGCCAACTTAAGGCTCTAGAGATCGAAGATCTATACGTTCAGCAACTGCTCGAGCGCGTGCGCAACGTCGGTAGCGCCTGAAATGGATCGCGTGCGCAATCCGCTGGCCACGCACTTCTTCGCGGCGCGGAAGCCGGCTAACCTCGCGCTCAACACGGACGTCCCGCACAATTAACCTCGAGGAGAACGCGATGACCGCCATGACCCCGAACGCCAGGACGCACGAAGGCCTCGGTGCGCTTGCCTCGCGATACGTTGACGTCGCCTCCCTGCCGTGGGCCTCCACGCGCTTCAAAGGCGTGGAGATCAAAGTGCTCATGGAGGACAAGGAGACCGGTCTGCTGACCGCGCTCACGCGTCTCGCGCCGGGCGCTGTCCTTCCCGACCACGAGCATGTCGAGCTCGAGCAGACCTACGTATTGGAGGGATCGCTCGTGGATGCGGAGGGCGTGGCGACCGCTGGCAACTACGTCTGGCGTCCAGCCGGGAGCCGTCACGACGCGCACGCTCCGAAGGGCTGCGTTACACTTTCCTTCTTCCTCAAGCCCAACAAGTTTTTCGATACTCCGTAGCTGGACGTCCGCTTCTGGGTTGCGGATTCAACCGGTGGATGCAACACACTATATGGCCTGAGCCATCAGAGGAGTGTTGCAGATGAGACCTCGGATCCATTACACGGAGAGGCAGAAGGCACTGATGTGGGAGCGCTGGCAGAAGGGCGAGTCGCTGCAGCAGATCGCCCAGTTGTTTGATCGCAACCACTCATCGATACAGGGGATTCTGGCCGCGACAGGCGGGATCCGTCCGGCCCCCCGCAGCCGCTCCCGGTTGGCGCTGACCTTGGCGGAACGGGAAGAGATCTCGCGCGCGGTGGTTGCGGGTCATTGCATGCGTTCGATCGCAGGGCAACTCGGCCGAGCACCCTCCACGATCAGTCGGGAGATCAAGCGCAACGGTGGCCAAGAAGGCTACCGAGCGAGTCGGGCTGACCAGGCGGCCTGGGATCGAGGTCGGCGCCCCAAGACCGGTAAACTGGCGGCGAACCGAGCGCTGGCGCGCCTCGTGACAGGCAAGCTCCAACTGCAGTGGTCACCGGAGCAGGTTGCCGGATGGCTCAAGCGCACTTATCCAGACGATACGAGCCGTCAGGTGTCACCCGAGACCATCTATCGCAGCCTGTTCATTCAAGCCCGCGGTGCCCTGAAGAAGGAACTAGTGGAGCATTTGCGGCGCAGCCGAGTGATGCGCCGGTCGCGTCATCACACCCAGAAGACGGACGATCACGGCCGTATCACCGACACCGTCTCGATCAGCGAGCGTCCGGCCAACGTGGAAGACCGGGCGGTGCCCGGTCACTGGGAAGGCGACCTGTTGTTCGGCAGCAAGAACAGCCAGATTGCGACGCTGGTCGAGCGTCAGACACGCTATGTGATGCTGGTGAAGGTTGCCGGCAAAGATACCGAGACGGTCATCAACGCGTTGATCAAGAACGCGCGCAAGTTACCGGACGAGCTCTACCAGTCGCTGACTTGGGATCGGGGCAAGGAGATGGCCGATCACAAGCGCTTCACCCTGGCGACCGACATCAAGGTTTACTTCTGCGATCCTCAGAATCCCTGGCAGCGTGGCAGCAATGAGAACACGAACGGGCTATTGAGGCAGTACTTCCCCAAGGGAACAGATCTCTCAGGCTACTCGCAAGCAAAGCTCAACGATGCACGACTTGAGTTCCGGGACCTTGGTCTATTGGGACCCATGTGGATTCATCGAGGGCTGCGGGACTGAAGCTCACCACGATCTGTAGAAATGGCGGCACTCCTTCAGTACCGAAAAAGGTGAAATGACCAGCAGTCAAAAGAACCTGCGGATGAATCAATGTGGCAGTGACGTTTACCAGCACGACGCCCGGGGGAAGACCAAAGGGATTGCCGTCACGCGTAAGGATCATGACCGTCCCAACCGCGTCGTGCCTTTCAGTCACCTCCCCGTTAACAATCGCATCTGCAGGCCAGCAACCAACTGACAATGAAAGCGCTAAGGTAGATTGTGTGATTAGCTTGGCAATCTTCATATGAGTCTCCCTGGTCGGTTGTATTTTTCTCCCGGGACCAAAGGAACGTCCCCGACGGAGGCACGCTACGCCTCCCTCTTCACGGGGTCAATGAAGACCTACTTAACGTCGATTCTTACGGCAGCCGAGTGTCGGCTATGGGTCGCAAGCCACCATACAGGTTTGCTTCACATGGCCGTCTTCGTTGGTGCATCGCTAGGCGTTCTTGGAGGCGACACGCCGCCGAAGACTCGGCTCTCACCCAACCGGAACCGCCGAAGGTCCGGCCTTTGCCAGTGGCCCGATGGCGGTGTCCGCCGAGTGAGCATCTTTCTGGAGGATCGGCATGGCTAGAATTCCATTCATCGGCGCACTTGTACTGCCACTGGTGGCCCTTCAAATCATGCCACTCGGCAATCTTCGGGCTCAGACGCCCGGCACCACTGCAAACGAGCACTTGAGCGAAGTGGCCTGCGTGGACGTGCCGCGGGACGAGAAGCGACCGGAATTCGGTTGTTTCAACATCGGCAGGGTAAGGGGACTTCATTTCAGTGAAGCATCCGTCTACTGGCATTTGCGCGCGTTTCCAAACAGGAAGGCCGCAGAGGCGGCTAAGAGTGCCACCGGAATCGTCGTGGAAGAAGACGGGCGAGTGTGGCTCTCCGAATTCGGGCCCCGAGACATTGCTCCGCGAGGTGGTAAGGCCGTCGCCGTGATCGGACCCATGCAGCTTCCCGAGGCAAAGAGCTATAGTGCAGTTCTCTCTTACGCCGTCATGCGGCCGGGCGACAGTTCAAGGGTGCATACACACCCCGGTCCCGAAGGCTGGTACGTGCTCGCGGGAGAGCAGTGTTTGGAGACTCCGGCTGGCGCTAACAGGGCTCAGGTCGGAGGAACCATGACTGTGCCGCCGAATATTCCAATGGAGCTGAACGTCACTGGTACGACGCTCCGGCGGGCGTTCGCCCTGGTCATCCATGATTCGGCTCAGGAGAGGGGCATCCGTTCTGCATGGAAACCGTCCGGAGCCTGCAGCCGCTAGACACCGCGCTCGCGTCGGCTCGGTGACGTCCAAATGCGACCCCTTCGGTATTCCATCAACGTCACATTGGACGGGTGCTGCGATCATCGTGCAATTCCCGCGGACGAAGACTTGCATCGTCACGCGGTCGAGAACCTCGACCAGGCCGATGCCCTCCTCTTTGGCCGGGTGACTTACGAAATGATGGAGGCAGCGTTTCGGCCGCCGGCGCGGACGGGAGCGAGGCCTGATTGGATGGAACCCTTCGCCCGGACGATCGACGCGGCAAAGAAGTACGTCGTGTCGAGCACCCTGGACCGGGTCGATTGGAACGCGGAGCTCGTGCGCGGGGATCTGGGGAAGGCCGTTCAGCAGCTCAAGCGGGAGTCGGGTAAGGGACTGTTCGTGGGAGGCGTGAAGCTCCCGCTGGCGTTGGCGGAGCTGGGATTGATCGATGAGTACGAGTTCGTGGTGCAGCCCAGGCTAGCGGGCCACGGGCCGACGTTGTTCGCCGGGCTATCGAAGCATGTCGACTTGAAGCTCGTGAGCCGGCTGGAGTTCGGCTCGGGGGCGGTGGCGATGCGGTATGAGCCGAGAAGGTAGCCATCCGTCGAAGCGCTGCCCCAGACAGTCTGGTGGGTCAAGGTCAGGAACGACGCTGGACTCGTTGGCTGGACTCTTGTTGACGAGAATTTCGACGATGCGGATATGGACGCGTGCTCGTGACTGTCGGCAGGCGGGCTAACAAGCGCGTGCAGCAAGGAGAAAAAATGAGTCTCCAGAACAGTTGTAGGCTCTCTCGTTTGAGTCTTGGCGCGGCCAGTCTTTTGTTGTTGGCAATGTTTAGAATTACGTCCTTCGCTGGCGTGATTTACGAGTATCGCGAGGACGGTTCACCTACGGTGATCGCAACGTTAGAAGTAGCATCACCACCTGCGAGCACGAGCATCGGTTGGAGTACGGGCGCCCCATCAGACCTGATCGCCCTGTTTTTGAACGATGCCGTTTTTGGTCTTGGCTCTGCCAATTTGTTATCCGTCGGCGGAACGTTGGGGCTGGCTGGGATTCTATCCCTTGATGGCGCGAAGCTAGACGGCGGAGATATTCACATCAGTTTCCCAACCATTCTTCCCGCTGATCCGACTGATCCGACTATCGATCAATCGTTGAATATCATGTTTGACCCATCCTCTGGAGGAGATTTCATTGCAGTAGCAACCCAGGAGCATTTCCCCGACGGCTCGGTTCGCATCAGCGATCTATTCATTGATGGAGATTGGGTTGCGCGTATACCCGAACCCGGCACCCTAATTTTGCTGGGGATTGGTCTCCTCGGCGTTGGCTGGAGTGCGAAGCGAAAGCGAGCACCATGCCGGGTCGGGGGTGCATAGACGACCGGGTTCGCATATATTGGCACCCGCTGGACCCCGGCTGTGGAGGACAGGGAGAGATCGGATGCCAGTGTTGGCTGTCGTTATTCGATCACTCTTGCCAGTGATCGTCGCGTCCGTCGCGCCAACCGGCCTGGCGGCGGATTGGGCCGATCCCGCGAAAGTTCTCAGGATCGCGTTTCCGATCGATGTCTCGGGACTCGATCCCGCAGGCACCCAGGAGACCTACGCGACTGGCATAGAGGCGCGGATCTTCGACGCACTCTACGTCTGGGACTATCTTGCGCGGCCGTACCGGTTCGTGCCGAGCATCGCGACCGGCATGCCGGAGATATCGGCCGACGGTCGCGTATGGACAATCCGCATCCGGCCAGGGATCTATTTCGCGGACGACCCCGCCTTTGTGGGCAAGAAACGTGAATTGACCGCGACGGACTTCGTCTACGCCTGGAAACGCATCGTCGACCCGCGCGTCCGCTCGCCCAACTCGGATCTGCTCGAGCACAAGATTGCCGGACTCGACGCTGCGGTCGCCAAAGCGAAGTCTTCGGGCCGCTTCGACTACGACGCGGAGATACAGGGTCTGCGCGCGCCGGATCGCTACACGCTGAGGCTGGAGTTGATCGAGCCCGACTACACGTTCCTCGAGCTCCTCGATGGTGCGGCGTTACGCGCCGTGGCCCGCGAGGTGATCGAAAAATACGCGGATTCGAGCGGTCGCGCGATGGACCACCCAGTCGGCACCGGCCCATATCGCCTCAAGGAACGGCAACCGGGTCATCGCATCGTTCTCGAAACCAATCCCGATTATCGCGACGAACGCTTCCCGCCTGCGCCCGCAAACGCCGACGCAGCGACCAAGGCCGTTGCGGATTCGATGAAGGGCAAGCGTCTTCCGCAAATCGGGCGAATCGAGATCGCGATCATCGAAGAGACGAATCCGCGCCTGCTCATGTTCGATGCCGGGCAGCTCGACATGCTGGATGTTCCCGGTGACGTTGCTCCGAAGATGATCGATAGCAGGGGAACCCTGTTGCCGGAATTCGCCGCGCGCGGCATTCGACTCGAACGCGCGACCGAGCTCGGCGTCACGTTCGCCTACTTCAACATGGAAGACCCGGTCGTTGGCGGCTACTCGCCGGAGAAGATCGCACTGCGGCGCGCGATCTGCAGCGCGTACAACCTCCCCGACGAGATCCGCGTGATCCGCAACGGACAGGCGCTGCCGGCGACGCAACCCATTCCGCCCGATGTCGAAGGACACGTGCCCGGATACAAGGGATTGTCGCCGTACGATCCCGCGACCGCTCGGGCGCTGCTCGACAAGCTGGGCTACCGCGACCGCGATGGAGACGGGTTCCGCGAGTTGCCCGACGGCCAGCCGCTCACCATTCATCAGGTATCGGGCGTCGGCGCGGTTTATCGGCAATACGACGACCTGTGGCTGCGGAGCATGCGGGAGGTCGGCATTCGCATGGATTTCCAGATTCAGACGTTCCCCGAAGCGTTCAAGGCCGCGCACGCGGGGAAGCTGCAGTTCTCGGGCTTCGGCTGGAGCGGCGACGTTGCGGATGATTACATGCGCCTCTTCTACGGCCCGAACGCCGGCGCCGGCAACCTCTCCCGATTCCGGAATGCCGAATACGATGCGCTTTACGAAAAGAGCCGCCGCACGCCGGACACCGCCGAACGGAAGAAAATCTACGAATCGATGACTAAGATCGTCTCCGCGCAGGCGCCGTGGTGCACGAATGCCTATCGCATCAGCAGCACCGTCGTCGCGCCGCAGATTCTCGGATACCGCAAGAACGTGCACTACTTCACGCCGCCTTGGCAGTATCTCGACATCGATACAAAGAACGCGGCGGCGGCCCAAAAGGTCAGGTAACCTCCGGTTCCTTCGTCACGGTCGATTAGGCAACCCGGGGCTGCAATGCCGATCATGTGCGCAACCCTCGCTCAACTGGGAGATAGAAATGCCTCGATCATCGCTCTGCGAGTGCCGCGATTTGCGATTGCTACGAGCGGCGTTCGTTGGCTCGGCCGTCTTTGCCGCATACCTCGCTCCGGCGGGCGCTGACGAGATCGACCGTTATCTGCGGCAGCAAAGAAACGTCTACCAAGTTCCCGCCATTGTCGTGGGCATAATTCGAAGCGGAAAGGTGATCGATAGTCGCGCGCTGGGATCGGCGAACGTCGAATTGAACGTTCCTGCATCCGCCCAGCAGGTGTATGAGATTGGGTCGATTTCCAAGCAGTTCACCGCGTACGCGATTCTGATTCTCTACGAGGAGGGAAGAGTCGACCTCACCGCCCCCATCGGTCGGTATCTGCCCGAGCTGCCGGCGCCCTGGGCGGCACCGACCCTCCATGAGCTGATGAGCCACATTTCCGGGCTACCCGATTTCGAGGATGCCTTTGGCTACGGCGTGTATCGCGAAACGCCGTCGGACGAGGAATTTCTGAAACGTTTGTTAACGCTCCCGATTGAGTCAGAGCCCGGCAAGAAGTGGAAGTATTCCAACACCAACTACTGGTTGCTGGCGCACGTCGTTGAACGGCTAAGCGGCGTGACGTATGCCCAGTTCATGCAGGAGCGTGTCTTCGGTCCCCTTGGCATGAAGTCGACTCGGGCCGCACTGCCCAGCCAGATCCTCATGGGGCGGGCCGCCGGCTATCGGCTAGTGGACGGGGAACTACAGAACCGCGAAGCCATTCAGCCGAATACCGGTCGGGGCTTGGGAGACATTGCAACCACGGTGCAGGATATGGCTCGGTGGGAACAGGAGCAGCGCGCACCTCATCTCGTGAAGTCGGAGACGTCCCGACTCGCTCGTCGACCGGTAACGTTGAGCGATGGCTCGACCACAAAATACGGCTATGGATGGTTTGCCGACGACACGTTCCCCATTCCGGCGCTAAGTCACAATGGTCAGACCGCAGGTTTTGTCGCCGAGTACCTCCGCGTTCCGGACCGCGACTTGGCTATCGTGGTCTTCGCCAATCGCTACGGCGCTCCCGGCATGGCAACCCGAATTGCCCGCCTTGCCGATCCCGCATTGCGCGGCCCGGAATTGAAGCCCGCGGCGAATGCGGACGCGCATCAAACTGAACGCATTCGGGAATTTGCCTCGACGGCGGCGCAAGCGCAGTCCGGCTGGCGTGAAGATTGGTTCACCGCCGAATTTTGGGCGGACATCAAGCCGTATCTTGCGGATGTCGAAGCCGCATATCACAAGAGGGGCCTATTGCAGTCCGTTACCGCCGTCGGGCCGTACGGCGTGCAAGCTCGAGAAAAACCCAAATATCGAGTCGCCTTCAAGAATGTGACGCGATTGATGACGTTCGAGTTCGACGATCACGGCAAGATCAAGGACATTAGCAGCGAGGACCAATAACTCTGCGAGTTCAGGTGGAGCTGGGGCAAGGTGACTCGCCCTCGCGCATTCGCCCGCAAATGACCGCGATAGCCTTCGCGACGGGAGCCGTTGAGACGAAAAATGCCTAACTTCTCGGTCAACACGGACGCCCTGCGTGCGTGGCTTCGCCTCCGTTCAGCGGGTCGCCGGTTATCTTCCTTCGTTGGGCGTCACAAAGGTAAGCAATGCAAATTCGCAAAAGTACGGCAAGTGATTTCGAATCGATCCTGGCAATCATCAATGACGCCGCAAAGGCTTATCGCGGGGTGATACCAAGTGACCGCTGGCACGATCCTTACATGTCGGCCGACGAGTTGGCGAAGGAGATTGCTGACGATGTGATCTTTTGGGTGGTGGGGGACAACGGGCGGCTAGTCGGGCGTGATGGGAATTCAGGATAAGGAAGACGTTGCTTTGGTTCGCCATGCCTATACCGCGACGACGATTCAGAGGAAAGGCATCGGTACAAGGCTACTTCGCCACGTAGAGACCTTGACTGCCAAGCCCATCCTGATTGGGACATGGGCAGATGCATCGTGGGCCATCGAGTTCTATCGACGAAACGGTTTCACTGTCGTCTCGGAGAAAGATAAGAACGGCCTTCTTCGAGCCCACTGGTCTATCCCGGCGAGGCAGATTGAAACGTCAGTCGTGCTTGCCGATAGACGATGGATGAAGTCGCAAGGTTAGCCCGGCCGAGGCAGTAATCGAGACGGGCTAATCTCGCCGCTCGCGAACGACGGCCACCTGGTTTCGTTCATCGTCATGAAAGATGTGCGTGTCCGGCACGCCGTGGCTCGCACACCGGGGACGCGTCAAACGATTTCGACGAGCTGCATCATGCCCATGTCTTCGTGCGTGAGCATGTGACAATGCATCACCGTAGTTCCGGCGAAATCGCGAAAGCGCGTACGGAAAGTGACGAACGTCGGATTGGTCGGTGTTCCGTTGGGCGGCAGGCCGATCGTGTCGGCCCAGTAGGGATCGATCGGCGTGCCGTTGATGCTCACGACCTGGAATGGATTGACGTGGATGTGGAAGGGATGCCGGATCGGATTCATATTGAAAATGGTCCATTCCTCGACGCTCCCCAGCGCGACGGTTTGCTTGAGCGCGCGACTCGACTGGAATGGAATGAACTCGCCCGGCATGCCTGGACTTGGCGTCGCTTCAACGCCAGCACTGCCGAGGGCAAACACCTTGTTGGCAAGCGTGGTCTTGCCGGTCTGAAACACCCAATCCTGCAATTCGTCGCCTGGGGTGACGATCGAACTGGCCGGCGGATTTGTGATGGGCTGCTCATTGTCGTTGAAGACCGCGCGCATCACGATGTAGCGCTTCAATCCTCCGGCGCTCGCCAATTCCTCATCGGTGATAGGTGCCAGGCTGGAAGGAACCGGGAGAGGTCCGCTCGGTAGAGTCATCGGCAGCGGTGGATCGACGACGACGACTTCGATCAGCACGTCCTCTTCCAGGATGGCGAGCCGCGTGCCCATCTGGAATCGGAGCGTGCGCAAATAGTAGGTGCCCGGTGCGCCTGCCTGGACCAGGACGCTGGCGCGATTGCCCGGCGCGAGCACGACGCCATCCTGTTGCTCGGGGGCAATGGTCAGGATGTTCCGGCGCGGGTTTCCATCGTGGGAGTAGACGTGCAGCGCGTGGGCATCGAGGCTCAGATTGACGAAGTTGAAAATGGCGGCATTGATGAAGTGCCAGTTCTGAACCTCGCCGCGCCGCATCACGATGCGCGGTCGACGCACACCGTTGACCAGAAACGGCCCTTCGGTCGCAGGGCTGTCGGCAACCTGTGTGAACGACTCGAGCATGCCCGTTGCATCGGTGATCGGCGATTGAAAAACGAATACGCGCTCCACGGCGGCGGCGATTTCGGGAATCCGATCGATTTCACCTTTGATGATCAGCGCGCCCGCCATACCACTGCCAACCTGGATGGCGGTCGTTCCGTGCAAATGCGGGTGATACCAGTAAGCACCGGGTGGGTGATCGACGCCAATTCGATACTCGTGCCGTCGCTCCTGTCCAGGCTGGATACCAAGTTGCGCGTCGTCCACGACGTAGTCGCCATAGACACCGGCTGCGACGAGTCCAGGAGAGACGTGCAAGCCGTGCGTATGGAGATTCGCGCTGTTGGGATAGCGCAACTGGCGCACAGGTTCGCTGCTGGGCGGATTGGGCGGCAACCGGTTAACGACCCGGATTCGCAGGGTATCGCCCACGTTGACGCGCAGCGTGGGCGCCGGGATGAGGTTGTTCATGGCCCGCAGCTTTACCGCCTTTCCATTGAGCGTCGTCGACAAGTACGCGAATTGCAGCGTGACATCGAGCACTCCGTCGACCGATTGCAACGTGGGCGGCTCGACGAATGTCTCGCCGGGGAGCGCCACCATAGGTTCGCTGCTGTCGCCGCAACCATGCAGTCCGGCCGGCAGCGCGAGCCCGGCGCCGACGATCCAGCCGACCCGCAGAAAATCGCGACGCGAGTATCGGCATTTGTCCATAGGGGCGATCGCGACCTGATCGATTCACGCGAAAAAATGCGCTGGGCGCAGCTGTTGGCGGCTCACCGCGCCAATCTGCCCGCCGGCATTGTTGCCCCATCCAAACATTCCGCTCGACGTCAACGCCACCGCGTGGGTTTCTCCCGCGGCGATCGATTGCGTGTCGGGCAAATTTGGCACGCGCACGACGCTATGACGGTCCTCGGTGTCGTTCAAACCAAGCTGACCTCGAGCGTTCCAACCCCACGAATAGACGTTGCCGCTCACACCGAGCGCGAGCGAATAATGCATGCCGGCCGCGATGGTCTGTACACGTTCGGGCAGATTGACCTTCGAAGGCGCGGTCGCGTAGCCGAGCTTCTTCTGTCCGAGTTGTCCGCGATGGTTGCTGCCCCAGGCCAGCACGTCGCCGTTCGCGGTCGTCGCCAACGTGTGGGTTGCCCCGGCCGCCACCGATTGGATATCCTCATCGAGCAGCAAGGGCTGCGGGCTAGCGACCGGCTCCAGATGACCCAGTCCAAGCTGACCGGCGGCATTGTTGCCCCATGCATATAGGCGTCCGCCGCGTGCCAACATCAGCATGTGACTCCTGCCGACTGCCAAGAGGCCTGCGGGCGGAAGAGCGGCGACCAGTCCCGGCGCCGCGTTGAGGTGCTTGGTTCGTCGCCCCAGCCCGGCGTCGGCATTGAGTCCCCACGTGTGAACCGTTCCGCTGGCGTCTATCGCGCCGAACAGAAACTCGCCGGCCGCAATCGCGACGATGCCATCGAGCTCGGCCAACAGTTGCGGTGTCGCCGGCGCGATGGAGGCGAGGCGTCCACCAATTCCCGCGGCATTCGCTCCCCACATCGCAACGCGATTCCTTGTAGTGATGCCGAGGCTGATCCCGTATCCGGCGGCGATGGAAGTCAGCACGTGCTGCGTACTTAGCTCTACCGCGTCGATGCCCACGTTCACCGTACTGCAGTATTCCGTCGAGGCGGCCTGGATCCGGCCGCTGCCATCCCCACCCCAACCCAGCACTTTGCCGCTTTCGAGCAACGCAAGGGTATGGTCACGTCCACAGCAGATCGAAACGATGGCATAGCGCTCGGATGCGAATGGTTTCATGGCGAAATGGGACCGTGAGGTCAGGCGTCTACCGGTGGAGTCCGCGTTCGAGCTTGAATGCGAAACCCATCACGCGATCACATTGCGCACCCGGGTGGCACGGGTCCGATCCGGCGCAGCACGATCCTGTCCGCCGCGCTCGCACTGCTGCCGCCGGTAAAGTTGTAGTCCAGCGTCGCCGCGGTGCAGCTCTGGAAGGTGAGCGTCGCAGTCCCGACCTCGCGACTCGCTGGCGGCGGTGTGGTCGGCGCATCGAGCAGCCCACCGGTGGTCTCGTAGAGCTTCATCGCCAGCGTGCGTGCGCCGGCGGCGTAACCGGACTGCCCGGTGTACCAGCGCTGACCGGCCGCACCCGCCGCGACGCCGGCCGGTGCGTAGGTGTACCAGGCGAAGAATGCCACCGGTGTGAGCGGATTGATCTCCACGGTGATCCCCTGGCCGTCGGTCGCGGGGTCGTACCAGTTGCCGGAGAAAGCGAAGTCACCATTGACTGGCCGCGCGCCGGTAATCACGCAAGTCATGTTCTTCGTCAGGCGCGCCAGATCAATGCTGCCGCTGCGCCCGCTGCCGTCGGTGAACGTGTAATCGAGTACGCCCTTGTCGCACGTCGCGAAGCTCAGCGTCGCGGTGCCAACCTGAGTGGGGTGGGTGATCGGTGCGGCGTTGAAGTTGCCGCCGATGTTCTGGTAGATGGCGAGCGAAGCGCTGGCCGCACCGCTGACGACGTTGCCGGCCAGCGTGTACCAGCGTTGGCGCTCGGGGCCACCGACGGTGGATGCGTCGAACGTGAACCAGCTCACCTGAACGACGCCGCTGCCCGGGCCGGCAAGGTCGCGGAACATCTCGACCTCTACCCCTTGGCCGCTGGTGGCGGGCTCGTACCACGAGCCGGTGAGCCCGTGCTGATTGAGGTCGAGCGCAGCCGGCGGTCCCGCCACCGGTCTGAAAGCAAGATCGCCAACGAAATTCTGGCCGGTGAGGCCCACAAACGTGGCCCCGCCGGTTGCCGGATTGACCTTGAATATCCCTGCCTCATCGCCGTTTCCGCCGAAGATCACGCCGTCGGCCGGATGCACGGCAAGACTGCCAAAGAAATCGTTGGTCACTGTGTTAGTCAGGAATGCGGCGTTCTTCGGATCGAGCGTTGACAGTAGAAATCCGGTTGGAGACCCTCCGGCCGACGGGATTGCCGATGACATGTACAACGTTCCGTCAGGGGCAAAGGCGATGCTCGCGAAAAACTTGGTGGTATCACCGAGGAACGTTGCCGCCCCGGTCGCGCGGTCAATAACATAGAGCCTGCCTTTTGGATGATCACCAACCAGTCCCCCTATGGCGTACAGGGCACCCGTCGTCGGGTGGACAGCAAGATCCCCAATGCTGAGCGGTGTCGCTCCGTCAAAAATCGGAACGCTCGAAATCAGTGATCCCGTGTCAGGATCGATGCGGATCAAGTTGCTAGTCGCCGCCGGTCCAGGTGGTGGTGGAAACCCTCCAGCACCCTGCGTGGCGCCGAACAGGAGCCCATCCAGACCGAATGCCAAGCCTGAAATTCTGGCGACTCCGGCGGGATGCCCTACCACGGTAATACTTCCATCGGTCTGGTTGACGATGACCAGTGCGCCATCATTGATCGACGCCTGCGGTCCGCTGCTGACGCCATGCCCACCAAGCCCACCGTATAGAACGGGCTGGGGAGGCAACTGGGAGCGCGCGCTTGGCAGCGCGAGCAATGCCAATATCGATACCGTTGCGGCGTTGGCCAGGAGGCTTTTAGCGATGGAAGCAACGGGAGTCATGGTCTTCTCCTCCGAGTCGCCGACATGGGGAATGAAGCAGAGTCGCGCATTCGGCACGACGATGCGGGTCGTCGATCGCGTTGGCGCGCGCCCAGTCTCCGCCTGCACGGAATGACGGTCGGGGAATGACCCTTGCAAGGTGCACCCCGGCAATTCAACGGTGCGCGGCAGGCGCCGCCGAAGTGAAAGGACGTCGCTACTCTATCCTTCGACCGATCGATCCTCGGCGCCGTGACGGCCATGACACACGCCGACCACCCGGCCAGATCCGAGGCAGTGGCCGCTCCCCGTGAGGCTACGTAGGTACCCTGCATCTTCACACAAGGTCCCCTTCTTTCGGCGAGCGATCAGCGTAGTCCTTGCCTTGGCGGAGTGCAAGTGCGCGTACCTGCGTGACAAGTCGAGAGGCGTCGATTCGTGCGCAGGCCAGCATCGAACAACAGCGCATTCCACTCGAACGAGAGATTGCAGAGAAACGGAGAGGGGATCGCGTCGCGCCCTACCGTCCTACGCAATGGGCTCCGCAGCGATGCGTCGGCAATGTGCGAGCGCTGCACCGATCAGGTTCTCGCTTGCCTCGGCGGTTCGAAATGCCGAGTGAGCCGACAACGTTACGTTCGGCAGCGTCGTCAGAACATGATCTGCCGGGAGGGGCTCGACAGTAAAGACGTCGAGCCCAGCGTGGCGGAGGTGACCCGAGCGTAACGCGTCAATCATCGCGTCCTCGTCGACGAGTGCGCCCCGCGCGGTGTTGACGAGAATCGCGCCTGGTCGCATCGCTGCGATACGGTCGCGCGTGAGGAAGTTCCTCGTCTCGTCGTTCAGCAGCAGGTGCACGGACAGCACATCGCTCTCGGCCAGCAAACGGTCGAGTTCGACGAACGTCACGCCCGGGTGCATTTTCGGGCTACGGTTCCAGGCCCGCACCTTCATCCCGATTCCACCGGCGAGGCGGGCGACCTCGGCAGCAATGCCACCGAAACCGAGCAACCCGATCGTGCGGCCGGTAAGTTGTATTCCGTCGCTGCGCAACCAACGCCCGGCCCGCATCTCGCGGTCCATGAGCGCAAAGCCACGCGCTGCCGCCCACATCAGCGCGACCGCGCATTCGCCCACCGCAGCGTCGCCGTATCCTTTGATCGTGTGCACGCCGATGCCGAGTAGGGCCAGTTCTTCCGGGTTCATGTAACTCCGCGCGCCAGTGCCCAAGAATACGACGTGCTTAAGTAAGGGGCACTGACGTGCAACGTCGGTTGGAAGAGCCGTGTGATCGATGATCGCGATCTCGAACCCGCTCAGCGCGGCCGGCAGAGCCTCGGGGCGAATGTCCGGTTGGCGATTGACCTTTACCGCCGGACCTTGCGAAGTCATCAATCGAGTTGTGACAGCTGCCAGCGTTTCGTTGGCGTCTACGAAGACAGCACGCACGGGGACCCCCTCTCCTAGCGGCACATCGCTGGACCTTCCATCGGCCCTTTCGGACGCCGACGGGCAACGCTATATTCGCAATGAGATTACAGGAATTGGGCAAGCCGGCGGAGTCGATGCGCCCGGCGATCGAATTGCTGATGAAGACGATCCTCGCTCGGCAGCGGTGAGCAGGCGGCAGGCCAAGCCCAGACGGAAGATTCATGCGCGCGCCGATTCATGCGACAATCATCCGACTCATCTTTCGTTGACCATGTGCGAGTAGCGACATGCCAATTCGTCTCCCTCCGCATTCACTGCTGACTGCAGCCGTTCTGTGCCTCGCTTGCGGCTGTGCCAGCGCTCCGCAAGCGGGCAGCGAAGGACGTCCTGCCGTGCAGGTCTACGCGGCGAACCCGTACGTCGGGAAAACCTACGAAGTTCTCGGCCCTCTTTGGGCAGGCTCGTGGCGGACGGCTTTTCGCCTTCCGACATATCCGACGAAGGACGAAGCCATCGCCGCTCTGCAGACCGAGGCGGCGAAGCTGAACGCGGACGCGCTGATCAGCGTGAGCTGCCTGGATCAAAGCGGTTCGACGTGGTTCAAAAGCAATGAGCCTGGATTTCTCTGCTACGGAGTTGCGATCCGGCTCGGGGCAAGTCAAGGATAGTCAACGGCTGCGGGGCGATCAGGACCCGGCGATCGGTTGGTCGCCGAGAACGCGAGACTGCCCTCCGCCTCCGGCCCGCGCCGCCTCCGTTAGCGAGCGGGCGCCGCGTAGCGGGCGACACGCGGAGGAATTGTTCGCGTGCTCGTCGGAGATGACGATCTCGACGCGACGATTGCGTTGCCGCCCTTCCGGCGTGTCGTTGGTAGCGACCGGATAGATGTTGCCATAGCCGCGCGCGAGAATCCGCGACCCGTCGATTCCGGCGTCCATCAGTGCGGCCCGCACGGCCTCGGCGCGGCGACGCGACAATTCCTCGTTGACGAGCGAACTTCCGACGCTGTCCGTAAAACCTTCGACCGCGAGCGTGCGATCCGGATGCTCGCGCATGAAAACCGCCAATCGCGCAACGACGCGCAAGGCGCCCGAACGTAGCTTGGCGCTGCCGGTGTCAAACAGCACGTCGCTCAGCGTGATGACCATGCCGCGATCGGTTGGAGTCGCTTTGATGTCGCGGAGCTCGGCGCCCTTCAGCACCGCGGTTTCGCGCGCAATGCTCGCGCGTTGCCGCGCGAGGTACGCAAGTGACGCACCTCCGGCTGATCTCGTTATCGAGTCTCAATGCTCGCGCGTCATTCTCGGGAACCGCAACTCCCCATTCGCGGATTCGCGGGTAGGACGCTCCCTATTCCTGTGGCTACCGGCGCGAGGCGATACGCACTATCATTCGACGACGATGTCCGCGGACAAACCCGTGCTTCAACCCGAATCGCTCGCCGCCCAGGGCATGGGACGGGTGGCAATGCCCTATCGCGACGTCGTGCCGCCCATTTACGTGTCGACAACCTACGAACGCGGTGCCGACGGCGCGTTTCCCGGCGGCCGCATTTATTCGCGCGCTGACAATCCCAGCTACGACCAGGCCGAAGCGCTGATCGCCGCACTCGAGGGCGCCCCCAGTGCATTGTTGTTCGCTTCGGGGCAGGCGGCGGCAGCGGCGGTGTTCCAGGCGCTCGCTCCGGGCGCCTGCGCGCTCGTTCCACGCAACATGTACTGGGCGTTGCGCAAATGGTTGCTCGAATTCGTGGCGCCTTGGGGAATCTCGATCGAGTTCTACGCGAACGCGTCGATCGACGACCTCGCAGCGAAAGCGCGCGTGCATCGGCCGCGCCTGATCTGGGTCGAGACGCCCGCTAATCCGACGTGGGACATCACCGATATCGCCGCGGCGAGTGCAATCGCAAGCGAGGTCGGCGCCATCGTCGCTGTCGACTCGACCGCGGCAACGCCGCTGCTGACGCGACCGCTCGAACTGGGGGCGAATCTCGTCATGCACTCGGCGACCAAATATCTGAACGGCCACGCCGATGTGATCGCGGGTGCGCTTGCCTGCGCGCGCGAGGACGAAATGTGGCAGCGCATTCGCTACATACGCGGTGCCGGCGGAGCGGTGCTCGGACCGATGGAGGCGTGGCTCTTGCTGCGTGGAATGCGGACGCTCCATCTGCGCGTCGCGGCGGCGTGTGCCAACGCGGCCGCGATCGCACGGCGTTTCGATGCCCACCCGAAGCTATCGCATGTGATCTATCCGGGACTGCCGTCGCATCCTGGGCATGCTGTCGCCAAACGACAAATGCACGGCGGCTTCGGAGGCATGATCTCGCTGCGGCTCCAGGGTGGCGAGGAGGCCGCGAAATCCTTCACGGCCAAGCTCGTAGTCTTCAAGCGCGCGACTTCCCTCGGATCGGTCGAAAGCCTTGCCGAGCATCGCGCCAGTGTGGAGGGGCCGGGGACGCTCTGCCCCGCTGATCTCGTGCGCCTGTCGATCGGCGTGGAGCACGTCGACGACCTGATCGGCGACATTGAGCAAGCGCTGGCGGCATAGGCTGCTTGCGTCCATCATCGTGGATGGCGGGTCACGGCTCCTCCCATTGCAGCGTCGCGATCACGGGGTTGTGGTCCGAGCTCGTCACCGCAACTGCCCGGGCAGAAAGCACGCGAAGCCCGCGGGTGAGGATGTGATCGACTTGCCTGCCCAGAAATAGCGCCCGCTCGTCTTTCGCCAGCGTTACTTCCGTCAGCCCCAGACGATTCGCGATGTCGTCGACCACTTTCATTCGCGCTGCCGACCAGGTGTTGAGATCGCCGGCGAGAATGATGGGGCCTTGATGCGGCGCAAGAGCATCGGCGAGCGCGCTCATCTGTGCGCGATACGCATCGGTGGACAGCGAGAAATTGATCGCGTGCACATTGACCACGGCCAGCGTTTCGCATTTGCCCGCCGCGGCGAACCACGAGATGACGGCCGACTTGGGAAGGCGCAACAGCGGCTCGACGACACGCTGGGTGCAACTGGCGAGCGCCGCGACGCGGGCGGCGGTGAGGACGCCGACGTCGTAATCCTGGTACGAGAACGAGCTGGCCATGACCCAGCGAAGATCGGCGCTCTGCAGGATCTCCTGGACCGCCGTTTGCAGCGTCATTTCCTGCAGCAGCAAGATGTCGCTGTTCCCGGCGAGCGCCCTGAGGTCGTCTTGCCAGCCCTCGTCGCCTTCCTTGTGTATGTTCCATGTCGAGAGACGAATGGATCGGGAATCGAGCTTCGCGAGTTGCGCGACTCCGCCGCGTGTCCGGCCAGCTCGGGGGACACGGAAGCGCCATTGCCCGGATGCGCGCGTCAGGTTGCAAGACCAGCGCGCGCGGCTCCATCGTCAACGTAAAGCAGGAGGAAAGGAGCGGCACCAAAGCCGACAGCGCCAGCCGCCGCGCGAGCGTGCCGTAGGAAAGCGCCGACACTGCTTTCGGCGAATTTGGGGTGTGAATGGCGGGCATCCTGGCTGAATATATGACCGTCGTCCGTTCTGAGTCCGCTAGATCTCGCGAAGATGCTAAAGGACTAAGGGTACGGTCTCGCATCCGTGCAGTGACGACAACGCGGCCGCCTTCGGGGCGGCCGCTTCTCTTCCCGCTGATGAAGCAAAAATGGCTCGCATCCGGGCCGTTTTCTCTTTGCGCGCCGGGCGTGCGCTATTGCTCCACTTTAATCCAGCTCCGATAACAGTTGTCGACACCTCGGACCAGCCTATGCGCTCGGAGCTACCTGCGGCGGGCGTTTAAACCTATTATTCGGTCTCGCCGCCTCATGGTCGTCCCATGGCGGTCGTCCCGTGGCCGTAGACTTCGCCCGCCAAATCGAATCGCATCGCGGTTACTTGCTGCGAGTGGCGCAACTGCAGCTCCGCGATCGCGATTCCGCGGAGGACGTCGTGCAGGACACGCTGCTCGCAGCGCTCTCCGGTAGCGGCTTCGCGGGCAAGTCGAGCCTCAAGACCTGGCTCACCGGCATCCTGAAGCACAAGATCGTCGACGCGATTCGCAGGAAGCAGCGCGAGCCAGCGGTAGTCGCGGCCTTCGGCGACATCGACGCCGAGCTCGACATCGAGGATTTCGACGCGCTCTTCAAGGACAATGGGGCCTGGGAGACGAAGCCCGCCGACTGGGGCGATCCGGAAGCATCGCTGGGCCGACGGCAGTTCTTCGACGTGATGGATTTTTGCCTTGAAAAGCTGCCTCCGAATACCGCGCGCGTGTTCATGATGCGCGAGGTGCTGGAGCTCGAAAGCGACGAGATTTGCACCGAGCTCGCGATTACCGCGAACAACCTTTGGGTGATCCTGTACCGTGCCCGGATGGCGCTCCGCGACTGTCTCGAAAAGAACTGGTTCCAAGGCGAAGGCGGCCGCACATGAAGCCACTGCAACAGCCTCCGTCATTGGGCGCGCCATGATCCGCCGCGCGCTCGGTCACCTCCTGCGGTGCAAGGACGTCTCGCGACTCGTGTCGCAGGGCCAGGACCGGCCGCTTACGTGGTGGGAGAAGTGGCGGTTGCGGATGCACCTCACGGTTTGCGACGGGTGCACGCGGTTCGACGCGCACTTGCGGTTCCTGAGAAGGGCAATGCGCAAATATGGCGACTAGTGGCTGGTCGCGGCAAGCCGCGGCCCGCGTGCTAGACTTCGCTCTTCGCTCGCGGCATCACGGTCCCATGCTTTCCATCACCGTCAACGGCCGACCGCGCACGTTGTCGCCACCTTCGTCCACCCTCGCCGACCTCGTCCGCGAGCTCGACATCGAAGGCAAGCGCATCGCCGTCGAAAAGAACGGCGAGATCGTGCCGAAGAGCCGCTATGCCGCCACGCGCCTCGCGAGCGGCGACCGCATCGAGATCGTCGGCGCCGTGGGCGGTGGCTGACGGAGACCCTGGTGAACGCACCCCACACGCCTGCCGAAACGTCGCACGCTGATCCGCTGCTGATCGCGGGGCGTCCCTTCCGATCGAGATTGCTCGTCGGCACCGGCAAGTATCGGGATTTCGCGCAAACGCGCGAGGCGATCGTGGCCTCCGGTGCCGAAATCGTCACCGTCGCGATCCGCCGCACCAACATCGGACAGGACGCGAATGCGCCGTCGCTGCTCGACGCATTACCGCCGTCGGAATTCACGTATCTGCCGAACACCGCGGGCTGCTATACCGCCGACGATGCCATACGCACGCTGAAGCTCGCGCGCGAGCTCCTCGACGGCCACACGCTCGTGAAACTCGAGGTGCTGGGCGACCCGCACACGCTCTTCCCGAATGTGCGGGAGACCATTCGCGCTGCGGAAATCCTCGTCAACGACGGCTTTCAGGTGATGGTCTACACGTCCGACGACCCGATCATCGCACGCGATCTCACGGCAATCGGCTGTGTCGCGATCATGCCGCTTGCTTCGCTGATCGGCTCGGGAATGGGGATTCTCAACCCGTGGAACCTGAAGCTCATTCTGGACGAAGCGAAAGTGCCGGTGCTGGTCGATGCCGGTGTCGGCACCGCGTCCGACGCGGCGATCGCAATGGAGCTCGGTTGCGCCGGCGTGCTGATGAACACGGCGATCGCGGGGGCGAAAGATCCTGTTCGGATGGCGCATGCGATGAAGCTCGCGGTCGAAGCCGGGCGCGAAGCATTTCTGGCCGGGCGCATGCCGCGCAAGCTCTACCAAGCGTCGCCGAGCTCGCCCACCACGGGCCTCATAGGCTGACCGATGGCCGTGCGAGCCTGCGCCGGCATGACGGCGCGCATCGCGCTTGCACTGGGCTTCCTCCAGTCCGCCGCCACGGTGGCTGCGCCGCTGTCGACCGACGAGCTGGCGGTTGCGTGCGCGCAGACGGACGGGCCCGCGCATTGCGCGCGCAAGGTCGAGGAAATCCAGCTGAAGCGCTTGCCGAATCTCGCTACGCGCGACGGCGGTACGCTCAAGGTCTCGCTTTATCCGACAGGCGTGACAACCTTCACCGACACGGAAGCACTGAATGGCGGCAAGTCATTCGCGCTCTGGGATTTCGTGAGCGAGATCAATACCGTCGTTCTGTTTGCAACCGACGGCGGCAACGCGTCGTTCATCGCGCTCCAGCGCACGAACGGCCGCCACGTCGATCTTCCCGCCGAACCGAAGGTTTCGCCCGACCGGGCGCGTCTTGCGACTGCCGATTTCTGTGCGTCGAACTGCGTCAACGAGCTCGCCATCTGGCGCGTGACGAAGGACGGCGTGCAGAAGGAGCTCACGTGGAAACCGCCACAAGCATGGGATGATGCCGGCGTTTCATGGAAGGACTCCGGCACGGTCGTCGTGGAATACACGCAAGCGGGGCGGACCGACGGAGCAACGCTCGAGCGGCGCCTGACCGATGCGAGCTGGCGCCGTGCCGGTGCACCGTGACGCTTCGCCGATGATCAGCGCCACCCCACCGCATTTTCGGCCCATCCGAACGTTCGTGCTGCGCCAGGGGCGGATTTCTCCGGCGCAGCAGCGCGCACTCGATGATCTCCTGCCGCGCCTTGGTGTTGCTTTCACGCCATCGGTGCTCGATTTCGATCAGGTGTTCGGTCGGCGCGCGCCGACGATTCTCGAGATCGGATTCGGGATGGGCGAGACGACTGCGGAGATCGCGCGAGCGCGTCCCGGCGACAATTTTCTAGGCATCGAGGTGCATGGGCCCGGCGTGGGTGGTTTGCTGAAGCGCGTCGACGAGCTCGGGCTCACCAACGTGCGCGTCATCCGCCACGACGCGGTCGACGTGATCGCGGCGATGATTCCGCACGCGTCCCTTGCAGGCATTCACGTCTTCTTCCCTGACCCCTGGCCGAAAAAACGGCACCACAAGCGCCGGCTGCTGAAGCCCGGGTTCGTCCGCGAGCTGGCGTTACGACTCGTTCCCGGTGGCTATCTGCACGCGGCGACCGATTGGGAGGACTATGCGGAAGACATGCTCGCCGTGCTTTCCGCCGAGCCGTTGCTCGAGAATACCGTCGCCGGATATGCAACGCGCCCCGCCTATCGTCCGCTGACCAAATTCGAGACTCGGGGGCTGCGGCTCGGACATCCCGTCCGCGACGTCATGTTCCGCCGGCGCCGCGGCCCCTGACGCAACAGCCCTCGTCGCCACCTTCTCATCATGCGCCGTTGGCAGGCAAATCTGCGCAAGGTGGCGCGCGCCCGTCTCGATGTCCGGCTCATGTTGCGCGGCATCGCGCGACCGGACGCGCCCGACGCCGAGGCACTCCTCGCGCCCGGCGTCCGCGTTTATCGCGATGGTCCGGTGCTGGTCGATCGCTCGCTCTCGCCGGTCCATCTGGCGAGTCAATTCATCGAGAACGCCGACGCGTATCATCAGCGCAACTTCGAGCGCCTCGACTTCGTCGACCTGATCGACCGGTGCCTGACGCTCGGCGAGATCGATCGCGAACACCCAGTCGATGTGCTCGACATCGGCTCGGGTAGCGGAAGCAGCGTGTTCGCGGCCTGCCGCCTCATGCCGCTCGCCAGGATCTATGCGACCGACATCTCACCGCAGCTCCTCGGGATGCTCGCGCGCTTCGTCGAATCGAACGCAGTGTTGCGTGGGCGCGTGCAGTCTTTCTGCTTCAATCTGCATCGTCGCTTCTTCCGCGCCGACAAGTTCGATCTCGTGATCGGGGCTGCGATCCTGCATCACCTTATCGATCCGCACGCCGCGCTCGCGAATGTCGCTCACAGCGTTAAGCCTGGAGGCCGGATGATCTTCGTCGAGCCGCTCGAAGCGGGCTCGCTCGTCCTCACGATGCTCTACGCGCGCGTGCTGGAGGTGCTTTCCGACATCGGTGCGGGCAACGGCAAATTGGCGGAGTTGATGCGCGCATTCCGGCTCGACATCCAGTGTCGGCTCGGCCCGCCGGTCGTCAAGCCGCGGACTGCCCTCCTCGACGACAAATGGGTGTTCGACGCGCCTTACCTCATCGAGCTCGCCCGACGACTGGGGTTGTCGAAGGTCGCGATTCATCCCGCACAGGACGACCTCGCCAATGTATTCGAAGGCGCTTTTCATAGCGTCCTCGCCGACAGCGGGCATGCCAATTTGCCGATTCCCGATCGCGTGCAGGACGCGGTACGCGAATTCGATCGCTCGATCGCCCCCGAGATGAAGCGCCGCCTGTGCCCGACCGGCATCATCGTTTTCACGAAATGACGCAATTCAGGCAGGTGCAGATTCGCTCGCGATATCTGTTTCCCATCGTAACCGCATGCATTGCGGCGGGCGCGATCCTGCTCGCGGTCTACCCAGGCTTCATGTCGTTCGACAGTGTGCTGGAGCTGCATGAAGCGAGGACGGCGGTGACGGGTGGCGACTATCCGCCGTTTGTGAGCTACGTGTGGCGCGTCTTCGACGCCGTCTGGCCGGGGCCTTCGTTGATGCTATTTGTCCAGAATTTCCTGCTCATTGCGTCGTATGCAACCATCGGGAGGCTGCTCGGTTTTCGGAGCGCTCTTATCCTGGTGGGCGTTGTGATCTTCTGCCTCGCTCCGCCGATCCTGGGTCCGATGCTGGTCGTCTGGAAGGATGTGGCCGTATCGGCCTGCCTATGTGCGGCCACGGCCTGCATTCTCGCGGCAAGACGTGCGTCGAATCCGAGGCTCACGATCGCTGCCGGCATCATGTTGATTTTCTTTGGGGCCGCTCTCCGCATGAACGCCATCACGGCGGTCCTCCCGCTCGTCATCTGGCTCTGGCGGGAGGGATCCATCTCGAAGCGCGGGCGCGTCAACGCTTTGGCCGCGAGCGCGGCGACCTTCGTGGGCATCGCCCTTGTGGTCAGCGCCGTGAACGGCTACCGATTTCCGAGCCTGACGCGCTTCCCACCTCCTCTCGGGCTCAAGAGAGTGATGGTCCACGATATGGCAGCGATGACAGCACTGGCCGGCAAAAACGTGATGCCTGCCGCAGGCCAGGAGCCGACACGCGCCGATGCGGTCGAATATTTCAAACGAATCTACGATCCCCGGCACACCAATATCGTGACCGCGAACGATCGTGAAGGACGGCTGTGGGCAGTTCTGGACCTGCCGGACGCCGTCGTGTACTCGGCGTTCCTTTCCGCGGTTCGCAGCGCACCGGGCGCTTATATCGCGCATCGAATCGCAGTATTTCGCGAGCTCGTCGGCCTCACCCGCGGACCGACCTTCATGGCTACGCATGCGGGCGTGGACGCAAACAACGAAGGCGTCAGCTACCATCCCACCGGCGTTTCAGAAGCGGTGCTCGATTACATCGAAATGACCCGCTGGGCGTTCTTCGGCAAGCCGTGGTTCTACTACCTTCTCGGCACGATGGCCCTCGCAATCGCGATAGTGCGCCGCGGAAAAATCTCCGTCGCGGCTGCCGCTTCGGTATACACGAGCGGCGTCCTCTACCTCCTTCCGTTTTTTTTCATTACCCCAGCCGCCGACGTCCGCTACAACCACTGGCCGATCGTTTGCATGTTCGTCGTCGTTGCGGCAGCGTGCCGGCCCGCGGTTCGCCGGACAACTACCGCGCGCGCCGAGCCGGAACGCGGCCCCGCGTAGAATTGCCGGCATGAGCGACGAACTCCCGTTCACCGGCGAGCGTTTCATTCCGGGGACCGCGGGCGAGATCTGGTACGAGCACTGGCATCGCTACCATTTCGTCGCGCCGCTGGTCTTAGGCCGCGACGTGCTCGACATCGCATGCGGCGAAGGTTACGGCAGTGCGCTGATCGCGCGCCATGCCGCGCATGTAACCGGCGCCGACATTTCGCCGACGACGATCGCGCATGCGCGCACACAGTACGCGGACCGTGCAAATCTCGACTTTCGCGAGGCCGACTGTGCCGCATTGCCGTTTGCCGATGCGTCGTTCGACGCCGTCGTCTCGTTTGAAACGCTCGAGCACATCGAAGCGCAGGAGGCCTTCCTCGACGAGATACGGCGGGTGCTGCGCCCGGACGGCGTAGTCGCGATCTCCTGCCCCAACAAGGCCGAATATTCCGACAAGCGCGACCACATCAACGAATTCCATGTCCGTGAGCTCTATCGCGACGAGCTCGCGGCACTCATGCGGACGCGCTTCGCGCACGTCGCCTGGTACGGCCAGCGACCTGGATTTTTCTCCGTGATCTGGCCCGAACAGCGCCCGGCCAGCGGGGAAATTTTCGAGCTTTCCGAAGCAGCGGCCGATGCGCCTTCCGCAGGTCACGCGCGGCCGCTTTATTTCATCGCCGTCGCGAGCGGCAGCGGCGAAGTGATCGCCCGTCTCGCCCCGCGCATGTCGGTGCTCGCGGACCGCGATGAATGGGTCTACCGCGATTATGAGAATGTCACGCGCGCATACGCCGCTCACCAGCAGCTCGAATCCAAGATGGTCGAAGATCTGCGCCGGGAGCTTGTGGCTACGCAGTCGAGCCGCGCCGCCGACATAGAGCAACGCGACCAGGCCATCGCCGAAGGTTGCGCGGCGCGCGACCGCCTGATCGAGGAAATCTCACGGCGAGCGAGTTTTCGCTGGTGGGCCTCGTTGCCCGTGCGGCGATTGATGCGCGCGCTGAAGGGCCTGCCGCCGGGCGGGTGAGACAGCGCGGCCTTACGCGCCGTCACCGCAAATCGCGGCGCCGGAGGGGTCGGCTGTTACCCAAGCTCGATGATGACGGGCTGATGATCGGAGGCTTGCGTTTGCTGATCGACGCGGATCGACTTCAAACGCGGCTTCAGATCCGCGCTGACGAAATAGAAATCGCAATGGAGCTCGGGCCCTCCGGGCTCCATCTTCATGTAGATGCAAAACGTCGACGGGTGCGCCACGCCTGGATTGAGCGCCTCCCACGCGTCGAGTAGCGGCACCGTCCCGTCGGCGAACGGTGCCTTCATCCGTGCGTGAAGCGGATCGACCGGCTCGAGGTTGAAATCACCCGTGATGATCGTCGACGCCGGCCGCAGATGGGTGTGGAAGGGGCCGCCCGACGTGTCGGTGATCGAGCCTTTTTCGGCATGGGCGCGCCCGTCGGCATAGATCGCGCGCACAGCCTCGACCTGCGCCGTGCGCTGCACCTTCGAATACCACTCGAGGTGCGTCGTGATCACCCGGACTTCGCCGAATGGCGCGACGATCGCGGCTTCGAGCGCAATGCGCGGCATGCCGTTGACGCCGGGTTCGACGGGGAACGGAAGCAGATGGCGGAACACCTGCCGCACCGGCAGTCGCGACAGGATCATGTTGCCGAAATATCGCCGCCGCCCACCCTCGGCCGGGTGATCGACTGCGATCGCGGGAATCGCGACATAGCCGGGCAGCTCGGCCGCGATCGCGGCGAACTGGTCCTCACCGGCACTGCCCGCGAGCCTCGGATGCGGAAAATTGGCGGCGATTTCCTGCAGGCACAATACGTCGAAGTCGGCGAGGCGTTTAGCTTCGCTCACGATTCGCGCGGGATCCACGCGGCCATCGATGCCGCAGCACCACTGCGTGTTCCACGTGATGATCTTCATCCCTACCCTTTCAAGCCCCCCGACGTTCGCTGATATTCAGCGAATGCCAGCCCTCATGAAGGATTGCACGAATTGTCTTTGGAACAGCAAGAACGCGATCAGCAGCGGCGCCGTCGTGAGTAGCGTGGCCGCCGTAATGATCGACCAGTCGATGCCCTGGTCCGTTGCCGAGAACACCTGCAGGCCCACGGTCAGCGGCCGTGCCTCGACCGAGTTCGTGATGATGAGGGGCCAGAGGAAATTATTCCAGTGATAGCTGACGCTAACCAATGCATAGGCGAGATAGACCGGACGCGCAAGCGGGACGTACACCTTCCACAGGACGGCGAGCGGCCCGCAGCCCTCGATCCGCGCCGCTTCGTCGAGCTCGCGCGGCACAGTCTTGAACGTCTGTCGCAGCAGAAAGATGCCGAAGGCGCTCGCCATGTAGGGGAGGCCGATCGCGAGAATCGTGTCCTTCAACCCGAGCGCGGCCATGGTCCGGTAGTTCTCGACGATCAGCACGTCGGGCATGATCATGAGCTGCACCAGCACGAGCGCGAACAGGATGCCGCGTCCGGGAAATTCGAAGCGCGCGAGCGCATACGCGGCAAGCGTCACCAGCACGAGCTGTGCTGCCAGTACCATCGTGACCAGCAGAGTCGTGTTCAGAAAATATCGCGCAAAGGGCGCCGCCTGCCAGGCGCGCACGAAATTATCGAGGGTCAGAGGCGCCCCAAGGACGAAGCGCGTCGAGAATTCTCCAGGGTGAAACGCTGTCCAGAACGCGTACGCAAGCGGCAGCACCCAGAGCACGCCGAGCACCCACGCGCCCGCGGTTTCGACGCCGTCCAGCAAGCCATGCGAAGAATGAGTGTGCGTCATTGGTAATGGACGCGGCGCTCGAGAAAGCCGAATTGCACCAGCGCAAGGAGCCCGAGCACCGCGAGCAGCACCATCGTCAATGCGGCGGCATAGGCCGGATCCCAGAAGCGGAAGCCGATTTCGTAGATGTAATAGAGCAGGAGCTCGGTCGCATTGTCGGGCCCGCCGCGCGTCATCACGACGACGTGGTCGACCACCCGGAACGCGTTGATGACCGCATTGACAAGTACGAACAGCGTGGTTGGCATCAGCAGCGGAAACGTGACGCGGCGGAAGAAATACCAGCGCGATGCGCCCTCGATAGCGGCCGCCTCGGCAAGGCTCGGTGACATCGACTGCAATGCAGCGAGATAGAAGATCATGAAGAAGCCGGCTTCCTTCCATACCGTGACGACCATCAGTGCCGGCAATGCCGTGCTCTTGCTGCCCAGCCAGTTGTGCGACGGCGCGCCGAAGAGCCCCAGCAGCTGCTCGAGCAGGCCGTACTCGGGCGTGTAGAAAAAAAGCCAGATGTTGGCCACGGCGATCATCGGCAGAATCGTCGGCGTGAAATACGCGAGGCGCAGGAACCCGCGCCCTGCGATTTTCCGGTTGACCCATGCCGCCATGAGCAAAGCGAGCGCGATCGATGCCGGAATGGTGCCGATCGCGTACCAGACATTGTTGGTGAACGATTGCCAGAAGATCGGGTCTTCGGCGAGCTGCCGATAGTTGTCGAGTGCGATGAAGCGCGCCGGACGCGCGCCTTTCGGCGTCGAGTACAGGCTATCCCACGCGGTGGCAATGGCGGGATAGTGCGTGAACAGCGCGAGGAGCACCGCGGCAGGCAGTAGCAGCAGCCAGCCGTACACCCATTGGACGGTACGGGTCATCTAGCGCTCCGCTGATCGACCGCCGACGCTGCCCTCTCTATTTGTACGTCCGCAACAGCCGCTCGGACTCGCGCTGCGCATCCTTCATCGCTTGTTCGGGAGTCTTCGTGCCCGTCAACGCGGCTTGCAATCCATCATTGAGCGCCTTGGTGACGCGCTGGTTGTCGTGGGTCGAGAGCTCGGCCTTTGCATACGGCAATTGGTCGCGCGCAACGGCGGCCGCCGGAAACCCCGCCACGTATTGCTTCATTGTCGGCGTATCCCACGCATCGGCGCGCACCGCAACATAGCCGGTGTCGATTCCCCACTGCGCCGCGCGTTGAGGGCTCGTGACCCACTTGATGAACTTGAAAGCGGCGTCGCGCTGCACCGGTGTCGACTTCTTGAAGAGATAGAAATTGCCGCCGCCCGTGGGACTCCCGCGCTGTTTGCCGGCTGGCAGCATCGCAACGCCGAAATCGAACTTCGCATTGGTCCGCACGTTGGTGAGATTGCCAGTGGTCGTCCACACCATGGCGACCTTCTTCTCGAAGAAATCCTTCGGCGTGGTGCCCCACTCGACGATGCCTTCCGGATGGACCTTGTACTTGCTGACGAGGTCGACCCAGTAGGTGAGCCCTTCGATCACCTCGGGCCGGTCGTAATACGTCTGCGTGCCGGCGCTGTTCATGAGGTTCGTCCCCGCCTCGATCGCAAGCGCCTGGAACAGCCAGTAGGGAAAGCCCGACGATGGGATCTGGATGCCCCACTGCGTCACCTTGCCGGAGGCGTCGCGCTTCGTGAGCTTCTGCGCGTATTCCACTTGTTCCTTCCAGTTCGCCGGTGCCCGGTTTGGATCGAGTCCCGCCTCCTTGAACGCCTCCTTGTTGTAATAGAGAACGATCGTCGAGCGCTGGAACGGAATGCCCCAAGTCTTGCCGCCGGTCTGGCTGTTTTCCATGAACGCCGGATAGAAGCTCTTGAGCCACGCCTGGTCCTCGGGCGTCTTGATCAAGTCGTCGAACGGGACGATCGCATCCTCGTCGATCAACGTGAACATGTCGGTCGACAACAGGATCGAGGTCACGGGCGGATCGCCGCTCTTCATCGCCGTGAGTGCCTTGGTGATCGACTCCTGATAGCTGCCCGAATAGATCGGCTTCAGTTTGATCCCCGGATTTTCCTTTTCGAAATCGGCGGCAAGACCGTCGATGATCTTGGTGATCGGCCCCCCGACGGCAACCGGGTAGTAGAACGACACCTCGACGGGGGCTTGTGCGAACGCGAGCACTGAAGCGATTGCGACGGCAGTTCCGGTGAGCGCGCGCTTGATGGCTTTCAACGGCATGGTGTTCTCCTCTGGCAGGGCGTACAGCTGATGTTATGCAAACAGTGTTTCCGTTGAATGTTGCAAAGGCGCGCTGCTGCGTTCGCCGGTGCGCTCGAAAAAATGCTGGGCCCCGGGTGCCCATGTAAGCCACGTCGCATCGCCACGCGCGAGTCCCACGCTGCCGGCGACGCGCACTGCAAGCGTTGCGTCGCCGAGGCGGCAGGTGACGAGCGAATCAGCACCGAGATACTCGATCGCGGCGACCTCGGCGCGCGCGCCGCGCTCGAATCCGAGCGCGATGTGCTCCGGACGCACGCCCAGTGTAAGTCCCGCGCATTGCGGGGGCGCGACCGCCGGGCCATCCGTGCCCGCAACGATAGCGCCGCCGCGGCCCGCGTCGAGCGGAAGCAGGTTCATGGGTGGCGTGCCGATGAAGCGCGCGACGAACGTGTTGGCTGGATTCTCGTAGAGCTCCACCGGCGTCGCGTTCTGCTCGATCCTTCCCTTGTTCAGGAGCACGACGCGATCGGCCATCGACATCGCCTCGACCTGATCGTGCGTCACGTAGACCATCGTGATGCCGAGCGTGCGCTGCAGGCCGCGGATTTCGGTACGCATGTCCTGCCGGAGCTGTGCATCGAGATTCGATAACGGCTCGTCCATCAGGCACACCGGTGCCTCGGCGATGAACGCGCGGCCAAGCGCGACGCGCTGCTGCTGCCCGCCCGAAAGTTGCGACGGCTTGCGATCGAGGAGCCCTGCGAGTCCCAGGAGCTCGGCAGTGCGCGCAAGACGCCGCGCGAGCTCATTGGCCGGAATCTTGCGCACCCGAAGGCCGAAGACGATATTTTCGGCGACCGACAGATGCGGGAACAGCGCATACGACTGGAAGACCATAGCGATGTTGCGCTGCGAAGGCGAAAGCGCGGTAACGTCGCGACCGCCGATGAAGATGCGGCCGCCGTCCGCCTGCTCTAGTCCAGCGATCAGCCGCAGCGTTGTCGACTTGCCACAGCCGGACGGGCCGAGCAGGACGTTGAGCGTGCCTTGGTCGAATGCGAACGAAAGGCCGTCGACGGCGCGCACCTCGCCCGCGACGGTCGTCCAGTGCTTGCTGACGTTTTCGGCGACGATAGCCGACACGGTGAGGCTCCCCCGACGACGCGACGTCTCATAGTCTGTGGTGTTGCGCGCCGTTGCAGGACGCGGCGCCCGCGACGGTTCGTGCGCGCCGCGCCGAAACGGCAGCGAATGATAGCACCGGTCGCATCATTCGAGGTTCCGGCATCCGGGCAATTGTCCTGCTCGCTCAGGAGCCGTGCTTTCGCCCCGCCGGCTCAGGCGAACAGCTCCACGAGCGCGGCACCGGGGTCCTTGGCACGCATGAACGCCTCGCCGACGAGAAACGCGTCGACGCCGTGTTCGCGCATCGTCGCAACGTCGGCCCGCACGAGGATACCGCTCTCGGTGACGACGAGGCGGTCCGCCGGGATCTTCGGTACAAGCTCCAGCGTTGTCGCCAAGCTCACGTCGAACGTGCGGAGGTTCCGGTTGTTGATGCCTATGATTGCCCGTTCGAGCCTCAGCGCGCGATCAAGCTCGCCTGGATCATGCACTTCAACCAGCACGGCCATGCCGAGCGCGCGCGCGTCCGCATAGAAACGCGCGAGCTCCGCGTCGTCCAGTGCAGCAACGATCAAGAGTATCGCGTCGGCGCCCATCGCCCGCGCCTCGGCGATCTGATAAGTATCGACGATGAAATCCTTGCGCAGGACGGGAAGGCCGCTTGCCGCGCGCGCCGCGGTCAGGAATTCGGGTGCACCTTGAAAGTACGCGCGGTCGGTAAGCACGGACAGGCACGCCGCGCCGCCACGCTCATAGCTCGCGGCGATCGCCGGCGGATCGAACTCGGGCCGCAGCATGCCGCGGCTCGGGCTCGCTCTCTTGATTTCGGCAATGACCGCCGCTCGTCCTGCGGCGATTTTCGCGCGGAGCGCGCTTTCGAAGTCGCGTGGCGCCGTCGCCGCCTGCGCCGCCGCGTCAACCACGTGAGCCGGTCGCGCCCGCCGCAGCGCGGCGACTTCGTCCCGTTTCGTGGCGAGAATCTGCCCGAGAATGTCCGCCATCGTCAGGCGTGCGGGGCGCCCAGCTTGTTCGTCAGTCCGACGAACGCGTCGAGCTTCTTCCTGGCAGCGCCGGACATGATGGCCGCGCGCGCACGCTCGATGCCGTCGGCGATCGACGCCGCGACATCGGCGGCGTAAAGCGCGGTTCCGGCATTCAGTATGACGATCTCCCGCGGCGTGCCTTCGGTGCCGGCGAGCGCTTCCAGCACCATTTCCCGCGACTCCGCGGCGTCCGTGACCTTGAGCCCGCGGTTCGACTTCATCGAGAGGCCGAAATCCTCGGGGTGGATTTCGTATTCGCGCACTTCGCCGTCCTTGAGCTCTCCCACCATCGTCGCAGCACCCAGCGACACTTCGTCCATCCCGTCCTTCCCGTACACGACGAGCACATGCTTGCTGCCAAGGCGCTGCAGAACGCGCACCTGAATACCGACAAGATCGGGATGGAATACGCCGAGGAGCTGGTTCGGCGCGCCCGCCGGATTGGTGAGCGGCCCGAGAATGTTGAAGATCGTTCGGACGCCGAGCTCTTTACGCACCGGCGCCGCATGTTTCATCGCGCTGTGATGCGACGGCGCGAACATGAAGCCGATGCCGGTCTCCGCGATGCACCGTGCAACGTCGGCCGGCTTCAACATGATATTGGCGCCCAGCGCCTCCAGCACGTCGGCGCTTCCCGATTTCGACGACACCGAGCGTGCGCCGTGCTTCGCCACGCGTGCGCCGGCGGCTGCGGCGACGAACATCGAAGCAGTCGAGATGTTGAACGTGTGGGACGCATCGCCGCCGGTGCCGACGATGTCGACAAGATGGTCGTGGTCGGGCACCTCGACCTTGGTCGCGAACTCGCGCATCACCTGCGCCGCCGATGCGATCTCCCCGATCGTTTCCTTCTTGACGCGAAGTCCGACCGTCAGCGCCGCGATCATTACCGGCGTCACCTCGCCGCTCATGATCCGGCGCATGATCGACAACATCTCATCGGGAAAGATCTCGCGGTGTTCGATCGTGCGTTGCAGCGCATCCTGAACAGACAAGGTCATAGGAGCTCCGAAAGCTGTTCTACTTGAGAATCTCGATGCGCTCGCGCGCAAGGTCCACCCGGCAGGCGAGGCGCGTGATATCGGCGGCGCTCGGCGTGTCGGTCCGTGGTGCACTGGCGTCGGGCTGCATCATGCGAACGTAATCGCATTGCGCCTGCTGGTAGAGCGCGAACGCCCGCGACGACGAGGCGAACGCGGTGTACGCGCCGGGACGCTTGGTCGCGACTTCGATGTCGCGCGCAGCACGTCCAGCAGCGGTCTCCACGCTTTTCAACGTCGCGAGTGTCTCGCTATCGAGCGTCGTCAGGCATTTTGCGACGGCATCGCGACCGCCCGCATCATCGCATTCGTCCATCGCCCCCGCCGCCGCCCAAGCGGGAAGACATCGCCGCGAGGAACACCGCGACGATGCGGATTCCGATTGTCATCATCGCCCCTCCAGAAAGTTGCGCAGCAATGCGTGCCCGTGCTCGGTCAAAAATGCCTCCGGATGGAACTGGACGCCCTCGACGGCAAACCGGCGGTGGCGCACACCCATGATTTCGCCGTCATCCGCGGTCGCGGTTATTTCGAGCTCGTCCGGCAGCGATGCGCGCTCGATCGACAGCGAATGGTACCGCGTCACGGTCAGAGGCGATGGAAGCCCGGCGAAGGCGCCCTCGCCATCATGGGTGACCGGCGAAAGCTTGCCATGCATCACCCGCTGCGCGCGGACGATACGGCCGCCGAACGCCTGACCGATAGCCTGGTGGCCCAGACACACGCCGAAGATCGGAATTTTCCCCGCGAATTGGCGGACCAGCGGCATCGAGATCCCCGCTTCGTTTGGCGTGCACGGCCCCGGCGAAATGACGATATGCGTGGGTTCCCACGCCGCGATCTCGGAGAGCGTGATGGCGTCGTTGCGATGCACGTGCACGTCCGCTCCCAACTCACCCAGGTACTGGACGAGGTTCCAGGTGAAGCTGTCGTAGTTGTCGATCATGAGCAGCATGGAAGTTCCCGATGCGTTGACTCAGTTGGGAATCACTTGCGCGGCGACGCTCCTTGGCTCAGCCTTCGATGTCGAGACCCTGCTGCACCATGTCGGCAGCGCGCAGGATCGCGCGCGCCTTGTTCTGCGTTTCCTGCCATTCGGATTCCGGAACCGAATCGTGGACGATGCCGGCCCCGGCCTGCACGTGTAGAACGCCATCCTTGATCACCGCGGTGCGGATTGCGATTGCGGTATCCATGTCGTCCTGGAAGCTCACGTAGCCGACGGCGCCCGCGTAGACGCCGCGGCGCACAGGCTCGAGCTCGTCGATGATCTCCATCGCGCGCACTTTCGGCGCGCCGCTCACCGTTCCGGCTGGAAACGATGCTCGCAGCACGTCGATGCTGGTAAGCCCCGGCTTCAGCGTGCCCTCGACGTTCGATACGATGTGCATCACGTGCGAATAACGCTCGACCGTCATGCGCTCGGTGATGATCACCGATCCCGTTGCCGCGACGCGGCCCACATCGTTGCGGCCGAGATCGACCAGCATCACATGCTCGGCAATCTCCTTTGGATCGGCGAGGAGTTCCTGCGCAAGCTTTTCGTCGGACTCGCGCGTCGAGCCGCGGGGACGCGTGCCTGCGATCGGCCGCAGCGTCACGGTCGCACCCTCCTTGCGGACAAGGATCTCGGGTGAAGCGCCCACCACGTGAAAGTCGCCGAAGTCGTAGTAGAACATGTAAGGCGATGGATTGAGCGAGCGCAGCGCCCGGTAGAGCGACAGCGGTGACGACGTGAACGGCCGCGAAAGGCGCTGCGACAGCACGACCTGCATCGCATCGCCGGCCGCGATATAGTCCTTCGCTTTCTGCACCGCCGCTTTGAACGCCTCGGCGCCAAATTCGCTTTGCGCCTGTGTCGCCGCGGCACGCGTCTGGAAGGGAATCGCGACCGGCTCCCGAAGCTTCCGCCGCAGCTCCGAAAGTCGCGCGGTCGCCTTCGCGAAAGCATCGGGCTCGCCCGGGTCGGCGTAGACAATCAGCGAAATCTTGCCCGCCAGATTGTCGACGACGACAAGTTCCTCTGTCAGCAGAAGCAGGATGTCGGGGATTGCGGCGAGTGCGGGTGCGGCCGCCGGCGCGGTGTCAGCGAGGTGCGGTTCGATGTGCCGCACAGTGTCGTAGCCGAACATCCCGGCGAGGCCGCCGCAAAAGCGCGGCAACCCCCTGGCCGGCGCCGCGCGATAACGGCGCAGGAACGAGGCGACAAAGGCGAGCGGATCGCCCTCGTGGCGCTCGACGATCGTTCCGGCGTCTTCCACTTCGATCGACGTGCCGCGCGCACGGATGCGCTTTTTCGCCGCCAAACCGATGAACGAATAACGGCCGAAGCGTTCGCCCCCGACGACGGACTCAAGGAGGAACGTGTAGGGCGCGTTGCCGAGTTTCACATACAGCGACAACGGCGTGTCGAGGTCCGCGAACGTCTCGAGGACGAGCGGAATGCGGTTATGGCCAAGCGCTGCGAGGGCGCGGAATTCGCTTTCGGTCATGATGCTTCGACAATCGATTCGACACGAGGAGCAACGGGTGGGGTCGCATTGGGCGCGCGACCCCGGGCGCGATCTGCCGACTGAGGTTCAGGGGCGCCAGCGGCGCCAGGCGGTCGCGCACCACCGCCCCGTGAGGGCGACGGCGTCATTGCGGTCGAAGAGATCGAGGCTCAAGGTATTTTCCGCGGCTGTGCGGCCGAAAAACCGCATCGCTCGCGCACTATACCATCGGCTCCAGCGTTTTGCACCGGCTGCAGCGATTACGCCTTCGCCAGTTCCGCGCGCATTTTGCTAATTGTTGCAGCGTAGTCCGGGGTGCCGAAGATCGCCGACCCGGCAACGAACGTGTCGGCGCCGGCTCTCGCGATCGCTGCAATGTTGTCGATCTTCACGCCGCCGTCGACCTCGAGCATGATCGCGCGCCCGCTCTTCTGCTGGACGGCATCGATGCGCGCGCGCACGGCGCGAAGCTTGTCGAGTGCATGCGGGATGAACGACTGCCCGCCGAAGCCAGGATTCACCGACATGATCAGCACGAGGTCGATCTTTTCCAGTGTGTGGTCGAGCCATTCGAGCGGAGTTGCCGGATTGAACACGAGCCCCGCCTTGCAGCCGCAGTCGCGGATGAGACCGATCGTCCGGTCGACATGGAGCGATGCCTCGGGATGGAAGCTCACGATGGCGGCACCCGCTTTCGCAAAATCCGGAACGATGCGGTCCACCGGCTTCACCATCAGGTGGACGTCGATCGGCACCGTTACGTGCGACTTGATCGCTTCGCACACCAGCGGCCCGATCGTCAGATTGGGAACGTAATGGTTGTCCATCACGTCGAAGTGAATGAGATCGGCGCCGGCGGCGATGACGGCCTCCACTTCCTCGCCGAGGCGGGCGAAGTCGGCGGAGAGTAGCGACGGCGCGATCCGATAGTCGGACATTCTATAATCCGCTTGTTACAGGGTTGGAGCACGGCCGATGGCCGACCCGAAAAAATACGACATCACCGTCGCGGCGAACGCGACCTACGTTGCCGATCAGTCCGATCCGTCGCGCAACCAGTATGTGTTCGCCTACAAGATCACCGTGACCAACACCGGCAGCGTTCCGGCCAAGCTCATCAGTCGCCACTGGATCATCACAGACAGCGAGCATCGCGTCCAGGAGGTGAAGGGTCTTGGTGTGATCGGGCAGCAGCCGCTTCTGAAGCCCGGCGAGAGTTTCGAGTACACGAGCGGAACGCATCTTGCGACGCCGGTCGGGACCATGCGCGGCACCTATCAGATGGTCGCCGAAGACGGCAGCGCGTTCGACGCGACGATTCCGCCGTTCACCCTTTCCGTTCCACGCATCCTGCATTAGCGGTCGTCGCGCGGTTTGCGGCGCTTCAAGCCCATCGTCCACCAAACGATTCCCACGGCGATGACAAGCGCCATCAGCACTTCCAGCAAGAGCCAGCCCATGAGTGCGGTACTCCTACACCGTGCGTCGTGGATCGGTCACGTGTTCACAGCGGTTGCGCTGCTGTTGCTTGTAGCCGGTTGCGCCACGGTGCGCCCGACAGCCGTCGTGTCGCCTCCCGCTGCCGCACCCGGCGTCCCTTCACTACCTGCGACCTACCGTCAGGTCGCGTTCAGCGCACTCCCCGGCTGGAACGACGACCGGCTGCAGGATGTGTGGCCGGCATTTCAGGTCGGGTGCTCGGCGCTGATGAATCCCGCGTCGTCGACACGCGCCATTTTCGCCCGTGCCTGCGCGGATGCAAACGCGCTCGACCCACGCGATGCTGCCGCGATCCGCGCTTTCTTCGAAGCGCATTTTAGCCCATACGAGGTCGCCGCCGCCGGCGGAAGCACCGTCGGCATGGTCACTGGATATTACGAACCGCTGCTTGCAGGGGGCCGCGCTCCAACCGCACGTTTCGCGGTACCTCTCTATTCGGCGCCCGACGACCTGCTGACGGTCGATCTGACCGCGCTTCATCCCGAGCTGAAGGACAAGCGGCTCCGCGGCCGCGTCGACGGACGCAAGGTCGTGCCGTATTGGACGCGTGCCGAGATCGAAGGCGGCAAGGCGCCGCTCGCGGACAAGGTGCTGGTCTACGTCGAGGATCCGGTCGAAGCATTCTTCCTCGAGATTCAGGGCTCCGGTCGTGTCGCTCTCGCCGATGGCAGCGTGGTGCGCATTGGCTATGCGGACCAGAACGGGCATCCCTACCGATCGATCGGCCGCGTGCTCATCGATCGCGGCGAGATCACGCTCGATCGCGCCTCGATGCAGGGAATCCGCGAATGGGGCCGGCAGCATCCGGCGGAGCTGCCGGCATTGCTCGACGAAAATCCGAGCTACGTTTTTTTCCGCGAAGTCCCTCCGCCGGTACCGGGCTCGCTCGAGGCGAAAATCGATGGGCCCTTCGGCACGCTGGGCGTTCCGCTCCTCGCCGGTCGCACCATCGCCGTGGATACGCGCTCCATACCGCTCGGCGCACCGGTCTACCTCGCGACGACCTATCCTTTGTCGACGCGGCCGCTCGAGCGGCTCACGATGGCGCAGGACACCGGCGGCGCGATCCGCGGCGCAGTTCGCGCGGACTTCTTCTGGGGATTCGGCGGCGAATCGGCGCGCGAGGCCGGCCGGATGAAGCAGGATGGCCGGATGTGGCTGCTTTGGCCCAAGGGCGCGGTGCCGCCGTCCAGCTAGAGCGCGCCGACGGCGACGCCTTCGGCCTGTTTGTCGGCGTGATACGACGATCGCACCAAGGCGCCGACGGCGGCGTGCCGGAACCCCATCGCATAAGCCTCACGCTCGAACATTGCAAATGTGTCCGGATGCACATAGCGGAGCACCGGAAGATGCCCGCTGGTCGGTTGCAGATATTGGCCGATCGTCAGCATGTCGATGCCGTGCGTGCGCAGGTCGCGCATTGTCGCGAGTATCTCGTCGTCGGTCTCGCCCAATCCCACCATCAGCCCCGACTTCGTGGGAAGCTGCGGAAAGCGCTTCTTGAATTCGGCGAGAAGCCTGAGCGAATGCGCGTAGTCGGAGCCAGGTCGCGCCTGCTTGTACAGGCGTGGCACCGTTTCGAGGTTGTGATTCATCACGTCCGGCGGCGCCTCGCTCAGGACGTCGAGCGCGCGGTCGAGCCGGCCGCGGAAATCAGGCACCAGCACCTCGATTCGGGTTTGCGGCGACTGGTGCCGCACCATTCGGATGCAGTCGACGAAGTGCTGCGCGCCACCGTCGCGCAGGTCGTCGCGATCGACGCTCGTGATCACCACGTACTGCAACTTCAGCGCGGCGATCGTCAGCGCGAGATTGCGCGGCTCCTCGGTATCGAGCGGCAACGGACGACCGTGCCCCACATCGCAGAACGGACAGCGCCGCGTGCAAATGTCGCCCATGATCATGAACGTCGCCGTACCCTTGCCGAAGCACTCGCCGATGTTGGGACACGACGCTTCCTCGCACACGGTGTGGAGGTTGTGCTGGCGCAGGATTCTCTTGATTTCGTAGAAGCGCGGCGACGACGGCGCGCGCACCCGAATCCAGTCGGGCTTTTTCAGCCGCTCGGACGCGACCACTTTGATCGCGAATTTGGCAAATACGCGCGACGTTTTCGACGCACCCCTGTGCTTGACACCGGCGGCGTTGGAACCCGGCGCGATCGGCGGCGATGTATCACTCATGCGAAGCGCGCGGTGATGACCGGAGCGAGTTCCGCGCCCGCTTCTTCGACGGTTCGCACGACGCCGAGGTCGGCGAGCTGCGTCACGGCGAGCCCTTTGAAACCACACGGATCGATATCGGCGAACGGGGCCAAGTCCATTGCGACATTGAGCGCCAAGCCATGGTACGTGCAGCCCTTGCTCACTCTGAGACCCAGCGCGGCAATTTTCGCCTCCGTTCCCGCAACCATGACATAGACTCCAGGCGCCGCCGGCTTTCCGTAAGCAGAAATTCCGATCGAATCAAGCCATTCTACTATGCTCGCCTCGATGGACCGCACCATCGCGCGGATGCCCATCCCGCGGCGTTTGAGATCGAACAGCAGGTACGCGACGAGCTGCCCCGGGCCGTGATACGTGATCTGCCCGCCGCGATCGACCTTGAGCGCAGGGATTCCGTTGTCGCGCAGCAGGTGCTCGCGTCGACCGGCAAGTCCCAAGGTATAGACGGGTGGATGCTCGGTCAGCCAGATCTCGTCGCGTGTTTCGGGCGTGCGCGTCGACGTGAACGACTGCATCGCGCGCCAAGTCGCCTCGTAATCGGTCCGACCGAGCGCGTGCGTCGCGGCGCCGGCGAGCGGGGCCGCAACGTCCGTCATCACAGCACCATTGTCACCATTGGATGCGACGTGAGATCGCGATAGAGATCGTCGAGCTGCGCACGCGAGATCGCGTTGATCGTCGCAGTCACGGAAAGGTAATTGCCCGCGCTCGACGATCGCATTTCAAGCGTCGCGGGGTCGAAATCCGGCGCGTGCCGCGCAACGACGGTCACGATCGCCTGCGCGAATCCGTCCTGCGTGCGTCCCATCACCTTGATCGGGAAGGCGCAGGGAAACGTGAGCAGCGACTCTGAAGCGGCGGGAGGCACAATCGGCATCAGGGTTTCCATGGCGCCGCAGATGAGGGCGATGCCCCTCGAATGCAATCTCGCGCGGCCACTGTGCGGGTTCTACTTATGATCCGGGGCGTAGATGTACTCCCGGGTCAGCGGATGCGGCAGTTCCCCGTCGGGCAGCGGCTTGCCGGCGAGGAGCTGCCAGATCGACAGCCACCCGCGCTCGAACGCATGCGCCGAGCCGGCGAGGTAGATGCGCCATACGCGGAATTTCTCTTCCCCGACCTCCGCCCGCGCCGCGTCGGCGTTTGCCTCGAGACCGTCGAGCCAGCTCCACAACGTCTTCGCATAGTGCTCGCGCAGCGCCTCGGCATCGACCAGTTCGAGGCCTGCGCGCGCGAGGCCGCCGATCACCGGCGCGACGTGCGCGAGCTGTCCGCCCGGGAACACGTACTCCTCGACGAAATCGCCGATGCCGCTGCCGAGACTTTGCGCGCCAAGGACGTTGAGCGTGATGCCGTGGTTTAGAACGAACCCGCCAGGCTTCAGCACGTGATAGATCTTGCCGAAATACTTGTCGTAGCGGCGCGGACCCACGTGCTCGAACATCCCGATGCTCGCAACCTTGTCGTAGAGCACGCCTTCGGGCAGGTCCTGGTAATCCTGAAGCATCACCCGCACGCGTCCCTCGAGCCCGCGTGCGGCGATTTCGCGCGTCACATGGTCGAACTGGTGCTTCGAAAGCGTGATGCCGGTTGCGGTCACGCCGTAGTTCTGCGCCGCCCAGAAAATAAGCGCGCCCCAGCCGCAACCGATGTCGAGAAATGTCTCGCCGGGCGCGAGCCGGAGCTTGCGGCAGATGTGGTCGAGCTTTTTCACCTGCGCGTCGGCAAGCGAATCGTCCTCCGCGCTGAAATAGGCGCACGAGTAGACCATCCGCGGGTCGAGCCACAGCCGGTAGAAGGCGTCCGAGACGTCGTAGTGGTGCTGGATGTTCTTCCGGTTGCTGCGATGCTGATGGCGGAACATTCGCCACCGCGCCCGCAAGGATTCGCGGCCGTGGACGACCGAACCCACCATCGCCTCCGTGATATCGAGGATCCGCCGCGCGCCGCCGGTGAAATCGATCTCGTTTCGCACATAGGCGCGCGCGAGCCTGCCCAGCTCCGGGGACGCAAGCGCTTTGAGTGCCCGCCACGTCCGGATGATGACTTCCGCCTCGGTCGACGAAGATAGCGGGACGCGCCCCCCATCCGGCAGCACCAGGATGACGGGCAGGTCTCGCCCGCCGTAGCGGTTCGCGATGATCTTTTGGAGAGGCTCGGACATCGTCGCACCAGGACCGGAGCCGCTCAATTCTAATGCAACGCCGGACACTCGGGAACTTCGCTGCGGCCGGCACCTCTTGTAGGTGGGCCGCTACTTCCGACGGGCGTCGCCGCCTGGGAGGGCGGGCACGGCGGTCAGGGTTCGCCGAGCCCGCTACGCGGCGCGCTTCTTCTGCTGGAACAGCGCGTGCATGGCCCTGAAAGATGGCCCCGGGACACCCCCCGCGAACGGCTTGCCGTCGAGCGTCGTGACGGCGAGCACTTCCTTGGTCGATGAGGAAAGCCACATCTCGCTTGCCGCGAGCGCTTCTGCCTTCGATACCGGACGCATCGCGAACGGCAGGCCCGCCTCGCGCGCGAACTCCTCGGTTGCGTCGTAAGTAATGCCCGGGAGTATCCGGTTGTCCTTCGGCGGCGCGACAATGGTGCCGCCGGTCACGATCAGGACGTTCGACGCCGAGGCTTCGGTGAGCCAGCCGTCGCGGAACATCACCGTCTCGATCGCATTGGCGTCGGCCGCGAGCTGGCGCATCAGCACGTTGCCGACGAGCGATATCGTCTTCAGGTCGCAGCGCCGCCAGCGGTTGTCGTCGGCGGTGACAACGGCGACGCCCCGCTCGACCTGTTCGGCCGAGGGCGTGGCGAGCGGGTTGCTCATCATGAACACCGTGGGTGCAACACCCTGCGGAAACGTGTGGTCGCGCTTGGCGACACCGCGGGTCACCTGGAAGTAGACGCCCTGGTCGTCGAAGGGCTGTTTCGCGATCACGTCCGAGATGATGGCGGTCCACTCGGCGTCCGTGTGCGGGTTGGCAAGGCGGATGCCGTCGAGGCTGCGCTGGAGGCGCGCGAGATGCTGCGGCAGCCGGAAGGGCCGGCGATCGTACACAGGGATCAACTCGTACACGCCGTCGCCGTAAATGAACCCGCGATCGAGAACCGGGACCTTCGCTTCTTCGATCGGCAGCAACGCGCCGTTGAGATAGACGATCATCGCGCGAACCAGAGACGCATCGTGTCCCAGGCGCGGCCGAAAATATTCGCCGCCGGCACCTCCGCGAGGGCGACCATCGGAAGCTCGGCCAGCGTCTTGCCCTCGAGCGCGACCTTAACCGTGCCTACGCGCTGGCCTTGCAGGACCGGGGCAACGAGCGGCTCGCTTGCCGTCATCGTGAGCTGCAAGGCCGCCGCCTTGCCCTTCGGCAGCGTCAGGTATTGATCGGCAAAGAATCCAGCGGCGATGCTCTGTTCGGCGCCTTTCCACACGCGCAGCGATTGTACGGTCTCACCGGAGTGATAGAGATGGACCGTGTCGAACGACTGGAAGCCGTAGTTGAGAAGCCTCTCGGCTTCGCTCGCCCGCATTGCATCGGAGCTCGCGCCCAGCACGACAGCGATCTGCCGCCGCTCGCCGCGCTTTGCCGACGCGATGAGGCACCATCCGGCGGCATCGGTGTGGCCCGTCTTCATGCCGTCGACGTAGGGATCGACCCAAAGAAGCCGGTTGCGGTTGGGCTGCGTGATGTTGTTGTAGCGGAATTCCTTGATCGAATAGAGCTTGTAGTAATCGGGATAATCGCGGATCAGCGCCGCGGCGAGCGTGCCGAGGTCGCGCGCGGTCGAATAATGATCGGCCTGCGAAAGTCCGGTGACATTAGCGAAGTTCGTGTTGGTGAGACCCATGCGCTTCGCCTCGGCATTCATGCGCACGACGAACGCGGGTTCACTTCCCCCTACAAGCTCCGCCAGCGCGATCGATGCATCGTTGCCGGATTGCACGACCATTCCGCGCAGCAACTCGTCGACCGACACCGCGCGGCGTGGCTCGATGAACATCCGCGAACCCTCCGCGTGCCATGCCGCCGTCGACACCGGCACGCTCTGCGACGGCATGATCTTGCCTTCGCGCAGCGCGGCGAACGTCAAGTACGCCGTCATGAGCTTGGTGAGCGACGCCGGTTCGCGGCGCTCGTCGGCGTTCTGCTCGACGATCGCCGTGCCACTCGCGAAATCGAGCAACAAATATGCGCGCGCAGCGACCGTTGGCGCCGGCTGTGCGGTCGCGGCGTTGGCGGGGGCCGCGCGACGCGCTGCGGGCGCCGCTTGCGCGTCACGAGGGATGGCCGCGGCGGCGATCAATGCGACGGCGATCAACGCGGCGGCGACGAAGAAGCGGAGGGAGAGCATCACGAGCCGGCGGAAAAGGACGCAATTATAACGTCAGCACCGCATGCCGCCGGCGGTGATGCAATCAGTACGGATCGATGGCGAGATAACCGACGATTTTCGCGTCTCGCGCATCGAGCACCGCCGTCATTGTGTCGCCGCGGCCCATGAGCGGTACGTAGACGAGATCGCTTTCCTTGCGGCCGCTGCTCGCCGTGAACGACTGCACCGCCGCCTTAGTCTCCGGCTTGTCCTTGACCAGCGCCGCGAGGGGCTTCGCTTTCTTGAGCACGTCGGCAGCGATGTCGGCGTAGGGGACATAGTATTTGGGAAATTGCGGCACGTCCTTGCCTGCGGCGCCTGAAAATACGAGCTTGTTCCATTCGTCGGTGTTCTTTTGCTTGTCGGGATACCGAATTCCGACCACGCGCGGCCCCGTCAGCGGAAGGTCGCGGTACTCAGGAGGACCTGCTTCGAGGTCGACCTGATCGAGCTCGTTTGCCGACACAATATCGAATCGGTCGACGGCGAACGCGGTGTAAACCGGGCGCGCCTCGAACATGATGTAGACGCCATAGGCGAGTGCCGCGAGTTGTACCGTCGCGATGATGGAAAGATCGAACCTTAGACTCTTCTTTTTCGGATTGAAGATGACGAGCGTCAGCAGAGGGCCGAGCGTGACGTCGACGCCGACGAGGATCTTGAGGAGCCCCTGGCCGCCCATCGCGTTGAAGTAAGGCGGCGGATACCAGACGAGGAGCATGATCGTGACGACGGTGAGCGCGATGAGCGCCGACAGGCCGAGATGGATCGCGGAGGCCTTCCACCGGTTGAGAGAGGCGAGCATCATTTGAATCGGCAAGTGGCCTGTAACAGGGGAAGCGGCAGTGAACGAATGTGGTATGGCGCCGCTATTCGTGCCGAATGCGCGGCGCCGTTGCGAAGCAATGGCCGAGCCCCCTTACGAGCAACGGCAACAAAGCAATCGGCGCGAAGAGCCAGCCAGACACTATCGATTCCCCCGTTACAGGCCACCAGGAATGAGGACGTGCGAAATTCTACCGGCGGCGCAATCCATTTCAAGCCTGCGCAAACGCAAAATCCACCTGCGGCGAGCGCCCTCTCATCACGTCGGCAAGCGCGCGGCCCGAGCCACAGGCCATGGTCCAGCCGAGCGTTCCGTGGCCGGTGTCGAGAAAGAGATTGCGATAACGGGTCCGGCCGACGAGCGGCACGTTCGAAGCGGTCGCGGGCCGCAAACCGGCCCAGAACTGCGCGCTGTCGCGCTCGCCTGCGTCGGGAAAGAGATCGAACGTCCGCTTGACCAGTGCAGCGCATCGGACCGCGTTGAGATCGGTGCTGTAGCCGGAAAGCTCGGCGGTGCCGGCGACACGCAGCCGCTCGCCGAGACGCGTGATCACGATCTTGGCGGCGATGTCGGTGAGCGAAACCGTCGGTGCCCCGCGATGATCGCCAATCGCGATGGTCGCCGAATAACCCTTCGCCGGATACACGGGACACCGCACCGACAGCGGCCGCAAGATGAAGGGGCTGAAGCTCGCCAGCGCGACGACGTACGCATCCGCCGTCAAGGTTCGAGGACCCTCCTCTGCGCTCGCGCAGCGAACGCCGACGATCCTGTCGCCTTCGGCTGCGAGTGCTGCGACCGAGACGTTCCAGCGAAAGCTGACGCCGCGCGCTGCCGCCAGGCGTGCCAACTCCTCGCTGAAGCGGCGCGCGTCGCCCGATTCGTCCGTGCGCGTGTAGATGCCCCCTTCAAGGCGCTCGCGGGCAGCGGCGAGAGAGGGCTCGATTCCGATACACTCGTCGACTGTCTTCACCTCGCGATCGACGCCCTGCTCGCGTATCAGCGCAGCCGCCTTTGCGCCGTCGTCGAATTCGCTCGCCTCCGTGTAGAACTCGAGGATTCCGCGCTGTTGCTGATCGTACTCGATGCCGGTGGTGGCACGTAGCGCCTGAAGGCAATCGCGCGAATAGAGCGCGAGGTTGAGGCATTGGATCGTGTTGCGACGCGCGCGCCACGGCAGGCATTCGCGCAGGAAGGCCAGCGCAAATCCCCACTGATGCGGATCGGCGCGCAGACGGAACAGCAGCGGCGCATCCTCGCGCCCCAGCCATTGCAGGATCTTTCGCGGTGCGCCGGGGTTGGCCCACGGCTCGGCATGCGAGGCGGAGATCTGACCGCCGTTCGCGAACGAGGTTTCGAGAGCCGGACCTGGCTGACGATCGACGACCGTGACCTCGTGACCGTCCGCGGCGAGATACCAGGCGGCGGTGACGCCGATCACCCCCGCGCCGAGCACCAGAACGCGCATTGCTACGCCGCCGCGGTCGCCTTTGCCGGCACGTCCGGCGCGCACGCCTCCACGTAATCGTCGAGCGGGATGCAGCTGCAGAAGAGATTGCGGTCGCCGTAGACGTTGTCGACGCGCGCGACCAGCGGCCAGAATTTAGCGGCGCGCAGCGATGCGACGGGATAGGCCGCCTCTTCGCGCCGGTACGCGTGGTTCCATTCGTTGCGGCCGATCGCCTGCGCGGTATGCGGCGCGTGCTTCAGCGGATTGTCGGCACGATCGAAACGGCCGCTTTCGACGGCTGCGATCTCCGCACGGATTGCGATCATGGCGTCGACGAAACGGTCGAGCTCGGCCTTCGACTCGCTTTCGGTGGGCTCGACCATCAGCGTTCCGGCGACCGGAAAGCTCATCGTCGGGGCGTGAAACCCGTAATCCATGAGCCGCTTGGCGACGTCGTCGACGGCGATCTCCGCCGTTTCCTTTACCGGCCGCAGATCGAGAATGCATTCGTGAGCGACCAGCCCGCCCCGTCCCGAGTAGAGCACCGGATAGTGGGCGTCGAGTCGCTTCGCGACGTAGTTCGCCGCGAGGATCGCGCTCTCGGTCGCTGCGGTAAGACCGTCGCTGCCCATCATCGTCATGTACATCCACGAAATCGGCAGAATGGAGGCGCTGCCAAACGGTGCGGCTGCTACCGCGCCGATCGCCTCGGGTGCCGGCTCGCTCGGCATGTACCGGTGGGCCGGCAGGAATGGCGCGAGGTGCGCGCCGACGCCGATCGGGCCTACGCCCGGCCCGCCGCCGCCGTGGGGAATGCAGAACGTCTTGTGCAGGTTCAAATGCGACACGTCGGCGCCGAATTTTCCCGGCGCCGCGAGGCCGACCAGCGCGTTCAGGTTGGCCCCGTCGACGTAGACCTGCCCGCCATGCGCGTGGACGATTTCGCAGATGCGGCAGATCCCCGACTCGAACACACCGTGCGTCGACGGATACGTGACCATGATCGACGCGAGATCCGCCGTGTGCGCCTTTGCTTTGGCTTCGAGGTCGGCGAGATCGATGTTGCCGTCCCTGTCGCAGGCGACGACAACAACGTTCAGACCCGCCATGTGGGCGGATGCGGGATTGGTTCCGTGCGCCGAAGAGGGGATCAGGCACACATTGCGGTGACCCTGGCCGCGGCTCTTGTGATACGCCTCGATGGCCAGCAGACCGGCATATTCGCCCTGCGATCCGGCGTTCGGTTGCAGCGACACTGCCGCGTATCCGGTGACCGCGCACAGCATCCGCTCGAGATCGCGGACGAGCTCAAGATAGCCGGCGACCTGGTCTGCCGGCGCGAACGGGTGCACGTTCGCGAATTCCGGCCACGTGACCGGAATCATCTCGGCGGTTGCGTTCAGCTTCATCGTGCACGATCCGAGCGGAATCATCGAGCGGTCGAGCGCGATATCGAGATCGGCGAGCCGCCGCAGGTAGCGCAGCATCTCCGTTTCGGAATGGTAGCGGTTGAAGACGGGGTGCGTCAGGAAGGGCGTCGTCCGGCCAAGTGCCGCGGGCAGCGCATCGGGTACTGTCGCATCGAGCTCGGCGACGGTGAAATTGATGTCGCCGCCGGCGAAGACGCGCCACACGCGCATGACGTCGTCGCGCGTCGTGGTCTCGTCGAGCGATATCCCGAGCGTCGCTCCATCGACGCGGCGAAAATTGATTCCCGCAGCGACACCGCGCGCCAGAATATCGCCGGTGCGCTCGCCGGTCGCGATCGTTATCGTATCGAAGTACTCGGTTGTGGGCACCTTGAATCCTGCGCGCACGAGCCCCGATTTCAGGATCGCGGTCAACCGGTGCACGCGGCGCGCAATGGTTCTCAGTCCCGCAGGGCCGTGATAGACGGCATACATGGCCGCGATCACGGCGAGCAGCACCTGGGCCGTGCAGATGTTCGACGTCGCTTTTTCGCGCCGGATGTGCTGCTCGCGCGTCTGCAGCGCGAGACGGTACGCCGGCCCGCCGTCCGCATCGACGGTGACGCCGACAAGACGCCCGGGCATCGACCGCTTGAACGCGTCGCGCGTGGCGAGGTAACCGGCATGCGGCCCGCCGTAGCCCATCGGCACGCCGAACCGCTGGGTCGAACCGACGACGACGTCGGCGTCCCACTCGCCCGGCGCGCGAAGGAGCGCGAGCGCGAGAATGTCGGCCGCGACGACGACGTAGCCGCCGGCGGCATGCACTGCGGCGGTCAGCGCGCGCAAGTCGCGCACGTCGCCATTGGCGCCGGGATACTGCAGCAGAACAGCGAAGGCTCCGGCAGCGGCGGCCTCGTCCGCGGGACCGTTGACGATTTCGAGCCCGAGCGGCTGCGCACGCGTGCGCACGACGTCCAATGTCTGCGCAAAGACGTCGTCCGCAACGAAAAAGCGCGTGCTCTTGCCCTTGGTCATCCGCATGCAGAGCGTCATCGCTTCGGCGGCGGCCGTCGCTTCATCCAGCATCGAAGCATTCGCAATCGCCATGCCGGTGAGATCGCAGACCATTGTCTGGAAATTGACGAGCGCTTCGAGCCGTCCCTGCGAGATTTCCGGCTGGTAGGGCGTGTACGCCGTGTACCAGGCGGGGTTTTCGAGAACGTTGCGCAGAATGACGCCGGGCGTATGCGTGCCGTAATAGCCTTGCCCGATCATCGACGTCAGCACGCGGTTCTTTGCGGCGATTGCGTTGAGCCGTGCCAGCGCCTCGGTTTCCGGCACAGAGGGCGGTAGTCCGAGCGGCGTTGCCTCCCGGATCGACGCCGGCACGATTGCCTCCATCAGCGCCGCGCGCGACGGATATCCAAGCGTGTCTAGCATCGCCGCCTGGTCAGCGGGCGACGTGCCAATGTGCCGCGCGACAAACGCGTCTGTCGCTTCGAGAGCGGACAGCGCCGGACGAGCGCTATCGGTGATTGTCGTCATTCGTCTCCGATCACGGCTTCGTACGCCTTCGGCGCGAGCAGGCCGGCGAACGCGCCGCCGTCCGCTGGCTTCAACTTGAAAAACCACGCGGCATAGGCGTCCTTGTTCACTTCCTCGGGCGTGTCGGTCAACGGCGAATTCACCGCGAGGATCTCGCCCCCGATCGGCGCATACACATCGGAGGCTGCCTTCACCGATTCGACGACGGCGCACGCTTCGCCGGCGGCGACAACGCGCCCGACGGCAGGCAACTCGAGGTAGACGAGATCGCCCAGTGCGGCCTGTGCGTGATCGGTGATGCCGACCGTGACAGTACCGTCGTCTTCGGCGCGCACCCATTCGTGCGCTTCGGTGTAGCGGAGATTGCTCGGCACGTTCATTGGCACTCCGTTTGATTGGAAAGGTCTTGGATCACTAAGGACGTCGTCGTTGTCACGTAATCAGCGCCTTGCCGTTTCGTGCGAACGGCGGCTTCACAACTCTGGCCGCGAGCTCGCGGTCGCGTATCACAACCCTGACGGTGTCTCCCTGCGCAACACCCCCCGGCAGCCTCGCAAGCGCGATCGACTTGCCGAGCGTCGGACTGAACGTTCCACTCGTTATCTCGCCGTCGCCTTTTGCCGTGCGCACGAACTGGTGCGCGCGCAGAACGCCACCCTTGTCGGTCAAAAGGAGCCCGGTCATTTGGCGTTTCGGTGGATTCGCGGCGAGCGCCGCCTTGCCGACGAAATCGCGCGGGCTCGCGAGATCGACCGTCCAGGCGAGGCCGGATTCGAGCGGCGACACGGTTTCGTCCATGTCCTGGCCGTAAAGGTTCATCCCGGCCTCGAGGCGTAGCGTGTCGCGCGCACCGAGTCCCGCAGGCGCAACACCGGCGGCGGCAAGCGCGTGCCACAGTTCGACCACGCGCGTGGCCGGCAGCACGATCTCGAATCCATCCTCGCCCGTATACCCGGTGCGCGCGACGAACGCCTCGCCTAACGGCGTATCCATCGACGCCGCGGTGAAAGGCTTCAACGCTGCGCTTGCCGTTTCGCTTCCGGGGATCGCCCGCCAGACCTTGGCGCGCGCGTTCGGGCCCTGGACAGCGAGCATCGCGAGGTCCTCGCGCGGCGTGAGACGGAGGGAAGGTGCGCGCTCGCCAATGAGCTTCCTCAACCATCCGATGTCCTTGTCCGCGGTACCTGCGTTGACGACGAGGCGGAAGAAATCCTCGCGCAGGAAATAGACGATCAGGTCGTCGATCACCGTGCCCGCGGGCGTCAACAGACACGAGTAAAGCGCACGGCCGGCATCTTTCAATTTGTCGATGTTGTTGGCGAGCGCACCCCGCAGGAATTCGCGCGCACCCGCACCTTCGAGATCCACGACCCGCATGTGGGACACATCGAACATGCCTGCATCGGTGCGCACCGCGTGGTGCTCATCGATCTGCGAGCCGTAGTGGACTGGCATGTCCCAGCCGCCGAAGTCCACCATGCGCGCACCGGCGGCACGGTGGACAGTGTTGAGCGGAGTCTTCTTTAGCACCCTTTTTTCCCGGCAAAAAAGAAAGAGGCGAGGCGGCCGTGCCGCATCGCCCCGTCTGTCCCTTTTACCTGAGAGATTACGGCGCGCGTTGCCGGTCGCCGGTGCCCCTTCGGTGGGCCGCCGGATACGCGGCCTCTCTCCAGATCGAATTGCCGTCCTTGCGGTTCTCGTTGCCTGAGCGGTTCTCGGGAGTTGCGCCTTCGGCGGCCGCGCCGGCTTCAAGCCGACGCCGCGCTCTCCTGCACGGACGAAGCGAAGGTTACCGGCCTGGCATGGCGCTGTCAAAGCGGACCCCAGAGGGCTAGAACCCTATCTCAAAATCCTGGCGAGCGGCTCGAGTGCCTCAGTTGCCAAATGAGGGCCCGGAGCGAGCCTCGAGATAGTACATAGACGTACAGCGAGGGGCGAGCGAGGACACGACAAAGCAATCGGGTCGCGCAGCCTATTTGAGATAGGGCTCTATTTCTTCAGCGCGAGGATGTAGGCGACCATCGTCTTAAGGTCGGCGTCGCTCACTTGAGGATTGGGCGGCATCGGGACCTGTCCCCAGACACCGGAGCCGCCTTTCTTGACCTTCTCCATGAGCTTGGCCGCAGCGCCGGCGTCGCCCTTGTATTTGGCGGCCACCTCGACGTACGCGGGACCCACAAGCTTCTTGTCGATCGCGTGGCACGCAGTGCACCCTGATTTCTTGAGCAGGTCTTCGCCCGCGTCGGCCTGCGCAGCGCCGATCGAAAACACGCCGGCGGCAGCGATTGTGGCGGCAGCAAATTTCATCGGATCTCCCTGAGTTTTGCGTTGCAACGGACGGCATGGTAACCGAACGGATGCGGCATCGCCACGACGCATCAGCTGGAAAGGATTTGTTCGACCTCGTCCAACGTATCAACCGGTGGCAGGCAGTGCGTACCGCGACACACCCACGCTACCGCGCCGCCGGACGGCGCGGGGCCCTTGACGAGTGCTGCAGGCAGGTCGGCGCCTGCGACGTTGTAAATGCGAACGGCGGGCCGCAACGTGTGTTCGAGACCGCTCTGCCAATCGGCGCACACCGCGACGTCCCCCGCAAGCAGCACCGATGCGGGCGGTGAAACCGCGTCTTCTAGCGCCATCAGCAGCGTGGCGCATCCGCGCGGCGACTCGCGAAGCACACCTGCGAACGCGCGCACCGCTCGCTCTCCCGCCTCGACATAGCGCGGTTGCGCGGCGAGATGCCCGAGCGCAATCAGCGCCGATGCCGCCACCCCGTTGCCGGACGGCGTCGCATTGTCGGGACCGGGCTTGGTGCGATGGTAGAGACGCTCGTGATCATGGCTCGTGAAAAAGAAACCGCCGTTCGCGCGATCCTCGAACTGCGCGAGCAGCAGGTCGGCGATCTCGCATGCCCATTCGAAATCCTCGCGACGAAACCGCGTCTGCATCAATTCGAGCAACGCGTCCAGCAGGAAAGCATGGTCATCGAGATACGCGTTAAGGTGCGCCCGCTCGTTCTTCCGTGTGGCGAGCAGGCGCCCATTGCGCCAGACCGTCGCGCGCAATGCGTCGGCCGCCGCTATCGCGAGATCCCCCCAACCCGATTCGTCAAGCGCACGGGCGGCGCGCGCAAGGCCCGCGATTGCGAGCGCGTTCCACGAGGTCAGGATCTTGTCGTCGAGGCCGGGGCGCACCCGCTTCGAGCGCGCGGCAAATAACGTCGACTTCGCGCGCGCGCGCCGCGCGCCTGCTTCGGCCGCGGAAATCCCGAGCATCGAGGCAACCTTTTCGACGGGTCGTGCAACACGCAGGTTCCAGGCATGACCTTCGAAATTTGGCGGCGCATCGAGGCCCCAGTGCGGCGCGGCGAGCGCGACCTCATCGGCGGAAAGCAGGCCGTGAACCTCGTCCCTCGACCAGACATAGAACTTGCCCTCCTCGCCTTCGCTGTCGGCGTCGAGGCTCGAGAAAAAAGCGCCGTCCGGAGCGCGCATCTCGCGCGTCATCCACAGGACGATGTCGCGCGCGACAGCGGCGAACCGCGACTCGCCCGTCACGCGCGCGAAATCGGCGTACAGCCCGAGGAGCGGGCCGTTGTCGTAGAGCATCTTCTCGAAATGCGGAATCGTCCATTCGGCATCCACGCTGTAACGGCAGAAGCCTCCGCCGAGCTGATCGTGGATGCCCCCGTCTGCCATGCGTTCCAGCGTGACCCGGACTACGCTGCGCGCGTCGCTGTCGTCGTCGCGCGCGGCGGCGTGGAGACATAGCGTGAGATCGGTCGGATGCGGAAACTTGGGGGCCGCGCCGAATCCGCCGTGCTCGGGATCGAAGCTGCGCTTCAATTCCGCAAGCGCTGTTTCCGGCGCCGCACGCGGCGAGCCCCGGATTACCGAGCGGTCGGGGTTCCAGACTCGCAAGCGCATCTTTGAGCCGCGCGGCCTGTTCGGCGATCGCGGGACCCTGCTCGCGATAGGCGGCGGCGATCCGCGGCAGCAGCTCGAGAAACCCCGGCAAGCCGTAACGGCCTTCGCGGGGAAAATACGTGCCCCCGAAAAACGGCGCGCCATCCGGGGTGAGGAACATCGTGAGGGGCCAGCCCGCCGAGCGGCGGGTCAGCAACGCATGTGCGGTCTGGTAGATCTGGTCCAGGTCCGGGCGCTCCTCGCGATCGACCTTGATGTTGACGAAATCGGCGTTCATCGCCGCTGCCACCTCCGGATCCTCGAACGACTCGTGCGCCATCACATGGCACCAATGGCACGCGGAATAACCCACTGAGAGCAAGATCGGCTTTCCCTGCGCGACGCGCGAGAGTGAGCGCTTGCTCATCCCAAGGTTGCCATTCCACGGGGTTGTCGGCGTGCTGCTGAAGATACGGGCTCGTTTCGCCCGCGAGGCGATTGGTCATCGTTGCGCCCCAATGCGCGCGCGTTGGGACCAATCGGCTGCTCTCATGAATCGTCTCCCCGCAGCGCGCGGGACCTTCCGCCAGGCGGACTTCAGAGCGTCTCTTCGAACGAGACCCGCTCGAAATCGGCGCCGCGGTGAATGAGGTGCGTCAGGCGGAACCGCCGCTCTGCCCCGGCATCGAGGGAGCGCAGCACCCGGCTCGGAGTGAAGGTCCGCGGGGGAAGGATCAGGCTTGCCTTGTCTTCCGGCGTTTCGTCGAGGATGAGCGCCGGCACGGGCGGATCTTCCGAAACGGCCGTGGACAGGGGCCGCACCGCAAGAGCCTTGGGCGTCGCGGACCAGAGCCGCATCGACAGCGCGACCTCGCCGTGGACATCGCGCGCGACGCGGGTGATGCAGCCCACACGGACCCGCTCCTCGTCGCGCAGCGTCACGAGCTGGTCGAGCGTCCAGCGGTGCTGCGTCCCCGACGCTCGCGTGACGGACGCTTCGCGCCATTCGTAGGTGCCCGACCATTGCTCCCATAGCCATGTCCGCTCGGCGTCCTCGCGTCCGCGATCGTAGTCGGTCAGCGCGTCCAGCGTCTGCAGATGCTGGGCGCCCTGGTAAGACAGACGTCCAACGGGATCCTTGCGCTCGAATGTACGGCCGCCGATGCGGAAGTAGGCGGCGCCGAGGCCGCCTCCGCACAATTCGACCGTCGTCCGCGGCGTCTCGCCTGCCCGGCGAGGCACGTGGTACCACCGCGCATCGAGATGCCCAAGGAGCGTCGTGCATTGCTCGGCGCTGCAATCGTGGCCCAGCTGCAGCTCGGCGGGGGTCGCCCCGGTCTGCAGACGCTTCAGACGACCGCGGACGCTGGTGGCGAGCTTGCCGGGATAACCGTAGCGCATCGAGGTCGGCGCGTGACGCGGCCCCGACTGCGCAAGGGACGCGCCGGCCGGGCTTTCGAGGTCGACAACGATGACGGGGCCTTCGGTTTCGCGTTGCTGAGCATAGGGGAAAACCTTGCGCGACCACATGCCGAGCCAGCGGTCGGTGAGCTCGATCTGTTTCACGCTCATCGCGTACGGATCAGCAAGCCCCAGGAGCAGCGCGTGCGTGTACGTCGAGTAACACGAGATTCCGACCGCGTTTCCCATCAGCTCGTCGGAGACCGAAGTCACCGCGCACTCCAGCATTTCGGCGAGGCGGTAGTAAGCATGGAGCTCCTGCCACAACGCGGGCGCCGGAATGCGCCGGGCGAGGCCGCAGGCAAGCACCAGCTGCTTTCCCACATAAAGTCCGCGCTGCAGCAATTTCGGCTTGACGCCGCTCAACTCGGGATCGCCCTCGAGCAGGGGCTTCAGGCAGGCGGAATACTGTTCCCAGAGCGCCTGCCAAAGCGTCAGCGCGTGGTCGAAGGCCTCGAGCTCGCGGTCCACCGCGGGTTGCGCCTTGCCGGCGTAGCGGCGCGCCAATTCCTTGTGTAAATAGGCGACCTGGTCGCGCAGGACTTCAGCGATCGTTGCGCGTTCGCGCGGCGCGAAGTCGGCTGCCGAAAGCGCGCGCAACTGGCCAAGAACGGCTTCGTAGGCCTGCGCGACGTTCGTCAGCGGGAGCCCATTCGCCCATCGCTTTGCGCTGTCGGCGTCGGCGAACGCGAGCGACGGGGGGCTTGCCGCGGCCGATTTGGGCACGCCGTCGCCACCCGGCGTCGCACCGGTCATCACCGGGGAGGTCGAGTCATTCATGGGCAAGCGGCCACGACCGTAGCCTGAAGGATCGCACCGGGAAGCATCTAAAGCTTATAGCACAAACCGCACCAATTACGACCTACCGCGCAGCCCCGCCCGGATGTCCTCCGTCGGGGGAATACGTGAATTTTCGGCATCGGCGGCAGGGACTATTCCGGCGCGCGCGGCGCGCGCCGGACGTATCTTCATGGCGTCGGTTTCCTCCACCCCTCGCGGTGTGGCCTGCCCCAGCAGCCCGTTACCGCGGGGGGTCTTTTCTGCAGTCGACCTAGAGCAGAACCCGCTCGATCCCGCCGGCATTGGCGCGGGCGACGTATTGCGGCAGCCAGTCCGGCCCGAGAATGCGCTTCGCCATCTCCACCACGATGTAGTCGGCGTGCGTTCCGGCATCGTCGTCGAATCGGGCAAGCCCCTGCAGGCACGACGGGCACGACGTAAGAATTTTGATTTCGCCGTCGAAGCCGCCGCCACGCAGCGCAGCCGCGCCTCTTTTCATCTCTTCCTCCTTGCGCAAGCGGACTTGCGTCGAGATGTCGGGTCGCGTGGTGGCAAGCGTGCCCGATTCGCCGCAGCAGCGCTCGTTCTGCGGCACGTCCGTGCCCATCAGCTTGTTCACGACGGCACGCGGCGCGTATTGCTTCATCGGTGTGTGACAGGGGTCGTGGTACATGTAGCGCACGCCGTTCACGCCTTCGAGCGCCACGCCTTTTTCCATCAGGTACTCATGAATGTCGAGCAATCGGCATCCCGGAAATATCTTGTCGAACTCGTACTTCATCAATTGATCCATGCAGGTTCCGCACGACACGATCACGGTCTTGATGTCGAGATAGTTGAGCGTGTTGGCGACACGATGGAACAGCACACGGTTGGCGGTGGTGATCCGCTGCCCTTCGTCGTGATTGCCGGCGGCCGTTTGCGGATAGCCGCAACATAGATAGCCCGGCGGCAGCACCGTCTGCGCGCCGACGTGATAGAGCATCGCCTGTGTCGCGAGCCCGACCTGCGAGAAGAGCCGCTCGGAGCCGCATCCGGGAAAATAAAACACCGCCTCGCCTTCGTCTGGCTTGGCCGGATCGCGGATAACCGGGACGATCTCCGCGTCCTCGATGTCGAGCAGCGCGCGCGACGTGCGCTTGGGCAGATTGCCCGGCATCGGCTTGTTGATGAAGTGGATCACTTGCGGCATCACCGCTCGCTTGCCCGCCGTCGGCGGCGGACGCCGGGTCTGGTTCTGCGCGATGCCGGTCGCTTTCGCTACGCGATACGCGAGCCGCTGCGCCTTGTAGCCCCAGTCGATCATCACCTTCTTCGTGGCCTTGATCCGCGTTGGGTTGGTCGCGTTGAGGAAAAACATCGACGCGAACGTGCCGGGATTGAAGTTGCGCGTTCCGAGCTTGCGCAACAGATTTCGCATCGCGATCGACACGTCGCCGAAATCGATGTCGACGGGGCACGCGGGCTCGCACTTGTGGCAGACCGTGCAATGGTCGGCAACGTCGCCGAAGGCGTTGAAGTGCTTGATGCTCACGCCGCGGCGCGTCTGCTCTTCATAGAGGAAGGCTTCGATCAGAAGCGATGTCGCGAGAATCTTGTTGCGCGGGCTGTACAGGAGATTGGCGCGCGGGGAATGCGTGGCACACGGCGCCTTGCATTTCCCGCAGCGCAGGCAATCTTTGATCGAGTCGGCTACGTCGCCGATGTCGCTCTGCTCGAGGATCAGGCTCTCGTGGCCGATGAGCGAGAAGCTCGGCGTATAGGCATGCGACAAGTCGGCGGGGTGCGCTGGATCGCGCAGCAGCTTGCCGCGATTGAAGCGGCCCTCGGGATCGACTCGCGACTTGTATTGGGCGAAGGGCGCCAATTCCTCGTCGGTCAGGTACTCGAGCTTCGTCATGCCGATGCCGTGCTCGCCCGAAATGACGCCCTCAAGGCTGCGTGCGAGGCGCATGATGCGCGCCACCGCGGCATTGGCCGTCTGCAGCATGCCGTAATCGTCGGAATTCACCGGGAATATTGGTATGCACATTGCCGTCGCCGGCGTGCATGTGAAGTGCCACGAACACGCGGCTGCGCAGCACGTGCGCGTGAATCTCGCCGATGCGCTTCATCACGGGCGCAAAGCCCAGTCCCGAAAAAATCTCGCCGAGCGGCGCCCTGAGCTCGCTCTTCCACGACGCGATCAGCGTATGGTTCTGCAGCGCAGGGAACGTCTCGTCGATGCGGGCGAGTAAATCCTGCCACCTCGCGCGCACGTCGGTGACGAGCGCGAGCGCTTCGCCGACCTTCGCCTCGACGATCTCCTGTGCCGGCCGAACGTCGCTGTCCGGCGGCCACACGTGGCCAAACAGCGGACTCGCGAAGAACTGCCCGAGCTCGTCCGCCAAGCGAATCTTGTTGGTGAGCGATAGCTCGATGTTGATGCGCTCGATGCTGTCGGTGTAATCGCCGAGCCGCGGCAATGGGATAACCACGTCTTCGTTGATCTTGAAGGCGTTGGTATGACGCGCGATCGCGGCGGTGCGCGCACGATCGAGCCAGAAACGCTTGCGCGTATCGGCCGAGACCGCGATGAAGCCCTCGGCGCCGCGCAGGCTCGCAATGCGCACCACGTCGCTCGCAGCCTTTCCCACCGCGTTCTCGTCATCGCCGACGATATCGGCGAGAAGGATCATCTTCGGCCGGCCGTGGCGCTTCGCTTTGGTCGCGTAACCGACCGCCTTGACGTATTTCTCGTCGAGATGCTCGAGACCGGCGAGCATCACTCGCTCGGGTCCGCTCTTCGGCAACGCATCGACGTGGTTCTTGATCTCGACGATCGCCGGCGTGGAATCGCGCACCTGGCCGAAGAACTCGAGGCACACCGTGCGGATCGCCGGTGGCATCTTGTGCAGGATGAAGCGCGCGCTGGTGACGATGCCGTCGCAGCCTTCTTTCTGCGCGCCTGGAACGCCGGCCAGGAATTTATCCGTGACGTCCTTGCCGAGGCCCACCTTGCGAAATGCGGCGCCGGGAATCGTCAATGTCTCGCGCCGCAACAGCGTTTTCCCATCGGCGCCGTAGTACGCACAATCGAACGTCGCCTGCGCCGCGTCGTGGATCTTGCCAAGATTGTGATCGGTGCGTGTGACCTCGAGCCACGTAGCACTCGGCGTCACCATCCGCCACGACGCGAGATTGTCGAGTGCCGTGCCCCACAGCACGGCCTTCTTGCCGCCGGCGTTCATCGCGACGTTGCCGCCGATGCACGACGCGTCGGCGGACGTCGGGTCGCACGCGAACACGAAACCCGCGGCTTCAGCGACTTCCATCGCGCGTTTGGTGACCACACCCGCGCCCGCCTCGATCGTCGGCGTCGGTTGCGTGTGTCCGGGCAGCACGACCGGCTCGACGGGCGTGAGGCGTTCGAGCTTCTCGGTGTTGATCACTGCGGAGCATGCGTCGAGCGGAATTGCACCGCCGGTGTAGCCGGTGCCGCCGCCGCGCGGAATGATGGTGAGTCCAAGCTCGATGCAGCCTTGCACCAGACCGCGGATCTCCTCTTCCGTATCCGGACACAACACCACCAGGGGATATTCGACGCGCCAGTCGGTGGCATCGGTGACGTGCGATACGCGCGACAGGCCGTCGAAGGCGATGTTGCCTTTGTCTGTGTAGCCTGATAGCACCCTGCGCGTGCGCTTGCGCAAGTCGGTGGTCTTCGCAAACGACGCGGCAAAGCGGTCGACGGCAGCGTTCGCGGCTTCGACGAGCCGGGCGACCTTGCTGTCGCGTCCCGCATCGCTCGTCGCGCTCACTCGCCGCTTGTCGATCTCGCGCAGGCGATGCCGCATCGCTTCGACGAGAAGGCGCTGCCGTTTCGGGTCTTCGAGCAGGTCGTCCTGCAGATACGGATTGCGGTCGACCACCCAGATGTCGCCCAGCACTTCGAACAGCATCCGGGCGGAGCGCCCAGTGCGCCGCTCGCCGCGAAGCTCTTCCAGGATCGACCACATCTGGGCCCCGAGCAGCCGGAGAACGATCTCGCGATCGGAGAACGACGTGTAGTTGTAGGGAATCTCGCGCAGCCGCGGGGGGCCGGCGTCGAGGTCCGTGGTGTCGCGCGGCAAGTCAGCGGCGGCATTCATGAGCCGCTCATGTTACTGCAGTGCAGCAAAGCCGAATCGACGGCGTCAGGCGACCCAGTCCAGCACGACCTTTCCGCTCTGGCCGGAGAGCATCGTCGCAAATGCCTTGTCATAGTCGTCGACCGCGTAATGATGGGTGATCATCGGCGTGAGGTCGAGACCGCTTTGCAGCATCGCGACCATCTTGTACCAGGTCTCGAACATCTCCCGTCCATAGATGCCCTTGATCTCGAGTCCCTTGAAGATCACCTGGTTCCAGTCGATCGCCATTTGCGCGGGCGGGATGCCAAGCAGCGCCACCTTGCCGCCGTGGTTCATGCAATCGAGCATGCTGCGAAACGCATCGGGCACGCCCGACATTTCGAGACCGACGTCGAAGCCTTCGGTCATGCCGAGTTCCGACATGACGTCACGCAGCTTCGTTTTCCCGACGTTGATCGCGCGCGTCGCGCCCATCCGCCGCGCGAGATCGAGCCGATAATCGTTGACGTCGGTGATCACGATGTAACGCGCACCGACCTGGCGTGCGATCGCTGCCGCCATGATGCCGATCGGGCCCGCGCCGGTGATGAGCACGTCCTCACCGACCAGGTTGAACGACAGTGCCGTGTGCGTCGCGTTGCCGAAGGGATCGAAAATCGCCGCGATGTCGTCCGGAATGTCGTCGGGAATCTTGAATGCGTTGAACGCGGGTATCACCAGGTATTCCGCGAATGCGCCTTCGCGGTTGACGCCGACGCCGACGGTGTTGCGGCACAGGTGGCGCCGCCCGGCACGGCAGTTACGGCAAAAACCGCAGGTAATGTGCCCTTCGCCCGAGACCCGGTCGCCGATCGCGAAGCCGCGCACCTCCTGCCCGAGCTCGACGATTTCGCCGACGTACTCGTGTCCGACCTGCATCGGCACCGGAATGGTTTTTTGCGCCCAGTCGTCCCATTTCCATATGTGGATGTCGGTGCCGCAAATCGCCGTCTTGTGGATCCGGATCATCACGTCGTTGTGGCCGACCTCTGGTCTTTTCACGCGCGTCAGCGCGAGGCCGGGCGCGCGCTCGAGCTTCGCCAGGGCTTTCATGGCGTTCGCTGTATCGTTCAATGCACGACTCCAAGAGTGCGGCCGACGCGCCCGAAGGCGGCGACGGCACGATCGATCTGCGACGCCGTGTGGGCAGCGCTCATCTGAGTCCGGATGCGGGCTTTTCCCTTCGGAACGACGGGATACGAAAAGCCGATCACGTAAACGCCTTCCGTCAGCAGCGCATCCGCCATGCGGCTCGCGAGCTGTGCATCGCCCAGCATCACCGGAATAATCGGATGCTCGCCGGGCACGAGGTCGAAGCCAAGGGCTGCCATCCCTTTGCGAAAGCGCGCGCCGTTTTCGCGCACGCGATGGCGGAGCGCTTTGCCTTCATCGCTCGTCACGAGCTCGATCGCCGCGAGCGTCGCGGCAGCGATCGACGGCGCCAGCGTGTTCGAAAAGAGATACGGCCTCGAGCGCTGTCGCAGCAGATCGATGATCTCGCGACGACCGGCCGTGTAACCGCCCGAAGCGCCGCCCATCGCTTTGCCGAGCGTGCCGGTCAGAATGTCGATTCGGCCCTCGACGCCGCAGAATTCCGGCGTGCCGCCACCTCTTGCGCCGACGAATCCCACCGCATGCGAATCATCGACCATCGTCAGCGCGCCGTAGCGATCCGCCAGGTCACAGATTGCGCCCAGATCGGCGACGATGCCGTCCATCGAGAACACGCCGTCGGTCGCGATCAGCTTGAAGCGCGCGCCCGCCGCGTCCGCCTCGGTGAGCTTTGCTTCGAGATCCGCCATGTCGTTGTTGCGATAGCGGAAGCGTTTCGCTTTGCACAAGCGGATTCCGTCGACAATACTCGCGTGGTTCAGTTCGTCGCTGATGACCGCGTCTTCTTCGCCCAGCAGCGTCTCGAACAGCCCGCCGTTGGCGTCGAAGCAACTCCCGTAGAGAATGGCGTCGTCGGTATCGAGAAACGTCGCGAGTGCCGTCTCGAGCGCAGCGTGCACGCTCTGCGTGCCGCAGATGAAGCGCACCGACGCCATCCCGAAGCCGTAGCGCGCGAGGCCATCGCGCGCCGCGCCCGCAAGGCGCGAATCGTTGGCGAGCCCGAGGTAATTATTGGCGCAGAAATTGACTACCCGCAAACCGCCCTCGAGCTCGATCTCGGCCGACTGCGGACTCGTGATGACGCGCTCCTTCTTCTCGAACCCATCGCTGCGGATCGCGTCGAGGATACCGCGAAGGTGAGAAAAGTAGGCGTCGTGCATCGGACGAGATTCTCTGTCGGGAACGCGAACAGACGAGCGAAACCCGCATCATAGCGGGCCGACGAGACCGGCGCAGGAAGACGCTAAATCCGGTCGAATCGGCGGTAGCCGATCGCCTCAGCGACATGCGCCGCGCCAATCGTGGCGTATCGGCGAGATCGGCGATCGTGCGCGCGACTTTCAGGATGCGGTGATAGGCCCGTGCCGAAAGCGACAGCCTTGCCATCGCCTGCGCGAGCAGCGCCGCGCCGGCGGCATCGGGCGTGCAATGCGTCTCGATCTCACGCGGTCCGAGCCGCGCGTTCGGCTTGCCCTGCCGGTCCGTCTGTCGGGCGCGGGCGCGCACCGCCTGCGCGCGCACGGCTTCGCTCTCGCGTTGCGCGGGGATGTCCCCGCGCGCCCGCGGACCGCCAGCGCTTCCGGCGACAGCGCCGGAACCTCGATGCCGAGGTCGATCCGGTCGAGCAGCGGGCCGGACACGCGGGCGCGGTAGCGCGCGATGCGATCCGGCGTGCAATGACAGCGTCCGCTTTCGTGTCCCAGCCATCCGCACGGGCACGGATTCATCGCCGCGACGAACTGGAACTGCGCGGGGAACGTGCTCTGGCGCGCCGCGCGCGAGACATGGATGACGCCCGATTCCAGCGGCTCGCGCAGCGCTTCCAGCACGCGACGGTCCCACTCGGGCAGCTCGTCGAGAAACAGGACGCCGTGATGGGCGAGCGAGATCTCGCCGGGACGCGGGTCGCCGCCGCCGCCGGTAAGCGCCGCCGCGCTCGCCGTGTGATGCGGCGCGCGGAACGGCCGCACGCCCCACGTCGACGGCGAAAAACGCCCGGCAAGCGACGCGATCGCCGCGGTCGCGAGCGCTTCGTCCTCGGTCAGCGGCGGCAGCAGTCCCGGAAGGCGCTGCGCCAACATCGACTTCCCCGTTCCCGGCGGTCCGATCATGAGCAGGCTGTGCGCACCCGCAGCTGCAATCGTCAGCGCCCGCTTCGATTGAACCTGTCCACGCACATCGGCGAGCTCGGGGAACGCCGATACGTCGACGGCGGAACGCTCCGCCGCCAGCGCCGGGATCGGTTCGCGTCCCGCAAGATGCGCGCACACGGCCAGCAATGTCGCGGCGGGATGCACCTGCGCATCCCGGACGAGCGCCGCTTCATCTGCGTTCGCTGCGGGGAGAACAAACGCGCGACCGTCCCGGCGCGCCCCCAGCACCATCGGCAGCGCGCCACGAATTGCGCGTAACGCGCCCCCCAGCGCAAGTTCGCCGGCGAATTCGTGCGACGCGAGCGCGTTCGCGGGAAGCTGGCCCGTCGCCGCGAGAATGCCGATCGCAATCGGCAGATCGAAGCGGCCCGACTCCTTGGGCAGGTCGGCCGGCGCGAGATTGACCGTGATCTTGCGCGCGGGGAATTCGAACTGCGCGTTCTGCAGCGCGGCGCGCACGCGTTCGCGCGACTCCTTGACCTCGGTGTCGGGAAGACCGACCAGATTGAAAGCCGGCAGCCCGCCTGCGAGATGAACTTCGACGGCGACCGGTGGCGCCTCCAGGCCGGCGAGAGCGCGCGAGTGGACGACCGCGAGCGACATCGGCGCCTCGCAGGGGAAAGGCGATCGGGGTTGGGCTGGACTAGCCGGCGCCGCGCGCCTTGCGGTTATTCGGTCCCGCTCGGGGCCAGACGCTTTTCGATCTCGGCCAGGCGCTCTTCGAGCGCCTCCAGCTTTTCGCGCGTCTTCAACAGCACCTGCGCCTGGACCTCGAATTCTGCGCGCGGCACGACATCGAGGCGCGAGAGTCCCGACGAGAGCATCGCGCGCACGTTTTTTTCGATGTCTTTCGCGGGACTGTTTTCGATCGCCTTGCCGATCCGCGCGGCGAGATCGTCGAATGCCTTGCTGTTCAGCATGGAGGCCCCCCGAGGCATGAATTAATGAGCCAAACCGATGCGATTGAGTCTAGCAAAGTTCGCCGTGCGGTCGCCTTCGGTCTTCCGGCCGAGCCGCGCAGGCGGGCGGAGCGCAGGTGAATCGCATCCGCCCCAACGCCGTGCAAGCTTGGAAAACGTCGCACCATTCCGGTGCTCTCGACGGGTGCTCCAGGGCGCCGGCAAATCCAAAATCAATCGCAACCCATTGAGAATTAACGAATTGCTGCAGTGGCACACGAAATGCTGAGCAGTCCCTTGGAAATCTCGCAGTTTGCCACGCCTTCGTTCATCTCAAGGGACTCTACAAATGCTCTCCAACAAACGCTCGCTCAGTCTCTCCTCGTTCCTCGCACTCGCCCTGCTGGTCTCGGCCGATGTACTGGCGCAAACCACGGCACCCCCGCCGCCAGCGCCAGCCGCCGCACCGGCCCCCGATTTCACCTTCACCGCCAATGGTGGGCTGTTCAGCCAATACGGTTTTCGCAGCATCGCGCAAACCGGCGGCCAGCCAGCGATCCAGGGCGGGTTCGACTTCGGGCATTCGAGCGGTTTCTATCTCGGCACGTGGGCGTCGAACATAAGCTGGCTCGAAGACTTCGGTCTGTACAACCGGTCGAGCCTCGAGTGGGACTTCTACGGCGGATTCAAGCATGCGTTCCCGGGCAGCGAAGATTGGTCCTATGACGTCGGCCTCTACTACTACTACTACCCGGGCCGGAAAAATCCCGGCGTCGTCAACGCCGACACATTCGAGGGCTACGGCGCCATTGCGTGGAAATGGATAAGCGCGAAGGCGAGCTACAGCTTCACGAATTATTTTGGCGCCCAGCCGACCGGCCAGAAGACCGACGGCACCTGGTATTTCGACTTCACCGCAAACTATCCGTTCGGCGATTCCGGATTCACGCTGCTCGCCCATTACGGGATTCTCGACGTCACGCACGACGGCAGCGGCAATTCGAAAGTCGGCTACGACGACTGGCGTATCGGCCTCTCGTACGTGGTGCCCGACGGGTTGTTCAAGAATGTCGAGATCGGCGCCTACTACACGGGCAATACGGCGAACGAGGGGTTCTACACCGATCTCACCGGCTACAACACCGCCAAGGACGCCGGCATCGTCTACGTCAAGAAGACGTTCTGACGCCGCGGCAACGCGTTCGACGCACCACGCGAAAACGAGGGGACATCATGAAACTGGTTACCGCCATCATCAAGCCGTTCAAGCTCGACGAGGTCCGCGAGGCTCTCTCGGCCATCGGCGTGCAGGGCGTCACGGTCACGGAAGTCAAGGGATTCGGCCGTCAAAAGGGACACACCGAACTCTATCGCGGCGCCGAATACGTCGTTGATTTCCTGCCGAAGGTCAAAGTGGAAGCCGCGATCAGCGACGACCTCCTCGACCGCGTGATTGAAGCGATCGAAAAGGCCGCCAACACCGGGAAGATCGGCGACGGCAAGATATTCGTCTTCGATCTCGAACAGGTCGTGCGCATCCGCACGGGCGAAACCGGCGCGCAAGCGCTGTAAGGGGGATACGACATGAACCGTCTACTCACAGGGTTCGCACTCGCGTGCGCTTTCATGCTTGCCGGCGACCGCTCCGGCGATTGGCAACGACGTCGAAAAGATCGGACAGCCCTTACTCGTTGCGCAGGCACCGGCCCCGGCGCCTGCACCGGCAACGGCACCCGAGACGAAGCCTGCAGAGCCGGCTAAGGCTGACGCCGGCGCGGCAGCACCTGCGGCGCCGGCCGCCGCGCCACCCGCACCGACCGAGCCGCAACTTGTCGCGGTCGACAAGATCAGCAGCGGCGACACCGCGTGGATGTTGACGTCCACCGCACTCGTGCTGCTGATGACGATCCCCGGCCTTGCGCTGTTCTACGGCGGCATGGTGCGCAAGAAGAGCGTGCTTGCGACGCTGATGCAAAGCTTCGCGATCACCTGCCTCGTCACCGTGTTGTGGGTCGTCATCGGCTACACGCTCGCCTTCATGCCGGGAGGTGATTTCGTCGGCAACCTGAACCGGCTGTTCCTGAAGGGCATGCTGTTCCAGAAGGAAGCAGGCAAGGTCACGGTGTCGCACCTCGGCTTGACGGTGCCGGAATCGGTCTACATGACGTTCCAGATGACGTTCGCCATCATCACGCCTGCGCTTATCTGCGGCGCGTTCGCCGACCGGATGAAATTCTCGGCGATGCTGTGGTTCATGGGCATCTGGTCGGTCCTCATCTATTCGCCGATCGCGCACATGATGTGGGAGCCGTCCGGATTCTGGGCGTCCAAGGGCGTGCTCGATTTCGCCGGTGGCACCGTCGTGCATATCAACGCCGGTATCGCGGCCCTGGTCTGCGCTCTCGTGCTTGGCAAGCGGATCGGCTATGGCAAGGAAGCGATGGCGCCGCACAACCTCACGCTGACGGTCGTGGGCGCCGCGCTCCTGTGGGTGGGCTGGTTCGGCTTCAACGCCGGATCCGCGGTGGCGGCCGACGGTCGCGCCGGGATGGCGATGGTCGTGACGCAACTCGCCACCGCCGTCGCCGCGCTGGCGTGGATGTTTACCGAGTGGGCCGTCAAGGGTAAGCCGTCCGTTCTCGGCATCGCGTCCGGCGCCGTGGCGGGCCTCGTTGCGATTACGCCGGCTTCGGGCTTCGTCGGCGTCACGGGTGCCTTCGTGATCGGCATCGCAGCCGGCGTCATCTGCTTCTTCGCCGCCACGACCGTGAAGACGACACTACGGTTACGACGACTCGCTCGATGCGTTCGGCGTCCACTGCGTCGGCGGCATCGTCGGCGCGCTGCTGACGGGCGTCTTCAACGTCAAGGAAATCAGCGGCGCCGATGCCGACATGCTGGTGCAGCTCGGCGCCGTCGTGACGACGCTCGTGTTCAGCGGCGTCGGCAGCTTCATCATTCTGAAGGTCCTCGATCTCACCATCGGCCTGCGCGTTACGCGATGAGCAGGAACGCGAAGGCCTCGATATCAGTCTCCACGGCGAGCGCGTCGTGGAATAATCCCGCAAGGCGCGGTGTGCGGTAGAGTCTCTCCTCAGTGGCTATTCGGGGCGCCTCGCAAGGCGCCCCGTTTTTTTGTTCGGCTACAATCACCCTCCTCATGGTCCCCCATCTGACGACCGCGCTTGCAGGACCGCTGCTCGAACTCGAGCAACGCTTTCTCGACCGGATGCCGGACATCGAGCGCTGGCTGCGCACGCACTGGCAGGAGCATGCGGTCCCGTTCTATGCGTCGGTCGATCTGCGTAACGCCGGTTTCAAGCTCGCGCCGGTCGATACGAATCTTTTTCCCGGCGGTTTCAACAACCTCAATCCGGCTTTCCTGCCGCTTTGCGTGCAGGCGATTCAGGCGGCCGTCGAGCGCGTGTGCCCTGACGCGCGCGGCGTGCTGCTCGTTCCCGAGAATCACACGCGCAACACGTTCTACCTGAAGAACGTCGAGACGCTGCGCAACATCCTCGCGCAGGCCGGAATGCGCGTGCGCATCGGCTCGCTGGTGCAAGGGCTCACTGAGCCGACGACGCTCGAGTTGCCGTCCGGCGGAATCCTGACGCTGGAGCCGATCGTTCGCAGCGGACGCCGGGTCGGGCTCGCCGACTTCGACCCCTGCATGGTGCTGCTCAACAACGATCTGTCCGCCGGCCCGCCGGCGGTGCTGCGCGATATCGACCAGCCCGTCGCGCCGCCGCTCGAGGCTGGCTGGTACAACCGCAAGAAGTCGCATCACTTCCGCGTTTTCCATGCGCTGGCGAAGGAGTTCGGCGCCATGCTCGACATCGACCCGTGGCTGATCGATCCCTATTTCGGTGTGTGCGGCGTGATCGATTTCGAGGCGCGCGAGGGGGAGGAATGCCTCGCCTCGAACGTCGCGACGCTGCTCGAGCGCGTCCGCGGCAAGTACGCGGAATACGGGATCGACGAAAAACCCTTCGCGATCGTGAAAGCCGATGCCGGCACCTACGGAATGGGCATCATGACGGTGCGCGACGCGTCGGATGTCGTCGGCCTCAATCGGAAGGAACGCAACAAGATGTCGGTGGTGAAGGAGGGCCTCGAAGTGACCTCGGTCATCATCCAGGAAGGTGTGCCTACGTTCGAGTCGATTCACGACGCGATCGCCGAGCCGGTCGTCTACATGATCGACCGCTTCGTCGTCGGCGGCTTCTATCGCGTGCACACCGAGCGCGGCAGAGACGAGAACCTCAACGCGCCCGGCGCCAAGTTCGTGCCGCTCGCGTTCGAGGCGCCGTGCATCCCTGATCTCGCAGGGCCGGCGGGCTGCGCGCCCAACCGGTTCTACGCCTACGGCGTCGTCGCGCGATTGGCGCAACTGGCGGCGGCTATCGAAGTCGAGGAGCTCGCGGAAGCCGCCGACGCCGTTCCCGCGTGATCCAGTGCAGGACATGCTATCGGGTCGCGCAGCCAATTTTGCGATGATCGCGCCATCGTATTGCCAGTTGATGGCACGCTACAACCGCTGGATGAACGAGCGGCTGTATGCGCTGCTCCGCGACATCGACGACGATGAGCGCAGGCGCGATCGCGGCGCGTTCTTCGGCTCGATGCACGGCACGCTCAATCACCTGCTGTGGGGCGACCGCATGTGGCTCGGGCGCTTCATCGGCGAACCTTGCACGGTGCCCGCGTTCGGCGCGGACATGTTCGAGGACTTCGACGAGCTTGCGCGCGAGCGCGAGCGCACCGATCGCGACATTCTCGATTGGGCGGGCAACGTGACACCGGAGTGGCTCGCCGGCATGCTTGTGTACACGAGCCGCGTCGATGGCCGCACGCGCGAACTTCCCCGCGCCGTCGCGACGATGCATTTCTTCAATCACGGCACCCATCACCGCGGCCAGTTGACCACGCTGATGAAGCAGGCGGGTTGCGATCCCGGCGTGACCGATTTGCCATGGCTGCCCGGTGTGGCGCAGTTCATCGAGACGCAGCGCGAATGAAAAAAGCCCCCGGGGAGGAGAGTTCCCGGGGGCTTCCGCGTCGCTTTTCGAGCGTGGCGGAGGGGATCGAACTACCGCATGAAACCAACATCGGCCGTCGCGAACTTCCCGATGTTGGGGAAGACCTGTGCGATGTCGACCGGGCTCGCGCCGAACCACTTCGCAAGCGTCGCGCCGTATTGATCCATCGCGGTCGTGGGAATCCACCGACCCTGGTTGCCCGAGTCGTCCAGGGTGCCCATCGTGAGGTCCGGGTAGAAACCGAAAAAGTTGCCGCCGGCCACGCTGCCGCTTGCCGAGCCGTCGCCGCCCACGATGAAGTGGTGGCCGCCCCATCCGTGGTCGGTACCGGCGCTGTTCGCCTTCATCGTGCGCCCGAAATCCGACAACGTGAAAGTCGTGACCTGGTTCGCGACACCGAGGTTCGCGGTGGCGAGGTAGAACGCGTTGATGGCCTTCGAGAGCTGCGGGAAGAGGTTGTTGTGGCCGGCGATTTCGCCCGAATGCGTGTCGAAGCCGCCGATCGAGACGAAGAAGATTTCCCGCTGGTGGCCGAGCTGGTTCGAGTTCACGCGGTTCTCGATGATCTTCGCGACTGCCTTCAGCTGGTTGACAAGACCACCGGTCAGCGCCCCGAATGCCAGAGCTATCGGACTGCCGGGCGGCGGCACCGGCTGGATGATCGGGTTGATAAGCTGGCTCGCGGACAGTGCGACCTGCATCGTCTGCTGCGCGGAGCTCACGATCATGTTCCCATCAGGCAGCTGCAAGAGCGCCTGCCGCGCGGCGGCGCGCGCCAGCTGGTCCGCGCCGGGGCCATCGCCCGAGAAACCGAAATTGCCGGCGGTGGGGACCGACAGCGACCGCACGCTAACGCCATTGCCGAAAGTCTGCGAGCCGGAGAACGACATCGTCATCGGCGTCGCGGTCGGCGAATTCATGACGTTCGTCACGTCGGCGAGGCGCCCACCCCAGCCGGTGATCTTGGCGAGCGTCGCGTTGTTGACCGTGGTCATGAACTGCTGCTGCTGGTCGCTATGCGAGAACAGGTTGTCAGGAACCATCTTGCCGCCGTGCTTGGACGAGATGTACTGCGCCCGGGTGATCGGCTCGGACAGCGTGCCGACGTTGCACAGGATCGCGCACTTGCCGACGCTGAAGAGGTTCTGCAGTTCCGGCATCGCGGGATGCAGCCCGTAGACGGCGGGGGTCGCGTTGGCCGGTGAAATGGGCAGCAGCGACGCCTGCGGAATGTTGATGCCGGTCGACACGGGGCGCGCCGTGAGGTACTGCCCGTAGTTCGTGATCGGCATCACCATGTTGCTCGCGTCGTTGCCGCCGAACATGAACACGCAGACGAGCGCCTTGTATCCGGGTGCCGCCGCCGCGGCGCTGGCGAGCCCGAGCTTGTCCATGCTGGCGGCGAGCGTCAGCGCGGAGAGTCCGCCGGTCTGCTGCAGGAACCGGCGACGAGAGAAAACGAAAGGTCCGCTCATGTCAGAACTCCAGTTGGTACTTGGGCGAAACGGTGACGAGGTACACCGCAGCTCGTGCGCGATTCAGCAGTTGCGCCGCGGTATAGGGCCCCGCCGGGCCGCCGTACGCGGGAATGTCGATCGCATTCTTGATCTGGACCTTCATTCCTGTTGGCATCGTGCCGAACAGCAGCATGTTGTTGACCTGATTGATCAGGCTGGCCGTGTTGCCGGCGAACGGCGTCAGCTGACCGTAGTCGATCTTGGTGCCGGTCGAGTCCCAGGACTGTCGGGTCGGGGTTTTGACCGCAGACGTTGGGTGTTGCCGCCGGGCACGACGCTCCAAGCGACAGGTTGTACATGAAGTTGGCGCGCGGGAAGTATGTCGTCGCGTTGAAGATGCCGAACTGCGGCCCCGCGAGGCTCGTACCCGGAATCACGTAGTCCGCCGGGTAGTAGTTGAACACCGTAGGCGAGGTATAGACCTCCTGGTCCATGTTCCGCGTCTGCCCGATGAGATAAACGCCGTCGCTCGTCGAGTTCATGGCCCGCAGCAGGTTCGTCACGAGCAATACCGGCTCTTTCAGCTTGCCGAAGGACGAAACGACCGGGTTTCGCGGCGTGAGCGCCTCGGGATCGAGCAGGATGGCCTTGACGACAGCCTTCATGTCGCCGCGCACACCCGACCCGTTGTTGATGAACACGTTCGACACGCGCTGCACGTAAGCGGGCGACGGATTGCTGGTCACGAGATGCTGGATCAGCTGCTTGCCGATGAACGCAGGCGTGTTGGAGTGATAGAAGAGCGCGTTGACCGCGGCGCGCAGATCGGTGTCGGCGGACTGGCCGCTGGCAATCGTGACCGGCGGAATGAACGCCAGGTCCTTTTGCGCGGTTTCGTGCCAGTTCTGCGACCCGCAGACCGTCCCACCCGGGGGCGGCGTCGGGCCCTCGCACGGCGTCATGTTGACGAGGTAGTTGATCGGCTTGGCCCAGCCTAGGGTTCCGGTGATCGGCCAGTACGTCCAGCCGGTCATCACCTTCGCCATCTCGGTGATATCGGTTTGCGAGTACGTCGGGATCGGGTTGTTGCTGGCATCGAGCAGAAGCGTTCCGTCGTTGTTCAATTCCCAAAGACCGACCGAGAAGAGCTGCATGATCTCGCGGGCGTAGTTCTCGTTCGGGTTCGTGTTCTTGACCAGATCCGCCTTCGCGTTGTTGACCATGTCGAGGTAGTTGCCCATCAGCGGGTCGACGCTGATGCGGAACAGCAGGTTCCAGAAGTTATCGAACGCGTAATCCTGGAGCAGCTGCTGGTAGTTCCGGTTGGCGTACCCAATCGGATCGTTGGCTGCCGAAGTCACCAGGATCTGCGACAGCGCCCACGTGACGCGCTGGCGAAGCTGGTCCGGGGCAGTCATCGCGTTCTTGAAGAAGTAGCGCTGCGACACGAACTGCGTGTAAAGATCGCGCGGACAATTGGTGCCGAAGTTCAGGGCGTCCGCGGGGCCGCCCGGCACCAGCGGGCTCCCGCAGTTCCCCGGCTGGCTTTGCGGCTGATACGCCATGACGGGAAGCGTTGTCGCCGGCTTCGCAAACTGGTCGTTGATGTAGACGGTGAAGCAGGGAGTCATATTGCCGACCGTGCAATTCCCGTTGAACGGAAATGCGCCGGCGCCGGCTGCCTTCGTGAGCTCGGCGGCGACCGGGCCGAAGGATGCGTGCGTCAGGAAACGCGCGGCGTCGAGGAACGCGGTGCTCAGGGCGCCGGTGCCGGCGTAGAGCGGCTTGTCACCCGCGACGCCGAAGTTGCGCACCGCAGTGACGCTCGCGCCCTGGTTCGTCGAGATGTACCAGACGCCGTTGCGGTAGATAACGAGGTCATCCTTGCCGTCGCCGTCGTAGTCGAACATCATCGGAATGTCGCCTGCTAGGCCACCAAAGCCGAAGACCTTGTCGACGACGGTATTTCGCGTGGTGGTGCCATACCAGAGACCATTGGGCCTGTAGACGTAGAGGCCCTTGACGCCCGTGCCGTTGACGTCGCCGAGCACGGGTGTATCGCCTGGCGCTCCAAAGCCGTACGTCGCGCTTAGCACGCCGGTGCGGGTGTCTCTGACGTACCAAACCCCGTCGCGAAACAGAACCAGATCCTCGAGCCCGTCGCCATCCATGTCGGCGATCAGCGGTCTGTCGCTTGCCACCCCGCCGAAATAGAGGGTCTGGTCGACGACACCGTCCTTGTTGAAGTCGACCAGCCACGCTCCGTTGCGATAGATGACCGGATAGCGCGTTCCGGCGCCTGCGAGGTCGCCTACTAAACCGACGTCGGTAATACCCGGCGTGCCGAACACGAGCTTCAGGTCGATTTGACCGTCGAAATTGCCGTCGAGAAAGAACTTGCTCACGGTCGGGCGATAGACGCCGATCGCTGCCTGCATCGCTTGCCCGAACGCCTGCGGCGCCGCGGCTAGAACGCCCGCGAGCAGGAGGAGCAATCCGAACAGGTGGACAAACAGCGGAGACACTGCGCGGCGCTGCGCGCCGATGGACTCATGCAGCATGGACGACCTCTTATCGTTAACCCCCTGCGCCGGCGCCGACATCCTTTTCGATGAAGGCGCACTCCCCGGTCACCCGGGCGCGGCTCCGGCACAAGCGAGAATGTCATCAATCCGACCGCCTGCGCCCTTGGGGCGTGTAGGCGGAGGAACCCCGCATATGACAGTTGCATACATACGTTGCATGACGTTTGCATAAAAGGGAAGCTCCCGAACATGTGCAAAGGGGGTCATCCGACGAGCGGTCGGAACTGTCGTCAACAACTGGAGATAGCCGTGCGGGCGATCGGCGTTTGTCGGCGCCGGGCTATCGGTGCTTTCCGCGACGTGCTATCGGCGCTTGCGCTTGGCGCGCGGGTGCGCGCGGTCGTAGGCCTGAGCGAGGTACTGGAAGTCGAGGTGGGTGTACACCTGCGTCGACGCGATGCTCGCGTGGCCGAGCATTTCCTGCACGGCGCGAAGATCTCCCGACGATTGCAGCACGTGCGAGGCGAACGAATGCCGGAGCATGTGCGGATGCACGTGTTGGATGAGCCCTTGCCGGACCGCCCAGTCGGCGAGGCGCCGCTCGATGGCGCGCGGTGAGATTCGCGCGCCGCCTCGCCCGAGGAAGAGCGCCTGCGGATCGAGTTGCGGCAGCGCCGCGCGGGCGGGAAGCCAAGCGCGAATCGCTTCGCGCGCGGCGCTTCCCACCGGGACGATGCGCTCCTTCGCGCCCTTGCCCCAGACGCGCACCTCGCCATGGTCGAGATCGACGCGATCGAGATCGAGACCCGCGAGCTCGGCAAGTCGCAGGCCGGATGAATACGCAAGCTCAAACAGCGCGCGATCGCGCAACGCGAGCGTGTCGGTGCCTTCGATTTGAACGAGACGGACAGCTTCGTCGGGCGAGAGCACGGCCGGCAGCTTGCGCGCTCCGCGGGGTGCTTTCAGTCCTATGCAGGGATTGTCTTTGATCGCCGCATCGCGCTCCTGCAGGAAGCGGTAGAACGCGCGCCACGACGAGAGCATCCGTGCGAGGCTTCGACCCGAGAGCCCGCGGCCATGCAGCGTCGCGAGAAACCGCCGCAGCTCGCGCGCTGTCAGCTCTCCCAGCGCCCCGTCCCCCGCCGAGGCGGCCAATACGGATGCGTCACGAACGTATGCGCTTCGCGTGTGGGCGGGCCTTGCCGCCAGCGACTGCGCGAAAGCCTGGAGCAAGGACAGGTTTTCCCGCGCGACGGGATGCGAGGGCAAATCCGGCGGCGTGGCTCTGGTCATCGCGCCCGGAGTGGCGGGACCTTACGCCGGGGGCAAGTAGCGCGCCGTGGCCACGCTCGCGAGCTCCGCCAGCCGCGTGAGATAGACGGTGCCCATGCCGGGATAGAAACGCTCCGGATCCTCGCTCGCAAGGCCGAGGAGGCCGAACGTGTGCGCGGTGCGAAGCGGCAGAAATGCAAACGAACGCCACGCGTCCCCGCGCTCGAACCAGTCGCGCGCTTCGAACGGCGCCTGGGGCCCGCAGTACGGCGCGCCGACCTGGTCGGCGTATTCGCGCAGCTCGAGCGTTGTCGCCGCGAGCTCCGGCAGATACGACTGCTCGGGAACGCGGCCCCACAGTCGGCTTGCCGCCTGCGGCACGCCGAAATCTTCCTTGAGGCTGTGGTAGAGCACCGCAAGCGTCGTCTCAAGGTCGGGCGCCGCGAAGAGCGCGAGCGTGGAGCGATGGAGCTTTTCCGCAATCTGGTCGTTCTCGCTGCCGAACTTGATCAGCTCCCGCAGCCGGTTCTCGAGCTCGGTGTTCTTCTCGCGGAGCGTGACGATCTGCCGCTCGGCAATGGGAATCGCGTGTCCGCCGTGCGGATGCGGAACGAAGATCTCGGCAATGAGATCTGCGTAATCCTCGAAGAATGCGGGATTCTCCTTGAGGTAGCGGGCGACGGCGGTCGCATCCATTCTGGGCAGTCCTGTCGTCTGTGGGTCGTTCATGCTCATCGTCGTGCCGCGAAGGTTTCTCACCCCCCGGGCGCCTCCCATTCGCCTTCGAACACCGTTTCCGCTGGCCCGGTCATTGTCACGACCGTGCCCGGTCCGGCCCATGCCACCCCAAGACGCCCGCCGCGCGTCTCGACGCTCACGACACTGTCCAGCAATCCGCGCCGGATGCCGGCGACCACCGCGGCACACGCGCCGGTGCCGCACGCCGGCGTTTCCCCTGCGCCTCGCTCCCAGACGCGCAGCCGAATGTTAGCGCGATCCACCACCTCCATGTAGCCCACATTCACGCGCTTCGGAAATCGCGGATCGCGCTCGATTCGCGGCCCTTCTTCGGTTACCGGGGCGCAATCGACGTTATCGACGATTTGCACCGCATGGGGATTCCCCATCGACACAAGCGTGACCTGCACCGTCCTGCCGTCGATATCGAGCGGCCGGACCAGCGCGTCGCCGTCGCCCGTGAACGGAATATCGTTGGGCGCGAAGAGCGGCACGCCCATATCGACCGCCACGAGGCCCCCCTCGACGATTTCGGGGACGATCACGCCTCCGGCCGTTTCCACCCGGATCCGTCCCTTGTCGGTCAGCCCGCGTTGACGCACGAAATGCACGAAGCAGCGCGCACCGTTGCCGCATTGCTCGACCTCGACGCCGTCCGCATTCCAGATTCGGTAGCGAAAATCGACATCGGGCCGCGTGGGCTTTTCGACGACGAGGATCTGATCGCAGCCAACGCCGTAGCGGCGATCGGCGAGGCGTCTCAATTGCGCAGGCGCGAGATCGACGCGTTGCGCGATGCCGTCGAGCACGACGAAGTCGTTGCCGAGCCCTTGCATCTTCGTGAACCGCAACGTCGTCATCCGCGCCGGCCGTCAGACATTGAAGCGGAAGTGCATGACGTCGCCGTCCCGCACAATGTAGTCGCGGCCTTCGAGACGCATCTTCCCGCGCTCTTTCGCGCCCTGCTCGCCCTTGCAGGCAATGTAATCGGCGAACGCGATCACTTCGGCGCGGATGAAGCCCTTTTCGAAATCGGTATGGATCACGCCCGCCGCCTGCGGCGCGGTCGCGCCTGCGTGAATCGTCCATGCCCGCACTTCCTTCGGCCCGGCCGTGAGATAAGTCTCGAGGCCGAGGAGCTTGTATCCCGCGTGGATCACGCGATCGAGTCCGGGCTCGGAGAGTCCCAGATCGGCGAGAAACGCGAGCTTGTCGTCGCCGTCGAGATCCGCGATCTCGGCCTCGAGCGACGCGCAAACCGGAACCACCGGCGCACCTTCTTTCGCCGCATGCGCTTCCACAGCGCTCAATAGAGGATTGTCGTGAAAACCACGCTCGCCGACGTTCGCCACGTACATGGTCGGCTTCATGGTCAGCAGGAAAAATGGACGCAACACGTCGCGCTCCTCTGCGTAGAGATCGGCGGCGCGCGCCGGCCTGCCCTGATCCAGCACCGCTTCCACTTTCTTCAGTGCCGCGACGATGCGCTGCGCTTCCTTGTCGCCGCCCGCGCGCGCCGGCTTTTCGTACTTGGCAAGTTGCTTTTCAACGGCGGCGAGGTCGGCCAGCGCGAGCTCGGTGTCGATCGTCTCGATGTCCGAGACGGGGTTCACCTTGCCCGCGACATGGACCACGTTGTCGTCCTCGAAGCAGCGGACCACATGGGTGATCGCATCCGTCTCGCGGATATTGGCGAGGAACTGGTTGCCGAGCCCTTCGCCCTTCGATGCGCCGGCGACGAGCCCCGCAATGTCGACGAACTCGACCGTCGCAGGAATCACTTTCTCGGGGCGCGCGATTGCCGCGAGCGCAGCAAGGCGCGGATCGGGAACTTCGACGATCCCGACGTTGGGCTCGATCGTGCAGAAGGGATAATTCTCGGCGGCGATGCCGGCCTTCGTCAGCGCGTTGAAGAGTGTCGACTTGCCCACGTTGGGCAGCCCGACGATGCCGCATTTAAGACTCATGGACGCATCCCCGTGCTCACGGTGCCTTCGTGTGCAACATCTGCATCGCGCGCTCGAAATCGCCAGCGGCGATGGCGGGCCATGCTGCAAGCGCGCGTTCGATCGCCGCCTCGATCTGCACGCGCTCGTCCCCGGAGGGCGGCCGCAGCACATAGTCGACCACATCCTGCTGCGGGATCGCGGAGTCACGCGGATGGCCGATACCGAGGCGGAGCCGCCAGAATTCCGACGTGCCGAGTTGCGCGTCGACGTCGCGCAGGCCATTGTGCCCCGCATTGCCGCCGCCGAACTTCATTTTCGCTTCGCCGGGAAGAAGATCGAGCTCATCGTGGACGACGAGGATTTCGGCGGGCTCGATCGCGAAAAAGCGCGCGACAGCGGCGACCGCCCGTCCCGACAGGTTCATGTACGTGCCGGGCTTCAGAAGACGCACGTCGCCCGCGCGCGCGACCTGACCGTGGAACTTTGCTTCGGCCGCGAACGAGCTTTGCTCCTGCTTCGCCAATCCGTCGACGAACCAGAATCCCGCGTTATGACGCGTGGCATCGTGCTCGCGACCGGGATTCCCGAGTCCGACGACAAGACGAATCGATGCGCCCATGTGAATGCTCGAATTTCAACGCCGCGTATGCAGCAAAAAGGCCCGCCGGATGTCCGTGGCGGGCCGATATCGCGGGAAGCGCGAACGACTACTTCTTCTTCTTGTCGTCCTTGCTTTCCTTGCCTTCCTTGCCGGCTTCCTTCTTTTCGCCGGTCGCTTCGGCTGGCTTCGCTTCGGCCCCCGGCGCGCCTGGTGCCGCCGCTGCGCCTTCCGCCGGCACCTCCGCACCCGGCACGGCTTCGGCTTCGACCACTTCCTCGACGATTGCCTTCGGCACCACGGCCGCAGCGACAACCGGATCGGCCTTGCCGCGCAACACCAGCGACACGCCGGGCGGCAGCGACAGCGCCGAAACGTGGATCGAATGACCGACGTCGAGCGCAAGGAGGTCGACGTCGATAAACTCCGGCAGGTCTTTCGGCAGACATGAAACGTCGAGCTCGTTCAGCACGTGCGTGACGATCGCGCCCGAAAGCTTGACTGCGGGGGACAACTCGCCGTTGACGAAGTGCAACGGAACCTTCATGTGGATCTTGCGGTTCTCGTCGACACGCTGGAAGTCGACGTGCAGGATCTCGTTGCGGAACGGGTGCATCTGCACGTCGCGCAACAGAACCTTCGTCGTGTCGCCCGCGAGCCTCATCGTCAGGATCGACGCGTGAAACGCCTCGTTACGGAGCGCGTGAAAGAGCGCGTTGTGGTCGAGCTCGATCGGCTGCGGTTCGGCGGCACCTCCGTAGACGATGCCCGGCGCCTTGCCGGCACGGCGCATGCGGCGGCTCGCGCCGCGGCCTTCCGTGGTACGCGGAAATGCGGTGAATTCGAATTGCATGTTGCGGCTCCTGATGTCTGCGGCCTTCCGGATATCCCCGCATGGGAGCGGGTTGACGGTCGTCCGCGGTTGGCGACATCCGGAAAGCGGAGCCTCATGTTCCCTGAGGCCCGCTGCCCGGGAAAGCTTTGAATTATAACTGGAATCGGAAGCGATTGCCAACCCTGTGCTTACTGCTATTCAGTGAATAGCGAGCTCACCGATTCCTCGTTCGACACCCGCGTCATCGTCTCGGCTAGCAGTTGCGCGCACGAGAGCTGTCGAATGCGCGGACATGCCTTCGCTTCGTCGGTAAGAGGGATCGTGTCGGTGACCACGATCTCGTCCAGTTCGGACGCGCCGATCCGTGCCACCGCGCCCCCGGAAAGGACCGGATGCGTGCAGTAGGCGACGACCTTCTGCGCGCCATGCTCCTTCAGCGCCGTCGCCGCCTTGCACAGCGTGTTCGCGGTGTCGACGATGTCGTCCATGATCACGCAGGAGCGTCCGGAGACGTCGCCGATGATGTTCATCACTTCGGCAACGTTCGCGCGCGGACGCCGCTTGTCGATGATGGCAAGCTCCGAGTCGAGGCGCTTCGCGATCGCGCGCGCCCGCACGACGCCGCCGACGTCCGGCGACACGACGAGCAGGTCCTGGTAATTCTGCTTCCACAGATCGCCCAGCAGGATCGGCGTCGCGTAGATGTTGTCGACCGGGATGTTGAAGAATCCCTGGATCTGGTCGGCGTGGAGGTCCATCACCATCACGCGCTGAACACCTACGGTCGTCAGCATGTCGGCGACGACCTTCGCGGTGATCGGCACGCGCGCGGAGCGCGGGCGGCGATCCTGGCGGGCGTATCCGAAATACGGGATGCACGCGGTGATGCGGCCGGCAGACGAGCGTTTCAGCGCATCCGCCATCACCATGATCTCCATCAGATTGTCGTTCGTGGGCACGCTCGTCGACTGCAGGATGAATACGTCGCGCCCCCGGACGTTCTCGAGGAGCTCGACCATCACCTCGCCGTCGGAGAACTTGCCGACGACGCACCGCCCAAGGCTGATGTTGAGATGCCGGCAGACGGCCTCGGCAAGACGCGGATTCGCGTTGCCCGTGAAGACGCGCATGCGCTCGAACGCCATAGGCCGCCGCTTATGAGTCCTGCTCGAAAGAATGGCTGGGGAGGAAGGATTCGAACCCTCGAATGCCGGAATCAAAATCGCCCAAGGCGAACATTCCAGAGTTAGCCAAAGTATTCGATGATAACGCAATCAGTAGCTTATCTGTTCCCGCTTTCGCTCGCCTTTTCCCGTTTCTTGCGGCTCAAGGTAAAGGCAACCGTTGCCACCGAACCGCTCGAGAACATCAACCAGATCTTCGCGCGCATGCACGCAGGCGACATCGAGGGCCGCATCGTCATTGACTTCCAGAAATAGGGGTCGCAGGAGAGTGACATGGACAATTCGACTTGGCTGCTAATCCAACTTTGCGTCGCCGGGTGTACCGGGCTTCTCATGTGGGGCCTCCTCCAGTTGGCCGGGAACCTCTGGAAACGGGCTGTCCATGCTCGACGCGTTCACGCGGCCGCGAGAACGGCAAATCGCATCCGACCCCGGCCGCGGGTCGTCGCTGACGAAGCAAAGTCAACCGGGACAAGACGTCGGCGCGAGGAGCGAAACGCTCGCGCCTGTCGCAATTTCGATCAGGCTTGATTCGCCGCCACGTTGGCGACGGCCTCGTGATGAAGCAAGAAGGCTGAACGTTTCGCACCGGGCCTGCTGTAACGACGGACGCGAGTTGCCGTCGAGCTGTTCGCCATCGCGCCCCAGAATGCTCGAACATGGGCCAGGGCTGGTGCCACATGTGGGCGCAGCGTCGTTTCGTGAGCAGCCGCGTCGCCGGTGCGCGGTCGCGGTGACACGGCAGGTCGGCAGGTGCAGAATTGCATAGCGGCGGACGATTCTGGTGCTGCAGGGTCTGTCGCACTTTGGTGAGAGGCGACAGCGCGCCTACGAGAGGCGTTCACCCAGGTGACAGGCCGCAAGGACGCTGGCCTCGCTCGGTCGGCCAGGGGGCAAATACTCGACCAACGAAGTCGATTATCCACGTCAAACCCTTTTGGCCGCTTCGTCAGAAGGGCACGATTGTCTCGACGACGAAGTATGCTCAGCGTTGCCCGGCCGCGGACCACGATTGCCGCCATGGTGATCGCGCTGGTTGCTGCCTTCTGCCCTGAATGGGCGATGGCGCAAACGGCATCGTCCGAAGTCCAGCGGCTCGTTCACGAAAGCTGGACATTCAAGGATGGCGCTCCTGAGCCGTCGGCTTTCGCGCAGACGGCCGATGGTTACCTGTGGGTGGGCTCTCCAGCGGGACTGTTCCGGTTCGACGGCGTGCGCTTCGAGCTTTTCCATTCACCCTTCGGCGACTCCCTCCGGTCGACGAACATATCCGCGTTGCTCGCTGCTGACGACGGTCTATGGGTCGGCTACGTTTTCGGAGGCTTGAGCTTCCTGAAGAATGGCAAGGTCACGAACTTCGACGTGTCCACCTCAAGCGTTACCGGATTCGCCCAGGACAAGCATGGAATCACATGGGCGGGTTCAAACAGGCGTCCCAGCGGCAGCGGCCTGTGGCGATTCGACGGCTCTTCGTGGCAGCACATCGGCGCGGAGTGGAATGTGCCCGATCGACCTGTCGCGCATGTCGGTTTCGATCGGGATGGCATCCTGTGGGTCTTGATGGGGTCGCGGGGACCGGGGTTCCCGACGGAACTCCATTTTCTCGCCCCGGGCGAGCGGCGATTTCGAAAAGTCGCCGACAACCTTTTCGTCCTGGGGTTTACGCGGGACGCCGACGGCAACGTCCTGACGACCCGAGAGAGAAGCCGGAGTGAACCCGGTTCTTTCGTGGAAATGGAAGGCCCGATTCCGGCCTATCCGATCCTGAGGAAGGAATCGGTTCAGATCGTCGACCGCGCGAATGCCATCTGGGTCATTTCCAAGGACAGCGTGGACTTTCGCCGTGCCGCGACCGAGCCGCTCGAGGAAGCCATCAGCAAGGTCTCTTCCGGGAACTCGGAGGCGCTTCCGATCAGTCCGGTGATCGACGCGAGCCTGGTCGATCGCGAAGGGACCGTGTGGTTGGGTGCCCCGGGCGCCGTTCACAGGTTCTCGCACAGTCCCCTCGTGCGGCTGCAATTGCCGGCGGCGCCGGCTCCCTGGTTCATGCTGGCGCCCGAAGAAGGGGGGGTGGTGTGGATCAATGCGGGAGATGGGGTAGGAACGTCCGCCCTCTACCGGGTCACGGAGGGGAAGGTCGATCTCGAACGGTCGATGCCGGGAGTGTCCAGCTTCGTTTACCGGGCACCGGACAAGGCCCTGTGGTTCGGCGGCGAAGCGGGGCTGTGGCATATGACCGATGGCCGATGGCCGCCTCGCGAAAGTCGAGCTCCCGAAGGAGGTGGCCGAGGGAGCGAAGTTTTTCACGACGATGACACACGATGGATCGGGAGGATTCTGGGTCGGCGGCTACGGACTCCATCACCTGAAGGATGGCGACTGGACGACATATGAAAGGCGCGACCCGCGACCCGAAGGCACCAGGAGAAGCTGTCCTGAGACGGCCGTCCTCAGCATGTTCACCGATCGTGCGAACCGCGTGTGGTTCGGCTGCTGGAAGGGTCAGGCGAGTCCGCTGATGGTGCTCGAGGCCGGCCAGGAACGGAATTTCGGCCCAAAGGACGGCCTCGAGGTTGGGAGCGTCATGGCGATCCATGGCAGAGGCTCGGAAATATGGATCGGGGGCGAATTTGGCCTGCAGCAGTTCGATCGCGGCCGCTTTCATACCGTCAGGGCGATTGGCGACGAATCGCTGCGGGGAATCGTCGGAATCGTCGAGACGGCCAATGGGGATCTTTGGCTGAATGGCCTGGGCGGAATCGTCCACCTACGGCGGGAGAAGATCCTCAAGAGCCTCGGCGACTCCTCTTACCGAGTCACTGTGGAGCGCTTCGACAGGCGGGCCGGGCTCCCGGGCCTGCCGCCACAGCTGCGGCGCCTGCCCACGGCAATCGAAGGCACGGACGGGCGGCTGTGGTTCGCCGTGAACAACGGCGTCGTGTCGGTCGATCCAACCCAAGCTTCGAACCAGACCCCGTCGCCTCCGGTATCGATCCAGTCGGTGACCGCTGATGACAAAGTCTATGAAGTGGATCAACGCCCGGAATTCCCGGCGGGCACCTCCAACATCCAGATCAGCTACGCCGCGGTTAGCCTCCTGAATCCGGAGGCGATTCGATTTCGCTACAGGCTTCAAGAAATGGACGACGAGTGGCACGAAGCCGCGCGGTCCACCCCAGTGAGTTACCGCAATCTGGCGCCAGGCTCCTATCACTTTCAGGTCGGCGCCGGCGATGCCAACGGGCCATGGTCGGACAAGACTGCAACGGCCGAATTCACCATCCTGCCCGCGTACTACCAGACGAACTGGTTTCGTGCTCTCTGCGCCATGCTGCTCTTGCTTCTTGTGTGGATGGGTTACCAGCTACGCATCCGCGGGTTGCAGCGTCGCTTCGAGGCAACATTGGACGCGCGCGTGGCCGAGCGCACGCGCATCGCGCGCGAGCTGCACGACACGTTGTTGCAGAGCTTCCATGGGCTGCTGCTGCGGTTCCAGACCGCGTTCAACCTTCTGCCGGATCGTCCCGCCGAATCGAAGCAGATCCTTGCGAGCGCGATCGACCAGGCGGCCGAGGCGATCACGGAGGGACGCGACGCGGTGCAAGGGCTGCGGACCTCGGCGACCGAGATGAACGATCTGGCCGATTCGATTCGTGCGCTTGGCGACGAGCTGGCAGTGGAAAAATCCGCCGAGGCCGGTTTGCGGGTCGAAGTGCTGGGTACGCCGCGGGCGCTGCATCCGATCGTGCGCGACGAGGTCTTCCGCATCGCCGGCGAGGCACTGCGCAATGCGTTCCGTCATGCCGCTGCCAGGCAGATCGAAGTCGAACTTCGCTACCACGAGCGGCAGCTTCGGGTGCGGGTGCGCGACGACGGCAAGGGGATCGACCCGGAGGTGTTGCGCACGGAGGGACGGGAAGGGCATTTCGGGTTGGGTGGGATGCGGGAGCGCGCGAAGCTCGCGGGCGGCAAGCTCACGGTCTGGAGCGGTTTGGATGCTGGAACCGAGGTGGAATTGAGTATTCCCGGGCCGCACGCGTACAGTAGCTCTTCACCGTCCCGATCGTGGCTCCCTCAGAAGGTCTTCGGGTCAAGCGATACTGGCGATTCGTGAGCGACAATCCCCAACGAATCCGAATTCTCTGCGCCGACGATCATCCTGAAAAAGCGGTCTGACCATCCGGGATAGAGTTGAAATGAATCCGGTTCTTCCATCTGAATGAATCGTTGTCTCGCGCTTAGCGGGTACAACATGGAAAACACGGCTCCTCGCCGGCCGCTTCTGCTTCGCTCTAAACGGCCGCGCACCGCGATGGCGGCGCTCCTTGCTGCGTGTCTGGCTTGGGCACCGTTCTTTCCGGACACGGTCCACGCCCTCGATCCGAATAGGCGCCTCACCCAGTACATGCACACGTCGTGGCGGATCCAGGATGGCTCCGTATCGGCCGGCATGTTTTCAGTTGCACAGACCTCGGATGGCTTCCTGTGGCTCACGTCCGTTTCCGAGGGCATGTACAGGTTTGACGGGATTCGGTTTGTTCCGTGGACGCTGCCGGTTGATGGCAGGACGATCGATCACATCGTGAGCGTTCATGACGACCACGCGGGGGGGCTATGGGCAGTTGGGGAGCATGAAGTCTTTCACATGAAGGGTGGGGTGGTCACTTCTCATTTCCGGCTGGAAGGACAAAACAGGACTCGGAACATCAGCGTAGACCCTGACGGCTCGTTGTGGACGCTGCAAGCAGGCTTCAACCTGCAAGCGCCTCTTTGCCATGTTACCGACCATGAGGTGAAGTGTTTCGGGGAACCCGATCGGATACCGCTCCCCACGGGCGGCGAAGCCTTGTTGGCCGATGGGAAAGGCGGTTTCTGGCTTGGGGGGCAAAGAGCCGTTGTGCATTGGCATGCGGGCATTTCCGAGGTCTACCCGATCGAAGCGCTGAAAATGAACAGCGACAGTGGCGTAAATGCACTCGCACTCGATTCGAATGGATCCCTCTGGATCGGCTTGGTCGCTCAGGGACCCGGGAAGGGCCTTGGAAGACTGGAGAAGGGTGTGTTCAAGTCATTCGTCACCCCTGGGTTCGATGGCAGCAAGCTCGCCGTCTTCGCTTTGGCCCTTGATCGCGACGGAAGCCTCTGGGTGGGGACTTCAGGCAACGGACTGTTTCGCATATGCGGGGATTCTGTAGAGCACTATGGGCGGGCGGAAGGCTTGTCCGGCGATTTCGTGAACGATGTATTTGAAGACCGGGAGGGGATTCTGTGGGTCACGACAACGAATGGAATCGACAGCTTCCGTGACCCGCGGGTGGCCACCTTCTCAACGTCCGAGGGGTTGGGGAGCGAGAGTGCGGTAGGGGTCTTGGCCGGTAGAGATGGGACGGTCTGGGTTGCCAATGCCGGCTCTCTCGACAAGATCAAGGACGGAACGGTCACGTCAATTCGAAGCGGGCAGGGTCTCCCCGGTGACCAAGTCTCCTACATGCTAGAAGATCGAGCCGGGAATCTATGGACAGGCGTTTCTGACGGTTTGTACGTCTTCAAGGATGGACGCTTCCGCCGGATCTCCGAACCGGATCATCAGCCGCTGGGGTTGATACTCGCGATGGCAGAGGATGTCGATGGCAATATTTGGGCCGTGTGCTCAGGCACGTCTCAAAAGCTCATACGAATACGCGATTTCCAGGTGCGTGAACAGTTTCCAACATCGCAAGTCCCAACCGGGCGCCTTGCCCCGGATCCGTCCGGTGGAATTTGGATTGGCCCTCGTAACGGAAGCCTTGTGCTGTTTCGCGATGGTGCTCAGAACAGGTTCCCAATAGGTTCAACGGCCAACCTGTTCACCAACCATATGATTGCCCAGGCAGACGGTTCCGTCATGGCATCCTTTGACGACGGGCTGGTCGGACTGCGGCAGGGCAAAGCGCAGCGAATGACGACGAAGAACGGGTTGCCCTGCAACGCGGTCTATTCCTTCATCGAGGACAAACAGAAGACCTGGTGGCTGCTCACGGAGTGTGGCATCGTCGAGCTTCCCGATTCCGAGCTGCAACGATGGTGGGCCAACCCGGAAGCCACGGTGCAGACAAAGCTCCATGACGCCCTGGACGGAGCGAGACCGGGGCGATACGGAATCAGATCAGCGGATGTGTCTCCTGATGGGAGGGTGTGGTTTGCGACCGGATTCGTAGTGCAGATGGTGGACCCCGCGAGAGCCAAGCAAGCCGCGCTGCCCGCGTCGACATACATCGAATCTGTCATCGTTGATCGCAAGGAGCTTGCGGCAAGCGATGGCCTCAAACTTGCTCCGCATCCTCGCGACCTGCAGATTGATTACACGTCGCCGACGTTCACGCTTCCGCAAAAGGTAACATTCCGCTACCGGCTCGACCCATATGACAGTGACTGGCATGAGGCGGGCACGCGCCGGCAGGCGTTCTACAGCGACTTGCCTCCGGCCAGTTACACATTTCGCGTGATCGCTGCGAATAGCGACGGCGTCTGGAACGAAAGCGCCGCCAAGCTGGATTTTTCCATCGCTCCCGCGTATTACCAGACGAATTGGTTCCGCGCTCTATGCGCCATAATCCTCCTGCTTCTGGCGTTGGGGGGTTATCACCTGCGCATCCGGCGGTTGCATCGTCAGTTCGAGCTGACGCTGGACGCGCGTGTTGCCGAGCGCACGCGCATCGCACGCGACTTGCACGACACCCTGTTGCAGAGCTTTCACGGTCTGCTGCTGCGGTTCCAGACTGCGTTCAACCTCCTGCCGGATCGTCCCGCCGAATCGAAGCAGATCCTTGCGAGCGCCATCGACCAGGCGGCCGAGGCGATCACGGAGGGACGCGACGCGGTGCAAGGACTGCGGACCTCGGCGACCGAGATGAACGATCTGGCCGATTCGATTCGCGCGCTTGGCGACGAGCTGGCAGTGGAGAAATCCGCCGAGGCCGGTTTGCGGGTCGAAGTGCTGGGTACGCCGCGGGCGCTGCATCCGATCGTGCGCGACGAGGTCTTCCGCATCGCCGGCGAGGCACTGCGCAATGCGTTCCGTCATGCCGCTGCCAGGCAGATCGAAGTCGAACTTCGCTACGACGAGCAGCAGCTTCGGGTGCGGGTGCGCGACAACGGCAAGGGGATCGACCCGGAGGTGTTGCGCACGGAGGGACGGGAAGGGCACTTTGGGTTGGGCGGAATGCGGGAGCGCGCGAAGCTTGCCGGCGGCAAGCTCACGGTCTGGAGCGGCCTCGAAACGGGAACCGAGGTTGAATTGAGCATCCCGGCGCCGCACGCGTACAGTAGCGCTCCATCAACCCGATCGTGGGTTGCTCAGAAGGTATTCGGGCAAAGCGAGATCAGCGATTCATGAACGAAGATTCGGCCCGCATCAAGATCCTCTGTGTCGACGATCACCCAATCGTGCGGCAGGGCATCGCCGGGCTGCTCACCGCGGAGCCAGACATGGCCCTCGTGGCGGAAGCGGCGAACGGACGCGAAGCGATCCAGCAGTTCCGCGCGCACCGTCCTGACATCACGCTGATGGATTTGCAGATGCCCGAGATGGGCGGGCTCGACGCCATCGGCGCCATCCGCGGCGAGTTTCCAGAAGCGCGCATCATCGTGCTCACGACCTATGCCGGCGACGCGCAGGCGCTTCGCGCGATGCAGGCGGGCGCTCGCGGCTACCTTCTGAAGAATGCATTGCACAAGGAGTTGCTCGACACCATCCGCGCGGTGCACGCCGGGCGCAAGGCGCTCGCCCCGGAAGTGTCGTTCGAACTGGCCGAGCACGCCACGGACGACGCGCTGACGCCGGCGGAGACACGTGTCCTGCGGCTCATCGCGCAGGGCAACGCGAACAAGGAGATCGCCAGGGCGCTCGCGCTCAGCGAAGAGACGGTCAAGGGCCAGGTGCGAAACATCCTGTCGAAGCTGGGCGCCAAGGATCGCACGCATGCCGCGATGATCGGACTCAAGCGCGGGATCATCCAATTCTAGGCTGGCGGCACGCCGCCTCGGTCCACCCGGCCCCTCGGCCCGAACCGAAAGGAGCAGCGCCTTCACTCTTTCGAGGCTTTCCGCGTCGTCGGGCCGTTCGTAGACTCGACGTGTGCGAAGACTATTCTCGACGTTCGCCCATGGCGCCCCCGGCGCCGGGCTTCTGCTGATGCGCGTGGTCGCAGGCGGCGCGCTGCTGTTTCATGGCGTCGCTGCGTTGATCGCCGGATTGGCGCCCGCCTCGGTCGCGTTTCACATTCTCTGCGCCGCGATGGGCGTGCCTCCTGGTCGTGGGTCTGTGGACGCCGATCGTTGGCGTGCTCGCGGCGATCGACGCGGCGCTGCACGGGTTCTTCAATCCCGCTGACGCGGGCTTCTACCTGCTGCTCGCAACGCTCGCCGCTGCGCTTGCGCTGCTTGGGCCAGGCGCCTGGTCCCTCGATGCGCGCCTGTTCGGCTGGAGGCGCGTCGAAATCCGCAACGGCAACGCACACGGAAAGAGGCGCGAGCCACGCCCCTAATGAGGGTGTCGCGAGCGCCTTCCAGTGGGCGCCACCTACTCTTCGGTGGTCGTACAGAACACCGATCGAGCCGTAAATCCACACCAACAGAGGCTCGCGCGTGATTGCCGGCCGGCGCGATAGTGTCGACCAGAGCAACCCTTGTCGTGGAGGTTACCGAATGAATGCTGCGAATGTCATTCCGCTCGGCGCGCCTCACGCAGTCCCCTACGCAAAGAGCGGACACCCGGCGGCCCCGAATCCAGTACGCGTGCGATTCGACCGTATTCGAGCTCGACGAGGCTGAAGCGCTCCTGCTGCGCAACGGAAAGCCCGTCGCTCTTGCGCCGAAGCCCTTCGCAGTGCTCTGCGCACTGGCGCGCACCCCCGGCAGCCTGGTGACGAAGAACGCGTTGCTCGACCTCGTCTGGGGTCATCGCTTCGTCACCGACTCGGTGCTCAAGACGGCCATCAGCGAAGTGCGTGCGGTGCTCGACGACGATCCGAAACAGCCGCGCTACATCGAGACCGTATCGCGGCGCGGCTATCGCTTCATCGCTGCCACTATTGGCGCGTCGTCGCAACGCGCGCCTGCCATCGAGCGGAACGTCGCGGCTGGGCGCGACCATCCCGCCCTTACGGCACTCACGGCACTGTGCCGCGGCGACGCGGCGCTCGCCGAGCTCATCCGCATGGTCGCCTCCACGCTGGAGCGCGAGCCGCTTGTCCTCAACGAGTCCTAGCAGAGAGTGCGTCCATGAAACCCTCCGAGCAACGCCTAAGCGAAGCGTATCGCCAGCACACCGAGGCGATCGTCGCCCAGCACGTGCACCAACTATTCCAGCGCCTGCCGATGCTGTCCGGCTTCTGGCTGCGGCCCGACCTGAAGGTGGCCGAGCTATCGGTCTTCACTTGGCCGGGCTACACCGCCGGCCGCTGATCTGTACGAGGCCGTGATGCAGTCGCTCGTCGATCTCAGCGAGGAGCTTCCCGAGGCGGTGGAGCTCATGCGCGGGCGCACGTTCGCGCGCGCGGTGCACTGATGCCCATGCCGGCGCTGATTCGATGATGACTCGGGGATCGCCAATGCTAGATACAGAAGCTTGGGACGCTGCGACGGCGCGAGATCGACGTTCGAGTGACTCATATGTCGCACAACCCGCGTTCGCGACGATGAAAGAAATGCGTTATGCCGACGAGTTGCGGCGGCAGTTGAAGGCGCGGTTGCTCCGCGCTGCTGCGCCGCCGACGGCGCCGTGGTCTGTCGGCGTCGACTGATGTCGATGTTCGAAGGAGGAGCGTCATGTTTGCTAATGCCAAGAACGTGTCCCGAGTGCGGTGCCGCCGGCGGTGAGCCGCATGTTCAACCGTGCTCGTTCCACCAACGGTATGAAGCCGCCCGCAGCCCGCTGGTCGAGTGGCTTGCCAGCCTGCCCGCGGAATACGAGCGCCTCAAGGCGCGCGCGGCGGCGAACGCCGTCGCGAACGACGGACTCGACGAGGTGGCATGATCTGGAAGCGTGCCACGCTGCGGGCGATGAGTGCCATATCGGCGCTGCTGGAGCACGCTGCGTGATCGCGTGATCAGAGCGCTCTCGCTCTATCTCGCGAAGCCGTTCGACGAATTGTCGACGCTCACGACCGTGGACCGTCAGGCGCTCGCCGCGCTACTGCGTCGTGGGGACGTGCTGCTCTGCGCCGGCAACACGCGCTGCGCCGAGCTGGTCAAGCGCCTTACGCGATCGACGTGGTCGCATGTATCGATGTACGTCGGCCCGCTGGAGGATGGCCCCGACCCGCTTTGCATCGTCGAGGCCGACATCGCGGACGGCGTGCGCGCGATACGACTATCGGATCTCGACGCGCGCCACATCTCCGTGCTGCGGCCCGTGCGTCTGGACGACACCGAGCGCGCACGGCTGGCCGAATCCGTGCTGCGCCACATCGGCAGCGAATACGACCTCGCGCACGCATGGCTGCTCGCACGTAGCCTGCTCGTTCGGCGCTGGTGGGCGCGGCTGCGCTCGGTTCGCGCCGCGATGGGCCGGAGCGCGACGCGCTTCATCTGCTCGAGCCTGGTCGCACAGGCTTTCGCGCTGATCGGTCATTCCATCGTTCCGGCCGGTGCCGACACGATCGAACTGGAGGCGAATCAAAACTGTCTCGTGCCGGCCGACTTTGAGCGTGCGTCGCTTTTCGCGACCGTGTGGCCGGTGAATGTGCGCGATGAGCAGACCTAGTCTCTAACTTGGGCCGATTTCCCCGAATTTCCACCCGAGCGAGGTGGTACACCACCCGGCAGCCGTAATGTTCGATGCGGTTGGCGACAAGGTTGGCCTCATGACGACCAAAGTGACTCGGCCTCGCATGCGAGCGAGCCGTGGTCCGAAGCGCGTGGCCAGCATCAGGCCGGCAACGCCGCCGCCCACGATGACGATGCGCGGGATGTCGCATGGAGGCAGCTTCATGAGTGCGCTCTCGATGCGAGCGGCGTCGCCGACACCATCCCTCATCGACAATCCTTTCGAACTCCGTTACTCATTGATCGGCTCCACGCTGTCTAAATGACTCCGCCGATGACATTGATGCTCATCGCGAGCACAGCAATGTTGAAAACGAAGCTGAGAATGCTGTGGGCCAGCGTCGTGCGCCGCATCTGCGAAGTCGTAGCGCAGACGTCCGAAACCTGAGACGTCATGCCCACGACGAACGAGTAATACGCGAAATCGAAGTAGGTCGGCTCCTCGACTCCGGGGAAATTCAATCCCGCGCGGGGACCCTCGCGTACCGATGCCGGCGCGTAGTAGCGGCGAGCGTAGTGAAACGCGAACACCGTCTGGATCAGCATCCAGGACAGCAGCAGCGCGGCAATTGATAGCGCGACGTGAAGCGCCTTCGGCCAGAAGTCCATCGACTTGACGTCGCCCATCACGAAGCCGATTGCGATGATGCTGGCGCACGCCGCATTCGTTACGAGAAGGAAAATGACATACGCGGCCTGATCGTACGTGGTCGCACGCCGACGAGTCAGGTCCGCGTCCGCGTGCAGGATCGTCAGCCAATACAGGATTAGGTAGGTCAGGGATGCCGCGATCCATGTCACCAGCAGCCGGTTGGCAATGGGAACGACGGTTGGCCCGATGGAATAGATGGCGATGGCGACAGCAACGACGATCGCAAGCCGTCGCTGGGCAGACAAACGAATGGCCCATGACTCGCGGTCCGAATCATTCACGCGCCTGCCCTACATCCGATGGAGGTGGCCATCCTCGACCCAGACGCGGTCGCCCACCCGCAGGTTGAGGTCGCGCTGATCTTCGACGATCAGCGAGCTTCCCGAATCGAGTCTCACGGTGATTCGATATCGCGTTGTCTGCGCCTGCTTTTTCTCGATTTCGTTTCCGACGACTGCGCCGCCGAGCGCGCCGGCGATGGTGGCCGCCGTGTTCCCGCGGCCGCTTCCGATCTGGTGGCCGATCACGCCACCGGCGATGCCGCCGATCACGGTTCCGCCGTTGACGAGCTTGTTGTCGGACGTGCGATAGACCTCGATGGCGTCGACCTTGCCCTCTTCGACGTGAACCGGCGTTTCAGCCATCACCACGCTTCCGGTGGCTGCTGCGAGCACGCATGCGGACATCCAGAGACCCAATCGTCGAATGAATCGATTCAGCATGTTCATCTTCCTTTGCGTCATTGCGTATCGTTTTGATCAGCCCGAAGATCGTCGCAGCGGCTCGAGCGAACAAGGTGCGGGCGCCGCGTCGATCGGATTCTTCCTCAATGTCCGAACGTTCGTCGCGACGCTCGGCTGGTTTAGCCTTGATGCATTGCGTCGAAAGGTCGCGAATGTCTTGCGAATGTCGGTGCTCGCGCTGTTCGTGTAATGGAACTGTTGCGCGTTGAGGATACTGTTCGCGGGTGCCGAGCTCAGGAGAGGCTTGTACTGTTTCATAGGGTTGGTCCGCGCCGCGGCGCGGAGGCGGTTGCTGGATGTATGGCCATCAATTGGCGGTTGAATGATGACGAGATCATGGTGTAGCGTAGTGCGTTGTCCAGCTCGAGTCGTCAGCGAAACGTCGCGAATCTGTCCGACTTCGATAGTCGAGCCTACGTCGTCAAATAGGATCCGCGCCATCGGGGCAACGGTGAGACAAAGCAGAGGCGCAGCTCGGCGCTTACAACGGCGGGGACGTCTGGCTCAACGTGGTGCCGCCGACGAATCGAGCGCAAGCGTGACATGCATCAAGCCGTCGGCGTACTGGATCGTCGTTGGAAACCCGCTGCTACGGAATACCGCGAGCATCCGCGCGTTTTCCTGGAGCACGTGTGCCTCGAACTCGCCTACTCCCTGGTCCCGCGCAATGCCGGCGAGATGCTGCAGCAGCCGGGTTGCGACGCCCCGTCCCTGCCAGGCTTCTGCGACGGTGAAACCCACCTCCGCCGTGCGGCCGAGCACCGCGTAGCTGGCTTCGCCGATAACGAGTTCGTCGCCTTCGCTTGGCACAGTGGCTACCAGCCCCACGTGCTTCCCGTGGCCCATTTCGTTGAGCCAACGCAGGTCGTCCTCGCTCAGGATCTTTTTCGGGTAGAAGAAGCGCGTGCGAATAGTCTGAGGCTGGAGATGCATAAAGGCTTCGACAAGGCGCTCCTTGTCGTCCGGCTGCATGGCCCGGATGGTTACCTCGTTGCCGTCGTTCAGTGCTTCCTTAACGAGATAGACCGTTACATTCGACATGTGAGCCCCTGAATCACCAGGGCAGGGTAGGCTGACCGCGTACGGGTGCGAGAGACCGGCACCCGGCGACGCGCGGCCGAATGAGCAGGAAACCGATACGGACGGGTCACCCATAGGTGTAGAAACCGCGGCCCGTCTTGCGACCGAGATAGCCCGCGGCGACCATCTCCTTGAGCAGTGGCGCCGGCCGGTATTTCGGATCGTTGAAGTCGCGGTAGAACACGTCCATGACCGCGAGGAGCACGTCGAGGCCGATCAGGTCGGCAAGCGCGAGCGGTCCGATCGGATGGTTGCAGCCCAGCTTCATCCCGTCGTCGATCTCCTGCGCGCTCGCTGTCCCTTCCGCGTACAGGAACACCGCCTCGTTGAGCATCGGGCACAAGAGGCGGTTCACGACGAACCCTGGAGAATTCCTCACCACGATCGGCGTCTTGCCGAGTCGCTTCGCCAGCGCGCCGGCGGCCTCAACGGTCGCGTCGTCGGTCTGCAAGCCGCGGATCACCTCGACCAGCGCCATCATCGGCACCGGGTTGAAGAAGTGCATGCCGATGAGGCGCTGAGGGCGCTTCGTCGCCGCGGCGAGCTTCGTGATCGAGATCGATGAGGTGTTGGTCGCCACGGTCGCCTCGGGCTTCGCGAACGCGTCGATTTGCTCGAGGATCTTCACCTTCACCGCCTCGTTCTCGGTCGCGGCTTCGATGACAAAGTCGCACTTGCGGAGCGCGCCATAATCCGTCGTGCCGTCGATGCAGTTCAACGCGGCCTCTTTATCGGCGGCGGACAGCTTCTCCTTCTTCACCAGCCGATCGAGGCTCGACGACACGGCGTTGCGCCCGCGCGCGACCGCGGCCTCGTCGACGTCGATCATCGTGACCGAAAGCCCAACGACAGCGCACGCCTGCGCGATGCCGCTACCCATGGTGCCGGCGCCGATAACGCCGATCGTTTGCAGAGATGTCATTGTTGTCCCCATTCAAAGTTCAATCTCGTTCTCGAGCCTCGGGCTGTTCGCGCCGTCTCGGATCTCTTCAAGCCATGATGTTCACGCCGCCGTCGACGTACTGCGTTGCGCCGGACAGCCTTCGTGCATAGGGCGTGGCAAGAAATGCGCACGTGAAGCCGACGTCCATGATGTCGACCAGCTCGCCGATCGGCGCGCGCTGTGCGGCATCCGTCAGGAGCAGATCGAAGTCCTTGAGCGAGGACGCCGCACGCGTCTTGAGCGGCCCAGGCGAGATCGCGTGCACGCGTATGCCCTTGCCGCCGAGCTCGAACGCGAGATAACGGCACGACGCCTCGAGCGCCGCTTTCACGGGGCCCATCACGTTGTAGTTCGGCACGACCTTGTTGGCGCCGTGATAGCTCATCGCGAACATGGATCCACCGTTTTTCATCAAGGGAGCCGCCAGCCGCGCCATGCGCACGAACGAATGGCAGGAGATGTCCATCGCCTGCTTGAAGCCCTCGGCCGAACAATCGATGAGCCGCCCCTGCAGGTCCTCCTTCGGCGCCCAGGCGATCGAGTGGACAAGGATGTCGAGCTGGCCCCACTCCTTCGTGATCCTCTCGAACACTGCCTCGAGCATGCCCGGCGTGGCGACATCGAGCGGCATGAAGATCGGTGCGCCGAGCTCTTTGGCGAGCGGCTCGACGTAGGTCTTCGTCTTCTCGTTGACATAGGTGATCGCGAGCTCGGCGCCCAGCTCACGGAACGCCTTCGCGCATCCATAGGCAATCGAATACTGGTTCGCCACGCCGACGACGAGCGCTTTGGCGCCTTTGAGCACGGGCGGCGGAATTTCGACGGTCATGATCCCTGGTCTCCTAGATTTGCATCTGCGGCACCTGCGGCGGCACGACCAGGCTTGCCTCGGTCGCCGCGAGCACCTGCTGCACCGACACGCCGGGTGCGGTCTCGAGGAGCGTCGCGCGACCACCCTCGAACGAGATTGCCGCGAGCTCCGTGACCACCAGGTCGACAGCGCGCACCGAAGTCAGCGGCAGCGTGCATCGCTTGATGATCTTCGGTTTGCCCTTGGCGGTGTGCTGCATGGCGACCACCACGCGCTTCGCCCCGGTCACGAGGTCCATCGCGCCGCCCATGCCCGGAACCATCTTCCCCGGGATCATCCAGTTGGCGAGCTGTCCCCGCTCGTCGACCTGCAATCCTCCAAGCACTGTCATGTCGACGTGCCCCCCGCGGATCAGGCCGAACGACACGGCGCTGTCGAACGTGCAAGCCCCGGGCATCGCGCTGACGGGCCTGCCGCCCGCGTCGGTCAGGAGCGGTTCCGCCATGCCCTCTTCGGGTATCGGGCCCGTACCGATCAGTCCGTTCTCGGACTGAAAGAAGATGTGCATGCCGGCCGGTACGTAATTCGCCACGAGCGTAGGAATGCCGATGCCGAGATTCACGAGCATGGCGTCGCGCAGCTCCAGCGCGATGCGCTTGGCAATGATGGTCTGAGGGTCCATGGTCATCGGGCAACGAGATAATCGACCAGTGGCGCGGGCGTCATCACTTGGTCGGGAGGGATGACGCCCACCGGGACGATATGTTCTGCGTCGACGATGACCGTCTTCGCAGCCATGGCGATCACCGGATTGAAATTGCGCGCCGTCAGCGCGTAGGCGAGGTTGCCGAGATAGTCGGCGAGAAACGCCTCCACGAGCGCGAAATCCGCGGCAAGCGGCGTTTCCAGCAGGTACTCGCGACCGTCGACCTCGAGCTTGCGCTTGCCTTGCTCCACGACGGTCCCGACGCCGGTGGGCGTGAGGATGCCTCCGAGGCCGTAGCCCGCCGCGCGGATACGCTCGATAAGCGTGCCCTGGGGGACCAGCTCGACCTCTATCTCTCCCGAGAGCATCTTCTGCTGCGTTTCGGGATTCAGCCCGATGTGGCTCGCGATCACCTTGCGAACGAGCTTTGCTGTGATGAGCTTGCCTATTCCTCTACCGACCATCGCTGTGTCGTTGGCGATCACCGTCAGGTCGCGCTTGCCCTGCCGGACCAGTTCATCGATCAGGCGCTCCGGCGTGCCGACCCCCATGAAACCGCCGATCATCAGGCTCGCGCCGTCGGGAATCTTCGCCACCACGCCGTCGAGGGATAGGGTCCGCATTGCGTTTCCTGCTGGAAGCCGAGCCGCGACGTCAGCCCGACGCTCGGACATCGGCGCGCGCGAGCAGCAGGAAGGCGACCAGATGGTCGAGTGCGCCATCGTGCCCAAGCTTGACGCCATCGCCCCAGAATTTCTCGCCTATGGTTTTCCCGTGCCGATCCTTGGCGACGAAACGCGGCGCGGCATGGAGACCTTCGGTTTGTCCGCGCACCGTCAGCTCGAGCGCGTTGCCACGCTCGGCGAAGAGCGAGAACTTCAGGCTTGAGGAGCCTGCATTGAGAACGGCGATCGCATCGGGCACGTCACACCACCGCTTTCGTGTGCCCTTCGCGGCGAGCCTTCGCGACCAGCACGGCCACCGCACAGGACGCGAGACGCGTCAGCAGCGAGTCCGCCCGGCTCGTGAGGATGATGGGTACGCGCGCTCCGAGCACGATGCCTGCCGCGTCGGCGCCCGCGAGGAACGACAGGCTTTTCGCCAGCATGTTTCCGGCCTCGAGATCGGGGACGACTAACACGTTGGCGCGGCCCGCGACGGGGGATTCGATCTTCTTGATCTTGACCGACTCCAGGCTGATCGCATTGTCGAGCGCGAGCGGCCCGTCGAGAATCGCCCCGGTGATCTGCCCGCGGTCGGCCATCTTGCACAGCGCCCCGGCCTCCACAGTCGAGGGCACCTTGGGGTTGACGGTCTCCATCGCAGAGAGTATCGCCACACGCACCTCCAGGAAGTGGAGCGCGTGCGCGAGATCGATCGCGTTCTGGATGATGTCGACCTTCTCTTCCAGCGTAGGTGCGATGTTCACCGCCGCATCGGTCACGATGAGCGGTTCTGCATAGCTGGGCACATCCATCACGAAGCAGTGGCTGACGCGGCGCGCGGTGCGCAGCCCTGAATCGCGTCGAACGACGGCGCCCATCAGCTCGTCGGTGTGCAGGCTCCCCTTCATCAGCGCCTCGGCCTTCCCCTCGCGGACAAGATCGACCGCCTTTTCGGCGGAGGCATGACTGAAGGGCGCGTCGACGATTGGCAGCCCCGAGATGTCGATCTTGTTCTGCCTGGCCACCTCCTCGATGCGCGTGCGCGGGCCGACCAGGATCGGAGCGATGAGGCCCATCCGGGCCGCGTCGACCGCGCCCTGCAACGAGCTCTGGTCACACGGGTGAACCACCGCGGTTGGTGTCGGCGGCAGCGTCTTGCAATCGTCGACGAGGCGCTGATATTTCTCGTGGGCACGCGAGTTCCCGGGTTCGCGCGCCACCGCCGCCACACCTGCCGCTACCCGCTGCTGTTGCGCCGGCATGCTACGCCGCTCCGGCGGTCTTTTTCGCCCGCGCGACGCGAGGCTTCGCAATCGTGACCCGGGCTCGGCCTGGGGTCAGCCGAGAGCCGCGCCGCGACCCGGTCGGCCGGCGCTCCACGGCGCCGAGCACCCGGCGGATACGCGCGAGCATCGCTTTCTGCTCAGCCGAGGGCTGGATGCGCTGCACGCGCTTGTCGGCGAGCACGCGCTCGAGCAGGCTGAGCAGCCGCTCCCGGTCCTTCCCCTTGGCCAGCAGCGCGGGCAGCGTCTCGACTGCCCTTTCCGGTTCGTAGCGCGCGATGATCTCCTGTTCGCCGCCGATACGGCGCAGCTCGTCGGGCGACAACTGCGGCAGGAACTCTCGGTACTCTTCGATCAGATCGTGTGCGAGCTGCAGCCTCGAAAGCGGAAGAGGCTTGTCCTCGTGCGCCATCAGGAAGGCGACACGCGCGAGTGCCTCAGGGTAGCCACCCTTGTCGATCGAGGCCAGCACTTCCTTGACGAGCGGAAGGTCACGGGGATCGTCCACGGGCCGCGTGGCGGATTCGACGCCCTTTTCGTTGTCGAGATAGAAGGCGAACAGGTTCGCATAGACTTGGAAGAAGGTGGCTTCAGCCGCCGCGTCGCGCAGTGCGCGATAGCAATCCAGTGAAGCGCTTGTCAGCTCCGATCCCGCCGACTCAAGCTTGCGGGCCGGAACTTCCGGCCCGAGCGCGTGACGCTGTGCCTTCACTGCCTCCGCAGTAGGTGCGAGCCACCACAGCCCGGGATTGAGGTCCGAGATCGACCAGCGCTGCAAACGCAGTGGGTGAAACTTCCGCAAGAGCTTCGCGGCGTACTCGTTCGACAGTGCTTGTACGAGTGGGCGCCCGAAGAGCTCGTATGCGCGCTGATTGAACTCCGAGACCGCCTTCACGGCCTCGAAGGGTCGCTCATCGGCACGCTTGAAGCGATTCAAGCGCGCAATGATGTCTTCAAGACGCAACTCGACGAAGCTCACCTCGTAAGCCGGTTTGCCGCTGCGATCCTTCTGCTCCGCGATCTGCATCCCGTACAGGCCCGGCGGCAGCGCCTCGATCGACTTCAGCACCGACGCGATCTGAGTTCCCTCCTTCTTCGCGACCTTGCCGGAGACGAAGATGCCGAGATGGCCGACGTCCTCGTGCATCAAGCCAACGATCACCTGCCCGCGGGCCTTGATCTCCTCGGTGCTGCCATAAACGTCAGCGACCCAGTTAAAGGCCTGCTGCGGCGGCGTGATGTTGTCGCCCGCCGAAGCGAACAAGACGATCGGCACCTTGATGTCACGCAGGTCGAAACCCTTGCTCGGTCCCGCCTTCACGGCGCCGGACCACACCTTGTTGCCGACAAAGAGATTTTGCGTGATCCACTCGATCTCTTCGCTGTTCATCAGGAAATAACCGCCCCACCAGCGCTCGAACTCGAGAAAGCGCGGCGCCTCCGTGTCGATGTTGGCGAACACCTGGTAGTACTTGCCCCAGAAGGTATTGGCCGGGTTCAGGTTCTCGAAGTTCTGCACCAGATGCGCGCCGTCGAACTTGCCTGCGCCGAGGTCGGACGTGAGCGAAGCGAGCCAGGTACCGCCCAGCAGCCCTCCGGAATAGCGCATCGGATTGTCGCCCTCGCCCTCGCGCCAGGCGCCGCCCCAGTAGGACATCGGCGCGCCGACGATCACGATCGGACCGGTGTCGTCGGGATTGGCAGCGGCCAGCATCATCGCCGCCCAGCCGGCCTGACAGTTGCCTACGATCCCCGGCTTCGGGGCATCCGGATGAAGCTCGCGCACGCGATGCACGAACTCGCGCTCGGCGTTGCATATGTCGAGCAGCGTTTGTCCCGGTTCGGGCTCGGGGAAGAAGATGACGAAGTAGACCGGATTGCCTTCGTGCAGCGCCACTCCGACCTGCGAATCGTCCTTGAAGCCACCGATGCCGGGGCCGTGCCCGCCGCGCGGGTCGATGATCACGTACGGGCGGCGCTTGGCATCCACCGTGACGCCCTTTGGCGGAATGATGCGCAGCAGCGCGTAGTTGACCGGACGCTTGAACGAGCGGCCGTCCATCACGATCTCGTAGTCGAAGCGTAGCACCGGCGGCAATCCTTGGCGCTCGTGCTCGACGAAATTGTTGCCGCGCTGGCGCAGCATGTCCCAGAACAGGATGGAGCGCTGCGCGAAGTCGACGCCGTATCGCGCGCCATCAGCCCAGAGTTGCGCCAGCAACGTCGGATTCGTCGTCAACCCGGCGACCTGTTCGCGTGCCTGTTGCGCCCGCTCGTTGAAGCGCGCGAGCGCGAGGCTCGTGCGGGTCTTCATCATCTGCGCGACCTTCGGCGGATACGTCGTGACTCTTGGAAAGCTTTCTGGCCAAATTGCTCATCGTGCCCTTCTTTCTTGATCGCTACCCATCAAGTTGCGGTAGCGGGAATGGAGTTGCGGGGTTGGCAGGGATGTCATGCGCTCAGGTTAGGGCCTCGCGCCTGCAGAGTCGTCAGCGAAACGTCTGCATTCGATGGGAATTCTGTCGGGAGCCCTTTCCACCGCGGCTCCCGCCGGGCTGGAGGGGTCAGGCCCGAACGCGGCGCGGCGGGGCATCAAGCCCGATGGCTCACAGTCGAACGCCGGTCATCAACAGCGACGGATCCGCGACGTTTCGCTTAGGACTTCGGGCAATACGTGCCTTAGCATGCTTTCGTAGCGGGGCTTCTTCGCGCGCGGATGCGAGGGCGGCGAAGGAGCTGAACCTCGCGGCATCGACTGATACGTGGAGACGCATGAACCCGCATGGACACCGTGATCGACAACCGACCCGCGCTACTGCCTGGGCCATGAACCTGAAAGTTAGCGCAGGATGGTTCTATGGCGCGTTGATCGTCATCCTGTCTGCTTGGATCCTGCACAGCTTCCTTCAGGCGATGCTCGCGGCGTGCGTGACGGCGATCGCCAGCTGGCCGCTCTACACACGGTTTGCGGCCCGTCTGCCACGTCGCATCGGCCGAAGCGCGAAATCGCTACTCTTCACGCTTGCGATGACGGTCTTCGTGCTGGGGCCGCTGATGTTTGCGTTCGCCGCGCTGCTCACCGAAGCGCAAACACTGCTATTGGAGATCGCCGCCGCCGACAAGAAGGGAATCGCGGTTCCTCAGTGGCTGGAGAACGCGCCATTGATCGGGCCGTGGCTCGCCACTCGTTGGCAAACTCAGCTCGCCTCTCCGGGCTCCTTCCTGATGTGGGCGCAGCGGACCGACGCGACCGCGCTCCTTTCGTGGGCGCAGTCGCTCGGACAATTCATGGTGCGACATGCGTTCATCATCGGATTTACGATCCTGCTGTTGTTCTTCCTATATCAGGACGGCGAATCGCTGGCGAAGGGTTTCAGGCGAGTCCTTCGCCGCCGCATAGGCGAGCACGCCGACGGTTATGTCGACCTTGCCACGCGGGCCGTGCGCGCCTCGGTAAACAGCATGCTGGTCGTGGCGCTCTTCGATGGCTTGGCAAGCGGCGTCGCCTATAAGATCGCCGGCGTGCCGCACGCCGCCGTGTGGGCCGCGGTTACCGGTTTGCTCGCGCTAGTCCCGTTCCTTGGATATGTGGCGGTCGGTGCGTTGACGTTGCAACTCGCGATGACGGTCACCACGACGCCACCGGTTCTCGCGTTCGGGCTGGGCTGCTTCATCCTGTTGTGTGGCGACAAGGTCGTCCGGCCGGTGGTCGCCCGTGACGGGGTTCGCTTGCGCTTCGTCTGGATCCTCATGGGTTGCCTTGGCGGTTTCGAGGTGCTTGGGCTTATCGGGTTGGTGATCGGTCCGGTAGTGCTTACGCTCGCAAGGGAACTGTGGGCGCAGCGTGTTCGCGATCTCGCTGTGGCCGATGCCGCCGACTCAGAGTCCCAGGTGAGCCAGGGCGCGTGACAACGTATGGGCGCGTTCCGCGCCTCGAACTTGATCGATGTGGGTGGCCGCCGTTCACACCTCGCAAGGTCCATCGCCGCCGGTCGTTCGACTGGGATCAGCCGACCATCAGCCAGAAGAGAAGGGCGATGACGCCGCCAATGGCTACGCCTCCGGCGAAATTGACGGCATGCCCTAAGGCGCCGCTGGCGCGATAACGGTTCCTCAAGGTCTGCGCCTTCCAGGCCGGGCGCACGTGCTTACTCCCGCCATCCGGTTGAGCACACGCCATCATTGCGCCGGCACGCGCCAGAAAGGCCCCGCAATTTGTTCGAGGGGTCGGCCGGGCTCGTTAGGCCGCAGACCGTATCGCAGCATCGCAATCATGTCGGCGCTCGCCTGCGGATTCGAAACGAAGTAGCTGTGGCCGAAGAAGTCTGTTGTCCCGCGGACCTCGATGATGTCAACCGCGCGCAACAACGCGATCGACGCGATCTGGTCAGCGCTAAACGCCGTGGCGTCGATCCGCCCGAGCCGGGCGATGCTGCCGTACAGCCAGCTCGCCGTCGCAAGCGCCTTGTCGTCGGGCGAAACGTAGAAGGTGACCCTGAGGCCAGGCGAAGGGGGGATGACGGCGCCCGGGTCCGCTTTCCCGCCGAACGGCAAGTCAGGGTCGGAGAAGACTTTGAAGATCTTGGTCAGCGCGACGTCGCCGTCAAGGTCAGGAGCAACGAGGACAACATTGCCGATGCGAAACTCGCGATCCGGTGAGCTCTGCAGTGCGTAGGCTTCGACGCTGAGCTCGGCCACCGCCGATGCGAGAGTGTCCGCGCCGCGGCTGTGCCCGATGAGGTGGATACGCTCCACGCCCGGCGTCCGGGCGACGATGCGGATCAGCTTCAACAGGTCTTCCACCGCATATTCGGCCGACTCCCGGTCGAAGTTGTAGCCGAGCAGTGTGCCTCGGTGCCCGCCGGCCGGCCACGTGAAGATGCCGCATACGAAGTCTCGCCCCAGGAAATGGCACAGCTCGCCCATCGTCAGCGCGGCACTCTCGAAGCTGACGTTGTACCCGTGCACGAACAGCACGACTTCCTTGCGGTGCGCGATGGCGAGCCGCCTCGCAATCTCGACTTGCAGCTGCTGCTTCGACTTTTCGTACGCCTCGACAACGGCGGGTACACGTCGTATGCCATCCGGAGCGACAACGACTTCATACGGTATGGCTGGAAAGCGACCGAGCTCCGTGGTCGGTCCGAGCCTGAGCTGCAGTGGATTGACGCGTTGCGTCGCGGTGCTTTCCTTGACCAGCACGTCCCAGGAGACGTCTTCGCCGAACTCGATCGTCGTCGATCCGAACGCCATCGAGCGAGATCGGCTCGCGGTATACGGCAAGTCATCGCCTTGCTCTCCCGGTGCGCGATCGGTGATGAACAGCAGATCGAGAGACGGCCGGCGACTGTCGATCGACAACTCGGTGAAAAGCGGCCTCGCATTCTCCCCTGTGTAGAGCACCGGGGTCGGCATCATCGCGCGGTTCGTCGCGCAACCCGTCAGGACGAAGGCGATGGCGGCGATGACGATGGCTGATCGCACTCCGGGGGAGGGCGTCCTTGCCATGCATCTCAGAGCGCGCTTAGACATGGCCGCAAAGCAAATCGATCGAGGTTCGGCTCGCCACCGCGCGCTAACCCGAGGCCCGACCGTGCAGCCCGGCAAGTCGTCCGCGCTTCAGGAATGCCGAGTCGCGGCCGAGGATCAGCCGCACGAGATCCTCGAGAACGGGCTCCTCGATCGCGGTGCTCGGGAACTCCAGCGCGACGCGCTCGAGGCGATCGACGTTGACGAGGGCCACGGTCACGATTCCGGTCCGATAGTCGACACGAAACGAGACCCGCGCCGGGATCACGGGCGGGACTGAAAAGACGCAACTGCGCAGCGTCCCGTCGGAGTCTTCTATGCGACGGCAGGTGTACTGCAGCCCGAACGCATCGAGGGTCTTCTCGGCAAACGAGACCCACCCGGGGATCACCTCGATCGACAGAGGCTTCGAGGCGGAAATCTCGTAGTAGACGTCGATCCCTTCGAGCACCGGGAAGCCGCGGATGCGGCGCTCGTGCTGACCGACCGAACCGTGGGCGAACCGCGGCGAATCGAAGGCGAAGCCATAGCCGAGGTCGAACCGGTGTTCGATCGGGGGCTTCAGGCCGCTGAGATAGGTGATCGCCTTTTCCAGCCAGCGAAACGCCTTGCGCAGCCGTGCATCGATCGCCTGGAAGCTCTCGACGTCGCCATGTTCGTCAGTCGGCTCCTGCACCGCCTCGTATCGAACGCGCAACTCGTCGAGCAGCGATGCAGGCACGTTCATCTCTCCCTCCCCCGGCTCGTCACTGCAGGTTCGCAACGATGCGGCCGTCGATTTTGCCATCCTCCATGCGCGCGAAGATGTCGTTGATGTTCTCCAGATTGTCCCAGGAGAAGTGGGCGGAGACGGCTCCGCTGCCGGCGAAGGCCAGCGCCTCTTCCAGATCCTGACGCGTTCCGACGATGGAGCCACGCACGGTGATGCGCTTAAGAACCATGTTGAAGATCGGCAGCGACATCTTGCCAGGCGGCAGACCGACCAGCGCCATCGTGCCGCGCGACCGCAGCATGTCGAAGGCCTGTTCGAATGCCTTCGGTGACACGGCCGTAACGAGCGCACCGTGGGCGCCACCGGTCAGTTTTTGCATCTCGGCCGCGACGTCCCCGGCCTGCGCGTTGAGAGCAATCTCGGCACCGAGTGACTTGGCGAGCTCGAGCTTCTCGGGATGCACATCGACGGCGGCGACGTGCATGCCCATCGCCTTCGCGTATTGGACCGCCATGTGGCCGAGGCCGCCGATCCCCGAGATCACCACCCATTCGCCTGGCCTCACCTCCGTCTCCCTGAGACCCTTGTAGACGGTCACTCCGGCGCACAGGATCGGAGCCGCCGGACCCCATTCAAGATTGTCCGGCAGGCGACCGACATAGGCTGGATCGGCTAGCGCATATTCCGCGAAGCTGCCGTTCACGGAGTAGCCGCTGTTCAACTGCGAGCCGCACAACGTCTCCCACCCGGTCCGGCAGTACGAGCAGTACCCGCAGGCCGTATGAAGCCACGGAATTCCGACCCGATCGCCCTCCTTGACGCCGCGGACGGCACGGCCGATCGCGGCCACCGTTCCCACGCCTTCGTGGCCGGGGATGAACGGCGGTTTCGGTTTGACAGGCCAATCACCGTGTGCGGCGTGGAGGTCGGTGTGGCAGATCCCGGTCGCCGCGATGCGGACGAGGATCTGATTCTCGTTCGGTTGTGGAATGGGCACTTCCTCGATTGCGAGGGGCTTGCCGAACTCGCGCACGACAGCAGCCTTCATAGTGTTCGTCATGGATTCTCTCCTCTTGCGACGAGCGCCGATCTCAACACGTCGAGCGACAGGCGCATCGGTCGTTCAGATGACTATTTCGCCTTGTTTCAATAAGTGCTTCATTCGGCCGGGGCGGGCACCGGCGCAGCCGGCGGCACGGCGTCAATCGCTGCTTCGCCCGCAGCAGCGCGTCGCACCCTGAACCACGCCGCGTAAAGAGCCGGCACGAAGAAGATCGTCAGCACGGTCGCAACCGTGAGCCCGCCCATGATCGCGATCGCCATGGGACCCCAGAACACGCTGCGCGTGAGCGGAATCATCGCGAGCACGGTGGCCGCCGCGGTCAGCGCCACCGGACGAGTCCGGTGCACGGCGGCCTCGAGCACGGCGTTCCACGGATCGCGGCCCTCGGCCATTTCTGCCTGCACCTGGTCGACCAGGATCACCGCGTTGCGCATGATCATCCCGCACAACGCGGTGACGCCGAGTATCGCGACGAAGCCGAGCGGCGCCTGGAAAATGAGCAGCGCCGCGACTACGCCGATAAGCCCGAGCGGCGCCGTCAGGAATACCATGAACATGCGCGAGAAGCTCTGGAGCTGCAGCATGAGGATGGTCAGGATCGTGACCAGCATCACCGGGAACACCGCCATCAGCGCGCGGTTGGCCTTGTCGCTTTCCTCCACCGCACCGCCAACGTCGATGCGATAGCCGAACGGCAGCTTCGCCTCGATGTCCTTCAGCATCGGACGGATTTCCTGCGTCGCCGACACGCCCTGCTCGCCGTCCTTGACGTCCGCGCGCACGGTGATCGCCATGTCGCGGTTGCGGCGCCACAGCACCGGCTCTTCGAGCTCGTAGCGTACGCGCGCGACCTGCGACAGCGGCACGACCGTACCCTCGCGAGTGTAGAGATTGACATCCTTCAGCGTGTCGAGATCGAGACGCTCTGACGGCACCGCACGGGCGACGATGTCGATCAGGTCTTCGTGCTCGCGCAGATGGGACATCGTTGCGCCGTTCATCACGGTCTGCGTCACGAAGGCCACGTCGACCGGCGCCAGGCCGAGCGCACGCGCCTTGTCCTGGTCGAGGTCGACTCTGAGCGTGCGAACCGGGTCGTTCCAGTCCAGCTGCACGTCGCGTACCTTCGGGCTCGACGCCACCACCGCTTCGACCTCACGCGCGATCGAACGAACCACCTGGGTGTCCGGGCCCACAACACGGAACTGGACCGGGAAGCCGACCGGCGGACCGAGCTCGAGGCGCGTGACGCGGACCCAGACGTCCGGGAATTGCTCGTCGACGCTCGCCATCAGGCGGGAGCGCACGCGTTCACGCGCCTCCATGTCGCGCGTCATGACGACGAAGACCGCGTAGCCCGGGTTCGGCAGCTCGGGGTTGAGCGAGAGATAGAAGCGCGGCTGGCCGGCGCCCGTGTACGCGGTGTAGAAGCGAACGTCCGCGTCCTCCTTCAGCACCGCCTCCATCTTCTTCACCTTCTCAGTCGTCGCGGCGAACGAGCTGCCTTCCTTCAGTGTCAGCTCGACCACCAGCTCGGGCCGCGAGCTGTTGGGGAAGAACTGCTGCGGCACGAACCTGCTTCCGGCGATCGCGACGGCCAGCGCGGCGACGGTGATGCCGATGACCCACCAGCGCCGCTCGATGGCGAGGTCGATCCAGGGGCGCAGCCTGCGGTAGAACGGCGTGTCGTACGGGTCGCCGCCGTGATGCTTGCCGAAGTCCTTCGGTAGCATGTTGACGGCAAGATAGGGCGTGATGATCCCCGAGACCACCCATGACAACAGTACGGCCGTACCGACGATCCAGAAAATGCCGCCCGCGTACTCGCCGGTCGTCGATTTTGAGAAGCCGATCGGCATGAAGGCGGCGACGGTGATGAGCGCCCCGGTCAGCCGCGGCATCGCGGTCGCGGCGTACGAATAGGCGGCCGCCTTGAGGCGATCCATGCCTTCTTCCATCTTCACGACCATCATCTCGACGGCGATGATGCCGTCGTCCACCAGCAGGCCGAGCGCGATGATCAGCGACCCGAGCGAGACGCGCTCGAGGTTCCAGCCCATCGCGAGCATCACCAGCGCGACGACGCCGAGCACGATCGGCACCGAGAGCCCGACGACGATCCCCGTCCGCCAGCCGAGGCTCAACAGGCAGACCGCGAGCACGATCGCGAGCGCTTCCATCAGCGAGCGTTCGAATTCCCAGATGGATTCGCTGACGACCGTCGGCTGATCGGCCACGCGCTCGAGCTCGACACCATAAGGCAACTCGGTCTGGACATTGGCGACAGCTTTCTCGATTGCCTTGCCGAGGTCGACGATGTTGCCGTCGTTGGTCATCGTGATGCCGAGCATCAGCACTTGCTGCCCGTTGTGGCGCACCGTGTAGGTCGGCGGATCTTCGTATCCGCGCGAGATCATCGTGAAGTCGCCGAGCTTCAGCAGCCGGCCGCCGGCGGCGACCGGAACGTTGCGGATATCGTCCAGGCTGTTGAACTGGCCGCTGACGCGCACGAGCACGCGGTCGCCGTGCGTGTCGACCTGGCCGCTTGCCAGCACGCTGTTCTGATTGCGGAGACTTTCGGCGATCTGCAGCGGCGTGATCCCGAGAGCGGCCAAGCGCTCGTTCGAGAACTCGACATAGACCTTCTTCGCCTGCTTGCCATAGATGTCGACCTTCTTGACCATCGGCACTTTGAGTAGCCGCCGCTTGATGTCCTCGGCCGTGTCGGAGAGAATGGCGAGATTGACGCCGTCGCCCTTGACGGCATAAAGCAGCCCGGTCACGTCGCCGTATTCGTCGTTAAAGATCGGGCCGATGACGCCTTCGGGCAGCTCGAGCTTGATGTCGCTGAATTTCTTGCGCGCCTGGTACCACGCCTCGCGCTGATCCTCGTGCGAGGTGCCGCCGACGACCGTGATCGTCATGCCGCCGTAGCCTTGGCGCGCATAGGTCTTGACCTTCTCGAAGTGGTCGAGCTGCTCGAACTTCTTCTCCATCCGGTTAAGCAACTCGTCCTGGATCTGTTGCGCCGTCGCGCCGGGCCAGATGACGATCACTGTCATTGACGGCACCGAGAAGTTCGGGTCTTCGAGCTGGCCGAGCTTCGTGAAGCCGAGCACGCCCCCGATGGCGATCGCGAGGATCAGGAACAAAACGATGGGGCGGTGGTTCAACGCCCATTCGGTGAGGTTGAACGATTTCATCGGGGGGCCTGCTTCGTTTCGGCGTTGCGCGCGGCCGCGGGAAGCGCGACCCGCAAGCCCGGCGCCATCTTCTGCACGCCGGCGGTGACTACGAGCTCACCGGCCGGCGGTCCCGACACGAGCACCTCGTCATTGCGATAGCCGTGAACGACGACGCTCTGCAGATCAACGGTTGCGACCGGCTCGGTACCCGCACGACGAATGACCCAGACCGCCGGCTGGCCTTTGTTCTGGGTGATCGCCGAGGCGGGGATTACTGCCGTCGGCGCTTCGCTGACCTGCCGTTCGACGACGAGCGTGGCGGTCGCGCCCAGCGGCAGCGACCGCGGCGTGACCGGCTTCAGGCGGGCGCGAAAGGTTCGCGTTTGCGCTGCCGCCTGCGGCGACAGTTCCCGCAGCGCGACCTCGAACGTTTGCTCGGGCGCGCTAGCGAGCCACGCCTTGTATCGCGCCGTCTTGAACGTCGCGAAACGATCTTCCGGCACGTCGGCCACAATCTCGGGCTCGCCTTCGTTGGCGATCGAGACGATCGGTTGCCCTTCGGCCACGACCTGACCGACCTCGACGCGCACCGCGGTGACGACACCGCTTTGCGACGCGCGCAGCACCGTGTATTTCAGCCGATTCCGTGCAAGCTCCAGTTTCCTTTGCTCGGCCTCGGCCGTTGCCGACGCCGTCTGCGCACCGCTCTGCGCCTTTTCGTCCTCGGATACGCTAACCGAGCCGTCGCTCTTCAACGCGTTGAGCCGGTGGCGATCCGATTCGGCCTGCCGCGCCTGCGTCGTGGCGGAGACGAGCTGCTGGCGCGCCGCTTCTTCAGCCAGCCGGTAATCGGTGTCGTCGAGCACGGCCAAGACGTCGCCCTCGTGCACTTTCTGGCCGACGTCGACTTTGCGCTGCACGACCTTGCCGCCGACGCGAAATGCCTCGTTGACTTCATGACGCGCCTGTACGGTGCCGACGTAGCGGTCCGTTTCCTGCGCCTTTTCGTAGCGGACCTCAGCGGTGCGCACGGCGCGAAGCGCTTCAGGGGGCGGCTTCGATGAGCACGCGGACAGGCCGGCGACGGCGATCACCGCGACGACGACTAATGCGGGGGAGAGAGGCGGATTCACGATAGTTCCTCGTAGCAATCGACGGAGGTTCATGATGCTGGTGAATTGGGGTTGGCAGCCGCAGCGGGATCGGCGCCAGGCTCGAACGGCTGCCAGCCACCGCCGAGCGCCTTGTACAGTTGCACGCTGTCGAGCAGCAGTTGCGTGTCCGCCTCATTTGCGGAGACCCGCACGACCAGCCGGACGCGCTGAGCGTCGAGCAAGGGCAAGAAGTCGGTCTGCCCGCGGTCGTAGAGCGATTGCGCGTGGCCAAGCGCCGCCTCGGCCGAGGCCGCCGCGCTCTGCATCAGTTGTGCCCGGTGCCGCTGGTCGTCGAGCGCGACGAGTGCATTCTCGACGTCTTCCAATGCGCGCGCGATCGCGTCTTCGTAGCGTAGGACGGCTTCGCGTTGTCCACTCTCGGCGATATCGTTGATCGCCTGCGTGCGTCCGGCGTTGAAGATCGGCATCGCCAGCAGTGCCGCGACATTGGTGAAACGCGCCGCGCCAAGGGCCATGCTATTGAGATCGATGCTCTCGCGACCGAACACGGCGCCGAGAATAAGGCGAGGGAACCATTCGGCCATGGCCTGTTGCCGGCGAGCGTTGGCGGCGTCGAGCTGCGCGCTTGCAGCGAGCAGGTCCGGCCTGCGCTGCAACAGCTCGGCCGGCTGACCCGGACGCGCAAGAGGAACGGTTGGCTCGACGGTCGATGGCGTGATGCCTGCTGCTTTGAACGCCTGGTCTCCAATGAGCACAGCGATGCGATGCCGCGACACGGCAGCCAGCGTTTCGAGCGGCGGTATCACCGCACGTGCCCTCGACGCTTCCGTCTGCGCGCGCTCGACGTCAAAGGGCGTCGCGAGACCGACCCGTTGGCGCGCCGTTACGAGGCGTAACGTTTCGTCCTGCGCGGCGGATATCGCACGCACCGTCTCGAGCTGGCGCAACGCGCCGGTGTGTGTGAAGTAATTGGATGCGACGTCACTCAACACCAACAGACGCACGCCTCGCGCGCCGTTTTCGACGGCGAGCGTTTCGGCCGCGGCCGCCGCGGCACCGGCGCGCAAGCGACCGAAGAGGTCGACTTCCCATGTCACGCCCACGCCAATCTGCGCCGCTCTCGTATTCGCAGCTTCCGGAACGAAGTTCTTGAGAGCCGAGTCGTAGTTCGTCTTGTGATCGAAGGCGGCCCCGCCGAGGTTGACGCTCGGAAACAGCCACGAACGGCTGATCGTCTCCCCGGCGCGCGCGGCGCGCAGCCGCTCAGCGGCGATCTTGACGTCGCGGTTCTGCTGCGCTGCACGGCGGATGAGGTCGGAAAGGACCGGATCCTTGAAACCTTCCCACCACGCCACTTCGGGCTCGTCTGCGGCGGGCGTCGCTGCCGCGAACCGGTCAGGCATATCGAGCGAGGGTTTCAGCACAGGTGTGGCACACCCTGCCAACGCCAGTGCAAGCGACGCGGCAAGTACGCGCAAATGGCGGAACGGGATGCTGGCGGCGGCGGGGTTCGACATGGGAGTAAGCGTAGAAGAACGGATACCGCGAGTCGTCAGCGAAGCGTCGACGTTCTGTCGGGATTTCGTCGGCGTCATCAGCGGGAGCTCCTCGCGATCACGCCCGGGCGCGTATCGACTTAAGTTCCATCCGGCAGGCTTCGCCAAACGTTTTCAACGGATCGGCATCCTTCGAGTGGGCGAGTTGGCGCATCTCCTCCACGGTGAGGTTGCGCGAGAAATACTGGTCCGTGATGCGCGCCAACAAGCGCTCCGCCTCAGCGACAACGGGTTGCGAGGCGGTAAGGCGGACGCGATTGGTCAGCGCGTAAAGAGGCAGTAATTTCTCGGGGTCTTCGAGTTCGTGCGTGAATGCGTCGATGAGAAGCTTCGCGCATTCGCCGATAAAGTCGCTGTACAGCTTTTCGCGTTGGCGCATGTCCCTGACATTGAGCTCACGCCGGGTGAGCGTCCTTTGGGTGAGCCAAGCGGTCGCGACCGTCGCCGATCCGCCGACGAGCGAGCCCAGCACGCCCGCCATTGCGCCTACTATCACACTATCCATGGGTTCGCTCATTCACGCGGGTGGCCACTTTCCCATCAAATCGCCGAAGCGCTTCCTCAGCTCCTCGATGACATGCGCCTCGATCTGCACCGTTTCCTGCTGCCCCACGGCGTCGACAGACTTTTGGCGATTCGCAAAATAGAACATCAGCATGTCGTGCAGCTTTGCGAAAGCGACGGGGTTGGATGTTCCGCACACCGAAGCGTCCTTTTTGAGCACACGCTCGATGATGCCGGGATCGAGAATTCGTACCTGACAAAGCACGCACAACCTGCCAATCTCGCGGTCGAGCTCCTCGATGCCTTTCTCCCACCACGCGATAAGAAGTGGGTCTTGTTGCTCAGTCATGGATTCGCTCCGTCGCGTGAATCGTCATAATTGCCGACGATGAATGGGATCAATCATTTGCATTCGGCATCGGACGGCCGCTCGTGGAGGGTCGCCTCGAGGTCGCTAGCAATGGACTCGAGCAGCTCGCGACCGGACGCGAATTCACGTTGCCTGCCGGTGACGAGGTTCTCGAGCCGACCGGCGAGCGCATCGGGCATTGCATCGCTGCGCACCTTCACCACGTATGCGCGTCGGGTCGGGTACTTGGAGTCAGTGTTGAAAGTCATCTCGGCTGTCGGTGGCGAGTAGTCGAAGTTAGCGTAAGGGTTCTCGTACGCCGAGTTGTCAGCGTAACGTCGCCGATTCGTCGGCGTTGTGTAAGAGCCACCACGGCGCGGGTATGCCGCGAATGCGTGGTCAGTGAGCATCGGTGAGGCGGCGTCGGTGGCCCCGTCCGCGTCGAGGACGACCGCCTCCATCGAGTTCAGATGGCGCAGCGTCGCTGCCGGGGTGACCGCCAAGTCAGGTCATCGTATCGGCTGTGCGGCACCACACGCCGACACGCCTGCAGCGCGCGCGCGGCCGGTCTACGCGGACTTCGTCTTGTCGAGCAGTGCTCGCGCTCTCGCGACAGCGGATGTGTCGCGCGCTTCGGGAAGCTGTTCGACGAGCGCGGCAAGCGCGCATCGGTCTTTGGCCGTTGCACCGTGGCGGTCGCACAGTTCAATCAGCGGCATCAACTCCAGCCACGGTGCCTCCTGCGCTCTGGCCTCCGCGATCGCGCGTCGAATCGCGGCGTCGGCGGCTGCGCGGTCGCCGCGCGCGCGCGCGATGGCAGCCTGCATCACGAACAACTGCGGCAGATACACGCGCTCCCCGAGCGTGTCAGCCACTTGCAGCGCGCCCTCGAGTTCGTGTTGCGCGCCATCCCAGTCGCCGGCAAGTACCAAGGCCTCCGTCGCATACCCCAGGACCTCACTTCCTCCCGCCAGCATCCCGAGCCGGGTATTGTCTTCGTACGCCTCTCGAATGCGGCGATAGCCGTCGCGCGGTTGTCCCTGCCGGGCGTCCGCCCAGCCGCGAAACCACCGACAGGCGGTTCGGCCGTGAGCGAGCGCGAAATCATCGACGAGCGCGTGCATCTCGTCCGCAAGAGCGGCCACGCGCTCGGCGTTGCTGAGCCGGACCTCGAACAGCGCGCTGTACCACAGCGCGGCAAGCCGCGCCATCGGCCATTCGCGATCGCGGGCACGGACATAGGCGCGCTGCAGCGATGCGCGCGCTTGCTCGACCGAGCCAAGATGAAGCAGAGGAACGGCGAGCAAACCGAGCAGCGCGACCTGCGGATCGACCAAGAATTCTCCTGGACCCACGTCCAGCCCCTCGGACAGGGTTAGCCCGCGCTCCAGCCATGTCCGGGCCGCCGCCGAGCGACCCTGAAGTTGATCGACCTGCCCATGCACCGTGCACGCGGTAGAAAGGAGCACCGGATCGTTCGTGGCTGATCCGAGCGCTTCCGCGCGATCGGCCACCGCGAGCGCCTCGGCATATTCGGCACGCAGGGTGAGCATGAAACCGAATCCGTGTAGCAGGCGCCCTCGGATCGGATGCTGCGGATCTTCGTCGAGCAACGCGTACGCTCGCTCGAGCGAATGCTTCGCTTCGCTGCCCACGCCAAGCACCCGCGTGGCGGCGACGCCGTGAAGCGTTCCGATCGTGATTTGCAGCGCGTTGCGTTCCGGGCCATCGGGTGCCTGCTCGAGCAGCGGCGACGCGCGTTCGACGATCCTGATGCACTCTTCGGGGCTGAAACGGGCAAGAGCGGCGTCGGCGGCCTCGGCGTAGTAGCGCACGGCGGTCATTGCGTCGCCGCCTCGCTCGAAATGCGTCGCCAGCTCGGCGGCGGTGATCAGCACTCGTGTGGCACGCTCTCGTTCCAGGGCAGCGCCCATTTTCCGGTGAAGCTGTGCCCGCGCCGAGGATGACGTGCGCTCGTACAGCACTTGGCGGAACAGTGCGTGCCTGAACGAATACGGCAGCTCTGCGTCGTCGCTGCGTTCGTCCGCACTCGGGGCGACGAGCCATAGCTGCTCGCGCGCGAGCTCGTCGAAGATATCGCCAACCCAGGTGGCGTCCTGCTCGAGCGCCGCCGCGATGGTGTTGACGCGGAACTGGACGCCGCAAACGGCGGCCGCGGAGAGCACTTTGCGCTGTTCGTTCTCAAGCTTGCCGATGTAGTGCTCGATGATCGCCGCGAGGTTCTCGGGAACGGCGATTTTCGCCAGCTGCTCCGGCGCAACGCGGCCGCGGCCTTGCGCGGCTCGGGCGTTCATCTCGCTGATCATGGATGCAACGAATAGCGGCATCCCATCGGTGCGCTCGTGCAACGCACGCACGAACGCTTCGTCGTTGGCGATCGCTGGCGATCGTCCCGCCACGTAGTCGGCGACCTCGCTCTCGGAGAACGGATCGAGCACGATCTCCTCGCACAAATCATGCAGGCGAAGCTCGTGCCGTAACGGGTTGAGCGGATGGTCGAGTGCCACGACCTCGGCGAGACGAAAGCTTGCAAGCCACATGAGCCGCGCACTGCCGCGGCGCCGCGCGATGTAGTCGATGAGCTGGATCGTCGCACGGTCACTCCAATGCAGGTCCTCGGTCACCAGCAACAGCGGGTGATGCTCGGTGTAGCGATCGAGGAACTGGCCCATCTCCCGCAGCATGCGATCCGGGCCGACGCCGGCGAGCTCTCGTCGTAGCGCTTCCCGTTCCTCCGTCGTGCTGAGCCACGGCAGCTGCAGCAGCCAGATCGGCGCGACGGCGCGCAGCATGGACGGCACCTCGCCGTCGCTTCGGCACCGCTCCTCGAGCGCTTCAAGAACAGGAAGATAGGGCTCGCCCGTGCCGTAGTGCTCGACGCATTGGCCGCGCGCACACGCGACGTCGCCGAGGCTCGCAATGAACTGCTCGATCAACGTCGTCTTGCCGATACCAGGCTCCCCCGCAATCCAGACAACCGCGCGCTTGCCGGTGCACGCGATGTCCCACGCGCGGCGTAGCCGTGACAGCGGTTCGGCACGACCGATGAAGTAGGGCACGTGGACGGCGGCGAATCCCGAAACGTGTGGCTGGACGCTTGGCGCAGCGGGGATTGCACTGGGGACGGCAATGAAGCGATACCCGCGTCGGGACACGGTTGCGATGAAACGAGGTTTGCGGGCGTCGTCGTCGAGCGCCGTCCGGAGCTCGCTGATGGCGGTTCTCAACACCGAGTCGGTCACGTACTGGTGGCCCCAAACCTCATCGAGCAAAGCGTTTGTGGTGAGCAGGGAGCCGGGCTGCCGTACGAGCGCGCACAGAACGGCGAACGGCGTCGGCGCAAGCGGGACAGCGGTTCCGTCGCGAAGCAAGTGTGCGTTCGCCTCATCGAGCTCGAATGCGTCGAACCGAACCCGAATCGGATTCCGTCCAGGCTGCGAGTCAGCGTGTGCGGCCCGTGCTGCCATCGAGAGTCTTCCGCCGCGAAGATGATGTCAAACGCTACACCTAAACCCGATGCATGGCCTGTCTTCGCCCGGACGCGAGGGGATTGCGCGAGAGATCGGCAAATAGCTCACGAACTGCGACCGATACAGTCCGGAACATTGACGCGTTGCTTGTTCCCGAGAAACGTCAGCGGCCCTAGTGCCGAGATCCTCGCGCCAGCGCCAGCGAGCTACCGCGGTCAATAACTCGTCCGGGTTATGGCGGGATAACCCGAACGGGAATTCAATCCGAGACGCTCCCCAACAAGCGCGGATCTGCCAAGCTAGTGTCCCGTTACTGCCCCATGAGTATAGAGTGTGAGCACTAACTCAGACATAACTCATTGTTTGAATGGCTGGGGAGGAAGGATTCGAACCTTCGAATGCCGGAATCAAAATCCGGTGCCTTAACCAACTTGGCGACTCCCCAGCGGGAAAAACCGGCGCGCGAACCTCGCATCAGGCGCGGTGGGTAGCACCACCGGGAATCCGTTCCCGGGATCATGCGAAAGCCGCAAGCGGATGGCGCGACAGCGTGCGGGCGATGTATCCCTGCATGCCGGGCGGCGTTTTGAGGATGGCGTCGCGCGCCAACTCGCCCGATGCAAATGACGCGAACACCGCACTCCCCGACCCCGTCATCCGCGCATGCCGCGAATGCCTGCGCAATTCGGCCAAGGCCATTCCGATCTCCGGATGGCGTGCCGCTGCCACGTCCTGCAGATCGTTCCGGCCATAACCCTCGGAAAAGACGTCCATTTTCGCCGACGGCGTATCTCGTGTCAATTGTGGCGTGGCGAAAATTTCCGCTGTCGACACGTTGACCGCCGGTGCCATGATCGCGACCCACATCGTTGGCAGTGTGACCGGGCGAAGCACCTCGCCGACGCCGTGTGCAAATGCGGGCTCGCCAAAAATGAAAAACGGCACGTCGGCTCCAAGCTTCAAGCCAATTTCGATGAGATGCGATCGCGGAAGGCGCAGGTTCCACAATCGGTTGAGGGCGAGCAGCACGGAGGCTGCGTCCGAGCTTCCGCCGCCCATACCGCTGCCAACGGGAATGCGCTTCGTCACCGTAAGATCCACACCCGCGCTGCAGCCTGTTGCCTCCTTAAGCGCGCGCGCCGCGCGCATCGCGAGATCCTGCTGCTCGGCAACGCCCTGCCATCCGCCGGCGCGGTGAATCGCACCGTCGTCGCGACGCGCGAGTGCGACGGTGTCGCCGAAGTCGAGCGCGACGAAAAGCGTTTCGAGCAAATGACGGCCGTCGTCGTCGCGCCCCGTCACATGCAGGAAAAGATTGAGCTTGGCCGGCGCTGCGACAACGAGATTCTTCATCGCGGTTCAACGCCGCTGCAAGACGGCGATTCGCACTTCGATATCGGCCTGCGACAGCTGCAGGCGCGCCGGTAGTTTTGCATCGTCGTCGGCGTACGCGTAGACGATCTCCCACCCGTCTTGCCGCAGAACCAGCGTTCGCCCGGACGCGTCGGGTTCGATCGAATACGCTGAATCCGCGCGAGGCGCAGCGACGATCCATGCGACGAGTCCCGCCACCGGCAGCGGCACGCCGAGCGCTCGCTCCGTCAGCGCGGCCCAGTCGCTCGCCGCCTCGCGACGACCGTCGGATCCGCGGAGCTCATAGCGAGGGATCGACTGCATCGCCGGAGATCTCCGCCAGCGTCTGGCCGAGCGGTGTGGAGACCGCGAAAGTCGTCGCGGGGCGGCGCGTGTTGCCACGAGAAATTTGCCGTCAGACCTTCACTGCCGCGGCGCACCGACAACCTGCCTTCGATCGCGAAAGGCGCATCGACGAAGGGCGATGCGGGAAGAACGGCCGCATCGGCGCGGCCGCGCACGCTGCGAGCAGGACCGCCGCCAACGGCGCGGCAACCGTCAACGCCCGGCTGCGCGCAGACAACGGCTACGGCGCGAACCGGCGCATCGTCTCGAGGAGCACCGGATTGTCCGGCGTCGTTTTCAACTGCGACTGCCAGACTTCGCGGGCACGCGCGCGCTCGCCTTTTGCCCACAACACTTCGCCGAGATGCGCCGCGATCTCCGCGTCCCCACGCTCGGTGAGCGCTTGTCTCAAGTAGGTCTCGGCGGCGTCGAAATTCCCCATCCGGAACTGCGCCCATCCCATGCTGTCGAGAATGAACGGGTCCTTGGGGTCGAGCTTGTGCGCGCGCTCGATCAGCGCTGCGCCCTCGGCGGTGCGCGTCGTGCGGTCGACCAGCGTATACCCCAGCGCGTTCAGCGCCTGCGCGTTATCGGGGTTGAGCGCAATCAGCTGGCCCAGCCGGGACTCGACGACGTCGATCTTGTCGAGCTTCTCGGCGACCATGGCGATGTCGTAGAGAAGATCAGGCTGGTCGGGCTGCTCGATAAGCGCCTGCGTCAATACTGCGTAGGCGCCAGCGTTGTCGCCCGCATCGCGCAGCAATTGGGCTTGCGCCTGGCGCACCTGTGTCCGCTGCTCGATCGTCACCGCCGGCAGATCGGCGAGATAGCGCTGCGCATCGGCCATGCGGTCCTGCTTTGCGAGCATCGTCGCCGCGCGCAGCTTGGCGATCCACGCCCGCTCGCCGTCGGGGACCGCGCGATAACGCTCGAATGCGAGCGCGTAGCGGCCGGTCTCCTCTGCAATCTGCGCGAGATAGAGTTCGACGCCGCCGTTCTCGTCGTAATTCGCCGCCTTCAGATCCTCGAACAATTTTTCCGCGCTTTGCCAGTCCTTCATCTGGACCGCCAGTGCCGCGATCGCGAACTCGTAGTCGCGATTGCTCTTGTCCGCCGCCCAGAACCGCTCGAAGATCGCGCGCGCTTCCGCATATCGCTTCTGCTCGACGTAGAACTGAGCGAGCGAGCCTGCCGCGGCCTTGGAGTCGGGATGGGCCTTCATGTAATCGACCAGATAGGCGATCGCCTCGGCCGGCGCGCGCTTGCCGAGGATCTCGGCCTTCAGCATCGCCGCGCGCTCCCAGCCGGCCTTTAGGATCAGCGCGCGATCGACTTCCTTGAGAGCGAGTGCCGACGTCGAAAGCTCGGCGAGCCCGGTGTTGTACGCGGCGAGCGCCACCGCAAAGCGCGCTTCGGCGAGATCAGGGTACGGCTGCGCGACCGATTCGACGAGCCGCAGCGTCGCCTGCTTGTCGGGTTCGTAGGCGAGCAATCGATTGAGCTGCATAAAGGCGTCACCCAGCGCGGCCGGTGAACTCGCCGCTTCGGCAAGCACACGCTCGAGCTCGGCCTTGAGGTCGTTACCAACACCCGGGCTGTCGAATCCCTTCGCGCCTGCGCCTGAAAGTGCGGCTAGGAGTTGCTTCGGCCGTTGCGCGGACGGATCGATCTCGCTCCACAAACGCGCCGATTCGACCGACAGCGATCGCGCCCGCGCTCCCACCGCAATTTCGGTGGCGCGCTTGGCAAGGGTTGGATCGCGCGTCTCGCGCGCCGCCTCGAGATACGCACGCGCTGCGAGCGCGGGTTCGCCCCGCTGCAGCGCCACGTCGCCCAGCAGGATCCGGTACATGAGCTCGGGTGAGAGGCCCTCTGCAGGCAGCTGAGACGCGGGTTCGCTCTTTGAGCCGGGAAGCTCCCCTTGGGCGAGGCCGGCAGACGGCAGTAACGCCGCGGCGACAGATAGCGCGGCGGCGACGGCAAAGCGACGAAAATGAGCCAAGATGGACTTCCTGCGTTGTTGGGCGGTGGGCGCTCACCACCGACGGGGGTGCCGTGGGGGCCGGCCAGCGACCTAGTGTAGGGTATATTCGGCAGTGCAACAAACCCGCTGCGCGCCGCGCCGCCGAATTTCTCCCGTTCAAGCGATGCCGGAACTGCCCGAAGTCGAGACCACGCGGCGGGGTCTTTCCCCTCTCGTCGTCGGCCACCGCGTAGCCGCCACGAAAATATACGACCGGCGTCTGCGGTGGCCGGTTCCCCGCGCGCTGGAAAAGAATTTGACCGGACGCACGATTGCCGCTGTCGACCGCAGAAGCAAGTACCTGCTGTTTCGAGTCGGCCGCGAGACGCTCCTCGTCCACTTCGGGATGACTGGAAGCCTGCAGGCTTTCAAGCGCCCTCCTCCGCGCACGACGCACGATCACTTCGACATCGTTCTCGACTCGGGAGTCACGCTCCGCTATCGGGACCCGCGTCGGTTCGGCGCACTCCTGTGGCTTTCTTCGCCTGCCGACGCCCATCCCCTGCTCGCATCGCTCGGCCCCGAACCGTTCGATTCGGCGTGCGATGGCCGCTACCTGTGGACCGCGACGCGACGACGGAAAACCGCGATCAAGCTCGCGCTGATGGACAACGCCCTCATCACTGGCGTGGGCAACATCTACGCGAACGAATCGTTGTTCCGCGCCGGAATCCGCCCGACAATCCCCGCGTATCGAGTTTCGCAACCCCGATTTGCCCGGTTGATCGAAGCCGTCCGGGAAACGCTCGAAGACGCCATCGCCAAAGGCGGGTCGACACTTCGCAACTACGTGGACAGCCGCGGCGAGCCCGGTTATTTCCAGCTCGAGTATTTCGTCTACGGGCGCGAAGGGTTGCCGTGCCGCGTTTGCCGCACTGCAATAAAATCAATTCGGCAGGGGGGCCGCGCGACGTATTATTGTCCCCGTTGCCAACGTTGACGGCCCCAATAGGCGCGTTTCTGCCAGGCAAATCTTTAAATCGGCATGAGAAATGCTTGCATTGCTGTACATTTCGCACGCTGATTTTGCACGCCCGTCCTGATTATTCCGACCATGCTTAACCACCGTCCCGACGGCGTGCCCGCCCCCACGCGCGAGCTCGCCGCGCGCTTCGAGGCCTACAGCGAGTGGCGACGCCGGCTGTCCGCCGGGATTTCCCGGTTGCACGAGTGGCTTGCCGAACAGGAACTCGCCGACGCTTCGATCGACCTCAAGGTCCAGCATCTTCTCGAGCGGCTGCATCAGGACAAGCTCGTTGTCGCGTTCGTGGCCGAGTTCTCGCGCGGTAAATCCGAGCTCATCAACGCGATCTTCTTCGCCGATTTCGGGCAGCGGCTCCTGCCGTCGTCTGCCGGCCGCACGACGATGTGCCCGACCGAACTTCTCTACGACGCGTCGCGCGCGCCGTCGATTCGCCTGCTGCCGATCGAAACCCGGCTGAAGGACGCGACGGTGGCGGAGTTCAAGAACTACGCCGACGAATGGGTGACGATTCCGCTCGATCTTTCGAACGCGGACCGCATGAGCGAGGCGCTCTCGCGCGTGTCGCAGGTGAAGCGCGTCCCGGTGGCGCTCGCACGCAAATACGGCCTCTATGAAGACGAGGACTTCCTGTCGGCGCTCGAATCCGAGGGCGAAGGGACGGTGGACATTCCGTGCTGGCGCCATGCCGTCATCAACTTCCCGCATCCGCTCTTGCAGCAGGGGCTCGTCATCCTCGACACGCCGGGATTGAACGCGATCGGCACCGAGCCCGAGCTCACGCTGAACCTGCTTCCGAATGCGCATGCGGTGCTGTTCATCCTAGCCGCCGACGCCGGCGTGACCAAGACCGATCTCGAAGTGTGGAACCGGCATCTCGCCGGCGAGGATCCGGCCACGCGCTCCGGGCGCATCGTCATCCTGAACAAGATCGACGGGCTGTGGGACGATCTTCGCACCCAGACCGACGTCGATGCGGAGATCGGGCGCCAGGTCGCCTCCTCCGCGCATATGCTCGGCATTCCGCCGGCGCAGGTGTTCGCGGTCACGGCGCAGAAGGCGCTGCTTGCGAAAGTCAACGGCGACGACGCGCTGCTTGCGAAGAGCAGGCTGCCGGTCCTCGAGGACGCGTTGTCGCGCAAGCTGATCCCCGCCAAGCGCGACATCGTCGGCGCGGCAACGCAGGCCGAAGTGAAAGGGCTGGCGATGGGCGTTCGCTCGCTGCTCGACGCGCGGCAGAACGGCATCGCTGAACAGTCGATGGAGCTTCGCGCGCTGCGCGGCAAGAATCACGACGTTGTCGAGCACATGATGGAACGGGTGCGCCAGGAGAAGGAGCTCTTCGAGCGCGGCCTGCAGCGGTTCACCGCGCTTCGTACGGTGTTTGCGCAGCAAACGAACCAGCTGTTCGACGTGATCGGCCTCGATGCCCTGCGGAACAACGCCGGCCGAACCCGGCGTCACATCGAAGGCAGTCCGTTCACCAAGGGCGTGCGCGGGGCGATGAACGAGTTCTTTGCGACGATCCGAGCGGATTTCGACGAGGCCGCGCGGCGGAGCTCGGAAATCCACGACATGATGCAGGCGATGTACACGCGCTTCGCCAAGGAGCATGGCCTCGAGCGCTACACGCCGCCGCCTTTCTCGATGTTGAAATACCAGAAGGAAATCGATCGGCTGGAGCGCGCGTACAACCAGCACTTCAATACGCTGTGGAACATGGTCAGCAAGGCGAAGTTCGCGCTGATGAAGCGCTTTTTCGAGACAATCGCCTCGCGCGTCAAGCATGTCTACGATATCGAGAACCGCGACCTCGAGAGCTGGCTCAAGGCGGTGATGGCGCCTCTCGAGACCCAGGTCAAGGAACATCACCTGCAGCTTAGGCGGCGCCTCGACAGCATCAAACGGATCCACCGCGCCAGCGGCGAGCTCGAAGAGCGACTTGCCGAGCTCGGCGCACAGGAAGACGCGCTCAACGCGCAGGTGCGCTTGCTGGCGCGCGAGGTCGGCGCCATCGACGCGATCATCCTGAACCCGGAAGTATTTCCGCAGGCCGCGAACGCGTAAGCGCGGCCGGGTTAGGCCGGATCGGCTTTCGCGACCATCAGCGCGTCGTATTTGCGCTTCAGCTGATCCTTGGTCTCGACGTGCGCAGGGTCGACTGGAATGCAATCAACCGGACATACGACCACGCATTGCGGCTCGTCGAAATGACCGACGCATTCGGTGCACTTCGCGGGGTCGATGACGTAGATCTCTATCCCTTGCGAGATGGCGCCGTTCGGGCACTCGGGCTCGCAAACGTCGCAGTTGATGCACTCGTCGGTGATGATCAGCGCCATGAGCAACCGTTGGCTGGTTTCATTCGCTAGCCGGCCGTCTGCGCAACGACCCACCCGGCGTCAGGGTCTAGTCAGGTCTATTTTCGCGTTGGTGCGCGACCTTCTCGGCGAGCTTCGCGAGCACGATCGGATGCACGAAGGCTGACACGTCGCCGCCGAATTTCGCGATCTCCCGCACGATAGTCGCCGAGACGAACATGTATTGCTCGGACGGTGTGAGAAACAGGGTTTCGACATCGGGATAGAGATTACGGTTCATTCCCGCCATCTGGAATTCGTATTCGAAGTCGGACGCAGCGCGTAGCCCGCGCAGGATCGCCCGGGCGCCCTGCGCTTCCACAAAATCCATGAGCAGCGTCGAGAACGCCGCGACCTCGACGTTGGGGTAAGGCGAGAGAACCTCGCGCGCCATCGCCACGCGCTCATCAGAGGTAAAGAACGGGCGCTTCGATTCGCTGTCGGCAATCCCGACGACGACCCGGTCGAATAGCCTCGCCGCCCGGCGCACGATGTCCTCGTGTCCCCGGGTCATCGGATCGAACGTGCCTGGGTAGATGACCTTGAGCATGGGATCACGCCGCCGGTCCCGGACGGGCGAAAAGATGATAATGCACCTGCCCCGCATTGTCGCGCCGCCAGTCCAGCAGCCCTGGCGGCGGCGTCAGCAGCGCGCGCGCTTCGGCATACAGATAGCCGCCGGGCGCAAGCCGCAGGAGAGCGGCGGGGAGCAGCCACGGCCAGGGATTGTCGTCAAAAGGCGGGTCGGCAAAGATCACGTCAAACGAGCGCCGCTCCGCTCGCAAGAACTCTTCAGCGTTGGCGACGTGCGTCTCGAGAGCTTCGGCGCCGAATTGGGCAGCGGTCGCTCGCAACGCTTCGATCAGCGTGCGGCTCGTGTCCACCGCCACCACGAACTCCGCTCCCCGCGACGCAGCTTCGAGCGACAGCGCGCCGGATCCCGCATACAAATCGAGGCAGCATTTTCCCGTGAGCGCTTGGCCGAGCCAGTTGAACAGCGTCTCGCGAACTCGATCCGGCGTCGGACGCAGGCGGATCGCCTGCGGAAAGCGTATGACGCGCCCGCGAAAGGCGCCACCGATAATGCGCACACGATTCGCGTGAGGCGTAGACACGAGTAGCCTGTAACGGGGAAATGCGCGCGCGAAGCGGACGGGGCCTCGCGGCGAGCGGTAAAATTATAGCTTCACCCCCTGGCTTCCCTGCCAGCTGTTTCTCCTCCCGCGCTGCCCGCAGGATTTCCGCCGATGTTCGATCTTTTCAAGCGCGACAACGCCGCCACCGGCAAATCGTGGAGCGAGCGTCTCAAGGAAGGCCTCACCCGCTCACGCGACAAGTTGGGCGGAGCGCTCGAATCGGCGTTCCGCAGGCCCACGCTCGACGCCGAGACGCTGGAGGCGATCGAGACAGCGCTCCTCACATCCGACGTCGGGGTTGCCGCAACTGCCGCCCTGATCGAGGATCTTCGCGTTCGATGGAAGCGCGCGGGCGGGCAGGGGGACCCGAAGGCGATGCTGAAGGCCGCGCTGGTCGAGCTGCTCACACCGCTCGAACGTCCTCTCGTCGTGTCGAAAGCGCGGCCGTACGTGATCATGATCGCCGGCGTGAACGGCGCCGGCAAGACAACCTCGATCGGGAAGCTCGCCAAGATCTTGCAGGCGCAGGGACATACGGTGCTGTTGGCCGCCGGCGACACGTTCAGGGCAGCGGCGCGCGAGCAGCTGACCGTATGGGGGGAGCGAAACGGCGTTGCTGTGATCGCACAAGAAAGCGGCGACCCGGCGGCCGTCATGTTCGACGCGATCGGCGCAGCTAGGGCGCGCGGCATCGACGTCGTCCTCGCCGATACGGCGGGCCGGTTGACGACTCAGCTTCCCCTGATGGAGGAAATCCGCAAAGTGCAGCGCGTCATCCGGAAGACGGACGCCGCCGCGCCGCATGAGACGTTGCTCGTTCTCGACGCCAGCACGGGCCAGAACGCGCTGGCTCAGGTCAGGGCATTCGATGCGGCGCTGGGCCTGACCGGGCTGGTCTTGACGAAGCTCGACGGTACCGCGAAGGGTGGGATCGTCGCCGCCATCGCGCGCGAGCATCCGGTTCCGGTACGGTTCATCGGGGTCGGCGAGCGGATCGATGACATGAAGCCCTTCGTCGCGACCGACTTCGTCGACGCGCTGGTCGGTTGAAGACGCTCCAGCGACTAGCGAAGCAAATCCCGGCAAAGTGGGTGTTTACTCCGCGGATGGCCAATCGCGGCGCCAACCGATACCCGATCAAATTCCTCAGGAACTTTCCGCAGGCTTAGCACTCGTAATAGCCGAGTGCTAAAATATCGGCACGCTGAGCGAGAAGAGTTGCTCGGCGTGCCCCGGGTAAGGAGCCCTAGATGACCGGAACCGCATTGGCCGCACTGGCGTTCCCCACCCCAGCGTCGCTGGGGAACCTCGACCAGTATATCCAGGCCGTCAACCGCTTCCCGTTGCTGACCGCCGAGCAGGAGACAGCGCTTGGACGCCGGCTTCAGCGGGACAACGACGTGGCCGCCGCGCGCGAGCTCGTGATGTCACATCTGCGCCTGGTGGTCGCCGTCAGCCGTCAATACCGCGGCTACGGATTGCCGCAGGCCGACCTCATCCAGGAAGGCAACGTGGGTCTCATGAAGGCCGTCCGCCGGTTCGACCCGGAGCGGGGCGTTCGCCTGGTGTCGTTCGCGTTGCATTGGATCCGCGCCGAAATACACGAATACATCCTGCGCAACTGGCGGCTCGTCAAGGTGGCGACCACGAAGGCGCAGCGCAAGCTTTTCTTCAACCTGCGCAGCATGAAGAAGTCGAGCGCCAGCCTTTCGCCCGACGACGCGCGCCTCATCGCGACCGAACTCGGAGTGAAGCCGGAGGAAGTAATCGAGATGGAGACCCGGTTGTCGGGCCGCGACATCGCGCTCGATCCGACGACCGATGAGGATGGCGCGGCGGTGTCGCCGATTGACTGGCTCACTGACCGCGAGGACGAGCCGGCGCAGATCCTCGAACGCGAGGAGACGGCAAGAAACCAGTCGATCGATCTTTCGCGCGCGCTCGCGAAGCTCGACGACCGCAGCCGCCGGATCATCGAAGCGCGCTGGCTGCGGGAAGAGGATCCTGCGACGCTTCAGGACCTGGCCACCGAGTATGGCGTATCCGCCGAACGGATCCGCCAGATCGAAAGCAAGGCGATGAAGTCGATCAAGGTGCAAATGACCGCCGCCTGACCGCCGTTGCATCGTTCAATCACGCCGGCGCTCCGTAGGGACGCCGGCGTTTTCTTTCTAGTGCCTAATTGCACCAGGGTTAAGCCACTGTACTTGGTTGAGCACGTGACCGAACGAACCGCGCAGCGGTTTGTGAGCGGCGTGCCTCGTCGGGATTCCCACGCGATCGGCGCCGGGCCGCCCCAAGCCGATCGCGCATGCTCGACCGGCCGCAAATCTCCCGCCGTCTCGCGAACCGAGCCCCGACGAACAGGGAGATTTGCGGACGCTATAGTTCCACCTGTGTGCCGAGTTCGACGACGCGGTTGGTCGGCACATTGAAGAAGTCCGTCGCCTTGACCGCCATCTTCGACATCGCGACGAACAGGCTCTCGCGCCAGTGCGCCATTCCCGGCGCAACCGAGGGGATCAGCGTCTCGCGCGAAACGAAGAACGACGTGTCCATGGTGTCGAACTCGAGCCCGTGGGCGCCGCAAAGGTCGAGCAGCACCGGGACGTCGGGCTCTTCGGTGAATCCGTAGCTCGCATCGAGCCCCCAGAACGAGCAGCCGAGATTGCGAACGGAAATCCGCTCCTTGACCGGCACGCGCGGAATATCACGCGTGTGCACGGTGAGAAACACGACCTGTTCGTGCAGCACCTTGTTGTGCTTGAGATTGTGCAAAAGCGCGTGCGGGACCCGGTCCACGGTCGACGTCAGGAACACGGCAGTCCCGGACACGCGCGCGGGCGGGCTCGCGGCGATGCTCTCGACAAACACATCGAGCGGCATCGAATCCTCGTTCAGGCGCTGCATCAGCAGGGCACGGCCGCGTTTCCACGTCGTGAGCAGCGTGAAAACGGCTCCTCCGACAAGCAGCGGGAACCAGCCGCCATCCGGAATCTTGAGCGAGTTCGACGCTAGAAACGCGAGGTCGATCGCGGCCAACGGCAGCGCCACTGCGAGCGCAAACGGCAGCTTCCAGGCCCAGATCCTTAGCATCACGACGAAGATCAGCACCGAGTCGATCATCATCGCGAGCGTCACCGCGATCCCGTAGGCGCCTCCGAGATTATCCGAGCTCCGGAACCCCAGCACGAGCAGGCACACAGCGATCAGCAGCGTCCAGTTAACGAATGGCACGTAGATCTGGCCTATCTGGCGCTCGGAGGTGTGCTGCAGCTTCAACCGCGGGCAATAGCCCATCTGGATGGCCGCACGCGTCAGCGAAAAGGCGCCGGAGATGACGGCTTGCGAGGCGATCACCGCGGCGCACGTCGCGAGAATCACGAGCGGGATGAGCGCCCACGAGGGCGCCAGCAGATAGAACGGGTTCTTGATCGCCGTCGGATCGGCGAGCAGCAGTGCGCCCTGCCCGAAATAGTTGACGACGAGTGCCGGCATCACGAAGAGAAGCCAGGCGCGGCGGATCGGCGCGGCGCCAAAGTGTCCCATGTCCGCGTAGAGCGCCTCGGTCCCGGTGACCGCGAGAACCACGGCACCCAGCGTGAGAAACGCGATCCGAGGCGTTGCCGCAACGAACGCGATCGCGTGAAGGGGATTGAGCGCGCGCAGCACGTCCGGATTTCCCGCGATCTCGGAGATCCCGAGCCCCGCCAGCACGACGAACCACGTGCACATCACCGGGCCGAAGAGAATACCCACGCTTGCCGTCCCCCGCTTCTGAATGGCGAACAGCGCGAGAACGATCACGAGCGTCACGGGGACGATGAAGGGATGGAGCTGGGGCGCGATGATCTCGAGCCCTTCCACCGCGCCCAGCACCGAGATGGCGGGTGTGATCATCCCGTCGCCGTAGAACATCGCGGCGCCGAAAATTCCGAACCCCACAAGCCACCAGCGGAGACGCGCCTGGCGCTCGAGCCCGCGCGACACGAGCGCCGTCAAGGCGAGGATGCCGCCTTCGCCACGGTTGTCGGCGCGCATGATCAACGTCACGTACTTGAGGGAGACCACGATGACCAGCGCCCAGAAGATGATCGAGAGAATGCCGAGCACGTTCTCCGGCGCGAGCGACAACGAATGGGTGCCCGTGAAGCACTGGCGCAGCGTGTAGAGTGGCGACGTTCCGATGTCGCCGTAGACGACGCCGATCGCGCCGATGACGAGCGGTGTCATGCGCTTGCGCGTGCCCGCGGCAGCACTCATCGGCGCGGAGTCGAATTGTCGCGGGGTGGCGACGTCAGGGGCTGTCGTTACCGACACTGCCGCCGTTCTCGCCATTGCCACCGTTGGCGGTCACGTCATCGCCGCGCCGCGCGAAACGGATGTTGAGCTGCTTTAGCTTGCGGTAAAGGTGGGTACGTTCGAGCCCCGCCTTGTCGGCGACGCGGCTCATGTTGCTCTGCTCGCGACCGAGCAGCTGCTCGAAATAGATTCGCTCGAACGCTTCGCGCGCTTCGCGCAAGGGCAATTCAAAAAAGCGTGCCGTGATCTCGGGCGCGACCGCCTGGTTAATCGCGGCGGCCTCACCGAGCAACCGCTTCACGTGATCGGGAGTGATGTCGCCGGTGCCTGCGTTGAGCGCCAGATTCGCGACGACGTTTTGGAGATGATCGACGTTGCCCGGCCAGTAGGCATTGGTCAATGCCGTCACTGCGCCCGCCGGCAGCGAAGCAACGCGAGCGGGGCCACGCTCGGCGTCCTTCTGTGCCGTGCGGATATCGCGCCAGATGCGCTCGACCAACAGCGGGATGTCCTCGCGCCGAGTCCGGAGCGGAGGCAGCAGGACGGCGCCGATCGAAATCGCCGCCAGCAGCGCCGCGTCGAACTTGCCCTCGGCCGCGAGGTTGCCGAGCGGTTCGGCACTCGTGCATACCAATGTCACGCTGGCGCGCTCCAATTTCGGCAACAGGAATGCGAGGCCCTTCTGCTCGGCCTTCGCATACTGTCCGATCTCGGCGCAATAAAGCGTCCCCTCGCGGGCCTCGTCCAGCACCGCGAGCGGGTTGCCCGCGAGGCGGGAACCCGAAACGAGCGCCAGCCACGGGGCGTCCGGCTGTTGCAGCGCGCGTGCGGCGGTCTCGTGCCCGGTGCCAGGCTCGCCGAGAAGCAGCACGGGCTTCTTCGCCGCGAGGAGCTGCTCGATCGCCCGCTCAGCGTCGCGAATGGCCGCGCTCGTGCCGAGCGACGCCAGCGAGACGCGGCGGGGTTCCTTCGCGAGCGTTGTCTTGAGCGCGCGGGCGACGGTGCCCAAGAGCTTCTGCAGGCCCACAGGCTTTTCCAGAAAGTCGAACGCGCCGATCTTCGTTGCCTCCACGGCGGTCTCGATGGTCCCGTGCCCCGACATCATGACGACGGGCATCGTGAGCTGCCCCGACGCCGCCCATTCGCGCAGCAGCGTGACCCCATCGGTGTCGGGCATCCAGATGTCGAGCAAGACGAGCGCCGGCTGCTGCTTCGCGCGGTAGGTGCGCGCTTCGGTCGCGTTCTCGGCGAGCGAAACGCGGTAGCCCTCGTCCTGCAGAATTTCAGAGAGCAACTCGCGGATGCCGACTTCATCGTCGACGATGAGAATATCGTTGGAAGGCATCATCGGTGTCTATCCTACGCTGTCCCGCCCGCCGGAAGGGAATGCGATCGTCACGCGCGCGCCATGGGGCTCCCGGTTGGCAAGCGTCACGCGACCGTGATGCTCGTCGACGATCTTCCGCACAATCGCGAGCCCAAGACCGGTGCCTTTCGCCTTGGTAGTGACGTAAGGCTCGAACGCGCGGCGCAATACTTCGTCGCCGAAACCCGCGCCCGCATCCGCAAACGAGAGCGTCACTTCGTCGTCACTCGTCTCGAACGCGATGTCGTAGCGGGGGTTTTCGACGTCCGCCTGCGCGTCGATGGCATTCTGGAGAAGATTGTGCAGCACTTGGCGCAGGCGCGTGGGTTCGCCCTGAATCACCGCGGGCGCGGAAGGCAAGACGAGGAAGACGTGCGGGCGCAGATTGTCGTACAACGCGAGCACGTCCTGCAAGAGAGCCACCAAGTCGACGGGCTGCATGGCCCCGGGGCGCGGCCGCCGTGCGTAGATGGCAAAGTCGTCAACCATGTTTTTCATCGCCGCGACCTGCGCGATGATCGTCTGCGCGCCACGCTGCAGCGTCTCCTGCTCTGCCGCGGCGAGCTTCGGCGCGAGCTTGACGGCAAGCCGCTCGGCGGACAGCTGAATCGGGGTCAGCGGGTTCTTGATCTCGTGCGCGAGGCGGCGTGCGACCTCGCCCCAGGCCGCATCGCGCTGCGCCTGCACCAGGTCGGTGACGTCGTCGAACACGACGACGTATCCGGCGACCGGCTCCACGGGCAGCCGTGATCCGCGCATCAAGAGCACGCGGGTCAGGTTCGCGACGCTCAACTCCGCCTGCTTTTGCCAGTGGCTGTCCGGGCTGCCGCGAAAACCGTCGGCCACGATGGCGGCGAACGGCGCCAGCGCGGGAAGTCGCCCGCCCCAGTCGGAGAGCGCGCAGCCCGTCAGTTCCGCCAGCGGCTGCTGCAGGATCACCGCCGCGCTCGCGTTCGCGGTGCGCAGCCGATGGCCGTCGTCGAAGGCAAGCACGCCGGCGGAGAGATTGCCGAGAATGCTTTCCAGATAGGCGCGCGTCGTCTCCGTCGCGCGACGCGATTCCTCGGTTTTTTGCTGCGCATCGGCGAGCTGAAGCGTCATCGTGTTGAATGATTCGGTCAGGACGCCGAGCTCGTCGCGCGATATCACGGGTTGACGGCGCGTGAAATCACCCTGGGCAACGGCGCGCGTGCCTTCTGCGAGGAGGCCGAGCGGCGCCGCGAACCGCTCCGAGAGGACGACGGCGAGGCCAAGCGCCGAAGTGAGCGCGAGCAAGAGCGTGAGCGTCAGTGTCACTCTGTAGAGGCGCTTCAGCGATACGCGTGTGAACGAGATTCCCTCGTACTTGGCCGCCCCGGCCTGCACGTTCTCGATCTCGCGCGCCAATGCTTTCGGCACGGGTTCGAACACCTGCAGCACTTTGAGCGGCTCCAGCCGGTCATCGCTGTTGACCGGCACCACGACGCGCAGCACAAGCGTGCCGTCGGCGACCTGTTCGCTTTTTGCATACGTCTGCTGCAGGCGCGCGCCGCGCAGCGCCTGCGCCGGCGGCGGTTCCGGCGGCGCAGTCGAGCCGCCGACACCGGCAACGGCGAGCACGTTGCCCGACGACGTGAAAAGGGCCGCCTCGTAGACCCCCGCCTGCTCGGCCGCGCGATTGAGTCGGCTCGACAGGCTGCCAGCGCCCGGTTCGCTGACGGCGAGCGCGATCTGCCCCGCCTTGTTCGTCACATCCTTCAGCAGATAGTCGAGCGAGTTGGTCGCGAGCTTGAGGCCGCCTTCGAGCGCGCTGTCGACAGGAACGTCGAACCAGCTCTCGATGCTCTTGCCGAGGAACTGGACCGACACCGCGTAGACGATTGCACCCGGAAGGACGGCGACGAGCGCAAACAGCAGGACGAGGCGCACCGCAAGGCGCGAACCGAACACTCCCGCCTTCAGGTTTTTCCAGAGCCGGTAAAGCTGCACCCCGACCAGCAGCATCAACAGCACGACCAGCGCACCGTTCAGCACGAGCAGAAGGTCATAGCGGCGCACGAACAGATCCGTGTTCGCGGACGCCGTGGCGAGCAGGAAAAGCGAAATCGCCGACAGGCAGGCGAGCGCAAGGAGCGTCCAGCGGATGCCGCGCGTGGGGAGGAGCGCGCCGATGCCGCGAACGCTCACGGCGTGAAGCCCCAGGTATGCCATTCGGACTGCAGCGTCCATTCGCGCGACGCGAGCGCGCTCATCTGGAATGGCTTCGGCAGCTGGTTGACGTCGAGTCGCAGCCGCAGGGCCGCTTCGTAGTGCGTGCCCTTCACGAGCTGGTCTTGCCGCGCGACTTCGCGCGACGTCACCCGGGAGAGGAAGCGCTCGACCTCGTCGAGCGATTCGAAGTTCTGCCCGAGAAGTCCGCTCGCGATCCGATATTGGCGCGTCAGGGCGTTGTACGAAACGCGATACTGCGTTGTCATCGAAATGATCTTTTCATCGAGCCAGTACCAGCGCGGCCGCCTGAGCTCGAATTCGAGCAGAAAGTAGAGCGGCACCCCTTTTTGCAGCGCTTCGTCGAGCGTCGAGTTGATCGAAAAAGCGAATTCCGCGTTGAGGTAGTAGCCGTCCTCTTCCGCGCGCAGCTCAGCCGACTTGACGACGATGGTGTCTGCGCGCGCGGTTGCCGCGGCAAGCATCGCGAGGACGAGGAGGACGACCGCCAATACCACCCGAATCCCGCGATCGGCAGCGGCTTGGACGGGGATCGAGGAAGGCATGCCGAGAACGGCGGAGTCGGGCAGCGAATGGGACATCGGCGCGAATCCGGAGGCTTTCCGGGGCGGGTGATCCTGGCGCCGGGCGCAGGTTCAGCCTTTGCCGAGCAGGGCGTAGAAAAATCCGTCCTGATTGTGGCCTGCGCCCGGCAGCGAAGGCAAGAGTTGACCGCCGCGAGCGGCGACGTCGGGCGCAAAGGTGAGGGTTTGGCGCAACGCATCGGGGTGTGCCGCGAGAAATGCGTCGACCTGGGCCTCGTTTTCGTCGCGAAATACCGAGCACGTGCCGTAAAGCATCCTGCCGCCCTTCCGAAGGCACGTCCATAGCGATGCGAGAAGCCGCGCCTGCCGTCGCGCGAATCCCCCGAGGTCGGCATCGCGACGCAGCCATTTGATATCCGGGTGCCGTCGCACGATGCCCGATGCGGTGCACGGCACATCGGCCAGGATGAGATCAAACGGACGGCCGTCCCACCAGCTCGCCGGCCTCGCGGCGTCGCCTTCCCGCACGTCGATTTCGGCGCTGCCGTGCGGCAACCGCGCGAGGTTTTCGCGCACCCGCGCAAGCCGCGCGCGGTCGACATCGAGGGCCACGACTGTTACATCGGCAAGCTCTGCCAGATGCGTCGTCTTGCCGCCCGGCGCGGCGCACGCGTCGAGCACGCGCATGCCTTTCTCCGGACGAAGCAGGGGGGCCGCGAGTTGCGCGCCGGCATCCTGCACCGAGAACGCGCCTTCCGCATACCCTGGAAGCTCGGTCACCCCGCGTGCCGGCATCACGATGATTCCGGCGTCGCCGACGGAAGTCGCGCCGATGCTTGCGTCGGCGAAGCGTGCGAGCAATGCGTCACGCGTGCTGACGCGCACGTTGGCGCGCAGCGTAAGCGGAGGTCGTTCGTTGCCGGCTTCGAGGATTGCCTGCCAGTCGGCGGGAAAGTCGGCGGCGACCCGGTCGATCCACCACCGCGGATAAGACCACCGTGCGACAGGGTCCGCACGCAGCGCTTCCAACAGCGTGTCGCGTTCGCGCAAATAGCGGCGCAATAGCGCGTTGACGAGCGCCTTCGCCGCCGGCCGCACCATCGCCGCCGCATTGTCTACCGCATGATTGACGATGGCGAACGGCGGTGCACGCGTGTGATCGAGCTGATACAAAGCGACTGCCACGAGGCACGCGAGCAGCGGGTCGGCAAGCGGTTTGGTCGCCACGCGGCGCGTCACCGCGTCGAGCGTTCCCCAATGGCGAAGCGTCCCGTAGGCGAGTTCCTGGACCAGCGCGCGGCGGCGTCCGGCCGTGGCATCTTCTCCGGCGGACGCCGTTGCGAGCGCTAGGGCGAGCGTGTCGCCGTCCTGAACACGTCGAACAGCGAGCGCGGCTTGGCGCTGGGCGACTTCCATGTTAGGGCCTGTTCGTGTCGAACGAATCACCGCGCGCAAGCCGGTGACCGGCGATGAACGCCGCAGCACCCATGCGCCGTCCACCCGCCGGCTGCAGCTCGGTGATGCGAAGCGCGCCGTGGCCGCACGCGACCCTCACACCTGCGGGGTCCGCGCCCTGGACCGTCCCAGGTGGCGCGCCGGGGTTCGCGGCTGCATCGTTTTCGGCCTCCGCCCGCCACAGCTTCACCGACTTTCCCGCCAGCACCGCCGTAGCGCCCGGGGCCGGGTCGAACGCGCGGATCTGGCGAGCTAACGCGGACGCTGGCCGATTCCAATCGATGGCGGCCTCGCTCTTGGCGATTTTCGGCGCGTAGGTGACACCGCTTTCGGGTTGCGCCCGGGCTTCGAGTCGTCCGTCGAGCCGCAGTCGAACGAGCGCCGCGACAATGGCCGCAGCACCCGTCGCGGCCAGCCTTACCGTCAAACTTCCTGCAGTTTCCGTGGGCGCGATTGGCACGCGCACACGCTCGATCACGGGACCCGTATCGAGGCCGGCATCCATTTGCATGAGGCTGATCCCGGTCTCCGCATCGCCCTCGAGAATCGCGCGCTCGATCGGCGCCGCGCCGCGCCAGCGCGGCAGCAGCGAAGCATGGATGTTGAGGCAGCCGCGTTTCGGCCACGCGAGAATTTGTGGCGGGAGAAGGAGACCATACGCAGCGACCACGAGCACATCGAGCGGGATCGCCATGGCGGGCGCGCGCGACTCGGTCGTGGTCAATGTCGGCTCGAAAACGGCGATGTCGTGTTCGGCCGCGAGCGCTTTCACCGGAGACGGCGTCACTTTGAGTCCGCGGCCCCGCGGCCGGTCGGGCCTCGTCAGTACCAGCGCGACGTCAAAGCCCGCATCAAGAATCGCAGCCAGCGCGGTCGCCGCGAACGCCGGCGTTCCCGCGAAGCCGACGCTGATCAACCGGCGAGCCGCTGCTTCTTGCGGGCCCGGGCGGTGAGCCGCGCGCGCTTCAGCGGCGACAAGTGGTCAACGAATACCTTGCCGATGAGATGGTCCATCTCGTGCTGGATGCAGACGGCGAGCATGCCGTCGGCGTCGATTTCGAAGTGCTCGCCCGATTCGTTCTGCGCCCGCACGCGCACCGTCGCAGGGCGGGTTACCTTGTCGTAGTAGCCGGGCACGGACAGGCAGCCCTCCTCGGACTCGGCCTCGCCGGACGATGAGAGGATCTCGGGGTTGATGAAGACGCGAAGCTCGTCGCGCGCATAGGAGATGTCCATCACGATGACGCGTTTGTGCACGTCGACCTGGGTCGCGGCAAGGCCGACGCCGGGCGCCGCGTACATGGTCTCGGCCATGTCGCGCACCAGCTTGCGGATTTCCGGCGTGACCGCGGCGACCGGCGAGGCGATCTTGCGCAATCGCGGGTCGGGGAACTCCAAGATCGGAAGTAGCGCCATGGGTCAGGTTTGGCGGCGGCCGCGTCGCCAGTTTGTTCAAAAAAGCCAACACTCTGACCGGGATGGGCAGGGTGACAGACGGCCCGACTTGCAAATTGCAGACTCGGGATGCAGAATCCGGCCTAACCCCTTATTTTGCGGCGCTTTAGGACGATAGCAAGTCCCGCCCCCACCGGAAGAGGCTTTATGCGTCAGAAGTTTAGCATATGGCTACAAGCCTTCGCAGCCCTGGTCGTGGCGAGCGTTCTCGCGGCCGCGCCGGCCGTCGCCCAGGACCTCGTCATCAAAGACCAGGCCACGGACCGGTATACGGTCCAGAAAGGTGACACCCTCTGGGGCATCGCCGGCAAGTTCCTGAAGGACCCGTGGCGCTGGCCCGAAATCTGGCGCTTGAACAAGGATCAGATCAGGAACCCGCATCGGATCTATCCGGGCGACGTCATCGTGCTCGACCGCTCCGATGGCCAGTGGCGTCTCTCGGTAGCGCCCGCCGTGCGCGTGTCACCGACCACGCGCGTCGTACCGCTCGAAAGCCAGGCGATTCCGTCGGTTCCGCCGGGCGATATCGAGCCTTATCTCACGTATCCCCTCGTCACAGGTTCCGAGGGCCTCGCGAACGCGGGCGAGATCGTCGCCGGTCGCGACGCTCGGTTGGTGCGTGGCGACGGCGACGCGATCTACGCGGTCGGGATCAATCCGAAGGCGGGAACGGTCTGGCGGCTCTACCGGCCGGGACTTACTTATACGGCGCCGAATAATCCGGATGACATCCTGGGCTACGAGCAGCAGTTTCTCGGCACGGCGCGCGTCGAACGTTTCGCCGACGTGTCGACGTTGCGTATCGTCAACGCCAGGGAAGAGATCCTGATCGGCGACTTGCTCGTCCCAGCGCCGCCCGAACAAATCCTGAATTACGCTCCGCACGCGCCGGATCGCGAGATCAACGGGACGATCCTGCGGCTGAACCGCGACGCCATCGAGGCCGGACGCGGTTGGACCGTGACGATAGACAAAGGCAAGGCCGATGGCGTCGATGTCGGGACCGTGCTCGCCATCTATTCCGCGGTCGAGCCGATCCCCGATCCGCGCGAGAACAGGAATCCCTGGCTCATCTGGCGCTGGTTCGAGCCGACACTCTTCTATCAGCCTGAGGCTTTCATCAACGTCCCGGACGAGCGTGTCGGCCTCCTGTTTGTATTCCGCGTCTTCGACCGCGTGTCCTACGGGCTCGTGCTCAACACGACCGACCCCGTCGAAGCCGGCGACTACGTCCGCAAGCCCTGATCCTGCCGCCGCCCACGCGCGGCGGATCGCTCCTCGATGAAGGTCGACGCCCGCGTGCTGGCTTGGGTCCGGCTCGACGTTTGCGGCGTCGGCCCTCGTCCAACCGCTGAATTGCTGCGCGCCTTTGGCGATCCAGAGGCCGTCGTCGCCGCAACCCCCGCGCAGCGCCGCAAGGTCGTACCGGCCGCCACGGCGAAGCTGCTTGACGCGGGGCCCGATCCAACGCGCCTCACCGCGGCTCTCGCCTGGCTCGAGGCCCCAGGGCACGATCTCGTCGCGCTCGGCGATGCCGAATATCCGCGAAGCCTGCTCGAGATCGGCGACCCGCCGCCCGTCTTCTATTGCATCGGACGACGTGAGCTCCTCCTGCGCCCTGCGCTTGCCATCGTCGGCAGTCGTAACGCCACGCCGCAAGGGATTGCCGATGCGCAAGCGTTCGCCCGCGCGTTGTCGGCCGCGGGACTCACGATCGTAAGCGGCCTCGCGCTCGGCATCGATTCGGCGGCGCATCGCGGCGCGCTCGACGGCGACGGAAGCAGCATCGCGGTCACCGGAACCGGGCCCGATCGCGTTTATCCGGCGGCCAATCGCGAGCTCGCGCACGATCTCGCTGCTCGCGGTCTCATTGTTTCGGAGTTCTCACCGGGCACGCCGCCGTTGCCGCATAACTTCCCGCGCCGCAACCGCGTGGTGAGCGGCCTCGCGCGCGGCGTCCTCGTGATCGAGGCCACGCTTTCGTCGGGCTCCCTCATTACTGCGCGGCTGGCGGGCGAGCAGGGCCGCGAGGTGTTCGCGCTGCCGGGTTCGATTCATTCGCCGTTTTCCAAGGGCTGCCACAAGCTCTTGCGCGAGGGCGCGAAGCTCGTCGAAACCGCGCAGGACGTCCTTGACGAATTGCGACTGCCACGCGTCGCGAGCACGAGCGCCACGCCAGCGGCCGCCCCTGACGACGATTTCACCGCCGATGAACGCACCGTGTTCGCCGCGCTGGGCCACGCGCCCGTCGCTGTCGATGCGCTCGCCGCACGCAGCGGCCTACCACCCGAAGTCGTGGCTGCGGCGTTGCTCGCACTCGAGCTCGCGGGTCGCGCCGCGCCAATGCCGGGCGGACTTTGGCAACAGATCGAATGAGTGAGCAGGGCAGAGCCAAGGCCCGAAGGGCGCGTCTGCGAGCGATTGAGAGAGGCCGACCTAAAGGTAATTCCTATCCAAGAAGGTGGTGCGGAGGCCGTGAATGAGTGAAGCAGGCGAGGCAAGCACGACAGGGACAAAGGCTCGCGTCGCCGAACGAAGGTGGTCGGTCGTTGGCCCGGCCTTCGCGCATTGCTGACGACCGAAAAAGCCGACGTATGAACGATGCCGCCTCGCGTGCGTGCGCGAGCGCGCAGGCGCATGCGCGCGCGCGTTGGGCCGCTTCGTCCAAATGTTTTCTTGCTCTTGCCGCATCGACTTCGGTACTATCTGCCGCTCTTTGCGTTCGCCCCCCATGTCGAAATCGCTGATCATTGCCGAGAAACCTTCCGTCGCCGCCGACATCGCGCGCGTGCTCGGCGGCTTCGTACGTCATGGCGACTTCTTCGAAAGCGACCGCCATGTGCTCTCGTCGGCCGTCGGTCACCTGCTCGAGATAGGCATGCCGGAGGAAGAAGAGGTCAAACGCGGCAAGTGGACGTTTGCGCAGTTGCCCGCGATCCCGTCGAAATTCGCGCTGAAGCCAATCGAGAAAAACGAAGCGCGCCTGAAGACACTGCTGAAGCTCATCAAGCGCAAGGACGTGACCGCCCTTATCAATGCCTGCGACGCGGGGCGCGAAGGCGAGCTCATCTTTCGCTACATCGTCCAGTATGCGAAGTCGGGCAAGCCCGTGCAGCGGCTCTGGCTGCAATCGATGACGCCCGCCGCGATTCGCGAGGGCTTTGGCGCGCTGCGCACCGACAGCGCGATGCGCCCGCTGGCAGACGCCGCCGTCTGCCGCTCGGAATCCGATTGGCTCGTCGGTATCAATGGCACGCGGGCGATGACCGCGTTCAATTCGAAGTCGGGCGGGTTTCACCTCACCACCGTCGGCCGCGTGCAGACGCCCACGCTCGCGATTCTGGTCGAGCGCGAGGAAAAGATCCGCGCCTTCGTGTCGCGCAACTACTGGGAGGTCCGGGGCACGTTCGCCGGGAGCGGCGGCAGCTACGACGGACGCTGGTTCGACGAAGCATGGAAGAAAAAGGAGGACGACCCGGACGCCCGCGCCGAGCGGCTGTGGGATGAAGCGCGCGCGCAAGCGTTGGTTGCGAAATGCGCCGGTCGCCCCGGCGAGGTCACCGAGGAATCGAAGCCGACCACGCAAGGCGCGCCGCTCCTCTACGATCTTACGAGCCTGCAGCGCGAGGCGAACGGCCGCTTCGGTCTGTCGGCGCGCACGACACTTTCGCTCGCGCAATCGCTCTATGAGAAGCACAAGGCGCTCACGTATCCGCGCACCGACTCGCGCGCGCTGCCGGAGGATTACATCGGCACGGTGAAGGCAACGATGGAATCGCTCGCCGAATCGAACACGTACGGAGGCTTTGCGCGCCAGGTCATCAAGCAGAAATGGGTGAAGCCCAACAAGCGAATTTTCGACAACGCGAAGATTTCCGATCACTTCGCGATCATTCCCACGCTGGTGCAACCGAAGCACCTCAATGAGCTCGAGGCAAAGCTCTACGATTTCGTCGTCAAACGCTTCCTCGCCGCGTTCTTCCCGCCGGCCGAGTTCATGGTGACCACGCGCATCACACGGGTAGTCGGCGAGCCTTTCAAGTCGGAAGGCAGGGTGCTCGTGAACGCAGGCTGGCTCGCGGTCTACGGCAAGGAAGCGCAGAGAGAGGAGGGCACGCTCGCGCCGGTGTCGCCCGGCGAGCGTGTCGCGACCGAGAAAGTCGAGGCCGTGCCCGGGGTGACGCGCCCGCCGCCGCGACTCAACGAAGCGACCTTGCTATCGGCGATGGAAGGCGCGGGCAAGCTGATCGACGACGAGGACCTGCGCGAGGCGATGCGCGAGAAAGGATTGGGCACGCCCGCGACACGTGCGCAGATCATCGAGGGGCTGATCGCCGAGAAATACATCTTGCGCGAAGGGAAGGAACTCGTCCCCACGGCGAAGGCGTTCCAGTTGATGACGCTTCTGCACGGGCTCGACGTGAAGGAGCTTTTTTCACCCGAGCTCACGGCCGAATGGGAGTACAAGCTCGCGCAGATGGAGCATGGCGCGCTCGCCCGCGCCGCGTTCATGCGCGAGATCGTCGAAATGACGAAGCATATCGTCGGCCAGGCGAAGGCGCACGAGAACGACACCATCGATGTCGACTTCGGCACGCTCGTCGCGCGCTGCCCGAAATGCGGCGGCGAGGTGCACGAGAAATACAAGAAGTTCCAATGCCAGAACTGCGATTTCGGGTTCTGGAAGATCATGGCCGGTCGGCAGCTGGAGCTGGCCGAGGCCGATGCGCTGTTGCGCGATCGTACCGTAGGACCGCTCGAAGGATTCCGCAGCAAGCTCGGGCGTCCGTTCGCCGCGGCGCTGAAGCTCACCGATGAAAACGAGGTGACGTTCGACTTCGGCGACGGCGCGGACGACGAGAACGCGCCGGCACCGGATTTCACCGGCCAGACGCCGCTTGGACCGTGCCCGAAGTGCGGCGCGAACGTCTTCGAGATGCCGCAGGCGTACGTTTGCGAGAAGGCCGTGGGGCCGGACAAGCGCTGCGACTTTCGCTCCGGACGCGTGATCCTGCAGCGCCCGATCGAGCGGGCTCAGATGGAGAAGCTGCTCGCGACCGGCAAGACCGAGCTGCTGCAATTCGTGTCGGCGCGCACCCGGCGCCCTTTCTCAGCCTTTCTGGTGCGGCAAGCGGACGGCAAGATCGGCTTCGAATTCGAGGCGCGCGACCCGTCGAAGACGGGCGGGCGGCGCGGTGCACGCGGCGCGACGGCGGCGTTGCGCGTACTGGGCAAGCATCCGCGCGACGGCAAACCCGTCGAGCTCTTCGCCGGACGCTACGGCCCGTACGTGAAACATGGTGGCGTGAATGCGACGGTGCGCGATCGCGAGCGCGTCGACGCGCTCACACTCGATGCAGCGGTCGCACTGCTCGCCGAGAAGAGCGGGAAGGAAGCGCCCGCGCGCGCAAGTGCGCGCAAGGGAGCCGCACCGAAGGCCGCTACGCCTGCGCGCGGTGTCGTCCCCGTGTCGAAAGTCCGCTCCAAGCTTGCGACAGCGAAATCGAAGCCACACCCTAAGACCGCGCCCAAGGCGAAATCGAAACCTGTCGTGCGCGCCAAGGCCCCGCCGAAGCTCAAGACGAAAACCGCGAAGAAAAAGAGGAAGTAGCGGCGCGAGCGGCGAGCCGGGGCCCCGGCCGAAGGCAAGGGGCAGCGAGCAATCGCGAGTCGACGCATGAGGCCGACCCACGCGGCTGACGAATTACAGTGACATTGCGGAGGCCGAGGCGCGAGCGGCGAGCCGGGGCCCCGGCCGAAGGCAAGGGGCAGCGAGCAATCGCGAGTCGACGCATGAGGCCGACCCACGCGGCTGACGAATTACACGTGACGGTGCGGAGGCCGAGGCGCGAGCGGCGAGCCGGGGGAACGCGCGAACGGTGAGCAGGGGCCCCGGCCGCAGGCAAGGGGATGCGAACCAGCGAGAGCGCGTTCAGAGGCCGACCGTTCTGCCTGACGAATTCGTGACATTGCGGAGGCCGAGGCGCAGCGGCCGACCCCGGCAGCGTGACGATTCACCGCGACGGTGCGGAAGCTGCCTAAGCGCGCGGAGCGCCGAACTTGATGCCCTGCGCAAGCGGCAGCTCGCGGCTCGCATTGACGGTGTTCGTCTGCCGCCGCATGTAGGCCTTCCACGCGTCGCTGCCTGCTTCACGTCCGCCGCCGGTTTCCTTCTCGCCGCCGAACGCGCCGCCAATTTCGGCGCCGGACGTGCCGAGATTCACATTGGCGATGCCGCAGTCGCTGCCGGTGCCGCCGACAAACGCTTCCGCCGCGCGCATGTCCTGCGTGAATATCGCCGACGAAAGGCCCTGGCGAACGCCGTTGTTCTGCGCGATCGCCTCCTCCAGCGTGTCGAAGCCGATGACGTAGAGAATCGGCGCAAACGTCTCGCGCTGGACCACCGGCCACTCGTTGCGCGCACCGGAGATGATCGTCGGCTCGACCCAGAAACCCGGGCCGTCACGAACGTTGCCGCCGCACACGATCTTGCCGCCGGCGGCGACGGCTTCGGAAATCGCGCGGCGGAAATTCTCCACCGCCGTGGCATCGATCAACGGCCCCATCAGCGTGCCGGCGTCAAGCGGATCGCCGATCGTCACCTGCGCGTAGGCTTCCTGCAAGCGGCCGAGGATCTCGGTCATGCGGCTGCGGTGAACGATAAGCCGCCGTGTCGACGTGCAGCGCTGCCCGGCCGTGCCGACGGCACCGAAAAGGACCGACGGCACGACGAGATCGAGGTCGGCGTCCGGCGCAACAACGACTGCGTTGTTGCCGGCGCACTCGAGCAGGCATTTGCCGAAGCGTCCCGCGACCGTTGTCGCGATCTCGCGACCGACCGCCGAGGACCCGGTGAACGACACGAGCGCGACGCGAGGGTCCGCAACCAGCGCATGCGTTTCGGCATTGCCGCAGATCGCGAGCAGAAAAATGGGCGGCAGCGAAAGGTCCGTCATGACGCGGTTCGCGAGATGCTGCACGGCGAGCGCGGTCAGCGGCGTCTTGGGAGATGGCTTCCACACCGTCGCGTTGCCGCACACGGCGGAGAGCATCGCGTTCCACGCCCATACGGCGACCGGGAAATTGAAGGCCGAGATCGTCACCACCACGCCCAGCGGATGCCATTGTTCCATCATCCGATGCTGCGGCCGCTCGGAGGCGATCGTGCGGCCGTAGAGCATCCGCGATTGCCCGACTGCGAAATCGGCGATGTCGATCATCTCCTGCACCTCGCCGTCGCCCTCGGCCTTGATCTTGCCGTTCTCGAGCGCGACCAGCGTACCAAGCGCATCCTTGTATTCGCGCAGGAGCGAACCGAAGCGGCGCACGGCCTCGCCGCGCTTCGGGGCAGGTACTTCACGCCATTCGTTCGCCGCTGCAACGGCGGCGCCAACCACCGCGTCGACATCCGCGGCATCGGCGAGACGCACGCGTGCGATGGCGCGACCTGTCGCCGGATTGTCCGATTCGATTTCCGTACCGCCGGCGCGCCATCGGTTCGGGCCGATGCACGCGCCGAGATTTTCGGCCGCGATTCCGAGTCGCGCCAGCACGGACGCGGGATTCGACATGTCGTTCATGGAGGAAGGTTCCAGAGTGTTCGCTTACTGGCACGTCGTGCCGGGGGCTTTGAAGATCTCGCGGGTGATCGTCTTGATTTGCGACACCGGGCTCGGCATGCCCGCGATCTGCACGGTATAAGCAAACGTCGCGTTGTTGCCGTCGGCGAAGGTCAGCGCTCAGAGAGCCGACCGGCGCGTTGGGGGTCCACTGGCTCTTGTCGTAGGCATCGAAGCGCGGGCCCGACGGCCGGTAGAGGTCACCCTTGTAGACGCCAGGTGCGACCTTGGGTGCCGTTGCCACCAGCCACAGCGGCGTCGCCGTCGAGGTCGTAGGTGAACCAGCTCGCGAACATGATATCGCCCTGGTGCGTGAAGTTGATTCCCCATCCTTGCTCCGTCCCCGGGTTGGCGCTGGTTCCCGCCCACCAGATGCCCTGGTAGTTGGTCGCGGCGGCGAGGTTCGGGTTCGTGCCGAAGAAGCAGGTCGCGAGCGGCGGCGCAGCGAGCTGCTGCTGCGTGATCGCCTTGGTCTGGCTGACCGTGCCGCCCGGAAGGTTCACGTCGTAATGGAATGTTCCGTGGCTGACATCGGTGAAGGTCAGTGTCGCCGTCCCGATCTTTCGTGCCAGGGCCTGGCGGCCTGACGAAGGGTTCCGCATAGAACGGCGGGCCGGTCGCGACGAAAAGATCGCCTGCGTAGACCCCGGGCGAGGGATTGTCATTGGTGATCAGCGTGAGCCACCAGCCCTTGCCGGTCGTGTCGTAGGTGAACCAGGTGCCGAAAATGACGTTACCCTGGTGCGCGAAGTTAATGCCCCAGCCGTTTTCCGATCCTGCCGGCGCGTTCCACCACAAGCCGCCGTAGTTCGCGGGCGGCGCAACGCTTTGCGCGGCGACGACCGCCGCCTGCGCGTTGACGATCCCGGCGCCGCATCGCAACGTGTCGCAGTCCGATCCCGGCGGGAAAGGCGTGACCGTAGACTTCAGCAGCGCGCGCAACTCCGCGGCGCCGAGATTCGGGGCAATGCCAAGCACCAGCGATGCGACTGCGGATACCATCGGCGCCGCTAAACTGGTTCCGGAACCCTCTGCCCAGGCGTCAATATCGGGTAACGTACGGCCGTGATTGAACAGGACCGCAATTCGGTCCCCGCGTCGGTCCCGGATCCGCCTGGCGCGGATAACGCGACGCCGGCGCCGAAGTCGCTGTAGGCGGCAAGGGACCCTGTGCCCGTCGTCGCTGCCACCGCGATCACCTCGCTGCAGCTTGCCGGCACCGAATCCGCAACGTCGACGCCGTCATTGCCGGCCGCGACGACGATCGCGCGCGTGACGCCATGCGCGAGCGCCGCGCCGAAGACCTGGTGATAGAGGGGAAAGCAGGCCCCGGAGCCGCCCAGGCTGAGGTTGATGACCTGCGCGGGATACGGATTGGTCGGCACGCCGGGAACGACGAGCCCGGCCGCCCATGCGACACCGTCGATAATGTCGGAATCCCATCCTCCGCATTTGCCGAGCACGCGCACCGGCAGGATCCTCGCGGTCCAATTGATTCCCGCCAGCCAGATGGTGTTGTCGGAATTCGCGGCGATGATGCCGCTCACCGCAGTGCCATGCCACGAACTGTCATCGATTTTGCACTCGCTCAATTCCGGATCCGCCTGGTCGGTGGCATTGATCCAGTCGCCCGGATCGGAGGCATCGGCGTCGCGGCCATCGCCGTCGTTGGCCATTTTCGGGTCGGAGATGAAATCGTATCCGGGCAGGATTCTGCCGGCCAAATCTGCGTGCGGGCGATAGCCGGTGTCGACGACCGCGACGACGACCCCTGCCGATCCCGTGGTCACGTCCCAAGCGGCGAACGCGTTGATCCCTCCCACCGCGCTGCTGAGATAGGGCTGCGCCCATAAGAGCGAGTCACTGGTTGTTCGGTATGCATGGCGGCGGAAATCAGGTTGGACGAATTCAATGTCCGGATGCCGCGCCAACCGTGCGGCGATGGCCTCGACTTCGGCGCGCGAATGAGGCCGATCGAGCGCCATCACATGCGCGCCCATCGCCATCGCACGCACCGGCGCGATCGCGACACCGGCCATGGCCGCGTCGCTCGTGAATCGCGCAACTCGCGTCGCCACCGACTGCGCCTGCAATGAGCCCCCGTCGCGCAACTTCACGATCAGGCGCGATGTCGCGTCGCTTTGCGCCGGCAGAGCCGAGGCAGCGAGCGTCGGGAGCACAATCGCAGCGATCGCGGTCGCGCACGCCAGCGCGTGCGCGTTCATCATGCGCGAGAGCATCGATACGGGCATCGAGTAAGGCGCCGAAACGGCGCGCAGAAGCGTTTGCCGGCTTTGGACTGCCGTCGGCGTGAAGCGTTCACGCGGGGAAACGCGCTCCTGCTTTCTTTGCGTAACGGTGGGGCCGCAGCCGTTGAAAAGCGGCAATTGTAGGCCAGAATCGCTCTGGGCGCTGTCCAAGCGGCGGCTCCGCAGCCTCGACTATCACGTCTCGACGATGGCCCTCAAATCCACCATCTGCAAGGTCCGGCTCTCGATCGCCGACATTGACCGCGGCTACTATCGCGACCATGCAATCACGCTCGCGCGACATCCGTCCGAGACGGACGAGCGGATGATGGTCCGCGTGCTCGCATTCGCACTGCATGCCGACGACGCTCTGGAATTCGGGCGCGGGCTCAGCACGGAGGACGAGCCCGCCGTGTGGCGACGCGATCCAACCGGCGTCATCCAGCGCTGGATTGACGTCGGCTTGCCCGATGAACGCGAAGTGCGCAAAGCCTGCGGGCGTGCCCGTGAGGTCCACGTGCTCACGTACGGCGGGCGCGCCGTCGAGTTGTGGTGGGAAGCGAACAAGCAGAGCCTCATGCGGCAGGAGCGGCTCGCGGTAAGCGAAGTGCCGCTCGAGGCGAGCCGAGCGCTTTCGCAATTGGCCGGACGCGCGATGCAATTGCAGGTCACGATCCAGGAAGGCCATGTCTTCCTCTCCGACGGCGCGATGTCGGTGCCGATCGAGTTACGCGTGCGCAAAGCGCTGTCCTCTCCGCGATCGTGAAACTTCGCGCCGCGCGTGCGACCTATCCTGTCGGAGGATTGTTTCGGTAGCCGATGGAGGCTCGCATGCGGAAAGCAAATCGCGGCGGTTGGAAAACATGCAGTCGCGGTCACAAATATCGCGGCGCGGGCTCGTGTCCGATCTGTTGGCCGAAAGGGCGCCGGCGCGGCTCTGCGACGGCTTGAACCCCAGCGGCCTCATCCGCTCTAACTTGATAGTTCCGAGTTGGGTGTCGGATTTTTCTTACATCACCACGCGATGCTCGATCACGCGCTCCCCATCCTCGCCTTGCTGTTCACAGCAGGGATGCTGTCGCCTGCAGCAGCCCACGTCTTTGCGCTGCCCAACAAGATCCGTCTGTCGCGACAGGATTACCGCACGGTCCAGCGGCTCTATCGCGGCTGGGCTCTGCTCGGTGCTCTAGTCGTGGGTGCGTTTCCTTTCACCGCTGCGCTCGTGGTTGCAGGCGGGGGCGAGCAGGGAGCGGCCGACGCCGCGCTCGCTGCGTGCGTTTGCGTTGTGCTGACCCAGGTCGTGTTCTGGGTCTTCACTTTCCCGGTACATCGCAAAACGCGCGACTGGACCGTCTTCCCCGATGACTGGCGGCGTCTTCGCGCGCGATGGGAGTACTCCCACGCAGTTGCGGCAGCGCTTGGGCTCGCGGCGTTCATTCTCACGATCCTCGCGGTGCTATGGCGGCATAACGCCTGAAGAAGGACCCAGGCGCGGTGCCATTAAACTGCGGCAGTGACGCCGCGAAGCGCAGAGTTGCGCGCTACAGAATTGCGCGCTTCAGACGTCGAGGTTGCGCACTCCGAGCGCGTTGGTTTCGATGAACGCGCGGCGCGGCTCGACTTGTTCGCCCATCAGCGTCGAGAAGATTTCCTCGGAGGTAATCACGTCCTCGATCTGCACGCGGAGCAGGCGCCGAACCTGCGGATCCATCGTCGTTTCCCAAAGCTGTCCCGGATTCATTTCCCCCAAGCCTTTGTAGCGCTGCAGCGAAACCGCAGAGCGGGCCTCGGTGAGCAGCCAGTCGAGCGCTTCCTTGAACGAGCGCACCGCAATTTGCCGTTCGCCTCGGCGCGCGGTGGCGCCGGGCAGGACGAGGCCTTGCAGAACCGCAGCAGCCCCGGCGATTTGCGCGAAATCGCCAGACGCAATGAGGTCGCCGTCGATCACTGTTGCGTGCGGCGTGCCGTGGCGGGTGCGCACGATCACGAGGCGACGAGTCTCCGTCGATGTGTCGTAACGCGCCTCAACGCGCACCTCGGGATCGGCGATGGCCGCCTGCAGCGCCGCGGCGCTCGCGGTCGCGCTCGCCTCCGAGCTGAGGTCGAGGGCCACGCCCGAGAGCAATGCGTACAGCGCCGCCGGTTCGACGAGCCGCGCGAGGCGCTCGATCACCGCTTCCGCGAGCAGGTATTCGCGGGCGATGTTTTCAAGCGTTTCGGGAGCAAGCGGCGGCTTGCCGCTGCCCGGGACCACCTCGGCGCCCTTCAGCGCCACTTTGAGCAGATGCTGTTTCAGCTCATGGTCGTCCTTCAAATACGTTTCCTCGCGCCCCTGCTTCACCTTGTAGAGCGGTGGCTGGGCGATGTAGATATGGCCGCGCTCGACGAGTTCCGGCATCTGCCGGTAGAAAAATGTGAGGAGCAGCGTGCGGATGTGCGAGCCGTCGACATCCGCATCGGTCATGATGATGATCCGGTGGTAGCGAAGCTTGTCGGCGTTGTATTCGTCCTTTTCTTCCTTGCCGCCCGTCGAACGGCCGAAGCCGGTTCCCAATGCAGTGATCAGCGTCACGATTTCCTGCGATGACACGAGCTTGTCGAAGCGGGCGCGCTCGACGTTGAGAATCTTGCCGCGCAGCGGCAGGATCGCCTGGAACTTGCGGTCGCGGCCCTGCTTCGCAGAGCCGCCCGCAGAATCGCCCTCGACCAGGTAGAGCTCGCACAGCGCCGGATCACGTTCCTGGCAATCGGCGAGCTTTCCGGGAAGACCCATCGAGTCGAGCACGCCCTTGCGCCTTGTTAGCTCGCGCGCCTTGCGTGCCGCTTCGCGCGCGCGCGCCGCATCGACGATCTTGCCGCAGATGATCTTCGCGTCGTTCGGATTCTCGAGCATGAAGTCGGCCAGCTTGGCACCGACGATCTCCTGCACGATCGGCATCACCTCCGAGGAAACGAGCTTGTCCTTCGTCTGCGAGCTGAACTTCGGCTCCGGAACCTTGACCGACAGCACGCAGCACAACCCTTCGCGCATGTCGTCGCCGGTCGTCTCCACCTTCGCGCGCTTGGCGATTTCTTCCTTCTCGATGTAGTTATTGAGCGTGCGCGTCATCGCCTGGCGCAGGCCGGTCAGGTGCGTGCCGCCGTCGCGTTGTGGAATGTTGTTGGTGAAGCACTGGACGTTCTCGGCGTAGGAATCATTCCACTGCATCGCCACTTCGACGGTGGTGCCGTCCTTTTCGCCGATCGCGTAGAAGATCTTCGGGTGCAGCACCGCCTTGCTGCGGTTCATGAACTCGACGAACCCTTTGATGCCGCCGGAGTATGCGAAGTTCTCGCTCTTGCCATCGCGCTGGTCGATCAGCTCGATCTTCGTCCCGTTGTTCAGGAACGACAGTTCGCGGATGCGCTTCGCCAGAATGTCGTAGTGATACTCGACGCGGCTGAACGTTTCGGTCGACGCCATGAAATGCACTTCGGTGCCGCGGCGGTCGGTCGGGCCGACGACAGTCAGCGGCGCGACGGCGACCCCGTCGCGAAATTCCATCTGGCAGACCGTGCCGTTGCGCCAGATGCGAAGCTTCAACCACGACGACAGCGCGTTGACGACCGACACGCCGACGCCATGAAGACCGCCGGAGACTTTGTAGCTGTTCTGGTCGAACTTGCCGCCGGCGTGCAATTCGGTCATCACGATCTCGGCGGCCGAGCGCTTCTCCTCGTCGTCTTCCTTGATGTCGGTGGGAATTCCGCGCCCGTTGTCGACGACCGAGATCGAATTGTCGGCGTGGATGATGACCTTGATGTCGTCGCAGAAACCGGCGAGCGCCTCGTCGATGGCGTTGTCCAGGACTTCGAACACCATGTGGTGGAGGCCGCTGCCATCGGATGTATCGCCGATGTACATCCCGGGACGCTTGCGCACCGCTTCGAGACCCTTCAGCACCTGGATGCTGTTCGAGTCGTACTCTTCGCCGTTGGATCCGGGTTTGCTGTTGGCTGGAATCATCGTGGTTTTCGTGGGACTGCCAAAGACTGCCAAGTTGCGCAAAACGCCCGCGCCGATTCGGTGCCGGCGCGGCGGTAATGCACGAGAGTCCGGCGGCGGCTCAGATTCGCATCGGCATCACGACGTACTTGTAGTCGTCGCGATCCGGCACCGTAACCAGGGCGCTGGAATTGGCGTCGCCGAACGCCAGCGCGACGCGCTCCATAGCCATGTTTTGCAGCACGTCGAGCAGATAGGTAATGTTGAAGCCGATGTCGAGCGGCTCGCCCTTGTAGGCGATCTCGAGCTCCTCCTCGGCTTCCTCTTGCTCGCTGTTCGTGCAGATGATTTTCAATTGGTCCGCGCCGAGCACGAGACGCACGCCGCGGAACTTCTCGTTCGACAGGATCGCCGCGCGCTGCAGCGCTGCCAGCAACTCGGTGCGCGGGAGCTCGATCCGCTTCGCATGACCTGACGGAATCACGCGGTTGAAGTCCGGAAACTTGCCGTCGACCACCTTGCTCGTGAGCTCGACATTGGCGAAAGCGAAGCGAACCTGGTTCGCGAGGATGTCAATCGTCACGGGGTCGTCGACATCGGCCAAAAGCTTGCCGAGTTCAAGCACGGTCTTGCGCGGGAGGATCACCTCCTGCCGCTGGTAATCCCCCGCGATGGCGAGACTCGCCCATCCGAGGCGATGGCCGTCGGTGGCAACCGCCTGCAACGCCCCTTTTTCGATCACGAGCAACATTCCATTGAGGTAATACCGGATGTCCTGCTGGGCCATTGCGAATTCGACCGATTTCAAGAGCCCGCGCAGGTCGCGTTGCGGCAGCGACAGCGCCTGCACCTGATCCTGCCCTTGACTGATCCGGGGGTAATCGGCAGCGGGGAGCGTCTGCAGGTTGAAGCGCGAGCGGCCCGCACGCACCGTCATCCGGCTGCCGGCGGTCTCGATATTGAGCGACGTATCCTCAGGGAGCGCGCGAAGCAAGTCCTGGAGCTTGCGCGCAGCCACCGTGACCGACTGGGGTTCCTTGCCGGGAAGGTCCGAATGGGCGGTGATCTGCATCTCGAGGTCGGTTGCCGTCACGTAGAGGTGGCCGTTCTTCTGCTCGAGCAGCACATTCGCAAGAATCGGGAGCGTGTGCCGGCGTTCTACGATCCCGGAGACGGCCTGCAAAGGTTTGAGCAGCGCATCCCGGGCGGTTTGCTTGAGTTGCATTAGTAAACCGATCAACAGCTAACAGGAGCAGGCCGGATTCCGGTATGAATCAACAAAGCCATTCTCTGTCAAGGGTTTAGATAGTGACAAACGTTGTGGATAACAGACCGCGGCACGGTGGACCGATTGTGGGCTTTTTTGAAATAATGGGCCCGCACCGACTAATCAACAGATTATAGACTAGAAAACCCGGTAATTCCAGCCCCGAACGGCCCGGTTCGCGCATGGATTTGATCGTCAGTTCCGCAGCACCTGAAGGAGGAAGTTGACGTCGTGGTTGAGTTCGGGAACGGACTCCCGGAGCTTCACGATCTGGCGGCAGGCATGCAGCACGGTCGTGTGGTCGCGGCCGCCGAAATTGCTGCCGATTTCGGGCAACGAAAGCTGCGTCAACTCCTTGGCCAGCGCCATGGCGACCTGACGCGGGCGCGCGACGGCCCGCGAGCGCTTTTTCGAGTGCATGTCGGAAATGCGGATCTTGTAGTACTCGGCCACCGTCTTTTGAATGTTCTCGATCGAGACCTGGCGGTTCTGCACGGCGAGGAGGTCGCGCAATGCCTCTTTCGCGACCGCCAGCGTGATGTCCTGGCCATGGAAGCTCGAATACGCGGCGACGCGCTTAAGAGCCCCTTCGAGTTCACGCACGTTCGAGCGAATATGCTTCGCGATGAAGAAGGCGACCTGCTCGTCGATCTTAAGCCCGCTGGTCGCCGCCTTCGACAGCAGGATCGCGACGCGCATCTCGAGTTCGGGCGGCTCGAGCGCGACCGTAAGACCCCAGCCGAAGCGCGAAATCAGGCGCTCCTCGAGCCCCGAGATCTCCTTCGGATACGTATCGCAGGTGATCACGACCTGCTTGTGCGCTTCAATCAGCGTGTTGAAGAGATAGAAAAATTCCTCCTGGGTGCGGCTCTTGCCGCCGAAGAACTGGATGTCGTCGATGAGAAGCAGATCGAGCGAGCGGTAATAGCGCTTGAAATCATCGAACGCCTTGTGCTGATAAGCGCGCACGACGTCCGATACGTAGGTTTCGGCATGCGCATAGCGGATGCGCGCCGTGGGGTTGCGCTGCAGGATTTCATTGCCGATCGCCTGCACGAGGTGCGTCTTGCCGAGGCCGACGCCTCCGTAGACGAAGAGCGGGTTGTACGAAGTCGGATGCTCGGCGACTTGCATACCGGCGGCGCGCGCCAGCTGGTTCGCCTTGCCGGCGACGAACGAGGCAAACGTAAACGCCGGGTTCAAGCTTGTCTGTTCGTTGCGCCGAGCGGGTGCCGGTGTCGCAACGGGGGCGGCGGCGGGCGGGCGCGCCGCCGCGGACGCCCCCGGCGCCTCGGATGACCCAATCTCGGGCGCGCGCGGCGACCGCAGCGCGTCGACGGCCGATTCGCGCACGGCGAGCGTGATCGGTATCGCCTCGCCGTCGTCGACCGCAAGTTCACCGATCCGCTCGGCGAAGCGTTCCTTGACCCACTGCAGAACGAACCGGTTGGGCGCGAGCAGGCGATACCCGCCATCGATGCCTTCGATGGCCAGAGGACGGATCCAGGTGTTGAACTGCTGCGGGGTCAGCTCCTCGCGAAAAGCGGCAAGGCAACGCTGCCAGAAAGGGGGAACTGGACTCATGGAAACCGCTATTGGGGGCCTCGCGCGACGCCACGCGACCGACAGGCGCGGACGGGCGGGGTAGAATTCTAGCGCGTTGAGCGGCACTTATCCACAGGCCGATGGATCGAACACACAGGCCTGCCGCGTCGCTTGGCGCCGGTAGGCCGGCGCGCAAATCCGTTGACAGGAAGGCCTATAACGCGTTTAAATATAAGGCTTTTTCACCTCGAATCCTTTTACAGCAAGCATTTCTACCGCAAGCATTTCACTTCAAGGCAGCCTCCCATGAAACGCACGTATCAACCCTCGGTCGTCAAGCGCAAGCGTACGCACGGCTTTCGCGCCCGCATGAAGTCCATTGGCGGCCGCAAGGTGCTCTCGGCGCGTCGCGCCAAGGGTCGCGCCCGCTTAACACCCTGATCACTCGCACGGCGCTGCGCGGCCTGCGCCCGTTCCGGCTCACCGGGAAAGGCTCATTCGACGCGCTGTTCAAGGCGGGTCGCCGGCGTGACGGCGACTACGTGCAACTGGTCGCCGCGCCCGCTTCGAATCTTCCCGGTCGTCTCGGTCTCGTGGTCCCGAAAAAGGTGCTGCCGCTCGCGGTGGACCGCAATCGCGTGCGCAGGATGCTGCGCGCGGCGCAGCGGGGCGCCCGGCCGGCAGTCCTCGACTACGACGTGATCCTTCGTTTGAAGCGCGGCTGCCCGCGCACCGAGTTCCGGGCGGTCGCAGCGGAGGCAACACGGCTTCTCGCGGCACTCGTCGACCGGAGTTAAGCGCGATGAGGGCGCTCCTCCTTGCGCTGATTCGCGGCTACCAGTATCTGCTGCGGCCGTTGCTGGGTTCGAACTGCCGGTTCGCCCCGAGTTGCTCCGAATACGCGCATGAGGCCATCTCGACGCATGGCATCCGGAGGGGCACCTGGCTCGCTTTGCGACGCGTCCTGCGCTGTCACCCGTATCATCCCGGCGGCTACGACCCGGTACCCGAAGTCCGATCGTCCCTCCGATCATCTCCCAGAGCTCGCCCTTCCCCTCGCGGATAACACCGCCGTTTAGGTTTTCATGGACACGCAACGCCTGATCCTGTTCGTCGTATTTTCGATGTCGGCGCTCTTTCTGTGGGAAGCCTGGCAGAAGGAGCAACACCCGCCGGTACCGACGAGCGCCGCGACAAACGCCCAGCCAGCCACCGCCCCGCGCGTCCCGGCGGATGTTCCCACCGGGACCGCGGCCAAACCCCCGGGCGAGCCGCTCGCCACTCCCGCCCCCGGAGCGGGTGTGGCCGCACCCAAAGGGCAGACCATTGCGGTGACGACGGATCTCTATCGCGCGGAGATCGATACGGTCGGTGGTGTGGTGAGCCTGGTCGCGCTCGACAAGCACCGCGATGCCGCGGACCCGGCCAAACCCTATCTTCTTTTGCAGCGAAACGCCGAGCGCACTTTCGTCGCGCAGTCGGGGCTGATCGGCGAAGGCATGCCAAATCACCAGACGCCCTTCACGGTGCTGCCGGGCGCGCGCGAGCTCGCGCCGGGCGCCGACAAACTCGAATTCAAACTCGAAGCGACTGCGGCGAACGGCGACAAGGTCGTCAAGGTGTTGACCTTCCATCGTGGCAGCTACGTCATCGACGTTGCTTTCCAGGTGACCAATGCCGGTAGTGCGCCGATCACGCCGGAGGCTTATTTCCAGCTGATGCGCGACCCGAAACAGGCGGTCGCGCAAAATTCGATGGCGCCGGCGGCGTTCGTCGGGCCGGTCGTCTACAACGAGAATGACAAATTCAAGAAGATCGAGTTCTCGGAGATCGACAAGATGGCCGCGGACCCGTCGCGCAAATCGCCTTACACAAAGAGTGCCGACAACGGATGGGTCGGCATGATCGAGCACTACTTCGTCGCGGCGTGGCTGCCACCCGGCAAGTGGACACGGCAGTTCTATACGGCCAAGCTCGATGGCGGTCTCTACTCGGCCGGCGTTCGCTTCGCCGACGGCACGATCGCGCCCGGCGCCACCGGCACGCTGAGCGCTAGCCTCTATGTCGGACCGCAGGACCAGGAGGCGATGGCGAAGCTCGCCACGGGACTCGATCTCGTCGTCGACTACGGCATTTTCACGGTCATCGCCGCGCCGCTCTTCTGGCTGCTCAAGTGGCTGCACGGCCTCATCGGCAACTGGGGCTGGGCGATCATCGCGATGACGATCCTCATCAAGAGCGCGTTCTATCCGCTGAACCACGCGAGCGCGCGCTCGATGGCGAAGATGAAGGTGATCGCGCCAAAGTTGAAAGCGCTGCAGGAGCAGTATGCCGGTGACAAGCAGCAGCTGCAGGTCAAGATGATGGAGATGTACAAGTTGGAGAAGATCAATCCCCTCGGCGGGTGCCTGCCGATCCTGGTGCAGATCCCGGTGTTCATCGCGCTCTACTGGGTGCTTTTGTCCGCCGTCGAGCTTCGCCACGCGCCGTGGATCCTGTGGATCAAGGACCTGTCCGCGCCGGACCCGTATTGGGTGCTGCCGGCGATCTATGCGATCACCGCGTGGCTGCAGGTCAGGCTTTCGCCAACGCCGATCTCCGACCCCGTGCAGGCGAAGGTGATGCAGATCATGCCGATCGCGTTTTCGGTGATGTTCCTCTTCTTCCCGTCCGGCCTCGTGCTCTACTGGCTCGTCAACAACTGCATCCAGATCTTCCAGCAGTGGCACATGAACCGGCTGCTCGAGAAGGAAGCCGCGACCGCGGCGGCCAAGCGTCGCTGACTGACGCGCCGCTGCGGTAATCTCGCGGCATGACGCCGCCTGTCGATACGATCGCCGCGATTGCGACGCCACCCGGACGCGGCGGCATCGGCATCGTCCGCGTCTCGGGAGCCGCAGTTCCCGGTGTGATCGCCGGCATCGTCGGGCATGCGCTGCAACCGCGCCACGCAACGCTCATTCGTTTCCGCGGCGATTCGGGTGTAGAGCTCGACCAAGGGGTCGCCATCTTCTACCCGGCGCCGCATTCGTACACCGGCGAGCCGGTGCTGGAGCTGCAGGGTCACGGCGGTCCCGCAGTGCTGCGGCTTGTGCTTGCGCGCTGCGTCGAGCTCGGTGCAAGGCTCGCACAGCCGGGGGAATTCACGAAGCGCGCATTTCTGAACGGCAAGCTCGATCTCGCGCAGGCGGAGAGCGTCGCTGATCTCATCGAAGCCGCGACCGCCACTGCCGCGCGCGCCGCCGTGCGGAGCCTTTCCGGCGCGTTCTCGCGCGAAGTTCGGGCTCTCACCGACGCGCTGATCGAGTTGCGGATGTTCACCGAGGCGACGCTCGATTTTCCCGACGAGGACATCGACTTCCTGCGCGCTGCGGACGCGCAAGGCAAGCTCGCGACGATACGAGCCGCACTCGCGCGCGTGACGGCGCGCGCGCAGCAAGGCGCACTCTTGCGCGACGGGCTCGCCGTCGTGCTGGTCGGCGCGCCGAACGTCGGCAAGTCGAGCCTTCTCAATCATCTTGCCGGCCATGACGTCGCGATCGTCACGCCAATCCCGGGGACGACGCGCGACACGGTCGAGCGCGACATCGAGATTGGCGGTATTCCGCTTCGCGTCATTGATACCGCGGGCCTGCGGCCCACCGATGATCCGATCGAGACGCTCGGCATCGAGCGCACGTGGGCGGCGGTGGCGCAGGCGGATCTCGCGCTGCTCATCATCGATGCACGGACGGCGACGGCGCCGGCCGACGACGACAGGGCCATCCTCGACGCGTTGCCCGCTGCGCTGCCTGGCATTGTCGTCCACAACAAGATCGATCTCGCGGGTGAGCACGCGCGGGTCGAGGCGCGTAACAACGAGGGCGCAAAGCCGCGGCGACACGTGTTCCTGTCCGCCAAAACCGGGGAGGGCGTCGATCTGATAAGGCACGAGATCCTCGCGCAAGCCGGTGCGCACGAGGACATGGAGGGCGCGTTCCTCGCGCGCGCGCGCCATCTCATTGCTCTGCGCGAAGCGGAGGCGAGGCTCGCCGCCGCGGCGCATCATCTCAACGCTGCGCCTCCTCCGCTCGAGCTCTTCGCCGAGGAATTGCGCGGCGCGCAGACGGCGCTCGGGGCGATCACGGGCGAATTCACCGCGGACGATCTGCTCGGCGCGATCTTTTCACGATTTTGCATCGGCAAATGAGCGCCGCAGGGCCGCCCCAAGGCGATCGCCCCCTCGGGGGGAAGCGGCGCGAAGCGACGCATCGGGGGGATCATAAATGATCGTCGCCCCGCGCGCGCATTGGCTGCAGGGAAGCGCGGGTGTCGCCGTCGGTGCGCTTGCCGGATGGATCTGCAGCCTCCTGCATACGCCGATCCCGTGGATGCTGGGACCGCTCGCGACGCTTGCGTTCTTGCGTGTCGCAGGTGTGCGCATCGGGTCGCCACCGGGCGGGCGGCAGATCGGCCAGTGGATCATCGGCACTTCGCTCGGGCTCTACTTCACGCCGTACGTCATTCGCGAAGTGGCGGGCTGGTGGTGGCTGCTCGGCGTGGGCGCCGCGTTTGCCATCGGGCTCGGCTATGGCGGCGGCGTGCTTTTGGCGCGGCTCGCCGGCATCGACCGGACCACCGGAATCTTCGCCAGCGTGCCGGGAGGCGCTGCGGAGATGTCGGTGCTGGGCGAGCGCTTCGGCGCGCGCGTCGATCGCGTCGCCGCAGCGCAAAGCTTGCGCATTCTTATCGTGGTTCTGGTGATTCCCTTTGCGTACGCGGCGTTGGACCTCCATGGCGCCGACGCGTACGTCCCCGGCGCCTCGCAATTCGACGCCATCGGTTACGTGACGCTGATGGCGGCAACCCTCGCCGGCAGCGCGATTGCGCAACGCCTGCGCCTGCCGAACGCGTTTGTGCTGGGCTCGCTCGCGGTTGCCATCCCGTTGACCGCAATGCAGGTCGACCTCTCGGCGACACCCACGATCGCGTCGAATGCCGGGCAATGTTTGCTTGGCTGTGCGCTTGGCGCCCGCTTCGAGCCGGATTTTCTCGCCGGCGCGCATCGGTTCATTACCGCGGTGGCGGCAAGCGTGTTTGCGGCGATCGCACTGTCGGCCGGCGTCGCGATGGCGCTCGCCGCAATGACCGGATTGCATCCTGCCACCGTAGTGCTGGGAATGGCGCCCGGCGGCATCGCCGAAATGTGCATCACGGCGAAGGTGTTGCAGCTGGGCGTGCCGCTCGTGACCGCGTTTCACGTGACGCGCGTGGTCGTCTTGCTGCTTGTCACGGCGCCCTTGTTCAAGCGCGCAAAGGCATTTCGCCGCAACAGGAGCCGAAAATGAGCTGGGAGCCCGGACAGTATCTGAAGTACGCAAGCGAGCGTTTGCGTCCCGCACTCGATCTCATGGCACGCATCGATCTGGCCGCGCCGCGGACCGTCGTCGACTTGGGCTGCGGCGCCGGCAACGTCACGCGGATTCTCGCTAAACGGTGGCCGCACGCGCATTTCATCGGCGTCGACAATTCGGCGGAGATGCTCGCCAAGGCACGCGAGGCAGGCCCGGACGGCGCCCACATCGAATGGTGCCTCGCCGATCTTGCCGAGTGGGTGGACGCGACCGCGCCCGCAAGCACCGATCTTGTCTTCAGCAACGCCGCCTTGCACTGGCTGGATGACCACGCGAGACTCTTCCCGCGGCTCATGGGAATCGTCGCGCGCGGCGGCGTGCTTGCCGTACAAATGCCGTCGAATTTCCATGCGCCGTCGCACGTCATGCTGAACGAGGTTGCGGGCAGCCCGCGCTGGCGAGGCCGGTTGGGCGCGCTCGTACGCCCGGTTCCAGTGGCGCCCGCCGAGGACTATTTCGCGTTGCTTTCGCCCCATTCGGAAGCGGTCGATGCGTGGACCACTGAGTATCTGCACATCCTGCCGCTTGCACGGGAGGGCGACCATCCGGTCATCGCGTGGGTGAAAGGGACGTCGTTGATACCGTTTCTCGCCGCGCTCGACGCGGAGGGTCAGCGTGAATTCGTCCGCGATTGCACGGAAAGGATCGCCCAGGCGTACCCGGTGCTGCCCGAAGGTCGAGTGCTGTATCCGTTCCGCCGCGTGTTCCTGGTAGCAGTGCGTGGAAATCGGTAAGGCCACCGGACCGCGTTTGTCGGCAAATCACCGATGCCGGCGGACCGGGGCCGGGGTGTAAAATCGCTCCTCCGCGCTGCGTCGACGTCCCAATCGGCGCGCGGCCCTCATTTGTTCGGCCCATTCCGCATGAACCATCCTGATTCCATCCCCACTCTGGCGGCGGCGGTCTCGGCGCCGACGTATGTTCGTCATTCGCGCCTGCTCGCATGGGTTGCCGAGACGGCGGCGCTGACGAAGCCCGCGGCCATTGCCTGGTGCGATGGGAGTGCGGCGGAATACGACCGCCTCTGCACGGAAATGGTCGCCGCGGGCATGCTCCGGCAGCTCAATCCTGCGCTGCGGCCGGGAAGCTACCTGGCGCTGTCCGACCCGTCGGATGTGGCGCGCGTCGAGGACCGCACGTTCATCTGCAGCGAACGCGAAGACGACGCGGGACCCACCAACAACTGGGTCGCGCCAGCCGCCATGCGCAAGACGCTGCACGGCCTTTTCGACGGGTCGATGCGCGGCCGCACGATGTACGTGGTGCCGTTCTCGATGGGGCCGCTCGGCAGTTCCATAGCCCATATCGGGATCGAGATCACGGACAGCCCGTATGTCGTCGCCAACATGCGGCTCATGACGAGGATGGGCCAGGCGGTGTTTTCCATACTTGGCAGTGATGGGGCGTTCGTGCCGTGCGTGCACTCGGTCGGCGCGCCGCTCGCGCCAGGTGCGCAAGACGCGCGCTGGCCGTGCAATCCCGAGCACAAATACATCGTGCATTTTCCCGAGTCACGCGAGATCTGGAGCTATGGCTCTGGGTACGGCGGCAACGCGCTCCTCGGGAAGAAATGCTTCGCGCTGCGGATCGCTTCGGTCATGGGTCGCGACGAGGGCTGGCTCGCCGAGCACATGCTGATTCTCGGCGTCACTTCGCCGCGCGGCGAAAAGACCTACGTCACGGCTGCGTTCCCGAGCGCATGCGGCAAGACCAACTTCGCGATGCTAATTCCGCCGCAGGGCTTCGACGGCTGGAAGGTGACGACGATCGGTGATGACATCGCGTGGATCAAGCCACATCGTGATGGAAGGTTTCACGCGATCAATCCGGAAGCAGGCTATTTTGGCGTGGCACCCGGCACGTCGCGCGAATCGAATCCGAACGCAATGGAGATGCTGAAGGCGAACGTGATCTTCACCAACGTTGCCTTGACCGACGATGGCGACGTCTGGTGGGAGGGGATGACCAAAACGCCGCCTTCCCATCTCATCGACTGGCAGGGCAAGGACTGGACGCCGGATTGCGGCCGCAAAGCAGCGCATCCCAATTCGCGCTTTACGGTCTCAGCGACGCAATGCCCGTCCCTCGACCCCGACTGGGACAACCCGGACGGCGTGCCGATCAGCGCGTTCATTTTCGGCGCCCGCCGCTCCGACACGCTGCCGCTCGTGGTCGAGGCGTCGTCATGGCAGGAAGGGGTCTACAAGGCCGCGACGATGGGTTCCGAAACGACGGCGGCGGCCGCGGGCGCCGTTGGTGAAGTGCGGCGCGACCCCTTCGCGATGCTGCCTTTCTGCGGCTATCACGTCGGCGACTATTTCGCGCACTGGCTGCGCATGGGCGCCGCAGTTGCCAAGCCACCGCGAATCTTCAACGTCAACTGGTTCCGCACGGATGCGAACGGCAAATTCGCCTGGCCCGGATTCGGACAAAACATGCGCGTGCTGCAATGGATCGTCGAGCGCTGCCGCGGCCGTGGCCACGCGGTCGAGACGCCGCTCGGAATGGAGCCCGCGTACACCGACCTCAATTGGACGGGGCTTGAATTCCCGCCCGAGCGCTTTGCCCAGGTGATGCGCGTCGACAAGCCGCTTTGGGCGCGCGAGCTCGCGGAACACGACGCGCTGTTTGCGAAGCTCGGGGCGAAACGGCCGACGGAACTTGCGCGGGAGCGCCAGCGTTTGGGCGGACGGCTTGGCGCTTAGCCGCCCGCCGTTTGTCTAATATACTGATTATTAACGAGTTACTGTGAGGTCTCGACCTCTTGATCGAGGGCGCCGGCTTCAGCACGTATCCGACGCGCCAACTGGGCGCAGAAGCAGGTACGCTGGACAGTGAGCGCAGGGTCGGCGAAACGGGCGGCATCGCTCGATCTCGACTCTTCCCACTGCTCGCGTGAACGCGCCGCCAGCCGCCGCCGCGAGGCTATCCAACGGCGTCATCCGCCCGGCGTGATCAGAAAAACAGCAACCCGAACTTGAGTCCGCCCTGACGCCACAAAAGGACGGCTGCCGGGGTGACGCCGACCACGGCTGGACGTGCGGCGCGCTCACTTCGCGCGCAGCCTCAGGGTCTGCGTGACCCGCCGCGCGCGTTGGCCCCGGGGGCGGAGAAAAAGCGCGTTGGTCGTGCGCTACGTCGACTCAATCTTCCACGCGCGGTATGGTCGAGCACTGCGGACCGGCTGGGACGGCGTGCCGCATCTCGCACCGGCTTCTCCTCGCAGGCAACGCACTCGGGCCGGACTGCGGCGAACGTCCCGATTCCGATAGAGCGGTAGCCATGCGGGGTCGAGGTCCGGTTTGGATCGTTGAACGCGGACAAGAACCAGGTCCCGATCCGTGTCGCCACGGTCGCATCGACTCAAAAAGAGCGCTTAACGGCAGCGGCCGCCGGAAAGTGCCGGCCTGGCTTCGGTCAAAAAATTGGGAGACGAGTGAAGGTAGCGCCCACTGCGGCGATCGCCCGGTTCCACGTGAAACGTCGCGCGCGGAGGCGGTCGGTGTTCCACGTGAAACCTATCGCCGAAGCGGTCTCCACCCTCGCCGCTCCGGGTGTTTTAGCGTATGATTTCGGCTGGCCTTTTTGCTGCGCTGCGCCAAAGTCGGCAACCAAACAATATTCAATAGAATCATGCTGTTCCCAACACGCTTCGAGGTGATTGTCGTCGGTGGCGGCCACGCCGGTACTGAGGCCGCGCTGGCGAGCGCGCGCATGGGCCGCGCGACGCTGCTGCTGACCCACAGCATCGAAACGCTGGGACAAATGTCCTGCAATCCTTCCATTGGCGGGATCGGCAAGGGGCATCTTGTCAAGGAGCTGGACGCGCTTGGCGGCGCGATGGCGCTCGCGACCGACGAATCCGGGATCCAGTTCCGGACACTCAACTCGAGCAAGGGGCCGGCCGTCCGCGCGACCCGCGCACAGGCCGATCGTGTCCTCTACAAGCAGGCGATTCGATCGCGTCTCGAGAACGCGCCGAATCTCACCCTTTTTCAGCAAGCGGTCGACGACTTGACGCTCGACGGCGACGGCGCAAAAGCGCGCGTAACCGGAGTGATCACGCAACTCGGGATTCGCTTCGAGGCAGACGCTGTCGTGCTGACCACCGGAACGTTCCTTTCCGGCCTGATTCACGTTGGCCTCGACCACTACGAGGCAGGCCGCGCAGGCGATCCGCCCGCGAAAACATTGGGCGCGCGGCTGCGCGAGTTGAAGCTGCCCGCCGGACGCTTGAAGACCGGCACGCCGCCACGTCTCGACGGACGCACGATCGATTTCGCGGCGCTCGAAATCCAACCCGGCGACGAACCCGCGCCGGTGATGAGCTTTATCGGCGCGCGCTCGATGCATCCGCGGCAGGTATCGTGCTGGATCACGCACACCAACGAACGCACGCACGAAATCATCCGCGGCGGGCTCGACCGCTCGCCGCTTTTTACCGGCGTCATCAAAGGGGTGGGTCCGCGCTATTGTCCGTCGATCGAGGACAAGGTCGTGCGCTTCGCCGAGCGCAACAGTCACCAGATCTTCCTCGAGCCGGAAGGTCTCGCTACGAACGAGATCTATCCGAATGGCATTTCGACCTCGCTGCCGTTCGACGTTCAGGTGGCGCTCGTGCGATCGATGAAAGGCTGCGAACGCGCGCACTTGCTGCGCCCCGGCTATTCGATCGAATACGACTATTTCGACCCGCGCGCGCTGCGTTCGTCGCTCGAAACGAAAGCGATCCGCGGTCTCTTTTTCGCCGGGCAGATCAACGGCACGACGGGCTACGAAGAGGCGGCCGCGCAGGGCCTTTTGGCCGGCATCAATGCGGCGCGTCACGTGCGCGGCGAGGCGAGCTGGTGCCCGCGACGCGACGAAGCGTATCTCGGCGTGCTGGTCGATGACCTCGTCACACGCGGCGTCTCGGAGCCTTACCGAATGTTCACGTCGCGCGCCGAATACAGGCTTCAATTGCGCGAGGACAACGCCGATCTGCGTCTCACGGAAGCAGGACGCGCGCTCGGCGTCGTCGACGACGCGCGCTGGGATGCATTCGCGCGAAAACGTGATGCGATCGCGCGCGAACAGGAGCGCCTTAAGTCGACCTCGGTCAACCCGAATATCGTAGCCGCACACGATGCGATCCGCGTGCTCGGCGCGCCCATCGAGCGCGACTACACGTTTGCCGATCTTCTGCGCCGGCCCGGGGTGACGTATGCGAACCTGATGACGCTGCCCGGCGCGGGCGCGCCTGTCGATGATCGAATCGTCGCGGAGCAGATCGAGATTGCGGCGAAATATTCGGGCTACATCGATCGGCAGCGCGACGAGATCGAGCGCAACCGCGCGCAGGAAGACACGCGGCTGCCGACTGATCTCGACTATCGCACGGTGCGCGGGTTTTCCGCCGAGGTGCAGCAGATACTCAACCGGCACAAGCCGGAAACGATCGGGCAGGCGGCGCGCATTTCAGGCATCACGCCGGCGGCGATATCTCTGCTGCTCGTGCATCTCAAGCGCGGCTTCGCCGCGCGCGGCGATCCACCCGGCCCGGAACGGCAAACCGCGTGATCGCAACGATCGATCTCGAACAAGGACTTGCCGCGCTGGCAACGGCGGGCGTCTCGCTGCCGCAGGATGCGCGCGAAAAGCTCGACACGTATCTTGCACTGCTCGCGAAATGGAACAGTGTCTACAACCTGACTGCGATTCGCGATCCCGAGCGGATGATCACGCATCATGTGCTCGATGCGCTCGTCGTCCTGCCGCGGCTGCCTGACACGGATCGGGCGCGCGTGCTCGATGTCGGCAGCGGTGGCGGCGTCCCGGGAATTCCGCTTGCGATCGCGCGTCCGAGCTGGACGGTGGTGCTCATCGACAGCAGTCACAAGAAGGGCGCGTTCTTGCAGCAGGCGGCAATCGAACTTGGTCTCGCCAACGTCATGACGATCACGGCACGCGTCGAGGGTTACGCGCCGGACGCGCCGTTCGACGTCGTCATTTCGCGCGCGTTTTCGGATCTCGCGACCTTCGCGCAATCGAGTGCGCGGCATCTCGCACCTGGCGGACGCCTGTACGCGATGAAGGGCGTGTTTCCGGACGAGGAAATCGCCCAACTGCCGTCGATTGTGCGCATGGTCGCGGCGCCGGCGCTCGCGGTACCAGGGCTCGATGCGCAGCGCCATCTCGTGGTGATGGAATCCGTGCCGGCAGCAAAGGACGGCGCGTGACACGCATTATCGCGGTCGCCAACCAGAAAGGCGGCGTCGGCAAGACGACGACGGCAGTCAACCTCGCCGCAAGTCTCGCGGCGATGAAACGCCGCGTGCTGCTGGTCGACCTCGACCCGCAAGGCAATGCGACGACCGGCGCGGGTGTGGACAAGCGAGCGTTGCCGGCAACGGTCTATCAGGTTTTGCTGGGCGAGCGGGGAATCGCCGACGTGCGCATGCAATCCCACACCGGCGGCTTCGACCTCGTGCCGTCGAATCGCGAGCTCGCCGGCGCGGAGATCGAGCTGGTCGAGCTTCCCGAACGCGAGATGCGATTGAAGGACGCGCTTGCCGAAGCGCTGCGGCAGATGCGCACCGCGATCAATGCAGTGGCAGCGGACTACGATTTCATCCTGCTCGATTGCCCGCCGTCGCTTTCCCTGCTCACATTGAACGGCCTGTGCGCCGCGGATTCGGTGCTAATCCCGATGCAGTGCGAGTACTACGCTCTCGAAGGTCTGTCCGATCTCGTGCAGACCATCAAGAAAGTACGTGCGCATTTGAATCCTGCGCTCGAGATCGAGGGACTCTTGCGCACGATGTACGATCCGCGCAACACACTCGCCCAGAATGTCGCGGCCGAGCTCGAGCGTCATTTCGGAGACAAGCTCTATCGGACGATCGTGCCGCGCAACGTCCGGCTCGCCGAGGCGCCCTCGCATGGCATCCCGGCGCTGTATCTCGATCGCACGTCGAAGGGTGCGCAAGCCTATCTCGCGCTCGCAGGCGAGATCTTGCGGCGGATGGAAACTGAAGCGTTGGCCGGAACACCTTCGGGAACACCTGCGGCAACACCTGCGGCGGCGTAATCCAAGCGGAACCACGACGATGATCCGACCCAAGGGCCTCGGCCGCGGACTCGATGCGCTGTTAGCGGGCGGTGACGACGTCGCCGCCAAGGAGTCGCTGCAAACGCTCTCAGTCGACCGGTTGCGCCCGGGCAAGTATCAACCGCGCACGCGGATGGACGAAGCCTCGCTCGACGATCTCGCGCAGTCGATCAAGGAGCACGGGATCATGCAACCGGTGCTCGTGCGGCCCGTGGACGGAGGCCGCTTCGAGATCATCGCCGGCGAGCGCCGCTGGCGCGCGGCGGAGCGGGCGGGACTGAAGGAAGTGCCGGCGCTCGTAAAGGCGGTGCCCGATGCCTCCGCGCTCGCGATCGGTCTCATCGAGAACATCCAGCGCGAGGACTTGAATCCGCTCGAGCAGGCGAACGGCCTCGCGCGTCTCATCGACGAATTCGGCTTGACGCACGATGCCGTGGCGAAGGCGATCGGACGCTCGCGCAGCGCAGTGACGAACCTTCTGCGTCTGCGCGAACTGGCAAAGCCCGTCCAGGAATACCTGCTGGCTGGCAAGCTGGACATGGGACACGCGCGTGCGTTACTGGGTCTCGCGGCAGGCGCGCAGACAGCGGCCGCAACGCGCGTTGTCGCACAGGGGCTGTCAGTGCGTGACACCGAGCGTCTAGTCCATCACCTCGCGCATCCGGGGAAGCCGAGGACGAAGCGGGGTGCGCGCCCGATCGATCCCGATGTCGCAAATCTGGCCGAGAAATTGGCGCAAACGCTAGGCGCCAAGGTTGCCATCGAAGCGAAGCAAGACGGCAGCGGCCGCCTCGTGATTTCGTATTCGAGCCTCGATCACCTCGACGGCATTCTGGCGAGGCTCAAATAGCGCGACCCTTCACCGCGCGTCACGGTACCTGCGCGCTTCACCGAGCGCCCTATCTGGCCGCCAGCGTGCAGTTCCCGGCACGCGCTCCCGAGTAGGACATCGCCATTTCCATCTGCTCGCCTTCGACCTTGCCGGCCATTCGCATCTTCCCTTGGTAGCCCGTCTGCGTCGCGGTCGATTCGCCGGTGGCGGTGTAGTCGTTCCGCCCGTCCTTGCAGGCCATCCGGTAGGTCACACTATTTCCGGTGCGCTTCACATCGGCGATCGCGCAGCCGTCCCTCTTCGGAACCATGCCGGAGTCGTTGCCCTTCTCGGCGCAAACCCGATGGGTCTGGGCCGGCATCGACATCGGCATCCCCGGGATTTCCATCTTCGACGTGACGTCCCACAGTTCGTCCTTCCCTTGAGGGTCGACACGGTAACCCACTTGGCTCGTTGCGGTTGCCGCCACGAGCATGCTGGCGGCTAAGACGACGGCGCGGTGCACGAAAAGGGCATTAGGTTTCCGAAGCATGGCATCTCCGAGATGGGAACGCAGCGTTGCTGATGACGATTCAACCGAGCTGCTTTAGCATGGTCCCCGCATCGGAGACTTCGAATTTTCCGGGCGCTTCGATGTTGAGCGCCTTCACGACGCCGTTGTCGACCAGCATCGAAAAACGTTGGCAACGCGTGCCCATACCGCGCGCATTGAGGTCGAGCTCGAGACCGAGCGCCTTCGTGTACGTAGCGCTGCCATCGCCCATCATGCGGACCTTGCCGCCGGATTTCTGGTCGCGCGCCCACGCGCCCATCACGAACGGATCGTTGACCGACATGCAGAAAACTTCGTCGACGCCCCTTGCCTTCAGCTGGTCGCGATTCTGCACGTAGCCGGGCACGTGCTTTGCCGAGCAAGTCGGTGTGAATGCGCCGGGAAGCCCGAAGATCACGACCTTCTTTCCCTTGACGAGGTCGTCGACCTTGAACTCGTTCGGTCCCACCGTACAGCCGTTGCCTTCGACTTCAATGAATTCGGACAGCGTGCCCGACGGCAGCTTGTCGCCAACCTTGATCGTCATTGTTGCTCCTTGCAGTAAAGTGTTGTGGAGGGTGAACTGTCAAGAATCGCAGTGTTCGGCGCCGAATTCAACCCCGCGTGCGCGCCGGGTATCGGCAACGCTTGCGGCGCCGCCGCGGTCGCGGTAGCTTACCCGGCTCGCGCAATCGAGGGGACCTCAACATGCCAGCGGGTAAGAGCAAGAGCGCGCGCGTCGCACGGCCGGCGCGCAAGACGACACTGCTGATCGCGACGCGCAAAGGCCTGTGGACGCTCACGGGTGACGCGGCGCGGCGCAATTTCAAGATCGAAGGCCCGCACTTTCTCGGCAACATCGTCCACCACGCGGTGCAAGACCCCCGCGATGGCAAGACGCTGCTCGTCGCCGCGCGGACGGGCCATCTCGGCCCGACGATTTTCCGCTCGACGGATCGGGGTCGCACGTGGAAGGAAGCCGCAGCGCCGCCGGCCTTCGAGCCGGGCAGCGGGCGCACCGTCGATCACACGTTCTGGCTCGCGCCGGGCCATGCGACCGAGCGCGACGTCTGGTACGCGGGGACATCACCGCAAGGACTCTTCCGATCGACCGATGGCGGCGTGACGTGGTCGGGCGTGGCCGGATTCAACGCGCATCCGAGCCGTAAGGCGTGGTGCGGCGGCGATCAGGACGGCACGCCCGACGGACCGAAATTACACTCGATCCTGATCGATCCGCGCGATCCAAAGCACATGTATATCGGGATGTCGAGCGGCGGCATCTTCGAGTCGACCGACCGCGGCGCCGGCTGGAAACCATTGAACCACGGCGTGCGCGCTGATTTCCTGCCGGACCCGAATGCGGAGTTCGGCCACGATCCGCACTGTGTGCGTCTCCATCCCCTTCTGCCCGATCGCCTCTATCACCAGAACCACACGGGCATCTATCGTCTCGACCGCCCCGCCGATCGCTGGACCGACATCGGCGCGTCGATGCCGAAGTCCGTCGGCTCGATCGGTTTTCCGATGGTGCTCCATCCGCGCGATCCAGACACGCTGTGGGTGTTTCCGATGGACGGCTCGAGCGTGTGGCCGCGCGTCTCGCCGGGTGGCAAGCCGGCCGCGTATCGCTCCGTCAATGGCGGCAAGACGTGGCAGCGCCAGTCGGCAGGGTTGCCGAAGGCGCAGGCGTGGTGGACCGTGAAGCGGCAGGCCATGACAGCGGACTCGGCGGCGACGGTGGGCGTTTACTTCGGCACGACGAGCGGCGAGGTCTGGGGGAGTCGCGACGAAGGCCGCACGTGGAAATGTCTGGCCCGCAATCTGCCGCACATCTACTCCGTTGAGGTCGCCTGAGTTCGCCCGCAGCATGCACGTCCATATTCCCGGCTTGCTGCGGTCGTACACCCGAGGCGCTGAAACAGTCGCCCTCGAGTCGAAGGGCGACGATCGCACGCTCGCCGACGCGCTCAACGAACTCGACGCGCGATACCCGGGGTTCAAATTTCGAATCGTCGACGAGCAGCGAGCCATCCGGCCGCACATCAAGATCTTCGTCGATGGCGAGCTCGCGCGTGATCTCGATACGCCCACGCGCTTCGCGGGCGAGCTCATGATCGTAGGCGCCTTGTCGGGCGGCTGACGCGACGCATCCAACCTGGCCGGAGCGCCGCTGCATCGCAGCAGTTCATTGCTGTGCGAGGCGTCGAGCCGCTATAATCGCAAGGTTTCCTCCTGCCCTTGCCGGGTGTCCGTACGGGGCGTGTGAATCGTGTAACTAAAGTCCCGCAGCCCTCGTGATCGCCCTCGTCCTTTCCCGCCCGTTCCGTACCGTCTACCGATGGCAGGCGATCGCCACCATCGCGATCGCCGGTATCGCCGGCGCATTGGCGGGATGGCAAGGCGCGTGGTCGGCATTGTTGGGTGGCGCGGTGAGCCTTGTCGCCGGAGTCGTTTTTGCTGCGGTGCTCGGGCTTTCGCTCGGCGACGGGCGACCGAAGGGACCCTGGAGGCCGCTTCGCGCGATGCTGCGCGCCGAAGCGGCGAAGGTGATCGCCATTGTCGGCGGCTTGGCGCTGACGCTGAAGACGGTCGACGGCATCGTCCATCCGGCGTTTTTCGCCGCGTTCACGGTGGCGGTGATCTTGTTTAGCATGGCGTTTTTCGTTGGTGATACGGGAGCGCGTGGTCATGGCTGAAGCGGGTGCGCTCAATCCGACCGAATACATCCAGCACCACCTCACGTTCCTCTCGGCGCCGGTGCGGGAAGGCGGCGGCTTCTGGACACTCCACTGGGACACGCTCATCACGACACTCGTCCTCGGCTTCGTCGCGTTCGGTTGCCTGTGGCTCGTGACCCGCAAGGCGACCACGGGCGTGCCGTCCAAACGGCAAGCGTTCGTCGAGCTCTGCGTCGGTTTCGTCAACGACCAGGTGAAGAGCATCTACCATGGCGAGAGCAAGATCGTGGCGCCGATCGCGCTCACCACGTTCGTGCTCGTGCTTTTCATGAATGCGATGGACTTCCTGCCCGTCGACATCATGTCGTGGCTTTACGAGCACGTGCTGCACCAGCACGAATGGCGCGGCGTGCCGACCGCCGACGTGAACACGACGTTCGCGCTTGCGTTGTCCGTGTTCGCGATGATGATCTATTACAGCATCAAGATGAAAGGACTCGGCGGCTGGCTGTTCGAGCTCGTCTCGGCGCCGTTCGGGCTGAAACCGATCTGGTTGTCGCCGCTGCTCATCTTCTTCAACCTGCTGTTCCAGATCGTCGAGTACGTGTCGAAGCCGCTGTCGCACTCGCTACGACTCTACGGAAACATGTACGCCGGCGAGATCATCTTCATCCTGCTCGGCCTGTGGGCCGCCACCGGGATCGCCGGCATCGCGTTCGGCGCGCTGCTCAGCCTCGGCTGGTCGATCTTCCACATCCTGATCGTCGTGCTGCAGGCCTACATCTTCATGATGCTGACCATCGTCTACATCTCGATGGCGCACGAGCATCACTGACATCTCGCTTCGCCATACCGTTCACCGTGCTCAAGAAAGGATAGACATGGACCCGCAACTCACCGCAACGATCCTGGCGTACTCCGGCATCGGCATCGGCCTCATCATCGGCCTCGGTGCCCTGGGCGCCTGCGTCGGCGTCGGCATCATGTGCTCGCGCTTCCTCGAAGGCGCCGCGCGCCAGCCCGAGCTCATGCCGCAGTTGCAGGCGAAGGTGTTCCTGCTGCTCGGACTGATCGACGCGTCGTTCATCATCGGCGTCGGTCTCGCGCTGTGGTTCGCGGTGGCGAACCCGTTGCTCGGCCAGCTCAAGTAGGCGCGCCGGACATCACATAGCTGAGGGAAAGCCATGAACATCAATTTCACACTGTTCATGCAGGCCGTCGCGTTCTTCGCGTTCATCCTGTTCACGGCGAAGTTCGTGTGGCCGCCGCTGATGCGCGCGATCGAGACGCGGCAGAAGGACATCGCGGACGGCATCGCTGCCGGCGAATCGGGGCGGCAGAGCCTTTCCAGCGCGGAGAAGCGGATCGCCGACATGCTGGCCGAGGCGAAGACGCGCAGCTCCGAGATCATCGCGCAGGGCGAGAAGCTCAAGAGCGAGACGATCGACGCCGCCAAGATGGATGCCAAGGCCGAGGCCGACCGCATTCTCGCCGCCGCGAAGGCCGAGATCGGCCAGGAGATTTCCCGCGCGAAGGAAGCGCTCCGCGGCCAGGTCGCCGACCTTGCCGTGGCCGGCGCCGCGAAGATCCTGAAGCGCGAAGTCGACCCCAAGGCGCACGCCGACCTGTTGGCGTCGATCCGGCAGCAGCTCTGACCGAACAGCGATGGCCGAACTGACGACGATTGCAAGGCCCTACGCCGAGGCGGCGTTCCGGCTTGCGCGCGAGGGCAATGCGCTGCCGGTGTGGTCGCAGATGCTGCGCCTTCTCGCCAGCGTGATCGCCGATCCGAAGGTCGCGGGCGCGCTCGACAATCCGCGGCTCTCCGCGGGGGACAAGGAAGCGCTGCTGCTGTCGATCTGCGGCGACCGGCTGGATCCGCAGGGCCGCAGCTTCGTTCGCGTTCTCGTCGAGGCCGATCGCGTCGGCGTCGTGCCGCAGATCGCGGCGCAGTTCGAATTGCTGAAGGACGACGCTGACGGCCTGGCACGCGCCCAGATCGACAGCGCCTTCCCGCTTTCCGATTCCGAGATCGCGGAGCTCAAGACCGCGCTGGAACGGCATTTCGGCAAAAAGATCGAGACGTCGGTCAACGTCGATCCGGCGCTGATCGGCGGCGCCCGGATCACCGTCGGCGACACCGTGGTGGACGGCACGATCGAAGCACAACTCTCTGCGATGGCGACCCATTTGAGCGCCTAACCGAAACTACGTTGACGCCGACGGAATTACCCGCCGGCGCGCCGCGAGGACACCATGCAGTTGAATCCATCTGAAATCAGCGAACTCATCAAGAGCAAGATCCAGAGCCTCGAAACGGGCGCCGAAGTGCGCACGCAGGGGACTGTCGTCTCGATCTCCGACGGCATTGCCCGCGTCCACGGTCTCTCCGATGCGATGGCCGGCGAAATGCTCGAATTTCCTGGCAACACGTTCGGCCTCGCTCTGAATCTCGAGCGCGACTCGGTCGGCGTCGTGATTCTCGGTGCGTACGAGCACATTTCCGAGGGCGATACGGTCAAGTGCACGGGCCGCATCCTGTCGGTGCCGGTCGGCCCCGAGCTGATCGGGCGCGTGGTGAATTCCCTCGGCGAGCCCATCGACGGCAAGGGTCCGGTCACCGCCAAGGAGTCCGACGTCATTGAAAAGATCGCGCCCGGCGTGATCTGGCGCGAAGGCGTGTCGCAGCCGGTGCAGACCGGACTGAAGGCGATTGACGCGATGGTGCCGATCGGCCGCGGCCAACGCGAACTGATCATCGGTGACCGCCAGACCGGAAAGACGGCCGTGGCGGTGGACACGATCATCAACCAGAAAGGCAAGGACCTGTTGTGCGTCTACGTTGCCATCGGCCAGAAGGCGTCGACGGTCAAGAACGTCATTCGCAAGCTCGAAGAAACCGGCGCGATGGCGTACACGATCGTCGTCGCCGCGACGGCCTCGGAGTCGGCGGCGATGCAGTACATTGCGCCGTACTCCGGATGCACGATGGGTGAGTACTTCCGCGACCGCGGACAGGACGCGCTCATCATCTACGACGACCTGACGAAGCAGGCTTGGGCCTACCGGCAGATTTCGCTGCTGCTGCGCCGCCCGCCGGGCCGCGAAGCCTATCCGGGTGACGTATTCTATCTGCACTCGCGGCTGCTCGAGCGCGCCGCGCGCGTCTCCGCCGAGTACGTCGAGAAGTTCACGAAGGGCGCTGTCAAGGGCAAGACCGGCTCGCTCACTGCGCTGCCGATCATCGAGACGCAGGCGGGCGACGTGACGGCATTCGTGCCGACCAACGTCATCTCGATCACCGATGGTCAAATCTTCCTCGAGACCGACCTGTTCAACGCCGGCATCCGCCCGGCGATGAACGCCGGCATCTCGGTGTCGCGGGTTGGCGGCAAAGCGCAGACCAAGATCATCAAGAAGCTGGGGGGCGGCGTGCGCCTCTCGCTGGCGCAGTACCGCGAGCTCGCGGCGTTCGCGCAGTTCGCGTCAGACCTGGACGCGGCCACGCGCAAGCAGCTTGACCGCGGCCGCTTGGTGACCGAGTTGATGAAGCAGCCGCAGTACCAGCCGCTGCAGGTGAACGAGATGGCCGTGACATTGTTCGCGGTCGATAAGGGCTACTACGACGACATCCCGGTCGAGAAGGCGCTCGCGTTCGAGTCGGCGCTGCGCGCGTACCTGAAGAGCAAGTACGCGGCGCTGATGGCGAACATCGAGAAGACCAAGGATCTCTCGGCCGACGACGAGAAGGCGCTCGCGGCCGCGAGTCGAGGACTTCAAGAAGAACGGCGCGTACTGAGGCCTTCGGGTTGCCGCGATAGCGCTGCGGCGATCCGCGACGAGGACACGAGATGGCAGGCTCCAAAGAGATACGGAACAAGATCAAGAGCGTGCAAAGCACGCGCAAGATCACCAAGGCGATGGAGATGGTCGCGGCCTCGAAGATGAAGAAGGTCCAGGACCGGATGCGCGCGTCGCGACCGTACGTCGAGCGCGCGCTGCAGATCGCGATGCACATCGCCAAGGCCAACACCGAGTACAAGCACCCGTTCCTCGCGAAACGCGAGACCGTCAAGCGCGTGGGCGCGATCGTCGTCACTACCGACAAGGGCCTGTGTGGCGGCCTCAACACCAACATCCTCCGGCTGGTGCTGAGCGCGCACAAGGAGTGGCGAGCCAAAGGGCTTGAGGTCGACTACTGCGCGCTAGGCGGTAGGGGTTTGGGCTTCCTCCAGCGCCTGGGCGCCAACGTGGTGTCGCAGGCGGTGCAACTCGGAGACCGCCCGCGCATCGAGAAGCTGGTCGGGCCGGTGAAGGTTTTGCTCGACAAGTATATCAACGGTGCGATCGACGAGGTGCATGTGTTCTTTACGACCTTCATCAACACGATGAAGCAGGAAGCCCGGCATGGGCGCATGCTGCCGATCCCCGAGGAATACCGGGCGCCGGGCACCGGCGAGGTGCGCAAGGCGGACGCGGCGGCGGGGTCGTGGGACTACCTCTACGAGCCCGACGCAAAGGAGCTGCTCAACGGCGTGCTGCTGCGCTTCGTCGAAGCGCTGGTGTACCAGATGGTCAACGAGAACATGGCCTCTGAACAATCGGCGCGGATGGTCGCGATGCGGGCGGCGACGGATAACGCTGGCGCGATCATCGATGAATTGCAGCTCATCCACAACAAGGCGCGCCAGGCCGCGATTACCAAGGAACTGGCCGAAATCGTCGGCGGTGCAGCGGCGGTCTAGCCGCGCGCCGGACGATCGGGCGAGACTGACGTAAGTAACACCAACGTTATCGCGAGACCGAATCGACTAGAGATGGCTGCCGTTTAGCAATGAAACATGGGGATGCGAACATGAATCAAGGAACCATCGTGCAATGCATCGGCGCGGTTGTCGACGTGGAGTTCGCGCGCAACGCGATGCCGAAGATCTACGACGCTCTCAAGATGGACGAAATCGGGCTGACGCTCGAGGTCCAGCAACAGCTCGGCGACGGCGTCGTGCGCACGATCGCGCTCGGCAGCTCCGACGGCCTGCGTCGCGGAATGACTGTCATCAACACCGGCAACCCGATCTCGGTGCCGGTCGGCGGCAAGACGCTCGGCCGGATCATGGATGTGCTTGGCCGGCCGATCGACGAGCGGGGCGCGGTCGATGCGGAAAAGCAGATGTCGATCCACCGCGATGCGCCGTCGTTCGAGGAACTCTCACCGTCGCAGGAGCTGCTCGAGACCGGCATCAAGGTGATCGATCTCTGCTGTCCGTTCGCCAAGGGCGGCAAGGTGGGCCTGTTCGGCGGCGCCGGCGTCGGCAAGACGGTGACGATGATGGAGCTCATCAACAACATCGCGACCGCCCACGCGGGCCTGTCGGTGTTCGCCGGCGTCGGCGAGCGCACGCGCGAGGGCAACGACTTCTACCACGAGATGATCGAAGCCGGGGTCGTCAACAAGGACGATCTCGGCAAATCCAAAGTGGCCATGGTATACGGCCAGATGAACGAGCCACCGGGCAACCGTCTGCGCGTCGCGCTGACCGGTCTCACGATCGCCGAGAACTTCCGCGACGAAGGCCGTGACGTGCTGCTGTTCATCGACAACATCTATCGGTTCACGCTGGCTGGGACCGAGTGCTCGGCGCTGCTCGGCCGGATGCCCTCAGCGGTGGGCTACCAGCCGACGCTGGCCGAAGAAATGGGCAAGCTGCAGGAACGGATCACGTCGACCAAGACCGGCTCCATCACCTCGGTCCAGGCCATCTACGTGCCCGCGGACGACCTGACCGACCCGTCGCCGGCGACCACCTTCGGCCACCTCGACGCGACTGTCGTGCTATCGCGCGACATTGCGTCGCTCGGCATCTATCCTTCGGTCGATCCGCTCGACTCGACATCGCGTCAGATCGACCCGCTTGTGATCGGCGAGGAGCACTACAACACGACGCGCGGCGTGCAAGCGGTGCTGCAGAAGTACAAGGAACTGCGCGACATCATCGCGATCCTCGGCATGGACGAGCTCTCGCCCGAGGACAAGCTCGCCGTGGCGCGCGCACGCAAGATCCAGCGCTTCCTGTCGCAGCCGTTCAGCGTTGCCGAAGTGTTCACCGGCTCGCCTGGCAAGTACGTGTCGCTGAAGGAAACGATCAAGGGCTTTTCGATGATCGTCAAAGGTGAGTGCGACGAGCTGCCCGAGCAGGCGTTCTACATGGTCGGGACGATCGAGGAAGCATTCGAGAAGGCCAAGACGCTGCAATGAGGACGTCCGCAAGGGCGTGAAGGAAACCCATGGCCAACACCATCCACGTCGACGTCGTCAGCGCGGAAGAGCAGATATTCTCGGGCGAGGCGGAATTCGTCGTGCTGCCTGGCGTTGTGGGCGAGCTCGGCATCTATCCGCGCCACACGCCGCTGTTGACCCAAATCAAGCCCGGTGCCGTGCGCATCAAGGTTCCCGGCCAGGCGGACGAGGAGCTTGTGTTCGTGCTCGGCGGGTTCCTCGAGGTGCAGCCCACGCGCGTGACCGTTCTCGCGGACACCGCGATCCGCGCGAAGGATCTCGATGAAGCGGCGGCGACGGAGGCAAAGAAGGCCGCCGAGGAAGCGATGCAGAACAAGACCTCGCGCGAGGAGATCGCGACCGCCGAGGCGGAGCTCGCCATCGCGGTCGCGCAGCTTGAAGCAATCCGCAAGATGCGACACCGCGCTTGACCGCGAATCAGGGGCGGATGCCGCCCAGAGACTAGCTCGTGCCTGCCGGGAGCTGCTGCTCGGCGAGCGTGACCCAATAGCTCGCTCCGATCGCGAGCGCATCGTCGTTGAAATCGTAGCGCGGGTTGTGCAAGTTGGCCGTTCCCTCGCCGCGGCCCGCGCCGAGCCAGAGGTAGCATCCCGGCTTCGCCTGCAGCATGAACGCGAAATCCTCGCTCGCCATGTTGGGCATTGGATCGGTGTCGACACTCCCGGCGCCGACGACCGCGGAGGCGGCTGCGATCGCGTGCTTCGTCTCCGTCGCGCTGTTGACGGTGGCCGGATAGCGGCGCTCGTAACGCAGCGTCACGCTCATCTCGAACATCGCGGCGATGCCGTCGAGGATCGTCTTCATCCGGCGTTCGATCGTGTCCTGCACGCCGGGTTCGAACGTGCGCACCGTGCCGCGCAGCACGACGTCGTCGGGAATCACGTTCCAGGTGTCGCCCGCGTGCACCTGCGTCACGCTCACCACACCGGCGTCGAGAGGGTGCAGGTTGCGTGAGACGATCGTTTGCAGCGCGCTGATGGCGTGCGCCGCGAACAGCATCGGATCCTTGCCCTGGTATGCCATCGCCGCGTGCGCGCCCTTGCCTTTGGCGACAATTTCGAAGATGTCGAACGCGCCCATCAGGGGACCCGCACGGACTGCGAACGTACCTGCTGGCACTCCCGGCCAGTTGTGCATCCCGTAGACCGCCTGCATCGGGAATTTGTCGAAGAGTCCCTGCTCGACCATCACGCGACCGCCGCCTTCGTTCTCCTCAGCGGGCTGGAAGATGAAATACGCGGTGCCGTCGAAGCGCTTGCGCTGGGTCAGCGCTTTCGCTGCCCCAAGCAGCATCGCTGTATGACCATCGTGGCCGCAGGCGTGCATCTTTCCCTTCACCGTCGACGCATGCGGCACCCCCGAAGCCTCATGGATGTGCAGTGCGTCGAGATCGGCGCGCAACCCAACGGCGGCGTTCGCACGACCGTTGCGGAGAACGCCCACGACGCCCGTCCCCGCAAGTCCTGTGTGCACGTCGAGGCCGAACGAACGCAGCGTGTCGGCGACGAAAGCGCTGGTGACGGTCTCCTCGAACGCGGTCTCCGGGTGTGCGTGCAGGCGATGGCGCCAGCCGCGCATTTCGGTGTCGAGCGCGGCGATTTCGGGGACGATGTTCATGGGGCGTCTCTCGCGATGAATGAGGCGGTCAATCGTACCGCATCCGGTAAACTCGTGGCCTTCCGATGGGCAATGAGCAACCCTGCGACCTTCTGATCGTCGGCGGCGGCATCAACGGCGCAGGCATTGCCCGTGACGCCGCCGGTCGCGGGCTCGACGTGCTCCTCGTCGAACGCGACGATCTCGCCGCGCACACGTCGTCGTGGAGCACGAAGTTGGTCCACGGCGGCTTGCGCTATCTCGAGCACTACGAATTCCGTCTCGTCGCCGAGGCGCTGGCCGAACGCGAAGTGCTGCTGAAGCTCGCACCGCACATCATCGAGCCGCTCGCGTTCGTGCTGCCGCACGAGCCGCACCTGCGGCCCGCATGGATGATCCGCGCCGGCCTCTTCCTCTACGATCGACTCGGAGGACGAATGACGTTGCCGAAGTCGTCTGCCGTCGACCTGTCCGCGAGCCATTGGGGCGCGGGACTGCAGCCGCGCTTTCGCAAGGGCTTCGTCTACGCCGATGCGCGCGTTGACGATGCGCGGCTCGTCGTCCTCAACGCGATGTCGGCGCGGGCGAAAGGCGCGCGCATCCGCGTTCACACGCGGCTCGTATCGGCGGGGCGCGACGGCGACGTCTGGCGCGCGAGGCTAGCGACGCAGGAGGGCACGATCGAGGACGTCCGCGCACGCGCGATCGTCAATGCCGGCGGCCCGTGGGTGAAGGACGTGCTGGACAGCGTGCGAACTGAACCTTCGGCCGCCCGCGTGCGGCACGTCAAGGGCAGCCACATCATCGTGCCGCGCGTGCATGCGCAGCCGCACGCCTACATCCTGCAGAACGCCGACAACCGCATCGTGTTCATCATTCCGTACCAGGATCGCTACTCGCTCATCGGCACGACCGACGTTGCCGTAGACGATTACGCGGATCCGGCAATCTCCGCGGACGAGGTCGAGTATTTGCTGGCGCTTGCCAATGGATATCTCGCCACGCCTCTCACGAAAGCCGACATCGTGTGGACCTACAGCGGCGTGCGCCCGCTCTACGACGACGGCTCGACCGAGCTGTCTGAAATAACGCGGGACTATGTCCTCAAGGTCGACGCGGGAAGCGATGGCAGCGGGCCCCCGGTGCTGTCGATCTATGGCGGCAAGATCACGACATATCGCAAGCTTGCCGAAAGCGCGCTCGCCGAGTTGAAAACGTTCTTTCCTGCCATGGGCGCGCCATGGACGCGCGCGGAAGCGTTGCCCGGCGGTGATCTGCCCGCGGGATTAATCGCATGGACAGAGGAGATGCAGCAGCGCTACCCAAGTCTTTCGGAAGATGTCGTGCGGGGTGTTGCGCATCGCCACGGCTCGCTCGCGCCGAAGGTTCTCCGAGATGCGAAACGTCCGGCCGATCTCGGCGAGGACTTCGGCAATGGTCTCACCGCGCGCGAAGTAACGTATCTCATGCAAGAGGAGTGGGCGTGGAGCGCGGACGATGTGTTGTGGCGGCGAAGCAAGTGCGGCCTCGGCATGCCAGATGCCGCGCGAGCACGCGTTTCCGCCTTCGTCGCGCAGGGAACCCGCGCATGACCGTTCGCTCGCTGCGTCCGCTTACTGAAATGCCGCCCGCGGTTCGTGTCGCAATTCGCGGCGTGCTGACCGATATCGATGACACGCTGACGTCCGACGGCCGCCTGCCGGCAGAAGCGTACGCGGCGCTCGCGCGCTTGTCGGCAGCCGGCAAGCTCGTCATCCCGGTCACGGGACGTCCGGCGGGCTGGTGCGATCACATCGCGCGGATGTGGCCGGTCGATGCGGTCGTCGGCGAGAACGGCGCGTTCGCGATGCGCTACGATCGCAAGGCACGCAAGCTGGAGAGGGCGTTCATCGACGACGATGCGACTCGTCGCGCGAATCGCGCGCGACTTTCCGCAATCGGCGAATCGATCTTGCGCGCGGTACCCGGGAGCGCGCTGGCCTCCGACCAGCTCTACCGCGAATCAGACCTCGCGATCGATTACCGTGAAGATGTTCCGGAGCTGCCGCGCGCGGCGGTCGATCGGATCGTCGCCCTGATGGAAGCCGAGGGGATGACGGCCAAGGTGAGCTCGATTCACGTCAACGGCTGGTTCGGAACGTATGACAAGCTCAAGATGACGCGCTGGCTCTTCGCCGATGCGTTCGACATCGACCTCGATGCGGACCGCGCGCGGTTCGTCTTCGTCGGCGATTCGCCCAACGATGCGCCGCTCTTCGCGTATTTTCCGAACGCCGTGGGTGTTGCCAACGTGCGCGCGTTCGCGGACCGGATCGCGACGCTTCCTGCGTACGTCACGGAGCAGGAATCCAGTGCCGGGTTCGCGGAGCTCGCGAACTTTCTCCTCCGGGCCTGATCCGGGAGACGATAGCGTCGGAAGTAAGCGATCAGACGCCCGCACGTAATGCTGTGCACAGCAACGAGCGGCGAGCGGTCATGGAGATCTCTGCTGGGCGGTCAGAAGCGGACGATAGAACTGGACGTTACATCCATTTCGCCAGCGCAGCGCGCCCCACGTAGCGCGCTTGTGCGCCGAGCGACTCTTCGATGCGCAACACTTCGTTCCACTTCGCCATGCGCTCGCCGCGGGCAAACGCTCCGACCTTGAGCTGACCCGCATTCCAACCGACGGCAAGATGCGCGATCGAAACGTCCTCGGTCTCGCCGGAGCGCGCGGAAAGGATCGTCGTCATCCCTGCTTCACGTGCGGCATCGAGAGCGGCGCGCGCCTCGGTCAGCGTGGCCGCCTGGTTCGGCTTGATCAGCGCCGCGTTGCAGGCGCGATCCGCGGCGGCCTCGGATACGCGCGTAGCACTCGTCGTCAGGTAATCGTCGCCGATGATTTGCACGCGTGAGCCAGCCGCGCGCATGAATGCGATCCAGCCGTCGCGGTCGTCCTCGGAGAGCGGGTCCTCGATCGACGCGATCGGGTAACGGTCGAGCCATCCCAGCAGGAGTTCGATCATCCCGTCGCGATCCAGCGTGCGCGCGTCGCGGGCGAGCACATAGCGGCCGTCATGGCCGAACTCGGAGGCCGCGACGTCGAGCGAAATCGCGACATCCGTGCCCGGCGTGTAACCCGCGTGCTCGATCGCGCGCACGAGCATCGTCAAAGCTTCGTCGTTGGACGCGAATGCCGGCCACCACCCACCTTCGTCCGCTACACCTGCGAGCTTGCCGCTTTCCGCCATCAGCGCACCCGCCGCGCGATAGACGTCGGCGACGACGTCGAGCGCCCCGGCGAACGATGTTGCGCAAAGCGGCATCACCATCAGGTCCTGCAGATCGATGCGGCGCCCCGCATGCGCGCCGCCGCCAAAGATCTGGATCTCCGGCAACGGCAGCGTGACGTCGTTCTCGCCCGCGAGGTAACGCCACAGCGGCACGCCGCTTGCTGCCGAGGCTGCGTGCGCGACCGCTAGCGACACCGCGACAGTGGCGTTGCCGCCGAGCCGCGCCTTGTTCGGCGTTCCATCGAGCGCAATCAGCGCGCGGTCGACCGCGGCCTGGTCGGTGGCGTCGACGCCGGCGAGCGCCGTGGCAATCGGACCGACGACGTTCCCGATGGCGCGCGTGACATCGTATCCGCCCTGCGCGCTGCCGCCGTCACGCAGATCGACCGCTTCCCGCGAGCCGCGCGATGCCCCGGCAGGCGCAATCGCGCGTCCCTTTGCGCCATTCGCGAGTGTGACCTCGGCCTCGAGGGTCGGCCGTCCGCGCGAATCCCAGACCCGGCGCGCATGGACGCGGGCGATTGCGGTCTTCATTGCGCCGCGACCCAGCGTGCTGCGATCTCCCGTGGATCACCAAGGGGTGCGGCGAGCAGAGCGCGTGCAAACGAGCGGACCGCGTCCTTGTCAGCCTCGTCGGTCAGATACTCGACCGGCGATTTGCCGTCAATGCGCGCCAGCATGAGAGCGGGCAGGAGCGCCGCGGTGCGCGCGGCAAGTATCGCTGGCGGCTCCCAATGCGCATGCGGGACGTACGCCTCCAGAAGTGCTTCGAACGCAGCGGCGTACCGGCCGCGCCATTGCGGGTGCCAAGCGCCCTTCAGGAGCAGATGATTCAAAACGAACGCCAGGTCGAACGCAGGATCGCCGTACCACGCGCATTCCGCGTCGAGAATGACCGGACCCACGGGACCGGCAAGAAGATTCTTGGGGCTGAAATCGCCATGGACCAGCACGCGTTTCGTGCTGCGCGTCGTTTCGGCCAGCGCGAGAAGATGGGCCGACAGATCCGGGTGAGCGCGTGCGGTCGCGACCAGATACGGCTCGAGCCGGATCGCAAAAAAAATGTCGTCGGTCGGAAAGCGCGCGACAAGATCGGTCCGATCGGCAGTAGCGCCGTGGATGCGACCGAGTACGTCGCCGACCGCGGACGCAACTCCAAGATCGATCGTGCCGTCGCGCAACTGCGATTTCCATAACGGATGACTGTCCGGGGAGAGGTAAGCCATCGCGAAGGCCCCCGACTCGCGGTCCTCTCCCAGGACCTCAGGGACGGCGGTTGGCGCAATGGCGCCCGCCGCACGCATCCACTCGACCTCGTACCGGTTGCGGACGACCGGCGCTTGCCAGTCGGCCGCGACTTTCAGCTTGGCTAACGCGCGCTTGACGCAAATGACGCGAGAGGGCAGATCGACCCGGTAAATATCCGATGACACGCCGCCCCGCAGGGGCGTCAATCGAATGCGTTGGTGAGCGCCCACTATCGCCATTCGTTCGAGTGCGCGAAGTAGCGTTGACCCCGGCGCGTCGAAGGCTTGCTCCGGCATTCCCGCCCTAGTTCGGGTCATGGGCCAAAAGTCGAGCGGGGTATGATATTTGCATAGAAAAGCTGTCCTGAGATGGCAAATGCGCTGGCTAAGGCTTTGAGGTCATTGGATTGTGGCCTGAGAGCGAAGACCGGCAGCCAGGGAGAGACCAAAAATGATCCGCTACGGCTTCAACATCAAGACCCGCACCGGACAGCGGGTGGAAAACATTTCCATCATGGCGGGATCGCAGCGTGATGCCGAACGCAGGCTCCGGCAGATGTATCACCACTGTGAAATTATCGAATGCAACGCGCAGACGGTGCCTCGCCGGGTCGACACACTCGATGTCGCAGGTGTCATTGGGCTCATCACCAACAGTGAGCCGGCTGCGGTTGCGGTTGCCGCCAACGACGGGCCGCCGGCGATCGTCCGGCTACGCCACAAAACCGGCACCCACTAGCTCGTCGGTGAGCGCCTGGTAGTCGCGTGCGCCGCGGCTGTCGGGCGCGTGCCGGAACACATCGAGCTCGACCGCCGGGCTTTCGGCGAGCTTCACGCTTTCGCGGATTCGCGTGACGCAGATCTCATCCGCACGCAGCGACGCCGCGAGCCGATCGACCACTTCCCCGCTCATCTTCCGTCGGACATCGTAGCGCGTCAGCAGGTAGCGCCGTTGCAGCCGGCGCTTGAACACCGGCTCGAGCGCATTCAACGCGCGCTCCACCTCGCAGGCGCCGCGCAGCGAAAGGTAATCGCAGGACACCGGCACCAGCAGCAGATCGCACGCGAATACCGCGTTCAATGACAGCACGTTGAGCAGCGGGCTGCAGTCGATGACCACCGGTCCAGGCGCAAAGCCCGGCTGGCGCAGCGCGTGGCGCAATCGGGTGACGACGTTGACCCCTTTGCCGAGGACCGAATCGAGTTTGGACAGCTCGAGGTGGGCGGGACACAGCGCCACGCCACTCTTGGTAATCCGCGCGATGTCGGACAGCGGGCGCTGGCGCACGAAAAAGCTGTAGACCGAATCGTCCGCAAGTTTGGGGTGACCGCCGAACACGTGCGACAGGTGCGCCTGCGGGTCGAGATCGATCCCGAGCGGTCGTTGCCCACGGCGCGCAATGGCGGCGAGAAGATTGAGGGCGGTCGTCGTCTTGCCGACGCCGCCCTTCTGGTTGAACACTGCAATGACCGTCATGGCAGCCGGAGCGCAATCATGCGGCGGATTATACGGGCCGCACGCACCTCCCTCCGCGTCAGATCACGCGCCGGCGCACCTGCGTGACGATAATCTCGGCGGCGATCACGACGACAAAGATCGCAAGCAGGACCATGGCCACCCGATTCCACTGGAAGAGGTTCAGCGCCGAGTCGAGGACCATTCCAATGCCCCCGGCGCCGACCAGGCCCAGCACCGCCGACTCGCGCACGTTGATATCCCAACGGAAAAGCGCGATCGACCAGAACGCGGGGCGGACTTGCGGCCAGTAGCCAAAAGTGAGTCGCGACAGCCACGGGGCTCCCGCCGCCGTGAGCGCCTCGATGGGGCCGGGCTGCGCTTCATCGAGGGCCTCGCCGAAAAGCTTGCCCACGAAACCTATCGAGCGAAACGCGATCGCCAGCGTTCCCGCGAGAGCACCCGGACCGAAGATGCCCACGAAAAGCAGCGCCCACACAAGCGAATTGACGCTGCGCGAGGAGACGAGGATCAGTTTCGCAAGCAGGTTGATCGGCAGCGAAGGCACCAGGCTGTTGGCGGCGAGCACGCCGACTGGAAGCGCCAGCACGAGCGCCAGCAGCGTGCCGAGGGTGGCGATGTGGATCGTCTCCATCAGCGCGGCGTGGATCGCGTCCGGATAATGCGCAAAATCGATCGGCCACATCCGCGTGACGAGGTCAATCATCTGCTCGGGGGCATCCGCCAGGAATTCCGGAATGATCTCGACGGTCTGCGCCGCCATCACGATTGCGACGGCGACAGCGAGGTAGACGGCGAAGCGGGTCAGACGTTGGGCGCGCGAGAAACGCTGCCAGATGCGTTCGTGCGAAGCCGGTGCCGGCGCGAAGGGAGCCGCCATCAATCGTCCTCGGTGTGCCGCACTTGGCGCATCGCCGCGCCGCGGCGGAAGAGGTCAGCGAAGGTTGCGTTCTCGATGAAGATCGCGCGGATCGCGGTCGCGAACACCTCGCCGATCATGATGAGCGCAATGATGGAAATCAGGATCGCGCAGACGTAATCGTAGTCGAAGCGCTGGAAAGCGGCGAACAACGTGCCGCCGATGCCGCCCGCGCCGACGATGCCGACCATCGTCGAATTGCGCAGGTTGCTGTCGAGCTGGTAGGTCGCGAAACCAATGAACCGCGAAAAGACCTGCGGCAGCACACCATAGGCGAGCACTGACGCGAACGGCGCGCCGGTAGCACGAATCGCCTCGACCTGCTTGTCCGAGATTTCCTCGATCGCCTCCGTGAAGAGCTTGCCGATGAAGCCGATCGAGGCGACGGTCAGCGCGAGAATGCCCGCGAGGGCGCCGAAGCCGACCGCCTTGACGAAAATGATAGCCACGATCACCGGGTGCAGCGAGCGCGCCGCAACGATGACGAATCGCGCCGGCCACGAGATCCACGCCGGCATCAGGTTGCGCGCCGCGGCAAGGCCGATCGGCAGCGCGAGCACGATGCCGAGCGTCGACGCGAGAATCGCTATCTCCAGGCTTTCGGTCAGCCCCTTGATGAGCAGATCGGAGCGCGTGAAGTTGGGCGGGAAGAGACGCGAAAAAAAGCGCGCCGCGTTGTCGAGGCCGGCAAGCATCCGCTCCCATGACACGTCGAGCTGCGCGCACGCGTAGACGATGTAGACGAAAAGTGCGACCGCTGCGACGCGCGGCCACGCGTTGCGGCGAAAGGGATCATCGCGGATTGCCGGAACGGTGCTCATGGGCGGAACCGGCGACGCAGATTCAATGCAGCCAGTCCTCGCCGCCGTAGATCTTTTTCAGCATCGTGTCGTCGAGATCGGCGGGTGGTCCGTCGAACACGATGCGTCCGCCGGCCATTCCGATCACGCGGTCCGCGAAGCGTTTCGCAAGTTCGACGTCATGCATGTTGACGAGCACCGGGATTCCTCGCGTGCGGGCAATGCCGGCCATCAGCTCCATGATCTCGACGGAAGTCTTGGGGTCGAGCGACGACGTGGGCTCGTCGGCGAGCAGCAGGCGCGGTTGCTGCATCACCGCGCGCGCGATCCCGACACGCTGGCGCTGGCCGCCGGACAACGCATCGGCGCGCTGATGCGCGAATCCCGCGAGGCCGACAAGATCGAGAAGCTCGTACGCGCGGGCGATGTCAGCTTGGGGGAACTTGCGGCGCCAGGCGCGCCACGGCGAAACGTAGCCGAGTCTTCCGCAGAGCAGGTTTTCCATCACCGTCAACCGCTCGACCAGGTTGTACTCCTGAAACACCATGCCGATGTGGCGGCGCGCATGACGCAGCGCCTTGCCGGAAAGGCGCGCCAGGTCCGCGCCGTCGAACAGTATTTCACCGCGCGACGGTTCGACCAGCCGATTGACGCAGCGGATCAGCGTCGATTTTCCGGTACCGGAGGCGCCGATGATCGCCGTGATGCCTTGGGCCGGAATGGCGACGTTGACATCAGACAGCACCGGCTTTCCGGCCACGTAGGATTTCGACAGGTGACGTAGATCGAGCATGGCAGAAACGAAACGGGGCGCCGCGAAAAACGGCGCCCCGTTCGGTCAGACGGTGATCACTTCTTCTTCGCGGCGGCCTCGGCGGCCTCGCGCGCAGTTTCCTTGTCGTACGCGGCCTTGTCGAATCCTCCGCCCGAACCCCTCGCTACGGCGCGCACGACTTCCCATGTCGTCTTGTAGTTGATCGGGAAGAAGCGATCGGCGCCGTCGAAGGCCTTTTGCATCTCGGGCGGAAAGCGATAGTCGTAGAAGCAGCTGAGCATCTTGTCGACGAGCTTGGGTTCGAGGTCGTGCGCGTACGCGAACGATGACGTCGGGAATTTCTGGCTGCGATAGATGATGCGGAAATCGGCCTCCTTCACCTGGCCGCGCTCGGCCATCCGATGAAAGACGTCGGACGCCACCGCCGCAGCGTCGTAGTCGCCGGAGTTGACACCCATCACCGACTGGTCGTGCTTTCCGGAGAAGATGATCTTGTAGTCCTTGTCCGGGGCGAGCCCCTGCGCCGGAAACAACGACATCGGCGCGAGATGGCCCGAATTTGACGACGGCGACGTGTGCGCAACTTTCTTGCCCTTCAAATCGGCGAGCTTTTGATAGGGCGAATTCGTCTTCACGATCACGATCAGGTTGTAACCCTGGAACTCCCTCGAGTTTCCCTTCACCGCGAACGGCACGGCGCCGGCGAGATTTACCGCGAATGCCGTCGGACCGGTCGAGAAGCCGCCTACGTGCAGCCGGCCCGAGCGCATCGCTTCGATCTCGGCAGCATTGGATTGCACCTGATAGAAGACGACTTTCTTGTCGAGGCACTGCGCGAGGTGCGTGGTGAACGGCTTGAAGATGTTCTCGTAAACGGCGGGATCCTCGACGGGTGTGTACGTGAACACGATCGTCGACGGATTTTTCCACTTCTTCGGATCCGTCGGCGCGTCGGCCGTCATGTCGTCGTTCGCGTCGCAATACATCGTGTCGAGCTCGCCACGGGACTTGCACGCGTCGGCGGCCAGCGCGGGCATCGCAACGGCGGCGGCCACGAACGCGGCGGCCGCGAGCCAGCGGAATGGGATCATGGGCGTTTCTCCTTGAGACCAAAGGGCGCTTCTGGATGGCGCCGCGACAGGGCATCTTACAGCAGCGGCATGCTTGACGGCGCGGTAGGTCCGGACGCGGGAGACGGCCGCTTCGCCGATGTCGTATCATGGCGCCGTGGCGGCACGCGGCGGCGCTGCTCCGCCGATCCGGAACCCCTTTTTTCCGTGGCCTCCCTTCCGCTCCAAATTATCGTAATGGCCGCCGGCGAGGGCAAGCGCATGCATTCGGCGCGACCCAAAGTGCTGCACGCGCTCGCCGGACGCCCGCTTGTAGCCCACGTCATCGATGCGGTGCGCATGCTTTCTCCGCGCGCGCTCGTCGTCGTCGTCGGCCACGGCGGTGACGCCGTTCGGGAGGCGCTCGTAGCGCCCGATCTTTCGTTTGTCACCCAGGACCCGCCGCGCGGCACTGGCGATGCCGTGCGGATCGCGCTCGCGGCACTGCCCGACGATGGCGTCACGCTGGTCGTCAATGGCGACTGCCCGCTGATTCCCGCCGCGACATTCGGCGCACTGGTAAATGTCGCGTCGGCCGATAAGCTCGCGATCCTCACCGCGCTCGTATCCGACCCCATGGGACTCGGCCGCGTCGTCCGTGATACGTCAGGTGCAGTCCGCGCGATCGTCGAAGAGCGCGACGCGAGCGCCGATGAGCGCTTGATCAACGAGATCTACACGGGTGCGCTGGCGGCGCCGACCGCGCTGCTCAGCCGCTTCGTGGCAGCGCTCAGCAACGACAATGCACAGCGCGAGTTCTATCTTACCGACGTCGTCGCGATGGCGGTGCGTGAGGGCGTTGCGGTCGAGGCGCACATCGCCGCCGCCGAAACGGATGTACTCGGCGTCAACGACCGTGCGCAGCTGGCGGCGATCGAGCGCATCTTCCAAGCGCGGCAGGCCGACGCGCTGCTGAAATCCGGCACCTCGATCGCGGACCCCGCGCGCATCGACATTCGCGGCACGCTCACCTGCGGTCGCGACGTACGGATCGACGTCGGTTGCGTGTTCGAAGGCGTGGTCGAGCTCGGCGACGATGTTGAGATTGCCCCGCACTGTGTGCTGTACAACGTCACGGTTGGCGTTGGCACGAAGATCGAAGCGTTCTCGCACCTCCACGATGCCGCGATCGGCGCCCACTGCCGCGTCGGGCCTTATGCGCGGTTTCGGCCGGGGGCGATGCTGGCCGAGAATGTGCACATCGGAAACTTTGTCGAGGTCAAGGCAAGCCACGTGGGTCGTGGCGCCAAAGCCAACCATCTCGCCTACATCGGCGATACGACCGTCGGCGCGAACGTCAACGTCGGGGCGGGCACCATCGTGGCGAACTACGACGGCGCCTTCAAGCACCGCACCGTTATCGAGGACGACGCCTCGATCGGATCGAACTGCGTGCTGGTGGCGCCGGTCAAAGTGGGCAAGGGCGCGACGATCGGTGCCGGCAGCACGATCACAAAGGACGCCCCGGCAGGAGAGCTCACTGTGGCGAGGGCAGCGCCGGTCGTCGTTCAGGGCTGGAAGCGACCTGTGAAGAAGCCGAGCGATAGGAAATGAATTCTGCAACCGGTCGTCATGGGTTGGTCGTAGCCGCTTTCCTGGGCCTCGCGGTATCGGCGGCGAGCGGCGCGGCGGGAGGGCAATCCGACTGCGACTCCCCGCAGGAGCCGGAGCGCGCCCGTTGCGTGCAGCAAAAGCGGGTCGAAAAGGAATGCGCCGGACGTGCCGGCGACGCGCTCGCGGCGTGCCGGAAAGTGGTTCTCGAATCGACGGTGGAAAAGCGCGATTGCAATCGGCTTCCGGAAGGCTACGGCCGGAACAAGTGCGAGGACGAGAATCTGCGCGCCGAAATCGAAGCGCGCTGCGGATCAAAATCGGGCGAAGCGTACCAACGCTGCTACGCCGAAGTGATGGCGAAGGCGGTCGGCAAGTGACGTGCAGCCTGCGGCAAATCGGAAGGTGAGACGAACATGTGCGGAATAGTCGGCGCGTCATCGGCGCGCAATGTGGTTCCGATCCTGATCGATGGCATCCGCCGGCTCGAATACCGCGGCTACGATTCAGCCGGTCTCGCGGTGATCGACGGCAGCGCAGAGGCGCCTCATCTCGCGCGCCTTGTCAGCACGGCACGCGTCGCGGATCTCGCGGCACAAGCCGAATCGACCGCGCTCTCCGCGGTCGCCGGCATTTCGCACACGCGGTGGGCGACGCACGGCGCGCCGACGCCGGCGAACGCCCATCCGCACACGTCGCATGGCGAGATTGCCGTGGTCCACAACGGCATCATCGAGAACTTCGAGCCGCTGCGCGAGCGACTGAAGGCGCAGGGCTACGAATTCGTCACCCAAACCGATTCCGAAGTCATCGCACATCTCGTTCACGCGCACTGGCACGGCAAAGGCGGCGGCGATCTGCTGGAAGCGGTTCAAAGGACCGTCGCCGAATTCGAAGGGGCTTACGCGATTGCCGTGATCTCCACGCGAGAACCGGGGCGCATCGTCGGGGCGCGCGCGGGAAGTCCGCTGGTCGTAGGCATCGGTGCTGACGACCATTTCCTCGCCTCGGACGCAGCAGCGCTTCTGTCGGTCACGCGCCAGGTCGCTTATCTCGAGGACGGCGACGTCGCCGATGTGCGCCGTGAATCGTGGGCGATACACAACGCGCAGGGTGACCGCGTCGACCGTCCCATCGTCACGATCGAAGCGTCGGGCGCCGCGGTCGACCTTGGCCCCTTCCGCCACTACATGCAGAAGGAAATCTTCGAGCAGCCGCGCGCGGTCGCCGACACCCTCGAATCCGTCGCCGGCGTCGATCCGTCGCTGTTCGGGAAAGACGCCGGCCGCGTGTTGACGAGCGTGGACAATGTGCTCCTGCTGGCGTGTGGAACGAGCTATTACTCCGCGCTGGTCGCGAAGCAATGGATCGAGACGCTGGTGCGGATCCCGTGCACGGTAGAGATTGCAAGCGAATACCGCTATCGGGACAGCGTTCCTCATCCCACCGGGCTCGTCGTTGTCGTCTCCCAGTCCGGCGAGACCGCGGACACGCTGGCGGCGCTGAAGCACGCGAAAAGCCTCGGTCACGCGAACACGCTTGCGATTTGCAACGTCGCCACATCGTCGATGGTGCGGCAGACGCTGTTCACTTATCTCACGCGCGCCGGCAGCGAGATCGGCGTCGCGTCGACCAAGGCGTTCACGACGCAACTTGTGGCGCTCTTCCTGCTGGCGCTGACGCTTGCCAAGGTGCGCAATCGGCTGACCGAGGAAGAGGAAGCGCACTGGGTGCGGAGCCTGCGGCACCTGCCCGCAGCTTTGCAGGCAGCTCTCGCACTCGAGCCGCAGGTGATGGCATGGGCCAATCACTTCGCTAAAAAGCAGCACGCTCTCTTCCTCGGGCGCGGTCTCCACTATCCGATCGCGCTGGAAGGCGCGTTGAAGCTGAAGGAGATTTCGTACATTCACGCGGAAGCGTACCCCGCGGGCGAGCTGAAGCATGGTCCGCTCGCGCTGGTCGACGCCGACATGCCGGTCGTCGCGATCGCGCCGAACGATGCGCTTCTCGAGAAGCTGAAGTCGAACCTGCAGGAAGTGCGCGCCCGCGGCGGCGAGCTCTACGTCGTCGCCGATCTCGACAGCCGCATTCCATCGAGCGAGGGCGTTCACGTCATCCGTTTGCCCGAGCACGCCGGACTCCTGTCGCCTGTCGTGCATACGATTCCGCTGCAGCTCCTCGCGTATCACGCCGCGGTGCTGCGCGGCACCGACGTCGACAAGCCGCGCAACCTCGCGAAGTCGGTGACCGTCGAGTAGCCGTACCGAATACCTCGCACTCAGCGCCGCTCCAGCCGATAGATGCGCGACTCGCCGTAGTTTTTCGCGAGGGCCAGCCGGCCGACATATTCGAGCGCGTAGTTGCGCTCTCCGCAAGCGGTCAAGTTCGCCGCGAACGCCTCGGTTGTGTACACCATACCCGGCGGCGTGACCGGCTCGATGCGAGCGGTCCGGGTGACGCTGGAACCGAAGAAGCCATCCCGCTTCACGATCGGGTCAAAGCCGCGAAACACCGGACCCGCGTGCAGCGCGATGCGAATCCCGCTCGTCTCCGACAGTCCCGCCGCCTTCCAGTCGACGGCTCGCATGCTCGCCTGCAGACGCAGCGCGAATTCCGCGCCGTCTCCCGGCGACTCGAACACGATGTAGAGCCCGTCGCCCCAGGTTTTGCTGTCGAGCGGCTTGGTTGGCGCTGCGTCGATCTCGTTGGCGACGATCTCGAGAAAGCGCCGCTGGAAGAGCGGCGCGTACGCGTCGTGCAGCCGGCTGAAGCCCGCGAGGTCGGCAAACAACATGGTCTTGAGCGTGCGCTGAGGGCGGGTCTCCGCGCTCGCCGTATCGGCGACTTCGGGTGCGCCCACTGGAGATTTCGCTGAATGCGTCGCGGGCTTTCGCAACGCACGGAGATCGATCACGCGCGGTGTCCCGACGAGCCGGTTCCATCGCTCGAATGACGAATGCGCTCCGCCGATGTCGCCCGTCGAATCGCTGTCGATCACGCACACCATCGAAGGTGTGGTCTGCAGTTGCGCGGCGCGCAACACCGCGAGTCCCTCGAGCAGCAGCGCAGCGTATTCGAACAGCACGCGGTCGCCGAGGTAACCTTCCTCGGTGGCGTAGATGACTCGCGTTGCACGCAACAGCGCAGCGTCGAACCGTTCGACCCAGCCTTTGCCGCCGACCGCAACACTCGTGCGGACGAAGTCGAGCCGGTCGAAAGGCAGCACGATGTTCACCTCCGCTCCGATGTCGAGTGCGGCCTCGATGAAAATGAGGTCGGCGCCGCAGGCGGCCGACGTATAAACGACGGGCTGATGCAGGTGTTCGAGATGGGCGCGCAGGGCGTTGTGCACCCCAGATTCGAGCGCGGCGGGGAAGCGCGGAAGTGGACGGCCAGGCACGTCGATCATGTGTCCCGCGAATGCGACCACCGCGGTCGCCGGAAGGACCTCCAGGGCATCGACTGCCTCGGGAATCACGCGTGTGAGGAGGCTTACTTGTCGCCGCATCGTCGCCACGCTGCCGGCGTCGCCTGCTGCGTGCGCCGCCGCGGCCGCGTAACTCCGGCGGGCCTCATCGTATTGCCCGAGCAGCAGCTGCGCTTCGCCCGCAGTGGCATAGTCCCAGCACGTTCGCGTTGACTTTTGCGCCGCGAGGGCGTCCGCAATCTCGCGCGCGAGGCGTCGAGCCTCGGCACGATCTCCCAGGATCATCGACAGCGTCGCCGCATTGATGCCGGGATAAGGATCTCGTCGCAGTGCGTACGCGGTCATGTACTCGCGACGCCCGCGCTCGGCGATGGTCGCTGCTTCTGCCGCATCGCGGTGGAGGTGGAGGCGGTCCTTCCACAATCGGCCGCGCAGGCTCAGGATATCCGCCAGATGTTCCGGAGCCCGCGTCGCGGCCGCTTGCGCCTGATCCAGAATGACGTGCGCCTGGTGCGTCGCGCCGGCACGCGCATGCGCGAGCGCGCCCCAGTAGAGAAGTCCGGCATCGTCCGGATGCGCGGCGAATGCATCGCGGAACGTGTCGCAGGCGTCCCACGGCGCACCGTGCTCGAGTTGCGACCGGATGTGCTCGCGTGCTTCGCCGGACGCACGCTCCGGTCCGGTCATGGCGTACCCGGTGCGAGTCCCACGGGCCGGACTACGTCCATCAGCGCGCCGTGCGGCGCGCATCCGTAATCAGGCCCTGTACCACCCGGCTCGTGTGCACACCGCGCGCTTCGGCGGGCAGGCTGTCGAGCGCAGCCTGGGCCTCGACGAGCAGTGCGCCGGTCTTCGCCGGTGTCGATTTCGCTGCGGCCATGAGCGCGAGCGCGAGGCTCAACTTGTGCCATTGGTCATCGGTACGCCGAGCATCCAGCTCGCGCTGAAACGCTAGCGCGGGCTCGGCCAGCGCGCGCGCTTCGTCGATGCGCCCGCTGTGGGCCAACGCGATCGCCAGCAGTGCCGCGTCGTCGGCCGCCTCGCGCCTTTGGGCGAGGGCCCGCGTCAGCAGCAGCTTGCGGGCTTCCGCCACCTGGCTGAAATGGCCTTGCGCTGCGGCAAAATCCCCGGCCTGCAGTCCGGCCCAGCCAAGCGCCAGGTGCAGACGGCGCTGCAGCTCGGCAACGCGCTGCCGGTCGTAGTCATTGACGGGCTTCAACTGCGACAACCTCTCGCGCACGGCCGTGCCAGCCTCGCGGGCACGCGCTGGGTCGCCCTGTATATTGGCCAGCTCCACCGGGGCGACGCTTCCAAACGCCCGCCAATAGCCATGGTCGAAGGAAGCCTGCGGGATGTCGCGCAAGGCGGTTTCGAAATGACGGAGCGAGTCGGCAAGATATTTCTCGGCCGCCGCGGCCTGACCGAGCTCGGCGGCGGTGATTGCGCACCAATAGAGACTGAAGGACAGCGGACCGGCGACCAGGGTCGAGGTTGCTGCCGCGGACTCCCATTCGCGGTTCTCCAGGTTCTTTGCCAGGGTAGCGCGCGGGCGCCCCAGATCCCACAGCGCCCCGCCCGAGTTGTTCCGTGTGCTGATCAGGTTCCCCTTCGTGATCATGTTGCTCGGGTCGATGCGCGACAGCAGGGCCCAGTCGCGCGCCGCGTCATCGGACGCGGCCAGGCGGCGCGCCGGCTGCAGCTCGTTTTCCGCGACGGCTGAAAGGCTGCCAGAGATCAGGGCGCGCGAGCGCAACGCCAGCATGTTCGTCGGCTGGCGTTCGAGCGCCTGCGAAGTCACGCGAAGCCCCTCCTGGCCGGCTCTGGCGCCTCGGCGACCGGTCCAGCTTGATGTAGGGCTCCATCAGCCAGGCAGTGGCGATGCCGAAGTTGGCCGCGGCGTCGCTGTCCGCCTGCAGATTGTCGATGCTCCGATAGGCCGCCAACGCCGCCAGCAGCGAAGCCACGGCGGCTTCGTCGCGATTCTGCCGCGTTTGCACGTAGCCGAGCTGCGTCAACGCTGCCGCCGTACGCGCGACGCAGCGCTACACTCGCGTCGCTTGCCTCGGCCGTCGACACAAGCACGGCCACGGCGTGCTCCGCCGGCGGCAGGGTGTCGCGGTCCTGGCCTGACCGAATCCACCGCGCGCGATTGCGCCACCAGCCCGATCGCGAGGCCGATCGCAGCGGCTTCGCTCGTGTCGCCTTTGCGCGCGGAGCGCATCGAGGGCCGGAATCGCAATGCCGAGCACCTTGCGCGCCTCGTCGTACCTGCTCTGGATGCGCAGGACGGCGCCATACCGCACCTGCGCCAGCGCCTGATTGCGCTCGGTGTCGGTCGTCCGCAACTCGGCGGGCAGCGCCTGGTAGTAGTCGATCGCGCGCTTCGCCAGCTCACCGACGATGTTGAGACGGCCCGACAGGTTCGAGCTCGCGATAGAAGTCGTCGAGCAGGTAGACGACGAGCTTCTCGGATTCGCCGCGCGCCTGCTCGGCCATCAGGCGCGTTGCGTCGGCCTTCGCCTCCGCCTCCTGGGCGCGCTTCATGCTCACGTAGCCGAACACGGCGCTACCCGCGGCCACCAGCGCGAGCACCGCGCACCCGGCGGCGATCTTGCGTGCGCGTACCAGCGCCCTGCGGCGTCGCCAGCTCGCGCTCCCGTTGCGCCTCGAGCTGCCGCTCCGCCTCGTCGCGCGCTTCGCGCTCGTGGCGCAGGTCGCGGCTCTCGCCAACGACGCCGCACAGCACGTCGTGCGTGAGCTCGACGCGGCGCAGGTCGAGCCGCTCCTCGATGCGCAGCAACCGCCGGTTGACGAGGGTCGCGAGCGCGCCGGGCGCCGCGCCGGCCGCGGTGAAGGCCTTGACCACGCGCTCCTCGGCCAGGCTCTCGCGGAAGCCCGACTCGGTGAGCATCTCGTCTTCGATGAACCTGCGCACGCCCGGTGGCTGATCGGCGAGCGCGCGCTCGTAGAACTCGGAGAGGATCGTGTCGCGCGAGCCGGCGAGGAGGTCGGCGGAGATCTCGCTTCGGCCCTGTGCGATGCGGGCGTTGTTGAGCTCGCGGCAGATGAGCGAGAGGAGCGACGGCTCGACCTCGGCGTTGCGCAGCTCCGAGCCGCCGGCGATGAAGCGCACGATCGCTTCGGCCACCTCCTCGTTGACGAGCGACCCGCCCGGTTTGCGCACCGCGTCGAGCGCCTGCGCGCCGGTCATCCGCGCGAGCCGCATCCGGTTTTGCGTGATCGAGGGCATATCGGCCTTGAGGCCCTCGAGGTGCGCGAGGTAATCTTCGCGGAGCGCGATCAGGATCCGGTAGTCGCCGCGCGTGAAGTCGAAGCGCTCGGCGGCAGAATCGTCCTGCTCGATCCGGGCCTCGAGCGCCTTGGGCGCGCGGTTCTCGACCAGGTCGGCCAGGTCCTCGACGAACGCCGCCGCCCGCTTGCGGCCGAAGTCATCTCCCTGCGCGAGCGTGAAGATCTCCTCGAACTGGTCGAAGATGAGAAGCGGAATCAGCGTCCGGCCAGACTCGTCGCGGAGCACGTCGTCGCGATGGTGCAGGAACTCCCACAACGATTCGCCCTCGACCGCCGTGCCCGGTTGCGTCCACTGCCCGGACGCGCGGGTCGCGCGGAAGATCGCGTCCTTGATCTGCTCGGAGGGTGACGGGGTGTCGGCGGAATAGTCGATCCGCACGTAGACGGGGCAGTAGCCGAGCGGCCGCAGTCTCGGCGCGATGCCGGCGCGCAGGATCGACGTCTTGCCGAGGCCCGATTGGCCGAACAGGATCGTCAGCAGCTTGCGCTGGACGCGGCGGCCGAGCTCGGCGACCTCCTCCTCGCGCCCGTAGAAATAGGCGCGCGTCTCCTCGGTGAACGAGTCGAGCCCGAGCCACGGGTGCTGCGGGTCGACGGCCGGCTGCGCGGCGGCCGAATCGGGCGAAGTGGAGGCGTCCGGGCTCATGCTGCGACTGCTTTCACGAATGGCGCGTCGACAGGAAGTCTTTGAGGCGCCGCGCGAATTCGGGCGTGATTTCACCGCCCGGCAGGTGCGTGAAGTGCACAGCCTTGAATTTGTCCGGCACCTGCGCGTCGCCGCCATTCGTATCGTCAATCGTTATCGGCAGGATGAAGATCGCGCCTTCGGCGATGTTGCGGGCTCGATCGATCGCATAGCTCCATTCGCGGCGGAAGTAGCCTTCGAGCCTATGCTCCGTCGCGGCGGAGACGATCGGGATGAAATACGAGCAGCGGCTGATGTTGCGCTGGATCTTGCGATCGTAATCGTCGCCACCCTCGAGACGCTCCAGGTCGAACCAGGTCTTGATGCCGGCGGCGTCGAGCCCCGCTTTCAGTTTCTGGACCGCGCCGAGGTCCTCCCGCGCATAGCTGATGAAGATCGCGTTGTCCGGCATCTCGCGCTCCGGCGGCAGGAAGCGCTGCGGTGCCGCGCCAAGAGAAATGACTTCACCGGACTTGTGCCGCGTCATCCATCTGCGGTGCAGCTCGTCGACGAACTTGCCGGCACCGCTGTAGATGCGCGTGCGCAAGCTCACCTGCTGGAGGAAGGTGATGAGACGCCCATCGTTGCCGGAATGGTTGTCGGCCAGAACTTCGCCGACGTCGCGCGGATCGGACAGGCGGTGTCGCTTCGCCATGCGTAGAAAAAGGCGCGCCAGCCAGTTCGTGAAACTGCTGCCGATGAAGAGAAGATGGTTGTGCTCGAGCTCATGGAAGAGTTTCTCCGGTGTCAGGTGCTCGCTTTGCAGCGCGCAGATGAATTCGAGCGTGTCCTCGTCGGAGATAACGTACGTCGGCGACGCCGACAGGCGGCCGAGAAGGTGATAGACGACCGGGCGCTGCAGCCTTTCGCGCTCGGTGGGCAGGTCGACCACGCGGTTCGGAGAATAGGCGATGACTTCGGTCGACTGCGCGCCGCCGAAACGCTCACCATTAATCGCCTGTTCGAGCAGCGGATCGAATGTGGTGGTGACGAAAAGATCGAAATCCGTGATCTGCGCGAGTTGGCGCAGCGCGAGCGGCGGTGCGAAGCCGGCGTCGCGAAGGATGCTGCGCACGCGGGTGTAGGCTTCCTCACGCCGGCCTCGCGAGGCGAGGAACCAGCAGACGACGTCGTTGAGCGTGTACGCCTGCGGAAGCTGCGCGGTGTCGACGCCGAGCTTAGCGGCGAGCTTTTCGGCAATCCAGTCGTAGAGAAGGCGCGGGCCGGTCTCGGTCTCGACTTTCAGGAGCTCGGGGCCGACGATCGGGATGACCCGACGCTCCTCGATAAAGCTCAGCAGATCCTCCCAGGCGTCCTCGTCGAGCGTCGCGAGCGGGTGATGCATCGGCAGCGGGGAGCTCATGCGTGTCGTAGGTCGTGTCGGACGCGAGATAGGCCCGGCGAAGGTGCCGGGGACGTCGAGCGAGGGAAGTGTCCACGATTCGTATATCCGGGTCAAACCCGGGTGACGTCGCCGGGATCATGACCGCCGCCGTCGCCGCCGCCGGAACCGCGCGCGAATTCTTTGCAGCGACGGTAGAGCCTGGAGCCATGTTGCATTTTTCGTACACGAATATTCATGTCGCGGTGAAAAATTCTTGCGCCGGTTCGCGTGTCAACGGTAAACTGTGCTCACTCGTTCTATCGAGAACAACGTCGCTTACTTGGAACCACTTACGAATCACATGAACCGCGCGCCACGCATACATCCGACTCCGGCCATGGGCTTTGCCGCCCAGGGGATCGGTTCGTCCCGTGCCAAGTGCATGTGCATGACGTGGTTCGAACTGCTGGCGTCGGCGCAAGCCGGCGTGGCCGCGACGAAGTAGCCTCACCCGACCGGAAGACATTCCGCCAGGTGAGACGGCGGAACTGTTGGAAGGTCGGTTTCTGTTTCCTTCCCCTTCTGACAGTCCTGCTCTCGTTGATGAGACGATCGCCTTTGGTCGTGCGCATTTCGCGCGCGAGAGGGCGTGACGAAAGGAGGCGAGACCGCATGACGCACATCACTGAAACCGGACTGGCCTTCGGCTCGCGTCGGCGCTCGCATGCATGCGGCGACGCCGCGCGACCGGCGGGCAATGCAATCGAGAGCCGGGCTTATCCCAAGGGAGAAGATTCGTAGTCGAATCAACTTCTCCCGAGCGAAAAGCCCGGCAGCCGAAACAAGATCGGCGCCGGGTTTTTCTTTCCGGCGCCTGGAATGCAGGACAACAACCGTGAGGCAAACGAAATGAAACGTGCAAAAGAAAATTTTGCCAGGCCGTACGGATTGCGGGACTTCGAATTCGTGCGGGCAGGATCCGACGGAGCGTACTGGCAACGCTCGGACGGCATGGTCGTGCGTATGGCAGCGCCGGAGGTCGATCGCGCGCAGATGCAAAAAGCTCGCGACCGGGACTCGTCTCTGGCGGAGTGGGCGATCGCGCTTGGGCGTTCTGGCGCGACTTGAGGCACTGGTGCGAACGCCCGGAAGTCCGATGGGTCTGGTGGATGACCAAATGGACAAGGCGCGCCTTGTTCACGGTCCACGTCGTGAGTTGGTTCATGTAGGTGAAGGGACCGCGCGAGCGGTGGTTGAACGGCGATTTCGCGTACCGTGCGCGGTGCGCCTAACCGACAATGCGGGATCGCCGCCGCGGCGTGCACTCGAGGCATGTTGCGGTCAGCAGTCGCGGCAACCCGGCGGGGTCTCCCGCCGGGGCCGTGGCGAAATTCGAACTACACGATGTCGGCGCCACGTTTTTGCAGCAGTTGCCGCAGCACCGAGCGGTGGCACCGGTCTTCATTGGCGCAATAGCAGCCAACGGACAAGTTCGTCCGGTGCGAAAGTGCGGCGATGAAATCGAGCAGCTTGCTCGCGTCCGGCTTTTTCATCTCGGCAAGAAACGCGCGCTCGAACTTAGACCAGGCACGATCGTTGTCCGCGCTCTGCCCGGATTTGAGCAGCGCCTCGGTCGGGGCGAGATTCGGCAACCACACATCATAGAAATCGCGCGATGCGTACTCGGTCTTCGGCACGCCGCGGGGCGGCCGGCGAACGGTGCCGAGCCGAAGCCCTTCCTGCGGGTGTCTTGGCGAGCCGAGGCGGACGATGCGAATCGACATGAGAGAGTGAATTCCGTTCATCGAGCCAAACCGGACCATGTGCGAATTAACGCGCGCCGAACGGACATCATGCCAAGCGCATCGGCGCCTCGCAACCTCGCGGCATCCCGGGAATGCGACGCATTCCGCGTGCCTAACCTCGCCCGCGCGGCGAAATGGTAACCTGATGCTCCGACCGACTCACGCGAACGCGCCGCGCGACGCGCGCACCCTCATGCAGGCATCGCCGGGCGTCGTCACCTTCCTTTTCACCGATATCGAGGGCAGCTCGCAATTATGGGAGCGGGAGCCCGAACGGATGAAGGGTGCGCTGGCGCGTCACGATGCGCTCGTTCGCAAAGCGGTGGACGGCAACCGCGGCCGTGTCGTGAAGACGATGGGCGATGGCGTGCACGCCGTCTTCAGCGATCCGCGCGACGCCGTCAACGCGGCCGTCGAAGTGCAGCAGACGCTCGCCGACCCGGCAGCGACCGACGGCATCGCGTTCAAGGTCCGCGTCGGCCTGCACTGCGGAGTCGAGGAACATCGCGACGACGATTTCTTCGGCCGCAGCGTAAACCGCGCCGCCCGGATCATGGGCGTCGCGCACGGCGGACAGATCCTCGTGTCGGAAACCGTTTCGCTCGCTGGTCGACGAGCGCCTGTCAGATGGCGTCGCCTTGCGCGACTTAGGCCTTGTGCGACTGCGCGATCTCGCGAGTCCCGAGCGCGTCTTCCAGGTCGTGCACCCCGGCTTGCGGGCGAATTTCCCCGCGCTGCGCACGCTGGAGGCGACACCCAACAATCTGCCGCAGCAGTTGACATCCTTCATCGGCCGCGAGCGGGAGCAAGCGGAAATCGCGACGCTGCTCGCGCGCTCGTCGCTGCTGACGCTCGTGGGTGCGGGCGGAATCGGCAAGACACGCCTTTCGCTACAGGTCGCCGCCGACCTCATGGACGAGTTCCCGGACGGCGTGTGGCTCGTCGAGCTGGCGGCGATCGCCGACCCGCGGCTCGTGCCGCAGGCGGTGGCTTCCGTGCTCGGCGTCAAGGAAGAACCGGGCCGGCCCGTCCTCGAGGCGCTGGTCAAGGTTTTCAAGGACCGGCGATTCCTCGTCATCCTCGATAACTGCGAGCACCTGGTGCACGCCTGCGCGGAACTCGTGCACGTGCTTTTGCAATCCAGGCCGCAGGTAAAACTCATGGCGACGAGCCGCGAGCCGCTGCACGCGGCCGGGGAGGCGACCTACGTCGTGCCGGCGCTGGCGTTTCCCGGGCTGTCGCGAATGATCACGCCGTCAGCGCTCGCCGAGTACGATGCGGCGCAGTTGTTCATCGATCGCGCGGTTGCGGTGCAATCGACGTTCAAAGTAACCGAGCAGAACGCGATGGCGCTCGCCGGCGTTTGCCATCAGCTCGACGGTATTCCCCTTGCCATCGAGCTCGCCGCTGCGCGAACGCGGGTGCTTTCCATCGAAAACATCGCGGCGCGCCTGGACGATCGGTTTCGCCTGTTGAAGGGCGGCGACAAGACTGTGCTGCCGCGGCAACAGACGTTACGTGCGCTGATCGATTGGAGCTATGACCTTCTTACCGAGCCGGAGCGCATCTTTCTGCAGCGTCTCGCCGTATTCGCGGGCGGCTTCACGATCGAAGCCGCCGAAGCCGTCGGTGCGGCCGACATTGTCGACGCGAGCGAGGTGCTGTCGCTGCTGACCAATCTTGTCGAGAAATCGCTTGTCGCGCTCGATCCTGATGCCGGGCGCTATAGATTGCTGGAGACGGTGCGGCAATACGCGCAGGAGCGTCTCGTTGAATCGGGTGAGGAGAACTCTGTGCGCACCCGCCATCTCGAGCATTATCGAGACCTTGCCGAGGAGGCCCGGCCAAAGCTTGCCGGCCCCGCTCAGGGGGTATGGCTCACGCGGCTTGATTCCGAGCGCGAGAACTTCCTGTCCGCACATGCCTCGTGCGACCGCGTCCCGGCTGGAGCCGAGTCGGGACTGCAGCTCGCGCACCTTCTCAAGCCCTACTGGATCATCCGCGGGCTTTCGGCGCTGGGACACCGGATGACCAGCGAGGCGCTCACGCGGCCGGGCGCGCACAAACGCGACCTCGCACGATGCGAAGCGCTGCTCGACTTGGGGCAGTTCGATTGCACGATGGGGCGCTACTCCGCGGCGCTTATTCCCCTTACGGACGGCCTCGGGATCGCTCGGGAAATCGGCGACAAGCCGATGGTCACCGCGCTGCTGCAGCCGTTGGGGTGGGCGGCGCACGGGAATGGCGACCCCAACGCGGCGCGAGCCTATCTGACGGAGGCGCTTGCGTTGGCGCGCGAGGTGGGCGACAAGCGCGAGCTACTGGCCGCGCACAACGCGTTGGCGCAGCTTCACCGCGCGGAGGGGGAGCTCGATGCGGCCGAACCTCTCTACGAAAGGACGCTGGCGCTGGCGCGCGACTTGGGTGATCGCGAGAGCACGGCCATCGGGCTGCTTAATCTCGCGATGGTGTCGATTGGACGCGGTGCGGAAGCACGCGCCGGCCGCATGCTGCTCGAGGTTCTCGACATCGTGAACGAGATCGGCTCGCAGTCGGCGGGCCAAAGCGTGCTGGAGGTTTCCGCCGGCCTCGCCGCACGGCGGCAGGAATGGGAGCAGGCCATGCGCCTCTACGGGGCTGCGGAGGCGCAGGCGCAGCGCACGGGACTGCATCGCGACCCCGCGGACGAGGCGTTCCTGGCGCCGCTCATCGGAACCTCGCGGGAATCGCTGGCCGAGTCCGCGTGCGCGGCCGCGGAATCCGTCGGCCGCGCGCTTGCCTACGACGATGCGCTGCGGGAGGCGCGCCGGTGGCTTCGAGCTATCGGTTGATGATCTGAGGATCGAGGGTGCACGTCTGTGGTGGCGCAGTCGTCGGGTTCACGACCTGGACGCCGTAGCAGTAGGTTCCGCGGTTGCCGTTGTTGTGTAATTTGAATTTCCCGTCGTTTTGTCGATCGGGTGAATCAAACACGTTGCCCGGAGCGATGCACCCGCTTGGCGGAGGATCCTTCAGCCATACGCCCAAGTGCACAGCGACCGCAGGATACTTGTACCCGGCCCGCCTCGACGCGGCGTCAATGTTCCAAAATATGTTGTTCGCCCCGGTGTTGTCGATATCAGGGGCCGTGATAACGCAGTTCTCGACGTGCACGTCGATATCACAACGCCCCCCATTGCAAACGACCGGGGCAAGAGCTTTCGGCCCCGCGCACCCCATCAGCCCGGCAATGAGCACGCCGCCGCAAATCAAGCTTCTAGCTGCCATGGTGTTCTCCCTTCGTTATTGATTTGACCCGACCCGGGTCACGTTCAGCCAATTCCCCGTTCGCACGACTTGGCGTCCGAGCAGTCTAGCGCTTTGCGGCCGCACGATCCAAGGCTAGGCTACGTGAATATTCCGGCGGGCGGTGAGCGCGGCGTGCAAAACGTGCACATACACCGTCAAGGCCGAGGACGGCACATCCAAAGCGGAAATTGACCCGCAATCGTGAACCATCGAGGTCCGATTGTGCGCGCAAAGAGTTTCATGCGAACTGGCGGAGCCCGAGTAGCCTTGGTTACCGGGACGATGACTGCTCCACCCGCTCGCGCAGCAGGCGCACCGCGCTGCGCACGGTCGTCAGCACGGGCACGCGTATGGCGTGTTCGACCAGCGGGGCGGCGCGCGCGAGACTGAACTGGGCGAGCGCCACGGCGTCGCACCCCGTTGCCGCGACCTGCTGCGCGGCCTGCACGACGAGGCGGTCGTGCAGGTGGGTATCGCCCAGCGTGAGCGCGTCGAGCGCACCTTCAGCGAGGATCGGCAGCACCGTGACACCCGCTGGGAACTCGGCGGGCATCGAATCCAGCGTCGGTGCGAACGACCCGACGAGTCCGATCCGCCGGCCGATCTTCATGGCGTCGGCAATCATCGCTTCGTTGGGCTTCAGCACCGGAACGTCGGGCCACCGTCGTGCGACGGCATCGATGCAGGGCCCGAAGGCCGAGCACGTGAAGAGAATCCCGCGCACGCCGGTGCCGATCGCGTAGTCCGCGAGTGCGATGAACCGCGCGGTCATCGCGTCGTCGAGTCCGTCGCGACTTGCCGCAAGATCGGACGAGAGGCTGTCGTCCAGCAGGTTCATGCGAACGCAGCCCGGCCACGCGCGGTCGAGCTCGGCGTTGACCGGCGCAACCGAGTGCGCGAGCGCGTGGATCAAGGCGACGCGGGGCGCGGCTGTGGCCATCCCGGAGCGCCTTTCGCTGGAATTCTTCGTCCCTGCGACCACCAGACGAACGCGGCCAGCAGCAGCGCTGGCAGATAGAACCAATGCTCGGTCGGTCGCCCGGACGGCACGTCGATGCGCGCGATGTCCCAGCCCTGCTCGACGCCGGACTTTCGCGCGCGCGAGCCGAATTTGACGCCGACAGTCTGCATCCGCTCACCGGTCTGCGCCAGCGTCAGACCCGCATCGGCGAGCCGCTTGCGCCCGTCGGCGCCAGCGTCACCGAGATCGATGGCGACGGTCTTCGTCACTTCGTCACCCTCGATCGTGCTGCCTCCTATGACGAGGACGAGGCGATCGCCCGCGCCGGCATCGCGCGCGACGTCATAGATACTTGTGGGTGGCGCTGGCCCGTATTCGGGCGTGAGTTGATCCATGAAGAAGTCGGGACGAAACAGCAGCGCGACGGCGGCGAGCAGGGCGAGATTTTCCCACCAGCGGCTCTTCACCCGGAACCAGTTCATCGTGACCGCGGCAAACAGCATCATCGCGAGCGTCGAAGCGACGACGACCGACACGAGCGCCCACAAACCGCGCACGTCGATGAGCAGCAGCTGCGGATTGAAGATCCAGATGAACGGCAGGATCACGGTGCGCAGCGCATAAAGCGCGCCCTGGATGCCGGTCTCGATCATGTCCTCGCCGGAGATCGCGACCGCAGCGAATGTCGCAAGACCGACCGGCGGCGTGATGTCGCCCATGATCCCATAGTAGAAGACGAACAAATGAACGGCGATCAGCGGAATCACGAGGCCCGCCTGCGCGCCGAGCTCGACGACGACGGGCGCCATCAGTGTTGCGACCAGCACGTAATTCGCGGTCGTCGGCACGCCGAGGCCCAGCACGAGGCACGAGAGCATGATGAAGAGCAGCATCAGGATCACGTTGCCGTGCGAGACGAATTCGACGAACTCGGTCATCCGCAGCGCAAGACCAGTGAGCGTGATTGCGCCGACGATGATGCCGGCGGTTCCGGTGGCGACGCCGATCCCGATCATGTTGCGCGCGCCATCGTTGAAGCCTTCGACGAGCTCGTGCCATCCGGTCGCCCAGGCGCCCGGCGTGCGTGCGCCGCGAAAATAATCGAAGAGCGGACGCTGGGTCGACATCAGCACCACCAGCATCATGATCGACCAGAACGCCGACAGCGATGGCGACATTTCCTCGACCATCAGGCACCAGATGAGCACGCCGACCGGCAGCATGAAATGCAGCCCGGCGCGCACCGCGGGCCACGTGTCGAGCGCGCGCGGCGCGTTGATATCGATATCTTGCGGCAAGTCCGGGCATGAGGCCGCCTGCTTGACCGCGAAGAGGTAGAGCCCGACAACCACCGCGCCCGTGGCCCACGGCGCCGCACGTCCAAGGAACTGGCTGATTCCGGCCAGCACCCAGTAGATCACGCAGCAAACGATGACGCTGCCTGAAATGCCGAGACCGAAGCGCAGCGCGCGCTCACGAAGCGGTCGCGGTGTGCGCGCGATGATCGGCCGCATGCCGAGCTTCAGCGCTTCGAGATGGACGATGTAAAAGAGTCCGATGTAGGAAAGGATCGCCGGCAGGAACGCGTGCTTGATGACGTCCGAATACGGGATGCCGACATACTCGACCATCAGGAATGCCGCGGCGCCCATCACCGGCGGCATGATCTGCCCGTCGACGGAAGCCATCGTCTCGATTGCGCCAGCCTTGACGCCGCCGTAGCCCGCCTTTTTCATCAGCGGAATGGTGAAGATGCCGCCGGACACGACATTCGACACCGACGAGCCCGAGATCATGCCGTTCAACGCCGACGACACGACTGAGACCTTTGCCGGACCGCCGCGCAGATGGCCGAGCGCGGCGAAGCTGACCTGCATCATGTAGTTGCCGCCGCCGCCTCGGTCGAGCAATGCGCCGAAAAGCACATAGACGAAAATAGTGCCGGTCGACACGCCAAGCGCGATGCCGAACACGCCCTCGGTCGTCAGCCACATGTGCGACATCAGCCGCGAGAACGACGCGCCCTTGTGCGAGATCAGCTCGGGAAGATGCGGACCGAAGAGCGCATACGCGATGAACAGCACGGCGAGGACGGCCATTGGCGCGCCGATCGCGCGTCGCGTTGCCTCGAGCAGCAGCACGAGACCGGTGATCGAAATGACAAGATCGAGAGTGGTGGGCTGACCGGGCCGCAACGCGAGCGCGTTGTAGAACAGCATGAGATAGGCGGAGGCGAACGCGCCCGCCAGCGCGAACAGCCAATCCTGCGCGGGGACGCGGTCGCGCGGCGAGTGTTTGCCAGCCGGCCACGCCAAGAACGCGAGGAAGAGCGCGAAGGCGAGATGAATCGCGCGCGCCTCGGTGTCGTTGAGAACACCGAAGCGCAGCGCGAAGGGCAGCGGCGACGCGTACCACGTCTGGAACAGCGCCCACGCAAGTGCGGCGCCGAAGATCACCTTCGCGGTGAAGCCGACGGGCTTGCGCCCTCCAGTGTCGACTTCGGCGACGAGCTCCTGAAGCTTGGCCGGGGCTTTCTCTATGTCGGTGGTCACGCGCGCTTTCCTCCAAGTCCGCGCGAGTCACCCTGCAGGCCTATTTGATCCAGCCCTTCTCGCGGTAATAGCGTGCGGCCCCTTCGTGCAGCGGCGCCGAATTGCCGTCGGCAATCATGTTCTTTGCTTCGAGGTTCGCGAGCGCGGGGTGCAGTTTCTTGAATTCGTCGAAATTGTCGAACACGGCTTTCACGATCTGGTAGACCACCTCGGGCGAAGTCTTCGACGACGTCACCACGGTCGCCAGGACGCCATACGTGGTGGTCGCGTCGGGGTTGTTCGGATAGAGCCCGGCGGGAATGACCGCCTTCGCGTAATACGGTTTTTCCGCGAGCAGCTTGTCGACGGCCGGGCCTGTCAGCGAGACGAGCTTGGCGCCGCACGACGTCGTCGGATCCTGGATGTTGGCCGAGGGATGACCAACGCCATAAAAGAAGCCGTCGATCTTCCCGTCGCAGAGCGCAGCACCGTGCTCGTCGGCCTTCAACTCCGACGCGAGCGCGAAATCGCTCATCTTCCAGCCCATGGCGGCGAGCAGCTCCTCCATCGAGGCGCGCGTGCCGGATCCCGGATTGCCGACGTTGAAGCGTTTGCCCTTGAAATCGGCGAACGTCTTGACGTTGGCTTCCTTTCGCGCGACGACGGTGAACGGCTCCGGATGCACCGAGAACACGGACCGCAGATCGCCGTAAGCGCCGGCATCCTTGAAACCCGCCAAGCCTTTGGTCGCGTTGTACTGGACGTCCGATTGCGCGAATCCGAAGTCGAGCTCTCCGGCCTTGATCGTGTTCACGTTGAACACCGAGCCTCCCGTCGACTCGACGGAGCACCGAATGCCGTGCTTCGCGCGGTCCTTGTTGACGAGGCGGCAGACCGCGCCCCCCGCGGCGTAATAGACGCCGGTGACGCCACCCGTGCCGATGGTGACGAACTTCTGCTGCGCGGACGCGGGAATGCCGAATGCGGCGGCGAGCAGTGCGGCGGCAACGACGCCGGTGATGCGATAGGACTTCATGCGGATCTCCTCCCAGGGTTCATCGGCCGAGCCGATACGTTATAGGGTTGCGAGCGCTGCGTCGATGGCTTCCCCCAGCCGGCCGACGATCACGTCGAGGTGCTCGTCTTCGACGATGAAGGGCGGCGCGAGCAGGATGTGATCGCCGGCCCGCCCGTCGATCGTCCCGCCCATCGGGTACGTCATGAGACCGCGTGCCATGCCTTCGCGCTTGATGCGGGCGTGGAGTTGCAGTGCAGGATCGAAGGGTTCCTTGGAGGCTCGATCGCGAACGATCTCGACGCCGAAAAAAAGACCGCGGCCGCGAATGTCGCCGACGTGCGGATGGCGGTCGAAACGATCGGCGAGGCGCGACGCCAACGCTGCGCCGCGCGCGCGGACGTTGGCGAGCAGTCCGTCACGCTCGATGATTTCCTGCACGGCGAGGGCCGCTGCGCATCCGACCGGATGGCCGAGATACGTATGTCCGTGCTGGAAGAAGCCGGTGCCTGCCGACATGGCGTCGACAATGCGTTTTTGCGCGAGCACGGCGCCAATCGGCTGGTATCCGCCTCCCAAGCCTTTCGCGATCGTCATGAGGTCGGGTGCCACGCCTTCCTGCGCGCACGCGTGCAGCGTTCCCGTACGGCCCATCCCGCACATCACCTCGTCCAGGATCAGCAGCACGCCGTGCCGGTCGCACACCTCGCGGATTGCCTTGAAATAGCCGGGGACAGGAAGCAGCGCTCCCGAGGTGGCGCCGCCGACCGTCTCCGCGACAAAGGCGATCACGCGCTGGGCGCCGCATTCGCGTATCGTCGCGTCGAGCTCGTCCGCGAGCCTGGTGCCGTAGGCCTCAGGGCTCTCGCCGGCGCGCTGGTCGCGATACGCGTAGCACGGCGCGACATGCTTGACGTCGATCAAAAGCGGCGCGAACTGGCGCCGGCGCCACGCGTTGCCGCCCACCGCGAGCGCGCCGAGCGTGTTGCCGTGATAGCTTTGGCGCCGCGCGACGAAAACCCTGCGCTCCGGTTCGCCAATCTCGACGAAATACTGCCGCGCCATCTTGAGGGCGGCTTCGACGGCTTCCGAACCGCCGCTTACGAGGTAGACATGGCTTGTTCCGGCCGGCGCCGTGCGAACCAGTCGATCGGCAAGCTTCTCCGCCGGCTCGGTCGTGAAAAAGCTCGTGTGCGCGTAGGCGAGCTGGTCGATTTGCGCATGCATCGCCGCCAGCACCTCGGGATGGCCATGGCCCAGGCACGACACGGCGGCGCCTCCCGACGCATCGAGGTACTGCTTGCCTGCGGCGTCGGTAAGATAAACACCGCGACCCGCGACGGCGACGGGCGGCGTCATGCGCAAATTGCGGTGGAAGACGTGCGTCATCGCGAAATCGCCGGCGCTGCAAAGACCAGGGTGACGGTGCCGGCGCGTATGTTACGCCTGCGCTCGGCCGCGCCCCTCGCGTGCTATGATCGGCGCACAAAAGCGGGTGAGGAGGAAGCATGAACGCACGATCCACAACCGCGCGGCGCGAGGGTGTCACCGCCGTCCATTCGCTCGATCATTTCGTCTTCTCGGTCCCGGATCTCGACGCCGCCGCGCGCTTTTACGACGACTTCGGCCTCGACGTCCGCCGCAGCGACGACCGGCTGCATTTGCACACCGCCGGCCACGCCCATCGCTGGGGCACCGTCCTTCGCGGGGGCAGCGAGAAGCGCCTCCAGTACATCACGTTTGGCGCCTACGCCGAGGATTTCGACGCCTTGCAAAAGCGGCTGACGCAGCTCGGTATCAAATCGGTCGACCCGCATCCGCAGGCGGAGACGACCGGCGCGTGGTTCCGCGATCCGGAAGGCGTGCTGTTCCACCTTCTGGTCGCGCCGAAGGTTTCCCCGGACGTGAAACAGGCTGCGCAATCGCAGGCGGTGCCGCCTGGCGCGGGGGCGGCCCCGAAGCGCTCGACGGTGGGCAAGGTACGTCCGCGGAGGCTGTCGCACGTGCTGCTCTTCAGCTCGGATGTCGCGCGCGCGCGCCGTTTCCATGCCGACGCGCTGGGGTTGCGGCTGTCGGACCATTCCGGTGACGGCATCGCGTTCCTGCACGGCGCGCATTCGAGCGACCACCACATGCTCGCATTCGCCAAGTCAGATGGCCCCGGTCTCCATCATTCGAGCTGGGATGTCGCCACCTTCGACGAGGTCGGACTCGGCATGCAGCAGATGGTCGACCGCGGTCACACCTACGGCTGGGGTGTGGGTCGCCACGTGCTGGGGTCGAATTATTTCTATTACGCGCGCGATCCGTGGGGCAGCTTCGCCGAGTACTCGTACGATATCGACTTCATCCCGGCCGATCTCGAGTGGCGCGCCAACGACCATGCGCCGGAGGACTCGTTCTATCTGTGGGGCCCGGCGCCGCCCGATTACTTCATCCAGAACCACGAGACCGCAACGCGGCGCGCCGCTTAGCGAGTCCACCGCAGCACCGAATGATCGGCAGGGAGGAGGACTGAGCATGAACGTCGTCACGCGCTGGATCACTGCGCTCGTTACAGCAATTTCGCTCGTTTGCACCGGAGGCGCCGCGTTGGCGGCCCCGTCTGGCAAGCCCATCCGCATCGGCAGCACGCTGGCGCTCACCGGTCCGCTCGCGGCGACCGGCCAGGTGCACAAGATCGTCGGCGAGATCTACGTCGACCAGTTGAACGCGAAGAACGGGCTCCTCGGGCGCCCCGTCGAGTGGATCGTCAAGGACGACCAGTCGAAGCCCGACGTCGCGCGCACCCTGTACGAACAGCTCATCACCGTCGACAAGGTCGATCTCATCATCGGTCCCTACGCGACGGGCAACATCCTCTCGGCGATGGGTGTTGCGCAACGATACGACAAGCTCCTGATCCACCACACGTTCGGCATCCCGAACATGGCGAAATACGAGCGGCAGTTCCCGGCGTGGTCGCTGGGGCCCGAGCCGCAGACCACGTTTCCCAACACGGTGCTGGATGCGCTTGCCGCCTCGCCCAAGCCGCCCAAGACGATCGCCGTGGTCACGAGCAAGTTCCCGAGCGTGCACTTTGTGTCGCTCGGCGCGCGCGAGGTCGCAAAGAAACGCGGCGTGAAGGAAGTGCTGTTCCTCGAGTGGGAGTTCGGCAACCGCGATTATGGCCCGATCGCCGCGCGGATCAAGGAAGCGAACGCCGACTTCCTGTGGGTCGGCGCGCTCGGCCTCGAAGGCAATCAGCTGATCGAGGCGATGAAGAAGATCGACTACATGCCGAAGGAGCAGTTCTATATGTATCCGGCGCCGGGACCCATGGTGAAGTCGCCGGACGCGAACTACGCGCTCGCCGCCACGATCTTCGAGGAGCATCCGCCGTTCACGAGCAATCCGCAGGCCGAGGCGTTCATCAAGGTCTTCAACGAACGCGCCGCGAAAGCCGGGCTGGCGGACACCGCGGTCGACACGCAGGCCGCAGCGTCGTACTCGGCGTGGCAGATCCTCGAAGCCGCTGTCACCGCGACCAAGAGTCTAGACGACAAAGTGCTCGCTACGTGGATCAAGAAAAACCGAGTTGGCACGATCCAGGGCGTCCTGCGCTTCGACGGTCCCAGCAACTACGGCGACGATTTGATGCGCGTGAAGCAGGTGCAAAACGGCCGGTGGGTCGTCGTCTGGCCGAAGGACGTCGCGGCGCCCGGCGCCAAGCTGATCGTTCCCTAACGTGCCCTGCCAGGCTGTCGAAAATCGTCGCGCAGATCGGCCCCACAGCAGATTTGCGACATCCTGACCGATGAACCTGCCCGGGGCGACGCTATTCGGGCAGGCCGTCCTCTCGGGCGTATTCATCGGCGCGTTGTATGGCCTGCTCGGACTTGGCTTGAGTCTCACCTGGGGCCTGCTCGGGCAGATCAACCTCGCGCATTTCGCGCTCGCGTTCCTCGGCGCGTATCTCACCTATCATGTCGCGACCGTCGGCGGGCTGGACCCGCTCGTAACGCTCGTCGTCATCGTTCCCGGATTTTTCGCCCTGGGCGTCGCGATGCAGTGGCTGTTCGCGCGTTTTCGCGTGAGCCCGCTCAACTCGCTGCTGGTGACATTCGGTTTTACGGTCATCGTGGAGACCGTCATCCAGTCCGTCTGGACCGCGGATTTTCGCCGCCTCGAGTCCGGTTACGCCAACGTAAATCTTCGCGTCGGAACGCTTGTTGTACCGCTGCCTGAACTCCTGACGCTGGGGATCGCCATCGCGCTGTCACTCGGCGCGTGGTCGCGTTGCGCTACACCGACATCGGTCGTGCGATGCGCGCGGCGGCCGAGGACGCGCCGATCGCGGCGGCGTTCGGCGTCGATGAGCGCCGTCTCGCCTATCTCGTGTCCGGCGCTTCCGCGGCGCTCGCCGGCGCGGCGGGGCTTTGCCTTGCGCTGTCGCAGACACTCGCACCCGCGCAGATTTATGCCTGGATCGGCGTCATCTTTGCAGTCGTAATGATGGGCGGGCCCGGACGCGCGCTCGGACCGCTCGTGGCGGGTATCGTGATCGGCGTGAGCGAAGCTGTGACGATGGCAGTGACCGCGCCTTCGTGGGCGCCGGTCGTCTCGTTCTCGCTCCTCATTCTGCTTCTGATCGCGCGCCCCGGAAAAGCGTGAGGGTCATCGCTGCGCTGGCGGGAGTCGCCACGGCGCTCGCCGTCGTGCCCTTCCTCGGGCTGCCCGCGTTCTACGAATCGTTTCTCTATCTGATCTTCCACTGGATCGTGCTCGCCACGTCGTGGAACATCCTGTCAGGCTACTCGGGATACATCTCGTTCGGTCACGGCGCATTTTTCGGCGCGGGCGTTTACACGACGGCGACGCTCGCCGCGCGCTACGACATGCCGTTCCTCTGGACGCTTCCGGCGGCGGGGGCGAGCGCCGCGGCGCTCGCGCTTTGCATCGGGCTCGTCGTCTTTCGGGTACGCCGAGTGCGCGGCGAGCTCTTCGCGTTGCTCACGCTCGCAGTCACGTTCGTGCTGGCAACGATCATCCTCAATACGCCGATCGATGGCGGTCCCGGTGTTTATCTCAGCGCCGTGCCGCTGCCAAAGCTCGGGCCCAGCGTGTCGTCGATGTTCTATCTGCTGGCGCTCGCGCTGGCCCTGGCGACGCTGTCGATCGCGTATCTCGTTCGGCGCGCGCGACTTGGCCGCGGTCTCTTCGCGATCCACGACGACGAGGACGTCGCCGAAGTGATGGGCGTACCGACCTACCGGTTCAAGCTCGCCGCGTTCGCGTTGTCGTGCGCGCTCGCCGGCGTCGCGGGCGGGATCCATGCGCTCTTTGTGTCCTACGTGACGGTCGGCGAGACGTTCTCGATCACGGTGCCGCTGACCGTCGTGCTGATGAGCATCCTCGGCGGCACGCGGCACTGGGCGGGTCCCGCGATCGGCGCAACCGTGATTACCGCGCTCATGTATGCGTTCACCGCGAGCGACTACGCGATCGCAGGCAAGGCCGTGGTCGGCGTCGTGCTGATCCTCGTGATCCTGTTCATGCCGCAGGGTCTCCTCGGCCGGTGGCGCGGTCGCAAGAAGGTCATGACCTCTGCTGTGGACGTGCGTGGCGCACCCGCCGTCGGGTCGCCATTCGCAGCGGAACGGTGCCGGTGGAAGCGACGTCCGAACCTGCCGGCGCTCCGCCGCTTCTCGTGATCGAAGGCCTCTGCAAGGCGTTCGAAGGCGTGCAGGCATTGCGCAACGTGTCCCTCGAGGTGCGTGCAGGCGAGGTGCTGGGACTCCTCGGGCCCAACGGTTCAGGCAAGTCGACGCTGATCAACGTCGTGAGCGGTCATTTCAAACCCGATTCGGGGCGCATCGTGTTTCGCGGCCGCGAGATTGCCGGCATTCCCGCGCACCGCATCGCCCGCGCCGGCATCGCCCGCACCTATCAGATCCCGCGGCCGTTTCGCGAGCTCACTGTTCGCGAAAATGTCACGCTCGCAGCGATGTTCGGCGGCGCCACGCTTGCGCGCGCTGCGGCGGAACGGGAGGCAACGCGCTGGCTCGAGTTCGCGCGGCTCGCGCGCAAAGCGGATGCGCTTCCTGACGAGCTCAATTTGCACCAGCGCAAGTTCCTCGAGCTTGCGCGCGCGCTCGCCTTTCGTCCGCAGCTCGTGCTGCTGGACGAGGTCCTCTCCGGCCTCAATCCAGCCGAGATCGACAGCGCGGTCGAGTTGATCCGCGACATCCGCGCACAAGGCGCGACGATCGTGCTCGTCGAGCACGTGATGCGTGTCGTGATTGCGCTTGCCGACCGCATCGTCGTGCTGAATCATGGCGACGTGATCGCCGCCGGCGCGCCGGCCGCGGTGATGGGCGATCCCGCCGTCGTCACCGCGTATCTCGGAGCGCCGGCGCATGCTTGAAGCGAAAGATGTCGCAGTCGCCTATGGTCAAGCCCGCGCGCTCGACGGGGTTACGCTTTCGGTGTCCGAGGGCGAGCTTGTTTGTGTGGTCGGCCCGAACGGCGCAGGCAAGAGCACGCTGATCAATGCGATTGCGGGCCTGCTTCCGGTCACGTCCGGCACGCTCGCGTTCGATGGCGTCGATCTCGCGACGCTGCCGGCCCATCGTTTCATCGCTGCCGGGATCGCCGTCGTGCCCGAGGGGCGCCGGCTCTTCACGCGGATGTCGGTGCGCGAAAATCTCGAAATCGGCAGCCTCGTCGACGCCGCGCGGCGAGAGCGAAAAGCGTCGATCGCGCGGATGTGCGAGCTCTTCCCGGCGCTGTCGGCGCGGCTCGACGTACCCGCGGGCGCACTTTCAGGGGGCCAGCAGCAGATGGTGGCGATTGCGCGCGCACTGATGGCGCGGCCGCGCCTGCTCCTGCTCGACGAGCCGTCGCTCGGCCTCTCTCCGCTGATCGTCGCCGAGATGTTTGCTCTCATTCGCGCGATACACACGCAGGGAGTCACGATCCTGATGGTCGAGCAGAATGTCGCGCGCGCACTCGAGGTCGCGACGCGCGCGTTCGTGCTCGAAGAGGGCCGTATCGTGATGGAAGGTGACCGCGAGACGCTGCTTGCCGATCCGGCGCTTCGCCGCGCGTACCTGGGCGCGCCCGGCGCGGAGATCTAGGGCACGTTCCCAGTCCCTAGCGCGTCTTGGCGGCGGCGGTGAGCTCCTTCAGCGTGAACGTGTAGCTCGCCTTTTCGAGCGGCTTGTGGCAAGCGAGGCATTCGGCCTGGTTGATTCCGGGCCGCGGCTCCTTCGCGCTCGTGAAGACGGCGTAGTTCCATTCCTCGTTGCGCAGCATGTCGGGGATGTCCTTGCCCCAGCCGGCCTCGCGCTCCATGGCCGAGAAGCTGACGAGCTGGTCGGGGACAAAGAACCCATCGTTGCCCATGACGGGCTTCTTGTCGGCGTCCTGCTTGGCAGAATAGAACTCGATAAGGAGCACCGCCCCGTCGGGCAGCGATTTGCCTGCTTTCGCGGCCTGCAGCGCAACGTCGTTCGCGTAGAAGTAGCGCACCTGCTTCGTCGCGGCGAGATTAGCCGTATGGTATTTCGTAAATGTCGTCTTGTAGTTCTCCGGGAAGCGCACGCCGGATTTGGCGACATTGGGCAGGAGCTCCGATTTCGCGGTGCCCGCGCTCGCGCCCTGCTGCGCGGCAAAATGCGCGGCGACGTTGGCGATGTCCTCTGCGGAAAGCTGCGCCGCGATCGCGTTCATGATCGCATTCTTGCGGCTGCCGTCCTTCAGCGCATTGAGCTGCGTCTCGATGTAGCGCGACTTCTGCCCGGCAAGATTCGGGATCCCGTCGCTGACGCTGACCCCTTGTGCACCATGGCACGCCGCGCAGACTGCCGCCGCTTTGGCTTTGCCCGCCTCGATGTCGGCGGCGGATGCCGTGGCGAGGCCCGCCAGAAAGACCGCCAGTCCCGTCATGAGCTTCATACGATATCCTCCCGAGTCTTTGACTTCAAGATGATGCCGCCGGTTGCCGGACTGCCATGCCGGAGACACCAAGGTAATATACTGCGATGACAAGAACGTCTTCGCAACTTGCGCGCTTTGGCAGCGGCAAGGCGGTACGCCGCGTGGAGGACGAAGCGCTTTTGACCGGCAAGGGCCGCTTCGCCGACGACGTCGACGTCCCCGGCGAAGCGCACGTCGCCTTTCTCCGCTCACCCCATCCGCACGCGCGGATCGTCGCCATCGACACCGCCGCCGCCGCGGCGCTGCCCGGCGTGATCGCGATCCTCACCGGAGATGACCTCGTCGCGGCCGGCGTGAAACCGCTGCTGCTTTCGGCCGACTTCCGCCGCGCGGATGGTTCCGCTACGGCGACGCCACCGCGGCACGCGCTTGCCGTCGACGTGGTTCGCCATGTTGGCGAGGCGGTGGCTGCCGTTGTCGCCGCAACAACGACGAATGCGCAGGATGCGGTCGAGGCGATCGACGTTCGCTACGATCCGTTGCCGATGGTCGTAGACGTGTCGCACGCGCTCGCGGCCGGCGCACCTGCGGTCTGGAAAGAAGCGGTGGGCAATATCGCGTGCGAGTTGCGACACGGTGACGCCAAAGCGACCGCGGCGGCCTTCCGCAAGGCCGCCCACATCGTGCGACTCGACCTCGTCAACCAGCGTGTTGCCCCTTGCCCGATCGAGCCGCGCGCCACACTCGCGGCCTACGATGCCGCCACCGGGCGCCTGACGCTCACCGTTAGCTGCCAGACCCCCACGGGGTTGCGCGACGAACTGTCCGAAGCGGTGCTCGACATTCCAAAGGACAGAGTGCGCGTTCTTGTCGGCGACGTCGGCGGCGGCTTCGGGATGAAGACGAATCTGTATCCCGAGGATGTCGTCACCGCGTTTTGTGCGCGCTCGCTGGGACGCCCGGTCAAATGGTGCGCATCGAGGATGGACGAGTTCCTCGCGGCGTCGCACGGACGCGACCTCACGAGCACGGCGGAACTTGCGCTCGACAACGAAGGCAGGATCCTCGCGTTGCGCGTCCATTCGCTCGCCAACGTTGGCGCCTACGCTACCGGTGGCGGCATCGTGATCCAGCTGCTGATTGGGCCTTGGGTGGCGACGTCGATCTACGACATCCGTACGGTCGACATCCACATCGAGGCCGTGCTCACGAATACCGCGCCGACCGGAGCGTACCGGGGTGCGGGACGTCCCGAGGCGATCTACATGATCGAGCGCTTGATGGATGCCGCAGCGCGCGCGACCGGGATCGATCAAGTCGAGCTCCGCCGCCGCAACATGATCCGGCCGGAACAGATGCCGTACAAAAATCCGCTGGACAAGACCTACGACAGCGGACAATTCGCTTCGGTGATGGATCAGGCGCTCCGGTTATCCGATTGGACCGGATTCGACGTACGTTCGGCCGACGCCCGACGCCGCGGGCGCCTGCGCGGGCGCGGGATGGCGGCCTTCCTGGAATGGACCGGCGCCGACGTGTTCGAGGAGACGGTGACCGTCACCGTCGAAGGCGATGGCGGAATCGAAATCGTCTCCGCCACGCAGGCGATGGGACAGGGACTCGCGACAACGTATTCGCAACTTGCGGTCGACGTTTTCGGCGTGCCGATCGAGAAGATACGCATCGTGCAAGGCGACACCGATCGTGCGCAAGGCTTTGGCAGCGCCGGATCGCGTTCGCTTTTCGTCGGCGGATCGGCTGTGCGCGTCGCGGCCGAGCGGACGGTGGCAAAAGCGCAGGATCTCGCGGCAGTTGAGCTCGAGGCAGCCGCCGGGGACATCGAGTACGCCGACGGCATCTTCGCCATCGCGGGTACCGATCGCCGGATCGACCTCTTCGAACTCGCGCGACGGCAGCCGGCGCAGCGCATCGAGCTCGTATCGACGAGCTCGGTCGCCGACGCGACGTGGCCGAACGGATGTCACGTCTGCGAAGTCGAAATCGATCCTGACACCGGCGCCATCGAAATCGTCGGCTATTGGTCGGTGAACGACGTCGGCCACGTCGTCAATCCGATGATCGTCATCGGCCAGCTCGAGGGCGGCGCCGTCCAGGGAATTGGACAGGCGCTCTGCGAACGTTTCGTGTACGACCCGGAAACCGGGCAGGCGCTCACGGCAAGCTTTATGGACTATGCCATTCCGCGCACCGCCATGATCCGCCACTTCGCGACCGCGATGGACGAGTCGACCCCTTGCCGCAACAATCCGATGGGCGTAAAAGGCGTCGGTGAGTTGGGAACGATCGGCGCCACGCCGGCGGTGGTCAATGCAGTCGTTGACGCGCTCGCGCGGGCCGGAGCCCAGGAACGCGCTCTTGCCATGCAGATGCCGCTCACTTCGGAGAAAATCTGGCGAGCGCTTAGAAGTCAAGACAAGGAGTCCCGTTGATGCGGTGTCGTCTGTCGTTGTGGTGCGTCGCAGCGCTCGCCCTGCTTCCGGGGGCGCTGCCCGCCGCCGATCTCGTGTTTTCAGTGACCGAGGGCGTCACCTATCAGGCTACGCCGAAAGAAATCCGCGACAAATTCGAGCCCCTCGCACAGTTCCTCGGCGCTGCGCTGAAACGCAACGTGCGCGTCGTGCTGGTCCCGAAGTACAACGATGTCCGTGAGGGGCTGGCGAAACAGGAATACGACCTCGCATTCATTCATCCCTCCCACGTAGCGCTCGCGGAGGTGAAGGCGGGCCGCTACAAGACGCTTGCCTGGACCGCCGGCTACACCGAGTACACGGTGTCGCTGATGGTGAACCGCAACGACGCGGCGAAAACGCTTCCAGACGTCAAGGGCAAACGGCTCGTTACACCCGACCCCGATTCGATCACGGCATGGATGGTCCGGGCGATGCTGCGCTCCGCAAGCATCCCCTCGAATGACATCAAGATCCTCACGACGCGCTATCAGGATGCGGTGCCGTTCTATCTCGAGTACGGCTTCGCCGATGTGGGCGCGACGGCTGCGAACGCGGTCGTCAAGGAGTGGACCGACAAGGGGGGCAAGGTATTCCTGAAGTCGCGGTCGGTCCCCATCAAATACTTCATCGTGTCGACGAAGCTTCCCGCGGACGAGCAGGAGCGCATCCAGCGCGCGCTCGTCACGCTCGCCCAGACGGAGCCGGGCCGGCAGATATTGGGGGCGGTCGGCTACAAGGGATTCGTCACGCCCGATCACGCCGTGGACGCCGCGGCGATCGACTGGCTCGGTCTTTAAGCGGCGCCGCCGCGCCGGCGCATTCGCGAAAAACAGGCCCGACCGGCATGGATTTCGCCTTCATTCTCGATCCGCTGCCGCAGCTCAAGGCCTACAAGGACTCGAGTGTGGCGATGATGCGGGCGCTGTCTGCGCGCGGCCATCGCATTTACGCGCTGACGCCCGCCGATATGTTCTGGCACGCCGGCATGACGCGCGCGCGGGTCGCCGCGCTGTCGCTCCACGCCGATGTTCATGACTGGTACACCGCGGCGCCCGCCGACGAGCGTTCGCTCACCGAGTTCGCGGCCGTTGTGATGCGCAAGGATCCGCCGTTCGACATGGAGTACGTGTACGCAACGTACCTCCTCGAAGCAGCGGAGCGTGAAGGCGCCCGCGTGTTCAACCGACCGCGCGCGATCCGCGACAACAACGAGAAGATGGCGGTGGCGAAATTCAACGCGTTCATCGCGCCGACGCTCGTCACGCGCGATGCCGAACGGATCGGCGCCTTCATCGATCAGCACAAGGACGTCATCGTCAAGCCGCTCGACGGGATGGGTGGAACATCGATCTTCCGCGTGCGCGACGACGATCCGAACCGCAATGTGATCGTCGAGACCGTCAGCCAGGATGGCGCGCGGACCGTGATGGCGCAGCGCTACATTCCCGCCATCGTCGACGGCGACAAGCGCATCCTGCTGATCGCCGGCGAGCCCGCGCCGTATGCGCTCGCGCGAATCCCCAAGGCGGGCGAGACTCGCGGCAATCTCGCCGCCGGCGGCCGCGGAGTTGCCCGGCCGCTGACGCCGCGTGACCGCGAAATCGCCGCGGCGCTCGGGCCCAAGCTTTGGGCCGAGGGACTGCTCGTTGTCGGCCTCGACGTGATCGGCGACTATCTCACCGAGATCAACGTGACGAGCCCCACGTGCTTCGTCGAGATCACCGAGCAGTCCGGTTTCGACGTGGGCGGGATGTTTGCCGACGCGCTGATTCGGGTCTGCGCGTAGCCCGCGCGCAGGCCGCGGGCTGCGGCGAGCGCGTGCTAACATTATCGACGCGTTCTTCCATAACGCCCCTGTCGCCACGAAATGGCTCACTAAACGGGTTAAAAATGATCGGCATCCTGATCGTTGCCCATGACAGCCTCGGCGAGAGTCTCGTGCGCGCCGTAACGCACGTGCTCGGCGGCCGGCCGCCGCAGTTCGAGGTGCTGGCGGTTTCGGCGACGGACGATCCGGTCGACCTCCTCCCCGCCGCACGCGAGCTCGTGACGCGGCTCGATTCCGGCAACGGCGTGCTGATCCTCTCCGACCTCTACGGCGCCACCCCGTGCAATCTCGCGACCAAGCTCGCGAAGCCGGGCCGCGTCGAGGTCGTGGCCGGAGTCAACCTGCCGATGCTGGTGCGCGCCTTCACGTACCGCACCCGCGGCATGGAGCAGACCATCAAGAAGGCGATTTCCGGCGCCCGCGATGGCGTGCTGCATATCGAGGTCGATCCGGTCTATGCAGCAACGCGAGGTTGAGATCATCAACAAGCTCGGGCTGCACGCCCGGGCGTCGGCCAAGCTTACGCAACTCGCGGCGAAGTACCAATGCGATGTCGCGATGGCGCGCAACAACCGCAAGGTCAACGCCAAGAGCATCATGGGCGTGATGATGCTGGCGGCGGGCAAGGGGGCGAAGGTCACGCTCGAAACCGACGGGCCGGACGAGGGTGAGGCGATGGACGCGCTGGTGGCGCTGATCGGCGATTGCTTCGGCGAAGGGCAATGAGCGCGAGCGGCAGGGCGGTGGCCCGTGCGCGACTGAATGCCCGGAGCGCCAGGCGATGACGAGCTTCGCGCTGCACGGTGTCGGCGTTTCCGGCGGCATCGCGATCGGACGGGCGCAGCTCGTCTCGCACGCCACGCTCGAGGTCGCGCACTACACGATCGATTCGGGCAACGTCGGTGCCGAGATCGCGCGCTTCGATAATGCGATACGCGAAGTGCAACGCGAGCTCGAGGGACTTCATGCGACGATGACAGGCGGCGATGCGCCGGCGGAATTCGGCGCGTTCCTCGATGTGCACTGGATGATCCTCACCGATCCGACGTTGTCGGACACGCCAAAGAAGATCATCGCCGAGCAGCGCTGCAACGCCGAGTGGGCGCTCGTCCAGCAGATGAACGTGCTGGTCGAGCAATTCGACACGATCGACGATCCCTATCTGCGCGAACGCAAGGCCGACGTCGTGCAGGTCGTCGAACGCATCCTGAAGCGCCTGCTCGGAAAGCCGGGGCCCGTCGCGCCGGCCGGCGCCGAGCAGCACACGATCCTGGTCGCGCACGATCTCTCTCCGGCCGACGTCATCCAGTTCAAGCGGCACCGCTACGCGGCGTTCCTGACCGACGTCGGCGGCGCGACGTCGCACACCGCCATCGTCGCGCGCAGTCTTGCCGTGCCGGCGGTCGTCGCGACGCACAACGCGCGGCAGCTGATCCGCGAGAACGAGCTTCTGATCGTCGACGGCACGAACAACGTCGTCATCGTCAATCCGGACAAGTCGGTGCTGGCCGAATACCGGCTGAAGCAGGGAGAGCTCTCGCTGGAGCGCGCTCGCCTGCGCCGGCTCATCACCAAGCCCGCGACGTCGATCGACGGCGTCGAGATCGAGTTGCAGGCGAACATCGAGCTCCCCGGCGATCTCATGCAGACGCTAGAGAACGGAGCGAGCGGCATCGGTCTCTTCCGTTCGGAGTTCCTGTTTCTCAACCGGGAAGGCCTGCCGTCGGAGGACGAACAATTCGAGGCGTTCCGCAGCGTGGCAGAGGGTATGCGCGGAAAACCGGTGACGATTCGAACCTTCGATTTGGGCGCGGACAAGCAGGCGGCGGGGCTCGAAGGACTCGCGCGGGTCGCACCGAATCCCGCGCTTGGTCTGCGCGCGGTCCGCTTCTGTCTCGCCGAACCGCGGCTCTTCCTTACGCAGCTTCGCGCGATCCTGCGGGCGTCGCATTACGGCAAAGTGAAGATCTTGGTCCCGATGCTGGTCTCGGTCTCGGAAATCGACCAGACGCTCGCAATGATCGCGCAGGCGAAGGAAGCGCTGCGCGAGGAAGACATCCCGTTCGATTCGGGAATTGAGATTGGCGGGATGATCGAAATTCCGGCCGCGGTGCTCGCGATCTCGGCGTTCCTGAAGCGCCTCGACTTCCTGTCCATCGGCACCAACGACCTCATTCAGTACACGCTTGCCGTCGACCGTGCGGACGACACCGTGTCGCACCTCTATGATCCGCTGCACCCGGCGGTTCTGAGGCTGATCGCGATGGCGATCGCGGCGGCTGACCGTGCCAAGGTGCCGATCGCCGTGTGCGGCGAGATGGCGGGCGAGACACGCCTTACGAGGCTGCTCCTCGGACTCGGCCTCACCAACCTGTCGATGCATCCTGCGCATCTGCTGTCGATCAAGCAGCGCGTGCTGACGACCGATGTTGCGCGCGCGCGCGCGCTCGTCACGCGGATGCACCGTGTCGACGATCCGGCGCGTCTTTCGAAGCTGCTCGACAAGCTGAACGGGTGAAATAACGCCGTGCCGTGTAGCTGACGGGCGCAGCCGGCATAATGACAATGGCATAATTGGCGTTCGGGGCGATGGAATGTCCGCCGCGGCGGCCGGTTTACAACGTCAGAGTTCTGCGAGGCAACGATGATTCTTAACCACCGTCGAGTGTTGCTGCTGGCGCGCCTCGCGCTCGTCGCGGCGGCGATACTGCACGCGGTGGCGACATTGGCCGTCGGCGTCGGCGATGTCGCGCCGTCATTCGTCCTGCCCACCGCCGGCGGCGAGTCGGTCGCTCTCGACAAGCTGAAGGGCCGCGTCGTCTACGTCGATTTCTGGGCTTCGTGGTGCGGCCCGTGCCGGCGGTCGTTTCCCTGGCTGAATGAAATGCACCAGAAGTACGGTGCACGCGGATTCACCGTGGTGGGCGTCAACGTCGACAAGCGGCGACCCGACGCCGAGCGCTTTCTGCAGCAGACGCCGGCGACTTTCACGATTGTCTACGATGAAGCGGGAAAGACCCCCGAAGCGTATGCCGTCAAAGGCATGCCAAGCTCGTATCTGATCGACGCCGCCGGCAAGGTGGTCGCAGTCGAGAGTGGATTTCGCGATGAACAGAAGACGGTGTTCGAGGAGCGTATCCGTGCGCTTCTTCCGGCTCGATGATGACAGGATCACTTACGGAGTTTCCGATGCGCCATTCGTTGTGTTTGTTCATTTTCATTGCGGCTGTCGCCGCCGCCGGCTGCGCGACGATGGAGCCGCCCAAGCCGTGGGAGCGCGGGGATCTCGCGAAAGCATCGATGCAGATCGACCCCGACAAGCTCGAAACGAAGATCCAGCAGCACATCTACACGAGCAAGGAAGCGGCGACCGGCGGCTACGGTGTCGGCGGGGGCGGGTGTGGCTGCAACTGATCGCGAGGCCACGCGACAATTGGGCGAGGTGCGCGCGATCGCCGCCGCCGTCCGCGATCCGGAATTCGGTCGCTGCCTTGCCGCCGTCCGCCGTGCAGAAGCGAAACGTGCTCCGGCACCCGCCGCGAGTGCACTCTTCGCTGCGGCGCTCGCGCTGCCGGGAATGCTGCCCGTGGGTGCCTCGGCGCAGGCGGTCGCCGACCGTGGAATTCTGGAGCTCAAATATCTCGATTACCGGGACTGGCAACCGGGCGCAAGCCGGATGACCGTGCGGAGCCCGTCGCTTTACACGCTCGTGCCTCTCAACGATACGACCGAAGTCGAAGCTTCGGTCGTGTACGACGCGATGTCAGGCGCTTCCCCGCTGTTTCATAACACGCTGTCGGGCGCATCGGGTCTTGGTGTCACCGACTATCGAACTGCCGGCGATGCCAAGGTGACGAAGTACTTTGGCGACTGGTCGCTCGGCATCGGCGGCGTCGTGTCGTCCGAGCGCGATTACCTTTCGCGCGGCGGGTCGGTCGACGCCCGCATCTACTCGGACGATCGCAACCGCACGTACGCGATCAGCATCGCTGGCGCCAACGACCGCATCAATCCGCAAAACAGCACCGCGGGCGGCATCACCAATGCGCCGCGCAATAGCCTCGAGTACCTCGCCGGCGTCACGCAGGCGCTCTCGCCGACGGCGATTGTGCAGTCGAACCTGACCTACTCGTACGGGCACGGCTATTACAACGATCCGTATAAGCTCCTCGACAAGCGCCCCTCCGAGCGCCGGATCTTGGCATGGCTTACGCGCTACAACCAGTACTTCGCGGGGCCCGACGCGGCGCTGCGCTTGTCGTACCGCTATCTCAACGATTCATTCGGCAGCGATTCCAACACGGTCACTGCAGCGTGGGTCCAGGCGCTCCCGCAGGAGTGGAGCGTGACGCCCGCCATTCGCTACTACACGCAGGCGGCCGCTGTTTTCTATCACAACCCGCCGCCCGGAAGCGGTTTCGTTCTGGGTGAGCCATACTCGATGGACACGCGGCTTTCGGCCTTCGGTGCCTTCACTGTGGGTGTCACCGTGAGCAAGGTGCTGGCGGACGGGTGGAGCGCCGAGCTGCGCGCCGATTTCTATCGGCAGCAGTCGAACTGGCGAATCGGTGGCGGCAGCCCGGGACTCGAGCCATTCTCGGCACGTTGGCTGATCGTCGGTATCAATAAGACGTTCTGATCGGCGGTTGGGTGGTTCGCAAGGTGGCCTTGCAGCGCATACCCTTTCGCGCGATGGCGTCGGAAAACGAGATTCAACTCGACGCCGACGCGCAACGCGCGCGCGGAGCGGCGGACGCCGCCATCGCCGACGTGCGACGCATCGAAGCGAAATACTCCCGCTATCTGGACGACAGCCTGACCACGCGCATCAATCGGGCCGCCGGCGGCGGGCCCGTCGGCATCGATCCCGAGACCGCGGCGCTCATTACGTACGCGGACCGTTGCTACGCGCAAAGCGGCGGGCTGTTCGACATCACGTCCGGTGTTCTGCGGCGCGCATGGGATTTCCGGCGCCAGCCGCCGGTACTTCCCGACGAGGCGGCACTCGCGGCCGCGCTCGCGCGAATCGGCTGGGCGGACGTCGAGTGGAACGAGCGAACAATCCGGTTGCCGCGAACCGGCATGGAGATCGACTTCGGCGGCATCGGCAAGGAATACGCGGCCGACCGGATGGCGACGATCCTGCTCGATCACGGGATCGCGCACGGGCTTGTCAATCTGGGCGGCGACGTCCGCGCCATCGGAACGCAGGCGAACGGTGCGCCATGGCGCGTGGGCATCAAGCATCCTCGGCAAGACGGAAGAACGATCGCGTCGGTTGATCTTGTCGATGGCGCGGTTGCGACGAGTGGTGATTACGAGCGTTTTTTCGAGCTTGACGGTCGCCGCTACTGTCACATCCTCGATCCGCGCAGCGGAATGCCTGTCGCGTACTGGCAGTCGGTCAGTGTGGTGGCGCCGCTTTGCATCGTCGCGGGAAGTTGCTCGACGATGGCGATGCTGATGGAGGATGCGGGCGAAGCCTTCCTCCTGCAGCAGGGGCTGAGCTATATCGCCGTGGCGCCGGATGGCACGCTGCGCGGGCCCGCCGCTGCACGCGCCTAGCCGTCATTCTGCATTGCTAATTGCAGACGGTACCGCCGGGCCGCAGGGCCTCGTGGGTGAGGTGCTTCGTGATCGTCCCGTTGCTCCCGATCGTGTACTGGAAAGTTACGCTGTTGCCGTTCGAGAACGCCAGCGTTGCCTTGCCCACCGTCGTCGGGTCGTTTTTCTTGAAGGGTGTTGCATTGAACGGGGTCGCCGTCATCCGGAGGAGGTCGCCGGAAAAGGTTTCGCCTGTCGCGCCCTTCTTCATTATCGAGACGAGCCACAACGGCGATGTATCGACGTCGAACGTAAACCAGGACGCAAATATGATGGCGCCCTGATGGGCAAAGTTGATACCCCACCCGTCCTCGTTCGAGTTCCACCACAGACCTTGGTAGTTTGTCGTGTCGGCAAGATTCGCCGCGGCGCTATAGACGCACGTCGGCAGCGTACCGAATTGCTGCGGGACGATTGGCTTCGTCTGTGGAATGCCGTTGACGGTGTACTCGAACGTGGCGTGGCCGCTGTCGGCAAATGTCAGAACGCCGGCGCCGACCTCTTTGGGGTCGCCCTTGCTGAACGTCGAAGCAAGATACGAAGATCCGGTCGTTTTATAAATCTTTCCTGCGTACGTGTTGCCCGCGCCCGCATTGGCGATCATCACGAGCCACCAGGCCTTGCCGGTAAGATCGTAGGTGAACCAGGTGGCGAATATGATGTCGCCCTGATGTTCGAGATTGATGCCCCATCCATCCTCGCTCGGGTTCCACCACATGCCTTGGTAGCTGGCGGCTCCCACGATACCCGTGCCGGCAAAGGTGAAGCTCTGCGTGCTGTAGAGGCCATCGCTCGTCACGGTCACCGACGCGCTGCGCGCGCCGGCCGCGGTCGGGTGGAAGGTCACGGTGATGCCGCACGACGCCGTTTGCGAAAGCGACGCGCAGGTGTTGGAGGTGATCGTGAAATCGGCTGCGTTGCTGTTCGTCACGCTTGAAATGTGGACGGTGCCGCTGCCGATGTTGGTCAGCGTCAGCGTCAAAGCGGCGTTGGTCGAGCCGACGACCTTGCTGCCGAATGCCATCGAGCCCGAGCCCTGAAGCTCGCCCGGTGTCGAGCCGCCGCCACCGCCGCCGCCACCGCCACCACCGGTGACGCAGGGGGCGATCCCCATCCTGCACGTGTAAAGGAACTCGGCGAGGTCGCCGAGATCGCCCATGACGTTGTCGGGCGGGCGGTCGCTAAGGCAGCAGGATTCCATTGCCAGAATGATGGGCTTGGCCTCCGACTGTTTGTACATCATGTCCTGGATATAGACCGGGTTGCGAGGGGCGGCAAGGATCAACGACGGGGCGGGCGCCGGCTTATTTATCGTGTCGGTAAGCGGATTGTCGCTATGGCACTGGTTGCACGACCACGTGTACGGGATGCCCGGCGCCGGAACCTGCCCATAGAGAACCATCCCGCGGTACGCGTCCCCGCACCCCGGATTGGCAGCGTTGGCTACCGGGATCGTGCACGTTTGCGCCGAGACATCGGATGACACTCCTGCCGCGATTGCCAGCATCAGTGCGAGCGCGAATGCCGCATGCCTCGACATCGGAATCTCCCTTGAACGGGCCTTTGCCCCCGGTTTCTTTTGCCCGCCCGGGGACGATGAAGGCCAGCATCACAGGATATTCCATTGTCATGAAGCCGGCAAGCACTCGGCGTCACGTGCTCAGGCGGGGCCGCTGGGGAGGCAGAGCGGCGGCCATGATAGGCAAACGAGGCTGGACGGGCTAGACTTTGCCGCAGCGCCGATTTGAACCAGCTTGCGGGCGCGCGCGGCGTCCCGACGAACGGGATGTATGCGACAAATCCGGCTAAAGCGGAGCGGCGAGGGGAGAATCCCCGACCCACCCGGTTAGCGCGCAGCTGGTCGGGTTTTCTGTTCCCCTATCGCCAACCAATCGCATGGCCTCTTTCGCCGCAACCACCGCCGGCAGCGGCGCGCCAGCTGCCAGGGCAACCTCGATCGGCGCCGTGGTCGCCCAGCGCGCTCATTTCGACGCGCCGCTGCAGCTCGCCTGCGGGGCAACGTTGCCGAGCTTCGAGCTCGCGTTCGAGACCTACGGCACGCTCAACGTCGAGCGCTCCAACGCGGTCTTGATCTGTCACGCGCTCAACGCTTCGCACCATGTCGCGGGCTGGTACGAAGGCGAGCCGGACAATATCGGCTGGTGGGACAACATGATCGGGCCGGGCAAGCCGCTCGACACCAATCGCTTCTTTGTCATCGGCGTCAACAATCTCGGAAGCTGTTTCGGCTCCACTGGGCCGCAGTCGATCAACGCGGAGACGGGCGCTCCGTGGGGCGGCGATTTTCCTGTCGTCACCGTCGAGGACTGGGTCGATGCGCAGGCGCGCCTCGCCGATAAACTCGGTATCGCGCAATTCGCGGCGGTAATGGGCGGCAGCCTCGGCGGGATGCAGGCGCTCGCGTGGGCCATCCGCTATCCGAAGCGGATTCGGCACGCGCTGGCGATCGCCGCCGCACCCAACCTGTCGGCGCAGAACATCGCGTTCAACGAGGTCGCCCGGCAGGCGATCATGACCGATCCCGATTTCCACGACGGCCATTTCGCCACCTACCACACGCTGCCACGCCGCGGGCTGCGCATCGCCCGGATGATCGGCCATATCACCTACTTGTCCGATCTCCAGATGGAGGAGAAATTCGGCCGCCAGTTGCGTGACGGCATCCGGTACTCGTTCGCTCCCGAGTTCCAGATCGAAGCGTATCTGCGCCACCAGGGGGAGAAGTTCGCCGAATATTTCGACGCCAACACGTACTTGCGCATCACGAAGGCGCTCGACTATTTCGACCCCGCCACTGCGACAGGGGGCGACCTGGCGCGCGCGCTGGCCCCCGCCGAATGCAAGTTCCTGGTGGCTGCGTTCACCACCGACTGGCGATTTCCGCCATCGCGTTCGCGCGAGATCGTGAAGGCTCTGGTCGACCATCGGCGCGATGTCTGCTACGCGGAGATCGATGCGCCGCATGGCCACGATGCGTTTCTGCTCGACGATCCGCAGTATCACGCGCTGGTGCGCACGTATTTCCGCAACATCGCGCTCGACGCCGACTACTCGACGTTCCGCTTCGGCGCCGACGTGAAGCGCAAGATCAACGAACTCGAGCGCTATGCGCGCCGGACCGACTTCGCGACGATCGCGAGCTGGATCGAGCCGGGCGCACAGGTGCTGGACCTCGGATGCGGCGATGGCAGCCTGCTTGCCTATCTGCGCCGCGAGCGCAACGTCCGCGGGTACGGAATCGAAATCGCCCCCGACGGCGTGCTCGCCAGCGTGAAGAACGGGATCAACGTGCTGCAGAGCGATCTCGAAAGCGGCCTTGCCGGATTCGACGATGCGTCGTTCGACTGCGTGATACTGTCGCAGACGCTGCAGGCGATGCGGCACACCGAGGAGATCGTCGCGGAGATGCTGCGCGTCGGCCGCGAAGTGATCGTAACGTTCCCGAACTTCGGCCACTGGTCGCACCGGTGGCAGATTCTCAACGGGCGGATGCCGGTCTCGCAGAGCCTGCCTTACCAGTGGTACGACACGCCGAACATCCACCTTTGCACGGTGGCCGATTTCGACGCGTTCCTGCGCGAGCGCAATTGCGTGGTCGAGAAGCGCGTCGTCCTGGCCGGCGAGCGTTCGGTCAACGTGCTCGCGAACCTGCGGGGCGAGCTCGCGATTTACCGGTTCCGCCGCGCGTGAGCAAAAGCCGCGGCGTCGCGAACCGCCGCGCACGCTAGAATCCGCCGATGACCGATTCGGCCTCGCGCCCTGCCGCGCACGACGCGCGGGAAACCTGGCGCGAGGCGCTGTTCAACCGGCGGATGCTGATCTGCGTGTTCGTCGGCTTCAGCTCGGGGCTGCCGCTCTACCTGCTCATCAATCTTCTTCCGGCATGGCTGCGCTCGGAGGGGGTCGATCTCAAGGCGATCGGTCTGTTCGCACTGATCGGGCTGCCCTACACGTGGAAGTTTCTCTGGTCGCCGCTGCTCGATCGGTTCGCGATCCCATGGCTCGGACGCCGCCGCGGCTGGATGTTCGCGATGCACGTCGCGCTGATGCTTTCGATTCCGGTGCTTGGCGTACTGCGTCCGCAATCCGATATCTGGACGATCGCCTATCTCGCCGCCGCGGTGGCATTCTTTTCGGCCAGCCTCGATATTGCGCTCGACGCCTACCGCCGCGAGCTCTTGCCCGACGCCGAATTGGGACTGGGGAACTCGATTTATGTGAATGCGTATCGGATCTCGAGCCTGGTCCCGGGTTCACTGGCGCTGATCCTCGCCGATATGATGCCGTGGTCGTCGGTATTCCTCATTACCGCGCTCTTCATGCTCCCGGGGCTCGCGATGACGCTGCTGGTCCGCGAACCGACAGCCGCCGCTCCTCCGCGGACGCTGCGCGAAGCCGTCGTCGAACCATTCAGGGAATTCATCGATCGCGCCGGATGGTCGGAGGCGCTTCTGGTGGTGGCCTTCATCTTTCTCTACAAGCTCGGCGACAGCATGGCTACGGCGCTCGCCACGCCGTTCTATCTCGATCTCGGCTTCACGAAGACCGAGATCGGCGTCGTGGCAAAAAATGCGGGCCTTTGGGCCAGTATCGCCGGCGGCATGCTGGGCGGGCTGTGGATGGTCAAGATCGGCATCAACAAGGGACTCTGGCTGTTCGGCTGGGTGCAGCTTGTGTCCATCCTGGGTTTCGCGGGGCTCGCATGGCTTGGCAAACCTGACGTCGTGGTGCTGGGGGCGGTGATCGCGTTCGAGGCGCTTGGCATCGGTCTGGGTACGGTCGCGTACGTGGCGTTCATCGCGCGCGCCACCAATCCGCGCTTCACCGCGACCCAGTTCGCGTTGTTCACGAGCCTCTCCGCCGTGCCGCGCACCGTGGTCAATGCCACGACCGGGTGGATCGTTGCGCAGACCGGCTGGTTCCATTTCTTTCTGATCTGCACGCTGCTGGCGGCGCCCGGCATGGCATTACTCTTGCGTGTGGCGCCCTGGAATGGGGGAAACGAACAGGACGGCCGGCCATGAACCAACAAAAATTCAGCGCAATCGCGCACCGCGACCACGACTATTGCAACCCGATCTCGGCGACCAAGATCGAGCGGTTGCTGGACCTCCTGCCGCTCGACGAGACTTCGCGAGCGCTTGATCTCGGCTGCGGCCGCGCCGAGCTCGCGCTGCGGATCATCGAGCGCTTCGGCTCGCCGGTCATCGCCGTCGAGCACTCATCGCTGATGCTCGACGCAGCGCGCGAGCGCGCCGAGTGGACGGGCGCTTTGCACAAGCTTCATCTCGACGACGTCGACATTCGCGATTTCAAGGCCGATCCGGAGACTTTTCACTTGTCCGTCATGATGGGCGCCGGCGGAATCGCCGGCGGCATGGCGGGGATCTGCGCCAAGCTGAAGGGCTGGACCAAGGGCGGCGGCTATGTGCTGGTCGGCGAGGGATATTGGCGCCAGAAGCCGCACCCCGATTATCTCGCTCTGCTGGGCGGGTCCGAGTCGCAGTATCTCGACCATCGCGGTAACGTGCAGGCCGGCATCGACGCCGGGCTCATTCCGATGCACGCGACAACGTCATCGACGGACGAGTGGGACGAGTACGAGTGGAAGTATTGCCGCTCGATCGAGCGCTACGCGCGCGAGATGCCGGACGATCCGGATGTACCGGCAATGCTCGAGCGCATTCGCCGCTGGCGCGACGGCTACATGCGCTGGGGGCGCGACACGCTCGGCTTCGCGGCGTATCTCTTCTACCGGCCGAGCATGCAGGTGGGTTGAAGCTCAGGCGGGTTGAAGCTCAGCCATTCGCTGATCCTCGCTCCAGCTTTTCGAGCGCTTCGCTGACATCCAGCCACTCGGATTCGAGCCGGGCGAGCTGCCACGTCAGCTCGCCCTGCCGGGCGAGCTTTTCCTTCAGCGCGTCGCGGTTTTCTTCGGCGTAGGCGAGGGGTGCCGCGAGCCATGCCTCAAGGGTCTTTCGCTCGCTGTCGAGCGTCTCGATCTCGCGGTCGAGCAGCCCCCGTCGATCCTCCAGCGGCTTGCGGCGAGTGTAGCTCTGCTGCCGTGTCGCCGCCTCCGCGCGCTTTTGCGCCTTGCGATCGGGCGCCGCTGGAATCGGCGCGTCTACTGACGCCGCCGCGCGGCCGCGGCCGAGCACCCAGTCGCGGTAATCGTCGAGATCGCCGTCAAACGGCGCGACGCGGCCTTCGGCGACGAGCCACAGCGCATCGGTGGAGGCGCGGAGCAAGTGCCGGTCGTGTGCGACGACGACGAGCGCGCCGCCGTAATCCTGCAGCGCCTCGGCGAGCGCTTCACGCATCTCGATGTCGAGGTGGTTGGTTGGTTCGTCCAGCAGGAGCAGGTTCGGGCGCGCACGCACAAGAAGCGCGAGCGTCAGCCGTGCCTTCTCGCCGCCAGAGAAGCGACCCACGTCAGCCAAAACCGCGTCACCGCGAAAGTCGAATCCGCCGAGGAAGTTGCGCATGTCCTGCTCGCGCGCCGAGGGGTCGATTCGCGCGAGATGCCACAGCGGCGATTCGCCGGCGACGAGCTGGTCCACCTCGTGCTGGGCGAAATAGCCGATGCGCAGCCCCGGCGTGGTCAGTCGCTTGCCCTTTTGCGGCGCGAGCTCTCCGGCAATCGCCTTCAAAAGCGTCGACTTGCCCGCGCCGTTGGGACCAAGGAGGCCGATGCGATCACCCGCCAGGATCGCCCAGTCGAGATCTTCGATGATGGCCGGGGACGTGCCGTAGCCCAATGCAGCGTGCTCGAGCCTGACGAGCTGCTTCGTCGCGGGCTCCACCGGCGGAAACGAGAACTCGAACGGGCTGTCGACATGCGCAGCGGCGATCCGCTCCATCCGTTCGAGCGCCTTGATTCGGCTTTGCGCCTGCTTCGCTTTGGTTGCCTTCGCGCGAAAGCGGTCGACGAAGGATTGCAGGTGCGTGATCTGCCGTTGCTGCTTCACGTACGTGGCCTGTTGCATCGCGAGCTGCAGCGACCGTTCGCGCTCGAACTGCGAATAATTGCCCGTATAGGTCTTGAGCTTTTGCGCGTCGACATGGACGATCGACGTTGCGACGCCGTCCAGGAAATCGCGGTCGTGCGTGATGAGGAGCAGCGTCCCGGGATAGCGCACGAGCCAGTCCTCGAGCCAAAGCACCGCATCGAGGTCGAGGTGGTTGGTCGGCTCGTCGAGCAGGAGCAGGTCGGAGCGACACATCAGCGCGCGACCGAGATTGAGCCGCATGCGCCAGCCACCGGAGAAGCTCGTCACCGCCTCGCCGTGGCGGGCAACCGGAAATCCAAGCCCGGCGAGGAGTGTCGCCGCGCGCGCCCGTGCGGCATAACCGCCGATCTCATCGAAGCGGTGATGGAGGTCGGCGAGTGTTTCGCCGGCGAGCTCAGGGTCGACGGCGGCGGCAGCCTCTGCCATCTGCAATGCGCTTTCGATGGCGCGGAGCTCGCGATCGCCGTCCAGCACGAATTCGAGCGCAGGTGTAGCGACATTCGGCGTCTCTTGCGCGACGTGGGCGATCGTCCACGACGGCGGGAGTTCGACGTCGCCGGCATCCGCATGCAACTCGCCCAGAAGGAGCGCGAACAGGCTCGACTTGCCGCAGCCGTTCGGGCCGATCAGTCCGACCTTGTGCCCGGCATGAACGGTGAGGTTCGCGCCGTCGAGCAGGCGTTTCACCCCGCGCGCGAGCGTCAGATTTGCAATTCGTATCAAAGCGCATTACCGGCGGTCATCGGCGGTCGCCAGGGCCGTTACGGCTTCAACTCGTAGTTGTAATCGATTATGAGCGGCGCGTGATCGGAGAACCGGCGCTTGGTGTAGATGGCGGCGCTGCGCGCTTTCGCGGCAATGCCCGGCGTCGCGATCTGGTAGTCGATGCGCCAGCCGACGTTCTTCGCCCACGCTTCACCCCGGTTCGACCACCAGGTGTACTGGTCCGGGCGCGGGTCGACGCGCCGGAACACGTCGACGAAGCCAAGCTCGTCGAACACGCGTGTGAGCCACTCGCGCTCCTCGGGCAGGAAGCCCGAGTTCTGCTGGTTGCTCCGCCAGTTCCGAAGATCGATTTCCTTGTGCGCGATGTTCCAGTCGCCGCAGAGAATGATTTCCCGCTTTTGCCGGCGCAGCTTTGCAAGATGCGGAAGGAATTCGGCGAGGAACCGGAATTTCGACGCCTGCCGGTGCGCGCCACTCGATCCCGACGGCAGGTAAAGGCTGATCACCGTGAGCTCGGCGAAGTGGGCTTCGAGGTAGCGTCCTTCGGCATCGAATTCGCGACTGCCAAATCCGGTGACGAAGCGCGGTGCGGCTGCCGCGTAAAGGGCAACGCCCGAGTAGCCCTTGCGCTCCGCTGGATGGAAAGCGGCGTACGACCGCCGCGGTGCGTTCAGCGGCCGCGGAATCTCGGCATGCGTCGCCTTGATTTCCTGCACGCAGACGACGTCCCACGGGTTGCCGCGGGCGAGCCAATGCGCGAAGCCCTTGCGCTCGGCCGCGCGGATTCCGTTGACGTTGAGCGTGATGATCCGCATCGAGAAGGTCGCGGTGGAGAATCCGGACCCCGTACCGGGCCCGACTTCGCCGGAGTTTACACAAGGCTACCGGAGGGGCAGTGACACCCCCGCGCGTATAATCGCCGCGACAAAACGGGGCAACATGATGACGGATTTTCGGCAGGATTTCCTCGCTTTCGCACTGGCACGTGACGTGCTCCGATTCGGAGAATTCGTGACCAAAGCGGGACGCGCAAGTCCGTATTTCTTCAACGCGGGACTGTTCAGCGACGGGGAAAGCCTGCAACGGCTCGGACGGTATTACGCGGAGGCCTGGCTTGCTTCCGGCTTGGTCTGCGATCAACTCTTCGGACCGGCGTACAAGGGCATCACCCTTGCGGCGGCGACGGCGATCGCCCTTGCCGAAAAAGGGCACAATCTGCCGTTCAGTTTCAATCGGAAGGAAGCTAAGGACCACGGCGAAGGCGGTACGATTGTGGGCGCACCGCTCCGCGGGCGGGTGCTGATCGTCGATGACGTGATCACCGACGGCGGGGCGAAACGCGAAGCGATCGAGCTGCTGCGATCGCACGGTGCCAACCCCGCCGGGGTGCTGATTGCGTTTGACCGGCTGGAACGCGGCCGCGGCGAAAAGTCGGCGGTGCAGGAATTGCGGGATGAGTTCGGAATTCCCGTGGTGGCGATCGCGACGCTGGACGATCTCATGCGTTTCATCGCCGGGCAACCGGGACTTACGCGACACAAAGGTGCTGTGGGTGCCTATCGCGGGCAATACGGCGTCCGGTAAAGGCGTGGTTCAAGTATTTGGGGAGGAAGTGGTGCGACGAATGACGAGTCGACTGAATGCAAGTACCGGACGTCCGCGAGACGCCGGCATTTGCGAGCGTATGGCTCTGCCGTTGGGAGCTGCCGCGCTAGTCGCGCTCGCCTTCGCATCTTCGTTCGGCACCGCGCACGCCGCGACCTATAAGTGGGTCGACGAGAAGGGCGTGGTTCACTACACCGACAAAATGCCCCCCGAGGAGATCAACAAGGGGCGCGTCGAGCTTAACAAACAAGGCGTGCCGGTCAAAGCCACCGATCCTGCGCCGACGCCCGAGCAGCGGAAGGCGAAAGAGCAAGAGGAGCAACGGCAGAAAGACCTCGTGAGACAGCAGGAAGACCAGGCGCGACGCGATCGCGCGCTGCTGTCGTCCTATACGAGCGAGAGCGAAATCGATCTCGCGCGGAACCGCTCGTTGCGAACGATCGAAAGCGTCGTGCAGTCCTCGAAGGCGTACTCTGAGCAACTTACCCGACGCAAGGCCGGCATCGAAGCGAAGAAGAAGACCGATTTCGCCGATAAGCCGATGCCGCCCACGATGGAACGCGAGCTCGAGAGCATCAATGCCGAGCTCGTCCGCCAGGATGATCTCCTCACGCTTAAGCAAAAAGAAGTTGTCATCGTCAACGCCAAATACGATGCCGACAAGAAACGCTGGCGCGAATTGAGTGCGGCGAAAGGCGGCGAGGCGGCACTTCTGTCCGACGTCAATGCGCTGCCCGCGGTCGTGCCGCCGCCAGCCAAGAAAAAATAGCACGTAGACGACCCGATCAGGGCGGTCCGTCGGCCGCGTGGGTCGGCTTCATCCGTCGACTCGCGATTGCTCGCTGCCCCTTGCCTGCGGCCGGTTCGGCCTCCGCACCGACTCTACGGTTCGTCAGGCAGAACTGTCGGCCTCCGAACGCGCTCTCGCTCGTTCGCATCCCCTTGCCTGCGGCTTGGGGCCCCTGCTCACCGTTCGCGCGTTCCCCCGGCTCGCCGCTCGCGTCTCGACCTCCGCACCGTCGCGGTCAATCGTCATGCTGCGTGGGTCGGCCTCATGCGCCGACTCGCGATTGCACGCTGCCCTTGCCTGCGGCCGGTTCGGCCTCCGCACCGACTCTACGGTTCGTCAGGCAGAACTGTCGGCCTCCGAACGCGCTCTCGCTCGTTCGCATCCCCTTGCCTGCGGCTTGGGGCCCCTGCTCACCGTTCGCGCGTTCCCCCGGCTCGCCGCTCGCGTCGCTACCTGCGATAATTGCGCCCTTTTTGCATTTCCTCAATTCGGAATCGCCATGGCGCAGTACGTGTACACGATGAACCGCGTGGGCAAGATGGTCCCACCCAAGCGGCAGATCCTTAAAGACATCTCGCTTTCCTTCTTTCCGGGCGCCAAGATCGGCGTGCTAGGCCTCAATGGTGCCGGCAAGTCGAGCTTGCTGCGCATCATGGCGGGTGTGGACAAGGAGATCGAAGGCGAAGCCGTTCCGATGCCAGGTTTGAAGATCGGTTTTCTGCCACAGGAGCCAGAGCTCGATCCGGGCAAGGCGGTACGCGATGCCGTCGAGGAAGGCATGAGCGATGTCCTCGGTGCGCAAAAGCGTCTCGACGAAGTCTATGCGGCGTACGCCGAGGAAGGCGCCGACTTCGACGCCCTCGCCGCCGAGCAAGCGAGGTTGGAGGCGATCATTGCTGCATCGGGCGCGGATTCCGGCGTGCAAATGGAAATCGCCGCGGCCGCGCTGCGCCTGCCGCCCTGGGACGCGAAGATCGCGACACTTTCGGGCGGCGAGAAGCGCCGTGTCGCGTTGTGCAGGCTCCTGCTCTCGAAGCCCGACATGCTGCTGCTGGACGAACCGACCAATCACCTCGACGCCGAGAGTGTGGACTGGCTCGAGCAGTTCCTGCAGAAATTTCCCGGCACCGTCGTCGCAGTGACGCACGACCGCTACTTCCTCGACAATGCCGCCGAATGGATACTCGAGCTCGACCGCGGGTATGGCATTCCATGGAAGGGGAATTACAGCTCGTGGCTGGAGCAGAAGGAGCAGCGGCTCGAGATCGAGGGAAAGCAGGAGGCGGCGCGCATCAAGGCAATGAAACAGGAATTGGAGTGGGTGCGACAGAATCCGAAGGGCCGGCAGGCGAAGAGCAAGGCGCGGATCGCGCGCTTCAACGAGCTTTCTTCGTACGAGCACCAGCAACGCAACGAGACTTCGGAGATTTTCATTCCGGTCGCCGAGCGGCTTGGCAACGAGGTGATCGAGTTCAAGGGGGTGTCGAAGGGATTCGGCGATCGCCTGCTGGTCGACGACTTGTCGTTTCGCGTGCCGCCCGGCGCCATCGTGGGCGTCATCGGCCCCAACGGCGCCGGCAAGACGACGCTTTTCAGGCTCATCACCGGCAAGGAGAAGCCGGACGCGGGCGAGGTCGTCATCGGGCACACCGCGCAACTCGCGGTCGTCGACCAGACGCGCGAATCGCTACCCAACGACAAGACGGCGTGGGAGGCGATCTCTCACGGCCAGGACATCCTGACCGTCGGCCGCTTCGAGATGCCATCGCGCGCGTATCTCGGCCGCTTCAACTTCAAAGGGCCGGACCAGCAGAAGAATGTCGGCGCGCTCTCGGGCGGCGAGCGCGGCCGGCTGCATCTCGCTGCAACGCTCTTGAAAGGCGGCAACGTGCTGCTGCTGGACGAGCCGTCGAACGATCTCGACGTCGAAACGCTGCGGGCGCTGGAGGAGGCACTTCTCGAGTTCGCGGGCAGCGTCATGGTCATCTCGCACGACCGCTGGTTTCTCGACCGCATCGCGACGCACATTCTCGCCGCGGAGGACGACTCGAAGTGGGTATTCTTCGAAGGCAACTACCGCGAGTACGAGAACGACAAGATCCGGCGGCTCGGCGAGGACGGAGCGCGCCCCCATCGGCCGCGCTACAAGCCGCTCATGCATTAAATTTGTAGGCGCTTTGCCTACAAACAAAATCTTGCGACTCCGCTGCCAAGCGAGTCTGTGATCGCGTAGCATAAAAACGCTTCTGTCCTCATGAAGCGATCACATTAGGAATGCGACGATGAATAGATATCTGGTTTTGTACCTCGCGCCGGCCCATGTCCTTGAAGAGTGGAAGAAGACCGAGCCGACGAAGAAAAAGGCAGCCGAAGACAAAATGATGCAGGAATGGAAGGCATGGATGGGCAGCCACGCAAAACTGTTCTCCGACCCGGGGGCCGGAGTCGGCAAGACCAAGCGCGTCACCGCGCAAGGCGCTGCCGATGGCAAGAACGACGTGATGCTCTATGCGATCGTGTCGGCCGAGTCCCACGACGCGGCGGCAAAATCGTTCGTAGGCCACCCGCACCTGCAAATTCCGGAAGCCTCGATAGAAATCATGGAGATTCACGCCCTGCCCGGAATGGAGCGCGCATCCTCCGGCGAGCAAAGCCGCGTGCCCGCATAGAACACGCCGTACGGGCAGCTCAATCGATCTTCGTGTTAAGCCCGGACGGCGACGGCCGGGTCAAATCTTGGCCGGCGCAAGTTGCTGCCGCGCCTTATCGCGTGTTTCCTGCGCCTCGACCAGCAGTTTGTAGCCGACGTAGTACTTGTAGATATTGCGCACGTACGTCGTCGTCTCCGATCCGATCCTCTCGCTCACGATGACCTCGACGTTATTGAACCACTGGTCGGGGTCGAACCCGCGCCTCGCCGCTTCCTTGCGTGCCTTCGTGATGTTTCCGGGCCCCGCGTTGTAGCTCGCGAACGCGAACAGGGCGCGATTGCCATCGCGGAACTTCGTGCCCCGGAAGTATTTCGTCATCAGCTCGTCCATGTATTTGGCGCCTGCATGGATGTTCGGCTCGATGACCTGAATGTTGCCGACCTTCATCTGCGCGCCGGTCGCGGGCATGATCTGCATGACACCGATCGCCCCCGCTCGGCTCTTCTTGGTCTGGTCGAGCTTCGATTCCTGGTACCCCTGCGCGGCGAGCATCAACGGATCGAATCCATATTTCGCGCCGTAACGGTCGAACAGGGCGAGAGTCTCCCGAAACCGCCTCCACTCCGCGGTGCCCGAGGGGTCGTTGAGCTCCTTAACGCGCTTCATGGAGCGCTCCATCCGATACGCGATCACGCCCTGCTTCTTCGCCCAGTTGACGTGGAAATCGGTAATCTCCGCCGCGAGCTTCGGACTGCCCTTGCGGATGGCCCAGCCCGTGCGACCGCCCTCGCGCAGGGCTACGCTGTCGTTGAGCGTGAGCTTCGGCAGCACCTGCGCCCACATCCTCGCCTTCCATTCGTCGACAACGATTGCGTCGAACAGGCCCGCGTTCGTCATCTCCATCATGTCTTCGTCCTCGAGCGCCTCGGGCACGAGCACGAGCTTCATTTCGGCCATCCCCGCCTTGCGGAAGCGCTGGTTCAGCGCGGAGAGGCTTTCGAAGTACGACGACGAGCGGCGCACGTGCACGGTGCGTCCCGCGAGGTCGTCGGCCTTGGTGAGCCGTGCGGACGTCGGACCGGTCAATACGATCTCGCGCACGTCCGGAAGGTCCTGCGGGGCCACCATGGCGACTGCCTTCAGGCGCTCGTCGGTCATGGTAAGGTTGCCGACAGCGATGTCGGCGAGCCCGCCGGTGACGTCGGTCAGCAGCCTGTCGCGCGTGGCCGGGCGGAGGTAGATCGTCAGCGGGCGTTTACGGAGCTGCTTTGCATACTTGAGGTTGATCCAGCGCTCGAAATCGCGGACCAACTCCGCGGCGAGCCCGCGCTCGCGACCCTTGTCGTTGTAGTACAGCGACCGGCTGTACGGCGCGTCGACACGGATCACTCGACGCTCGAGCATCCGATCGAAGTCGCCGGTCCATTTTTTGTCGACGATCTGCAACCGGCGCTCGGCCGACACCCGAACCGCCGTGCGGGGTGAATTCGCGAAATCGCCTGGTCCGGAGGATGGAAGCTGCTGCGGCTGTACGCTGGTCGCCACCAGCACTAGCGTGCCGGCGGCGAGCCACCGCGTGATGCACCTGGGCATGAGAGCCTTCCCGACATCCCGGACGGCGCAATGTTACTGCAGATTTGCCTCCGCGGCAGGGTCGAAGAAGGTCAACCGCCGAGCTTGCGCTTCAGGAGCTCGTTGACCTGAGCCGGGTTGGCCTTGCCTTTCGTCGCCGCCATCGCCTTGCCGACGAGCGAGTTGAACGCCTTCTCCTTGCCGGCCCGGTATTCGGCGACGATCGCGGGATTCTCGGCGATCACGGTGTCGACGATTTTTTGCAGCGCATCGGGATCCGAGATTTGTTGTAGATGGCGGCTCAGGATTATTTGTGTCGCCGCATTCGCAGCAGTATCTCTGTCACGCCACATCTGTGCGATTACGTCGACCGCCATCTTATGGCTAATGGTTTTCTTAAATCGATCAGTATGAGAAATGAGATCCGCGAGCGCCTGCGGAGATATTTGCGGCGACCAGGCATCAGTCTGATCGCGATTGCTCAATGAGAGCACCTCGTTAAGTATCCAATTCGCAACCGATTTCGCATTGGCCACGTTCGGAGACTGAGCGCCGTACGGGATTCCTGGGATTCGGGCGAGTACTTCCAAAGTTTCATCAAAGAACTCGGAAATCTCCCGTGAGGAAGTGAGGCCAATTGCGTCCTCCGGGAAAAGCAAGAACTCGTCCTGATAGCGTTTGCGTTTGACCTCTGCCAGCTCGGGCATCGCATCGCGGATCCGCACGATCCATTCATCGCTGACGACGAGCGGCGGCAGGTCCGGATCGGGAAAATACCGGTAGTCCTGCGCGTCCTCCTTGCTGCGCATCGACCGCGTTTCGTGCCGGTCCGGATCGTAGAGCCGCGTTTCCTGAACGACGGTGCCCCCGTCCTCGATCAAGGCGATCTGGCGCCTGACCTCGAAATCGATTGCGTCCTGCATGAAGCGGAAACTGTTCAGGTTCTTGATCTCGCAGCGCGTTCCGAGCGGTGTGCCCGGGCGGCGCACCGACACGTTCGCGTCGCAGCGGAAGCTTCCTTCCTGCATGTTGCCGTCGCAGATGCCGACCCAGCGGACGAGGCCGTGCAGTGCCTTCGCGTAGGCGACCGCCTCGTCGGAGCTGGACATCTCCGGCTCCGACACGATTTCAAGGAGCGGCGTCCCCGCGCGGTTGAGATCGATGCCGCTCATCCCGTGACTCATTTCGGTGCCGCGCTCGTGCAGGCTTTTGCCGGCGTCTTCCTCGAGGTGCGCGCGCGTGAGACGCACGGTCTTCTCGCCGCCGTCGACGGGGATCCTGATCGACCCCCCCTGCACGACGGGAATCTCGTACTGGGAAATCTGGTAGCCCTTCGGCAAGTCCGGATAGAAGTAATTCTTGCGCGCGAACACGCTGCGCTGGTTGATCGTCCCGCCCACCGCCAGTCCGAAGCGGATCGCCCGCTCGACCGCGCCGCGATTCAGCACCGGCAGGACGCCCGGAAGCGCGATGTCCACCGCGGAGGCCTGCGTGTTCGGCGCCGCTCCGAAGGCGGTCGACGCGCCCGAGAAGATCTTCGATGCGGTCGAAAGCTGCGCGTGCGTCTCGAGCCCGATGACGATTTCGTAGCTCATCGCGCGGCTCCCGGAGGCGTCTTGCGGTGCCAGTCGGTCACTTCCTGGAACCGGTGCGCGACTTCGAGGATCCTCGCCTCGTCAAAATAATTGCCCTGAATCTGCAGGCCGATCGGCAGCCCGCTGCGATCGAAGCCGCACGGGATCGAGATCGCGGGCGCGCCGGTTAGGTTCGCCGCGATCGTGAAGATGTCGTTCAGGTACATCTGGACCGGATCGTCGGTTTTGGCGCCGACCTTGAACGCAGCCGAGGGCGCCGTGGGCCCGACGATCACGTCGCAGCGCTCGTACGCATGGCGAAAACCTTCGGCTATCAAGCGCCGCACCTGCTGTGCTTTCAGGTAATAGGCGTCGTAGTAACCGTGCGACAGCACGTAGGTGCCGACAAGGATCCGCCGCTTCACTTCGGCGCCGAAGCCTTCGGCGCGTGACTTTTGGTACATGTCGAGGAGATCCGTATAATTCGCCGCCCGGTGACCGTAGCGCACGCCGTCGAAGCGCGACAGATTGGACGATGCCTCCGCGGGCGCGATCACGTAGTAGACGGGCACCGACAAATTGACATTCGGCAACGTGATGTCGAATGTCGTCGCGCCGAGAGCGCGCAGCGCGCCGACCGCTGCCTCGACTGCGGCGGCGACGTCGGCATCCACGCCGGCGCCGAAATATTCCTCGGGCAGGCCGATGCGCAATCCCGCGAGCGGTTTGTCGTTTCTCCTCTCATGGATGAGACGCGCGTAATCCTCGACGGGGCGGTCGAGCGACGTCGAGTCGCGTTGATCGTGGCCTGCCATCGCGTTTAGCAGGAGTGCGCAATCCTCCGCGGTCTGCGCGAAGGTTCCCGCCTGGTCCAGGCTGGATGCGAAAGCAATGAGACCGTAGCGCGAGCAGATGCCGTAGGTCGGCTTCAGGCCGCAGATCCCCGACAGCGATGCCGGCTGGCGGATCGAACCGCCGGTGTCGGTACCCGTAGCCCCGGCCACGAGCCTGGCGGCGACCGCTGCCGCCGATCCGCCGGAGCTGCCGCCGGGGACATACTCGACGTTCCACGGATTCCTTACCGGGCCGAAATACGAAGTCTCGTTCGACGAGCCCATCGCGAACTCGTCCATGTTCGTCTTGCCGACCAGCACGGTGCCGGCGCGCTTCAAGCCCTCGACGACGAATGCGTCGTACGGCGCGACGAAATTTTCGAGCATTCGCGAACCGCAGGTGGTCTTCAACCCCGCGGTCATCAGAACATCCTTGTGCGCGATCGGGATGCCTGTCAGTGGCTCCGCGTCGCCCTTGGCGATTCGCGCGTCGGCGGCTTCGGCTGCGGTGAGCGCGCCCTCGGAGTCGATCGTGACAAACGCATTGAGCGTCGGGTTGTGCGTCGCAATACGCCCGAGCATTGTCTGCGTCAGCTCCAGCGACGACAGTTGCTTCGCGTGCAGCGCCCGCGAGAGTTCGGCGATGGTGCCCGTAGCGCTCATTCCGCGTCCTCCGCAGCTTCCGAATACCCGAAGCAACGTGGGGTCGGCCTCTCTCAATCACTCGCAGACGCGCCCTTCGGGCCTTGGCTTTGCCCTGCTCGCTCATTCGATGACCTTGGGCACGAGATAAAGCCCATCTTCGACCGCCGGAGCGACCGCCTGGTAGAGCGCATGCTGGTCCGATTCCGTGACTTTGTCCTCACGCATGGGCAGCTGCAGATCCTGCGCATGTGCCATCGGCACCACACCCTTGGTGTCGACTGCCTGCAGTTCGTTGAACATCGCGAAAATCGCATCGAGCTTCTGGCGAACCTCCTCCGCTTGCGCGGCGTCGATCTCGATGCGCGCGAGGTGCGCGATGCGGTGGACATCGGTGACGGTCAGAGGACATGAGGGCGACTGGCGTGCGGCGCTGGATTGACGAACGGCACCCGGGAAGGACCTGCGGGGCTGCGGCGACCGGCGGTTATCGGCGAATTTGCGCCAAACGGGTCCGCCACCGCCGATTCCCGGCACTTTTCCTTGCCGAATCAGCGCTCCGCCATGGTGCGATAGGGTATCATATTGTCATAATTTCGAACCGACCCGCCCTTTTCCCCACTTGGCCGCCGGTTTTGCCGCGCTGCCGCAACCGGGCCATCGCCTAAATGCTCCAGTTCTTCAAAGGCTATTTTTCGAGTGATCTCGCGATCGACCTTGGAACCGCTAACACGCTGATCTACGTCCGCGGCAAGGGCATCGTCCTGAACGAGCCCTCCGTCGTCGCTATTCGCCAGGAAGGCGGGCCGAACGGCAAGCGCGTGATCCAGGAAGTCGGGCTCGCCGCTAAGCAGATGCTGGGCCGCACGCCGGGCAACATCACGGCGATCCGGCCGATGAAGGACGGCGTCATCGCCGACTTCACCGTGACCGAGCAGATGCTAAAGCAGTTCATCAAGAAAGTGCTCGACTCGCGATTGTTCTCGCCGTCTCCGCGCATCATCATCTGCGTGCCGTGCGGTTCGACGCAGGTCGAGCGGCGCGCGATTCGGGAATCGGCGCTGGGCGCAGGGGCATCGAAGGTATATCTGATCGAAGAGCCGATGGCGGCAGCGATCGGAGCCGATCTTCCGATCTCGGACGCGACCGGCTCGATGGTCGTCGACGTCGGGGGCGGCACGACGGAAGTCGGCGTGATCTCGTTGGGCGGCATCGTGTACTCGGGTAGCGTTCGTGTCGGCGGCGATAAGTTCGACGAAGCGATCGTCAACTACATACGTCGAAACTACGGAATGCTGATCGGGGAAACCACGGCGGAGACGATCAAGAAGACAATCGGCTCGGCGTTTCCGGGATCCGAGGTGAAGGAAATGGAAGTCAAAGGCCGCAATCTTGCCGAAGGCATCCCGCGCAGCTTCACCGTATCGTCGAACGAAATCCTCGAGGCGCTTACCGACCCGCTCAACAGCATCGTCTCGGCGGTGAAGAGTGCATTCGAGCGCACGCCTCCCGAGCTCGGCGCCGATATTGCGGAACGCGGAATGGTGCTGACCGGGGGCGGGGCGTTGCTGCGTGACGTCGACCGCCTGCTGATGGAAGAGACGGGACTGCCTGTGATCGTCGCCGACGACCCGCTGACGTGCGTCGTGCGCGGATGCGGAAAGGCGCTCGAGAATATGGACAAGCTCTCCACCATCTTCACATCGGACTAAGTTGGTCGCGTAACGCTGACGCGCGATGCGCCACATCCCGGTCGACCCGCCCGCGTTCTTTCATCGTGGGCCGTCGCCGCTGGCGAGGCTGGCCTTCTTCGGCCTCATCTCGTTGTCGCTCCTGTTTCTCGACACCCGCTACCGCTATCTCGAGAACATCCGGAGCGTCGTCGCGGTTGCCCTGTATCCGCTGCAGCGCGTGGCGCAGATGCCGGGAGAGGCGATTGCGTATGTCGGCAGCTACTTCGTCACCCAGCGCGAGCTCACTCTCGAAAACGAGGACCTGAAACGACGCCTCGCTCGAGCAAGGATCGTCCGTGCAGGGCTTGACGAGCACGAACAACGAGAACGCTCGCCTCAAGGCCCTGTTGAACATGCGCCCGCGCTACGGCGGCGCGGCGACCGTCGTCGAGGTCCTCTATACGGGGCGCGATCCGTTTGCGCAGAAGGTCTTCATCAACAAGGGAACCGACGCCGACCTCAACGCCGGCGACGCGGTCATCGATGCGCAAGGTGTGGTGGGGCAGGTGACGCGGGTCATGCCGTTCATGGCCGAAGTGACGCTCGTCACCGACAAGGATCACGCTGTGCCGGTCAAGGTTGAACGGAGCGGCGTGCGCAGCGTGCTCTTCGGTGCGGGCGCCGGGCGCCTGCCCGAGCTCCGCTTCATGTCGCCCAATGCGGACATTCGGCAGGATGACATCCTCGTCACGTCCGGCATCGACGGCACTTACCCGCCGGGTCTCGCCGTCGCGCGGGTGGCGACCCTCGAACGCGAGACCGGCCAGATGTTCGCGCGCATTACGACGCAACCGCTGGCGGGCGTGGACCGCAGCGAGTTCCTGCTCGTGCTGCGACGCGCGTCGGTGTTGCCGGCGCGGCCCGACGAGCCCACGGAGACCGACGCAACCAAGAAGACCGGCAAGAGCCGGCGGCGGGGCGGCTGATGGCGATGCCCTTCATCATGCCGCTCTCTCGAGGCACGCCGGACGAAATCCTGCTTCCGGCGCGGCCGTGGTTCATCATGCTGACGCTCGTCCTCGCGCTGTTCGCGAACCTGCTGCCGCTGTCCGGCATGGCGCTCGCATTGCGCCCCGATTTTCTGGCGCTCGTGCTTCTCTACTGGTGCATCCAGGAGCCACGATTCGTCGGTGTCGGCGTCGCGTGGTGCGTGGGCCTCGTGATGGACGTCGGCGATGGCACGGTATTCGGGCAACACGCGCTCGCCTATGCATTTCTCGCGTACGCGGCCGAGTATTTCCGCCGCCGCGTGCTCCGCTTCCCGCCGTGGCAGCAGGCAGCGCAAGTCGCCGTGCTGCTCCTGCTGTGCGCCGCGCTCGTGCTGCTGATCCGCTTCGTCGGCGGCGCCAACATGCCGCGCTGGTCGTACGCCGTACCACCACTTGTCGGCGCATTGCTATGGCCGCTCGTGTCAGCTGTCCTACAATGGCCACAGCATCCGCAGCGCTCCTCTTCGGATCGCTAGCCAAAGCCACTGATGGCCCGCCGCCTGCTTTTCAGCTCCCGTCACCGTCGCCGCGACGGCGGCTTCGGCACGCCGGAACTGCGCAACCCCGAGCGCGAGGTATTCCTCTTCCGGCGTCGGCTGGGTCTTGCCGGTGTGTTCGTGCTGGTCGCGTTCGGCGGCCTTTTCGCGCGCTTCTTCTACCTTCAGATCATGCAGCACGATCATTACCAGACACTCGCCGAGACGAACCGCATCGCGATCGTCCCGATCGTCCCCAATCGCGGCGTGATCACCGACCGCAACGGCGTTGTCCTTGCGCAGAGTTACTCCGCCTACACGCTCGAGATCCAGCCGTCGCGGGTCAGGAATCTCGACGAGACGATCGACGCGCTCGCAAGAATCGTCGACGTGCAGCCGCGCGACCGCAAGCGTTTCCGGAAGCTCCTCGACGAATCGAAGAATTTCGAGAGTCTGCCGCTACGCACGAGACTCTCCGACGAAGAAGTGGCGCGCTTTGCCGTCAACCGCTATCGTTTTCCCGGCGTCGAGATCAAGGCGCGGCTTTTCCGCCAGTATCCCTACGGTGAAATCGCGTCGCACGTCGTCGGCTACATCGGCCGTATCAACGATCGCGATGTCCAGCGCATCGACGAGTGGAGCGAGGTGGCGAACTACAAGGGCTCGGACTACATCGGCAAGATTGGCGTCGAGCTCTCCTACGAGCGGGAATTGCACGGCAAGACCGGATTCGAGGAGGTCGAGGTCGACGCCGCGGGTCGCGCCGTACGCACGTTGTCGCGCACGCCGCCCGTGTCCGGCAACGATCTTCGGCTGTCGATCGACATCCGCCTGCAGGAAATCGCCGAAAAGGCGTTCGGCGACCGGCGCGGCGCGCTGGTTGCCATCGAGCCTTCGACCGGCGACGTGCTCGCCTTCGTGTCGAGACCAGGATTCGATCCCAACCTTTTCGTCGAGGGCATCGATTCCGCGAACTGGGAACTGCTGAACGATTCGCCGGACAAGCCGCTTCTCAATCGACCGCTCCGCGGCGCGTACCCCCCGGGCTCGACGATCAAGCCGTTTCTCGCGCTGTCGGCGCTTGGCACCGGCAAGCGGACGCCGACGCAGACGATCTTCGATCCGGGGTACTTCCAGATTGCCGGCCAGGCGCATCGTTTTCGCGACGACAAGCCCGGCGGCCACGGGACGGTCGACATGTACAAGTCGATCGTCGCGTCCTGCGACACGTATTACTACATTCTCGCGAGCGAAACCGACATCGACGACAACGCCAAATTCCTTTCGCTGATGGGCTTCGGGCAGAAGACCGGCATCGACATCGACGGCGAGCTGACCGGCGTGCTGCCGTCGCGCGAATGGAAGCGCGCGCGCTTCGCTGGCAAGGACTATCGCGAGGAGCACCGCAAGTGGTATCTGGGTGACAGCATTTCCGCCGGCATCGGCCAGGGTTACAACGCGTTCACGCCCATCCAGCAGGCCCATGCGATCGCGACGATCGCCAACGACGGCGTTGCCTTCCGCCCGCACCTCGTCAAAACCGTCCGTGACGTGCGCACCGGCGCCGTGCGTGACGTTGTGCCGGAGCCTTCTTATACGGTGCCGATCAAGCCCGAGCATCTCGCGTTCGTGAAGAATGCCCTCGTCGGCGTCAACAAGGAGGGCACGAGCGCTGCCGCCTTTGTCAGGACGCCGTACGTAAGCGCGGGCAAGACCGGCACGGCGCAGGTGTTTTCGTTGAAGGGGGAGAAGTATTCGGCGAAGATCGACGAGCGGCTGCGCGATCATGCGTGGTTCATCGCGTACGCGCCCGCCGACAAACCCCGGATCGCCGTCTCGGTGCTGGTCGAGAACGGCGGCTTTGGCGCGCAGGCGGCCGCGCCGATTGCGCGCCAGGTGTTCGATTACTACCTCACGGGCAAGGTGACGACGGCTCCGGCGCCGATCGGTCCGGCGCCGGCGGCATCCGACGACGAGAGCGATTGATGGAAGGCGTACTCGGCCGACTGTGGGAGGTGCTGACGAGCAAAGTCGACAGCTTCCTGTTTGGCATCGCAATCGCGATCGCCGGGGTGGGGCTCATCACGTTGTTCTCGGCGACCGAGCAGAGTGCTGCTCGCGTTACGAGCCAGGCGACAAGCCTCGCGTTTGCGCTTGTGCTGATGTGGTTTGTCGCCAACATTGCGCCGCAGACGATTGCGCGCGCCGCGGTGCCGCTCTATTTGCTTGCGGTCGTCATGCTGATCGGGGTTGCGCTGTTCGGCACGACGGTCAACGGCTCCAAGCGATGGCTGAACTTGGGCGTCGCCCGCTTCCAGCCTTCCGAGCTCATGAAGATCGCGTTGCCGCTGATGCTGGCGTGGTACTTCCAGAAGTTCGAGGGACGTATCGGCTGGATGGATTTTGTGCTCACCGCACTGCTGATCGCAGTACCCGTGTGGCTCATCAAGCGGCAACCCGATCTCGGCACATCGGTGCTGATCGCCGCCTCCGGGTTCTACGTTCTCTATCTCGCCGGCTTGTCGTGGAAGATCATCGTCGGACTCACGTTGCTGGGCGCTGCCGGCGCGCCGCTCATCTGGCCACATCTGCACGACTACCAGCGCGAACGGCTGCTCACATTCATTGATCCGACGCGCGATCCGCTTGGCGCCGGCTATCACTCGTCGCAGGCCTCGATTGCGCTGGGCTCGGGCGGGGTCGTCGGCAAGGGCTGGATGAACGGCACGCAGACACACCTCGACTTTCTGCCGGAAAAGCACACCGATTTCGTCTTCGCCGTGTTTGGCGAGGAATTCGGGTTGATCGGCAATGCGGTGCTGCTCGTTCTCTATCTGTTGCTGATCGGCCGTGGAATGATGATTACCGCCAACGCATCCACGATGTTCGCGCGGCTCATTGCGGGGGCGGTAACGCTGATGTTCTTCACCGAGGCGTTCGTCAACATGGGGATGGTCAGCGGCGTTCTGCCCGTAGTCGGCGTGCCGCTCCCGCTCGTGTCCTACGGCGGGACCGCGCTAATTTCGCTCTTCATCGGCCTCGGCCTGCTGATGAGCGTGCAGGCGCATCGCAAGCTCGTGAATACCTAGTGGCCTGTGACGGAGGAATCGATAGTGTCTGGCTGGCTCTTCGCGCCGATTGCTTTGTTGCCGTTGCTCGCAAGGGGGCTCGGCCATTGCTTCGCAACGGCGCCTCGCACTCGGCGCGAATAGCGGCGCCATAGCACGTTCGTTCACTACCGCTTCCCCCGTTACAGGCCAGTAATCGCTTACCCTACGACACCTCCGCCAGCTTCGCCGCCATGAGCCCCGCTTGCGAGCGGCCGTGCGGTTCCTTCAGTGCCATCAGCTCACGGACGCGTTCGAGCGCGCTCTGCGTCGGGGGCGGCAGGTCGATCGCGGTTGTCGAAAGCGGCGTCGTCCGTTCGCCCCAGCGGATGAGATGCGAGCACCACGTGAGCCCACCGCCGAATGCGGGCGTGATGATGAGCGCGTCCGGCTTGACGCGTCCTTCCTCCAGCGCTTCGACCAACGCAACCGGCACGGTTGCGGCGGACATGTTGCCGTATCGTGCCACGGTCAGGAAGACGCGATCCATCGGCGTTCCGATGCGTTTCGCCACAGATTCGATGATGCGCAAGTTGGCCTGGTGTGGGACAACGAGGTCGATTTCGCCGACGTCGTGGCCGGCTTTGGCGAGCACATCCTGCGATGCGCTCGCCATCCCCTGGACGGCGCGCTTGAATATCTCCTGACCGTCGAAATCCCAAATCGTGTCGCCGAGGAACACACCATGGTTGGCGTACGTCGTGCCCATGCCGCGCACGCGCAGGGCGTGCCGTGCATCGGCGTAGCAGCCAAGCTTCTCGGCGAGCACGCCTTCCTGACGATCCGTAGCCTGCAGCACGACAGCGGCGGCGCCATCTCCGAACAGCACGGCAACGCCGCGGTTGGCCCAGTCCATGAACGGCGAGATCAATTCGACGCCGACGACTACGGCGTTCCTGACGACGCCGGTGCGAATCATCGCGGTGGCGGTCGACAGCGAGTAGAGGAAGCTCGTGCAGGCGGTGTTGACGTCCATCGCAGCGGCATTGCCGGCGCCCAGCATCCATTGCAGTCCCGATGCGGAATTCGGTACCGCCTCGTCGTTCGAGCAGCTGCCAAAGACGACGAGATCGACGTCGCTCGCCGAAAGTCCCGCGCAGGCAAGCGCGCGCACGGCGGCGACATGCGCCATCTCAATCCCCGACACATGCGAGATGCGCCGCTCGCGGATCCCGGTGCGCGTCGTGATCCACTCGTCGTTGGTGTCGAGAATCGTCGCGAGATCGGCGTTGGACAGCACGGACGGGGGCATGCACTTGCCCCAGCCGGTGATGGCGGCGTAAGTCATCGAGGTTGCTCCCAGAATCCCGGCTTACGGCCGAGTTCAACAGCGGCGGTCTTCCGGCGCCCGCGGTGCGTGGTGGATTATTTCGACGGCTTGGCGCCGGTTTTTGCTTTGCGCGATGGCGAGCCGGCTTTGCTGTCGGCTTCCTTGTTGTAGTCGCCGATGATGCCTTTCACGGGGCACACGGCAAAGATCGGACATTTCTTGCAGCCAACGGCAATGGCGACGGGACAGATGGTCATGGAAGTCTCCTCCTGGCGCGGATCGCGCCTGCGATCGCGTGCGGCCGGCCTGTGCACCGGGCGGCCCGATTGTCTCGCAAATCGGCGGTCGATCCCGATTGTCTCGCAAATCGATCTCGGGGCGGGCCTTTTTCCGAGAGACTTGTTCACCGATCGCCCGCCTTCCGATCGCGGTGAGCGCGCCGCCATGCGAATCCGTAAAGCGATGCATTGACCACGACGACGACCAGGCCGAAGACGATCTGCATCGCTGATGTCAGTCCGTCGGGATAAAGCGCCGGGATGAGATAGTGCTCGACGAAGCCGCCGTTGTACCCCGCTGTGCCTGCGCCGGCACGCCAGTAGTTCTCGAGGGGCGTCAGCGGACAGATCGTCCCCGTGAATTCCACCCATGCGGCCCACGCCGCCGCCGGTAAATGGACGATGGCGATGAACGGGCGCCACAGCACCAGCGCGCCGCCCAGGAGCGCGAAGATGACAAAGAGCGAGTGCAGGACTACGACGACATCGGCAAGCGCGCGCTCCGTCATTTCCCGCGCTTCAGGAGCGCGTCGAGGCCCGCGAACGGCTTGTGCGTCGCCGGTGCCGGCGATTCATCTGCTGCCGTCGACGCGATGCCCTGCGCCTTCTCCTGCTGTCGCTGATGCTCGTTGTCGTGACAGTAGACGCAAAGCAATTCCCAGTTGCTGCCGTCCGGCGGATTGTTGTCGTGATTGTGGTCGCGATGATGAACGGTGAGCTGGCGAACGGTCGAATGATCGAATTCGCGAGCGCAACGGCCGCAGATCCACGGATAGATCTTCAGCGCTCGTTCGCGATAACCCTGCTCGCGCTCCTCGCGCGCGCGCCGCGCTTCAGCGACCACCCGATCCAGCCGCGCGGCGCCTTTTGAGGGTCCGTCTGCGCTCATCGGACTTGCCTCGTCGTCACCGACGTTGCCGTTCAGACGTCGTGCCGTCTCCGACGCCGATGCGCCTGCGATCGGCCATAGACGATCAGCACGGTGGCGAGCGCCGACGCGATCGCGAGTGGGGATACGAGCAGCACGGCAAGCCATGTCCACAGCTCGGGCGGGGCAAGCAGCCACATGCAGACGGCAAGCGCTGCCGCCGTGCCGATCGCCGCGGCAAGTGTCGCATGGGTGGTGTCGCGGAAGATGAGTTCCGCCACGATGCCGATGACGATCGGCAGCACGACGAGAAAGGCGATCGGCTCCATATTGCGCTATCCCGGTTGGCGACGTTCGGGGCTGCCCCGAACGCTTAGCCTACTCCGGTCGGGCGCCGGTTGGCAAAGTGTGTCGCGGCGAGCGGCCATATCAGCGCGCAGCGTCCTCTTTCACGAGTGAATACACCGCAGCGTCACGCGTCTCGCCCTTGAACTGGAGGCGGCTGCGGGCGATGCACTCGAAGCGCGCCCCGACCTTCTCCGCGACCCGTCGGCTTCCCGCGTTGTCCGGGAGGACGACGATCTCGATGCGCACGAGACCGACGTCCGCGAACGCATAGTTCGACGCGAGACGCGCCGCGGTCGCCGCGATGCCGCGTCGTTCATGGCTCGAGCGAACCCAGTAGCCCAGGTTGCCGAAAAGGTTGACGCGGTTGATCTGGTTGATGCCGACGCAGCCCAGCACTTCCCCCGACGCAGCGTCGAAAATGCCGAACTCGCGGTCCCCTTCGACGGTCCACGCGTGCGCGGCGCGTTCGTACCATGTCATTGCGTCCTGCATTGAGTAACCGGGATGGCACCAGGACATCCAGCGACCGACAGTCGCCATCGATTCGACGACCGCCGCGAACATCGGCGCGATGTCGCCCGCTTCGTGCGGTCTGATGACAACGCCGTTGGCCGAAAGCGTGGGCGCGGATGATTCCATGATCTCGTGGCCATGGCCAAGCTTCACGCTCGGCGATAAAGTGCTGCGCCAAGCAACGGCATGACGACAAGCGAAGCCAGGAACACGAAGTCGTACCAACCGGGAAATTTGCCCCAGAGGTTGTAATGGACCGGAACGAACAGAGCGAACAGCACAGCCGCGAAGATGGCGACGACGCGAGCATCGCGCTTCGTGATCCAGGCGACCGTCACACCAGCGCAAAGGGATGACACGGCGCCAAGGACGAGCCGGCCGACGAGCATGGCAAGCGTAAATGTCATCTCCTTTTCGACGTCGGCGTAGCCTGGCCAGCCGAAGCGAAGCGCAAGGTTGCCCAACGTGGCAACCAGCATCCACACGACCAGCCCGCCGGCGACTCCGGCAACGCTTCTCACCATAGAAGCCTCATTGATGGAGCGACAAGATCGTCGAAGTCTACCGAAGCGCCTTTCGAACGACCAGCTTCAAACCCGACCAGACGTCGTCGATCGCACAGACCTTGATGTCGACGAACCCCATCGGCAGTGCGACCTGCCGCACGATGTCCTCCGTGACTTGCGTTGGCACACCCGACGATTTCCTGGGCCACGAGGCCCAGACAATCGCGGTCGGCCCGAGCTTGCGGCGAAAGGTGGCGAGCGACCTCTCGAGCGCCGCCCTGTCGGTGGTGAACACGTGGGCGACGTCGACCGATGCGGTTAACCGATCGACAATCCGAACGTCGGCCGGGAGCGGTTCCAGCGATTTCAGATAACCGGCCGGCGCACCGGCGATCAAGACGTTGCTTCCGGCCTTGATGCCAAGCTTTTGCGAGAGCGGTGTGTGCGAGTAACCTGCCATGGCGCAAACAACGGTCAGGCGTCGATCGCCACCTCGGCCTCGATCTCGACCGGTATGCCGAACGGTAATTCCGCCATGCCCACCGCGGAGCGTGCATGCGCCCCACGGCTCGGTCCGTACAGCTCTACGATCAACTCGGTGAACCCGTTGATGACGAGGGGCGTCTTCGTGAATCCCGGCGCGCAGTTGACCATGCCGAACACCCGAATCCAAGCAGAGACACGATCGAGATTCCCCAGCTCCCGCTTCAGGCTCGCGAGGATCGACAGCGCGGTGAGACGCGCGGCATGTCGCGCTTCTTCCAGCGAGACGTCGAGCCCGACTTTCCCCAGAGGGGCCGCGAGCGAGCCATCCGGATTTTGTGGACCGTGTCCCGATACATACGCACGATTTCCGTGCAGGCGGACCCACGGAAACGGCAGCGCGACACCCGGCGGCAGTATCAAGGGCTCGGGTAGCGCGAGTCCGAGCGCCTGCAATCGGGCTTCGATATGGGCCATGGCAACTTGAATACGAACACTGCAACGGTAGTTGCGGTCTTCTATAGCGTTCGGGTGGTTTCCATTCGAATCACGCTGCAGGACGCACCGGCGTAGCCGCGCTCTCACCGGCAACGGTTGTCCACGGACGCACGCGCCATCGGGTGACGAGTCCGTTCCGCACATACGGATCCGCACGCGCAAAATTTTCCGCAACGGCTGGCGAATCACCCTGGAACAGCAGCAGTGCGCCATCGACCGGATCTGCCAACGCGCCGGCGAGAATCAGCGCGCCGTCCGCGTGCGTCTTCCAGGCGAGCGTCAAATGCTCGTCGCGAAACTCCGCCCGGCGCTCGAGGTAGTCGGAGCTCACGTCATAGAAGAGCAGATAGTGCACGGGCGTTTCTCCTTGATGCTCCAGGACGGTGCGGTTCCCGATTCGATGGGATTCAATTTGGTCAGTGCTGTTGGCGCCATTCGCTGCGCAGGAGTCCATAAAATCCGGTGTCCGAGACTTCGCCATCGACGATCCAGCGTTCGCGTAAATGGCCCTCTTTTCGAAATCCGAGCCGTTCGAGGCTTCGTGCCGAGGAAACGTTACGCGGATCGATATCCGCTTCGAGACGATTGAGATCAAGGGTCTCGAACGCATAGGTCAGCAGCGTTCGCAGCGCCTCGTGCATGTAGCCCTGCCCCCAGAATGGACGGCCAAGGGCGTAGCCAATTTCGGCGCGGCGGCTTGTCTCGTGGAAGTGATGCAACGTGCAGTTGCCAACGAAGACATGGTCCCTGCTGCGCTCGATGGCAAGCGGCAGGCTGATGCCGGTTTCGTAGTCCGCCTGGATTTGCTGAACGAATGCTTCGGCCTGCGCCATTTCGCTCATCGCCTCCCGGCTCCAGTAGCGCATGACTTCCGGGTGCGAGAACATTGCGAACAGAGCTGTCGTGTCGGATTCGGCAAGCTTTCGCAGGCTGACGCGATCGGCGGTCAGAACCAGATCTTTCGGCACGATCATCGAATGCGGCGCGCCGCGTAGATCGCGCAGAGGCCCACAACGACGGCTAACCCGCCGTACGCTGCCCACTCTATCTGTCCCGTCATGAAGCTCCCCGGGAGCACGTTGATGCCCTGCAGGATCCAGATCACCCCGATCAGCAGCAACAGGACACCTATCACGTTGAGGACGATACGCATGGGCACAGCCCCAATGAATTTGCGGCGCGGGGGTAACGCCAGTCAGCGGCGCTTGAAATTCACCTGAGCGGAGCTGACGCGGTCGAGATCGGCCTTGACATCGGCGCGGGCCCGCTCGTACACGATTTCCCGTCCCATCGCGTTGCCCGCGTACGCGAGTCCATTTCGGGTCGGAGACAGCATGCAGCGTACGCTGTGAACGCCTTCGCCAAGGACGACTTCGATCGCCTCTGCACGCTTGTTCAGGACGACGACATCGAGCGTTTGCCCGGTCGAAGTTACACGGACGGTAATTTTCTCGTCGTTCATCGATACGTCCTTCCTTCACTACTATTGTATAGAACTTGCGGGTTCGGACGGGATTCAGTCGTAACGCGCGCCGTGACGCAAAAGGGCTAGGGCAGCCCGCCGATCAACGGCTTGCAGAAGCTGACGACGCGCTCGGTCTCAATGAAGCCAAGCGCGCGGTGAACAGCATGGGCGTCGCAGTTCGCGATCGCTGCATCGGATGCCAGTTCGGCACATCCCATCGCGGTTCCCCATGCCGCAATGTCTGCCACCAACGCGCGGGCGACGCCGCGGCGCCGATGCGCAGGGTCGACATATAACCCTTCGACAAAAGCCACCGGCGAGCCGGAGGTGCCGTTCACATAGTCGTTTCGAATCGACCCTTCGATGAACCCGATGGGTGAGCCGCTCTGGTCGACGGCGAGGACGACGCGATGGCCGCGCGCAAGTGTATCGGCCATGTCGCGCCGGTGCTCGTTTGCGGGGTATGGCCACAGTGCCTGTCGCAGCATCAGCCACGCAGGATCAGCGTGATCCAGCGGTGGGTTGAGGCGCATCGTCGCGAGAATCGCTCCCGTAGTTACTTTGCTTTTCCTTGTTGCGACGACCACTTGCGAAGCGCGTCGAGCGTGTTCTCGACATGCTTTTCCGGGTTGAGCGACGTATACGCATAGACGATATGGCCATCCGGAGCGATGACATACGACACCCGGTCCGCATACTGGGGCTTCATCGCCAACACGGCGTCATACGACTTCATGATGCGCTGATCCTGGTCTGCCGCAACCGCGAACTTGCCGCGACACTCGCTGACGGAAAATCTCTTCAGCGTGCCGATATCGTCGTTTGACACGCCGATGACGGTCGCGCCGAGCGAGCGGTAGGCGTCCACGGCCTCGGCGAAATCATGCGCCTCGATCGTGCAGCCTGTCGTGAAAGCGGCGGGGTAGAAGTACAGGACGACAGGGCCCTTTTTCAGGGCGTCGGCGAGCGAAAACGTAAAGACGCCGCCGCCGAGCGACGCCTGCGCCTTGAAATCGGGTGCGGCGTCGCCGGGTTTCAACGCAGCGAAAGCCGGCGCCGCACCAAGGGCGACCGCGAGAGTGAGAACGGCAATGTGCTTCGTCATAAGCGGACCTTTGAAATGAAGGGACCCGGCGCGAGCGAACCGACCGAGAGGGGGGCGAGTATTGGCTGAGACCTTAAACGAATGCTAAAGACTTCTGTCAAGTACGCGTAATTTCGCCGCACGCGGGCCAAGCCGATCATCTCGAACCCGCTCGCTGCGCCATCCTGTCGAACGCGTTTGGGCGCACCCGCTTCCTCCAGGCGGCGATGATCGAGTCGACGTTGCGATCCGCTGGAAGGGTAGCGTCGACCTCCATGTCGTAGACAGCGAACGCGTGCGTGACGTCATGATCCGCCTTCGCCTCGCCGATCCGGCGGTCGCCGCGCTCGCGTTCGCGCCGCTCGAGCTCCGGCAGCGGACAGTGAATCCCGACGAAGAAGACATCGATTGTCCCGAGAAGATGCAGAAGCCGAGGCATCCAGCTCTCCTCCTCGATGATGTGCTCGACGATGAGATTGTTCCCGGCGTCGGCGAGCGCCGGCAGGCACCGGTGAAATCCGTCGAAGAACCGCCGGCGCAATCCGCTCCACGGAAACTCTCCGGCATCGATGCGCGCCTTCGGCAACATGCGAGCGGCAAACAGGTGGTCGATCGAGAAGTGCCAGAACGGTTCGTCTAGGTTTTGTTGCAGTCCGCGCGCCAGCGTGGACTTGCCGGAGCTCGATGCGCCGTTCAGCAGAATGACCTTGCCGGACATGGCCAAACTCGAGGCATTGCTAAGGAGCCTCCGGCGGCGCGATCAGCGAAGGTTGCCGGGAAAATCGCAACGTGGCGCGGGCACGTGCCTTGGCCGCCTCTTCCGCGCGATCCCGCGGCGGCGCACTCGTCTCGAGCGAAGCGAGAAGCTTGCCCGAGGCAGCGGCGATCTCCGCAATGGCGGTATCGAAGGCCGCCTCGTTTGCCCGCGAAGGCTTGTTGAATCCGCTGATCTTGCGCACGAACTGAAAAGACGCCGCACGAATCTCTTCCTCGGTGACCGGCGGTGCGAAATTGAAGAGCATCCTGATATTTCTGCACATGAGAGTTCCCTCGATGCGTGCCAAGCTCGCGCCCTGCTAATGTGGCCACAGCCAGCCAAATGTGCCTGCCGTCAGCAGCGAGTAGATCAGTCCGTCGATGCTCGCCTTGATGGTGGTGCTCAACGCACGCCGATACCAGATCGTCATTTGCCAGAGCGCGAGAACGTAGCCGGCGAACGCGGCGGCGCCCACGAGCTGGAATACGTGGGGATACGAAGCTCCTGCGGGTAACGCGCGTCCTGCGATATAAGCCGCGAAGATCCCGACCACGACGCAATAGACAAACCACAGCGTCAGGTTCCTGCCCATCGAGAAGGGGCCGTTCGGCAGAACCGTGAGCACCATCACGGGGCCTTGTCTCAACTTCTCAGTGAACTCCGGTGAATGCATTTCCTGGTTACCTTCGCAGCGGGGCATCATGTAATCACCCGGCGGTATGGCAAGCGGCCGCAGCGCATCCATCGCCTCCTTCTCGTTCGGCACCTTCGGGTAGTCGTTCTTGTGCCACGGAAGGAACATATGAATGATCGAGCTCGCGACGAAAACGAGCACCGATGAAAGCAGAATCGGCAACCACAGGGCGGACAATGCGGTCATGACTTGCTCCTAGTGGTCCGGCGCGCTGATTCTGAAACCGTCGCGACGCTTCGTCAATGCGCGATCCACGCCGATCAGCCGGGCGTCGGCGGCGTTGCGAGGCTGTGCGCCGACGTGGCGTCGGCGAGACGTTTGCGGAGGTCGCGTTCCTCGTCGTTCTCGCGCAGTGGAGACGACGCGAGGAAACCGGCGATGATGCTCGCAAGCTGGCTCGGCCGACCACCTCGATCCATTTCGGCGTCTAGAAAGTTCAGCAGTTCGGTCAGCCGCCCCCGCTGCTCGTAGACGAAATTGAATTGGGCATCGCAACGGGGTATCGGCGTGGGGTAGGTTCGAATTTCGTCGTCGACCGACGCGCGAACGTCGGCGACATAGTCCCTCAGCTCGACGGCGATCGACCGGAGATGGTCCAAGTCTTGAGAGACGGGCATCTCGATTACTCGCGAGCTTTACGCCGGGCAATTCGAGCCAGGCCTCGCACGTCGCTTAATCCCAGGTTCAAAGCAGACGCCATTTGAGCAACGCAGCGGCAACCGCGGGCACGCCGAAAATGAGCAAAAAAATCGGCAACTCTTCCGCAATCGAATACCCTGCCCGGGTCACACCGATCCACATGTTCAGCCCGCAAACGAGCAGCCAGACGACGACAAAGGAGATTAGAGCGACGCGCGGAGCATCGGTAACGGTTACGGAAAAGAGCTTCGCCAACAGCAGGAAAGCCGCAAGCAGCATCACGCCCGCGATCAGGAACAGCAGTGTGCGCATCGAGGCCCTTTCCTTGTTCTCACTTGTCCAAAGGAGACGAATTTCGCATTGCGTCCACCGCCTCGGCAATAAGCCACATCGAGCGGCATCGTGGCTCACCTGTCCGAGACGCTAGGTGGTCGAGCGCGGTTGCGCCAAACTGCTTCTCGGAAAATGCCGGAGCGCTTGATTGACGGGCGCCCACGATAGCTTGTGCTCGAGCCAGATTTCCCGCGTCGGTGGAAATCGCTCCGGCGAATCGAGTGTCGCCGTGGTGACATCGATCGTGCCGGGGCTGTCATCGTGCTGGTAGGTCAGCGGAGTCCCGCACCGTCCGCAAAAGGTCCGAACGACGGGCGGCGACGAGCGAAACGCAACAGGGTGGCCGGTTATGAAGGCAAAGTCTCCGCGCCGAAACACACCCCACGCAACGGACGGAGCGCCACTCGCCCGCCGGCAGGAGTTGCAATGGCAGTTGCTCGCAGCCAGCGCCGCGCCGCTCACCCGATATCGGACAGCGGCACAGAGGCAGCCACCCTCGGCGATGTCCATTTGTTGCACCTCCAAATTTGAACGTTCAGCGCGGAGAACGATGATACTAAGGTTTGATGGTTTGCTCCCGGCCGTCCTCGTTTCGCAATCGCAGGGAGCTCACTGTGCCCTGCGCCTTCAAAATCACATACGTGTCTTTGGTGTCCGTCGGGCCGACGAGGCTCAAGCCTGCCGCCTCCTCCGACGCGCCGATCTTTACCGACGGACGACCGCGCTCGGTGATCAGGCGAAGCAGGACCGTCTCAGACGAACGCTCCCCTGTCGGTTGTACGCTCGACGGCAGTACGGCGATGCTCGCCCGGACTCGGCCCTGCTCGTCGACGATTTCGAGTGCGCGCCCGCGCAGCACTGTCGTGGTGGCGTCGGCGGACGCCGGGCCGATCGGCACAACCAGGAAAAGCAAGAGCGAAAAATTGATGAGCGTAAGCACGACGAGAAGCCGCTGCATCTTCATGGTGTTCTCCCTTGACGCGATACCGCAACGGGCTATTTGACAGGCACGGACGTCGCGTTCAATTGGGTGAGACGCTGCCACGAACGGCCCACGCGCGAGCGACCAGTGCTATCGATCCGTCGGATTGAATCGGCAGCCGCTCACGCAGGCGTTCGCGCAACCGCATGCGGGTCGGCTCGTCGAGCGACATCGTGTACGACGGAGCAGGTCCCTGCCCTCCGAGAAACGGGTTCCAATAGTCGTCGAAACTGCGAAACCGGGTCTCGATCTCGATCGGCGCGACTTCGACGTTCGCAAGCCCGCCCTCCCGAAACAGGTTCGTGAGCGCCTGCGGCCGGCACAGCGGAAAGCGGACACCTTCATCGAGGGGACGCGCACCGGGGTTCAGCGCGACCGCAACATCCCAGAAATGTCGCATCAGCTGCATTCTTTCCGCGTAATCCCAGACGTAGGCCGCTAGGGTCCCGCCGGCAGCGGCCGTTCGTTTCATTTCGGCAAGACCAGCGGCGGGGTTTGGAACGAAATTGAGCACGAGGCCGGACACGACGATGTCCAGGGACGCGTTCGCCAAGGGGAGCGCCATCGCGTCGCCGACGTAAAACGTGGCATTGCCTGCAAGCCGCTCGCGAGCCTCTGCCAGAAATCCCTCGGAGGGATCGACGCCGATCAATCGAGCGGGTGCGCACCGATCGAATATCGCCCGAGTCAGGGCGCCCGTTCCACACCCCACGTCGAGCCATCGCAGAGACGGCGGCCGGCCGAGCCAGGCGAGGAATTCGACTGCAACAAGTCGACTCCAGCGCCCGACATACATCTCGTAGGGACGCCCCTTGTTCCAGCTGTCATCAGGGTGCGGTTCAGTTTTCATCCGCAAGCAACTCCGCACAAATACCGTGCACCGCGCATTAGGCATCGCCGGTTGGAATGATTCCTGCGTTTTCGACCATCAGGATTACCGCTCGTTCCGGAGCTCGAGTCCGGTGCACGATGCCCTTCGGAACGACAAAACCCTGCCTCGGCTCCAATTCAATCGAACGGTCTTCGAGATCGATAACGAAGCGACCGTCGAGGACAAAAAAGAATTCGTCGTCATTGTCGTGCTTGTGCCAGTGGTATTCACCCTGCATCACGCCAAGTCGAACGATCGAGTCATTCACCTTGCAAAGCGTCTGGTTGTACCAACGGTCGACACATGCCGCGACCAGCGCCGGAACGTCGACCAGATCCAGCGGCGCATAACGGATGTCGAGGTGAGTTGCGTAGGGATAGTCTTGAACCTGTCGCATGGCAGTCTCCAATGCGTGGCTTGTACAAAGCAGCTACTGGGCGCGATGCACCAGCAGGAAGATTTCCTGCGCCGTCTGACTAAGTACGGGAAAAATGGCAATGGCGAATACGGTGCGAATCACCCACGGGTGCTTACGCGCAACGCCGAACCAAAGCGCGCCTCCAAGCAACAGAAGGATGAACGCGAGCATCGTTATGAACCCGTAGGCCATCCGCTGTTGCGGATCATAGGCCGATGGCGCGGCCAGCGTGTACACGGAAAACACGAAGTACGCCACGAGAAGCACCGCGCTGATGGCAGCCATCCATCTATCGGGTGTACGCAGATCGTTGAATCCCATACGCGTTTATTGCAACTGACTTCTCAGGATGCATAGACAGGCTCAACCGATACCTCTGTGGTAACGGAGTTCGCTATGAAGCACTCGGCGTGCGCCTCGTGATGCATGGCTTCGATCTTTGACCGGTTCGGCACGCGCTCGCCGGCGAACTTCAGCCGAGGTCGAAGCGCGACGTGAGTCATCGCGAGCTTCCCGGCGGAGTTTCTGGCCATCGTGCCCACTGCTTCGTCGACGTATGTGTCGACGCAAAAATGATTCCTCGCCGCGATGGAAAGAAACCAGAGCATGTGGCAGCTGGAGAGCGAGGCAACGAAGGCCTCTTCGGGATCCACCGCATTCAACTCCGAGTAGGGCGCCGGCACCACATGCGGAGAGGACGACGCAGGTACCTCGAGTCCGCCGTCGAACACCCAGGTGTGCCGACGGCTGTACTTATTGTCGATGAACAACGCTGCGCCGCGGGCCCAGGAAACGGCTACGGTGTAGGTGGACATTGGTCTTTGCTGACTCTGTCGGCGATGCGAACACTGGCGATCCAGTTGCGCTGCCTACGCGCAAGGCGAGATTCTAGGTCTTCACCCTCGAAACTCGCTTTGCCATGGCGGAGCCAGGACGGGTCGATATTCTCCAGCACGCTGACGTTCACAACCGCGTAGAGATGATTGGCGATTTCGCTGGTCACAAACGGGACGATGCCGCAGCGTGAACAGACGTGAAACGTGGCGGTTCGGGTCCCGAATACGTACTTCGAAATAAGTGAGGCGTCGTCAACGGTGACGGCCAGCGTGGAGCTCGGATTCGAAGTCCAGACGCCGCCATGCTTGAGACAAAACGAACAGCCGCATGCACGCGCCGGAATCGTCGGCGGGTCACCTTCCCATTCGAGCTCGAACGCAATATTGCCACAGTGGCATTTGCCGTTGATCAACATGGTTCTCGTGAATAAACCGCTGCGCGATCGTGACTATCCGGGAAGAACGGTGATGAGCTTGACGCGCCGGTTATGTCGCCGCAACAGGTAATTAACGAAATCACCGATGATCAAATTCGGCTTTCCGCGACCCTTATTCACGACACGACATGAGAGCACCCTGGTTGTGCCGTTCCACTGGATGTTGATGGAGCCCCGCCGACCGGGAGCCCGGCTCCTGAGCTTCGTCCAACCGGGAAAACGCCCAGCTTTCCGTTCCAGCAGGACCTCGAACCAATGGACCTGAAGCTTGCGGTCATTGGCGATTGCGTCACGGAGGCTCGAGCCGGGCGTGCAGATCACTTGAACGAGTGTTTGCAATTGCCGCCTCCCGAGGCCAATGTTTCAATCAATGCGCTGTTGCCGCACGAGCCCCACCAGCAGGTAACCCGCCGCAGCAGCGCAAAGACCGAAGAATACCGATGTAACGACGGTGACATGCCACCACGTTCGAAATTCCGGATCCGCCGGAAACACAAACGCGCTGAACGTGATCGCCAACGGGGCCGACAACGAAGCGAGCCCGATAGCTCGAAGTGCCGGCCATCGCCGGAATCGGAGATAGGCGGCCACACTGAATGCAACGAGGAGCGCGGCGACAATTTCCACTGCAGTGTCCGGCGAGGTAAGGTCAGGAACCGACCATGGCGATAGCGGAAATCCGACGCAGTATCAACATTTCAGGCGTGCGAAAAGATAAGGTAGGCGGCGAGCAGCAGACCCAGAACGCCAATCAAGGCGGAGAGAGCGACCGCGAACGCGCGGTTGTACTTCGCCGGTAAATCGATTTGGGGCAGAGTCGAAACAAAGCGCCGGTGTTGAACCGTGGCGATCAGGATCGCAATCGCGCCCACGACGACGAACAGGACGCCCAGCACTGCCGACGATCCGGAGTGCGCTTGATTGGCGGCATCAGAGTGCATTTGCGCCGACAGCAGCTGCAGAAATAATCCGAAGCGGGCAACCACAAATCCCAGGGCAATGATCGTAAGGCCGGTCCGCAACCACGCGAGCAGCGTGCGCTCCGCGGCAAAGAAGACCCGGGGATCCGATTCAGACATGGCTATTGCAAAACGTTCATTCCAGCCGGTCCATCAAGCGGTAAACCGCGATGAGAAAGCCGAACCCGATGTAGATCGCCAACAACGCGACGAGCATCAGTTTCGCTATTTCGAAACCTATTGCTTCTGCTTGCGCCAGAAGAACGATGCTGAAGGCGAGAACGATAAACGAAGCAGCGACGGCCGCAATAATTATTAGTGTTCGTCGCTTCGGCATGGTCATGCCGGAGTGTCAAGGTATTTCCAGGTCGACGCGCCGTCGAGCAGGCGGATACGCACGGTTCCGAGCGCGTCCGGATCGAAGTTTCGTGCGTTGACGCCCATTTTGCTGTCTGGGCTGGGCTCGACCGGTTGCCAGTGGGTGACGCAGCCGCAGGAGCGACAGCGGACGAATTTCAACGATTTGTCGCCCCACATGTATTCATGTGTTGCGCCACGGCATTGCGACGACCCGGACTTCCGGCAGCTTGTAATACGCCCACAAGGTGCCGTAACGACGGCAAATGGAGCAGTTGCAGCTCGTCAGGCGCCTCGGTTTGCGAGGAACCTCGACTCGAACTGCTCCACAGTGGCAAGTAGCGACAAGCACGGTTGAAATCAGGCGGGGCGGAGATCCCGACCGATAAAGTGTAATCCAGAACCCGGCAGCGCTCCGATGGCGGCGTACATGAGCGTCACGCCCGCGCGGCATCCATTTTCGGCCACGCGGTTACAACGCGTTCGGCGTAAGGGGGAGCTCCAGAACGATTTCGCCATCATCCACCCTTCCGGTGTGCTGAAAACCGGCGCGCAGATAGAAGCGCTCCGCGCACCCGGGGCCCGGAACGTATGAGACAGCGAGCGACGTAAACAGGTTCTTGCTCCGGACGTGTTTGATGACTTGTTCAAGGGCCGCCGCTCCGATGCCTTGACCCTGGAAGCTGCGATCGATCATGAATCGCCACACGCCAACCTGCAGCGCGGCGGGTGGCACGGATCGCAACGACTCATCGTAGAGCATGACGAAGCCGGCCGGCGTGTCGTCCAGATAGATGGCGCGGTACCACGCCTCCTCGTAGAACAATCCTTCCGCGAGCGAAACGGCGTTGCTCGCGACGAATCGCTGCTGTTCCGCTCCGACGGCCAGATCGGTTATCTGGCGGACGCTGTCAGCAGTGATTTCCCGCAAGGACACAGCCATGGGGTCGCCCGACTCCGGAGATCACCGATCCTCGAACAATAGCGCCGTCCGCCCGGGGTGGCAACGCCGGGACGGACGATCTCGCTATGCCCTGTTGACGAGACAGGAGAAGCAACCGCGCCGCGCGTTGTGCAGATGTATGTAGGAAACAAGAGGATTTCCGAACTGACGTTCAATTTCCGATGCGACTTCCGACCCGTCGCGTACCTCTGCGCCGATCATGATGTGCGCGCCATCATAGGCACGAACCGAGATCAGGCGATCGGAGACGTAGCTTGGAATCTCGCCAACAGGAAGCGTTCGCTGTTTCGCGCCCTTGCGCACATAGATCGGCCCGGACGCCTTGTAAGGAGAAAGAGCAGGCTGGTGTAAGTAGGGCAGTAATAGCAGCGTCTGTCCAACTTCGACGTCGACGAGGCCGACTCGGCACGGGTAGCCGGGTTTTTCGTCCGCGACGACCCGCACGGCGCCCAACTCGGCAAGTCTCGCGTCGGATAATTCGAACAGCGGCGCGAACTGCTCATGCGGCAGCCCGGTAAGTTGAAACATGCTCATTCGTCCCTGTAAGCATTCGACAGGCGCATGCTACCGGCACTCCGGGTCCGTCACTCGCCGTTTTCGGACGCGAGATTGCTGGCGGCGCACCGGCCCACAACTGGCGAGAAGGCGACGCACGTAGCGTCATATCACCGCCGGATCAGGTCGTTCGCTCATCGAGAACGCGTAGATAGACGCGAAGATCGTTTTCCGTAAAGCAACAGAACAACACCTCTTGGACAGACGCTGAATCCGCCAGGCAGTTGCGCACCGTATTTACAGCGATCCTTGCGGCGGGCTCGATCGGATAGCTGTAGACGCCGGTGCTGATGCTGGGGAACGCCAGCGTGCGGATGCCATGCTCCGCCGCAAGAGCGATTGAGCATCGGTAGCAGGACGCAAGGAGGTCAGGCTCCTCGCTGGTACCGCCACGCCAGACGGGCCCCACCGTGTGAATGACGTACTTCGCCGGCAAGCGAAAACCCTCGGTAAGCTTGGCGTCGCCGGTGTTGCAACCTCCGAGGCGACGACACTCGTCCAGCAATCCTGGACCCGCGGCCCGATGAATGGCGCCGTCGACGCCCCCGCCGCCCAGCAGCGAGGAGTTTGCGGCGTTGACGATCGCATCGACATCAAGCGTGGTGATGTCGCCCTGAAGAGCGCGAATGATGGCAGGCGTCGTGCGAGCCGACACGGTATTGGATCGCGCGGTCAATTCAGGGTGCGCGCGATTTGCGTGAGCGCGACGCGTGCGTCCGCGACGAGCCCTCCCATCTGCTGAAAGCCGTGGATCATTCCGGGATAGCAGGAATACACCGTAGGCACGTTCGCCGCCTTCAGCCGCTCGGCATACGCGTTGGCCTCATCGCGCAAGGTGTCATATTCGGCGGCGATGATCAGTGCGGGCGGCAGTCCCGACAAATCATTCGCGTAGAGCGGCGACACCCGCGGGTCCTTCGCGTCATGACCTGCGCCGGCATAGGTTTGGTAGTACCACGCGAGGTCATCGCGCGGAACGAGACATTCGGTTGGCTTCATCGCAATGGAGGGACAGGTGAGCGCGAAGTCGACCACGGGTTGCAGCAAGACCTGGTGGCGGATCGTGATCCGCGGGTCCGATTGCGCGTGTAGACAGGTGAGCGCTGCGAGATTACCTCCCGCGCTTTCACCGCAGATCACCACGGAAGCCGGCGTGGCGCCGAGATCGGCTGCATGGCCGCATGCCCATGCGGTGGCGGCGATCGCATCGTCCAGTGCAGCCGGAAAACGATGCTCGGGCGCGAGGCGATAGTCGACGGAAATCACGATGTGCTGCGCGAGCGAGCACAGATTGCGGCAGAACGTATCGCTTTCGTCCAGGCCGCCCTTCACGTATCCGCCGCCGTGCAGATACACCAAAGCGGGATAGGCCCGGTCCCGCTCGGGCGCGTACAGACGCGCAGGAATGCGCGTATCGGAGGTCGGGATCGAGACAGCTTCGACTCGATTCACCGGCAGCGGCGGCCCGGTCATGTCAGCGGTCCACAGCGCACGAAAATTTTGTCGCACTTCGGCAATCGGCAATTTCCACTGCGGTGCCTGAGCGTGCGCGAGCTTGGTCTCGATCAGGTGTTGCAGAGCGGGATGCAGTGCCATCGCGTCGGCTGCACGTCAGGACGGGTCAGGCCTCGATTCGCACTTCGGTGGCCGGAATGACACGAATCCTTGGTCCGAAACCGCCACCTGCTAATGCCTCGTTGACCTGCGCGGAGATTTGAGGAGCCCTGAGCGCCGCGGTATCCATTGTCGTATGGGCATCCGAAACCAGCGTTAAAGGGTATCCCAACGCAAGCGCTCGTCTCGTCGTCGAGTCGACACAGCACTCGCTCTGCAGCCCGCAGATCACGAGCTGCTTGATCCCGCGCGCCTTGAGAGTGTCCAGCAGGTCGGTATCGTGAAACGAGTCGGGCGTTGTCTTTCTTACGTAGATGTCTTCCGGCCCGGTATCGAGGTCGGGATCGAGCTTCCACCCTTCCGATCCGTATTCCAGCGAGCCATTTTCTTCTTCATGCTGGATGATCACAACGGGCATCCCTGCGTCGCGCGCGACGCGGGCCACGCTGTTGATTCTGTCGATGACGTGGCGGGATTCAAACGCTTCTTCCTCGCCAGAGCACAGGGCTCTCTGCACGTCGATGATGAGTAGAGCGGTGTTCATGAATTGGGACCTTCGCATCGGTGTAAGTGACAGGAAGCGAGTCTTGCCGCCATGCTACTCGAAGGGGGGCCGATCTCTGAGCTGCCGTTGGAGCCATGCGACATCGTGCCACTTTCCGAACTTGCGGCCGACGGCTGCAAAAGTACCCACGAACTCGAAGCCCACGCTACGATGGAGCGCAACGCTCGCTTCGTTTGGCAGCGTTATGCCCGCATAAGCATTGCAGAAACCAATGTGAGCCAAATCGCCAAATAGCTTCAAGTAGAGCGAACGGCCTATGCCCTTTCGGTGGTAGTTGGGTTGGACATACGCCGAGACTTCGACCGACCATCGGTAGGCCGCGCGCTCGCGGTGCGATGACCCATACGCGTAGCCGACGCATTGCCCTTCTTGCTCGGCAACCAGCCACTGCCAACCTGCCAGAGCCTTTCGAATGCGTTGCGAGAATTCCTCCACCGTGGGCGCGAGCGTTTCGAAGGAGACCGCGCTCGACTCGACGAAGGGGCGGTAGATCTCGAGAAGCGACCTGGAATCAGCCTCGGTGGCGGAACGAATGCGGATCGAGTCGTCCATCGAAACGGTTGAACGAACGGAGCGCAAACGGGTTGGAGCAGATGGCGCGGCGGCCGTACCAGCGAGACGTCAGCCGTTGGGCCGCCACGCGGTCCAGCGCAGAACCATTCCCCGCAACAGCCATAGCAAAGCGAAGAACACGACGATGCCGCTCCATAGCGCGTGACCAAAGAGGTTGCCCATGGACGTTTCACCACTCACCCCGTACCAGCCGATCAGCGCACCGAAGCCGGCAGCGGTCGGAACGACCCAAATGACCCACGACATCCACGGGTGATACCACCGCCACGATGCCAGCGCGCAGACAAATCCGATGAGGCCCACCAGCATCCCACCGGCAAGCGAAGGCCAGTGGACGGGTCGGAAGGCGCAGGAAAGGACAACAACGGCCAACGCGGTCGTTGCGAAATACTTCGCATGACCACTCAGCACTTTGAGTTCCTCGCGTAACGCTCTACGGGCTGGCATCAGCAGGGCCTAAGGAGTGAGATCGCCGGGAGGTCGAATTATAGCCGTCTCGACACATCGGCAATCCTACCCGCGCTTACGAGCGAGAGGTCGTGAATGTACCGCGCATACGCAAGGCCAAGATCGATCCGATTGCAGAGCGTGCGCGCCCGCGCTACGAAATAGTTGGGTGAATATTTCGCATTTTCTGATGCGGAATGTTCATCTCGACGGGCTTGTAGGACGGGAGCATCGTCGGAACCGTGCGCGCCGGTTGCGTGCACTGCCCGGGGAAGCGTCCCAGGCTACGTTGAAAGGAGGCAAGACATGAAAGCAAAGGTTCTGCTACCACTTATTGCTGCAACACTTTTTTCCTTGTCGGCCCATGCCCACGACTGCTCAGGCGGAGCGGATGGTGGTATCGACGCGACGGGAAACCAATGCAACGACACTGTTGTCGTCGGGACAATCGCTTCATCCGACTCTGCCTCGGCGGCATCAGATCGCTTGCAAAAGGTCGACACGAACAAGTCAGCGCCGTGCGACAAGTGCGCGGCCAAGCGCACGGCTTCGACGCGCCATGCTACCGAACGCCAGCGGAACAAACATGGCTGAGGCGGTAACGGGTGCCGCATCGCAGCGCGGAATTTGAGCGGCCCGCCGCCACCGGCTGGCTGGCGGGTCGCTCAAACGTTCAGTTACGAGGGGGCCTGGCGTGACAAGTATCGCGCAGATAGCGAACGGCCCCGCACGCACGCAGGGGCCTTTGCCAGAGAGACATCGAGCGCCCAATCAGACGATTCGTCTTTCATGCACGGTCAATCGCCTTCGACGAAGTACGCCGTGTCTGATCACCATTCCCGGTCGCGTGCCCCGGAGAGCCATTGCTGATGCAACGCATCATTGACAAGCAAAATCCGACCTGTTAAACGCACAAATCGGCCAGGAAGCGACGGGTTCGCGCCGAGCAATTTCCCGGTGCCAAAGGGGGAAGTCATGAAACGAAGTGCAGGTTGGCTCGCCTTATTTTTCGCTGCGGCGATCGTTGCGTTTGCGATCCCCGACAGCAGCACGGCGCAGCAGAGGAAACTTGTCCTGTGGACCCACTGGGATCAAAACCCCGAATTCAACAAGTGGTACGCGGACAAAGGGAAAGAATTCGCCAAGAAGAGCGGCTACGAGGTCGAAGTGGTTACGATCCCGTACCAGGGCTACGAGGCCAAGTATCTGGCAGCCTTGATGGCCAAGAGCAGTGCGCCCGACATCTTCATGGGAATGACGCACCAATGGTGCGGCCAGTACGATTTCTGCGACAAGATGCCTGCCGATCTCGCGAAGATCTACGACGAGAATCTGCCGAAGTACATGGTGGAGGTCGGCAAGTGGAAGGGCGTGCGCTATGGAATTCCGATCGAGCACGGCAACTTCCAGCAGATGTACATCAACGTCGACATGTTCAAGAAGGCCGGACTCAATCCGGACGATCCGCCCAAGACTTTCGACGTTTGGCTGGCGGACATGAAGAAGCTGACGATCGCCGATCCCAAGGGCGGTGAGCCCACACAGGTCGGCTTTGCGATCCGCAGCAAGGGTGCTCCGGTGGGGATCACGGACAAGTTCCTGCCATTCGCTCACGCCTGGGGCGCGCGGATGCTGAGCCCGGATCTGGACAAGGCGACGGGTTATGCCAACAGCCCGCAGATGGTCGCCGCGCTCACGTTCTTCGGCGATCTCGTCAACAAGGACCATGTGGCGAGTCTCGCGTTCGGCAATCCCGAAGATGCCTTCGGCCAGAAACGCGCGGCGGTCATCTTCCGCGAGTCATGGTTCTTCGGCTGGTTGAAGAAGAACGCGCCCGACGTGAACTTCAAGGTGTACGCGCTGCCTTGCGAGAAGGCATGCCCGGGTGCGGGCGCGCTGTTCCCCTGGACGGACCTCGTCTACAAGAACAGCCCGAACAAGCAAGTGGCGTGGGAGTTCATGCGGTTCATTAGCAATGCCAAGGACGACATGGACCATCATCAGCTGCAGGGAATACTTCCCGTGTGGACGGCGAACCTCGACAGCGCGTACGTGAAATCGCGGCCCGACTATCAGTCCACGAAAGACATGCTCGCCCAGCAGGTGCCGCCGACTTACTTCCACCCGAAATCGAACGAGTTGGCGACTGCCTTCGGTGAAGCCGTCGTCGGCGTTCTGTTCGGCAAAGGACAGCCGAAGCCGTTGCTGGACGAAGCGGCGGCGAGGATGGATCGCATCCTCAAGGACTAGTCTTACCCATCGTCCAGTAAATCACCGCTGGTAGCCCGATACACGGGCGCCGGCGGTGCGTGCACGTCGATACCATGCGCCAGTGGCTTCGCATCGCGTTCCCCAGGAATTACGTCGATCGCCGAAAACGGGCGGGATTTCTGTTCGTCCTTCCCGCGCTGCTGTTCTTCGGTTTCGTTTTCATGCTGCCGCTCGCGCAGTCGGTCATGTATTCGTTCTACAAGATTGCCCCGGGCGGAGTGAAGGATTTCGTCGGCGTGCGTCTTTATGAAAAAGTCCTGACAGATCCCGGGTTCTGGACCGCCGTCGGCAACACGGTCAACCTCCTGTTGCTCTCCGTCCCCACGACGGTAATCCTCGCCCTCGCCGTGGCGCTCGGTCTCAACCGGATCGCCAATCTTAAGTGGCGCAACGTCTGGGCCTCGATGTATTTCCTGCCGTTCGCCACATCGCTGGTCGCGGCCGCGCTCATCTGGCAATGGATCTACGACCCGGTCTACGGCTTTCTAAACTACGCACTGTCGTTCGTCGGAATTCCGCCGCAGAAGTGGCTGCAGAGTCTGTCGCAGGTGCTCCCATCCATCGCCGCGGTGAGCGTCTGGGTGCGGATCGGCTTCGACACGATGATCTTCCTCGCCGCGCTGCAATCGATCCCGCAGGAGTATTACGAAGCGGCCAACATGGACGGCGCGAGTTCCGTCCAGCGGCTGCGATACATTACGCTGCCGCTGCTCAACGCGCAGATCATCATGGTCTGCATTCTCGAGCTCATCTTCAATTTCAAGATCTTCGACCAGGTGTACGCCACGACTCAGGGAGGACCGGCTGGCGCGAGTCAGACCATCATCATGTTGCTCTACGACACGGCGTTCAAATTCTTCCGGTTCGGCGACGCATCGGTCATCGCGGTCTTCGTCTTCGTCACGCTGATGGTGGTGACGTTGCTGCAATGGCGATTCTTCCGCAAGCCCGTCGAGTACTGAAAGCGCTTCCCGGGACGACAATGAGCTCCATCGCGCCGTCGACCGAATCGCTTTCCCGCGAAACGCGCGCCATCACGCGAGGGCACGTTCGCTGGCTCATCCTGCTCGCGGTCGCCTGTGGGGCGATCGTCGTCTTCTTCCCGTTCTTCTGGATGGCGATCACGTCGTTGAAGAGCGCCCCGGAGATCCAGCGCGTGCCGCTTCGGATCGCCCCCGACCAATGGCTCAACCTCGCCAATTACGCGGAAGTCTTCAAACGCGAACCGTTCCTGCGCTACCTGCTCAACAGCACCATCGTCGCGTCGATCGCCGCCGTGAGCAGCGTCGTGGTGTCGTCGCTGGCGGGATTCGGATTTGCGAAGTATCAGTTCCCCGGGCGTGATTTTTTCTTTCTCGCGGTCGTCGGGATTCTGATGGTTCCATTCCAGTCGGTCGTGGTCCCGCTCTACGTCTGGATGAACGACCTAGGGTTGCTCGACACCTACGCGGGCATCGTGGCCCCGGATTTGGTCAGCGTCTTCGGTGTCTTTTTGATGCGACAGGCGATCGAGACGATTCCGAACGACTACATCGACGCGGCGCGCATCGACGGCGCCAGCGAGCTCCGCATCTTCTTCCTGGTAATTCTCCCATCGGTGAAGCCGGCCATCGCCACGTTGCTGATCATCAAGTTTCTGTGGAGCTGGAACGAGTTCTTCTGGCCGATGGTGGTGATCAACAGTCCCCAGATGAAGGTGGTCACGATGGGCCTCATGAGTTTCACCAACATGTACTACATCGAATACAACCTCCTCACCGCCGCCGCGGTGATCAGCATCCTGCCCATCCTCGTCATCTTCGTCACGCTGCAGCGCTGGGTCGTCCAGGCCGTCGTGATGAGCGGCCTGAAAGGCTGATAAGCGGGACACACGGACGAATTTGCGGAGTTCACTAGGGGCGTAACGACATGCGCCCGGCCGCAGACTCACGCCGACCCTGCGCCGGGACGCACCTCGTTGCCCGAGCAAGGCCAAAGGACGGCATGTTGTTGTAGATACATTCGAAGTCACCGGGTCTGACGCGATAGGTTTCATGCCAGATGCCCACGTCTCCGTTGCTTGCGACTGCCCGATTGAACGCGGCCCAGGCCGGACGGTGCAGGCGCGTCGCGTCCTTCGCGTATCGCTCGAGGTCGTCGAAGGAACGCCAATATTGCAGGGTAATCGTGGGATTGCCGAGCCACGTATGAAAGCCCAGAAACCCCGCGTTCGGGCTGGCTTCCAGTTCACGAAGCATGCGAGGCATGGCACGCGCGATCGGCAGCCACTTATGCACCTTCCAGCCGCGATTGATCCGCATCCCGATCAAAAACACGATCACTTCGTCATCGAGCTCCGCTGTCATTCGGTCGGTTATTATTTTCGCCACGGCGCTAGCTCCTATGACGCGTCGCGCCACTCTCCGCCTTGCTTCCAGGTCGGCGGGCGTAGCTGGCAGTCAGCGCTTCCCACACATGTCCATCAGGCTGGCTCCAGTACACGATGCGTCCGCCGTGTTGGGCGTTCACCTGCATATCAACCGGGCCGTGCGGCATGCTGCGGTACTCGATCCCGAGCATCTTCAGACGCGAGACCAAAGCCTCGAACTCTTTGTCGCTCGTTCGGAAACAATAGTGCAAGACCGGAAACGTGCCTTCTGCCTGGTCGATGTCGAGCGTCAGTCCGTCGTTGACGTAGACAGGGCAGAACGGCCCGGCACCGGTTTCCGACCAGGGAACGTCCAGGATTCGGGCCAGCAACTCCGCCGCCGCGCGTCGATCTCGCGACGGGACGATCATGTGGTCGAGCTGGAGGCTCATGTCGCGAGGCAGCTCTGCTTCACGGCGAGGATTTGAATTGACTTCATCGACACGCCCTGTGGTCGGAGTAGGAGAGGTGCTCGCATTGATCGGTCATCAAACGACTGACCGTCGCCCGGGTCTCGGACAGCAGTAAGCGAACGCGCGCATTAACCTCTATGCGGCTCGGTCGTTCGAGCTCGACAATGCTCCGTTCAACATTTGTGATGGCGTTGGCGAGCTCCCAAAGCGTGAATTCTGCTTGATCTCGAAGGGTTGTCCGAATCTCTTCCTCTTCCAGGGGCGAGGCCGCAGCGATAGAGGAATCGAGCAGACTCCGCAAGAAATCAGCTTGGAGCCAAGTACCCATCAATTGATTGTATGACCGATACAGGTTGAAGCGTTCTTCCTCGAGGGCGGTCTCGATCAAAGAGAGAAGGTCGTCCTCAAGTGCGGCTACGACAACTGACTGTTGTTCAAGTGCGTATACGTATTCGGCGTCTCCAGCGCGTTCGCTACCATGGGCGCTGCCAAGCAGCGAAAGAACGCTGATAACTCCAACAAAAAGTGCCTTGACGATCACGGTTCGATCTTGACTCTTTCGCGGTCGTAGTAGTCGACCGTGTTTTCCGCGCGGAACATCTTTCGGACATCGCGCTCGCCGCGCGGGCCGGCCACGATGAGAATTTTCTGCGAATCCGGGTACTCGCACGTCTCGACGTCGACGAGCGTCGACAGCGCGAGATACTGCATTGTGGTCCGGCCGGTGTTGATGATCTGGTGTGCTACGTTCGGGCCGCCGGGCGGGCACGCGATTACATCGTGCTTGCGGATCGGATATCTCTTGTCGCCAAAGCGCAGCTCACCCTCGCCCTCGAGGATCAGGAACATTTCCTCTTCACCATGATGGCAATGGAAGGGGCACTGGGCCTTTCCCGGCGGCAGAACCGTCAAGTTGTAGCCAAGCTTCTCGGCCCCGATGTGATCGCTGATTTGGCCACGGCTGGACGTGTAAAGGCCATTTTCCTCGATGTCGTCAAACTTGACAGCGTCGAGGTTCATCACCGGTTTCATCATGTCCTCCTCATTGAGGTCATGCGCATGGATCCGCGGCCTAACGAATGAAGCTAACCGGCTCCGTAGAGAAGACGCGCATCCGGATCGAGCGAGAGGTTAGTTGTCATGTGCGTTCGCGAGCTGAGACGCGATGAACGCGGACCAGATGGCGTTGGGTTCCCAAACGCTGCGCATTGGCGCAAACGCACGTTCTTCGCCGTAGCGCTGACGTAGTACCCTGTAGAGTCCGAGAAATGCCGTGACTCTCATGTTCGCCGCGCAATGGATCCAGACTCGCCGGTTTGCATGATGTTCCATGGCCTCGAAGAAGCGATGCAGGTCTTGGACGGTCGGAGAGTCGAACTGGACCGGGATGTGAACGTAATCGAGTTTGAGGGCCCGAACCGCTCCAGCCTCGTCGCGCAGCGAGTAGCGCGGATCGTCATGTAATGCCAGGTTGATAATTACTTCGTAGCCTTCCGCTGCGATAGCCGCGAGTTGCTCTTCGTTGGGCTGCCCCGACGTCGCCAAGTGAGCGTCGATCGGCCGATAGTTATAGATCGCGGTGATAGAGGTAATTGCAGACATGACGGGCTAAAAGAAGGCATATCACCGACAAGCGGGTCATGCACCCTCGATCGCGATCAAGACGTCAGTTGCGGCTTCCCGCCGTATTGCGATGAGCGGTTGATATTCGGGCGAGTCGTACCACGACTTGAGGGCGGCCATATCCGGAAACTCGATCACGACAACTCGCGTCGGCCTCCAGGTTCCATCGAGAATTTCGTGGCTTCCACCACGCGTAACGTACCGACCACCGAATCGCTCGATAATCGGGGCGACCTTGCTACGATACTCCTCAAATCGTGCGGCATTGGAGATTTGATGCTCAGCAATCAGGTATGCCGCCACTTTGGTCTCCACTGCTTAATCAGGCAGCTGCGTTACCGGTCATCGCCTGCTGCATCGCGGCTTTCGCAGTAGCAAGGGTCTCGGAGTCTGCCAGATCAGGACGACCCGTCCCGTACGGCGGCTGGGGTGCGTACTCCATAATCAGCTCGATGACGCGCCCCATGTTCTCTCCGGCCCAGCGACCCGCAACCGTTATACCGAAGTCGACGCCCGACGTGATGCCGGCACCGGTGAGTCGATTGCGGTCAACGCAGACGCGCTCGTTGCTTAGCTCAGCACCAAATTGGCTAAGGGCTTCCCGGGCGCCCCAGTGCACAGCGGCACGGTAGCCTCGCAGCAGTCCAGCGGCCCCCAGCAAAAGCGAGCCCGTGCAGACGCTGCACACCCAACGTGCGCGCGACCCGCGATCTGCCAGAAAGGCGATGGCGGCGGAATCGCTCAGCAGGTCCAATGTCGGCTTGGCACCGCCGCCGACAAATAGAACGTCCGGATCGGTCCAAGAATCCTTGAAACCGTGGGTCGCCTGCACGCTGAGCCCGCAATCGGTAGCTACCGGACCGGGACTGTGCCAAGCGTATTGAACTTCGTAGCCGGGCAGGAAACTCCACGCCTGCATGGGACCGACCAGGTCCAGCAGAGTCATGCCGGGATATACAAGGGCCAACACTTTCATGACGTCCTCGCGAAGTTAACGAAGGTATGCTTCATGGCATGCAGTGGTCATCTGAACTACAAATAGCGATTAGTTCTTTGGCACCGTCTTCGCGGCGGGATCCAGCGTGATTGGCGCGGAGAATGTGACGTCATAGCTCCATTGCTGGCGAAATTCGTTCTGCGTGCCATCGGTCCAGAAGCGCCCGGCGACGCGTTTCTCGTCGTACGCAGTTGGCTTCCAGCGGATGAACACGCCGGACGATACAAACGTTGTGAACGCCGGATGCAGCGGCTCGGCGCTCATGATCTTTGCGTCAGGATTGAGCCGTACCACCAGGGCGACGAGACCGTCCCTGCGCGCCAAAGTCTCGAGTCGCTCGACATTGCGAGCATCGGCTACTCCGAGCTTGCGATCCGACAGAACGACGATGACGTCCATGTACCCCTTCTCAGTTGCGCTGTCCACCTCCTGCGCGACCGCGAATTTGAGCGCCGCCGACTGACCATTTGCCGACAACGATCCATTGACTTCCTGAGCGGTCGCAATGCTGGCAAAGAACAGTGCTGAACACGTTACCGTTTCGAGGATCGCTTTCATCGTGAAGTCCCCCTATGGGCGGATTTCGTTTCTTGTTGGCGATCTTGCGGCAAGTTCCGATGTGACGTAACCGGTGGCCCTTGCGACCGCAAAGTGCCACGTGCGGGCCGGCCCGTTAAGTTGCGCGCTTGACGCGCTGCCATTCGCGCTTCAGGATCGTCTGCCCCAATTCCGTGATGATCTCGATGTCCGCTTCCGTTTCGGACTCTACGGATTCCTCGGATTGCAATCGCTTGAATGAGGTCTCGATCGCTTTGTAAAGACGCTGATGATCGGCCTCGGTAGGGTTGATCAGCAGTCGAATCTTCGATTGAGTCAGAACAATGCGTTCGAGCTTTTCGAGCAACGCCGGCTCTCCATTGAGCGGACCACGTCCTTTATCCCATCGCTCCTTCCATCTCGATTTCACTATCAAGGCGGCAACCAATAGCGAGATAAGTTCGGCAAGCATATCGCGCAGCGTCTCGATCCATTTCTGTCTGTTCGCCGAGAGGACCGTCGCATTGAACTGACGCTTTGCGACGATGAGGGTGACGAGCGGCCCGACCACCGACGCCACGAGGGCGGTGCAGGCGGAGATCATGCTGATAAGCAGAGGATCCATGAGCCGTGTCAGCTGGATCTGCTGTGCCTCATCGCAACTTGGGTCGGCCACGCTGGACCTGGGATTTGAGGGAAGGACATTAGTTGCGCATCGAAAGCCATCGGGTCCTCGCGCGCTCAGCGTGGCCGACACTATCCTGTCATCTACGCCAGCTTGTGCAGAATCCCGTTCATCTCATCCTTGGAGAAGGCTCTCAATGTCTGGGTCCGCACATTGCCATTCGCGGCAATGGCTAAACTGAGTGCCGTGATGGACGCATCGTCAGGAGCCTCGAATATCGCGACCACATCGTATCGACCCAATGTCCAGAAGAATTGTTTTGCAGTGACGCCGAATTTCTTCGCCATTTCTACCACGCCTTCCGCTCGCTTGGTCGAGTCCTTGGCATTGCGCGCACCCTGGTCTGTAAAATTTGTCAGTACGATGTAAGTCGCCATTGGGATTCTCCTTGAATGTTAAAGACCACGTAAACAACGGTTGGCGGCACCGACTTCGATGACGCTTATCGTTGAGGATAGAACCGAACGAGCTCGACAGTAGTCACGCCGAGGTAGGGATTGTGCGTAACGTTTTTCACGATAGCGCGCGCCTCCGGTGCGTACCAATATGTCGAGGCGACTTCGGCTTCGATCTGGCTTCCCTTGGGTGAGACCCCGCGGATGCTCCCCTTCGACTTGAGCTTGAACGCCTCAAACTCACCAGCATGGACAATGAGTCTCTCGTGAGCGACCACCTCCACGTCAATAATGGAACTTCCGGTCGACCCTGTCGGCTTGAACATCCAGTCGTTCGCAAAGCGCCAGCGTTTTCCGATCTCCAGTGGAAAACTCAGCGTTTTCGGACTCGAGCTCCTGCTGCGGGAAGATTCGAGGACATTCAACTCCGGCGTCATCATCAGGATCTCTCCGTTGTCTGAGCCCTCGATGCGCGAAGCTGTAACCGAAGTGACGACCCAATCGCGATTAGGCTCCGTTGACGCCACGGTGTAGTACTCGACGAACTGCCATCGATCGCCGACTCTGACAATTGGCTGGTCCGCCCTCTGCGCCATCGCGGGAGCAGTCAGGATCGCGAGCAGGAACGCAGGTAGCAATAGAGCGCGCTTGCCGCGAGGACCATGCTGGAGCCTGTTCATCGTTGCAGCTCGTGAAAGTCATGCCCCTAAGATTTCGGATTCACCGTGACCGGTATTAATGGTAGCAGCTACCAAAGCTGCTCCGAAAGTGTGACTTTGAACGGGTGATCGAGCAGCGGCTCGACCGATTCGACAAAGCGCAATGTATGCGGCAGCTCGGCGTGGCGTTCAAACGCCGCCATATCCTTCCAACGCGTGTGAATGTAGAACTCATCCGGGTCACGAACTGATTGGAATCCACCGTAGCTAAGGCAGCCGGGCTCTTGGCGCGTAGGCTCCTGTACTTCGAACATCGCCCGGTGGACTTCGCTTCGCTTCCCGGGGCGGGCGTGAAGTCGGGCGAAGACGAATATTTCTGTAGCCATGTTGGGAAACGCAATATCCGCAGGAGTGTCACTTTGCGCGATCCGCAGGGTGATTGAAGGCGAGTCCCGATCCCATCGCGCCAATTACGCGCTCACCGCAACTCGTTTGGCGGCTTCGCGCCAACCGACGTAGTGCTCGGGCGGAATCGCTCGGCGACTGGCGACATGCTCGAGAGCGAGGCGGACGTCCGCTGTGCTGCCGGCCTTGAGGGCGGCGTCGACGAAGAGCTGCTCTAGCACGTCCTGTTGGGCGTGGCTGCCGCCGAGTTGGTACATGCCGCCGATGGCAGGGCGCATCAAGGCGACGGCGTCGGCGTAACGTCCCGCGGCGCATGCGAGCTGTGCCTCGGCGATCGGCAGCACGTAGTCGCGCACGATCGGGGGGACGGTGCCGGGGCCATTGCCGAAACTTCGCATCGCATCGATCATGCGCTCCGCAGCGGCAGTGCGGCCGGTGGCGGTGAGCGCCATCAGCCAGTGCGGTAGCGTGAACGCGGATTGACAGTCGCCGATCCGCGCCTCGGCCTTGTCCGCCAGTTCATCCCAACGGTTGCCGACGTCGACACCGAGGCGCTGGAGGCGAAACAGAATGGACGCTGCGTTCTGCACATCGATATAGACATCCGGCGAGGCGACCGTGAGCGGTGCGGCGAGATTGCGAAAACGGGTGTCGTAGAGTTCGAGCACCGCAGCATAGTCGCCGTGTTCCAGCGTGAACAATGCGCAGTGCCACCAGAGATGATGCTGCAGGTTGTGGGCTCCCTCCCAATTGGGCGCGAGCGTGGTGAGCCACTGGATGCCTTCGCTGCGGCGCCCCTGCATTTCCATTACATGGGCCACGGCGTGCGCGGCCCAGAGATCGCCGGGATCGAGCTCGATGGCGCGACGCCCGCAAGGTTCGGCGGCGAGATAATTCCCGGCCTCCTCCTGGGCAAAGCAGCGGCACGCCAGTATCGACGCGTAGCCCGGAATGGTCTCCGACCAGGCCGGGATGACGCGCTCGACGGAGGCGACCATATCCTGCGGACGGCCGAGCCAGAAGTTGACGAAGTGAGCAAGACGGAAGGCGACCACATCGTGCGGATGGGCGCGCAGGATCGATTCCCACGACGCAATCGCAGCATCGAGCTCTCCTTCGGCCCAGGCAGTCAGGGCATCGACGTGGCTGCGCTCGCGCGCGGTTGCATTCGCGGCAAGCGACCGCGCCGTGCGCGCCGCTTCGAGGGCAATCGGAACGACGGCCTGCTTGAAGGCGAGCATCGCGAAATAGCCCTGCATGCAATGAGCGAGCGCGAAATCGGGATCGGCCTCCAGTACGGCGGTGAGACGGGCGGGAGTGTCCGCTCGGAACGTGAGGTAGCCGGTAACGAGATGGTCGAACGCAGTGGCCGCCTTTGCGCTTGCCGTCGAGATGGGAAGACCGCGGGCATCGAGATGCATGGCGTAGTTTCTAGCTGACCTTTGCGAACCCGTTCGAGCGTCTCGGGGCGATGATACGCTCGCAAATCGACCGCGAAGCCCAAAGGGCGGTATTAGCGCTTTTCACACCACTACGTGTCCCACGAATCATCAACGCGCATTTGGGTTGAACAGAATCATGACGTCGGTAATGGCATCCCATTGCCCTCTCGGCGTTCACCGTTGATCGCCAGCGCCGGTGAGTGAGCGAGCATAGATGTGGCAAGGCCCATGCTCGTCGATGTATTCGCTCTCAAAGTGCATTCCAATCTTCTTGGCAACCGCCGCAGATCGTTCATTTCCCTGCATGATGAGACAGATCAGGCGTTCGAGTGCCAACAACTGGTGCGCGTACGCGATGATCCCGAGCGACGCCTCGGTAGCGAAGCCTTCACCCCAGCGGGACTTGTCGATGAGAAACGCCAGTTCCACCTCAGGCCGACCGCCGATGTTCCAAGGCAAGAGCCCGCAGCGGCCAAGGAACGTACCAGACTTCTTCTCGATCGTTGCCCATAGCCCCAATTCCGGTTTGCGCGGATGGCCGCGCAGAAACCACTCCAGTTCTTCCTTAGTCTCCTCTAGGCTTCTCGTGCCGTCTGGAAAATAGCGACGGATCTCCGGATCTCGATAGAGCGCGTAGAGCGCATCGAGGTCCGCCGGCTCAAGGTGCCGCAGGATGAGGCGCTGTGTTTCGAGGATACGCAAAGTTCCAAGGATAGCTTGTGTTGCGGCGTTGGGCGCCGATTCAAGCAAGTGCGAGTTCCGACCTTATGGCGTTCAGGAAGGTGCTGATCTCCTGCACCGATCTAAGGTGGTGGACGCGTTTGTGAGGCCGGGCCTCGGAAACGAGCTTCCGATACTTGGGCGTCAAGTTCCGATGGCACAGCCACAGTACGCGATAGCCGTCGATGGTGCTGCGAAGCATCGGGCTGCGGTCGGGCCAACCTTCCGGCGTCACGAAGAGACCCTTGAAGAAGCGCTTCGTTACCAAGAGAAAGTGGGTGGTCAACGGCAGGTCGATGTAGACCAATGTATCTGCTGCCGAGAAACGCTCCCAGGCGGATCTGACGCAGCCGAATCCATCAATGATCCATGCATCACGCCCCAGCAGCTCTGCATGGACCTTCAGATACTCGTCGTGCGGAACCTTGCTCCCGCCCGCTCGAAACTGGATCATGTCCAGGGGGTACAGAGGCAGGCGCGTGACCTCCGCCAATCTTCTTGCCAAGGTCGACTTGCCGCCGCCTGCATTCCCGAAGACTGCGACCCGCTTCACCTCACGCGCTCCCGAACGGCGCTAACGGACAAAGCAACGAACGGCGAAGGCGGCGTTTGTCATGTATCGCTTCTGACGCCATTGGCCGCAGTTTCCGAGAGCCATTTCAACGCCTCTTCCTCGGACGTATGAACATCGCAAATCAATCCGAAATGCTGTGCAACCTTAACGCCGAACTTGCGCGGATGTATGTACTCGTGCTGTGCCACCAATGCCACGACGACCGTGCCCTCGGCGTGTTGCGCCCAATCCTCGACCATCAGGAAGCGATCAACAAGTGTCGGTATTGGAAGTCCTTCGAAGCCCGTCGCGTCGATCAACACTGATTTGGCCCCCTTGGCGCGACAGTATGCGATCGCGGCCGAAACGAGGTTCACCGCCTCGACGAGAGAATACTTACCGCGCGGACGGTAGATGCAGAGTCCATTACGGATGTCCAGCGGCTCGACTGTAGCCATCAGATACTCTCGGTGCGCGGTCTAACGAATCAAAGTAACCGGCGATCTGACGCAAACGCGAAGCGTCGCCGGCGGGTCGTCCCACTTGAGCGAGAGGTTAGGCCACCGACGATACGGCGATCAAGGCCTTTCGCGTCGCCCAAGCAATTGGAACGCCGAACAACAATGCATGAGACAAGAGATCCAGGGCGGTGGCGAGCGGCTTGAAGGAAACCGGGTATGGAAAGGCGGACAGGGGCAGCACCAAAAGCCGCATTGCAAGAAAGACCCCGATCCCGAACGCGATGCCAGACGCGACGGGGTAGCGTACGAGCGATGGCACGAGCAACGCGAACACGAGAAAGAGAGCTGCCCACAAGAAGGACATGCCAAAGTGGAGCGCAAGACCCAGAACCGCTACGGGGACGCCGCCTGAAAATGCTTCCATGCCGAGCAACCCGCTCGCTACGGTTTGCAGCAACCGGATTGGAGCGACGCCACTGTAAGCGGCAAAAGAGATAGCGAACACGATGTCAAGCGCGCCGGCGATGGAACCGCCCAAGAGTATCGCCAGCACGTATGACGTGTTCAAAGTTGTGCTCGAGCGGTCTAACAAATCGGTCCGGGCGGCGTTGGCTTAAGTCCCGGCGGGATTCGTAGCGCCAACACAGCAACCTTTCGACTCCTGCATTGGAGGGCATTTGACCGAGCCGAACGAACAGAACACACAGCAATCACCCGCGTTGGGACGCAGCAATGCGTGACAAGCTTGGCACTCGTGCAAGATGATGCACGCGTTAATTGGCATCACCTCGACCGCCGCGAACCCGCAGTGTGGACACGTCAATACGGACTCGAGAATCGCGGATGATTGCACGACAGGGCGCCTAACGGTCAGTTGAGAAGATCCGATGCATCAAAGACAGGTTTCACGTCTCGACCTTGACTCAAGCGCTTTGTAGTCAAACTTGCGGCTACTGGATCAACACATCGGCGCGCAGCAAAAACGCCTGCGGAATATTGAGCCCCATGGCCTTGGCCGTCTTGAGATTGATTGCCAGCTCGAACTTTGTGGGCTGCTCGATCGGCATGTCCTTTGGTTGCTTACCGTGCAATATCCTGTCTACAAACTTGGTGGCATCCCTGACTGCCGCGGGTCCATCCGCACCGAAAGACATGAGTCCTCCGATATCGGCAAACGCGCGTGGGGTCGAGGCCGCGGGCAAGCGGTGCCTAATCGCCAGATCGGTTACCGATTTTATCGCCAAGCTGCCTTGGACGACGACGGCATCGGCCCGCTCTTTTACCATGGTCGCAAAGGCACCTTCGAGTTCATCTGGTCCGCGGATCATGACGACTGGCTGTATTTGCGTCCGTGTCGGAGCCCCCGCGAGTTGAACGTTGTCAATCATTGCCTTCGCAAATACCGGATTGGTTGCGTGGGCGAGGACGCCAACGCGCCGCAGCGAAGGCAGCATATCCCGGAACAGGTCAACGCTTTTCCCATTGGAGGGGGCCGCCATCAAAGATATGCCGGTAATGTTTCCACCAGGTCTCGCCAGGCTGGGTACTAAACCGGTCTCGACGGGCTCGCCTGCCAAGATCACGATTGGGATATCGCGCGTCGCCTGCTTCGCCGCCAGAGCACACGGAACATAGAGCGCAACAATGACGTCAACCTCGAGACGAACCAGCTCGGACGCGAGCTCCGGAAGTCGATCCAGATTCCCATCCGCGGAGCGAAATTCGAAAGCAACGTTCTTGCCTTCTACATAGCCATATTCCCGCATTCCTTCGCGGAGTTCCTTTTTGAACGATTCGGCATCTGCGATCCCTATGTAGAGAGCGCCGATTCGACGCGCCTTGGATTGTTGCGCGCGCGTCGCGAAAGGCGACAGTAAGACTGCGCTACCGATGAGCGCCATGAGGTCGCGGCGACGAACGTCAAACACGGGCTTCCTCCTGCATCTTATGTCGGTCGCCAACACCCAAAATGCGCGTGCGAGAGAGGGTTGCGAATAGTTTGCTGCGCGATTGCACCTTCGTTCCAGGAGCTCGGGACTTCAATCCTCAGCTGGAGGTGTCAACGGTTTACTTAGAGGATAGCACCCCACGGAATGAGGCGGCCCGTGCGGCAATTGATCGTGTGAACACGGAGCAACAGGCGCCGAGATCGTATGCGTTGCCGACACCGAGTTGAGGCCTAACGAACGCGGGTAACCGGCGACCCGCGGCCCCGAAAAGCTGCGCACGCGGTGCGTCCGTGTGACCGAGCGGTCAGCTTGTTCAACGTTGCGTCGGAATCTGCGCTCCCCACGGGTTGTCGACCGCAATTAGCCAACGCCCGTCGTCTGCTCCTAGCCCGGAATTTCGGGCTCGACGAGCGTCGCCAACTGGGCTAGCGACTCCTGCCAACCGAGGTAGCACATCTCGAGAGGAATGGCGTCGGGAATGCCACTCTGAGTGATGCTTATCTCTGTTCCGCAAAGGACCGGTATCAGCGACACCGTCACCTCAAGCACGCCTGGCAAGTTCGGGTCTTCGAACTTGTCCGTGTAGCGAATCCGTTCGTTCGGCAGCAGTTCGATGTACTCCCCGCCGAATGAGTGACCATTGCCGCTCGAGAAGTTCTGGAACGACATCCGGAATGTGCCACCGACGCGCGCGTCCATGTGGTGGACCGTGCAGGTGAAACCATAGGGAGGGAGCCACTTGGCCAAGGCACTGGCCTCGAGGAAGGCGCGATAGACCTTCTCGGGCTTGGTGCGAAGTACTCGATGGAGGCGGACGGTGCGGTCGGACATGGTTTGCTCCTTCGCAGCAGATGACGATGACTTGCGCTCGTCAATCCAGTCATTCGATAACTCTATCCGCGCGGGCGAGGATGCCGGCAGGTAGCGTAAGGCCAAGTGTTTTGGCTAGCTTCGCATTGACGTGCAATTTGAATTTGGTTGGCGACTGGACCGGGAGATTGCCTGCTTTTTCGCCGTTCAGAATGCGACTGACGTAAAGGGCGGCCTGCCTCGCAGAGTCTGCATCGTCGACACCGTAATAGATCAGGCCGTTGCCATTGTCGAATCCGCTACCGCCATACACTCCCGGGAGGCGAAGTTTCGTCGCCAACGCGAATATCAAGTCACGGTGGGGCCTAAGAAACGGATCTGGCAGCACGAGCAGACCACCGTTCGGCTCGCGCGCGAATGCGGAGATCGTCGGTTCGATCTGTGCGCCGTCCGTGACACTTCCCCGAGTTACGCTGAGCTTCAGGGTGGAGGCAGAAGCGTCGATGGCGCGGATCCATCCCGGCCAGTTTGGGTTGTTGGGACTCTGCAGGACCAGCACTCGCCTGACGTTAGGGGCGACCTCCTTGAGAAGCTGCAGCCACTTCCCCGCCATGTCGTACTCCAGATTGCTGAAGCCAGTGATATTTCCTCCGGGTCGCGCGAGGCTCTGAACGAATCCGTTTCCAACCGGATCGGAAACGCTCACGAAAACGATCGGAAGGTCTCCGGCTGCTCGCCGCGCCTCGCGCAGTGCGGTTGCGCTCCTGACAACAATGACGTCTGGTTTCTGGCTGACGAGGTCGGCTGCATGTTTTCGCATGAGCGCGGCATCTCCCTCGCCCCAGCGATAATCGATTACGACGTTACGATTTTCGATCCACCCAATCTGCGCAAGGTTCTCCCGCAGCGCGGCGAGCCATGTCGGGTCCATCGCCACTCCACCCATCAGCACGGCGATCCGGCGCGAATTGGCAGCCGGCTGGGCGCTGGCGAAGGGTATCGAGAGAAGAGCAGCTGCGCATAGAACGAGGCGCCTCTGAACGTCAAGCGTCACCGGATTACCTCGTTCGCATGCAGCAGCAAAGATTGGGGAATCGTCAGCCCGAGCGCTTGCGCCGTCTTGAGATTGATCAGCAACTCGAACTGCGTAGGCTGCTCGACTGGGAGGTCGCCGGGCTTGGCCCCGCGAAGAATCCGGTCGACGTAGCTGGCGACCCGGCGGTCTTCCTCGTCCCCGACCGCCGTATAAGAGACGAGGACGCCGGCCTCACGGACGAGTTGCGCTTGCTCGGCCATCGTCGGTAAGCGATGCTTCAGCGCCGCGTTGGCGATTTCGAGTCGGTAGTCGGAGACGAAGCTGTCGCCGCGCAACACGAGGGCCTCGGCGCGCTGTCGCGGCAGCTGGGCGATGGCATGCTCGATTTCGTTTGCTGCCGAAATCTCGACGAAAATCGGCTCGAGGCCGAGCGACCGACAAACATCCTCGTATTGCCGCCGCGCTGCGCGGTAGTACGGATTCGCGGAGTATTGGAGCACACCGACGCGCCGGAGTGCGGGGAGCAACTCCTTGAGCAGCGACAGGTACTTCGCCGCGGTCTCCGGTTTGGCCTGAGAAAAGCCTGTGAGGTTGCCGCCAGGTCGTTGAAGGCTGGCGACGAATCCGAGAAGGATCGGATCGCCTGCGGAAAACACGATCGGAACGGTGGTCGTCGCACGCTTCGCGGCGAGCGTCGCCGTCGTCCCGTAGGTCACGATGACTTCGACCTTGGCGCGCACCAACTCTTCGGCAAGAGCCTGCAACGTTTCGGCTCGTCCGTTCGCATAACGCCGCTCGACGCGCAGATTCCGACCTTCGACCCATCCAAGCTGGCGCAAGGGCTCGCCGCTCTCCACGATATTCTCGGGCGTGAGGCGTGCGCCGGCGTCCAGGATACCGATACGACGGACCACCGTCTGCGCCTGTGCGACCGCCGTGAGCGCCGCCGCCGCGAGGAACTCTACGAACACGAGGAAAAACACGCGCCGCGACACCGACTGATCTTCAGACATTGAGCGTGCCAATGGGGAGATACCCAATTGGCGGCCCGCCGCGAAAGCGCAGCCGCGGATGCGGGACCTGCGCGTTGAGCGACGGGTTAGGCGCTTGCGACATTGACCGCTCAGACAGGTTTGATGCGGACGACGGGCCGCTGCGGCTTGCGACGGGCGACTTCCTTGAAACCGGCACGGTCGTACATGGACTTGGCGCCGAACCACATGTAGTCGTCCTTGGAATGGACAGGCTTGTCGACAGGATAGGCCTCTACCAGTGTAGCGCCTTGTTTCTTGGCGTACGCAACGGCTCCCGCGAGAAGCGCCCGTGCCACACCCTGCCCGCGAAACTCAGAGGGTACAACGAAGCAGATGATTGACCAGACGGGCCGTTCGTCGACTGCCTTCATCACGGGCGAGCGCTTAAGCTTCGCGTATTCTTCGCGCGGACTTATGGAGACCCAGCCAACCGGAACCTTTCCGCGATAGCCGATGAGGCCTGGTCGATTGCCGGCATCAACGAGCGCCTTGAGTCCGGCGCGATTCGCCTGAGCCCTGGACATTCCCGGCGGTAACGGCTCGCGTGAGCCGCTGTGTCGGTAGGCCATGCACCAGCAGGCGCGAGCTACTGAGCAGCCCTTTGCATTGAAGATCGCTTCGAGGTCGGGCCAGCGATCTGGCGTGAGGGGAGCGACTGTGAGCGTCATCGACATTGCCTCACGCGCCTAACGAAGGTAACGGGCGACCGCCGCATAGGCGAAGTCGCGCCGGTGGCGGCGTCGGTGTTGATCGCCAGTTTAGGAGGCTGCTCCATGAAGCTCAGCGGCGCGCCGCTTGCGGCGCGTCCGGTGGACTGCTGGGTCGGTCGTACGTCTGCACCTGAAGCACGAGTTTCCCGCGAGTTCGCCAACTGCGGCTCTTTTCATGCGCTGCCCTTGCCTCATGCAAAGGGTACACCGAGTCGATCACGCTGCGAATTCGACCCGCCGCCATCAACGCCGCGATTCGTTCGAGGTCGTCACCCTTTGCCCTAACTAGTACCACATGAGCGCTTGGAGTCCGGCCGCCGCTCACGAAACGCCGCAGGCCCGAAATCGCCGACTGAATCGCCGTTCGGCCATTCGGAATCGTCGTGATGTATCGCCCCCCGGAAGCAAGCACTGAACGGCATGAAGTCAGACTTTCCCTTCCGATCGTGTCGAACACAATATCCTGGTTGCGAATCACGGACGTGAACCGCTCAGTTTTGTAATCGATCACCCGGTCTGCACCGAGCGATTGAACGAGGTTTATGTTGCCGGTGCTGGTCACTGCGGTGACCGACCCGCCAAGCGCCTTCGCAATTTGTACGGCGTAAGAGCCGACACCCCCTGATGCACCCACGATCAGGACCTGCGATTTTGTTTCGATCCGCCCGATTCTGACCAGCGCACCGTAGGCTGTGAGCGCAGCGCAGGGCACCGCGGCTGCCTCTTCGTGACTTACGCCTTCCGGCTTTCTGGCGAGCGCCGTCTCGGAAATCGCGACGTACTCTGCGTAACCGCCCATTCTGCCGAAGGGCGTTTGCATACCAAAAACGGGGACACCTCGTTTGAAACGATTGGCGTGTAGCCCAACCTCAACGACAAGGCCTGAAACGTCACTGCCCAACACAAGGGGAAATCCGCGCATCAGGTGGCGAAACACGTATCGGCCTTCGCGCAGGAGCCAATCTCGAGGATTCACCGAGGCCGCTCGCACTTCTACTAGAACCTGACCTGGCTTCGGAACCGGCCGAGGAAGCTCCCCAAAGCGAAGCACTTCCGCACCACCATAGCTTTCGATGTAAATCGCCTTCAAGGAAGCTTAGCTGCAAGGACGTCGACCTTTTCAATTGCGGGTGGACTCGCAAGGAGTTCGGATGCCTTCGCCATCAGTGCCGCCGCCACCTTGCCCGAAAGGTGAGCTTGGCGACCGGACTCGTTCGGAAACGCGTCGAAGATGCCGAAAGTTGATGGACCAAGCCGAATTCCGAACCATGCAATGGTTGCCGGTTCCTCCTGAACGAGCGGCAATGCGCCGGCCAGGAAACGCTCGAGTTCCGGCTCTTTGCCGGGCTTTGCCTCCAGACGAACCAGTAATGCGACCGTGACCATTGGATACCTCCTTTCGCTAAGAATGCTGGACGTAACACCACAGGCGCATCGCTAGGCTTTTTGCATTTGCGCCGCCAGATGCGCGCCCGCCGAGGACTAGGCCAACGACAAAACCAACCACTGCCCCGAGTGGTCCCAACACGAAAACACTGGTCATCGCCGCTTCAACGGAGCGATCGTGCATATTGGACGAAAACCAGTCAATTAGAACATAGCCGGCGAACGCAGCAATCAAGTAGCCGCCGACGGCGCAGATGAGACCTATGCCGAATCGTCTCATTGTTCCATTGCGGCCTAACGAACCGACGCTAACCAATCCGGTTGAGCGAGAGGTTAGGCGTCATCGTGCAGGCGCTTTGCGTAGACCACGCTTGCGTAACCAACAGGATGGTCTTCGACGATAGCCTGCGCTTTGTAGCCTCTGCGCTCGTAAAAGGCTGGGGCTTGGAAACTATGCGTCGCCAAGAACAATATCGAACAGCCCTTCTTCTTCGCGTGTTCCTCTGCCGCCGCAAGTAGTGCGCTCCCGAGGCCCTGCCTTCGCTCGGACTCAGCGACCCAGAGGTATGAGACGTAGCAGCAGCCTCCCCAAGTGTAGCCACTGATTCCGGCTCGAATGGCACCCGATTCGTCGGGCTGCGCGGACGAAAAAGCCTCACCGTCGAAGTACCCCGTTGCCTTGGAGTTGAACTCGTAGATGCGCTCGGCCAGGAAAGACACCACGTCGGGGGCTTCTCCAACGCGAACGATGATTGCGCTGTGCATCATGACGCCTAACGAACGAACGTAACCGGCCGCCCGGAGCAGCCGAACGTCCGCCAGTGGCGGTTCGCGTTGACCGCGAGGTTAGGCGTCATGATCACTTATACGAGGATAGCCCGCGGCCAATGCCTGCTCCAACACAAAACTGATGAACGGGGTCTTAGAGAGCGAATAGCGCTCGCGCGATTCGAGCGTTGCGCCGTCGTGGGCTGCGGCCAGACGACGCTTGATTTCGACATACTCGGCTGCGACCGCCGGATGAGTGCGCAGGTAGTCACGAAAAGCAAGGTGCCGGCTTTCTTCCTCAGAGTCGAGAACACACAAATGTATGTGATGGGTGCTGGGCCACGCGGCGGGCCTCCGGAAGAACGGATAGACCAAGTCAACGTCCCCGAAAGGGATATGGCTGTAGCCGAGTTGCGCAAGCGGCTCTGCGTACACGCCGAGTGTCTGAAGCGACGCGACCGAGACTTGAATATCGATGACTGGCTTTGCGGCCAGGCCGGGAACCGATGTGGACCCTACATGCTCGATGCGCACCGCGAGCCCGCCCATTACGTCTCGGATGCAGGCCGCCTCGGCCTCAAAACGCGCCGGCCAACTGCAATCGTACGGGGCGATCTCGATCATCGAGACATCCGCATTGCTCGCCGCGCTCGTCATCTTTGGCCACTATCAATTTTCGTCGTCTGAGCGAATGCGCCACCGAGCCGGCTCGTTGCACTCAAACAACTCGATCAGCAGATCGTCCGGCCCCGCGATCATGACGTACTTGAAAGCCTTCTCGTCGTGGATCGGCTTGCGAAAGACGAACCCGCTTGACTCCATCCGGCCGACCAACCCGACGAGATCGTCGGTCTCGATTCCCAGGTGATGAAACGCGCCGCCCCGGCAAGACTTGGGAGGCTGGTCGTAGATCAGGATGAAAGCGCGGCCGATCTGCAGGCGTATGCCGCGCACGCCAGCGACCGCCTCGTCCCACACCACCGTCGCGCCGAGCATGGTCTGGAAGAACCGGACCGTGGCCGACGCGTCCGAAGCGAAGATGTGCGCGTGGTCTAGGTTGACTCGCATAGCGTCCACCCGGCTATCCGACCTAGATCTTCTTCTCGCGCGCGGCCCAGTACGGCTCGCGCATCTCGCGCTTGAGCGTCTTACCTGCGGCACTCCGCGGGAAATCCGTCATGATTACCACCTCTGAGACGCGCTGGTAGCGGGCTGCCACCCGTTCGTTGATCCAGTCGCGCAGCTCCTGGGCAGTGGCCGTCGTGCCTTCGCGCAGGATCACCGCCGCGAGCGGCGTCTCGCCCCATTTGTCATGCGGAGCGCCGAACACTGCGACTTCCCGGATCGCCGGGTGGTGCGCCGCGATCTCCTCCACGTCCTTCGGGTACACCTTCATCCCGCCCGAGTCGATCATGTCCTTCTTGCGATCCACGAGGTAGAGGTAGCCGTCCTCGTCCACGTAACCCATGTCGCCGGAGAAGACCCAGCCGTCGCGAATCGCCTGCGCCGTGAGGTCGGGACGCTTGTAGTAGCCCTGCATCACAATCGGGCCGCGGCCGGCGATCTCGCCGATCTCGCGCGGCGGCAAATCGCGCCCCTCGGCATCAACGATCCGCATTTCGAAGTACTGCGTCGGGCGGCCGACAGAGCCTGACTTGCGCGCGGCCTCGTCCCGATCGAGTATGGTCACAAAGCCTTCGGTGCAGCCGTAAAGCTCGTAGAATCGGTGCGGCAGGTCGGCGTTCAGGCGGTCCTTGTGTTCCTGCAGAAGCGGCGCGCCCAGCGACACGATGCACTCGAGTGACGCCAGTCGCTCCGGCCGGTACTGCTTCGATGCGAAGATTGCGATGATCTGCGTCGGCACGAGCATGATGTGAGTGATGCGCTCGCGCTCGATCGCGGCGATCGTCGCGTCGGCGTCGAACTGCTTCAGCAATACGTAGGTCCCGCCGAGGTAGAACGTCGGCATCAACGTCACGTATGCGCCGTTGAACACGATCGCCCCGGCGTGCAGCGTGCGCGACTCGGGCGTCATCCGATACGCGGAGGCCATCAGCAAACAGTACATCGAGCGCACGTGATGGCTGTGCATGATGCCCTTTGGCAGCCCAGTCGTGCCACTCGTGTACATGATGTTGAAAAGGTCGTCGGGACCGCAGGGCTCCGGAACGAACGATTCGCCGTAAACTGTCGTGAGCATGCCGTAGTCGCTGAAGTCGCCCGCCGCGCCGTCGATCAGCAGGACGCGCCCGGGAAGGAGCGGCGCCAGGTCGGCGTGGATCGCCTCGAGCGTCGGCAGCATTGCACGCTGGCTCACCAGGCACTTCGCGTCCGAGTCCCGCAGCAGGCCCGCGAGGCCCGAAGGCATTAGGAGCGGTGAGAGTGGCACGAGCGCCGCGCCCACCGCCGGCACTGCCCAGATTAGCTCGAGCGCCTCGCGCGAATTGCCGAGCACCGTGGCGACCTTGTCGCCCTTGCCGATTCCGAGCGAGCGCAGGAGGTTGGCCGAGCGCGCGACCCGCGCGCCGAACTCCGCGTAGGTGAGGCGTTCGTCCCCGAACACGACCGCCGTCGCATCGGGGCGATAGCGTGCATGGCGCGAAATTAGAGTTGCGAGCTCGAGCATCAACTTATTCCTCTAGCGATACAGCCCTCCCCTGGCGCCGCAGGACTGAAAATGCACGTGACGCCTAACGCAATGAGCTAAGGGGCGACCCGGTGCGATGGCGAAGCCACGCACCTCGGGGCGTCCCCTTGAGCGCCGGGTTAGGCCGCGATTCCTGAATATGGGCGCGCCGCATGCTCACCTCTCAGTGCCTGCTTTCGGAGGGGCATCGAGTTCTTCGAGTATGCGAAGCCGTCGAACGACAAGCTCATCAATTTCCAGCCGGCGGATTCGGGCGCGACCAATCGCGACCCGACCGATTGCCAGGGCACCGATAGCCAACGCGCCGACGGCAATTGCGCCCAGCGCCACAGCGCCAACAGATTGCGCGGCGATGGCCACCGCAGAGTATCGCCGGGGGCTCGAAGCGATTACCGGATCAGTCAAGCTGCGGGTTCGATGTGGACGCATAGGCTGATGAGTAGGCAATGGCATGAAATAGTGATTGCAGCAACGCTGGCGTGGCGAAGCGCGGCCTAACGATCAAGTTAACCGGCGCGCCGCCACTGCAACTCGCCAGCAAGAAGGCGTGAACCGGCGCGTCCGGTTGAACGCCTGGTTAGAGCCCATCATAGACCGTCAACGTCGTGCTGCCTCAGCAATAAAGTCTGCCGCGAACACTCCGGCAAGGCGCGCATTCCGGAGTGTGACTTCGGCCGCAACATTGCCCGTTAGCCCGGGAATCTGAAACCCGTGGTCACCGCCTACGACCGCGACTCTGGACGTACTGCCAGTGCCTGCGGCGAATCGATATAGCAATGGTGCTGCGCATAAGGGATCCTGCTCCCCCAGTATGAATGCAAGCGGGCGGAGCTCGGCAGCGACACCCGGATACCCGGCATCGCCTGTCGGGGTGGGTGCGGTCGATCCCTCTATGACGCGGCTGCAGAGTGGAGTGAGCAAGAGTGCACCTTTGATCTCTTTGTTCAACTGCAGCACTCTCCATGCTACGACTGAACCAAGGGATTTGCCGCCGACAAACAACTTATCAGCTGCGATTCGAGGATCGCTTCTTGCCTTGTTGAGGACTGCGGTCATGTCTTCGACTTCGAGCACGAGCCCTGTCGAAGAACGGCCCGCTTGGGGATCCTTCGTGTAATAGGCCCAATTGAAGCGAAATACAGCGACTCCGCGCTCGACGAGTTGTCGGGCAGGCTGCTCAAGAGCGGGCAGCGCCATTGGGTAGTTGGCGCCGGAACCCAATACGATAGCGGGGAATGGACCTTTACCCTCAGGGATATCGGAGATGACATCGAGTACAGCACCGCGCGGCGTTTCCACCTTTAGCGATTCGCCAAAGGCATTTTGGACGATCAGTCCGAGCACGAAGACACTGAACGCAACGTAGCGAATTTGCATGTTGAGGCTCCCCGAGGGAACGCGTACTGGGCTCTAACGAATTAAGGTAACCGGCGACCTGCGGCGGGCGCGCAGCGCTGCCGACGGGGCGTCCGTGTTGACCGCCGGGTTAGAGCGCATGGCCATGTGTATACAAACGCGCGGTGCGCAATTGATGGCCTGTGAATACCGAAAGGCATTTCGGGCACGCATAACGTTCGAGTCGTTCGGCCCTTCGCGCCCGGGCGATGCGCCACGCGATCAACACGCCAACGACTCCAGAAATGAGGACACTAACGAGTCCACCAACAACGCCGTAGGACCAGAGTACCGCAAGCGCGACAACGTAGACGACGCCGATAAGCAGTTGCAGCGCAACATTGGTACCCAACGAAAAGTCCCACGAGTGGTCGTGCGCGCGCAGCGCCACCCGGCAGGTCGGGCATTCGTATGCGGCGGCTGTCGCCATGCGCTCTAACGAACGAAGGTAACCGGCGACCCGCCGCGCAGGCGAAGCCTCGCACGCGGGGCGTCCGTGTTGACCGCGTGGTTAGGCATTGCTCTATGGCTGTTCACGGACCGGAGTTCCAAATATCGATGACACACCTCCAAACGCCAGACAGATCACGCCGCCATACCGTGGCGTAACGGCCGGCAATCGTGACTAACGTTCCGTCGGCCCCCGGTACCGTCACCGCATTTTCACCCATCGTATATCCGAGAGTTCCATCAGCGCTCACGGAAGCGGCTTGAGGCCGCCAACGAATCTGAAAGCCAGGAATCGCGAGGCTCGTTTGGACGTAGTCACGAATTGCGGCTTTCCCGCGAATCATTGGCGCGCCCGCTGGAATAATCACGGCATCGTCACTCCAGTATTCGACGATGCGGTCTACGCTCCGTCCCTCCGCAGCTACCACAGACCACTCAAGATCACGCTGCAGCAGTGCGGCTTTCGCGTCGTCGATGCTCATGCGATGCCCCAGGCGCAATGCCTAACGTGTGGTTAGCCGTCACCTCAGAGTGAACTGAAATGGTATTCAATCGTGATATCGCCGGAACGAACGTGATCGGGACGGTACTCTATCCGTGCCACGGGGGCGTACCAGTCACCGCCCCATGTGAATGAAAAGGTGCCTTGAACTTTCTCGGATTTGTACGGCTTTTCGTCAAGCATCAACGTGAACAGGGCGGCACCGTCGAGATTGCCGTGGCACCGAACGCTCAAGGAATGAACGCCGCTGACGCCGGGCGCGGCGCGGAGAACAATAACCTGAGCGTTGCGCACGTCGGAAACGGAGATATCTTTGTCGTAGGTTCCACACGAGCAAAGTACGAAAGTTGTCGCAACAACGACGGCTCGGGTGTGCGAGCGGGACATGGTGACGGCTAACGAACTAAGTTAACCGGCGCGACGAAGGACGGCGGCGAAGCGCGCCGCCGAGGAGCGTCCGTGTTGACCGCGAGGTTAGGCCTCGCACTACCCATGCTGCGCCAGTTCCTCGCGGAGAATTCGCCGCAGAGCAGCGGCTGTGAGCGGGGCTTCATCGACTCCGAGATGTGCTCGCAACGCTTCATTAACCAAAGTCTGATACCCCTTCCCGGTCTTCTCGGAGAGGGCCTTGAAGCGATCAATCACAATATCGTCCAGGTAGATGGTTATGCGCGTCTTGCCCTCGGCCAGCAGCACCGCTCCACGTTTACCTTTGGAAAAGTCATACTCCTTTTTCATAGGCTCGGATTTCCTTCGGTTCCGCCTTGCGCACAGAGATGATTCGCGCGCCTTCGCCGCGGAACGTGTAGACGACCACACGGAGATTTCCGAACAGGTTCATTCCAATTGAAATGAACCGCTGTTCGCCCTGTGCCGAGGAATCCTCGATGGTGAGCGCAAGCGGATCGTTGAGCACGCCGTCGCCCTCAGTTAGGGAGACACCATGCTTTTTCCGGTTCGCTGCGTCCTTGGCCGGATCGAACGTACTCGGCATACATATATTATATGTACAAACGCCACGAATTGCAACCCCGAGGGCTACGACCAGCGAGGCCTAACGTATCAAGGTAACCGGCGACCCGCGGCGCGGGCGAAGCCGCGCGCGTGGGGCGTCCGTGTTGACCGCCGGGTTAGGCCGCAGCAGTCGCTGGTGGAGTGTCCGCGACACGTCAGCAATGGTGAAACGTAACACCGCCGGGCAGGTAGATCCACGCGCCAACGTCGATGTCGTAAAGATCCGGGCTAAAGCTTGAGGTGGCGAAGCGTCTAGTGCCTTTGTCGCCACACGAAATGTCGACGTCGTGTTCGCTGATTCTGAAGTCGAGCAGGGGAGCCTGAGCAGCATTGAGCAGCGCAAGATGGAACCCTTCTTTCGCGTCAGTAAGTACGCCATTCGGAGGAGAACGTGAACGTCTGGAGCGTCCAAGAGCAAACGGTCTTTCCAGTGTCCTGATCTAACGCACGGATCTTCGTGAACAACGTGAGATTGCTCGCATCAAGATCGCCGTGTTCGCCTAGATGTGTGCCATCGGTTGCAACGATGGGAATTCGAACGGGCGGAACTCCGCCATAGATGTATGTGACGCTCTCCGAGGGCCCGCTCCTTGGGGGGAGTCGAAGTAGATGCGCGAAGGCGGGATCGAACGTCGGCAACTGCCTGACTTGAAGCGCCTGTTTGACGAGGACGAAATCTGTGTTCTTCCCAAGTGATGCAACATGAGATGTTGCCATGATCTGCCTCCTGATTGGTGACGGACGGTTGCCGCAGCTGGCGCCCTGAGGCCTAACGAACCAAGCTAACCGGCCGCGAGCGGACGGCGCGTACGCGCCGCCGGCGAGCGGTCCGGTTGAGCGAGAGGTTGGGCGTCAAGCGGCGCATCGAAATGTCCGAGTGCCGACAAGCGTGGCTATTCGCATAACGATCACTCGATTACCTTGTCGGCGCGCAGCAACAGCAACGGCGGAACTTTGACCCGAAGGGCCTTCGCCACCTTGAGATTGACGCCGAGTTCGAACTTTCGGGGCTGTTGCACCGGGAGATCGGCAGGTTTTGCGCCTCGCAGAATCTTGTCGATGATAAGTACAAGTTGACGGTCCAGTTCCACGTCATCGGGTCCGTACGAAATCAAGGCGCCGACTTCCAATCCGTCTGGCTCGTCAACCATTATCGGAAGCGAGTGCCTCTGCGCAGCGCCTGCGATCTTGGGAAAGCTCGTATAGAGAAGCGGTTCAGGACTCGCGTGCAGTGCTTGGACTCCTCGCCGAGCCAATTCGTCGACCGCTCTTTCCAGTTCGCCCGCTTGGGAGACTTCAATGAAAATGGGTTGCATCCCGAGAGCGCGGTATGCGCGTTCGTAATCGCTTCGAGCGGCAAGCTCGATTGGGTTGGCAGGAACGACCAACTCGCCAACGCGTCGCGCCTCCGGCAGTAGCTCGCGCAGGAGCTGCAAACGTTTCTGGTAGAGATCCGTGGAAATCGTGGAGGTACCGGTCACATTGCCGCCCGGCCGGGCAAGGCTCGCAACGAGTCCCGCACGAACCGGGTCTCCCGACCTTGCGAAGACTATGGGAATAGTGTGGGTCGCATTCAAAACCGCTACTGTCGCGATTGTCCCCTCTGCCGCGATCAGGTCGAGTTTGAGGCCAACAAGTTCGTCCGCGAGATCTTTTAGAAGCTCGGAGTTGCCGCCGCTGTAGCGACGTTCAATGATAAGGTTCTGGCCTTCTATCCAGCCAAGCGCGCGCAAATACGTTGGATAGGCCTTGCTAATTTCACCTGGGGTCTGCGGTGGGTCGTTCCAAAGCCAGCCAATGCGCCTGGCTCGCCCTGCTTGCTGTGCCCTTGCCGCAAGCGGAGCGATGACAAGCATACACGCAGTCGCGCCGATGAACCTTCGTCGATTCATCAATTGTCCCGGCGTGTGAACGCGCTTGACGCCCAACGTATCAAGGTAACCGGCGACCCGCGGCCGGCGCGAAGCGCTGCCGACGGGGCGTCCGTGTTGACCGAGAGGTTAGGCATCTTGCAACAGCACCAGCTTCACCACACGCGTAACCCCTGGAGCATCCTCGGTCGCCACAATCGCTTCGTAGACCGCTTCTCGGGCGCCGCCGCGCAGGGCGCAGGCGACAGCGCTTGCGGCCCGAGCGCGAACAAATGGCACGACGCAATCCGGCTTGGGTGTGACGACGAGATCGGATTCCTGTTGCAATGAAAGATACTCATCGTCAAGCGCGCGAACCAATGAGTCAATTTTATCCAATTTGGCTTCGGTAAGCGTGAGACCTGGGGCGGCGTCAGTGAGCCCACAACGCTCGGCTGCTTGTCGGGCGGCGGCAAGCGCTGCGCGGACGCAGCGAGCTCGATCACCTGCCGCAAGCAAGGCATCGAGGTCTGGAGCGATGGTGGCAAGCCGCGTGGGCATTTGCGAGATGCCTAACGAACCAAGGTAACCGGCGACCCGCCGCGAGCGCGAAGCGCCGCGCGCGGGGCGTCCGTGTTGACCGAGAGGTTAGCCGTCATGTCTTTAGCAAGCACGCAGCGCCTTACGCATTTGATATACGGCACTCTTGCCGCGACGCACATGTGTCTGCTTATGCCACAGGACTTGGCTAGATTTCCAACCTAGAAACTCGACGAGATCCAGTGTGTCGCAACAGACTGGCGGTAGCAAGGCTAGTTCAAGGGACCAACCCTTCGGCTTGAAGTGAATGAACTCGTTGCGAAATTCGTTAAGCCTGCGAAGACTTCGATCGTGGCTGGCTCCGGGCTGAAACGCGGATTTGGAGCCGCGACGGGCTTTCACCTTCGCGTACAAGTTGAGAAATTCGTCAAGTTTCTCGACAGGATATGGATCGCCTCGACGGTGTGCCTTTAGCCATTTCGCGGCGACCTTATCGCGCAGCGCGCGCAATCCGTTCCCGTCCCACAGCGCGAGAACCATAAAGCCTTGAGCCGCGTTGTGAAGCGCAACCAACATCCATTTCCAAAGGTATCGATCCGTTGCCACAGTTTGCGATAGCTCGGCCGCCCATTCGAGCGATCGGACAGCGTCATCCTGTTCGTCAGTTCGAAGGAAACGCGGCGGTTTTCGCGGCATGACGGCTAACGCATTAGCTAACCGGCGGGCCGCGCCGCGGCGCTCGCCAAGCTGAAGCCACGCACCGGCCCGTCCGGTTGAGCGAGTGGTTGGGCGTCATGGTTCACTGAATCACCTCGTCCGCCCGCAGCAGCAGCGATTGCGGGATCGTCAGGCCAAGCGCCTTCGCGGTCTTGACGTTGATGACCAACGCGAACTTTAGCGGAGCCTGGACGGGGAGCTCATTCGGCATCGCGCCCTTGAGAATGCGATCGGCATAGTTCGCCGCGCGTTGAAAGTTATCGAGCAGATCATTCCCGTAGAACAGCAGCCCGCCCACTTCAACGAAATCACGAAACGGATAGACGGCAGGAAGACGGTAGCGAGCAGCCAGCGATGTGATCTCTGCACGATGGGCGACTAGGAACGAATCCGTCATCACCACGAGACCGCCATTCGGCGTGCGTGCGTGTGCTGCAATGGCGGATTCGAGCTCCGAGGTGCTGCGAACAGGGGTCGCAATCGCTTCCAAGGCGAGGGAGGAAGCGGCGGCTTTGAAGGGGGCTAGATAATATTCCGCATACGGCGCCGTTTCAGGGTTGAAGAGGAAGGCGACCCGAGCGACATGCGGCGCAATCTCCTTGAGCAGCTCCAACCACTTGCTGGCCATCGTCGGCTCAATGTTGGTAAACCCAGTGACGTTGCCGCCAGGTCGCGGAAAGCTCGCGACGAAACCACTCCCGATCGGATCCGAAACGACCGCGAAAACGATCGGGATGGTGCGCGTGTGTTGCAGCAGAGTCGCAGTGGTGGGTGTGTTATGTGAAAGAATGAGATCGGGCTGCAGCGCGACAAGCTCCTTCGCGGCTCGTTGCATCGCTCGTGCGTCGGACGTCGTCGCCCAGCGAATATCGATCCGGACGTTGCGGCCCTCCGCCCACCCGAGCGTCCGGAGGCCCTTCCGGAACGCCGCGACGCGTGCCTGTGCCTGCGGGTCACTCTCGGCAAGCCCCATCAGCACTCCGATCCGCAGCATCTGACCCGTCTGCTGAGCTTCGGCGGCGAAGGGCACTGTAAGAAGCGCACCCGCCGCGATCAGGAAGTCCCTGCGCTGGGCTCGGTTCAAGCTTCTCCCTCCATGGAATGACCGCTCGCGCACGTCGCGCCGCTATGACGCCCAACGTATGAACCTAACCGGCGGCCCGCGCCGATGTAAACAAGCAAGAAGGCACATACCGGCCCGTCCGGTTGAGCGCGAGGTTGGACGTCATCTCCACCGCGCGTGCGAGTCTGAATTCGGCGACCTGGCGCGCACGCGTAGTCACCGCACCAACGCCTTGAGGGCGGTGATGAGAGTCCGTGGGACTCGGTCAGGATCGCGACTAACATCGGCCAAGACCTCCTCAACCGAGGCGGTGGCCGGAAGGCCTGCCCAAGTCGACACTTCTTCGGCAGTCGGCGCCAGGTAAGCCATGCTCCAAGACTCGAAAGCCCGCACATCAACTTGCGCCTGGTGGAAGACCTTGACGGATTGATGTCTTGTGTCGCTCGCAATGTTGGCCATCAGATTGCGTACGACTGCTTGGTCCCCTTCGAGGAGTTGAAAGAACACGCCGTCAACATAGACCAGAACACCGGTGACGTTGCGCACTTCATTGCCGGCTCGCGCATCCGTGAGAATTTTCTCAAGGTCGGTGACCGTCATTGGCTCCGTGGCTTGCGAAGAATACATAATCTGATAGGGCATTTGAGCGCTCCGCTAGGCGGCTGGTCCTAAAGCGTGGAGTTCCCGCGACGGAACCGAGACGACAGGGCAGTAGCACAGGGACTCGCCAATGACAATTTGGCAAGAATGCCGTTCGGACGGGCGAACTGCTTCATTGGGCCGACCGTACTGGTCTTGACGTCCAACTGAAAATGGAGAACCTATTTGACGGGAAATAAGGCGTCAATAGGTGGTTTGGATGATTCACTGAGTGCCAGAAAGGCCCAAGAATCATATAGGTGATTCTTAAAAGAGGGGCTTAATGGTCGACGGCGTTGATTCTTTCGTGGCGCCGCCCGCGCGGCTGCTCGATCGCGTCCGCGACAAGATTCGCCTTCGGCACTACAGCATCCGGACGGAACAGGCTTATGTAGATTGGATTAGACGCTTCATCCTGTACCACGGCAAGCGCCACCCCGCGACGCTCGGCGGTCCGGAAGTCGAATCGTTTCTCACGCATCTTGCGGTCGACTGCGACGTCGCTGCGGCGACGCAGAATCTCGCTAAGAGCTCGATCCTTTTTTTGTACCGCGACGTGCTGGAGCGCGATCTGCCGTGGCTCGAAAACGTCGAGCGCGCTCGCACGCCCGCGCGCTTGCCGACGGTCCTCTCGCACGATGAAGTCGCCGCGGTCCTCGCGCATCTGCGCGGCGTCACCGGCATCGTGCGGCGTCATCATCTGAGCGATCAGGCATTCCAGCGGGCGATGCGACAGGCCGTCCGCGATGCGGGACTCTTAAAGCCCGCGACGCCGCACACGCTGCGTCATTCGTTCGCGACGCACTTGCTCGAATCCGGTTACGACATCCGGACGGTGCAGGAGCTCCTTGGGCATGCCGACGTCAGCACGACGATGATCTACACGCACGTGCTGAATCGCGGAGGGCGGGGGGTGGTGAGTCCACTCGACGGGTTGGGCTCGGTCCTGCTTCCTACGCGCGAGCCGCGGCCGGGATGACGCGGGAGTGACGCCTCCACGGGCGGCGCCAACCGCGATTTTGCGACTTACGCGGGGTCGGCGTCCTCAGTCGGTGGGGCGGCCGCGGGCGCAGCGCCGTCGGCGGGAACCGCGTGCCGCTCCTGGCGGCGCTTCAACTTCTCTTCCTTCTTGCGCTTCTTCTCCAGTTCTTTCTGCCGCTTTTGGTATTCGAAGTTGGGTTTGGCCAACGCGACGCTCCTCGGGGTGCGATAAGTCGGTCCGGGCAGGGGCGATCGAGGCGGCGTATGCCAGCCTCCCTCCCGGTTCCGTTGATAATACCCGCTCGCTCGAATTTCCGCGCGTCCATGCGATATCCGCCTTTCGTCCTATCCATCGTTGCGGGCCTCCTGTTGGCGGCATGTGCGAGCAAGCCGGCACCGGTAGCGCCCGAAGACACGGCCCCCATTGGCGCGAAGCCCGGCTATTACAAAGATGACGGGCCCGGCGTCGACGTCCCGTCCAACCTCGATTCGATCCCGGACGCGCGGCCGCGGCTCGAAGCGCTCAGCCGATCGGCAAACCGCCCGTACACGGTGTTCGGCCGCGAATACGTGCCGGCGACGTCGCTGCGGCCGTACAAGGAGCGCGGCGTCGCATCGTGGTACGGCCGCAAGTTCCATGGCGAGAAGACATCGATAGGCGATATTTACGACATGTACGCGATGACGGCGGCGCATCCCACGCTGCCGCTGCCGTCGTATGCGAAGGTGACCAACGTCGCGACGGGCAAGAGCGTCCTCGTTCGCGTCAACGACCGCGGACCGTTCCTTCATGGCCGCGTGATCGACCTTTCATACGCCGCCGCCTACCGGATCGGGATCGCGCAGCGCGGCAGTGGCGAGGTCGAGGTCGAGGCGATCATTCCCAGCGATACTGTGCTGGTCACCGCGGCGCCATTGCCGCCGGTGTCGACCGCACCTGCCGTTGCCACGGCCGGCGCCGCGCCGTCCGAAGTTGGGACCCCGGTGCCGGTGGCGCCTTCCGACGGGGGCTTCGCCGTGCAGCTAGGCGCGTTCGCGAGCTATTCCAATGCGCAGAATTTCGTCGCGCACCTCGCGAACCAACTCGCGCCCCTGGGGGTCGAACCCAAAATCCGGCAGGTGAGCGGATTGTTTCGTGTGTTTGTAGGCCCTTATCCGACGCGCGAATCCGCGAGACAGACGGCAGACAGGTTGCGCGATGCGCTGGGACTCTCGTCGACGATCGCCGTGCATTGAGTCTTGCGTGCCTTTCACCCGGTCAGAGCGATCGGTTCGTTATAATCGCAGGAAAGCGAAACAATAAACTCGTCGCGCGACCCCCATCGCCGCGACGCCCGACGTGATCATCGACCGCCATCTCCCGAGGACCATTTGCCCCGCTACGCACGGCTCGTACTGACGTTCGTCGCGTTCGCGTTGTTGGCGGTCTTGCCCGCGCGCGCGCAACTCACCATCGAGATCGTCGGCGGCGCCGGCACTGCGATTCCGATCTCGGTCGTCCCGTTCGAAAACGAATCGAACTGGCCGCTCGGCATCACCGGCATCGTGGGCGCCGACCTGACACGCAGCGGCCTCTTTCGGTTGGTCGACGACGCCGGCATTTCGCCCAGGCCGGTTCGCGCCGAGGACGTGCGTGCCGCGGACTTTCGGGCCCGCGGCGCTGATGCTGTCGTCGTCGGGTCGATGCGGCCGCTGGGCGAGGGCCGCGCCGAGGTCAAGTTCGCGCTGGTCGACACCGTGCGGCAGGCACAGCTGGCGTCGATGAATTACGTCGTCACGCCCGCCCAGTTCCGCGCCACCGCACACAAGATCGCCGACATCATCTATGAAAAGATGACCGGCAACCCGGGCGTGTTCTCCACCCGCATCGCCTACATCACCAAGCAGGGCACCCGCTACGAGCTCATCGTCGCCGACGCCGATGGCGGCAATCCGCAGGGTGTGGTCGGGTCGAACGAGCCGCTCCTTTCCCCCGCGTGGTCGCCCGACGGCAACCGGATCGCGTACGTCTCGCTCGAAAACAAGAAACCGGTGGTCTATGTGCAATCGCTCGCCACCGGCCAGCGCCAGGTGCTCGCGAGCTTCCGCGGCAGCAACAGCGCGCCGGCATGGTCGCCGGACGGCCGCCGTCTCGCCGTCACGCTGTCGAAGGACGGCGGCTCGCAGATCTTCATGATCAACGCGGACGGCACGGGTGTGACGCGGCTCATCAATTCAGCCGGCATCGATACCGAGGCGTCGTTCACGCCGGACGGCGGGTCGCTGCTCTTCACGTCGGATCGCGGTGGCACGCCGCAAATCTATCGCCTGAACCTTGCGACCAACGGTGTTGAGCGCCTCACGTTCGAGGGCAGTTACAACGTGTCGCCGCGCGCGTTGCCCGATGGCAAGGGGTTCGTGTTCGTGAAGCGCGAGGGCGGCCGCTTCATGCTCGCGATCCAGGATTATGCGTCGCGACAAGTGCAGGTGCTGACCCAGGGGCCGCTCGACGAAAGCCCCGCGGTCGCGCCCAATTCGAAGCTCATCATCTACGCGGGGCAGCAGGGAGGCCGTGGTATATTGGCCGCGACCTCCTCCGACGGCCGCGTGAAGCAGCGGCTCGTTTCGCCGGCTGCCGACGTGCGCGAGCCGGCGTGGGGCCCCCTCCCGCGCTGACGTCCCGAGACCGCATCGTCCATTAACGAGGAGACAGATCATGCGCAAGTGGATCATCGCAGTGGCTATCCTTGCGGCGCTCGCGGGTTGCAAGAGCACCGACACGCAGACCGCCGCGCCGGTCGAGGATCGCGCGGCCGCAGAGGCTGCCAAAGACGGCGCCAGCACGAAGGGACTGGGGGGTCCTCCGCCGCCCGGCCCTCCCGGAGCGACGCAGCCGCACCGGGATCCTGCCAACATGCTGTCGCAAAAGCGCAGCGTGTATTTCGATTACGATCAGTTCGTGATCAAGGACGAATTCAGGGCGACCGTAGAAGCGCATGCCAAATATCTGCAATCCAATCGCACGCTCCGCTTGACGCTGCAGGGCAACACCGACGAGCGCGGCACGCGCGAATACAACATCGCGCTCGGCCAGAAACGCGCGGATGCCGTCAAGAAACTGATGGTTCTTCTCGGCGCGAACGAGGTCCAGATCGAGACAGTCAGCTTCGGCAAGGAAAAGCCGCGCCGCGATGGACATGACGAGTCGTCGTGGGCCGAAAATCGCCGCGTCGATATTGTGTACGTTGGAGAGTGAGTCGATGCATGGCTTGCGGCCCGCGTTAGCGGCGCTCGCGCTGGCCGGACTCTGCTTCGCGCATTCGGCGCGCGCCGCTCTGTTCGACGACGATGAAGCGCGCAAGCGCATCGAAGCCACCAACCAGCGCGTGACGCAAATCCAGGATCGCGTCAGCGCGATCGAAACGCAGTTGAAGAGCCAGGGCCTGGTCGAGCTTTTCAGCCAGGTCGAGCAGTTGAAGTCCGACGTCGCGAAGCTGCGCGGGCAGATCGAAGTGCTGATCTACGAGCAGGAGCAGCAGCAGAAGCGCCAGCGCGATCTCTACGTCGACCTCGACTCGCGGATGCGCAAGCTGGAAGGTGGACCGGGTCCCGCCGCTGCTGGCAGTGAAGTGCCTGCTTCCGCCTCGCCTACGCCGCCTCCTCCCGCACCCGTCCCCGCGGCATCGAACGAGCAGCGGGCCTACGATGTCGCGCTCGACCAGTTCAAGGCGGGCAGCTACTCCGCCGCGATCGCAAGCTTCAGCGCGTTCGTCAAGACGTACCCGAAGAGCGCGCTTGCACCCTCGGCGCAGTATTGGATCGGCAACGCGCAATACGCGCAGCGCGATTTCCGCGGCTCGATCGCTTCGCAGCGACAGTTGATCGCCGCATATCCCGACAGCCTCAAGGTGCCCGACGCGATGCTGAGCATCGCAACCGCGCAGCTCGATCTCGGCGACGCGGCGGGTGCCCGGCGCACGCTCGAGGATCTGGTTGCGAAATTCCCGAAGTCCGACGCCGCGGTCAAAGCCAAGCAGCGGCTCGCGACAAAGTAGGGGACCCACCACGTTGCGCTCCTTCGCCAAGCGCCTCGTCGCCTGGCAGAAGACCCACGGGCGCCACGATTTGCCGTGGCAGCGCACGCGCGACGCGTATCGGATCTGGCTGTCCGAGATCATGCTGCAGCAGACGCAGGTCGCGACGGTGATCGCGTACTACGAGCGATTTCTCGACGCCTTTCCCGACGTCCGCGCGTTAGCCGATGCGCCGGAGGACCGCGTGCTCGAGCGCTGGAGCGGCCTCGGCTACTACCGTCGCGCGCATCATCTGCATGCGGCGGCGAAAGAAATCGTCGCCACGCACGGCGGTAAATTTCCGCGCGATGTCGAAACGCTCGCGATGCTGCCGGGCATCGGACGAACGACCGCGTCGGCGATCGCCGCGTTCGCGTTCGGTACGCGTGCGGCGATCCTCGACGGCAACGTGAAGCGCGTGCTCGCGCGGCATCGCGGCATCGAGGGTTATCCCGGCGCTCCCAAAGTCGAGAAGGAACTCTGGCGCGTCGCCGTCTCCTTGCTGCCGAAGGACGGGATCGAGACCTATACGCAAGCGATGATGGATCTCGGGGCGACGATTTGCACCCGAACCGCACCACGCTGCGGCGATTGCCCCGTCGTGCGCGATTGCGTCGCGCGCGCCGAAGGTCGGATCGCGGAGTTGCCGTGCCCGCGACCGCGAAAGACATTGCCGCAACGCGTGGTGCGCGTGCTCGTGATCGAGCGCGCCGGCACGATCCTTCTCGAGAAGCGGCCTGCGATCGGAATCTGGGGCGGGCTTTGGAGCCTGCCCGAATTGCCTCTCGGCGAGGATCCTGTCGCGCATTGCCGCACGCGCTTCGCCGCACGCGTCACGCTCGGAGGGGAACTCGCGCCGATCGAGCATGGCTTCACGCATTTTCGATTGACGATCCGACCGCAGCGCATCGCCGTACGGTCGTGGCCGCCGCGCGCCGAATCACCGGGGTTGCTGTGGCTCACGCGTGACGACGCGCTCGCCGCCGCGCTGCCATCGCCGATCAGGAAATTGATCGCCCGACTCTAACGCGGCGCCGGCTTCCACTCGCGCAGATCGGGCGGCAGCAGCCGCTCGTGATCGGAATACGCGGCACGAAACGCGGTGAGTTCCTTCGCCGCCTCATCCGTTTTTCCCTCGTCGCGTAGCTTCCTGATCAGCGTGATCCAGTCGGAAACGGCGAGCTTCGGCTGCGCTTTCGCGCGTGCGTCGACGCTTGCCCCCACAGAGGCATTCGCGGCATCGGCTTTCGGCGCTCCGGCACGCGCGGCGTCGGCTTCCTGCATCCGGCGCATCGGCGCTTGCGCGGCGGGAGCCATGGATTGCGCGACAGGAGCGTTCGAACGCTGCTGTTCAAACGGCGCTTCGTCCCGCGCGGATGTCGCGGGAAGAGACTTGAGCTTGTTGGTTGCGAGCCCCGCAGGAGGCGACTCGGCCGGCATTGAAGCGGGTGGCGGCGGAGAGGGCGTTGCTGCACTTTCCTTTGCTTCGCGTTTGACGGCGTCCGCCGGGAACGGCTCGGCGACGGGTGCTGCCGGTTTCGCCGCATCGACCGCCCCGGCCTGGCGTCCTCCGCTGCTCGGCGTTGGCGGAGCGATCGCTTCCGGCTTCGCCGCCGGTTCTTCGCTCGCGAATTTCGATGTTGTGTCTTTGCGCAGCGCGGGAGCGGCCTTCGGTGCAGGCACAGGAGCGGGCGCAGGAGCGACTACACGGGGTGGCGCTGGTGCCGGCGGCGCGATGCGATTGCGCGTGTCGTCACTCGCAAGCGGAAACGGAGGCGCAGGAGTCGGCGCCGTTTGACTTGTCGACGACGGATCGGCGGCATGTCGGACACGATCGCCTTGTCATGCGCGGGTTCGATCACCTTGTCGGGATTCGCGATCTGCAGAATGCCGATGGCGATTGCGCCGATCGTGGCAGCCGCGGCGAGCGGCATCCACCAGCGTTCGGGTCGCAGCGCTTGCGGCACCGTCGTGACGGGCGCGCCGGATGGCTGCGGTCCCGCCTTGACTTCGCGCCGCGCCGCCGCGCGGATTGCTTCGTCGAGCGCAGCCGGCGGGTCCTCGTTCGAGGCCGCGCGCCACGCCGCGTCGAGGCGGGGGTCGCGTAGATCGTTCGGGTCCTGCGTGCTCACTTCAAATCTCCAAGTTCCGCGCGGAGCTTCGCTTGCGCGTAGCGGATGCGGCTTTTCACCGTCTCCATGCCGGCGCCTGTCAGCTCGGCTATCTCGGCCAGCTCGAGCTCGCCTTCCTGATGCAGAAGGAAGGCTTCGCGCTGCGCGGCAGGCAGCACCGCAAGCGCCTTTCGGATGCGCGCGCCGATTTCGCGCGCGCCGGCGCGCACGTCGGGCTCGTCCACGCGCGCGCCGGCGATTGCGTCGAGCGGATCGTCATCGTCGTCGGCGCCTGCGGTGACGAATTCGGCGCGGCCCGTCGCGCGCCAGTGATCGATCAGGCGGTTGTGCGCGATCCGGTAGAGCCACGTCGTGAACTTCGCGGTCGGCTCGTAGGTTGCGCGCACGCGGATCACGTTCATCCAGACATCCTGGAACAGCTCGTCAGCCGTTCCCGTGTTGCCGCAATGGCGGACGAGGTAGCGGTAGACCCCGCCTTTGTGACGCTCGTACAGCGCGTCGAATGCCGCTGCGTCACCCGCTGCGTACGCCATCATCAGGTCTTCGTCACCTGGATCGGTCCGAGCGGCGTTGGCGAGCGCAGGCGCGGGCATCGCCCGCGAGTATGCGAGTCATGGTGGGCCCACGCAACCGGACCGAAACGACACCGGACCCAAATGCCAATTGCGCTCAGCGGTTCGGCGGATCCGGGACGAAGTGTCCCCAACCGGGAAAAGGATTGGGATTGGCGGAACGCGCGACCACCGGCGGCGGCAGGATTCCCATCGCAGCGAGATTCTCGCGGCGATCGTAATAGATCGCGATCGTCTCGTTCGGCGTCGCGCTTTCGCGCTCGAAGCGAACCATCTGCGCCGGCGAATCCTCGCTGCGGCCGTGTCCGGTGCCGAGCTTCGATATCGGCTCGGGCGCGGGCGTGGGCCTCGATTGCGCCATCGGTGGCGCGGCCTCGAGGCGCCCTGCTGCCTGTTCGCGCGAGCCCACTGCATCGGCGTTCGACTGCGGCTCCTGCCCGTAGCCACCACTTGCGGCCGGCGATTGTGCTTTCTGATCCATGTCGCGTCGAATATCGCTCGCGATCTTGTCTTTGTACGGTCGCCACGTGATGGGAGGCTGCTTTTCGCGAAACACGGCGACGCCGATCACGCCGACGTTTTGCGGGCGGCCGGTGCGCGTCGCATAGGCGTCGGGCAATTCGGTGAAGTAGAACGCCGCCGTGCGCGACATGTTCTTTCGCCAGCCCTGGATATCGGCGCACTCGTACGGACCCAGCACGTAGCCCGACTGCGACGGCGACGCCGTGTCTCCGCTCACCACATTGACGCCGTCGACGCTCATCACCGCCAGCACGCGACCCGGTGTGCTGTTGCAATAGCGGATCGAATACTCCTGGCCCGGCGTCCCGACGACCCAGTTGCGGCCGCCGCCCGAATACACCGGCAGCACTTGTCCACTGCCGCGGGTGATGATGTCGAGGCTGCCCATTTGTCCCACTGCGTCGGCGGAGGTCGAACCAAAGGCGGCCGTCAGCGCCAAGGCCACTGCGCTGAAAGTGAGCGCACACTGTCCTGTATTAGCGCTGCCCGCCACAGGTTGCTGCGACTTGCGATTCTTCGTCGTTGCCACGATTTCTCCTTCGATGTCCTCGGTTGGGTTCCGCTTGAGGTCTAAACGGAACCGGCGCGGCAACGGGGTCAAAACATTCGCATGCCATAATTTTGTGATGTCCGGAGTGGATTCCCTGCCGGCCGTCGTCACCGGCGGCGCCCTCCTGCTCGGCGTCGTGTTCGGCGCCGTCGGCCAGCGCGTCAACTTCTGCACCATGGGCGCTGTTTCCGACGTCGCGACTTTCGGCGACTGGCGCCGGATGCGTATGTGGGTGCTCGCCATCGTCGTCGCGATCGCCGGCGTGGCCCTGCTGCAGACCGCGGGCCTCATTGACGTGGGCAAGTCGATCTACACCGGTCCGCGCATCGCGTGGCTGTCGATGATCGTCGGCGGTTTCCTGTTCGGATTCGGGATGACGCTTGCCTCGGGGTGCGGCAGCAGGAGCTTGATCCGCCTCGGTGGCGGCAATCTCAAATCGCTGATCGTTCTCGTCTTCCTCGGCATCTCGGCGTACATGACGTTGAAGGGCGTGTTCGTCCTATGGCGCGCGACGGCGCTCGATCCGGTTCGATTCGACGTGGGGGCCGCGACCTCCGACCTTCCGGCAGTGTTCGTCAAATATGGGCCTGCCTGTCGCCGCCAGGGCGTGGGTGCCATGGTTCGTTGTCGCGGCGATCGCGGCGTGGATCTTTGCAAGTCGGGCATTCCGCACCACGCGCGAGATGATCGTCGGCGGCGTCGTGATCGGCGCCGTCATCGTCGGCGGTTGGTATCTGTCCGGCTACGTCGGTCACCTCGCCGAGGACCCGGCGACGCTCGAGGAGAAATTCGTCGCCACCAACTCCGGCCGGATGGAATCGTTCAGCTTCGTCGCGCCGGTTGCGTATCTGCTCGAGCTGCTCGTCTACTGGACGGATGCCTCGCGCGTGCTGACGTTCGGTATCGCCGGGGTGCTGGGAGTGATCGTCGGCGCCGCGGCGATGGCGCTTGCCACGAGGACTTTCCGCTGGGAGGGCTTCACGACCACCGAGGATCTCGTCCACCATGTCGCCGGCGGTATCCTGATGGGGTTCGGCGGCGTGACTGCGTTGGGCTGCACGATCGGGCAGGGCATAACCGGGCTGTCCACCCTGGCGATCGGCTCGTTTCTTGCGTTCTTTTCGATCGTCGGGGGTTGCCTTGCGGCGCTCAAATACCAAATATGGCGGGTGGAGCGCAGCGGCTAGTCAACGCGGGAAGCCGAAAAAGCGTTTTCTTATCATGATCATCTTTGAATTGGCGTGTGGGCAGGGTCACCGGTTCGAGGGCTGGTTTGCCTCGGCGGACGACTTCGCGCGCCAGTCGGATACCCAGCTGGTCCGCTGCCCCGTCTGCGACGACGACGGCGTCGCGCGCGTGCCGTCGGCGAAAGTGCGGGCAGGAGGTGCCTCCGCGCCGGAGCCCGCGGAAGCGGCCATCGCGACCGCCGAGCCGGCGACTCAATCGATCACCGGATTGCCGCCAGAAGTCTTGGCGAAGCTGCGGGAAATCGTGCGTAACACCGAGAACGTCGGCCCGCGGTTTCCCGAGGAAGCCCGCAAGATCCACTACGACGAAGCGCCGGCGCGCGCGATACGCGGCCAGGCGTCGAAGGAAGAGTCCGCCGAGCTTGCCGAAGAAGGCATCGCTGTCACGACGCTTCCCGATTTTCTGCTGCGCGAGCAGCATTAGCGTCGCGAGCGGCGAGCCGGGGCCCCAGACGCGAAGCGCCAAGGGGGAGCGAGCAAACGCGAGTCGACGCTTGAGGCCGACCCACACGGCGTAACGATTGACCAAGTCGGTGCGGAGGCCGAGGCGCGAGCGTCGTGTCGTCGGAGCCCGCCGCAGGCAAGGGGCAGCGAGCAATCGCGAGCCGACGCAGCGGCCGACAACTTGGCGCGACGATCAGAGATGCGCGTTCGGAGGCCGCCGGGGCGTTCGGTTGAGAGACGCCGGCGGCTCGGGCTATAATTCGCGTCTTTCGGCGGGCCGTTAGCTCAGGTGGTAGAGCAGCGGACTTTTAATCCGTTGGTCGCTGGTTCAAGTCCAGCACGGCCTACCAGGTCGCTGCTGCCAAGGTCCGCCGCTGAATGAATTGGGTCGTTAGCTCAGCTGGTAGAGCAGCGGACTCTTAATCCGTTGGTCGCAGGTTCGATCCCTGCACGGCCTACCAATTTCCGCTAGGGGTTAGCGTTCGCGCTAGCCCCTTGTGCTTTCTGGCGTAGCCAAATCGTAACCGCCGAAGAGCGAATCGATCCTCCTCGCGGCGCTCGCGAGATGGTCGGGCGCGCGATGCCTGCCCAGTGTTAGTCGCAATTATTTAGCTGCCAACCTTGGTTACTGGCGTAAAAGCGGCAGGTATATCTGTGGCTCTGCTTGGTATATTGAGGCTCGCATCCGGCGACTGCGCAGTGTTCCTCTACAGACCAGTGCACGCTGACTTGAGCTATACCCTGTGCGGATATCGATTCGAAATTGCTGCAAGAAAGGAATTGGAAATTGCGGTTTTTGGGATAAGCGCTTTGCTCTTTGGTGATGAAGTCCTTGCCAATTCGGCAAGCCTCTTCTTTCGATAATTTACCCGCACCCCATGCTGCGCTCGATAGACTCGCTATGAGTAGCACCGCCGCAAAATCAAGTGGCGATGGCACGACACTCTTTGACATGGCGCTCCCTCCTTCGTTGTTCGCCGCCTCCCGTCACCGAGGCACGGACTGTCCGGAAACGATCACCTAGCCATCCGTCACTGCCGTAGCACCGAGGACTAAGGACGTGCCGCTCATCGCATAAGCATACGCCGGAGACGGCCCATTCCGTCTGCCGCCGTACGACTGAACGTTGAACGTCGGTTCGCAGGTCAAACGTCGCAGTTCGACGCCTAAAAGGGCTGCCCCTTTGCTTTTTGGATTGGGACAAAAAAGTGTGACAATCGATCACGTTTTTGTCACTGCCGCGCTCGATTCTCGCTGCTGCAGCGGACACCTGTTCGGTTGCAAACGCCAGTGTATGGTCTCCTGGATGTCGCGCTTCTGGTTCGTGCTCGCGGTGTTGCTCTTGGCGAGTTGCGCCACGAGGCCGGTGAACCCGCCGATCACGCATGTCGATCCGGAAGCGGGCTATCGTTTTGTCACGCGGCAGCACTACTTTCGCGACCAGGACAATCTCGTCATCCTCGCCTTCTCCGGCGGCGGCACGCGCGCTGCGGCGTTTTCGTACGGCGTGCTGGAGGCATTGCGCGACACCGAGATCGTCGGGCCGCGCGGTGTGAAGGGACGCATGCTCGACGCAGTCGACGTGATCACCGGTGTATCGGGCGGCAGCTTCACCGCGCTCGCGTACGGCTTGTACGGCGATCGCCTGTTCGATCGCTACGAGCAGGATTTTCTCAAGCGCGACGTCGAAGGCGCGCTGTTGGGGCGGTTGGTCAACCCGCTGTACTGGGGCGACCTCTGGTCGACCGGATGGGGACGCTCGGAACTGGCCGCGCGTTACTACGACGAAATCCTGTTTCATGGCGCAACGTTCGCCGATCTGCAGCGCGGCAGCGGTCCCTTGATCGTCCCCACGGCGACGGACATCTCCGACGGAGCGCGCATTCCCTTCGACCAGGCGTTCTTCGACGTGATGTGTTCGGACCTGTCGGCGGTCCAGCTCGCCCGCGCCGCAGCCGCGTCGTCCGCCGTCCCCGTCGTGCTCTCACCGGTGACGTTGAACAACTATGGCGGGACGTGCGGCTATCGTCCGCCGGCGTGGATCGAGAACCTGGTCGACGCGCGGCCGCCGCGGCCGATCGCGCGCGCAAAGCGCCAGTTCGATGAGCTCGAGTCGTATGGTGATGGTGCGCAGCGACCGTATATCCATCTCGTCGACGGCGGCATCGCCGACAACCTCGGGTTGCGCGGTGTGCTCGATGTCCTCCAGGTGCTGGATGCCGAGCACGCCTTGGGCAGGCCGACGCCGCTTGACCACGTGCGCCGCATCGCGATCTTCGTCGTCAATTCGCTGTCGAGCCCGCCCACGCACTGGGACAAGACGGTCGACGCGCCCGGCGCGCTCGCGATCCTGCTCAAGGCCGCCGGCGTGCCGATCGATCACTTTTCGTTCGAGGCGATCGAGCTTCTGCAGGACACCGAAGCGCGCTGGGCGCTCCTGCGTCGCATCCGCGAATCGCCGGCGTTCGACGCAGCGCGTGATCCCGCGCTCGCCAAAGCGATCAGCACGCCGCCGATCGAGATCTACACGATCGACGTGTCGTTTCCCGCGCTCGCCGACAAGGCGGAGTTCGACTATCTCAACAGCTTGCCGACGTCATTCGTGCTTCCGGCCGAAGCGGTCGATCGGCTGCGTTCGGCGGCCCGCACGATCGTCGAATCATCCCCCGAGTTCAAGCGACTCGTGCGCGACGCGGGTGCGCGTCCGGCGCCTTAGGGCCCGAAGGAGCATAACCGCCACGCGTCCGAATGTGACAAATCGATCAGGTTTCTGTCACGGCTGAGTTTCGATCCGCGCTGCTGCAGCGGACAAGTTCTTGCCACCAAACTTCGCATAGCGGTCGGCGCACGAATAGTGCAGACGCGGAGAGGGCGATTGTTTTTGTCGCCGAAACTCGAAGGCAGAGGTCATCCTGCAATCCTCTTCATATTCGCTCGAAGCCGCGGGACATGTGTCGATGTCCCTGCAACCCGCAACGAACAATAATCCGTCACACTATTCAATTTTCTGGACGCCGAAGACCTTGTCGATCGATCCTCGAAACGCCGCCGGGCGTGCGGTGTTCGTGCTGCTTTCGGTGGTGCTGGTAGGGCAAGCGGGCGCTGCCGATACTGCGCCCGGCGTGCTCGTCATCCACAGCAACCAGCGGGCAACGCCTGCCGCCGTTGTCATCGAACATACGCTCGGGAGCGTCGTGCCTGACGCTTTCCGCCGCCCGGTCGACCTCTTCTCGGAATATCTCGACATCGAGTGGACTTCCACGGAGGCCTACGCGACGGCCCAGGTGGAATTTCTGCGACAGAAATACAGCGCGCGCAACATCCGTGTCATCGTCGCTTCGGCACCTCCAGCGCTCCAGTTCACGCTCAAGTTCCGGGACCGCATGCTCCCGGGCGTGCCGGTCGTTCATGTCGCGATTCCGGTTGATCAGCTGGATGGTGTTTCGCTTCCGGCGGATGTCGTCGGTAAGTCCATCGACCTCGATCCCACGGAGACGCTCCGGCTCGCGCTTCACCTGCAGCCCGGTGCCGAGCGCATCGTGATCGTGCTCGGCGCCGCTCCGCGTGACCGCATTTGGGAGCAGCGGATGCGCAAAGCGGTGGCGCAACTGGAAGAGCACCCCGAGGTCGAGTACCTCATCGGACTGCCGACCGCGGCCATCCTGCAACGGCTTGGTGCACTGGCCAGGGATACGATCGTCTACACGCCCGGCTATTTCCTCGACGGCGCCGGTCACGTGGGAACGCCGCGCCAGTCGGTCGAACTCATCGGGTCGGCGTCCGCAGCGCCGGTCTACGGGCCGCTCGACACGTTCATTGGCACCGGCATCGTCGGCGGCTATATGGCCCCCTACGACGACCAGGCGACCCAGGCCGGCGCCCTCGTGGCGCGGCTGCTGGACGGCACGCCGCCATCGGCGATCGTCCAGTCCTCGTTCGTCAATGTGCCCGTGGTCGACTGGCGTGCACTTCGCCGTTGGGGAATTGATGAGCACCTGTTGCCCGCCAATGCTGACGTGAGGTTTCGCGAACCAACCGCATGGGACAGGTACTGGCGCGAGATCTCCGCCGGCATTGCAATTCTGGTGCTTCAAGCCGGGTTGATTACGGCGCTTCTCCTTGAACGTCGATCGAAGCGCCGTATCGCGGCAGCCCTGGAGGAATCCCAGCGGCGGATGAATCTTGCGGCGCGCGCGGCGCGCCTGTCCTTGTGGGTCTGGGACGCGGCCCGCGACCGGATTTGGGCGACCACCTATCTGCGGGAAAGAGCCGGATTGCCGGAGACACCCATCGCGTTCGAAGAGGTTCTTGCAAAGGTGTATCCAGCGGATCGCGAACAGCTCGACCACGCCGTGAGAAAGGCGCTTATGACCGGCGAGGAGATCGATCGTCGAGTACCGAATCACGAACAGGATGGCGCCGTGCGCTGGATCGCCGCGCGCGGAGCGTCCGAGCAGGGAAATGGCGGGCGCTTGCTCGGTGTCGCTGTCGACATCACGGAGCGCAAGGTGGCCGAGTTGCGCGCCGTGGAAGACCGCGCCGCGTTGCGGCACATGACCCGCGTATCGATGCTGGGACAGCTTTCCGCCTCGATTGCACACCAGCTGAACCAACCGCTCGCGGCGATCCTCGGCAATGCCGAAGCAGCACAAAAAATGCTGAGCCGGGACGGCATCGATCTCGTCGAGCTGCGGGAGATCTGCGACGATATCGTGACTGAGGACAATCGGGCAGCCGAAGTCATTCGCCGCCTCGGGGCGCTTTACAAGCGCGGCGACATGAAGATGGAGCCGCTCGACCTCAACGAGCTGATCCGCGAGACGCTCGAGTTGCTGCGTGCCGAGCTGTTGACGCGCCATATCGTCCCGCACACCGCCCTGACGCCGGGACGGTTGACGGTGGACGGTGGGCGCGTGCAGCTGCAGCAGGTCTTGCTCAATCTGATTCTCAACGCGGCCGATGCGATGAACCAAATCGACCTCGGGGCCCGAACCGTCACGATCCGCAGCGAATCGACCGGCACCGACGTGCGATTGTGCATTGTCGATAATGGGGCAGGCATTGCCGCGGACGACCTGAAGCATCTATTCGATGCGTTCTGGAGTACCAAGCCTGGCGGCATGGGCATCGGCCTTGCGATCTGCCAGTCGATTGTCGCTGCGCACCATGGACGCATCGCGGCAACCAACAATGCGGAAGGCGGCGCGACATTTTGCGTCACCTTGCCAATGAGACATCCCACGTGAAAGACACCGTCTCCCGGTCGAGGATCTTCCTCGTCGACGACGACGCAAGCGTGCTGAGGGCGCTCGCGCGCGTCCTGCGAGAGGAGGGCTGGAGCGTCGAGACCTTCGACTCGGCGGAAGCGTTCCTTGCGCAACGGAATCCGAACGCGGAGGGCTGCCTCGTGCTCGACGTGACGATGCCGGGGCTCGACGGACTCGAATTGCAGCGCCGGCTCGCCGCCGCCGGCGAGTTGTTGCCGATCGTCTTCGTCACGGGGCATGGCGACATTCCGATGTCGGTGCGGGCGATCAAGGCGGGCGCAACGGACTTCCTGACAAAACCGGTACAGGCCGACATGCTGGTAGCCGCCGTGCGCGCAGCGATCGACCATCACGCTTCAGTGCTGCGGGCGCTGGCGGAAACCGCGGAACTGCGGCAGCGGCTCGCGAGCCTCACGCCACGCGAGCGCGAGGTACTGGCGGCACTAGCGGCGGGCAAGCTCAACAAGCAGATTGCCGCCGACCTTGGGGTGGTCGAGCAGACCGTCAAGTTCCACCGCGCCCGCATCATGGAGCGGATGGACGCGAAGACCATTGCGGAACTGATGCACATCGCAGGGCGGCTCGGGATCGGCGCCGCAACGTCGTCTGCCGCGCATGCCGCCAGCTCCCCGGGGCCCGCGCGGGACTCGCGCAAGCCGGGTCCGGTCACGGGACACTAACCCAAAGATTAGTTACCGTCCGACCCTCGACGTCGTAACGTTGGTTGGGTGACCAAGTCCGGTCCGTATGTCGCCGTGGTCGATGACGAGGCGCCGGTTCGTACCGCGCTCGGACGGCTGTTGCGTCTCGCCGACTACGAAGTCGCCGCCTTCGGATCCGGCGAGGACTTTCTCGCCTCGCTCGCGACGCACCGTCCCGACTGCGCGATTCTCGACGTCCACATGCCGGGTCTCTCCGGCTTCGACGTGCAGGCGCGGCTGTGCGCCGCGCACAGTGACATTCCCGTCGTGTTCATCACCGCCAGCGACGATCTCAAGCTCGACCAGAAGGTGGCCGCGGCAGGGGTAGCGAAGCTGCTGCGCAAACCCTTCTCCAACGATGCGCTGCTCGCGGCCGTGGTCGCGGCGCTTCGAAGCAAGGCATGCGATGCGCCATGAAAGTGTCGCATGCGATCCGTCGGCGCGCTGGACTGAACCAAAGATTAGTAGCCTACATAGGCGTCAGGCGGTAAAACATGTCTCGTGCCGCGGTCGGGCTGACCGCTGTTCCGATGTGTGGTCTTGGCGTAGGGACACGATTTCGTTGCAACGATTGGGAGTCACCTCATGAGTCTGCGAAAGACTTTCTCCAGTTTCATCGCCGCATCAATGCTCGCCTTGCTCGCAGCAACACCTGTCTTTGCGCAGCAAAAGCCCAACATCCTGTTCATCATGGGCGACGACATCGGCTGGATGCAGCCGAGCATCTACCATCAGGGACTGATGGTCGGCGAGACACCCAACATCGACCGCATCGGGCGAGAGGGTGCAAAGTTCATGACCTATTACGCCGAGCAAAGCTGCACGTCCGGGCGCACCGCCTTCTTCACCGGCATGACGCCGCTGCGCGCCGGGATGATCCCGCCGCAATTGCCCGGCAGCCCGTCCTTCCTGCAGCCCGGCACGCCGGCGCTTGCCAAGTTCCTTCTCGATCTCGGCTACACCACCGGCGAATTCGGCAAGAACCATCTGGGCGACCACGCGGCGGCGCTGCCGACGGCGCACGGCTTCCAGGAATTCTGGGGTTACCTCTATCACCTGGACGCAATGCAGCAAGTGAGCTTCCCCGATATCAACAAGACCCCGACCGAACAGGCCATCGTTCGGCCGTGCAAGAACACACCAGTCCCCGGCCTTGCCGAGGTCCCGGGTGCGGTGGATCCGAAGACGACTCTCTGCATGACGCCGCCGCGGCCGGTGCTTGCCTGCAAGTCCTCCGACGGCACGCAGAAGAACCAGACCTGTAGCGATCAGGGCCCGCTGACGCTGAAGCGCTCTGAAACCGTGGATGAGGAAATCTCGGCCAAGGTCATCGACTTTCTCGATCGCAACGATCCGAAAAAGACCAACAAGCCGTTCTTCGTCTGGTACAACCCGGCGCGCATGCACATCACGACCATGCTGTCAGACAAGTACAACGCAATGGTAGGTACGCCCGGCGGCAAGGACTGGGGCGCCAACGAAGCCGGCATGAAGCAGATGGACGACAACATCGGCTACGTGATGAAGAAGCTGGAGGACATGGGCCAGCTCGACAACACCATCATCGTCTTCACCACCGACAACGGCGCCGAAGTCATCACCTACCCCGATGGCGGCAACACGCCCTTCAAGGGCGGCAAGCTGACTACCTGGGAAGGCGGCATGCGCGCTCCGGCGTTAATCCGCTGGCCGGGGCAAATCAAGCCGGGCACCGTCCTCAACGACATCTTCGCGTCGTACGACTGGATGCCGACCTTTGTTGAAATTGCCGGTGGCGCCAAGGGCAATGCACTGAACGAGCAGATCATGGCGGGCAAGTACCCCGGAATCGTCAAGACCAAGCTTCAAGGGGTCAACCAGCTTGACTATCTGACCGGCAAGTCGGCGACGTCGGCACGCGATACGTTCTTCTACTACGGCGGCCCTGTTCCGTCGGCGGTGCGCTACAAGAACTGGAAGATCTATTTCGCGATGGCATCCGAGGCCGCGACCGGCGGCTTGTTGGGGGTCCATACCTTTCATTGGCCTTTGGTCAACAACATCAAGCGGGATCCGTTCGAAGGGTCCGTCGGCTTCCAACCGAGTTCCCTCATGGGCCAGAGCGGCGCACTTGCCGGACCCTATACCGCTTATATCTACGACTGGAACATCATTCCCATCGGCCAGGCGCTGTGGCTGGAGGAACTTGAGTCCTACGGGCCGTACCCCCCGCTGCAGTCCCCGGCGTCCTACAGCCTGGCGCAGGTTCTCGTGCAGGTAAAGGAGCAAATGGCGAGGACTCGCACCCGTGGAGACTAGGGCGTAGCGAGCCGGGAAGCCTGGTAGGTCGTTACTGACGCTGAGCAGCGGGCGGCCCGGGTGGGGCCGCCCGCAACCGGACGGCCATCATCCGGAACAGCTCGCGGGGGCGCGGCCCGCCGTCATTCGTTGGAGAGAGACCAATGCGCGATTACTCGTCATACCTGACATTGACGTTGCTCCTCTTGTTTCTCGCGCCCATGTCCGCGCTGGCGCAACAACCGGGGGAGACCGAGATCCGTCAGGGCGTGATCGAGCAGATCACCGAAGTGCCGCTTCAGAGCAACCATCACCGGGGCCTCGGCGCGATCGTCGGTGGCCTCGGCGGTCTCGGCATTGGAAGCCTGATCGGCGCGGGCACCGGACGCGGTGGCGATGGTGGCGGGCGCGTTGGGCGGCGCGCTTCTCGGAAACAACGTCCAGAAGCGCTACGATCAGCCAACGCCCGGTCAGCAGGTCATCGTTCGCGTCAAGAGCGGCGTGCTCGTCCAGATCACGCAACCCGCGAACCCGAACCTGAGGCCGGGTCAGCGCGTGTACATCGATGGCAGCGGCGAGGACGCTCGCGTCGTTCCGCAGCCCTAGTTTCGATGCGACGGATTGGCGAGGCGGGCAGGGCTAAGCGATTTGTATGAGCCGAGCGACATCCCTCGTTCTCCGCGTTCTGGCCGCGGCTGCGCTTGCATGCGTCACGGGCGCGGCAGCTCAAGGGGTCGACCCGCTCCCGTCCTGGAACGACGGCGCCGCGAAGAAGGCGATCGTCGAGTTCGTGCGGGCGACGACGACGCAAGGCGGCGCGAAGTTCGTGCCGCAGCCCGAGCGCATCGCGACGTTCGACCAGGACGGCACGCTGTGGGTCGAGCATCCGATGTACTCGCAGATGATGTACTGCCTCGAACGCGTACCGGCGGTGGTCAAGGCGAAACCAGAACTCGCGAAGGTCGAACCGTTCAAGACGGTGATGTCGGGCAACCGCGAGGCGATTGCGAAGCTGCCGGAGGCGGATCTCATCAAGATCCTTGCTGCCACGCTGACCGGCATGTCGGTCGAGACGTTCAATGCCGAAGCGAAGAAGTGGCTCGCAGAGGCCAAGGATCCGCGCTGGAAGCGGCCGTATACCGAGCTGACTTATCTGCCGATGCAGGAGGTGCTCAAGTATCTCCGCGACAACGGGTACAAGACTTATATCGTCACTGGCGGTGGCCAGGACTTCGTGCGCGCGTATTCCGAAGCCACGTATGGCATTCCACCCGAGCAGGTCGTCGGCACGGCGGGAGGCACAAAGTACGGCTACGGCAAGGACGGCAAGCCGTTCCTGACCAAGGAGCCCAAAGTGCTTCTGAACGACAACAACGCCGGGAAGCCCGAAGGCATTCACCTGATGATCGGCCGCCGGCCGTATGCGGCCTTCGGCAATTCCACGGGTGACCAGCAGATGCTGGAATACACCACGGCGGGCGACGGTTTGCGGCTCGGGATGCTGGTGCTGCACGACGATGAGACGCGCGAATACGCTTATGGCCCGGCGCAGGGACTGCGCGCTACCAAGGTCGGCGCCTTCACGCAGAAGCTCTACGACGAGGCGAAGCAGAAAGGGTGGACCGTCATCAGCATGAAGAACGACTGGAGACGTATCTTTTCATTCGAGTGAGGGGAACCTGCCGGCGGCGACGCCACCGGCGCATGGAGAAGTGAAATGAAACGTGAGTGTGGGTGGAATGGTGGCTGCGGTCTTGCCGTCCCACGGATCATCCACGCGCGCGGCTGTGCAGTGTCCGCTAAATCGAGCCCGACAGCGGCTCTCAACGAAGGAGTTCAATGATGAAGTCAATCCCATTGATGGTCGTGATGTCCGCCGCACTGGTTGCCGTTGGAACCGCAAATGCACAAACTGCAAAAGCGCCGGACGGCGCGGCACTCGCCCAGCAGCACGGCTGTTTCAACTGCCATGCGGTGGACACTAAGAAGGTAGGCCCTCCGCTCAAGGAGGGCGCGGCCAACCTCAAAGGCAAGTCCAACGCCGATGCCGTTGCGGCGATCAAGAGCAAGCATCCAAGCGTCAAGGCATCTGACCAGGACCTGGGGGCGATAAACGATTGGATGCAGTCCGGCTTCGCGCGCGCTGCGGGGATGTAGCGGGAACGAGAGCTTTGGACACTCCGGCGGAGGCACCGAAAGAACATGCTGCGCCCAGCGGGCAGTCGCGCACAACGAGAAGGAGGCGATAAACCATGAAAAAATTATTCATCATCGTCGGCGTGCTGTTTGTCGTAGGCGTGGTCATCGCGGGAGTGCTCTACGTCACATTTCCCGTGGCCATGACGACCTATGGCGGCATGGGGCTCAACTTTCTCAGGTCCCTGTCTTCGCCCGCCGGTACGCTCACCGTCGAAACGAATCCGGCCTACAAAGCGCCGGCAGCTGCAGCGCCCTCACCACCGCTGGCCGATGCGGCATGGCCCAATGCTGCAGTCGGCGACTGGCCAAGCTATAACAGAACTCCCGTCTCGCAGCGGTTCTCACCGCTCGACCAAATCAACACGAGGAATGTCGGGAACCTCAAGGTCCTGTGCACTTACGACCTCGGTGTGTTCGCTGCATTTGAATCCGGTCTGATCATGGTGAACAACGCTTTGATCGGCACCGCCGAGTTCGAGATCTTCTCCATCAACCCGGCGACGTGCGCGGAGAACTGGCGCACGCGCCTGGATTATCCCGCCGCGCTCCTGCCGGCCAACCGCGGCGCCGCCTACATGGACGGCCTGCTGTTTCGCGGAACACAGGACTGCCGGGTGTTGGCCTTCGATTTCAAAACGGGTAAACAAGTGTGGCAGACGACGATCTGCGACCCGAAACATGGCGAGTCGGTGCCGTCGGCGCCGATCGCGTGGGATGGCCTCGTCTTCGTCGGCAATGCCGGCGGAGACTTCAAGGGCGGCAAGGGTCATGTGTACGCGCTCGACGGCAAAACCGGCAAGATCGTGTGGGAGTTCTTTCTCGTGCCCAAGGTCGAGGGAGATGTGGTGCGGGGCCCGCTCGGCAAGTCGCCGCTCGATCCGAAGACCTGGAACAACGCCCCAGGCATACCCATCAGCGGCGGCGGGGCGTGGACCTCGTACACGCTCGACATCAAGAACGGTTCGCTGTACGTCCCGGGAGGCAATCCGGCTCCCGACTTCGCCTCGGGTGCACGCCAAGGCGAAAATCTCTTCACCGACTCGGTCGTGGTACTCGATGCCAAGACGGGCGACTACAAGAACGACTTCAAGGTCGTGAAGAAGGACTGGCATGACTGGGACGTCTCCAACCCGCCCATCCTGCTTCAAACCATGGGCGGCAAGCAGCTGATGGCGGTCGCACCGAAGGATGGGCATCTGTATGGGTATGATCTCGCCACCAAAAACCTGCTGTACCGCGTGCCGGTAACCACGATCGAGAATGTCGAGGGCAATTTCGCCGTCGGCCAGAAGGTTCATTTCTGTCCGGGTCCGGTAGGAGGGAGCGAATGGAATACGCCGGGCTACGATCCGACCCTGAATCTCATCATCACCGGTACCGTCGACTGGTGCGATACCGTCACGATCAAGGATGACAGCAGACTTCGGTCGGTGGACGTCGGGCAGCCCTGGACCGGAATGGCGACGTGGAACCCGATCAACATGTTCGGCAAGGAAGACCCTACCGACGGTCACTGGGCCGGATGGATCTATGCCAGCGACGCCGACACCGGGGTCTGGAAATGGCGCGCCAAATCCAACTATCCCATTGTTGCCGCCATTACGCCGACGGCCGGTGGAATCGTTTTCGTCGCTGACCTCGGCGGGAATTTCTACGCGTTGGATTCTTCCACCGGCCAGAAACTCTGGGGAGGCCCGCTAGGAACCGGCGCCGGGATCGGTGGCGGCGTGATCACGTACACCGTAGATGGCGTGCAAAAAGTTGCCGTGGCTGACGGATTCACCTTGGTCGCGTGGCCAACGAAGCCGAGGCACGCCAAGGTTGTTGTCCTGGGACTCGACAGCGCCGCCGCGAAGAAATGACAGAGGAGTTCGAACTATGGATCTCGATCCGGTCTTTCTCTCGCGCATTCAGTTCGCGTTCCTGATCAGCTTCCATATCATCTTCCCGTCTTTCACGATCGGGTTGGCGGCGTGGCTCGCGACGATCGAGGGCGCGCGACTCGCCACCGGCAACCCGCTCTACCGGCGCGTGTTCGACTTCTGGCTCAAGGTGTTCGCGGTCTCGTTCGGCATGGGGGTGGTGACGGGTGTCGTGATGGCGTTCCAGTTCGGCACCAACTGGGGCGTGCTGGCGCAGAAGTCCGGCGCGATCCAGGGTCCGCTGCTCGGTTACGAAGCCTTCACGGCTTTCCTGCTGGAGGCGACGTTCTTCGGCGTCATGCTGCTCGGGCGCGACCGCGTGTCGCCGCGCTTCTACTTCTTTGCCTGCTGCATGGTCTCGCTCGGGACGATGTTCTCGTCGTTCTGGATCCTTGCCAACAACAGCTGGATGCAGGTGCCGCTCGGCCACACGATCGTCGACGGCAAGATCATCCCCGCCGATTGGCGGGAGATCGTGCTCGGGCCCGTGATGATGGTCCGCTGGCCGCACATGCTGCTCGCGGCTTTCCTGACAACCGGCATGTGCGTCGCGGCTACCGGGGCGTGGTATGTGTTGCGCAATGTCCATCGCGCCGAGGCGCGCGTGATGCTGGATTGGGGTCTCGGGTTTGTTGCGGTGATGATCCCGGTCCAGCTCTTCTTCGGCCACCTGACGGGCCTTTACGTGCTGCAGCATCAGCCGGCGAAGTTCGCGGCGATCGAGGCGCGCTGGAAGACGCAGCAGCCGGCCAGCGAGGTGCTGATGGCGATTCCCGACGAGAAGGCGGAGAAGAACCTGTTCGCGATCGAAATCCCGAAACTCGGCAGCATGATCGCCTCGGGCAACTGGACCGCGAAAGAGACTGGACTGGAGGCGTTCCCGAAAGACGACCGCCCACCCGTGGTGATCCCGTTCTTCGGCTTTCGCCTGATGGTGGGGATGGGACTGATCATGCTCGCGGTCTCGTGGTTCGGTAACTTCCTCCGCTGGCGCGGCCGGCTCGAGACGACGCGCTGGTTTCTCTGGGGGACATTTCTCGCGTTCCCGACCGGCTTCGTCGCCGTCCTTTGCGGCTGGTTCACGGCCGAGGTCGGGCGTCAGCCGTGGGTCGTGTACGGGCTGCTGCGTACCAAGGACGCGGTCACCCCGTCGCTCACGACCGGAGACGCGCTGTTCTCGCTCGTCTGTTACGTCCTCGTCTACGCGGTGGTCTACCCGTTCGGCGCGTACTACATGTTCAAGCTGCTGCACGAAGGACCGACCGGCGAGGCGAAAGCCATCCCTGGCGCCACCGGCAGGCGCCCGATGGCGTTCGCCGATAGTGCCGAGACGGCAACCGGCGGCGGGGTACAGACCGGAGGCTAAGCCATGGAACCCAGCAACCTTGCATTGTTCTGGGCCGGCGTGATCGCCGCCGCGATCCTGCTCTACGTCGTACTGGACGGCCTCGATCTCGGCGTCGGCGTGCTGTTCGGCACGACCGGGGACGAGGCCCACCGAGCCCGGATGATGGACACGATCGCCCCGTTCTGGGACGGCAACGAGACGTGGCTGGTGGTGATCGGCGCCGGCCTCTTCGCGGCGTTTCCCGACGTCTATGCGGTGTTCCTCGGCGCGTTCTACCTCCCGGTGCTGCTGCTGCTGCTCGGGCTGATCTTCCGCGGCGTCGCGTTCGAGTTCCGCTACCGGAGCAAGGGCATGCGCTGGGTCTGGGACTGGGGCTTCTTCCTCGGCTCGACGGTGGTCGCGTTCGTCCAGGGCGCGGCCATCGGCGCGATGATCCGGGGCATTCCAGTCGCGAACGGCCAGTACGCCGGCAGTCCGTTCGGCTGGCTTCATCCGTTTGCGATTCTCACCGGGATCGGGCTCGTGCTCGGGTACGCGCTCCTCGGGGCGGGCTGGCTCGTGCTAAAGAGCGACGGCGAGCTGCGTGACTGGGCCTACGCCCGCATCCGGTGGCTCGGCGCCGGTGTCCTGGTCGTTCTGTTCCTGGCGTTCGCATTCACGTTCGACTACAGCATCCTCGCGCGAAGCAATCTGCAGGCACGGCCCTGGGGTCTCGTGTTCCCCGCGATCGGCGTGCTCGCGTTGGTGGGGATCTTCATCGGGGCGCGGCAGAAGCGCGATGGCTGGCCGTTTGCGATGACCGCGCTCTTCTTCGTCGCCGCCTTTCTGAGCCTGGGGGTGATGCTCTGGCCGTACATGATTCCGTATTCGATCACCGTCGCGGACGCGGCGGCGCCGGAAGCCTCATTGCGATTCCTGTTCTACGGCGGCGTCGTGGTCCTGCCCGTCATCGCCGCCTACACGATCGGCGTCTACTGGGTCTTTCGCGGCAAGGTTCGCAAGGGCTACGGTCGAGGGGCCAGCGGAGGTCTAGGCAGGTCAGACGAAGGACGCAGTATTTGACACGCAACTGTTGAAGGAGTGAGCAATGGCTAGGCAAGACAAACCCAACATCCTCGTCATCTGGGGCGACGATATCGGGGTCTCGAACCTGAGCTGCGACGATGCGAACCATGGCGCCACCGCAGGGGGCTGACGCACGCGCAAGCGGCCGGGTTGCGAGCGCGTCTCGCCCCCCAGCCGTTGCGATCCCCCGCGCGCGCGCGCACCGGACCATGCCTACCGATCGGAACCTCATCTCGCCGGCAGAAGCCGAGGAAGATCGCTCCGGTCTGTTGAAGCTCGCGGTGGCCGGTCTCATGGTCGGCGCCCTCGCGGGGCTGTTCGGGTGCGCTTTCCATCTCGCCGTCGACTACGCAGTTGCGCTACGCAGCGCGGTTGTCGCATGGTCGTCGGAAGCGCCATGGCTCCGCTGGCTCGCACCGATCGGCCTCGCCGCCACTGCCGCCTTCGTCGCGCGCTGGCTCGTGCGTCGATTCGCGCCCGAGGCCTCCGGGAGCGGCGTTCAGCATGTCGAGGCCGTAGTTCAGGGCGAGGCGCGCCCGATGCGGGCGCGCGTGCTTCCGGTCAAGTTCGTCGGTGGCACGCTTGCGCTCGGCGCGGGACTCGCGCTCGGGCGCGAAGGGCCCACCGTGCAAATGGGCGCCACGCTCGGGTACCTGTTTGCCCACAGGCTCAGATTCCGCGCCGCGGACAACCGTGCGCTGCTCGCAGCCGGCGCGGGTGCAGGCCTTGCCGCGGCATTCAACGCCCCGCTCGCGGGCGCGATCTTCGTGTTCGAGGAGCTCGTCCGGCGCTTCGACCTGCGCGTCGCTGTCGCGGCGCTGACGGCGTGCAGCGCCGCGCTCGCGGTGATGCGCACGCTGATCGGCGCGCGGCTCGAATTCGCGGTGCCGGCGTTCGAGATGGAGCTCTTCCCCGGCTATCTGCTCTTCCTCGTCTTCGGCGGGCTCATCGGACTGCTCGGCGTCGCCTACAACCGGCTGGTGGTTGCGGGGCTCGACGTTGCAGAGCGGATGCATCGCATCACCCCCGAAGTGCGCGCAGCGCTCGTCGGCGGGATCTTCGGCCTCCTTGCCTGCTTGACGCCGGCGCTCGTGGGTGGAGGCGAGACGCTGATCCAAAGCGTGCTCGACGGCGGCCAGTCGGTGGCTATGCTCGTGGTCATCTTCGCTGCGCGGCTCGTGCTCGGGCCGCTGTCGTATGCGCCCGGGCTTCCAGGGGGCCTGTTCGCGCCGCTTCTGGTGGTCGGGGCTGCATCGGGCGCGTTGTTCGGGCGTGCGCTCGAGGCGGTGCTGCCGGTCCTCACCACGCCGACCGCGGCATTCGCTGCCGTGGGCATGGGAGCTCTCTTCGTCGGCGTCGTGCGGGCGCCGGTCACCGGCATTGCGCTCATTGTCGAGATGACCGGCGCAACAGAGCTGTTCATCCCGTTGCTGACCGCGTGCGCCGCCGCGGTCGCGGTACCGACGGCGTTGGGGGATCGGGCGATCTACGATGCGTTGCGGCTGCGCGAGGCCGCGCGCTCGGGCCGATCAGGTCAGTAGTTGCTATCTGAAGGAGTTGATCGATGGTCGACCAGGAAACGCAGCCGTACCGATTCGAAGTCAGGCCGACCTCGGACAGTCACTTCGGGTGGATCCGCACCCGCTTGAGTCTCGAGCGCACGCTCATGTCCTGGGTGCGGACAGCGGTGGCGCTGATCGGCTTCGGCTTCACGATCGTGCAGTTCTTCGAACACCTCCAGGCGACTGCGGGAGTTGCCCCGGCCCTTCGGCCGCAGGCGCCCCGGTATCTGGGGCTGGCGCTCATCGCGGTCGGCGTGGTCGCTTTGTTCGTCTCGATCTGGCAGTACCGGTCGGTGGTTCATTACCTGTGGAGCAAGGAATTCGAACCCGTCGCCGGATTGGGTGACGTCGTCCGGATGACGCCCCTGTATGCGGTTGCGATCGCGCTGATCTTCATCGGGCTGTTCGCGTTCGGGGCAGTGTTCATCCGCGCGGTGTAGAGATTCACAGAGACGAGAGTTAACGAACGGAAATCGATTGTGGAAATCAACTCGCCGATCGCAAGACGACAAGCTCGTCGAGGGTTCGCCTCCGCCCGGCAAGCCGCCGGCGGAAGGCATGGTCTGGATTCCGGGCGGGACCTTTCTCATGGGGTCCGATAGCCATTACCCGGAGGAGGCGCCCGCGCACAAGGTGACCGTGAACGGTTTCTGGATGGATCGGTACGCCGTGACGAACGCGGACTTTCGCCGCTTCGTCGAGGCGACCCGGTACGTCACGCTCGCCGAGCGGCCCGCGAACGCGGCGGACTACCCCGGCGCGAAGCCTGAACTGCTCGAACCCGCGGCGGTGGTCTTCCGCAAGACCGCGGGCCCGGTCGACCTGCGGAATCCCCACAACTGGTGGACGTACGTGCGGGGTGCCGACTGGCGGCATCCGCAGGGGCCGGGCAGCAGCCTCCAGGGGCTATGGAAGCATCCGGTGGTGCATGTCGCCTACGAGGACGTCGAAGCGTATGCGAAATGGGCCGGAAAGGAGCTGCCGACGGAAGCCGAGTGGGAATTCGCCGCGCGGGGCGGGCTCGAAGGCGCGGAGTACGCGTGGGGAGACGAGTTCACGCCCGGCGGAAAGTTCATGTGCAACACCTGGCAGGGCGAGTTCCCGTGGGAGAACTTGCGCAGCGACGGCTACGAGTGGACCGCGCCGGTCGGGTCGTTCCCGCCGAACGGCTATGGGCTGTACGAGATGGCGGGCAACGTCTGGGAATGGACGACCGATTGGTATCAGGAGAACCGCAAGATCGAGCACGCCTGCTGCACCCTGGAGAACCCCCGGGGCGGAGAGGCGGAGCAGAGCTACGACCCGCGCCTGCCCCACGTTCGCATCCCGAGAAAGGTGATGAAGGGCGGCTCGTACTTGTGCGCGCCGAACTACTGTCGGCGCTACCGGCCGGCGGCGCGCATGGCGCAACCCGTGGATACCGCGATCGGCCACCTCGGATTCCGCTGCATCGTGCGCGCGCCGGCATAGGTCATGGAAGAAGCCCTGCACCTTGCCGCGCACTACATCGCGCTCTTGTTGGAAGCGCTGGCGCTCCTCGTCATTGCGATCGGTGCCGTCGAAGCCGCCATCGGGATCTTCCGCGCAATGCTGACGCACGCGAGCAATGCCGCAAAGCGCTCCGTCTGGCTCGAGTTCGCGCGCTGGCTCGTCGCCGGGCTCACGTTCCAGCTCGCTGCCGACATCGTCCACACGACCATCACCCCGAGCTGGGACCAGATCGGCCGGGTTGCCGCCATCGCCGCGATCCGGACGTTCCTCACCTTCTTCCTCGATCGCGACATCGAGCTTGAGTACCGGCGAACAGGAGAGAACAGTGCAAAGCGCGCCTGACGCGACCGCGCTGATCGGATTCGGCGCGATTTTCACGCTGTTTTTCATCACGCTCGGGCCGCTCAAGATCCTCGGCCCGTTCGCGCAGCTCACGCGCGAGACGGACGAGGCGACGATGCGCCAGATCGCCGTGCGCGCGTTCGTGCTCGCGGTGATCGCGGTCGTGGCCGGCGGCCTCGCCGGCCGCATGCTGCTCGAGTACTGGGGCATCTCTTCGTCGGCGATGCTGCTCGCGGGCGGGGTCATCTTCGCGCTCGTCGGCCTGAGTCTGGTGCTCGAGCAGTATCAGCCGGCGCATCCGGTGCCGCCGCCGCTCCCGGGAGAGCCCATGGCGGCAGCGATGCGGATCACGTTTCCGACCGTCGTCACGCCCTATGGCATCGCCGCGCTCATCGTCGTCCTCACCAACAGCCGCGACGCCGAGCGCACCGGCACCATTCTCGCGCTCCTCCTGGCGGTGATGCTGCTCAACCTGCTGACGATGCTGTATGGGCGCCGGATCATGGGCGGAGTCACGGTCATGGTGCTGCAGGTCATCGGCGCGGTGCTTGGTGTGCTCCAGGTCGCGATCGCGATCGACATGATCCTCCGCGCACTGCACGAGCTCGGCTTGCTTCATGGGTGAGCACATGCAAAACGGCCCCACGACACGCATCACTTCGCAGTCGGATGCCGCCAGCATCTCGACCGAGCTCGCGTCGCGGCGCACCGGGATGTCGTTCCAGCGCACGCGCATGAGCGCCGACCGGACGCTGATGTCGGTCATTCGCACCTCGCTCTCGTTGATCGGCTTCGGTTTCACGATCTTTCAGGTCTTCCAGAAGCTGCACGAGTCGGAGGTGCTGAAGAGCAGCGCGGCCGCGACGCACTTCGGCGTCGCGCTCGTTCTGCTCGGCATTGCGATGCTCCTGGTCGGCATCGGCTATCACGTGTCGTTCATGGTCGGGTTGCGGCGGGAGCGCGCGGCGATGAAGGCGGACGGCCTGGTGCACGCCGAAAGCCAATTTCCCGCTTCGCTCACGCTGATGGTGGCCCTGCTGCTTCTGGCGATCGGGTTCCTGGCCATCGTGAGCATGGTGTTCCATGTCGGGCCGTTCGGTTGAGGGGATCACGGCGGCAATGAGCAAGGCAACAGCGGTCGCAAACGACCCGTAACTGAAAGGAGAAAGGCATGTGCAAAGAATGACAAACCCAACATCCTCGTCATCGAAGAGCTTCTTCCATCCCATGACGCATTACGTGGCGCTCGTGCTCGAGCCGCCAAGTCGCAAGTCGCGGTCGCAGACGACCGCTAACCGAAAGGAGTAAGGCATGGCAAAGACGGACAAACCCAATATCCTCATTCTCTGGGGCGACGACATCGGCATCTGGAACATCAGCCACTTCAGTCGCGGCATGATGGGATATCGAACCCCGAACATCGACCGCATCGCGAAAGAGGGCGTGACCTTCACCGACTACTACTCGCAGCAGAGCTGTACCGCCGGGCGCGCATGCTTCATCTGCGGCCAGAACCCGATCCGCACCGGCCTCACCAAGGTCGGCATGCCCGGCGCGACGGTCGGATTGCAGAAGGAAGATCCGACCATCGCCGAATTGCTCAAGCCGCTCGGCTACGCCACCGGCCAGTTCGGCAAGAACCACCTCGGCGATCGCGACGAATATCTGCCGACCGTGCACGGCTTCGACGAGTTCTTCGGCAATCTCTATCACCTGAACGCAGAGGAAGAGCCCGAGCTGCCCGACTACCCCAAGGACCCTGCGTTCAAGAAACAGTTCGGACCGCGAGGCGTGCTCCACTGCGTGGCTGACGGCAAGGGCGGACAGACGATCGAGGACACCGGCCCCTTGACCAAGAAGCGCATGGAAACGATCGACGAAGAGATCACCGACCGGGCGCTCGCGTGGATGGAGAAGCAGGCCAAGGCGAACAAGCCCTTCTTCCTCTGGTACAACGCGACGGCGATGCACTTCCGCACGCACGTCGCAGAGAAGAACATCGGCAAGAGCGGCCAGGATCCGTACAGCGATCGCATGGTCGTCCACGACGAGCAGATCGGCATGATGCTCGACAAGCTCGACGAGTTGGGCATCGCCGACAACACCATCGTCATGTACTCCACCGACAACGGTCCGGAGAACGACACCTGGCCCGACGGCGCCACCACGCCGTTCCGCGGCCAGAAGGATTCCAACTGGGAAGGCGGCTGGCGCGTGCCATGCTTCATGCGCTGGCCGGGGAAGATCAAGCCGGACTCGGTACTGAACGGCATCGTCTCCCACATCGACATGTTCCCGACCTTGCTGGCGGCCGCCGGCAATCCGGACGTGACCAAGCAGCTACTCGACGGCTGCACGGTGGACGGAAAGAAATTCAACGTCCATCTCGACGGCTACAACATGATTCCCTACCTGACCGGCAAGGTGAAGGAAAGCCCGAGACCCGGCATCATCTACTTCAGCGACGATGGGGAGGTCATCGCGGTACGGGTCGGCGACTGGAAATTCAATCTGGCCGTGCAACGCGCCAATACGATGAGGCAGTGGGCCGAACCGTTCGTCAAATTGCGGCTGCCGTACATCATGAGCATGCGTCGTGACCCGTTCGAGCGCGCCGAATACAACTCGAACACCTATCTGGACTGGATGGTCGATCACGTGCCTCAGATGTACATGATGCAGGCATTTGTCGCGCAACAGCTCGCTGGCTTCGTCAAGTTCCCGCCGAGGCAAAAGCCCGCTTCGTTCAATCTGGACGCGGTGCTGGCGCAGGTGTCCAGTCACGGCCACGGCTGACCTCCAAGGTCTTGCCGGCATAGCCGTGGGCGCCCCGCGCGCCTCGGTGGAACCGACCCATGCAGGAGGACCATCTCCTGCATGGGTTCCTTTCCCGCACCTCAGACATCGTGAAAGACGACGAATCACGAAGCGCGGATGCCGCGAGCGTTGGGGAGGATGTGCGCGCGTTTTACGAGCGTCATCCCTATCCACCCCCCGTCGACAGCCTCGAGAAATATCGACAGCCTCGGGCAGGACCGGCAGAAACGCCGCGCGGACTATCACCTCTTCTGGCCCGCAAGCCCCTATCGGGAGGATCAATCCATTCTCATTGCCGGCTGCGGGACCTCTCAGGCGGCCAAGCATGCCTTGCGTTGGCCCGCGGCTCAGGTTACCGGCATCGACTTCAGCGCAACCAGTGTGCGCTGTACCGAGGAGCTCAAGCAGAAATACAACCTGAACAATCTCCAGGTTCGCCAGCTTCCCATCGAGCGGGTAAGCGACCTGGAAGCGAGCTTCGATCAAATCATCTGCACCGGGGTCCTCCATCATCTCGCGGAGCCCGATGTGGGGCTCCGCGCTCTGCGCGATGTGCTCAATCCGGACGGAGGCGCAATGCAACTCATGGTGTATGCGCCTTACGGACGGACGGGCATCTACATGCTGCAGGAATTCTGCAGACGGATCGGCGTCCAGGCCAACGATGAGGAGATCCGCGATCTCATCACGGCGCTCAAAGCGCTGCCACGCGGCCATCCGTTGGAAGCTCTGCTGCGCGAGGCCCCGGACTTCCGCGAGGAAGCGGCACTCGCCGACGCGCTGCTGAATCCGCAGGACCGCGCCTACTCGGTCCCGCAGTTATTCGATCTACTCGAAAAGGCAGGACTGACATTCGGCCGGTGGCTGAAACAAGCACCCTACACGCCTCATTGTGGAACCGTAGCAAAGATCCCGCAGGCATCCCGGCTGGCACAGCTTTCCCTCGCCGAGCAGTATGCTGCCGTCGAGCTATTTCGCGGAACGATGGTTCGCCATAGCGTGATTGCTTATCGAGACGATAGCCCGGGCGGCGCGCAACCGATAAGTTTTGACGGTGATACCTGGCTCGGCTACGTGCCCCTTCGAATGCCGGACACGATCTGTGTTCAGGACAGGCTGCCGCCCGGAGCGGCGGCCGTTCTGATCAACCCGACACACGCCTACCAGGATCTGATCATGCCCATCGATTCAACGGAAAAGGGTTGGTTCGATGCCATTGATGGGAACCGTAGTATCGGCGGCATAGTGGAAAGAACGTTGTCACCCTCCCCAGCAAAACCGCAACTCAACATGGCGCGTCCTTTCTTTGAAAAGCTCTGGTACTACGATCAGGTCGTGTTCGACGCGTCACGGTGCCGTGCACGCAGCGAGGAGACCTGACGTGTCGGAGATTCAGGAAATCCTGACCCGATTCTGGGACCAGTTGATCGCGCAACCGACCGGGCCTTTGGCGTTTCGCTTGATCCTCCAGCCCCTCATGGCGACCATCTTGGCCATCCTCGACGGAATGAAGGATGCGCGGGTTGGGCGGCCCCCTTTCTTGCGGACCATCCTGAACGATCCATCTCAGCGTGCCGCCTATCTTCGCGAAGGGCTGAAAAGAGTAAGCAGAGTCATCATCTTTGCGTTCGTGATGGACGCGATCTATCAGGTCATTGTTTTGCACAGGTTTTACGTGGGAGAGGCGCTGGTCACCGTGTTCGTGCTTGCGGTTCTTCCTTACTTGTTGATTCGCGGCCCGGTCGACCGCCTCGCGCGACGCCGGTAGCGGAGAAGCCGGCCGGCCGTGGGCTCGACTGGCAGGCGTAGTACGAGACGAGGATGAAAAACAGGACACTTTTTAGAGGAGACGACGATGAAAACAGGACATTTCCTTATAGTTGTAGCTGGCTTGACCGTGGCAGTCACCGCACGGGCGCAGGTAGTAGCCGAAAGCCCGGTAGTGGTCGCGCAAGGAACTTCGCAGGACCAGAAGGCGCAGCAAGAGTTGAAAGGCGCGGAGAAGACAGGCCAGCGCGACGACACGATGCCGATGACCGCGGCGCAGCAGGCTCAATACAAATCGGAGTATCAAGCCGCGAAGGCGAAGTGGGCGTCGATGACGCCGGAGCAAAAATCCGCCGCGGTCGCCGCCGCGCGCAACAAGAAATTGAGCGACCTGTCCTACATGGAACTCGTAGGACAGCGGGATGACATGAAAAACGAAACCGCTGCGCAGTCAGGTCAGCTGAAGGCACAGACAGACGCGGCGAAGGCGAGCTGGGACAAGCTCACTCCGTCGGAGAAGCAAGCCGCGCGGAAGTCCGCTTGGGCGAAAAAGCGGGCAGAGCTGAACGGGATCGAGGCGGTCGGCCAGCGCGACGACGATTACGTGCTGCCTTGGTAACTGTCAGGGAACGAAAACAGCAGGAATCGTCATTGGCGACGCATGGATCCACATCAATTCGTCGGCGCAGGCAGCCTCGCGCTGACCCGTGGACCTGGATGAAAAGTAGACCTCGATGAAAAGCGAACTGGCTCGATGTTTCCTCGTCGCTTCGCTCTCCGCGACCTTTGCTGCATCCGTTTTCGCCGAGATGAGCGCCGAAGAGCTCGCAAAGCTCGCGCAGAATCCGGTCGGCAACCTGATCAGCCTGCCCTTCCAGAACAACACGAATCTCAATTTCGGGCCGGAGAAGGGTACGCAGAATGTGCTGAATATCCAGCCGGTATACCCCATCTCCATTAGCAAGGAATGGAACATCATCACACGCACCATCCTGCCGGTGATTTCGATGCCGTCGCTCGGTCCCGGCGATAGCCGCACGAATGGCACCGGCGACCTCGTCTTCACGGCATTTCTGTCACCGGCCGATCCCGGTGAATGGATCTGGGGTGCCGGACCTGTCGTGCAGGCTCCAACGAATAGCAACGAGGTGCTTGGCAACAAGAACTGGGGTCTCGGTCCTTCGGCCGTCGTGCTACACCTGAAGCACGGCGATCCATGGGTCTATGGCGTACTCGTGAACAACATATGGTCGATGACCAGCAATAAGACCGGCGGCTCGTATAACAACGGTCTCATCCAGCCGTTCGTCAACTACAACTTCGAAGGCGGGCTCTACCTTACAAGTTCGCCGATCCTTACCGTTGATTGGAACGCACCCGGCAGCCAGCAATGGGTCGTTCCGCTTGGCGGCGGCGTTGGGAAGATCTTCCACCTCGGCAAGCTTCCCGTGAATTCGCAAATCTCGGCCTACTACAACGTGGTGCGTCCGGATTTCGGCGCGAACTGGCAAATCCGCGCGCAGGTCCAGCTCATGTTTCCCAAATGAGATTTCGCGTCTGACGAGGGTAGGCGTAAGTGAAGGCGAAGATGAAAACAGGACATTTTTTGTAGAGGAGAAGACGATGAAGACAGGACATTCTTTTATAGCCATAGCTGGCTTGACCGTAGCAGTCACCGCTTGGGCGCAGGTAGTAGCCGGCAGCCCGGTACTGGTCGCGCAAGGAACTACGCAGGACCAGAAGGCGCAGCAGGAGTTGAAAGGCGCGGAGAAGACGGGCCAGCGCGACGACACGATGCCGATGACCGCGGCGCAGCAGGCTCAATACAAGGCGGAGTATCAAGCGGCGAAAGCGAAGTGGGCGTCGCTGACGCCGGAGCAAAAATCCGCTGCGGTTGCGGCCGCACGCAACAAGAAATTGAGCGACCTGTCCTACATGGAGCTCATCGGACAGCGGGATGACATGAAGAACGAAACCGCTGCCCAGTCAGGTCAGCTGAAGGCGCAGGCGGACGCGGCGAAGGCGAGCTGGGACAAGCTTACTCCGTCGCAGAAACAAGCCGCGCGGAAGTCCGCCTGGGCGAAAAAGCGGGCAGAGCTCAACGGGATAGAGGCAGTCGGCCAGCGCGACGACGATTACGTGCTGCCATGGTAACTGTCGGGGAACGCAAAAAGCAGGAATCGTCAATGGCGTGATGCGGAGACGCCATGAGCAATCCCGATGATGTCGCCACCGGTGGCTGCCTGTGCGGGGCTGTGCGCTACGCAGTCGGTCGACCGCTGCGCAACATCGTACTCTGCCATTGCGCGATGTGTCGCCGCACGCACGGCCACGTGGCTGCCTACACGTCGGCGCCGAAATCCGCGCTTGAATTGGTGGAATCGCGCGGATTGAAGTGGTATCGCTCGTCCGAGGTAGCGCGGCGCGGCTTTTGCAGCGAATGCGGCGCGAGCGTGTTCTGGGAGCGGCTTGCCAGCGATCTCGTCTCCATTGCCGCCGGCACGCTCGACACGCCGACGGGGTTGAAGACGGCGCTGCAGCTCTACGTCGACAGCGCCGGTGATTACTACACGATCGACACGACAATCCCGCAGCGCGCCGGCTGAGCGCGCGGAGAGCAGCCCATAGGCCCCGGAATTGTTGCCAGTGTTGCCGATCGAGTTGCAGCTCTGACTGAGCGTAGCGCGCTCGCGTCAAAGTTTCTCCGCGTAGTCCTTTTGCACCTGCTTGATCCGCTCGTGCGATCCCAGGAATGCGTGCTTCGACATGTCGGCGGAATATTTGCTCGCCGGTGTTTTCTTGCCCACCGCCTCAGCCAGCGCCCGAATGTGATGCGGCCCGGCGCCGCAGCAGACGCCGAGATAACGGATGTCGAGCGCGAGTGCCGCGCGCCCGAAATCGGCGATCTCGAAGCGGTTGCACGTAAACGGATCGAGCGCGATCGGAAAGGGCCGGCTGCCCCAGTCGCCATGCCAGTGCGTGTCGCGCAGCGACTGGAACGACGGCTCGCTGTCGTGCGTGCGATAAGGCACCGGCAGCGCTGCCATGTGCGACTTCACCGAGCCACGAATCTCCTTTAACAGCGGCAGCATCGTCTCGGGGCCGCGGATGCAATTCAGGCCGACGACGTCCGCCCCCGCGTCGGCGAGCCGCTTGCATGCGTCAGCGACGCCCCAGCCTTCGCGCGTGACGTCCTCCTGATGCATCGCGAGCGTGATCACCGCGGTTTGCTTCGCGGCTTTGATCACTTCGAGTGCGATCAACGCTTCCTGCGCCCAAGAATACGTTTCGCCGACGACGAAGTCGACACCGGCATCGACGGCCCACCGCACCTGCTCCTCGAACATCGCGCGCACCGCCTTATGCGATGCGGGATCCGCCGGATCGAACACGTTCGTGTTGCAGATGTCGCCGGCGAAGAGCGCGCCAGTGTCTGCTGCCACCGCCTTCGCGAGATCGAGCGAGCGACGATTGATGGGCTCGAGGTCGCCCTCGCGACCGATAACCTTGAGCTTTTCGCGGTGCGCGTAGTAGGTAAGCGCCTCGACGACGTCCGAGCCTGCGTGGACGAAGTCGCGGTGCAGCTGCGTGACGACCTCCGGGTGCTCGAGCACGACTTCGGGAACGAAGGCGCCGGCCTGCAGATACCCGCGCCGCTCGAGCTCGAATACGTAGCCCTCGGCGCAGATGACCGGGCCCTGGTCGAGACGCTGGAGGAGGGAAAGACGCGAAGGAGCGGATGCAGTCATGATGAAAGCGGTAGGGCGAGTGGAGTGAAACGCAACTATCGCATGTTTTCGGCCGCGTCGTCGTCGTCGCAGGCCAGCGATTGACCAACCGCCACGCATTTGAAACACTGGCGCGCGCGAGCGGTGGTGACGCGGCGTGTCGACATTGGGAGAGTGGGTGGAAACGCTGGCGTTCATCCTGCACAACCTGCCAGCCATCGGCGAGCGGACGCTCGAGCATCTGTCGATCGTCAGCGTAGCCGTAGGCTTTGCGATCGTGACCGGCGTTCCGCTCGGCATCGCCATCACGCAGAGCCAGCGTACGGCCGACACAGTGCTCTATCTCGGATCGATCGTGATGACGATCCCGTCCATCGCGCTTTTCGGTGTCCTGATTCCCGATCCTGTCGAAGATCGGGCAGGGAATCGGCTGGCTGCCGGCCGTGATCGCCGCGATGCTTTACGCGCAACTGCCGATCATCCGCAACACCTATACCGCGATTCGCAACGTCGATCCGGCACTGCGGTCGGCGGCAATCGGCATGGGAATGTCGGTGCCGCAGCGGCTCGCGCGTGTCGAAATCCCGATTGCACTTCCAGTCATCATCGCCGGCATCAGGATCGCCGTCGTCATCAACATCGGGGTCACTGCGATCGCGGCCTACATCGGCGCGGGCGGCCTCGGCACCTTCATCAGCCGCGGAATCTCGCAGTCGGATATTCGCCAGCTCATCACCGGAGCCCTGACGCTTGGTCTGCTCGCTATCGCCGCTGATTCGGCGCTGCTGTGGTTGCAAAGACGGCTGACGCCGAAAGGAATGGCGGCGCGCGCCGCTGCTGCGTGATCCATGATCCGGCTCGAAGATTTGCGCAGGATCTACGCGTCGCCGCAGGGGACGGTCACCGCGGTCGACGGCGTGAGTTTCGAGGTGCGCGAAGGCGAGACGTGCGTGTTGGTCGGCCCGTCGGGCTGCGGCAAAACGACGACGTTGCGGATGATCAATCGGCTCGTCGCGCCGACGTCGGGCAAGATTTTCATCGCCGGCCGCGACACCGATACCGTGGACCCCGTAGAGCTCCGTCGCGGCATCGGCTACGTGATCCAGCAGATCGGGCTCTTTCCCAACATGACGGTTGCGGAAAACATCGGCGTTGTGCCGCGGCTCATGGGATGGCGCGCCGGACGCCGTCGCGCGCGCGCCGAAGAACTCCTGTCGATGCTGGCGCTGCCGCCCGGACAATTCGCCGACCGCTATCCGAACGAGCTCTCCGGCGGGCAGGCGCAACGCGTCGGCGTTGCGCGCGCACTTGCCGTCGATCCGCCGGTGCTGCTGATGGACGAGCCGTTTGCAGCGCTCGACCCCGTCAACCGCGAGGCGGTCCAGGACCAATTCCTGCGCATGCAACAAAAGCTGCGCAAGACGATCCTGTTCGTGAGCCACGATATCGACGAAGCCGTGAAGATGGCGGATCGCATCGCGATTTTCCACTCCGGGCGGCTCGTGCAGTTTGCGGCACCCGACGACTTGCTCGCGCACCCGGCGGATGCGTTCGTCGCCGGTTTCGTCGGCAGCGACCGGATGCTGAAGCGATTGCGGCTGATCCGGGTGCGAGATGTCATGGCGCCAACGGAAGCCGTGGGACTCGATGAAGATGCGCCGGCGGTCTCACCCGACGACGATCTGCGCATCGTCGCCTCGTTGTTTCTCGAGCGAAGCGTCACATCGCTCCGCTGCGTCGACGCTGACGGACGCGTCGTCGGCATCGTCACGAGCGACGCCGTCGCGGCGCGACTTTCGAGTGAAGATAAAAGATGAGCGCCACAGTCATCGCGCCACACTCGAAGATGCCGTACGTGGTGCTCGCCGGCATCGCGCTCGCGATTGCAGTGGGACTTTACGCGAGCGGACTCGCCACGGAAATCCTCGGCTACCGCAAGGACATCATCTACCTCACCAAGCAGCATCTGGTGCTGGTCGCGATTTCGGGCTCGAGCGGCAATCGTCACCGGCGTGTCGATCGGATTGTGGCTGTCGCGGCCATGGATGGCGCGCTGGGCCGAAGGTGCGATCCAGGCGGTCAACATGGTCACGTCGATCCCCACGCTTGCCAAGCTTGCGCTCATGATGTCGCTGCTCGGAATCGGTCCTCTCCCGGCGATCGTCGGATTGTGGATTGCGACACTGCTGCCGATCATCCGTAACACGTACGAGGGGATTCGCGCGGTGCCGGCGCATCTGGTCGATGCGGCGCGCGGCATGGGAATGGGCCCGTCCGCAATCCTTGCCCGCATCGAAATTCCGAACGCACTGTTCGTGATCTTCGCGGGCGTGCGCACTGCGATGGCCGTCAATGTGGGGACTGCACCGATCGCGTTTCTGATCGGCGGCGGCGGTCTGGGTGAGCTTATCTTCACCGGGATCGACCTTGCAGCAGCACGGCATGATGCTCGCGGGCGCGATTCCGACGGCGCTGATCGCCGTGGCCGTGGATTTTTTGTTTGGGCAGGCGCAGTATTGGCTCGTGCCGCGCGGGGTCAACCCTCTGCGGAATTCATAACAAGCGGTTTTTGTCCTGGAGGAGTTCGACATGAAACGGGTATTCGTCCATCTGCTCGCCCTCATTGCGCTCGCCGGTTTCGCGGGCGAGGCGGCTGTCGCGCAAACGATCGTTATTGGCGGCAAGGCGTTCACCGAGCAGCAGATCATGACGGCGATGACGGCCGCCATTCTCAAGGCGAAGGGATTCACGCCGGATCGCAAGGCCGGAATGGGCACGGCGGCAGTGCGCTCGGCGCTCGAGAACGGGCAGATCGACGTCTATTGGGAATACACGGGAACCGGACTCGGAGTTTTCTACAAGATCACCGACAAGTTTCCGAGCCCCGAGGCTGCGTACCAGAAGATCAAGGAACTCGACGCGGCGAAGGGCATCGTCTGGCTCAACATGTCGCCGGTCAACAACACGTACGCGTTCGCGATGAACAAGGACGACGCGCAAAAGCGCGGCATCGTGACGATGAGCGATTTGGCGAAAGGCCGTGAAGTCGGACCCGAAGCTCACCTTCGCGTCGAACGCCGAGTTCTACGCACGTCCGGACGGTTTGCCCGGCTGGCAGACCGCGTACGGTTTCGAGTTCGATCGCGAGAACGTAAAGCGCATGGACACGGGCCTCACCTATAACGCTCTCAAGGACCGGCAAGTCGATTCCGCCGTCGTGTTCGCCACCGACGGCCGCATTCCCGCATTCAATTTTGTCGTATTGAAGGACGACAAGGGCTACGCGGCACCCTACAACCTTACGCCCGTGGTGCGGAAGGAAATCCTCGACAAGAACCCCAAGATCGCCGATGCGCTGAATTCGGTTGCCGCCAAGCTCAACGACGAGACGATGGCGAAGTTGAATGCCAGCGTCGATGTCGACAAGAAGACGCCGGAAGAAGTGGCCGAGGGTTTTCTGAAAGCGAACGGGCTAATCTGACCTGCAAATGGCCGAGGGCGAACGCGGAGCGAAAAGCGTCGCCGCGTTCGCGGACGTGCCCGCGTTCGTGCGCGGGCTCACCTTCGATCACCTTCCCGGTGAGGTGGTCGAAAGCGCGCAGCGCAGCCTGCTCGACCTGATTGGTGTGGCCGCCGGGGGCAGTCGGACGCGCGCGGCCGCGATCGCCAATTCGTATGCGGCGACGCAACTCTGCGGCAGCGAGCGAAATGCGCGCATCCTGTTCGACGGCCGGCGCGCCGGCATCGCAGGTGCCGCGTTTGCCGGCGCGACGACGATCGATGCTCTCGATGCTCACGACGGCCATGTGCTGACCAAGGGGCACGCGGGCGTCGCACTCCTGCCCGCGTTGCTTGCGCTGATCGACAGCGCGCGGACGGGAGAGCGAGCCGCGGACGTCGATGGCCGCGAGTTCCTTGCCTGCCTGGTGCTGGGCTACGAAATCGCGACGCGTGCGGGCATCGCGCTCCACTCGACCGTGCGCGACTATCATTGCTCGGGCGCATGGAATTCACTGGGCTGCGCGGCGATCGCTGCGCGTCTTCTCGATTTCGATGGCGAGCGCACGCGCCACGCGCTTGGCATCGCCGAGTACTTCGGGCCGCGCGGGCAGATCCTGCGCGCATGCGATTTCCCGACGATGGTGAAGGACGGTTCCGGGTGGGGCGCTCATGCCGGGGTCAGCGCCGCCTTGCTCGCCGGCGACGATTTCACCGGCGCGCCGGCATTGACGATCGAGCGCGACGACGCCGCGCCGTTCTTCGGTGACCTCGGCACGCGCTGGCGCATCTCCGAGCAGTATTTCAAGGCGTATCCCGTGTGCCGCTGGGCGCAGCCCGCGATCGAGGCCGCGCTCGATCTCAAGCGAGCGCACGGCTTCGTCGCAGCGGACATCGGCGAAATTGTCATCGAGAGTTTTCGCGAAGCAGCCGCACTAGGCTCGCAATGCGCGATGCCGCGCAACACCGAGGAAGCGCAGTACAGCCTTGCGTTTCCCGTCGCCGCGGCGCTCGTCTTCGGCCATGTCGATGCAGGTGCGGTCGACACGACGGGCCTCGAAGATGCCGGCGTGGTGCGCCTGGTGGCGGTGACGACGGCAATCGAGGACGCGGAATTTGCCGATCGCTTTCCAGCCGAGCGCTGGGCGCGCGTACGCATCATGCTGAGCGATGGACGCACGTTCGCGTCAACGTCCGTGCGCGATCGCGGCAATCCGGACAATCCCCTATCGCACGACGAGCTTCGCGCGAAATATCGCGCGCTCGCAACGCCGGTTCTTGGAGTCGAACGCGCGTCGCGCATCGAGCACGCCGTTGACCGCCTCGCGCTGGAACCGTCAGCGCTGCCGACGCTTCTGGAGGAACTGCTGCGGCCCGCCGTCACGTAGGGCGCAAACCTGCCGCGAGGCACGTGGCGCGGTACGATGTCGTTGTAGTTTGCTCGCCGGACGCCGAGTGTCTGGAATCGGCGCTTGGACCGCGGATAGCGGACGTTGCGCAGCGCGAACGACCCTGACCGGTCCCCCGCGAGTGTCAGCTGTGGGGCGAGCGTTCTAATCGCATCTAACGGCTTGGTCCGCCGATTTTCATTCCGACAATGACTGCGACGTAGCCCAACACCAAACTGGTGAGGACATAGGCTGCAGCCACGAGAGCACCGGTCATTGAGGCCTTCATCAGCACGCTCGACGCGTAGGCAAAGCTCGAGAACGTCGACAGGCCGCCCATCATTCCGGTAGTGACCATCAAGTTCCAACCATCGCTGATGACCTTGCGGTTGTGCCGACCTGTACTGAAACCGATCAACAATGAGGCGACAACGTTGGCAACCAAGATATCCAGCGGGAAACCGCGCGACAGAGTGGGCACGAGCAACATGAGAACCTCGCGCACCACTGAACCCACGGCCCCGCCGATAAAGACCAGTAGTACCGCGTATCTGAGCTCCATCAGTCTCACCCCTGCGCACGGGCGAGAGCGGCCCCTGCCAGCGCGGCCAGCAGTCCTGCGGCGACCGACAGCAACAGATAAAACGCGGCGAGGCTAGCGCGTTGCTTGGCGGCCAGCCGGGCCGCATCCAACTGCATGCTGCTGAAGGTGGTGTAGCCGCCCAGGACGCCGGTGATCACCAAGGCGTTCAGCACCATGCCGTGGCCGTGGCGGTTGTCCCATTCCACATTTAACAGGACCGACAGGTAACCGATGAGCAAGCTGCCCGAGATATTGATCAGGAAGGTGCCCAACGGAAAGTGGCCCTTGTATCGCTCGCCTACCAGCCGCCCGATCCACCAGCGCAGCACGGATCCTAGGCCGCCGCCCAATCCCACCCACATGACATCCACAGGATTCAATTTGATCGCTCCGAACCTGAACCGGCCTTTACGCTGCTGGTCGTTCTTGCGACGATTGATACTTGGCAATTGATCGCGGCCTAAGGCAAGCGGCCGCCCCATCGCGCAGTTTGCACCCCGAAACCGCACCGTTTCAATTAGTCCTTGGGGCTGTCTCCGAACTCGCTACTGCGAATTGCCGCTTACGTCCGTCCAGGTTGAACCGCTGCACTTCCGCTTTGGGTCGATCAGCAAAATTCGCGAACGTCTGCTCGTCTGATGCATGACGGCAAGAACGGGTCGAATGCAGACGAGGTATTGCCACACGCCCAGCGTGCTGCTCAGCGGAGTGACCCCGGTGGGGCGACGTCGATGCCGTACTGCGCCGCCGACTCGCAGAGCGACGCCCACAGGGGCCCGCGATCGTTCAGGGCTTTCAGTTGCGTGAATGACCAGCAGGTCTAGTCTTCCTTGCGGCTGCCCGCCACTTCGAGCCAGTCCAGTTCCTGTTCCACTTGATGAAACGCATCGTCGCCGATCTCATCGCTGGCCCGCATGGCGAGGACGGCCTGCCGGGCTGCTTGCAGGGCCCTGCCATGGATTTCGTCGTGCGAGGAACGAACAGAGGCACGGGGATGGAGAAGGGCTCCGTGGGAAGAGAAGCGCGCGGTGAACTGCTGCCGAACGAGAATGGCGGTCGGCGAATCGTTACCGGCGACGCTCGCAACGGCGGCACGCAAGGCGCGTTCGCGCGCCGATGTGAGCTCGCGCTCTACAGGATCGTCGTCGTGCAAATCGAGTGCGCGCAGCAGAGGCTTGAGCGTCAGCCCTTGAATCGTCAGCGTGCCCAGAACGACACAGAACGACGTCAGCACGATCAAGTCGCGGTACGGGAAGGACGATGAGAGCGCCATTGCCGCCGCCAGCGTGACGATGCCGCGCATGCCGGCCCACGAAATGATCAACCCGCTGCCGACGGTCGGCCGCAGCATCGGCCGCGGCGGATGGAAGCCGAAGCGGCGGTGCCACCATCGGATCATCGCATTGAAAGACATGTGCCAGGCAATGCGCACGACGATGACGGTGAAGAGAACCGCGCCGGCAACTGCGAAATACCGGGCGCGATCCGCCGCTTCGAGGCTGTCGAGAATCGGCCCGATCTGCAGGCCGATGAAGATGAACGCAAGGATGTTCAGCGCGAAAATGACCGTGTCCCACACCGCGTTGGTCGGTATACGTGTCACCGCGGGAGTTCGCTCGGGCGCGGTTCGCGCCGCCGTCGCAGCGAAGCACACCGTAGTCAAAACGCCGGAGAGGCCGATGCGTTCGGCGAGCATCCATACGCCGAACGTGCTCACGAATTGAAGGATGATCGCGGTCGGTACGTGCTGCACGCGTTCCATCACGCGCAAGACGATCCAGCCCAGCGCCGGTCCAGCGACAAGGCTGCCGGCCACCGCCAACAGGAACGTCGGCGCAACGGCTGCGACCGAGAAGCCGTTCACCGCCACTGCTCCGACCGCGAGGCGGTAGATCAGGAGGGCGCTCGCGTCGTTCAGCAGGCTTTCCCCTTCGAGTATCGTGAGGAGCCGATGCGGCGGTCGCAGCTGGCGCAGCACGGCCGTTGCGGCGACGGCGTCGGGAGGAGCGACGACGGCGCCCAGCGCGATCGCCGCGGCCCATGGCATCGTGGGGACGAGCGCATGGGCGACAACCGCCACCGCCGCCGTTGTCAACCCGACCGCGACTACGACGAGGCTCGTCACCGGCGCCCAGTTGTCGCGGAGGTCCCGCAGCGAGGTGTCGTACGCCGCATCGAGCAGCACGGGCGCGACGAAAAGCGCGAGCATGAGCTCAGGCGGCAAGTTCACCGAAGGAGCGCCCGGAATAAACGCGAGCAGCGCACCGCCGAGCGCGAGGAATACCGGATAGGGTGCTCCGACGCGGCGCGCGCCAGCGGCCAGAATCACGGCCGCGACGAACAATCCGAGAAGTTGTTCCAGTTCCTTCATTCGCTGCAGCCCGGTGGTAGCGCGTGCCCTCGGTGCGTCAGCACGACGGAGCTCATAGCGCCGGGTTCCCTAACGCGATGCTCGTCGGCTTGCGCGGCCAACGATCAGAAACCGGGAACGAAGACCTGCGATCTCGAGATTGTCCAGATCCAAGAACGGAAAATGGGTATTGACCGCCGCCGAATCGTTGGCGCTCCATTGCGCGCTGCGAGGGTTGGTGCGCGTAGCGTCATGCGAACGTGACTCCTTGCGAGGACATCGGAAGCGCGCGGATGGGCTTGCCTTGCATCGCCAGGATCGCGTTCGCGAGGGCGGGCGCGATCACCGGGGTGCCGGGCTCGCCGACGCCGGTGGGCTTTTCCTTCGAAGGCACGATGAAGACTTCGATCTTCGGCATCTGGTTCATGCGCAGCACGGGGTAGTCGTGGAAGTTGGACTGCTCGACGATGCCTTCCTTCAGCGTGATGGCGCCGGCGAGGGCGGCCGAGAGGCCGAAGCCGATGCCGGACTCCATCTGCATGGCGATGATGTTCGGGTTGACCGCCACGCCGCAATCCACCGCGCAGATCACTCTCTCGATCTTCAGCGGAGGATTGCTTTCCGGAAACTTCGACCACCTGGGCGACGATGGTGTTGAAGGATTCGTGCACGGCGATGCCGCGGGTGACGCCTTTCTTCGGATTGCCCCAGCCGGCCTTCTGCGCGGCGAGCTCGAGCGCGGCCCTATGGCGCGGGTGCTTGGCGAGCAGCGAGCGGCGCAGCTCGAACGGATCCTTCTTCGTCTCGCGCGCAATCTCGTCGAGGAAGCACTCGGTGGCGAAGGCGGTGTGGGTCGAGCCGACCGAGCGCCACCACTGCACCGGCACGCCGATCTTGGGCGTGTGCAGCTCGACCGCGAGGTTCGGTATGGCGTAGGGCAGGTTGGCGGCGCCTTCGACCGAGGTGCCGTCGATGCCGTCCTTCACCATCACCGGCTCGAAGGCCGTGCCGGTAAGGATCGACTGGCCGACGATGACGTGCTTCCAGGCAACCAGGTTGCCCTGCGCGTCGAGGCCCGCCTTGAGCGTGTGGTAGTACATCGGCCGGTAGAAGCCGGCGCGCATGTCGTCCTCGCGTCCCCAGACCAGCTTCACCGGCGCGGCGCCGTTGGTCGCCTTGGCGATCGCGGCGGCCTCGAGCACGAAGTCGGACTGGGGGTTGGCGCGCCGGCCGAAGCTGCCGCCGGCGTAGAGCTGGTTGATCCTGACCTGCCCGGCGTCCAGACCCAGAAGCTTCGCCACCACCGCCTGGTCGACGGTCTGGAACTGCTCGCCGTTCCAGATCTCGCAACCGCTCGCCGTCGAGCTTCACCACGCAGTTCATCGGCTCCATGCTGGCGTGCGCGAGGTAGGGGAATTCGTAGGCGGCTTCGAGGGTCTTCGCCGCGCCTTTCAGCGCCGCGTCGGCGTCGCCGTCCTTGCGCGCGCTCAAGCCCGGCGTCGTCGCAAGGCTTCTTGTACTCATTCATGATCTCGGCGGATCCGAGGCGAAAAGCAGCGGACTCGTCCCACTCCGCGGTCAGCGCATCGCGGCCCTTCTTCGCCGACCAGTAGTCCTTCGCCAGGACCGCGACGCCGTTCGTCGCCGGAGTGGAAAAAGCCACCACCTGCTCGACCCCCTTGATCTGCTTCGCTCTTGCGGCATCGAAGCTCTTCAGCTTCGCGCCGAAGCGCGGCGGATGCAGGACGACCGCCGTCAGCATGCCGGGCAGCTTCACGTCCTGCGTGAAGATCGCGCTGCCGTTCGACTTCGCGCGCGCGTCGGTGCGCGCCGCGGGCTTGCCAATGAGGACGAAGTCCTTCGGGTCCTTCAGCTTCACGTCGGCCGGCACGGGTTGCTTCGCCGCGTCCGCGGCGAGCTCGCCGAAGGTCGCTTTCTTGTTTCCCGAAAAGACGATTCCTCTGGAAACCTTGATTTCCGACGCCGGCACCTGCCACTTCTCGGCGGCCGCGGCGACCAGCATCGCGCGCGCCGCGGCGCCGGCCTTGCGGAGCTGCTCGTAGGAATTGGCGAGCGCGGTGCTGCCGCCCGTGCCCTGCGCCTCGCCCCAGAAGAGGTTGTTGTACCGCTTCGCGTCGGCAGGCGCGCCCTCGGCGCGGATCTGCGACCAGTCGGCATCCAGCTCCTCGGCAACCAGCGTCGGCAGGCCGGTGTAGGTGCCCTGGCCCATCTCGAGGTGCTTCACGATCACGGTGACCGTGTTGTCGGGGCTGATGCGAATGAAGGCATTCGGCGAGAACGCGCCCGCAAGATCGGTGCTTACGGTTCTTCCCGGTCCCGACTGCGCCAACGATTGCGGAAGATGAAAACCGAGGGCCAGGCCGCCCGCCGCCTTGAGGAAATCGCGGCGGCTCAAGTTGACGATGGCGTTCATGCCTGCACCTTCGCTTCCTTCGCGGCCCGCTTGATAGCGGCGCGGATGCGAGGGTAGGTGGCGCAGCGGCAGATGTTGCCGCTCATGGCGGCGTCGATGTCCGCGTCGCTCGGCGCCGGGATGGCCGCGAGCAACGCCGTGGCTGCCATCACCTGGCCGGATTGGCAGTAGCCGCACTGCGGAACGTTCTCCGCGACCCACGCCGCCTGCACCGCCTTGCCGGCGCGGGTTTCGCCGATCTTCTCCACGGTCGCGATTTTCTTGCCGGCGACGGCGGAAACCGGCGTGACGCAGCTTCGCGCCGGCTTGCCGTCGATGTGCACGGTGCACGCGCCGCACAACGCCATGCCGCAGCCGAACTTCGTTCCGGTCATGTCCAGGTGGTCGCGCAGCACCCAGAGCAGCGGCGTGTCGCCGTCAGCGTCCGCCTGGACAAGCGTTGCCATTGACGTTCAGTGAAATCATTCTGGTCTCCTGTAGCAAGCGTTGCATGATCGATACCGCTCAGCGACCTACCAGGCGCTGCAGATGTTCCGGGTATCGGGCTCCTTGAAGCGTGATCGTCGAGACGGCGCTGTCGATGGTGCGAAGCTCGTCGGGCGTCAGTTCGACGGCAGCCGCGCCGATGTTTTCCTCCAGGCGATGCAGCTTCGTGGTGCCGGGGATCGGCACGATCCACGGCTTCTGCGCCAGCAGCCAGGCGAGCGCGATCTGGGCAGGCGTCACCTTTTTCCGGGCCGCGATCTCGCCCAGCCGATCGACCAGGGCGTGGTTCGCCTTGCGCGCCTCCGGCGTGAAGCGGGGAACGATGTTCCGGAAATCGGTGCTGTCGAACGTCGTGTTCTCGTCGATGGCGCCCGTGAGGAAGCCCTTGCCCAGCGGGCTGAAGGGAACGAAGCCGATGCCGAGTTCCTCGAGCGTCGGCAGGACCTCCTGCTCGGGCTCCCGCCAGAACAGCGAGTATTCGCTCTGAACCGCGGCGACCGGCTGGACGGCGTGCGCCCGCCGGATCGTCTGCACGCCCGGCTCGGAGAGTCCGAAGTGCCTGACCTTGCCTTCGCGGATCAGGTCCTTGACCGCGCCGGCGACATCTTCGATCGGCACGTTCGGGTCGACGCGATGCTGATAGAAGAGATCGATGACGCCGGTCTTCAATCGCTTGAGCGACGCTTCGGCCACCTGCTTGATGTGCTCGGGACGGCTGTTGAGGCCACGCTGCTTGCCGTCCTTCGGGTCGATGTCGAAGCCGAACTTGGTTGCGATCACCACCTGATCGCGGAACGGGGCCAGCGCCTCGCCCACCAGTTCCTCGTTCGTGAACGGGCCGTAGACTTCGGCGGTGTCGAAGAAGGTGACCCCGCGTTCGAACGGCCGACCGGATCAGCGCGATTCCCTCCTGCTTGTCGACCGCCGGACCGTAGCCGTAGCTCATTCCCATGCAGCCCAGCCCGATGGCCGAAACCTCGAGTCCGCTGTTTCCCAAGTGTGCGCTTCTGCATGTTTCCTCCTGTTACGATTGAAGACGAAGACTCACTTCGTCCTGACGCGCATGATCCGCGTTCGGACTAACCTCGATAAAGACGTATAATACGAATGAGGTATTGACAAATTGTCAGGAATGGACCGGGAAGACTGGGGCAGCCTGGCGGCATTCGCCGTCGTCGCGGAGGAGCGCAGCTTCACGCGGGCCGCCGCACGGCTCGGCGTGTCGCCGTCGGCGCTCAGCCATACGATGCGGCGCCTCGAGGAGCGCCTGCGCATCCAGCTGCTTGCCCGCAGCACGCGAAGTGTCTCGACGACGGAGGCCGGCGAGCGGTTGCTCGCGCGTCTTCGGCCCGGCGATCGAGGAGATATCCGGCGCGGTCGAGGATCTGGGGCGGCTTGCTCGACCGGCCCTCGGGACACGTCCGGATCACCGCATCCCGAACGTGCCGCTCGAATGGTGGTAGCGCCCATCCTGCCCCGGTTCACCGCAGACCTATCCCGAGATCGTCGTCGAAGTCCTCATCGATCCTGCGCTGACCAACATCGTCGCGCAGCGGTTCGACGCCGGCATACGCCTGGGCGAGTCGCTCGAGAAGGACGTGGTTGCCGTTCCGGTGACGGGCCAACTTCGGATGGCCGTCGTCGGAACTCCGCAGTACTTCGCGTCGCATCCGGCACCGTCGACGCCTCACGACCTCGCGCAAACACCGCTGCATCAACTTCAGGCTGCCGACCGCGGGCACGATCTACAAGTGGGAATTCGAGACAGCGCCACCACAAGATCGAGGTGGGCGTGGAAGGGCCGCTCGTCTTCGATGACGAGGGCATCGTCATCGATGCCGCGCTGGCCGGTCTGGGCCTTGCGTACGTGATCGAGGATCAGGTTGCCTCGCTGCTCGAGGCCGGCGCGCTGTCGAGAGTGCTCGAGGATTGGTGCGCGCCGTTTCCCGGCTTCTTTCTCTATTACCCGGGTCGACGTCAGGTGTCGCCTGCGCTCGCCGCGTTCATCGACGCAGTCCGAGTGCCGGCGAAGTCCAGGAAGGGTCGTTGAACGCCGACCGGCGCACGGGGCGTTGCCGCACACCCAGCCTTCGGTTCAGCGGAGCGATCCCGGCGGCTGCACGTCGCAGCCGTATTGCGCTGCGGACTCAACGAGCGCATGAAGGACGCCGCGCGCGAAGCTTCTCGCGACCATCACCGTGAACGTCGGTGCTTCGTTGTGCTTGATGAGGAGTGCGTTGACGTGGCCGAGAAGGCTTTGCGCGCAGGTGCCCGCGGAGAACGCGAGCGGATGGAAATCGAGCGGGCACCCCTTCGCGAGCACGTCTGTCGCACGCGGCCCCGAAACCGTCCATGCGACACGGCTGGCGGTTACGTCGAAAAGCGCACTGCCCACGTTGTTCAGCGCGTCTCGCTTTTCCGCGTACGCAACGAGCGGCGACACGCCTCCCGCGACGAGTAACCATGAACGCGGACCCAACCAGACCGCGGTAAGCGCGCCAGTCGTGGCGATATTGTTGGGTGAGGTCGGCAAGGCGATGTCGAACACGCGTCGCACTTCGACGAACGACGCGCGCGCAGGATCGCCTTGAACGTTCCACGCGGCCACGATCATTGTCTCGGCGATCGTCACGCCAGTGCCTGCGGCACCGTAATGGCCGGGGCGCGTCGTGTCTATCGCGTTGTGGTGATCAGCCACGAAGCCGCTCCCCATCGGGATCGATGAAGCATGGCGGGCCGAGCTTGACGCGCACTCTCGCGTCGACAAGAGGCGACACGGCCCACAGCGTTTCGCCGTGTCGCTCGCGCCCGCGCGCGACCAGCGCCAGCGCGATCCACGCGTTGAGATTCGGACTCCAGCACCACGACGTCACGTGGCCCAGCATCGGATTTGGCAACGCATGATCGGGATCGGCAACGATTTTCGCGGCGCGCGGCATAGTCCCCCCATCCTGCGCCGTGAGCCCGACCAGCTGCCAGCGATCGTCTGATTTGAGCGCTGGGCGATCGAGCAGCGGCTTGCCGATGCACCATTTCGCGGCGCTTACGAGCTCGTCCATGCCAAGATCGTCGGCGGTCGTGCGCCCATCCGCCTCCGCGCCTACGACGACATGGCCCTTCTCGATGCGCAACGTGCTCATCGCCTCGGTCCCGTAGGGCATGAGGCCGAACGCCGCACCCGCTGCAATGACGGCGTCCCACATCGCGCGGCCGTGGTTCGCGGGCACGTGGATCTCGTACGCGAGCTCGCCCGAGTAGCTCATCCGGAAGAGACGCGCGGGAATCTGCGTATTCACAGCGCGCACGTTGCATTCGCGGACGGCGAGAAACGGAAATGCCGCATTCGACACGTCGATGTCGACGATCTGCGCGAGCACGTCACGCGCCTTGGGTCCTGCCAACGCCGCTGCCGTCCACTGCTCGGTGACGGACGCGACAAACGCGTCGAGGTCCGGCCAGTCGACCTGCAACAGGCGCTCGAGGTGTTGCATCACCGTGACAGCATTGACGGTCGTCGTCGTCATCAGGAAGTGCGTCGCGCCAAGCCGCGACGTCGTTCCGTCGTCCAGCACCAGGCCATCGTCACGTAACATCACACCGTAACGGCAGCGTCCGAGGGGAAGCGTGTCCCAGCGGCTGATGTAGACGCGATTCAACAGCTCGGCAGCGTCCTTGCCCTGGAGCTCGATTTTGCCAAGCGTGGAAACGTCGACGACACCGACGTTCGTCCTCACGTTCTTCGCTTCTCGATTGGCCGCGTCCTCCGGCGATTCGCCGGCACGCGGATACGAATGCGGCCGTTTCCACAATCCCGCGTTCACGAAGCGCGCCCCGTTCTCGACATGCCAGTCATGCATCGCGGAATAGCGCGTGGGTTCGACGTGGGCACCGCATTCCTGTCCCGGGAATGCACCGAGCGTCACCGGCGTGTACGGCGGCCGGAACGTCGTCGTTCCGACTTCGGGAATCGTTCGCGCGGTGGCTCCGGCGAGCAGTGCGATTCCGACGACATTGCCCGTCTTGCCCTGATCGGTACCCATGCCGAGCGTCGTGTAGCGCTTCAGATGCTCGATCGACGTGTAGCCTTCGCGCGCGGCAAGCTCGATATCGTCGACGGTGACGTCAGTCTGCAGGTCGACGAAGCGTTTGTCGGCGCGGTTGCGCGCTGGTACGCTCCATAATGGCCGTCCCGCGCCGGACTCGACGTTGCCCGTTTCCGGGATGGACTGAACGGGCGACGCAGTGTCGCCGCCGAATTTTCCCGGCGCCGCGAGCCCGACCGCACGTCCGTCGGCAAGCGCGGCGGCGAGGCCGAAGCGCCCGTTCGCGGCGCCGGCGGCGCGAATTGGAAACTGAATTGGCAACGGCGATGCTTGCGGCAGGAGCGCAGTCAGCGTCTCGTCGTACCGCAACGTGCCGCGCGCATGCGAGAAAAGGTGAACCGCCGGATTCCAGCCGCCGGATACGCAGACGAGATCGCAGTCGAGCCAGCGCGTCGCCCCGCCGGCGAGCGGCGCAATGTCGACCGCCGTGACGCGCTTGCCCCCGTGCGCGCCGACGATGTCCGACGCAGCGATGATGGGAAGACCGAGCCCACGCGCACGTTGCGGCAGCGCGCCCGTTATCTGCGCGTCGGGACGGGCATCGACGATGGCCGCGATCGCGACGTCGGCGTCGCGCAGTGCGAGCGCCGTCGCATAGGCGCTGTCGTTGGTCGTGAAGACGACCGCGCGCGTTCCCGGCCGCACCGCATAACGCTTGACATATGTAAGCGCCGCGCCCGCGAGCATCGTGCCGGGCAGATCGTTGTTCGCGTACACGATTGGCCGCTCGTGCGCGCCCGCTGCGAGGACGACGGCGCGCGCGCGAACCTTCCACAACCGCTGCCGCGGCGTGTACGCAGGTGGCGTCGCAAGATGATCGGTGACACGCTCCAGCAATCCAACGAGGTTGCCGTCGTAGGCGCAGAAGGCCGTCGTGCGCGGGAGCAGTGTGATGTCCGGGTTCGCTGCGAGCTCGCGCGTCGTGTCGGCGAGCCAGCGTTTCGCTTCTTCGCCATCGATTGTCGCGTCGTCTCCGATCAGGCTGCCGCCGAAGCGCGGGCCCTCATCGCAGAGAATCACGCGTCCGCCCGTTGCGGCCGCTGCGCGCGCCGCGGCGAGTCCTGCCGGCCCGCCCCCGACGACCAGCACGCCACAATGCGCGAATTGATGCTCGTATCGATCGGGATCGGGCTCCGTTGCCGCGCGGCCCATGCCGGCGGCGGCGCGGATTATGTGCTCGTAGCGGAGCCACGCCTGCGGCGACGGTGGCCACATGAACGTCTTGTAGTAGAAGCCCGCGGGCAGGAAGCGTGACAGAACGTCGTTGATCGCGCCGACGTCGAAGCCGAGAGACGGCCAACGGTTCTGGCTCGCGGCGATCAACCCATCGAAAAGTTCTACGGTGGTAGCACGCACATTGGGCTCGGTGCGCGCACCGCGGGCAAGCTGGACGAGCGCATTGGGCTCTTCGCTGCCTGCGCTGAAGATCCCGCGCGGCCGATGGTACTTGAAGCTCCGCGCGACGAGATGAACGCCGTTGGCAAGCAACGCCGAGGCGAGGGTATCGCCGGGATGGCCTTCGTAACGGGTTCCGTCGAACTCGAATCTGATACTCCGCGATCGGTTGATGACGCCACCTTCGGCGAGACGGAAGGAGCTCACTGCGCGCCCCCCGATTGCGCGGCACGCGGCGCTTCACTTGCAATGATCTCGTGCGTGCGCGTGTCGCGGCGAACGCGGAACCACTGGCGGCAACCGGCGCCGTGGAACCAGAGCTCTTCGTGCGGACCCGCCGGATTGTCGCGCTGATAAACGAAAGCCGTCCACGCTTCGAGCGGAGCATCAGGCGCGGGACGCTTCAATGTCGCGTCGCCGCCGTAGCTGAATTCCGACTGCGCTCGCGTCCCGCACCAGGGGCAAGGGATCAGTAACACGTCCGCCGCCTTGTCATTTCAATGCGCCCACGGTGTCGGACCCGCACCCTTTTCGTCGATCGTCGTCCCCCGCGCAAAGCGTTCGAGCGAAAACGGCGCATTGAGCGGATGCGGCGCTCCAAGCGCGATCGTGTGCGCGTGCAGAAATCCGGATGCGGGTGTTGCCTTGAAGCCGCCATAGCACCAGCCGCCGGTCATCGTGAGTCCCTTCACCGGCAGCTGTCCGATGATCGGGCTGCCGTCCATCGTCATGTCGCACACGCCGCCCCACGTACGCATGACCTTGAGACGACCGAAGGACGGAAAGAGCGCGAGGCATGCACCGACGACATGCTCGATCACCGGCAGGTTGCCGCGTTGAGAGTAAGAGTTGCAGAAATCGAGATCGCCTCCCATCACGAGCTCGCCGCGGTCCGACTGGCTGATGTAGAAGTGGACGGCGCCCGAGGTGACGACGGTATCGAGCACCGGCTTCACGGGTTCGGTCACCATCGCCTGCAGCGCGTGCGATTCGATCGGCAGTCGAATTCCCGCCATCGCTGCGAGCCGGCTCGAATGTCCGGCGACCGCGAGGCCGACCTTGCTCGTTGCGACGAAACCCTGCGTAGTCTCGACGCCGGCAATCGCGCCGTTCTCCGTCCGGATGCCGGTCACTTCGCATTGCTGGATGATGTCGACGCCACGCGCATCCGCCGCGCGTGCGTAACCCCATGCCACCGCGTCGTGACGCACCGTGCCGCCGCGCGGTTGCAAAAGGCCGCCCATGATCGGGAAGCGCGCATCCAGCGAGCAATCGAGATTCGGGATGCGGCGCGCGATCTCGTCGCGCGATAGGAACTGCGCATCGATGCCGTTCAATCGCATCGCGTTGCCGCGACGCATTGCGGCGTCCATGTCGGCGGGAGAATGGACGAGGTTCAATACGCCGCGCGCGCTGTACATCACGTTGAAGTTGAGCTCTTGCGACAGCCCCTCCCACAACTTCAACGACAGCTCGTAGAAATGCGCGTTGGGATCGAGGTGGTAATTCGAGCGCACGATCGTCGTGTTGCGCCCCGTGTTGCCGCCGCCCAGCCAGCCTTTTTCGAGCACGGCGATGTTGGCCATGCCGTGCTCCTTCGCGAGGTAATACGCGGTCGCGAGACCGTGGCCGCCGCCGCCGACGATCACCGCGTCGTAGCGGGATTTCGGCTGCGGGCTTCGCCATGCGCGCGGCCAGCCCTCGTGGTGCGAGAAGGCGTTGCGGGCGAGGGAGAAGATCGAATACTTCAAGCGGGGCCGGCGGGGTCGTGTGCGCCGTCGCTCACTGTTGCTCGGTGTTGCTCATTGTCGTTCGAGCGCCGGATCGCTTATTCTAACGGCCTTGCCCATGGGAGTCCTTCCCCGGGGCGCAAAGGAGGAACTCATGAAGATGGGCAAGGGGGTGTGGGGAGGGTTGTGGAAACTGAGCGCGATCGTGGTCATCGCGATGGCTTTTGCCGGGTCGGTGGCCGCGCAATCGGATACGCTCGCCAGCGTCAAGCAGAAAGGCAAGCTCGTCGTCGGCGTGAAAGCGGATTACAAGCCGTTCGGATATACCGATCCGTCAGGCAAGATCGTGGGACTCGAAGTCGATCTCGCAAACGATGTCGCGAAGCGCCTTGGCGTGCAGGTCGAGCTCGTGCCGGTCATCGCCGCGAACCGGATGGAGTTCCTGAAGCAAGGGCGCATCGACCTCATGATCGCGACGATGGCCTACAAGCCCGACCGTGCCGAGGTGATCGGTATTCCCGAGCCCTTCTATTACGCCGGCGCCGCCAACGTGTTCGCGAAAAAGAATTCGGGTCTGAAGGCGTGGACCGATTTGAAAGGCAAGCCGGTCTGCGGGATCCAGGGCGCGTATTACAACCGGCGCACCGGCGAGGAATTCGGCGCCAATCTCATCGTGTTCAAGGGCGTGACCGAAGCGATGGCGGCGCTCGAGGCAGGCAACTGTGTCGGCACCGTGTTCGACACCACGTTCTTCGCGGGCATCATGGGCGACGCGAAGTGGGCTGACTACGCGATGGTGCTGCCTTCGATCGATCCCGAGCCGTGGGGTGTCGGCGTGCGCAAGGACGACCCGAAGTTCGCCGCCTGGATGAGCGACACGCTGAAGGACTGGCACAAGACCGGATTCCTGCTCGCGGAAGAAAAGAAGTGGGGCATCCCGCAGTCGCCGTATCTCGTCGAGCAGCAGGCCAAGTACAAGTAGCGGCGCGAGCGGCCGGCGAGGGGCCCCCGCGCAGCGCGGGGATCACAGGCAAGCGCGAGTCGACGCTGGAGGCCGACGCTTGGTCCATTGCATCGCGCAGGCGGTACGGGGAGGCCGACGTGGCGCGCGCGCGCAGGAGCCGGGACCGCGGCATGGATGACGTCGCGGCCTGGTTCCTCGCGCTGTACAAGGCGACCGGCATCAAGCTGACGATCTTCTACGACGGCTATGATCGCGGACGTTTCCTCCAGGGGTTCGTCACCACCGTCAAGCTGTCGGCGTACTGCCTCATCCTGAGTCTCATTCTCGGCGCGCTGGTCGCGATGCTGCAGGGCGCACGAGCCGTTGCGATCCGGCGCTCGGCAGATGCCTTCGTGCAGCTCTTCCGCAACACACCGCCGCTGGTCCAGCTCTACTTTTTCTACTTTGCGCTGGGCCCTCTGCTGCCAAGAGTCGACGGTGCGCCCCTGTTGGGATCGTTCGGCTGGGCCGTGGTCTCGCTGACTTTGCTCGAAACGGCGTTCGCGGCGGAAATCTACCGGGCCGGCATCGAGGCCGTACCGAAGGAGATGGTCGAGGCGGCACAGTCGCTCGGCTTCTCGCGGTTGCAGATCTACCGTCGCGTCGTGTTACCGCTTGCGTTGCGCGTCACGATGCCGGCGATGACGAACAACCTCGTCAACCTGGTGAAGACGACCACGCTCGCCTATGCCATCGCGGTGCCGGAGCTCGTCTACATGTCGGCACAGGTCTGGTCGGAGCAAGTCAACGTGCCGGAAATGATGATTGTCCTCCTCATCTGCTATGTCGCGATGGTCGGCGTGATCAACCAGATCATGCAGTGGCTGGAAGATCGCCTGCGCGTGCCGGGGTTCGGCCAGTGAAGACCGTTTCGTTCGCCGTGCTGCCTCCGGTCGCGCTGCCGCGCGCGAGCGGAGATCGCTCGAGCGGCGCTGCGCTGTTTTCGGCGCGCACGGGCCTCCTGCTCCTCGCCGTGTTCGTCGTATCGGCCGCCGTGGCGCAAGTCGAAACGCCAGCCGCGAAGGCGACGGTGCCAGAATTGCTCGTCAAGTGGACGCCGCTTCTGGCGAAGGGTTTTCTGTTCAATCTGCTGATCAGCGTTTGTGCGATGGCCATCGGGACGCTCGCCGGCATGGCTCTGGGATTCGCGCGGATCTCGCTCCTTGCGCCGGTGCGCGGCACGTCGTGGGTCGTCGTCCAGTTCTTCCGCAATGCGCCGTGGCTCGTGCTGCTCTTCTTCGTGATGTACCTGCTGCCGTTCGAATTCCGCGTTGGGGGTGTGACGATCCCGTTCCCGGACTGGATCAAGGCAACGATCGGCCTCGCGCTGCCGATCATGGCGAACATGGCCGAGATCGTCCGCGGCGCCGTGCAGTCGATTCCCACGGCGCAATGGGAGGCGGCACGTTCGCTCGCCTTCTCGCGCCGCGAGACTTTGTGGAAGATCATCCTGCCACAGTGCGTGAAGCGGATGCTGCCGCCGTGGATGAACTGGTACGCGATCCTGACGATGGCCACGACGCTCGCGTCGATCGTCGGCGTGAGCGAAGTCATGACGATCACATTGCGGATTACCAACGCCGAAGGGCGCACCGACCTCCTGATACCGATCTACAGCTACGTGTTGCTGTGGTTCTTCGTCTACTGCTATCCGATCTCGGTGGCAACGCGCCGGCTCGAAACGCGCTACGAGGTGCGCGGATGAATCTCGACGCCTTCCTGCGCGAGCACGGCATAGCGCCGGCGCGTCACGCGCATCCGCCGGTGATGACGGTCGAGGAATCCGAGAGGCTGGTGCCGAAGCTGCCGGGCGCCAAGACCAAGAATCTGTTCCTGCGCGACAAGAAAGGGGCTCGGCATTTTCTGGTGACCGTGCCGCACGATCTCGCGGTGGATCTGAACGCGCTGGGAGCGGCGCTCGGCGCCGGGAGGCTCGGATTCGCGTCGCCCGAGCGATTGCGCAAGCATCTCGGGATCACGCCGGGTTCGGTGAGTCTCCTCGCGCTCGTCAACGACCGCGAGGACGCCGTCGAGTTCGTCGTCGACCAGCGGCTGTGGGATGCGCCGGCCGTGCAGGCGCATCCACTCGTCAACGACGCCACGATGGTGATCGCGCACGGCGACCTCGAGCGTTTCCTCGCCGCGACCGGTCATCCACCGCGCATCGTGACGGTACCGGCGGCCACGCGATGACGTCGACGGAACCGATCGTCCGCCTCATCGACGTCCACAAGTCGTTCGGTGCGGTCGAAGTGCTGCGCGGTATTTCACTCGCCGTGACCAAAGGAGAGGCCGTCTGCATCATCGGTCCGTCGGGGTCGGGAAAGTCGACGTTGCTTCGTTGCATCAACGGCCTGGTCACGATCCAGCGAGGCGAGATTTTCGTCGGCACGCATGCCGTGCACACGCTGCACAAGGACGCCGAAATGGTGGCGCTGCGCAAGGATGTGTCGATCGTGTTCCAGCAATACAACCTCTTCCCGCACAAGACGGCGCTCGAGAACGTGATGATGGCGCCGGTCGACGTCCTGAAGCAGCCGAAGGCCGAGGTCCAGGAACGCGCGTATGCGCTGCTCGCCAAGGTGCGTCTCACCGGCAAGGAAAAGAGCTATCCGGGCGAGCTCTCCGGCGGCCAACAGCAGCGCGTTGCGATTGCGCGCGCGCTTGCGATGCGGCCGCAGGTGATGCTGTTCGACGAGGTGACGGCTGCGCTCGACCCTGAGACGCGCAAGGAAGTGCTGACGACGATCCGCCAGCTGGTCGAGGAGGGCATGACGTCGATCCTCGTCACGCACGAAATGGCTTTTGCGCGCGAGATCGCCCACCACGTCTATTTCACGGATCATGGCCTCATCGTCGAGGACGGTCCGCCCGCGCAACTCTTTGGCGCGCCGCAGAGAGAGCGGACGCGGGCGTTTCTGGAGCAGATACTCTGATGAAATCGCATGTCCGGGTCGCGGTGATCGGCGGCGGTGTCGTCGGAGCGTCCGTCCTCTACCACCTTGCGAGAGCCGGCTGGACCGACGTCGCGCTGATCGAGCGCGATGAGCTGACGTCAGGCTCGACGTGGCACGCGGCGGGCGGCATGCACACGCTGAACGGTGATCCGAACGTCGCCAAGCTGCAGAAGTACACCATCGAGCTCTACAAGGAGATCGAGGAAGCCTCCGGGCAATCGTGCAGCATCCACATCACCGCCGGCGTGGATCTCGCCGGGACGCCCGAGCGGATGGATTTCCTGAAGCTCGCCTGCGCACGCGCCCGCTATCTCGGGCTCGGGATGGAAATCATCTCGATCGACGAGGCCGCGCGCATTTTTCCCATTATGGACAAGAAGCACTTCGTCGGGGCGCTCTACAACCCGCTCGAAGGTCACGTCGACCCATCGGGCGTCACGCAAGCGTACGCGAAGGCGGCGCGCAATCTCGGCGCCGAGGTGTACCGCTTCACGCGCGTCACGGCGCTGGCGCAGCGTTCCGACGGATCGTGGGACGTGATCACCGACAAGGGCAATCTCGTCGCCGAGCACGTCGTGAACGCGGCGGGACTATGGGCACGCGAGGTCGGCCGCTTCGTCGGCCTCGAATTGCCGATCCTCGCGATGGAGCACCAGTATCTGATCACGGGCGAAGTTCCGGAAGTCGTCGCATCGGAAAAGGAAGTGCTGCACGCGATTGACTTCGAGGGCGAGATCTACATGCGCCAGGAAGGCAAGGGCATGCTGATCGGCACCTACGAAAAAGGCGGCGTGCCGTGGGCGCCACGCGAAACGCCATGGAACTTCACGCACGAGCTGTTGCCGCCCGATCTCGACCGCATCGCCGACAGCCTCGAGGTCGGCTTCCGGCATTTCCCTCCCCTCGAGCGCGCCGGCATCAAGAAAATCGTCAACGGTCCGTTCACGTTCGCGCCGGACGGCAATCCGGTTGTCGGACCGATCCGCGGGCTGCGGAATTACTGGGTGGCGTGCGGCGTGATGGCGGGCTTCAGCCAAGGCGGCGGCGTCGGCCTCGCGCTGTCGAATTGGATGATTCACGGCGATCCAGGCTTCGACGTGTGGGCGATGGACGTCGCGCGCTTCGGCGACTGGGCGACCATGGCATATACGAATGCGAAGGTGCGCGAGAACTATTCGCGCCGTTTTCGCATCCGCTTCCCGAACGAAGAGCTGCCCGCCGCGCGGCCGCTACGCATGACGCCGGTGTACGACAGGCTGAAGGCAAAGGGCGCGATGTTCGGTGCGGCGTTCGGACTCGAGCACGCGCTGTGGTTCGCGCCGCCGGCCACCGAAGCGCGGGAGGATGTCACCTATCGCCGATCCAACGCACACGAACCGGTGGGCGAAGAATGCCGCGCCGTGCGCAATGCCGTCGGCCTTCTCGAAACCTCGAGCTTCGCCAAATACGAGGTGACGGGCGGTGAAGCGGGTGCGTGGCTCGAGCACGTTCTTGCGAACAAGCCGCCGCGCGAAGGGCGCCTCACGCTGTCGCCGATGCTGAACGAGGACGGCAAGCTGATCGGAGATTTCACCGTCGCCAATGCGGGACGTGGCCGCTATTTCATATTCGGATCCGGCGTTGCCGAGCAATATCACTTGCGCTGGTTCGAGTCGCATCTGCCGTCGTCGGGCGTTGCCATTCGGGCGTTGCGCACCGAGCTGCTGGGACTCGCCATCGCGGGGCCGCACTCGCGCGAGCTGCTGTCGCGGCTCACTGGAGCGGATGTCTCGAACGCCGCGTTGCCTTTTCTATCGTTTCGCGCGATGGAAGTCGCGATGCTGCCGACGCACGTCGGCCGCATTTCGTTCACCGGCGAGCTGGGCTACGAAATCTGGGTCCCCGCAGATTGCCAGCTCGCGCTCTACGATGCGATCGTCGCGGCCGGTGCGGACCTCGGGTTGCGTCACTTCGGCGCGCGCGCGCTCCATTCGCTGCGGCTTGAAAAGAGCTTCGGCAACTGGGCACGTGAATATCGGCCGATCTACACGCCGGCGGAAGCGGGGCTCGATCGGTTTGTCGATGCCGCCAAGACGCAGTTCATCGGCCGGGAAGCGGTTGTGCGCGACTGTGAGCAAGGTCCCGCGCGCCGGCTCGTCACGTTCGTCGTTGAAGCGAGCGACGCGGACGCGATTGGCGACGAACCGGTGTGGCACGACGGTGAGGTCGTTGGCTGGATCACGTCGGGCGGCTACGGCCATAGCGCCGGCAGGTCCATCGCACTGGGCTACGTCCCCACGGCGCTCGCGAGCGCCGCATCGGGATTCGAGATCGAAATCCTCGGCGAGCGGCGCCCCGCCACGCTGGCGTCGCAACCGCTCCACGATCCTTCGGGCGAGCGCATGCGGCGTTCGTGACGGCGAGCGCGCCCGGCCAAAGTTGACGCTGCGCGTGGCCTCCGCACTTCGCTCTGCCTACGATTGCTTCTGATATTCTCCGATGGATGGCACGCATGTCCTCCGATCCGGATCGGATCGCAGCCAAAGGCCTTCTGGCGACGGACGACAGCCGCTGCATCGCGTTGCTGATTGCAATTCAGGTTGTCGTGACCATGGTGGTCGCGCCGCGTGGCAATTTCGGCGTGAGCGACGACTGGACTTACGCGCACAGCGTTCTCTGGCTGGTCGGCGAACACCGTATCCGCCTGTCCGAATGGGCGACGACCAATCTGTTGCCGCAGATACTGATGGGCGGTGTTGCCACCGCAATCTTCGGCTTCTCGTTCGAAGTGCTGCGTCATGTGACGCAGGTCGTAGCGATCGGAGCGAGCGTCGCCGCTTATGCGTTGTTTCGGGAGGCGCGGCTCCAGCCCACATCTGCTTTGGTCGCGTCGGTCGCGATGCTGGCGATGCCAAGTTGGCCACTGCTCGCGAACTCGTTCATGTCCGATCTCTACGGCCTCGCATTCGCGCTGGCGGCGGCGGCGCTTTTCCTGCGCGCATTGAACCGCTTCACGTGGCAAGTCTGGGCCGCGGCGGTACTGGTCGGAGCGATCGGCGTGCTCGAGCGCCAAATGGTGGTGGTCGTGCCGATCGCGTTCGGCGTCGCGTGGCAGTGGGGCAATCGGCAGTGGAGCGCGGGTTCGCTGGCCATCGCGCTGACGCCGTTCGTCGTCGCCCTCCTCGCCGAGCTTGCCTACCTCGCGTATCTCGGATTCGGACCGGGCGTGCCCGACACGCAACAGCAAGTCTATGCGATGGTCGCCGGATCGCTTTGGAAAGTCGTCACGGGAGCAGAGGGAATTCGCGCAAACGTGGTCGACAATCTCCTTACGATCGGCGGATACGTTGGACTCTTCCTCGCAGGCTGGGCGCTGTGGTGGGGAATGCGCGGTGCCACACCGACCGTCCGCGTTTTGGTGGTTTGCTCGGGGGCGTTGATCGCAGTGGTCGCGCTGACGTTCGACTGGTTGCCGCCTTATCACCGCAATTTCACGATCGAAGCAGCCGGTATCGGGCCTTTTACGCTATACGACGGTCTGCCGCGAGAGCTCGCGAACTTCGATCGCAGTCCGGGCATCGTCTGGCGGGTTGCCGGTGTTGCGTCCGCTTTCGGAATTGCCGCTCTCGTTGCCTTATCGCTTGCGACGCTCGCCTATCTCATCAAGGCGGGACGAAGCGCCGCGCGCAACCGGGTTTTCGTTGCCGCGCTCGCGTTTGCGTCGCTGGCGCCGTTCATTGCCATCGGGTACATCGACCGCTATCTGCTGTTCTCGCTGCCGTTCCTGTTTGCGCTGTGGTCGCTGACCTGGCCGGCCGACGAATCCGCGCCGGCATCCTGGCGTCGCGGCGTCGCGCTGGCCTGGATCATTGTCGTCATCGGATTGAGCGCGGCGGCGACCCGCGACTTCTTCGCCTGGAATCGCGTCCGCTGGGACGCGATCCACATCGCCGAACGACTCGGCGCGACGCCGGAAACGCTCGATGGCGGCTACGAATACAACGGTTTCACGCGGCTCGCGAACGGGATGGTGCCCCGCGTCGCGGGCAAGAGCTGGTGGTGGGTCAACGACGACGTCTATGTCGTCGCCTTCACGGCCGTGCCCGGCTACGAGGAGATCGAGACGTTGCGCGTGCCGCACTGGCTCCCGCGCTCGCCGCACGAAATCAAGCTGCTGCGTCGATCGCCATGAGTGACGGGCAGGCATGCGCGGCGGCCCGAATCGAGAGCGAAATAGGGCGCCGCCGATGATTGCGCTGAACGACCTTGCTCGTCATCACGCGCCGCTGCGTGCCGCACTCGACGCCGCGATCGCGCGCGTCGAAGATCGCGGCCACTACATCCTTGGGGTCGAGGTCGAAGCGTTCGAGCGGGAATTCGCCGCCTGGTGCGGGGCGAGCTCGTGCATCGCAGTGGCCAACGGCACGGATGCGCTCGAGCTTGCGTTGCGCGCGACCGGCATCGGCGCGGGCGACGACGTCGCGACGGTGGCAAACGCCGGCGGCTACGCGTCGACAGCGATTCGTGCGATCGGAGCCGTTCCGGTCTACATCGACGTCGACGATGTCACGCTGCTCATCGACCCAGCGTCGCTCGCGCAACGGATCACCGAGCGCACGCGCGCCGTGATCGTTACTCATCTTTACGGCCGTCTCGCCAACGTCGAAGCGATTTCCGAAATCGCGGCCGGGCGCCGCATGGCGCTGATCGAGGATTGCGCGCAGGCACACGGGGCGCAGCGCGGCGGGAAGAAGGCGGGGACCTTCGGCGCGATCGGCTGCTTCAGCTTCTATCCGACCAAGAATCTCGGCGCACTGGGCGATGCGGGGGCGCTAATCACGAATGATTCGACGCTGGCTGCGAGACTGGCGGAGCTCCGGACGTATGGCTGGCGCGGAAAATACCGAATCAATATCGAAGGTGGAATGAATTCCCGGATGGACGAGCTGCAGGCTGCGGTGCTGCGGGTCAAGCTCGCGCACGTTGACGCTTGGAACCGGCGGCGGCGTGAGATTGCCGATCGTTATCTCGATACGATCGCGCATCCGCAAATTGTGTTGCCGCAGGTTTCGGGCGATGAGGCAGGAGCGGACGTCGCACATCTGTTCGTGGTCCGCGCGAAGGCACGCGACGAGTTGCGCGCGCATCTGGCGGCCGCGGGTGTAGCGACCGACGTTCACTATCCGGTGCCCGACTACAGCCAGGCGGCATGGATGCGGGGCAGATCGACGCCGGCTCTCGAGCGAACCGAGCGTGCCTGCGCGGAAGTCGTGACATTGCCGTGCTACCCTGAGCTCACGAATGAAGAGATCGCCGTCGTCGCGGCGGCTTGCAATTCATGGCGACCCGCTACTCGCTCGTAATTCCGGTCTTCAGGAACGAACCGGCGATCCCCGACCTGCTCGCGGCGCTGCAGAAGCTCGATCGCGAGCTCGGCGGCGCGCTCGAAGTCGTGTTGGTCGTCGACGGCAGCCCGGACCGTTCGCTCGCAGTGCTCGTCGACGCGTTGCCGGCGACGGCTCTGCATGCCAAAGTGCTCGACATGGCGCGCAATTTCGGCGCGTTCGCCGCGATTCGCGCGGGCCTCATCGAAGCTCGCGGACCCTATTTCGCCGTGATGGCCGCCGACCTCCAGGAACCGCCGGAACTGGTCATCGAATTTTTCCGCAAGCTCGAGAGCGACACGTGTGATGTCGTCTGTGGTGTTCGCGAAGGACGCGACGATCCGCTCACGACGCGCGCGACGTCGGCGTTGTTCTGGGCCGCCTACCGCGGACTCGTGCAACCGGAGATGCCGAAGGGTGGCATCGACGTTTTCGGCTGCAACCAGCGCGCGCGCGACGAGCTCGTCGCGTTCAGCGAAGCGCATTCGAGCCTCGTCGGCCAGCTGGTATGGATCGGCATGCGGCGCTGCGAGGTGCCGTATCGGCGTCGTGCGCGCGCCCACGGCGCGAGCGGATGGACGCTTGGCAAGAAGATCAGCTACATGCTGGACAGCAGCCTCGCGTTTTCGGATCTGCCGATCCGGCTCCTTTTCGCCGTCGGCTGCATCGCGCTCGTGGTCGCGCTGGGCTTTGGCGCCGTCGTTCTCGTCGCGCGGCTTACGGGGTTCATCTCCGAACCCGGTTACGCAACGACCGTGCTGCTGATTGCCGGTTTCGGCGCGCTGAACGCGCTCGGGCTGTCGGTGGTCGGCGCGTACGCATGGCGCGCATTCGAGAACACCAAGGGGCGCCCGCTCGCGATCGTGCAGCGGCGCTATACATTTGGCGAGGATCGGTAGCCGTGAAAAAATTCGTGCACCCGCAGGCGCTGTGCGAAACACGGAAAGTGGGGGCGGGTACGCGGATCTGGGCATTTGCGCATATCCTGCCGGGCGCGCGCATCGGCGCCGACTGCAACATCTGCGATCACACGTTCATCGAAGACGACGTGGTGGTCGGCGATCGCGTCACCGTGAAGTGCGGCGTCCAGCTGTGGGACGGCGTCCGTATCGAGAACGACGTCTTTATCGGACCGAACGCGACGTTCTCGAACGATCGCTTTCCGCGCAGCAAGCGAAAACCGAAGACGTTTCTCGCGACGACGATCAAGGAAGGCGCATCCATCGGCGCAAACGCGACGATCCTGCCGGGCATCACGGTCGGGCGCGGTGCAATGGTCGGCGCCGGGGCAGTCGTCGTCGAGTCGGTGCCACCGTATGCGATCGTCGCCGGCAATCCTGCACGCATCGTGAGCTACTGCGATGCGGGTCCCACGCCCGGTGCTCCGGGCAGCGCATCCGCGCTTGGCACATCGGCGCTCGCCACCGGCAAGACGCGTGTGAAGGGCGTCGTTGTCCATGCGCTCGCCGAGGTCGCCGACCTCCGCGGGAACCTCGTCGCCGGCGAGATCGGCAAGTTCCTGCCGTTCGAGGTCAAACGGTTCTTCGTTGTGCACGGCGTGTCGAGCCGGCAGATCCGGGGTCAGCATGCGCACCGCAAGTGCCATCAGTTTCTGGTTTGCGTGCGCGGAGCCTGCCGCGTCATCGCTGACGACGGCAGGAACCGGCAGGAATTTCTGCTCGACACGCCCGCGCGCGGCGTGTATCTGCCCTCGAAGACGTGGGGTGTCCAGTACGACTACAGTGCGGATGCGGCACTCCTTGTCTTCGCATCGCACGGTTACGATCCCGACGATTATGTCCGGGATTACGAAGCGTTCCTGCGGCTTGTGCGGCGCTGAGTACGCCGGCCGTCCATGCGTTTCGCGCGTTTCGTAGCCGTCGGTGCCGCCAACACCGCGGCAAGCTACGCCGTCTATCTGCTGCTGTTGCTTTTCCTCGACTATCGGATCGCGTATACGGTCGCGTATCTTGCGGGGCTCGCGCTGGGGTACTGGGCACACGCGACCTTCGTGTTCCGCGCGCGCTTTGGCGGGCGGTCGGCGATGGCCTATGCCGCGACCTATGCGGCGATGTACTTGATATCGCTGGGGGTGCTTGCCATCGCGGTCGACTACATGGGCATTCCGAAAGCGGCGGCGATGGTCGTTGCGCTGTGCTTCACCATCCCGACGACATTCTTGCTGCTGCGCCGGGGTTTTCGCGCTTAGGGTTGTCGCTTACGCGGTCGCCCTGACGTCGATCCGGTCGATCACGTCGCGGACGCCACTCACGATCCATGCGGCCTCGCGTGCGCGGATGCGAATCTCCGGGGTAGCCGCCTGGCCGCTTAGCGTCACGACGGCGACCCGCGTTTCGACGTTGATGAGCGTTGCACCCGGGCCGATACTGGCGGCAATCGCATTCTTGACGTTGGCGGTGACGGCCGCATCTTCGGCTTCGTCGCCCGGCATCACCGTTCTGGTGAGGGATGGCGCGCTCGCGCTGCGGTCGATCTCGTCCGGAACTCCGGCCCAATCCACGTCGAAGTTAGTCGGATCGGCGCCGAGGGGCGTCATGCCGGCGAGACTGGAAGCCAACACGACCGCGACTGCAATAGGAAGCATGCGAACGTTTTGCATGAGGGCCTTCCTTTCCGCCGCCATCGGGCCTGATCAATCAGACCCGACATCAGGCGACATGACGCACTTCATCGAGCATCAGTCCATATTCACGCGCTTTGTCGAATACGCCGTTCGCCCCGGCCGCCGCCAACGTTGCGCGATGCGTGGAATTCGGCCGATTGGTCAGGACGAATATCACCGGGCGTTCGGGACCGTGCCGCTCGCGTATCCGCTTGACCACGTCGACGCCCGTGCCATCGCGCAGCAGCAGGTCGGTGATCACGATGTCAGGATCGAGATCGTTCACACCGTCGACCCCTTCGTTGGCGGCCTCGGCTTCGCCGATGATCTGGCAGTCGTCCATCCATTCAAGCGCCTGACGAATGCGGTTGCGCGCGAGCTGCGAATACTCGACTACATAGATGCGCTTCATTTCCCACCAGCCCTTCGAAAGGGCGGAGCCCCAGCCCGGAGGTAATCGGCATCACTCATGCGGGGCAAAAATGTTGCCGATGGGCAACGGACTTCAAGTCCTGCCCGACACCATGCCAGGCGGGTCTCCGCTTGAGTGGGATCGTCGCGCATCGGCGCGACGGCGACTGTCGGACCCGATCCATTTTTTCGTAGGAGCCGATTTTCCCTTCGCGGGGATGTGTAGGACTAACCCTTACACAACGCAGCTTTCACGGGCGATCCGCGCCAATTCATGTTGCATCGCAGCCCTACGCGGCGAATAATGACGGCGTCATGGTTGTCAACAGACAAAAGGAGTCCTCATGCTGAATTTCGGCCGCCGTGATCGCTTCGCCGAAGGGAAGAGCATCGATAAATCCGCGCTGAAGCCTGCGCTGTACGAGCCCCCGGTCAGCGCCGGCAGGAGCACGGCGTCGAATTTGGACACGCGCGCGGCGTCGCACAGCGCAACGCACACACCGCCCACAACGCGCACGCCGCCCGCTGAAGCAGCTGCGGAGCCGCCCTTGTTGGCGGTCGATGAGGCGTTGCAAAGCGCCGCCGCGGCGGGTCTGAGCGAACCTGTGGTGAGCAAGCTTGCGGTGGGCGTCAACATCAAATTGAAAGGGGTCGACATTTCCGACTGTGACGTACTCGTCATCGAAGGCCATGTGGAAGCGACCGTGCACAGCAAGGCGATGGAAATTGCGATGCCCGGGACGCTCCGGGGCACGGCAATCATCGACGTTGCCGAAATCTACGGCGAATTTTCGGGCGACCTGACGGCGCGCACGCGCCTCGTCGTCCACGGCACCGGGCGCGTGTCCGGCACCATTCGCTACGGCAAGCTCATCGTCGCCGAGGGCGGGGAGCTGAATGGCGACGTCAAGCGGCTGGACGAAGCGCTCGAGCCTTCGCACGCGGCGCGTCCTCTTCCGTCCGTCACGCCACCCGGACTGGGACCGGTCAACACCATCGGGTCACACTGAGCGCGGAAGTAGCCGGCGCTGACGAAGGTCCAATTCGCGAAGGGCACGTCGTACCCTTCGTCCAGTGAATTTGCGCCGCGCCGCGGGCGGGCCGCATGCAGGTTGCTCCGCCGCCGGTCGCAAACATGACATGATTAGGGTTTCGCGTGGACTTATTGCCCACGCGGAGCGCGACATTTCGCGAGAGGAGGAACCATGAAGCTCTACTATCACCCGGTATCGACGACAAGCCGGCCCGTGCTTCTGTTTGCCGCCGAGTCCGGCATCGACCTCGATCTCGAGGTCGTCGACCTGTTCACCGGCGCGCAATATCAGCCGGCGTACGAGGCCATCAATCCAAGCCACCAGGTGCCGGTGCTGGAGGATGGCGACTTTCGCCTCACCGAGAGCTCGTCGATCCTCAAGTATCTGGCGGATCGCACCGGCTCGTCCGCCTATCCTACGGATGCCCGCAAGCGCGCACATGTGAACGAACGGATGGATTGGTTCAACACCGGTTTCTACCGCGATTTCTCGTACGGATTCGTTTATCCGCAGATCTTTCCGTTCCTGCGCCGGCCCGACGAGGTCGTGCAGGCGGGAACGATTGCGTACGGCAAGGAAAAGGCGCTCGGCTGGCTGAAGATCCTCGATCAGAACTTGATCGGCCCGCGCAACGGCTACTTGTGCGGCGACGCGATCACGATCGCCGATTATCTCGGCGCAATGATGGCGCTCAGCGGAGAAGCCATCGCGTGCAACTACGGCAACTATCCGAACCTCTCGCGTTGGCTTGGCAAGATGAAGTCGCTGAAGAACTGGGGCAAGGTGAACGAAGCGTTCTACAAATACGTGGTCGATCCCAACAAGGGCAAGGAGTTCGTGCGGATCTGAACGTGAGTCGGTGAGCCATGAGTGCCCTCCCGCCGGTTGTCATTCGTGAAGTAGGTCTCCGCGACGGCTTGCAAAGCATCGCCCGCGTATTGCCCACCGAACGGAAGCTCGAATGGATCCGCGACGCGTGGGCGGCCGGGCAGCGCGAGATTGAAGTCGGCTCGTTCGTTCCGCCGCGGCTATTGCCGCAGCTCGCCGACACAGCGGAGCTGGTCGCGTTCGCGAAAACGCTGCCGGGTCTTTTCGTTTCGGTGCTTGTGCCGAACCAGAAAGGTGCCGAGCGGGCGATCGAGAGCGGCGCCGACCTCATGCTCATTCCACTTTCGGCGAGCCATGCCCACAGCCTCGCCAACCTGCGCAAGACGCCGGACGAAGTGGTGTGGGAAATCGAACGGATTCGCGCGGCGCGCGACGCTGCCGGCTCGAAATGTCTCATCGAAGTCGGGCTCAGCACGGCATTCGGCTGCACGATCCAGGGCCGCGTCGAGCCCTCCGAAGTGCTGCGGCTCCTGCGCGCCGTTCTCGACGCCGGCGTCGATCGCGTCGGCCTTGCGGACACGGTCGGCTACGCCGATCCCGCAATGGTGCAGGATCTGTTCAAGCGCGCGCTCGACGTCGCCGGCGATCGCCTGACATGCGGCCATTTTCACGACACCCGTGGCTTGGGCATGGCGAATGTATTCGCCGCGTGGCAACTGGGAATCACGCGGTTCGATGCGTGCCTCGCGGGAATAGGCGGCTGCCCGCACGCGCCGGGCGCCAGCGGCAACGTCGCGACCGAGGATGTCGCCTATATGTTCGCGAGTATGGGTGTTCCGACGGGGCAGGATTTCGACGCGTTGATAGCGTTGCGCGCAAAGGTCGCGCGCTGGCTCGACGGCGAGACGCTGCACGGAACGCTCTGGCGCGCCGATCTGCCGAAGACGATGCGCGCGGCATCGAGCGCTGCGTCCTGATCGTCGCGCCTCTTATGGACACCGCCGTCTCCGACACGCCGCCGCAGCCGTTGGCGGGTCTGCGCGTCGTCGAGTTCACGCACATGGTGATGGGACCGACGTGCGGGATGATGCTCGCCGACATGGGCGCTGAAGTCATCAAGGTCGAACCGATCGACGGCGATCGAACGCGCCGCCTCCTGGGTGCCGGGGCCGGCTTCTTCCCGATGTTCAACCGCAACAAGAAAAGTATCGCGATCGACCTCCGCCAGCCGGCGGGTGCCGACGTGGCGCGCAAGCTTGCGGCGAGCGCCGATGTCGTCGCCGAGAATTTCAAGCCCGGGACCATGGCGAAGTACGGTCTTGATTACGGAGCGTTGTCGAAGGTCAACCCGCGCGTGATCTATGTCAGTCACAAGGGCTTCCTGCCGGGGCCCTACGAGCATCGCACGGCGCTCGACGAAGTCGTGCAGATGATGGGCGGTCTTGCGTACATGACCGGCCGCCCCGGCGATCCGCTGCGCGCGGGTACCAGCATCAACGACATCATGGGTGGTCTCTTCGGTGCGATCGGCGCTCTCGGCGCGCTGATCCAGCGAGGCGTCAGCGGCCGCGGGATGGAAGTGCAATCGGCGCTCTTCGAGAACAATGTCTTTCTGGTCGGCCAGCACATGCTGCAGTACGCAATGACCGGCAAGGCGCCGGCGCCGATGCCAGCACGCGACAATCCATGGGCCGTCTACGACGTGTTCACCGTAAAGGATGGCGAGCAGATCTTCCTGGCCGCGGTCAGCGATCCGCAATGGATAACGTTCTGCGATGCGCTCGGGTTCGACGATCTGAAAGCGGATGCAACGCTCGGCACCAACAATCAGCGCGTCGAACGGCGCCCCGAGCTGCTGGCGACGATCCGCAAGCGACTCGCTGTGCGGACGGCCGCCGAACTAGCTGCGCTGTTCGAACGCGTCGGACTGCCGTTTGCGCCGATCAGGAAGCCGGAGGATCTCTACGACGACCCGCATCTTGCGGCCACCGGCGGCCTGGCCGATGTGACGCTGCCCGATGGTCCACGCGCGGGGCAAACGGTCAAGACCACGCTATTTCCGCTCACGATGCGGGGCGAGCGGCTCGGTGTTCGCCTGCAGCCGCCACGCATGGGCGAGCACACGCGCGACCTCATGCGCGCGCTCGGTTACGATTCGGCCGAGATCGAGTCATTGTTCGCGCAATCGGCGATTGCCTGAAGCGGTCGCGACGACGCAAATGCCACTCAAGGAGAAACGGATGTCGATCCTTCGTTCCGCTCGCGGACTGCTCGTCGCTGTCGCACTTGCGATGTTGGCGCCGGCGCATGCGCAAATGGGCGAGCGGCCGGTCAAGTTCATTCTTCCCGTTGCGACAGCCTCGGGTGTGGACACGATCACGCGCGCTGCGCAGCCCGCGCTGTCGAAGGCGCTGGCGGCGCCCGTCGTGATCGAGAATCAGCCCGGAGCGGGTGGCATTGTCGGCACGTCGGCACTGGTGAAGTCGGCGGCCGACGGGTACACACTGTCGATCGTGTCGAACAATCACGTCATCTACCCGAGCGTCTACAAATCCGTACCGTTCGATCCTATCGCGGACATTACGCCGATCGCTGTCATTGGCTCGACGCCGATCGTGATCGTCGTCAACGCAAAGGTCCCCGCAAAGAACGCGCAGGAGCTGATCGCGCTGCTGAAGGCCAATCCCGGCAAATACAATTACGGCTCGTCCGGCAATGGCACGATATTGCACCTCGCGGCCGCGATGTTCTTCGAGGAGGCGGGCGTCACGGCAGCGCATGTGCCTTACAAGGGGGTGGGCCCGATGCTCACCGACCTGCTCGGCGGCCAGGTCGAGATCGGGGCTCTATCGTTGCCGTCGGTGCAGCAGCATTTGAAAAGCGGTGCGCTGCGCGCGATCGGAGTCGGCACCGCGCAGCGCCTGCCTGCGGCGCCGGAGATTCCGACTATGGTCGAGCAGGGCCTCCCGAATTACCTGGTCGAGGGCTGGTTCGCGGTCATCGGTCCCGCGAAATTGCCGCCGGCCGACGCGAAGCGTGTCCATGACGCGTTTGCGACGGCCTTCGCGACGCCCGACGTGCGCGAGGCGATGACCAAGCAGGGCAACACGATCAACATCAGCACGACGGAATACGCGAACCAGTTCTTCCGCAGCGAGCTCGCGAAATACGCGAAGCTCGTCAAGGAGACGGGAATCGAGCTGCAGTAAGCGTCACGTCGCGTGGGCGGATTCCCGTTGGCCCGACGCCATCAAACTCGCGGCGCGCGCCAGCAACAATCGATTGAGGAGACTGGTCGGCCTGAGCGCCGCGCGTTCCGCCGCCAGCGCGCGCGCAAGGCGGTCCTGGCGGGCGCGAAGCGCCGCCTCGGTCAACGTGAGGTGGATGAGGTCGCATTGGGCAAGACTTCCTCCGCATTGATGAGCCAGATGACGAACGTGATTGAGACGCTCGACGCAGCGCGCGAAATCCTTGCGAACGAAGGCGAGAAAGGCTTCACACAACGGTCCGGCCAGCGCCTCGTCGGGTGACGTCGCGACGCTCGCTCGCGTGCTGGCGCGGCGCAATGAATCGAGCACCTGTGCGGACGCAGCGTCGCGTCCCGCAGCGGCGAATGTCATCATCGCATGCACGGCCTGGAAGGTCGGTGCGCCGGGCGTGAGGCGAGCCTCCCAGCGATCGGCGAGACTGCGCCAGCGATCGCCAAGGTCGACGTTGCGCAGCGCCAAGCGCCACAGCAACGCCGATGCATCGACGAGCGCAAGGCCATTCGATGTGGGACGGGGCGCGAGACGCGAATCATAGGTTGCCAGCGCCGACGTGGGGTCGTCCATTTCCAGCTGAAAGACGGCGCGGTGCCACGCGAGATGAACGCTGTAGCCGGTCCCCTCGGCCCAGGACGATTCGGTTGCCGCGAGCCATTCGAGCCCCGCACGCGCGCGTCCTTGCATCTCCATCACGTGGGTTACGACGTGAATGGCTCCGGGATGGCCGGGAGCGAGCGCAAGTGCGCGCCGTGCGGTCGCTTCGGCGCGCCGCCGCTGCCCATTTTCCTCGAGCCCGAACGCATACATCGCGAGCACGCTCGCATAGCCCGGAACAGACTCGTTCCACTCGGGAAGCACCTGGGCCACCCTGTCGCGCAACATCCGCCGCCTGCCAAGCCTAAAATCGAGCGCGTGCGCGATCGTCAGCGCAAGAATATCGTGGGGCCAATCGACGACGATGGCCGCGTAATGCTCGAGCGCGCGCTCCGGATCCGCGTCGAGCCACGCGCGCGCGGCGCCGGCATGGCGATGTTCACGTTCGGAAGCCTTTTGCCCCGCGGATTCGATCGCGGCGATACTGGTGGCGAGCGGAGTGTGCACGCTGCTGCTGTTGCTTAGTACGAGCAGCGCGGCGCGCAGACAATGTCCAGGCACGAAACCGGGATCGTCGGCAAGCAGGTGGTCGACTTCGGCGAGCGGATTGCCGCGATGCGTATGGAGCATCGTGAGCGCGCGATCAAAGCGAGCCTGCGAGTCCGTGGGGGACTCAACCAGCGGTGCGGCATTCATTGGTCCTCCTTTCGCGGCGCTGTGTCATTGTTTTGTGAAGTATATGCACCGAATGCAACGAGCAGACTTCGTCGCGGGGCTCCTTTTGTTTCATTTGTTTCGCCGGCGTCGGAGTGCAGATCGTTCCCACTTGGGCGTGATGCCGGCGCACAATCGAAGGGCCGGGAATTGCAGTGGCCCCAACTGGCGCATGCCCTCCCCCCAGTTGCGCCCATCGGCTTTCGCGCTATCCTATTGTCCTTGGCGCAAGAACAATCTTCACGTCCAGGGAGCTTGCCATGACCGCCCGACTGCGCACCTCGATTCCCGTTGCATCCGTCATCGTTGCGTGCCTTTCCGGTTGCACGCCCTCGGTCAACTCGGTTTCGGTTTCGCCGGGCGCAGACGTCAACCTCGTCAACGTGCAGGCGAACATCAGCGATGCGCCCGCGGCTTCGATGGGCACGCCGGTTGTCCGTGTTGCCTCACTTGCCGACAATCCACCCGTATTTCGTAACGTTCCCGGTGGCTTCACGGCCAACAACAGTCCCAATCACACGCTCACCGGGCTCGCACTGCCGCCGGGTAATTTCCGGATCGAGGTTCAGCAGCCCTACACGCCCGTCTTCACGAGCGGGACGCAGACAGTATCCAAGACTCAGGACACTACGATCACGATCCCGCAGGGCTGCTTTTTCTTCGACGGCAGCTTGCAGAGCTGGAGGACGGAAGGATTCTTCGAGTTGCGCACGACGAGCCCGACGGATTTCGGCACGCGCTTCGATTTGTGCGGGGGACAGCTGCCGGTCGTCGGCGACAGCGGACCCAACTTTCCGCAGAATTACACGTCGCCCATCCCGGTGCCGTTCCGCTCGTTGGGCATGCCGTTCAATCCGCTCATCAACGCGTGCTTTGGCCAACCGACGCCGCCGCCGCAGAACGGATTGGTCGTGGTCGATCTCATTTCACCCGACCTCGCTACGGTTCCCGGATGGGCGAACGCCAATGGGTTCGATGTGCAGGTGAGAGGACCGAATCCCTATCTGGGAGCTAATCCGACGCCGGTACGCGCACAGCTTCTTCTGCGCGACAATGCGGGAACGTTTTTCCGGCCCGAGAATCCGCAGGGCTTGCCGACCTTCGTCGATCTCGCCGGGGCGTTTGTACCGGCAACATTCGTTCGTGCCGGTACGGTGCTGTCGCAGATACGCGTGCGCATATTCTTCCCGAGCGCTGGGCCGGTTCCCCCCGACACGGGCGCCGAAGTCAATATCGATCGCGTCTGTCCGAAGACCGCGAGCTAAGGGACTGCGGGCGGCGTTGCCGGCGGCGTTTACCCGAACTCAACTTTAGGAGGATCTATGCTTAGCGCGAAGAATATCCTGGGTGTTGCCGCGGCGCTGAGTTTATGTGTTTGGCCGACGGGCGTCGCATTTGCTGTAACAGTGTCAGTGACAAAAGACTGCTCGGTATCCCCCTGTACTGTAACAAGCACCACAAATCCAGTTGGATTCTTCAGAACAACCTCGTCAACGTTCAACTGGGAAGCGACCTATTCGGGATCGCCCACGGAGGCTAAACGGTTTTGGGTGTCCGACACCGGCGCAAACGTGGCCACCACGGAGCTGACAACCAGCGCGGGACAAATATCAGGCACTGCAACCCTGACCCTAGGCATCCATTACATCAGCATCCGAACCTTTCTGATGGGGTCAGGGGGGTATTCAGTGTACGGGCCTGGAGTTCACGGAGATCCGCATATCACGACTACGAACGGAATTCATTACGACTTTCAAGGGGCGGGAGAGTTCGTGATGCTCAAGCACCTCGAGAAGTACGAAGTTCAGACCCGAATGACACCTGTGGCCACGAGTGGCCCTATCCCCGCAAATCCACACACAGGCCTATCAAGTTGCGTGAGCCTCAATACGGCAGCTGCTGTGCGTGTGGGCAAGCAGCGCGTTACATACCAGCCGAACATCAGCGGCCAACCCGATTCCAACGGCATGCAGCTCCGAGTCGATGGGGTACTCGTGACAGGTCGCGTAAGCGGGATGTCCCTAAACGACGGCACCAAGATATGGAAAGACGCGAAAACAGGTGAATTGCGAATTGAGCACGCTGACTACACGGGCGTTCAAATCACCCCGCATTGGTGGGCTTCTCAAAATCTGTGGTACCTGGACGTGGACATGACGCCTCCACCCGCGGCATCAGGGGTCGCGGGCGACGTCCCTTCTGATGGATGGTTGCCCGCGCTTTCCGACGGGTCTTCGATGGGCGTGAAACCTGCCGACCTGCAAGATCGATACAAAGCGCTCTACGTCAAATTCGCTGACTCCTGGCGAGTGAACGATTCGAGTACGTTGTTCGACTATGCGCCAGGCACATCAACCAAGACTTACACCATGCGTACTTGGCCAAGCGAGAGTGGGCAGTGTGAACTTCCCTTCACCGTGCCGGTGCAAGGCGTGAACATCGATGTCGCAGAACAAACGTGCAGCGCTATTCAGTCCCCACGTCTCAAACGATTCTGCGTGTTCGATGTCATGGTCACAGGAAACAGAGGATTCGGACGAAGCTACGCGATGGCACAAGGCCTACCCAAGACAAAGGGGAAGGTTTCAGTGGGCAAGTAATCGTTCGGTTTTTTGTACCACGTATGTGTGCCCGATCGCGGTGCCGTTGAGCCCGGCATTGGCCCGCACTGGCGATCCCACTCCGCCGCCGAGTACTCAGCCAACGCAGGGTCACAGGCGGCCGGCATCCGCCGCACGCGCAAGCACTTCAACTTCCACTATCGCTCGCGACAGCGAAACAAACGAAACAATACCGGCCCATCGATGAAATCGTCCTGTTGCACGTGCGCCCTAGACTCGCAACTCCACATTTGCACGGGTTGCAGTCTTCATGCCACGCCAACCTTCCGCCATGACGAATTTCGGCCGCCGCTTCCGGGTGCTTGCGGCGCTTTCCCTCGGCCCCGCCGTTGCCACGTCGTTCGCGCGATTCGCCTATGCGCTGATCCTGCCTGCGATGCGCGCCGAGATGGATCTCAGCTACTCGCAGGCGGGCTCGCTCAACACCGCCAACGCGCTCGGCTACCTTGTCGGAGCGCTGCTTTGCACGCACTACGTTCCGCGCCTGGGCAATCGGCGGTTGTTCTCGTTCGGACTGGTGGTGACCGTTCTGGCCCTCCTCGGCGCAGGTCTCACCGAAAGCTTTGGCGGGCAGATGGCCCTGCGCGCAGTCGCAGGCATGAGCTCCGCGATGGTCTATATCTCCGGCGCCGTTCTTGTAAGCAATCTCTATCCCGATCGGCCGGAGGTCTCGAAGAGCGCGATTGCTGTCTACTTCGGCGGAGCCGGTGCCGGGATCGTCATGTCGGGTGTGGGTATCCCTTGGCTGCTCGCGACGCTCGGTGACGTCGCGTGGCGCAGCGCGTGGCTTGCAATCGGTGGCGTTTCGGTGGTCTTCGCGATCGCGAGCATCCGGGCGTCGCGACGGATCACGGAGCCGGCGGCAGGCGCTACGGCCAAGCCGTGGTCGATGAGCGCATTCCAGGGCGCGCTCGCGAGCTATTTCCTTTTCGGTCTGGGCTACATCGCCTACATGACGTTCGTGATCACATGGATGGTCTCGCGCGGCGCCTCGGCCGTGAGCGTCGCGCTCACTTGGGGCACGCTCGGAGTTGCCACGATGCTTGCTCCGATCGTCTGGCGCGTGCCGCGCGCACGGTGGTCGGCCGCGAAGATGCTCGCCGCAGTGGGCGTAGTGATCAGCATCGGCGCAGCGATACCGCTCTACAGCACGGCGCTGCCCGCGATGATCCTTTCCGCGTTCTTCTTCGGGACCGCGATGTTCTCGGTTCCCGCCAGCATCACCGATCTGATCAAGACATCGCTCCCGAAGACTGCATGGGGACCCGCGATGGCGGCGTTCACCGTCGTGTTCGCGATCGGCCAGTCTATCGGGCCGGTACTCACCGGATGGATCGCCGACGCCGCGCACTCGCTCAACGCGAGCCTCGCGGCGTCCGTCGTCATCCTGCTGGGAGCAAGCGTCGCAGCGATGTGCCAGCGGGAAGACACGATCGCGCCGGCGTCTCCGATCCGCTCGAGGGTTGCCACTCGATGATGCGAATCGGCGTCGGATTGCATCCGTTGCACGAGTTGTAGAGCTGCGGGCAGTTCGAGATGACGGCGAGGACATCCTTGTCGGCGCCGTAAGGGTCTCTGACCGGCAAACTCCGGTGGTAGCGCCCTATCCGTTCGCCTTAGGCAAAGCTCAAGCGGTCGCTGCGGGACGTCATCGGTGCCGATTCGGCAGATGCGGCTAAACTCTCGGATGAGTCTAACGCGAGCGGGGCGGAATATGAGCCGGCGTACCAATCGAGATCTCGGGACGAAGACACGCGATGCTCGCGACCGTGAAAATCCGCGCGCGGTTGTGGCCGCGGCGCCCGCCAGCGAAGCGCGAGGCACGGTAGTCGGGACCTCCTCGCGCAGCGAACAGGCATTGCAGCGCGCGGCCTTCGCCGTATCCCGGGCGGGCGGCCCGCGGGTGTACGAGGCGCTCATCGCCGAGCTTGCGGATATCCTCGAGGTCGATGTCGCCTTCGTCGCGGTGTTCGACGACGTCGGGCGGACTCACATGCGATCGCTCGCCGCGTGGCTGGACGGCCGCCCGCTGCGCAACTTCACCTACGCGCTCGCCGGCACGCCATGTGCGCGGGTCGTCGGCCGTGAATTCCGCTACGTAGCACAAGGCGTCTCCGCGGATTTCGACCCGGGCACGATATTTGCCGCCAAGGGCATGGATTGTTACGCGGCGTATCCGCTGTTCGACGGGTCGGGCGAATCGCTTGGCCTCCTGGTGACGATGACTCGGACCGCGATGGCCGATCCTGAGCTGGCGGAGTCGATGTTGAAGATCTTCGCCATGCGCATGAGCGCGGAGATCGAGCATGGCCGCGCCGAAGAGGCATTACGAAGGGCCGCGGTCGCGGTTTCGAGCGCGGAAGGGGCGGGAGTATTTCGCGAGCTGGTGCGCGTGCTTGCCGCCGTGCTGGGTGTGGAGATCGCGTACATTGCCTTACCCAAGCCGGAGGATCAGGGAACGCTGAAGACCCTGGCGTTCTACAAGGACGGCCGCATGATCGAGGACTTCGAGTACCCGATCGCGGGGACGCCATGCGAGCAGGTCCTCCGGTCAGGCTACTCCGCCTTGCCCGATCGACTCTGCGAACGCTTCCCCAATGACGGGGTGTTCGCGGCAATGGAAGCCGACAGCCATGCGGGGCTTCCCCTCACGAGCAGCAACGGTACCGTGTTGGGCATCATTGCGGTCGCCTCCCGCAAGCCGCTGCCTAATCTTGAGCTGGTCGAGTCGATGCTGAAGATCTTCGCTGCGCGCGTGCATACCGAAATCGAGCGATCGCGCGCGGAGGCGGCGTTGCGATCGAGCGAAGAACAATATCGGGCGATCTTCGACGCTTCCGCGGATGCGCTCGTTCTCTGGGATTCGACCCCGCGGCGGGTCGACGTCAACGCCGCATACGAGCGCATCCACGGATTCACGCGCGAGGAAGTGCTGCGCAGCGACTACCGCGCCGCGATGCCGGCAGAGTATGCCGAGCGCCGCCGCGAGCTGGTTCAGCGGACCCTTGCGGGAACGCCCTGCGCAGTGGAGCTGGAAACGCTGCGCAAGGACGGGGAGCGCATCGAGGTCGAGGTGAGGACAATTCCCGTCCAATATCGCGGGGAGCCGCACGTGCTCGCGATCATCCGCGACGTGACCGAGCGCAAGCGTATCGAAGCCACGGCTCGAGCGAGCGAAGAGCAATACCGCGAAATCTTTAATGCCTCGATAGACGGCATGGCGCTGTGGGACGACAGCGGTCGGATCGCGGACGTCAATCCAGCCTTCGTGGAGCTGCATGGCTTCGATCGCGCGGAAATCGAGGGCGCGGACTGCGCCATGTTCATTCCTGCGGACGGCCGCGAGGCTTGCATGAGGTTGGTGCGCGCGGCGTTGGCGGGCGAGCGCTCGCAGGGTGAGCACGTGACGCGGCACAAGAGCGGCTTGCTGCGCAACATGGAAATCCGGGCTATTCCGGTGCGCTATCACGGCCGTCCACACGCACTCACCCTCGTTCGCGACATCACCGAACGCAAGCTCACCGATGAGGCCTTGCGCGCAAGCGCGGCGCAGTATCGGGCGATGTTTGACGCCTGGGAGGATGCGCTGGTGCTGCGCGACGCGAATTTCCGCATCGTCGACGTCAACACTACTTACGAAAGATTTACCGGCCGCAGGCGCGAGGACGTCCTCGGCGCCGACCGCGTGCTCGCCAATCCGCCCGACGTCGACGCGCGCGTCAAGGCGCTGCATGGGCGCGCCCTCGCGGGCGCGTCGATACAGCTGGAAACGCAACTGCTAAACGTGGATGGTACGCAGCGGGACTTGGAACTGCGCGGCGTGCCCATCCGGCACCAGGGTGAACC
>CAVRXB010000002.1:0-312909 GCA_963724975.1 uncultured beta proteobacterium | reverse complement strand
CCGCCGGCGCGTAATTTCCTCAATTCGTCGTTTGCGAACATGCCGCGCTTTGTGAACGGCGAAAAGACGCCGAAGCTCGATATCCATCCCGGCGACGCAGCGGCGCGGGGCGTCGCCACCGGCGACGTCGTGCGCATCTTCAACGATCGCGGCAGCTTCAAGGCGACCGCGCGGGTCACCGATCGCGCGCGTCCAGAGGCGTTGTCGTCGCGCCGTCGATCTGGTGGAAAAAACTGTCGCCGGACGGGGCGAACGCGAATGCGGTGACGAGCCAGGCGCTGACGGACCTGGGCCGCGCCGCGACGTTTTACGATTGCCTGGTCGAGGTCGCGAAGACCTGATCAGGGCCGCGGCGCCAACAGCGCCTCGATTTCGGCGCGCTTCGCATTCGCATCGGCGTGCCCGAGCGCAATCAGCGCCTTGCAGAAACCGGGTGCGAACAACAGATAGGACAAAAGCCCCGCGCCGCCAGGATGCGTGCCGCCGACGCCGCGCAGGAGAGTGCGGATCGTGCGCGGCAACTCGTCGACGTAATCAAGAGCGATATCCTCCAGCGCGATACTGGGAGTGACCGTCGACAACGCGACGTCGCGCAACGGGACCGGACTCGCCGAAAGCTTGTCCAACGGAATCTGCCGCACCGCGGTGTTGACGAGGCGCACCTACTCGAGGTCCGTGCCGAGAGCGTCGGTGAAAATGCTCGCGAGGACCTGTCCTCCGATCTGCGCCATCGAAGGCTGGCCGTGTTCGCGGGAGCGTCCGGGCGCACAGTCCTGCGCCGCGCGCCGACGACAAGGATCCGATCGGCGCCGAGATGCAGCGCGGGGCTCGTCGGCGCCACTTACCGCACGGTGCCGTCGCCGAAATACTCGCCGTCGATGGCGGCCGGCGGAAACACGAACGGGATCGCGCTCGAGGCAAGCAGATGCGGAACGCCAAGGATTGCGCGCACGCCGATCCGCTGCGCTCGCTGCCACAATTCCACCTCGGCGCGCGCCTGGCAAAACGTCACCGACATCCCGCTCCGATAGCTCATCGCGGTGATCGCAAGCGCATCGAGAGCGCCACTGTCGAGCGCCGTCTGCACGTCGGCCCAGCGCACCACGCGCTTGAGAAACCGGGCGAGAGGCGCGTTGTCGAGCAGGCTCGCCGGACGGCGATGCCGCCACGCCGGAATGAAGGAGATGAGCCAGCGCGCGCCCGATCGCGCGAGACTCATCGCGTCAGTGCGGTAGATATCGCGGGCGTGCAGCTTGCTCCACAGATCGCGCAGGCGTGTCGCGGCGCTTCCGAAATCCTGGGCGCCCGCGGCGATCGCGGCGGCGTTGATCGCGCCGGCCGATGTGCCCGTGACCACGGTGAAGGGAATGGAGCTGCCCGCGGGCCGCCATTCGGCGATCGCGTGCAACACGCCGGCCTGATAGGCGGCACGGGCGCCGCCCCCCGAGAGCACGATCGCGAGCTTCAGTCCCGTGGCCATCCGCGATGGTAATGCCTCGACCGCGATCGCGCATGCGGACGTCCACCGGGCAAACCTAGGTCTTGCGGACCAGACCAACCATCACGCCAAAGATCTCGAGACTGCCTTCGGGTCGGATGATCGGATATGCCTTGTTCTCGGGTTTGAGAATGAAGTTGCCTCGTTCGAGATCGAGTGTCTTCAGCGTGAATTGGCCGTCGACGATTGCCACCACGATGTCGCCGCGCTTCGCGGAGGCGGTCTTTTCGACGACGACGAGGTCGCCGTCGAGAATGCCGGCGTCCATCATCGAATCGCCCTTGACGCGAATCAGCACCGTCTGCGACGGCCGCTCGATCAGGTAGTCGTCTATCGTGAGGGCATCGGCCGCCCCGTCTTCGACCGGGCTCGGCATCCCGGCGTGAACAGGCGCTTCGGCGAGTGGCCGCGCGAAAAAGCGCCGCGTGGGGGCCAGCCGCTTGTCCGGGGTCGAGTCGATGTACCCGGCGAGCTTGAGACGCGCCACCAACGCCGCCACCGACGACTTGGATTTGAGCCCGAGCAGCTGGCCGATCGACGCGTACGACGGAAGCGCCCGGTGCTGCGCGTAATAATCCTGCAATAGCGTCAGGTAGGAACGATCGTTCGACATGGTGCTACGATAGCGAACGAACGTTCGGAGGTCAAGCCCCCTTTTTCCTCCCTATGAACCTGTTTGCGCCCGCCCTCGCCTTCGTCGATCTCGAGACCACCGGAACCGCGGCCGATCGCGACGCCATTACCGAGGTCGGCATCGTGCGCGTCACGGCCGATCCGGCGGGCGGCCCGCCGGAGGTGTCCGAATGGTCGACGCTCGTGAACCCGGGCGTGCCGATTCCGACGGCCATTCAGGCGCTGACCGGCATCACCGACGCGATGGTACGCGACGCCCCCGCCTTCGACGCCATCGCAAACGAGGTCGCCGAACGCACGGGGGGTGCGTTATTCGTCGCGCACAACGCGCGCTTCGATTACGGATTTCTGAAGCACGCGTTTGCGCGCCTCGACCGCCGTTTCAGCGCGCGCGTGCTTTGCACCGTCAAGCTTTCGCGCCGGATGTTTCCGCACGCCGAGCGGCACAATCTCGACAGCGTGATCGAACGCCACGCGCTGCAGATTGAAGGCCGTCACCGTGCACTCGCCGACGCGCGCGCGCTATGGGCGTTCGTCGAGGCGCTCTACCGCGATATCGAAGCTGACACGATTGCGGAGGCCGTCAAGCGCGTGCTCCGAATTCCCAGTCTGCCGCCTCAGCTTGCACCCGACGCGCTCGACGCATTGCCGGAGGTACCTGGTGTCTATCTTTTCTACGGCTTGAACGCGCTTCCGCTTTATATCGGCAAGAGCCGCAATCTGCGTGAGCGCGTCGGCGCGCATTTTTCGTCCGACTACCGCTCGGCCACGGATCTTAGAATTTCCGCGGAGATTCGCCGGATTCATTTCGAGGAGACGGCGGGCGAGATCGGCGCACTGTTGCGCGAATCGGCGCTCGTCAAGGCGATGTTGCCGGCGCACAACCACGCGTTGCGGCGCAAGGTCGAATCCGGCGTGCTGGAGTTGACGCCCGAGCCTGGGCCGCCGCGCTTTTATCCGGCCGCCACCGTCGAAGCCGGCGATCTCGCGGGGCGCTATGGCCCCTTCACGTCGAAGAGGGCCGCTCGCGAAACCTTGCGTCAGCTCTCGCGCGAACACGCGCTGTGCTGGAATGCGCTTGGATTCGAGCGGCGCGCGGGTCCCTGTTTCGCGCGCCAGGTGCGCCGCTGCGCCGGCGCATGCGTCGGCGCCGAGTCGCAAGAGGCGCATCACGCCCGATTGCGCGCCGCGCTTGCGCCCTATGCCATCCCGCCCTGGCCCTATCCAGGACTTGCCGGTATCCGCGAGCGAGCTCTGCTCGGTGAACGGACGGACATCCACGTTCTTCGCAACTGGTGCTGGCTCGGCACGGCGCAAGACGATGGCGAACTCACGCGCCTCGTCGAGACGCCGCCGCGGCCGGTGTTCGACGCGGATATCGCGAGGCTTCTGTTCCGCACATTCGCACGCCGGCAACATGAGGTGTTACGTCTCGAATAAGCAGTGCGGCGCATGCCAGCGCCTTTCGACGGACGACCAACCTCCCTCGGTGCCCGCTATCTTCGCTTCACGCCAGCCCCGGAGCGCAGCAGCGTGACGGAAATTCTGCTTATCGCATCGCGTGCGCCGCGATGACGTCCGCAACACAAGCCGTGAGCTTCTTCGCGTACGGCACGTGCAGGAATTCATTGGGTCCGTGCGCGTTCGAATGCGGGCCGAGGACGCCGGTGATCAGGAATTGGGCGTCCGGAAAGTGCTTGCCCAGCATCGCCATGAACGGGATCGTGCCGCCCTCGCCCATCGCCGCTGCAGGTTGCCCGTAGTGCGCTTTTGACGTTGTCTCCAGCGCGGACGCGAGCCACGGTGCGGTCGGCGGCGCGTTCCACCCCGTCGCGCCCTGGTCGGCCTCGAATCGCACGGTGGCGCCATGCGGCGGATCGGCTTCGAGCAGGCGCTTCAAATCGCTGGTGGCGCGTTCGCCATCGAGCGTCGGCGGGATCCGCAGCGACAGCTTGAGCGACGTACGCGGCCGCAGCACATTGCCGGCGTCCGCGATCGACGGCAGGCCGTCGGCGCCGACCACCGATAACGCGGGACGCCACGTGCGATTGAGCACCGCTTCGGCACGCCGCGCCACCATCGGCTTGGTTCCGCCGGCAAATGGATACTTGCGGATGACGAGCTCGCCCATGATGTCGGCGGCGGCGCGCGCTTGCGTCGCGCGCTCCTCGGGAATGGGCGCGTGAAATTCGGCGGGCAGTATCCGCCCTGTCCCCGAATCCTCGAGGCGGTCCAGCACATGCCGCGCGATCCGGAACGACGATGGCACCACGCCGCTCGCATCGCCCGAATGCACGCCCTCGGTCAGCACTTCGACCGTCAACGTCCCGGCCGCGATACCGCGCAGCGATGTCGTCGCCCACAGGCGCTCGTAGTCGCCGCAGCCTGAATCGAGGCCGACGACGAAATCGACACGCCCCAGGCGCAGCGCCAAATGTTCGAGGTAGGCCGGCAAATCGTAGCTGCCCGACTCCTCGCACGTTTCGATCATGCCTGCACAGCGGGCATGCGGCATACCCTGCGCCTGCAGCGCCGCAATCGCAGTGAGCGACGCGAAGACTGCGTAACCATCGTCGGCGCCGCCGCGGCCGTAGAGCTTGCCGTCGTCGTAGCGCGGATTCCACGGACCGTATCCATCGAGCCAGCCCACCATCTCGGGTTGCTTGTCGAGGTGCCCATAGAGCAATACCGTCGCGTGGTGCGCACCTTTCTTCAACGTCGCGGGCACATTGAAATAAAGGAGCGGCGTGCGCCCCTTCAGACGGACGATCTCGATTTCGAGCCCTCGCACCGGCTGCTTGCGCACCCACGCTTCGGCGAGCGCGATTACGCGCTCGATATGACCGTTCTTCTTCCAGTCGGGATCGAAATGCGGCGACTTGGCGGGAATGCGAATGTAGTCGGTCAGGTGCGGGACGATCTCGTCGTCCCATTTTGCCGCGATGGCGGCGGAAAGAGCGGCGGCAGTCATAGAGGCGTCATCCGAAATGTGCGCGCATCGAATCTGTGCGTCGCTCACAAGTGTAACCGGTCCGTTTGCCGACGGCTGCAAACAGCTTCGTTTGCATTTGATGCATGACTCCTCTACATTCCTCATGTGCGGGGTGCATGCGCGGCCGCGAGACCGGGCGCCTGCGTTCCCGACCTGAGCGCGTTCACTTTTGGGGACGCGATCTTCTCACATCAGGGGGTCCGATGGATTGCATTTCCGGCCGCGCCGAAGCCACGTTTGCTCCCTCCATCGCCGAAGGGCCGCCACCGAGACGCACGTGGCTAATCGCGGCGTCCAGCGCTTTGTTCGCGTTGACCGTCGGCGTTGCCGCGCCCGCTGCGGCGCAGGCAGGAAGCGCTGCAACGACGGTCGAACAGCAGAAAGTCGTGCCGGGCGAATTCAACGGCGATTTGCGCTTGCTGCCGAAGGTGCCGATAGGCGCAGTTGCACCGAAGATTTACCGTCCCTTGATGAAGGGACCGTCAGGCACGAAATCCGGCGGCGGCGCGTCAATCAGTGCGCCCGGATCCCCACCCGGCCCGCGTCCGCCGATGCCGCCGACGACGCAGAATTTTGCGGGGATGAATCTCACCGATGCGTGCACCGGCGGCCAATGCGGAACCGGATATCCGGCCGATCCCAACGGCGACGTCGGGCTCAACCATTACATCGAATCGGTGAACACGTCGTACGCGATTTACAGCAAGACCGGAACGCTTCTCGCCTCCTTCACCGAAGACCAGTTATGGGCAACGAGTGGCACCTTTTGCGCCGGCAACGGTCAAGGCGACCCGATCGTCGTCTACGATCCGCTCGCGGATCGCTGGATCCTGGCTCACCTCGGGTTCGTCGCCGTCGCCGGGATCCCCACCAGTCCCTTCTACGAGTGCATCGCGGTGTCGAAAACGAGCGACCCCGTGACGGGCGGCTGGTATCTGTATGCGCTGCGCCAGGATCCCGGCGGCGCAGGCCTGCCTCCGGTGGGCGCGATCAACGATTATCCGAAGTTCGGCATTTGGCACGACTGCCTGTACATGAGCGCGAACGAATTCACGAACCTCGCCGGCGGGGGGACGTACGCGGGCGTGTCGTTCGCATCGTTGAGCCGCGCCGATCTCTACAACGGCAACCCGCTCACGTGGGCACTGGGTTACCTCGACGCCAGCAGCAGCGCGTTCACGATGATGCCGGCCAACAGCGTCGGACGAGGCCCGACGGCGGTGCAACCTGGCACGCCCGCGTGGTTTGTTTCGGAATCGTTTTCGCTCTTTGCGTTCGAGGTAAGAAAGCTGACCCCCGGCCCGAACTGCGGAGGCGGAGGCGTCCTCAGCGCACTCACCAATGTCGCGCAAACGCCGTACAGCGCAGTGGGAGGCACGCCGGGGGGCTACGGCGCCGTCGTGCCACAACCCGGCACTGCGATCAAACTCGACAACGTTGCCGACCGGATCATGCAGAAGCTGCAATACCGCAAGGTCGGGACAGCGGAGTCGCTGTGGGTCGTGCACACCGCTCCGTTGAGCGGGACCGCGCAATCGGCGATCCAATGGGCGCAGCTCGACGTCACCGGCGGCACCATCGCCGCCTTGGCGGTGCAGCAGCAGATCTATTCGCCCGACACGACGCTCTACCGATTCATGCCGAGCATCGCGGTCGATAACCAGGGCAATATGGCCATCGGCTTCAGCACGTCGGGCACGACGGCGCCGAATTTTCCCAGCATCGCGTACGTCGGACGTCTGGCGGGCGACCCGCCAAACACGCTGCCGCAGACCGAGGTCCAGATGATCGCCGGTCTTGGCTCGCAGATCTTCGGCTGCGGCGGCTCTCCCACCTGCGACCGCTGGGGCGATTACACGGCGATGACGATCGACCCGGTGGACGACTGCACGTTCTGGTACACCAACCAGTACTACAGCAGTCCGGCGAACGGCGCCGCGGGCAACTGGCAGAATCGGATCGGCTCGTTCAAGTTTCCCGGATGCACGGCGCCCTCAGTCGACCGCGCAGCGGAGGTTCGTCGCCTCCTACGGCGTCGACGGCAACGACTGCTCGATTACGGCACCGTGCCGGAATTTCAAGGCGGCGATTCTGCAGACGTCGAGCGGCGGCGAAGTCGTTGTGCTCGATTCGGCCGGATACGGGACGGTCGTCATCACGCAGCCGGTGTCGCTCATCGCGCCGCCGGGTGTCTACGCAGGCGTGTCGGTATTCGTAGCGGTGGCACCGGCATCGAGGTCAATCCGGTGCTCGGCAAGGTCACGTTGAGCGGACTCACGATCAACGCGCTCGGTGGCACTACCGGCATCGACTACAAGAGCGGCGACGCGCTTTATCTCGACAATGTCGTTGTAACCGGATTCCCAACGGCGGGCCTCAACGTGCTGGCTGCGGCGACAGGAACAGTACAGATCCAGAATTCGATCTTCCGCCAGAACGGCATCGGCGCGACCTTCGGAACCACGGGCGGCACCACAGCGGTGCTGAAGGTCACCGTGAGCGATTCGAACTTCGACGGCAACACGACCGGCGTTCGTTTCACCGGCTTCAGCGCGCAGGGTGAGATCCGCGGCTCGACGCTTGCGGGCGGCACCACGGGCGCGCTGCTGCAACCGAGCATCGCAGGCGCGGTGAGCCGGATCGACTTCATCGACTCGACGATCACGAAAAACACGACCGCCGGTATCCAGGCCGGGGGCGGCGCCGGAGCGGCGAATGTCGGGGTGTCGTCATCGCTCATTTCCGGCAATGGGCTCGGCGTCAACGCGGGTGCGAACGGCAATGTGTTCCTGACCGACGCAACGATCACGCGCAACACGACCGGGCTTGCAACCGCCGGCGGCGCGATCGCCTCGGGCACGCTGAACCGTCTCTACAACAATGGCACCAACGGTACCTTCGGGTCGACCGTGCCGAGGCAGTGACCGGAGATCGACGATGAGCACTCACGCTTTCGAGGATAACGCCATGTCCATCATGTCGCGAATTTCGCGGATCGCACTGTTGCTGTTGCTGTCCTACAACGCCACCTCCGCCGTTGCCGCCACCGCGCAGCGCAGGTTCGTCGCCCACGACGGCCTCGACACCAACGACTGCTCGCTCGCGGCACCGTGCCGGAATTTCAAGGCGGCGATCCTCCAGACCGACCCCAACGGCGAGGTGATCGTCCTCGATTCGGCCGGATACGGCCCGGTCGTCATCACGCAGCCGGTGTCGATCATCGCGCCCGCTGGCGTGTACGCGGGAATCTCTGTGTTCACGGGCGCCGGCGTGACGATCAATGCCGGCGGCGGCGTCGTGACGCTGCGCGGCCTCACGATCAACAGCCTCGGCGGCGACATCGGCGTCGATTACGTCGCCGGCGCGCGGGTCTATCTGGACCGCGTGACCGTAACCGGTTTTTCGCTTGCGCCCGCGTCAGCGGGGGTACGCGCCAATCTTTCCACGTCGGGCATTCTCCAAGTCCGCGGCGCCGCGCTCCGCGAAAACTCCAAAGGCCTCACGGCCAGCGCGTCGAGCGGGACGCTGACCGTCAACATCGAAAACAGCGCCTTCGAACGCAACACCACCGGCCTCGAGCTGCGCGAAGGTACGGCCGGTGTGATACAGGGATCGAATTTCACCGACAGCACGACCGGCATCGCCGCCGGCCCGACGATCGCTGCGAAGACTTCCACGATCGAGGTGTGGAAAGCGCTCGTCGCCGACAACGTGACCGGCGTGCAGTCCGGCGTGAACGCCGGGGCGCCGACCTTCGTGAGCCTCATTTCATCGCTCATCACGGGCAACACGACCGGCGTGCAGGCGACCGCCAATCCGGTCTATTGCAGCGACAACACGATCACGCGCAACACGGCTGGGCTGTCGCTCGTAACTGGAGGAACCGGGCAGACCGCGCAGGACAACGCTGTAGCCAACAATACTGGTAGCGCGGCCTTCACATCGGTGGTACCGAAACTCTAATACAACACCCCGCGCGCGCCGCGCAAACAATCGTCCGATGACGATTGCATATCGTCACGCGCCAGTCTAGAGTCCGCCCATCGGAAGACGCAGGCGGGTGCCGCGTCTCCGTTGAACCTCGTGAGCGTTGAGGACCTCGTCGCGCCGGTCGGCAACGACGCCGGGCTTCTCTGCGACTTTCCTGAACGCCGGCGTCGACGCGAACGCCGATCTACATCGGCTGCGACATGTTCGACGCCGCCAACTACTACGGGTCGTCGCTCTTCGTTGTGAACAAGGGCTCGGTGCTGACCGGCGGTCCCATCGTCGTCACGGTATTCCGCGACCTGATGGGCGCGGTGACGAATCCCGACGGGCCCCGGGCCGAACACGCCGAAGGGTGTCACGAATTTCGACCCGGCCGCGACCGACGGCTATTTCATCGGCGAGGACAACCAGTCGTTCGGCGTCCTCGACCTCGTCCGTATCACGGACCCGGGCGGCACGCCGGCGATGGTGCCGTTCGTACCGATCACCACAGCGGCCTTCCAGATGCCGCTTCCCGTCGAGCACAAGGGCAACAATCACCCGACCGGACCGACCTCGGGCCTGCTCGACGGCAGCGACAACCGCGTGATGAACGCGACGATGCGCGGCGGCACGATCTGGCTCGCGCACACGACTGCCGTCGACGCCACCGGCAACGGCGGCGCCGCGGCGCCTGATCGCGAATGCCGTGCGCTGGTACCAAATCGGCTCGCCCGCGTCGACTCCGGCGATCCTCCAGTCCGGAACGATCTTCGACCCGTCGCCGTTCGCTGCGGAGCTACACGTACGGCTCGGTCAACGTCAACGCTCAGGGCCACGCCGTGTTCGGCTTTTCGCTGATCGGACCGAACGACTACGCCGGTGCAGGCACCGACGGGCGGCTGCTGACGGACCCGAGCGGCACGACGCAGGGTGTGCAGCTCGCGACCGCCGGGCTCGCCGCGTACGTGAACACCTTCGACCAGGGCCAGTTCGCTGCCAGGCGGCGTGCGCCGCTGGGGCGACTACTCGAATACGCAGGTCGATCCCGACGACGAACATGACGTTCTGGACGATCCAGGAATACACCGAAGCAGACGGCACCTGGGCGACACGTGTGATCCGCCTGCGGGCCCCCCCGCCCGCAACACCGTCGTCCGTCGTCGCCGCCGACGATCACGCCGGGTCAGGCGTCGGCAATGATCAACGTCACCGGGCAGTCGGTCAACGGATCGGGCTTTTTCGATCCTGGGTCCGGCTTCGCGAAGCAGCTCGGCGCCAGCATTCCGGGCGTGACGATCAACGGCATCGTCTACAACGGACCGACGTCGGTGACGCTCGACGTCTCGACGGTCGGCGCGTCGTCCTGGCTCGCGCAATGTCACGATCATCAATCCCGACGGCCAGAGCGCCACGGGGATCGGGCCTGCTCACCGTCGGCGCCGCCGGAGGCATGGCGCGAGCACGCACCGGCCTTTCCTCGCTCGCTCAACCCGTCGACCACGGGACAGGCTGGTGACCTTGACGGCGGCCGTCGCCGCCGCGCCACCCGCGCACCGGCATGCCGACCGGCACCGTCACGTTCTACGACGGTCTCGCGCTCGCTCGGGCACCGTACCCGCTCGCCGCCGGGCGTCGCCGCGCTGGTCGACCGGCGCTCTCGCCGCCGGAACGCACGCGCATGTCGGCCGACCTACGACGGCGATGGCGAGCTTCTATGGCAGCATGTCGACGGTGCTCGGACCAGCAGGTGCAGAACCCGTCGGATCGATCGCTCACCGTCACCAACAAGCTCGGACACCGGCGATCGGCTCGCTGCGCAACGCGATCGCCGACCGCGCAGTCCGGCGACACGATCGTGTTCAACCTTGCCTGCCGACCGACGATCACGCTCACGTCGCGGTCAGCTGATCGTCGACAAGAGCGTGTCGATCGTCGGCCCCGGTGCCCGGTGTCTCACGATCAGCGGCAACAACGCGAGTCGCGTCTTCGGGATCACCGTGCCGGGCCTCGAATGTCGCGCATCTCGGGAATGACGATCACGCAGCGGGCGCACCACGAGCGGCGGCGGCATCCAGAAGCTTGGCGCCAACCTGACGCTCACCGACGTCGCGGTCACCGGCAACAACGCGCTCGGACGGCTCGGCGGCGCCGGCATCGACCACGAGGCTGGCGGCACGCTGACGGCTCGTGCGCTCGACGATCTCGGGCAACCAGCGAATACGTTCCGCGGCGGCGGCCTGCAGATCCAGGGCGGCGCGGCGACGATCGTCAATTCGACGATCACGAGCAACACGTCGGTCGCGCGGCGGCGGCATCCGCAACTCCGGCGGCGCGACGATCGACGCTCGTCAACTCGACGGTGAGCCACAACACGGCGACGGGCGGAGGCAGCACGGGCGGCAACCTGAGCGCGCTCAACGGCACGATCCGGCTGCAGAACACGATCGTCGCGCAGGGCATCGGCACGAACCCGGACCTCGATCCGGCCGGCGGGACGTACACGTCGCTCGACTACAACCAGATCGATTCCGGCACGATCACGCGCGCGGCGCACGACATTCTCGCGTCCCACCTTGGCGCTCGGCGCGCTCGCCAACAACGGCGGCCCGACCGACACGCGGCTGCCTCCCGCGGCAGTGCGGTCATCGACGTCGATCCCGGCGGCGGGCGGCTGCAATGGCGCCGGCGTGATCCCGTCGACCAGCGCGGCATCGCGCCGGCCGCAAGGCGCTGCGTTGCGACATCGGCGCCGTCGAGACCGGCGTCACGATCGGAGCGGGCGCGACGACCACGGCGCTCGGCGACGTCGGGCAGCCCGTCGATCGGCGGGCAGACCGTCGACCTTCACGGCGACGGTCAGCGGTGCCGCGCCGACCGGCATCGGTCACCTTCTTCGACGGCGCGACGGTCCTCGGCACCGGCACGCTGCCGGTGGCGTCGCCATCGTCAGCACCACCTGCGCTCGGCGCCGGCAGCCATGTCGATCACGGCGACGTATTCCGGCGATGCGGCGAACGCGCAGAGCACGTCGCCACGCGCTGACGCAGGTCGTGCTCCATGCGCAACGACGACCGCCGTCGTGCCGAGCGCCAACCCGATCGCGCCCGGCGCGAGCGTCACGTTCACGGCGACCGTTACGCCCGCCGCCCGTCGAGCGCGCGCGCCCACCGGAACCGTCGCTCTTCTACGACGGCGGGGCGCTGCTCGGCGTCGGCACGCTCGCGGGCGGTGCCGCGACGCTCACGACAACGGCGCTGGCGAACCCGGTGAGCGCACGACATCACGGCCGTCTACGCCGGGCAGCGCGATCTACAACGGCAGCACATCCCCGGTGCTCGTCGAGACCGTCACCGGCGGCGCCGCACCACGACGACCCGTCGTGTCGTCGCTGAATCCGTCGACGTTCGGCAGCGCCGTGACGTTCACGGCCACGGTGTCGGTCCCGAACGGCACGCCGACGGGAACGGTCGACGTTCAAGGACGGCGCCGCGACGATCGGCACCGCGTCGCTGTCCGGCAGGCGGCGCGCGCCTCGTTCGCCACTTCGGCGCTCGCCGTCGGGCACGCACGCCATCACCGCCGTGTATGCGGGCGACGGCGCGTTCCCCGGCAGCACGTCGCCCGCGCTCTCGCAGGTCGTCAACGCCGGCGGTGGCGACAGTATCGCGCACCTTCGTCGCGTCGATCGGCGATCGACACGCAACCCGTGCACGCTCGCGAGTCCCTGCCGCTCGATCTGGCATCGGCGATGGCGCTGACGAACCCTGGCGGCGAGGTCATCATCGTCGACTCCGCCGGTTACGGCCCGACGGTGATCACCAAACCGATCTCGATCATCGCGCCGTCGGGCGTCTATCGCCGGCATCTCGGTGACCAGCGGCACCGGCATCGTCGTCAATCCAGGCACGCGGAAAGGTCACGGCTCCGCGGCCTCACGATCAACGGGCTCGGCGGCGCAACCGGCATCGACTTCCAGTCGGGCGCCGCGCTGTACGTCGAGCGAACGCTCGTCAGCGGATTCACCGGCGCCGGCCTCAACGCAACCTTGCCGGCGGCCGGCGGAGCTCTTCGTGCGCGACTCGGTCTTCCGCGACAACGGCATCGGCGCGTCGCTCGCGACCGGCCCTGGGCGTCGTCATACCGCTCGACGCGACGATCGATCGCTCGCAGTTCGAGCACAACGGAACCGGGCATCGCGCTGACCGGCTTCTCCGCGACCGCGGCGATCCGCAGACTCGATCATCACCGGCGGCGACGATCGGCATCGCGATCCAGCCCACGATCGGCGGCGCGACGAGTGCGGCCGACGTGCGCAACACGACCGTGTCGAAGGAACACGACCGCCGGCATCGTCGTCGGCGGCAACGGCGCGGCGACGCGCGACCGTTATCGATCATCGGCTCGCAGGTCACCGACAACGGCATCGGCGTCGATGCGCAGGCTGGCGGCACCGCGTACGTCACCGATTCCACGATCGTGCGCAACGCGACCGGCATCCGGCCGCTCACCGGGTCAATCGTATCGCTCGGCGACAACCGCCTCACCGACAACGGCATCAACGGCACGTTCTACGGCGACCGTGCCGAAGCAATGACACGACCTCAGCGACGGAGAAGACCATGCTCAAGCGTTCCTTCCTCATCCGACCTGGCGCTCGATGGCCGTCCTCGCGGGCGGGATCGCCACCGATGCACGGCCGCCGCGCCCAGCGCACGTTCGTCGCGTCGACGGCAAGCGACGCCAATGCCTGCAGCCTCGCGTATCCCATGCCGCTCGTTCGAGCGTCGCGATCGCGCAGACGCTTTCGGGCGGCGAAGTCATCGTCCTCGACTCGGCGGGCTACGGTCCGGCGACGATCACGCAAGCCGGTGTCGATCATCGCGCCGCCGGGCATCTACGCCGGCATCTCGGTGTTTTCCGGCATCGGCCTCGCCGTCAACGCCGGCCGCGGCAACGTCACGCTGCGCGGCCTCACGATCAACAGCGTCGATCCCGCCGCCACCGTCGGAATCTCGTTCGTCTCCGGCGCTGCGCTCTACGTCGACAACGTCACCGTCTCCAATTTCCCGACCGCCGGGCCTCTGCGCGAGCGTCGGCGCGAGCGCAAGCGTGTTCGTCACCCGCTCGACGTTCCACGACAACGGCACCGGCGCCGCCTTCGCGACGTCCGCCGGGAACGCTGACGGTCAGCATCGAAGGCACGCTGTTCGCGCGCAACACGACCGGCGTGAGTCTTCTACGACCGCACCGCGGGGATCGTTCACGCGATCGACCGTGAGCGGCGGAACCACCGGGCATCTCGGTCGCGCCGCCGACGTCCGCGCTGACGGCGCCGATCGAAGTGCGCGACTGCACGATCTCCGACAACGTCCGGCGTCGGCGTCGACGCGACGCAGGCGGGCGCCGCGTCGCCGCTGAACCTCGTGAGCGTCGTCAGCTCGCAGGTCTCGGGAAACGCAACCGGCATACAGGTGAGCGGCGCTAACAGCACCGCCTACGTTTCCGACAGCACGATCACGCGCAATGCGACCGGCGTCAATCCTGCGGCGTCCGGGACGATCGTCTCCGGAGAAGACAACCGGCTCGTCAACAACGTGGCGGATGGGGCGTTCTCGTCGACGGTGCCGAAGATCTGACGCCGTCCGCGGCGGCAATTGCGCATCGACGCCCGCGAAGTCCTCGCGGGCGTTTTGCTTTCAGGTGCTCGTCGCCGTTCCGGCAACCGTGCGCAGCGCCTTCAGCATGAATGCCGGCACCGGCTGTGCGTATCCCTTGAGCGCGAGTGGGCCGACAGGCTCGACGTCGGCGGCATCACCAAGACCTGCACGGGTGCGACGGTCGATCAGGATCTGTCCCCCTGCCGCCTCGCCGCACAAGCGGTCGGCAAGATTGACCACACTGCCGATCGCCGAATAATCGCGCCGACCCTCGAAGCCAAACGCGCCGAGCGTCGCGAAGCCAAGCGCGATGCCGATGCCGAGGTCGAGGTCATGTCCCAGCGATTGCCACTGGCCTCGCAGCGCCACGAACCGCGCCTGCATCGCGAGCGCCATTGCCGCAGCGTGTTTGCCGGGTTCGGGAACCGGAAACGGATCGTTGAAAAAAATCAGGATGCCGTCGCCTGCGAAACGGTCGATCGTGCCGTCGTGCGCGTTGGCGATCGCTCCCATCGTCGCGTGATAGTCGCGCAGCACCGCCTCGACCTCCTCCGGCTCCGCGTGGTCGGTAAACGCCGTGAAGCCGCGAAGGTCCGCGAAAACGTAGCAAATCTCTCGCCGGTGCAGCGCGAGGATCGAGCTCTCTCCTGAAGACGCGATTGCATCCGCGACCTTCGGCGAAAAAAATCTTTTGAGCTGGGAGAGCTGCTGCACCTGCGCCACTTGCTCGGCGACACGCTCTTCCAGTTTCGCATTCCACTCCTTCAGCTCGTCGGCCTGGCGGCGGACTTCGTCCTGCAGCGCCTTCACACGAAGGAGCGAGCGCACGCGCGCGAAGAGCTCAGGCTGGTTGATCGGCTTCGCCAGGAAATCGTCGGCGCCCGCCTCGATGCCTTTCAGCCGTTCACCCTGCGGATCGAGCGACGTCACGAGGACAACGGGGAGCAGCGCGGTCTCCGGGTCCGCCCGAATGCGCCGGCAAACGTCGTATCCGGACAGGCCCGGCATCATCACGTCGAGCAGCACGATGTCCGGCCTCTCGGCGGCGAGCTTTGCGAGCGCCTCTTCTCCGTTCGCGGCTGTCGCGACGCCGAAGCCTTTGACCGCAAGCAAGTCGGAGAGCAGCTTGACGTTGGCCGGCGTGTCGTCGACGACGAGCACTTTCGAAGGGCCGGTCATCGCCGCGAAGTCTCCAGGATGCGCTTTACCGTACGCAGGAATTCCTTGAGGTCGAGCGGCTTCCCAAGATAGGCGTCGAATCCGGCTTCGGTGATGTGCTTCCTGTCCTGCTGCATGACCGACGCGGTGATGGCAATCACCGGAATATTTGCCATTGCCGGGTCGGAGCGCAGCTCGCCGAGTGCCTGGATGCCGTTCATGCCGGGAAGCTGGATATCCATCAGAACAAGGTCAGGCTTGCGCGCGGCGGCCATCGCCAGCCCGTCTTCCGCAGTACCCGCCTCCATCGTCTCGTACCCCTTCACCTGAAGCACGTCCCGAACGAGCTTCATGTTCTTTTCGTTGTCTTCGATGATCAGAATCAGATTTGTGGCGCTCATGATTTTGTCGGTATCGTAAATGTGAACGTGGAGCCCTTGCCCGGCTCGCTTTCTACCCAGATCCGGCCGCCGTGCAGTTCCACGAACTTCTTGGTCAGGGTAAGGCCGAGGCCGGTGCCTTCCTGTTTCTTGGTGTAGTCGCGTCCGACCTGGCGGAATTCCTCGAACACCGCTTCCTGATCCTCGGGCGCGATGCCAATTCCGGTGTCGCGCACGGCGATTACCAGGCCGTCGGGCTCGCGGCAGGCCGTGACGTCGATGCTGCCGCCATCCGGTGTGAACTTGACGGCATTGGTCAGGAGGTTGACGAGGATCTGCTTCACCTTGCGCTCGTCGGCCATCACCTCGCCCAACGCGGGGTCGACGGTCATCTTCAAAGCGACATTGTGCCGTTGCGCACGCTCGCGTACGAGCGTCATCGCATTGGAAAGGGCTGCCGCCACGTCGAACTTCGCAAGGTCAAGCTCCATCCGCCCCGCCTCGACCTTCGACAGATCGAGAATGTCGTTGATGAGCCCGAGCAGGTGCTTGCCCGACGAGTGGATATCGCTCAGATAATCCCCCTGCTTCTCGTTCACGTCGCCGAAGAGCTTTTCCTGCAGCACCTCGGAAAAGCCGATGATCGCGTTCAACGGCGTGCGGAGCTCGTGCGACATGTTGGCGAGGAACTCGGACTTGTGCTTGTTCGCGATTTCGAGCTGCCGGCTCTTGTCCTCGATCTCGCGGAACAACCGCGCGTTCTGGATCGCGATCACGGCCTGGTCGGCGAAGGTCTTCAGAAGCGCGATGTCCTTGTCGGAGAACGGGCCGACATGGGCACGGCCAAGGCTGATTGAGCCAATGCCTTTGCCCTCCCAGAGCATCGGCGCGAACACCGCAGACCTGACCCGGGCAAGGTGGGCGGAATGGCGGGTTCCCGCGGGTACGTCCGCACTTTCGATGTCCGGGAAGTGCAGTACGTGGTGAGCGTTGATGCAAGCCGCCGTTGCAGTTTGATCGTCTGCCGGAATGGGCCCGACCTTCATGATTTCCTCGCGTCCCGGTCCATGGTGCGCGGCCAGGTGGACGAGACCGTCGTCTCCGAGGAGGTTGATGCTGACGGACACGACGGCGAACAGCCGCTCGCAGCTTTCGAGGATCTTGTCGAAGACCGGTGTCGTGTCGGCGATCGAGCTGCTGATCGCGGCGAGCACTTCGCCTGACGCTTGCTGCTGCTCGAGCGCTTCCTTCGTTTCGTTGAACAGCCGCACATTTTCGAGTGCGATCGCCGCCTGGTCGCCAAACGTCCGCAAGAGCGCGACCTCCCGCTCGGTAAACGGCCGTACGTCCTGGCGTCTCAGCAGAATCGTGCCAAACGGACGCCCTTCCCGATAGAGCGGCGTCACGATGACCGTGCGATGACCCAGGCGCTTGGCGATTTCGAAGCTGAGCGGATACTCATTCGCCTCGGCGAGCAGGTCCGGCAGCTGAATCGTCTTTTGCTCGAGCACCGCGCGTCCGGCGAGGGAGTCGCGGTTGATCGGCAGCGCATCGACGTGGGTCACTTGCTCCGGCGCCGGTCCCTTCGACGCGAGATGCCGAAGCACGTTGTCGTCGATCAAGTACACCGAAGCGGACGCTGCATCGCACAGCCGCGCGGCCCGCTCGGCAATCGCATCGAGCACCGGTTTCACGTCCGTCGGCGAGCTCGAGATTACGCGCAGGATTTCCGCAATCGCCGTCTGCTGCTCAAGAGCCTCCTTCGTTTCGTTGAAGAGTCGCACATTCTCGATTGCGATTGCCGCCTGATCGGCAAACGTCTTCACCAGCGAGATCTGCTTTTCGGTAAACCCACGCGCCTCCATTCTCCAGAGCGCGATCGCGCCGATGGCACGATCCTCGCGCATCAGCGGTACCGACAAGACGGCGTGATGACCGAATCGCCTTTGCATGTCTCGCCCAACGGGAAATTCATCTTCGGGCGCAGCAGCCAGGTCGTTCATGTGAATGACGTTGCGGTCAACGATGGCGCGGCCGGTGGCAGAGCCCCGGTTGAGCGGAATATGTTCGCCTTCGGCCAGAGTCGGCGTGGTGCCGTAGAGCGCAGCGGCGCGAAGCTTGTCGCCGTCGACAAGCATGATGGTCGACTCGGCAGCATCGCAAAGTTTCAGCGCGCGTTCGGCGACCGCATTCAGCATCGGGCGCACATCGCCCGGCGTGCTGGCAATGACGCGCAGGATTTCACTGATGGCAGTCTGCTGGTCGAGGGCCTCCTTCGTCTCGTTGAACAGGCGCACATTGTCGATGGCAATCGCGGCCTGGCGCGCAAATGTCTCCACCAGCGCAACCTTGTCCGGCGAGAAAAGTCCGGGTTCGCGTCGAAAGACAAAGATGCTTCCGTACGCGCCGCCTTCGCGCATCAGCGGCACGGCCAGCAGTGCCCGGGTGCCCGCCAACGCGACGTTGGGCCGCGCATCCGGATATTCGGTATCGATCACCGGAACGACATCGGCGTAATGGATGGTTTGACGATCGAGCACCGCCCGGCCGTTGAAGGTGGTCCTCCGCACCGGTGTCGGCAGGATGGACTTCAGGTCCTGGCCGCCGCCCCTCTCGTAGCTCGCGGCCACTCGGAGCATGTCGCCATCCACGAGCAGCACACGCGCCAGTGGCGAGCCGCACAAGTGCGCGGCACGTTCGGCAACGGCATCGAGCACAGGCTGAACATCGGTCGGCGAGCTCGAGATGACGCGCAGGATCTCGCTGATCGCGGTTTGCTGCTCCAGCGAGTTCGTGAGCTCCTTGGTCCGTTCCTCGACTTTTTGCTCGAGCCCGGCGTAGGATTCGCGCAGCTTGCCGGTCATCCGGTTGAATTGGTCAGCGAGTCCCTCCAGCTCGTCTCCCGTGTGTACCTCGATCTTCTGGTCGAGTTCGCCGGCTCCGATGCGCTGCGCGCCTTCGTCCAGCGTTCGTATCGGACGCACCATGCCCCGTGCAAGAGCGAGCGCGCCGAGTGCTGAAATCACCAGCGCGCCAAGCAACACCAACGCCGTGCGGAAGATCGACGCGTAGAGCTGTTCGTAGACTTCCACGACCGGCTGTTCGACGAACACCGTCCAGCTGAGCGGCTCGACGGTGGCAAAGGAAGTGAGAACTTCCGTGCCGCCGAAGTCGGTCGACAGCATTGCCGGCGCCTCGGCACTCTTCGACTCGGCCGCTGCCTTGACGTGCGGCAGCGCCGCGAGGCTCGTTTTGCGAAGGACAAGGCCGATGTCGGGATCGGCAATGAGATAACCCTGCTTGTCGACGACGTACGCCTTGCCCTTCTCGCCGATCTTGATACGCGAAACGACATCCCAGATGAACTTGAGGTTCACGTCAGCGATAGTCACCGGTCCCTTGTCGCCTCCGGAGCGCAAGGCGATTGTCATGTAGGGCTCGGTCTCCTTGCGGAAGTAGACAGAGCCGAACCACGGCTGCCCGCGCTTCGCGTTCCGGAACGCAGGTTCCTTCGAACGGTCGTCGCCGCTCATGATGCGGTCCATCGCAAGGCGCGAGACCGCGATCTGCTCGCGCCCATCGGGATCGAGCTGCGCGATGTCGGTGATATCGGGAACCTGTCGCAGCAGCTTGTTGAATTCAATGCGGCGCAATTCCACGTCGGACGCATCGATCTGCGGCAAAGACGCGTAAGCGAGCTGTTGCTGGATCCGTTCCACGTACTGCTGGATGCGCGTCGCCGCGGCCAGCGCCTTCTCGTGCTGGAGGATCCCGATCGCCGCCTTGTTCTCCTGATACGAGAAATAGACGCTGATGGCGCCCGACGCCAGCACCGCGCCGCCGACCAGCACGAGGATCAGCAGCAGATACTTGCGGAACAGCCGGCCGCGCAGCGCGCGGCGCTCGACTTTTGATTGCTTATCGGCTATCGGCGCGTCCACCGCACTGCCGGCTTCACCTCCCGCGGTGCCGATCGTCAAAGGTAACTTGGTGGACACGCTCGGAATCCCATTATTTCACCGGCCGGTGCAGGACCTTAGTATTGCGATTGGAGTCGGAATCGGAGACGAAAAAGCCATCACCCAGCTTGAACCAGAACTGGCAACGGGTCGGCATGGTTGTCAAGCCGGTCGTCATGGTGGCACAGACACCTCCTGCCTGATCTACTGTCCAACTGCCGCTGATATAAGGCATCGCGCCTGCGGCTGGTCCACCCAACATCCCCCTCCCGAAGATCGTGCCGTTTTTCATATACATGATCTCGGTGGCGTGTACTCCCTCTGCAACGGGACCAACGAGCAGTCGCTGCACGACCTCGCTGCGGAATTCTTCTGCCGACAACCGCTTGCCCCCGACGTCTAGCAGCTGGCCCAGATCTACCGGCGTGGCGATAGGCGCCGAGGTAGCCCGGACCTCCCGTCGAAGGACCTTCGCGCGACGATCCCAGTCGGAATCGGAAATAAAATACTTGCCGTCGAGCTTGAACCAGTACTGGCAACGACGAGGAAGCACGAGGTTACCCGTTGCCCCTGAAACACCGGTGACACTCATCATCGCCATCTCCGTGCAAATTCGTTCGTCGTCGTCGATCATCCAAGCCCCATTGATCGACCCGGCCAAGGACCGCGCCCCATATGCTTTGTCCGCTCCCTGACCCTGTACCGAGCCGCTGGCCGAATACATGATTTCAATGGCGCCACCCGTCGCGGTGTCACCCACCAGATTCCGTTGCACGACCTGGTCGCGAAACTCCTGTGCCGATACTCTTTTGGCGCCCGCGTCGAGGAGCTCGCCGACATTGCTTTGGGCCACCGCGATCGAGGGCAACAGGGCGACTACAAGTCCGGGCAACATCTTCATGGATGATCGCACGGCAATCTCCTCACTGGATCAGGTCGTCCGCCAACACCAGGACCGCCGAAGGCGGTGCGATGCCGAGGGCCTTTGCCGTCCCGACGTTGATGACCAGGTCGAATTGGAGGGGTCTTTCGACGGGGAGCGCGGCGGGCTTGGTCCCCTTTAGGATCTTGTCGACGTAATACGCGGCTCGCCGACGGTGCGCCGACAGGCTCATCCCGAGGGACAGCAGGCTCCCCGCCTCCACATACTCCTTGATCGGCGCGAGCGTGGGCATTCGCTGTTTCAGCGCGAATTCCGCGATGCGCTTGGCGTGGCTCAGCGTCACGCTGTCCCAGCAGATCACAAGCGCGTCAGGGTGTTCCCTGGCGATGACAGCGAGCGCGGGGTCGAGCGCATTGGCATCACGGACCTCCTGCAAGCTCACTTGCAGGCCGAGCGTCGGCGCCGCGGCCTTGATCTCATCGACGCACGCAACGTTGCCCGGATTCACCGGATTCCAGAGTACGATCAGCCGCGAGACTTTGGCGACGATCTGCTTGAATATGCCGAGCCGCTTCTGCCACAGCTCCTCGTTCTGCGTGGCCAGTCCCGTGACGTTGGCCTCCGGGCGCCCGAGGCTGGTAACAAGTCCTGCTTTTACCGGATCCACGCCAAATTCAGTTGCCACGATCGGGATCGCATTCGTTGCGCTCTTTGCGGCGAGCGCAGCCGGCTCGCCAGAAGTCACGATGACGTCGACCTTGAGCCGGACGAGTTCGGCCGCGAGCTCCGGCAGCCGATCCACGTTGCCGCTTGCGTACCGGTACTCGATGACGAAATTGCGGCCGTCTACATAGCCAAGATCGCGCAATGCTTGCTGAAAGTCGCCTGTATTTCGTTCGATCCCCGCAGGCGCGCTGCCGTGACCCAGCCACCCGATGCGGTATGTCTTTGTCGTGGGCTGCGCGTTGGCGGCGGACATCGGACCGAACAGAACAACGGCGAAAGCGAAGAGACAACACGCGACCGTCAGCCTGATCGTCCTTCCTACAACGTTGCGGAGATCGATCACTGGATCACTTCGTCGGCGCGCAAGAGAACTGATTGCGGTATGACGAATCCAACCGACTTTGCGGTTTTCATGTTGATGACCAGTTCGAACTTGGTCGGTTGCTCGATGGGCAAGTCACCTGGTTTTGCGCCCTTGAGGATCTTGTCGACGTAATCTGCGGCGCGGCGATGCAGCAACGGAAAGCTGGGCCCGAATGACATCAGTCCGCCGAGGTCCACGGTTCTCGAAAATTGTCGGAAGCCGCAATTTCGTGGCCGGCTGGTGACGTTCAGCCGGACCGGACTTGTATTGCGATCTCCGACACTTTCCCCTCTGGCCAGGCGGCACCCGCGGCGCGCTCTGTAAGGTAGGCGGTTGCGGGCGTAGGGTCAATCCGATCGCCCGCCACCAAGCTGAATTGTCGGGAGGCAACTGAGCCTTGGGAATTTCCCTCTCCACGAGCGAGATCGTGTTCGTCGCGCTCGGCCAATTGCGCACGACCCGAGACCCGTATCACCCTGGAAAACGGGGCGCACATGTCGCGGTTTCTTACATCGGGACGCGCGGCTTATCGACCCTTTTCACTCAAATTATTGATTCATAACATAAAAACGTCTGTGGTCTACGTATTGCTTGGTACATGTCGCTACCAGATGCCGGTGTCATGGGCCTGGAACTCACGAGCCAATACCCCGGCCTCGGAATGTCGTTCACAAGAAGAGGAGGAAGCCTCCATGCGTATCGCTCATCTTCTCGTTGGTGCCGCTCTTGCGGCGCTGGTTTCTGTTGCAGTAGCGGGCCCGGTGACCTTTACCAAGCTTACGGGGCTGACGGGAGGCACACTTGCCGCAACAGCCGTCTATCAGGCCGACCTGTCCGGTGTCGGCGGCAGCATTCTGTCTATTACGATCAACGACAACAGTGGGGGCGTCGGTGGCTCGCCCGGTCAGTTTTCCGGGTTCGACCTCGACGCAATCATCCTGTCCACGACGAACTGCGCGACCGCCGCGTGCGCAGGTGGGTTGGTCGGAATGTCGGTGTTCGATTTCATCTCGGGCATCGTGTTCAGTCCCGGCACTCAACGCGCACCGGCTGACGCTAAGCTGTTTGGCACGGGGCCGGCGGGTAACACGGTCGACAATGCGGTTGCCACGCTCGGCGTATTCGACGGCGAGTCGACCACCGCCATACCGGGTGCATTCGGTTTCATCAGCATCGGCGATGACGGCGTCATTGCATTCAACCTGACAGCCCTCGTCGATACCACCGGCCTCTTCCTATATATCGGGGAAGTGGGCGACAACGGCGAGGTTGCGGCTTCCACGGTAACGGTCAATCCGGGCAGAGTCCCCGAGCCCGCGACACTTGCCCTTCTTGCCATCGCGCTCGTCGCGCTTGCCCTGGTGCTTCGCCGCAAGAAATAGCCCTACCCGTCCGTCAGCGCGGGCGGATAGACTCCCAAAGCGGCGGCGATTCCACCCGTTTCGCGTTTCGAACAAGCGCTGCTATGGGGCGGACGCCTCTTCGACAAAAAGTAGTCGAATGGCGCTTGCGACACGTGGTGAGCTGGTTTAGATTGCCAATAAAAAAACACGCTTGGGGGGAGTATGGACGTTAATGGTGACTTGGCGTTGTTGGCGATCGCCGGCATTTGCCTTCTGGCAGTGCTCGTCTACACCATATTCCGCATCTCGGGCGACCAGGATCGTGAGGCTCGCCACGCCGAGAAGGAATTGATCCCGCATTCCGACGTGACGATCACGAATCACGGACACAGCTGAATACGCTGGGGCATTCCGGCGCCGCGGCTCACTCATCGATCGTGCTGTCGGCGCGCCGGGGCGTAAGCGCTCCGGCGTGGAGCGAGCAAACCTGAAGAGCAACGGTAACGTGGACTGCTCGCTCCGTGGAGCGCGCGAGATTTGATCCTGAACGTCGCCGACCGAGTTCGACCCCGCGTCAGCGCCGTTGCCCTCAGCAGTTATACCGCGCACTGCTCACACTCATCGGACACCGTCGAACGCTAATACGGCGTACAGCGCGTGGGCGTCATCCCGACATCTTGCAAGCGGTCGTTGCCGCGCGCGCCAGTAACAGCATATTTTTTTGCCTCTCGCGTGCTGCGACGTTGGCACGCGGGCCGTGTCCGGTTTTTTAGTGCTCCACCAGATCGCTCAATTGTCCTTTCTGAACTTCGCCAACCAATGCTCCATCTGCCGACCCGCAGCCTCACGGCCACCCAAGCCGAACGACAGGGCCACGGCCACTGCGACCGCCCCGAAGGCCAACAGGAACGCGAGGTTCACGATATCGTCGGCAATCCCCATCGCGCGCAGCCCCATCGCAATGACGAGGCCCAGTATGGCAACGCGCGCGATAGTGGCGAGGCTCTCGGAGTTCGTCGTGTCGGCGCGGCGAATCGCGTCGTGTGCGAGGTTGGCCAGCCAGAAGCCGATAAGGAGGATCGTGGCGCCAAGGACGATGTCGCCGCCAAGTTTGATGAATAGCGTTACGACATCGCGAACCTGGTTGAATTCGAGGCGGTTCGCCGCTTCCACGGTCGCAAACAGCATCGCGAAGAACAGGACCAGCATCGATACGACTCGCGACGGCTGCGCGCCCCCAGCGAAGACGCCCGTCAGGCCGAGCTTCTGCGGCAGTGTGTCGAAGCCCATGCTGTTCAACAGGCGTCCGAGCAACCCGGCGGCAAATTTCGCGACGTAGTAGGTGACGACGAGAATCAGCGCTGCGGCCACGATATTCGGAACCGCCGCGAGCATCTTGCCCAGCATGTCGGTCGCAGGTCTCGAAATCGATTCGATCCGGAGCGCGTCGAGTGCGGCGATCAGGGCCGGCACGAACACGAAGATCAGCACGATGGTGCCGACAATTTGCGAAATGCGCAGCGTCGAATCGAGTCCCAGGCGATGCGCGCCCTGATCGGCGCCGGCAGCAGCGAGGATGTTGGTCACGAGGCCAGCAAGTACCTTTCCAAGCAGCCAGCCGGCAAAGCCGATGAGGAACGCAGCGAACAGGTTCGGCAGGATATCAAGGATCTTGGTCACCATCACCTTGACCGGATCGAGCAATCCACCCAGGTCGAAGACATTCAGGATCGCGGGCACGAACAGGAGAATCACCAGCCAGAAAAGCATGTTGCCGACGCTCTTGCGCATCGGCTGCATGCCGGCGTTGGCGGAGAGCTTTTCGTCGAGGCCGCTCGCATCGAGGACTCGGTTGACGATGGCGCGCAATGCGACGGCGGCGAGCCACGCGACGAGCACGAGCAGCACGCCGGCGACCAGGCGCGGGAGATAGGCGGCAATCTGTTTGACCAGGACCTCGAATGGCCCTGAGGCAAGCGTCAGATTGAGCGAATTGAACATGCCAATCAGCGCGATCAGGATGATCAGCCAGAAGGCGACGGCGGAAACCAACGTTTCCAGGTCGAGCTTCTGCTCGGTTGTATCGGCGATCCGCTTGTTCAGGCGCGCCACACCGAGCAGCCGTCGGACGCCGCCCCGCACGAAGACCGCCACGATCCACCCGATGATGAGGATGACGATTGCGCCGAGGATGCGAGGCGCCTCTGCGCCCAAGGCGGTTCCGAGCGAACTACCTATTGTCGAGAAGTCCATGGTGCCCCCTGCAAGATTGTCAGAAGCGACTAAGCCAGCTGAACCTGCGGCGCTTGGCGGCCGGTAAGCTCAACATGAATACGCGAAAACAGCTGCCCAATCAAGGCCCCTGCTGCGCTTGCTGGCGCGACTAGGCCATGCGCTCAGCCTGACTCAACGGGCCTCAGTTGGCCGGCCACTTGGGGTGAGGGCCTGCGCCCGTGGGCGAAGTTCGGGTAAAGCCCTCGTACGCTAAGCCCGAGCCCCGCTAATCTGCAATCCAATGCATAAGACGAACGCAACGAGTAGCCGGTCAAATTCAACGCCCGGTTGAAGTGGAAACTCAGGCGCGAAAAAAGTGAAACCGACCGGGGAAGCGCAGGTCGTACCGAAAGCCCGCTGGCGGAATGCGGACATTCAATTCTTGCCATTCACCATTGAGGTCGGATTGACTTGTCGCAACGACCCGCCGAAAATCTTCGTGCAGCATTCATGTTCGCATCGCCGGACTTGCGAACCTGGGCGCACGACAGCGAGCGTTGTCGTGCCAGCTTCGCGAACTGGACCTTGTCGATTTCACTAACTGACCTTGGGAGACGGACGATGAGAACGAAGGCATCATGGCTGTGCGAAATCTTTGTGCTGGTTGCGTTGGGACTCGCCTTCGCAGGCGCGCCGTTGGCGCAGACGACGACCGACGTCACCGTGCGCAATTTCGAGGTGATCTCAGTCGACGGCAACAAGCTCGTAGTACGCGATGAGAAAGGCGCGCAGGAGATCACAGTACCGGACGATTTCCGCTTTACCGTCGACGGCAAGAAGCTCGCCGTGTCGGACTTGAAGCCGGGGATGAAGGGCACGGCGACCGTCACGACCACGACCACGATCAAGCCGGTCGTCGTCACCGAAATCCGCGAAGGCGTCGTGTTGCGCACCGGGCCGTCCTCAATAACCGTACGTGACAAGGAAGGGGTGCGGAAGCGTTTTTCGCAGGACCAGTTGGACCAGCGGGGCATCCAGATACTCAAGGACGGCCGCGTGATGCGCATCGGCGAATTGAAAGAGGGCGACCAGCTTACGGCGACGATCGTCACGCAAGTTGCGCCGGTCGTGGTGACGGAACAGGAGGTGCAGGCGACGCTCGACAAGTCCGCGGCTGAGCCCGCCAAGATGGCAGCAGCGGCTCCCGCGCAGCAAACGCCGGCCGCCTCCCCGCCACCGAGCGCCGCCCCGCAGCCGAGCACCGCCCCACCCGCAGCGCAACCCGCCGAACAAGCTGGGATGGGAATGGGTTGGTATCTGGTGATCGCCGTGCTCATCGTGCTGGCCCTCTTCTTCTTCATGCGTCGGCGAAAAGAAGGCTAGACGATAGCGGTTGCCCGCCTTCGGCTGGGCGCGATACGTTCGCGTGATGGTCGTCACGCTGCAACTCGTTATTGGTTGGCCGCGCGTCAGCTTCGGGGGCGGGGCGAGGTTCTAAACACCGTCGCCCCAGCGCGGCTCGCGAGCAATCTTGCGTCCCGACTTAGGGAGAGTGAGCTATGGCAGCCCTCGTAGCGGAATTTTTCGGTACTTTCTGGCTTGTTCTCGGTGGTTGCGGAAGTGCGGTAATTTCCGCAGCGTTCCCCGAATTGGGTATTGGTTTCACCGGCGTCTCGCTCGCATTCGGCCTCACAGTGCTCACCGGAGCCTACGCATTCGGACCGATCTCGGGCGGCCACTTCAATCCGGCGGTGTCCTTCGGACTGTGGATCGGCGGGCGATTTCCCGCGTCCCGGCTACTGCCCTACGTCGTCTCGCAGGTGCTGGGTGCAGTTGTCGCTGCTGGCGTGCTCTACCTCATCGCGAGCGGAAAGGCTGGCTTCGACCTGCAAGCGGGCTTCGCCACGAACGGCTATGGCGAACACTCGCCAGGAAAGTATGACCTCGGCTCCGCGCTTGTCTGCGAGGTCGTGATGACATTCATGTTTCTCATTGTCATCCTGGGTGCGACACACGGCCGGGCACCCGGCGACTTCGCGGGGCTCACGATCGGTTTGTGTCTTACGCTCATTCACTTCGTCAGCATCCCCGTGACGAACACGTCGGTGAATCCGGCGCGGAGCACTGGACCGGCACTCTTCGTAGGCGGCTGGGCGCTCCAGCAGCTGTGGCTCTTCTGGGTCGCACCGATCGTCGGTGCCGGGCTGGCGGGCGGGCTCTCGCGCGTGATGAATCGTGGGAAGAACCTGCCGCCACTCCTCGGCGGTTGATCAGACTGCCAAGCTTCTCAGGGCCGGAACCACGCATTGCCGACTACGAAATACACTGCGGTCGTCCCGGGGCTGTGCGCGACATCGATGCCGGCGTGCAACCCGAACTTGCTTGCCAGTTCGTAGCGGAAGCCCAAGCCCCCGCTGCCGACGTTTTGCGTGGCGACGAAGCTTTGCCGATCGGTTCGCGTCGTGCCGGCGCCGCCAAATGCAACGACGCTCCAGCGGCCGAAGAACTGCCAGCGCGCCTCGAGCTCGACCGACGCTGCCTGGTCGCCCTGATAGCGTACCGCAGGCACCCCGCGCAGCTGTACGAAAGGTCGGAGGAAGAACGGCGTGCCGTCCGACGACCATGCATAGTTACCTCGCGCTCCAAGCGTCACGTCATCGGTAAGCGGGTGCCAGCCGATGAGCACCTGTTGGAAGCGCTCGAAATCGTCACTGGCACCCAAGGCTTTGCGCGAGGCGAGCCAGGACGATTCGGCATAGATTCCCCGGGTAGGCGTGAAGACGTTGTCGCGCGTATCGAACTCGGCAATGGCAGTGGGCGCCGAGATCTTCACCCGGACCTGTTCGGCGAGGCCCGGAAAGTCGGGATTACGTGGCTTGGGGTCCACGTCAGCGTAGGCGTAACGCACGCCGACGGCCCACGGGGACTTGGGTGCGAGTTGCCAGTTCGCCTGCGCGACCGCGCCGGTGAATTGCAACGAGAATCGCACGCCCTCGTCGAGCGAAGATGGCGCGGTCCCGAGCCCGAAGAAATCGAGATTGAACTGTCCGGCGCCGACCCCGAGGAGCGTGCGCAGGCGCCCGTCGAGCCACCGGCTGGCATCGAGCGCGAATGCACCCCACGTGCCATTCTGCGTCCCGAATGCGCCGACGGCCGATATGTCGGGCCGCGCCCATCCTTCATCACCTGCTTCCCGGCGCGGCCGAAGAAACATGCCTGCGACACCGCCTCCGTATCCGACCGCCGGTTCGGTCACTACGATGGGGATCGGCAGGAAGCCGCGGGGGTCCTCGAGAAAGTAGCTCAAGTCGAACTGGCCATCCTTGGGGTCGAAGAAGCGCGCGCTTCCCTCGCGCTTGTCGAAGCGAGCCGCATCGGAAACGATCTCGACACCTCGCAGCGGTTCCGAGATCGCTTGGGCGAGCGCTCCGAACGGCACCCCAAGCGCAAGCAGCACGACCAGGCGAAGGCGCATCACGTGGATTTTCGGGCCCACGCAGGAAACAAAGGTATATTCTCGTTCGCAACAATAGCCATTGCGGTCGTTCGCCGTTTGGATCTCAGGGGAGACGCAGTATGAGTCCTGATGTGCGCTTGACGATGAGAAGAATATCCTGGTGCGTACCGCTTCCCCCGCTCATTGCGAGCGGCCTGTTAGTGCTTTCCATGTTTTCCGTTGGCGCACTGGCGGCTGACGCCGCACCTCCTCAGGCGCACTGGTCGGGGCTGCCCATATGGGGTGCGGAAGCCGAGGCAATGGGCTATCAACTTCCGCTCCCGTTCGGGATCGGCGTCACCGCCTACTCGGCTCGACAGCCGGTGACTATTCACGATCTGAAGTTGGGATTCAGGGGAAAGGACCCGGTATCGGTCACGAACTTCCTGGAAATTAATCGGGTGGACACGTCGCAGCAGAATCTCTCGGCTAAGTTCGACGTCCTGGTGTTTCCGTTTCTGGACGTCTACGCCCTCGTCGGATATACCGCGGGAACCACCAACGGCCTCATTCAGGTTCCCGAAGAACCCATTTTAGGACTCATCGAGCCCAGAATTCTGCAGCTCAATGCCTCGTTCCACGGCCCGACCTATGGCGGCGGCGTGACGCTTCAGGGCGGGTTCAAGGTGAGCGACTGGCACGACCTGACCACTTTCGTGGTGGCCGATTTGAACCGTACCAAGACCACCCTATCGTTCAAAAATGAAACGTTGATCGCCGACACGAAGCCAGTGGCTACGGTCTTCTCGGCCAGGGTGGGCTTGCATGGCACGGCCGGTGCATCCACCAGCGGGGGGATCTGGCTCGGTGCGATGTATCAGCGCATCCAGCAAGAGGTCGCGGGCAGCGTCGCCAACACGGACCTCCAATTTATTGTCGTGCAGTCGCCGCTGAAACCGTGGAACACGCTGGTCGGCGGCCTCGTCGAGTTCGGCAAGGACTTCGTCTTTCTTGTCGAAGGAGGGCTCGGCGCTCGAATGTCGATCCTGGCCGCCGCCGCGTACCGGTTCTGATCGAATTACCTTAGCAGACCGCCTCAACGCGAACGAATTGCAAGCGCAATCGGTTCGCGCCTCTCACGACGAATCGCTTGTGAGAATTTTTACACGAAAGAAGGGACCGCCGCCGTTGCGGCCCCTTCGATCAAGAGTCAATACGGCGGGCCGACCACGACGTACTGCGACCCCTGGGGTTGATACCAGGTGCCTCCGCATTGTTGATAGATCATGCCCCCGTAGTTCACCGGCACGCAGTTTGGCGGCACGCTTTGCACCATCGAGCCTACGATCGCGGATGTCACTCCAACGGCGGCCGTTACCGCTGCTGCCGTCGCGACGGGATGATAGTCATTGTCCCAGCCGCCGCCACAGCAACCCCCGCCTTCGACATTGACGTTGACGTTTCGCTCGGCGTTGACGTTGTTGACGTTGTTGACGCTGCCGCTCCTGGCATTGTTCGTCCGCGGATCCGCCCTGCTGTTGTTGGCCTGCGCCTGCTGTCTGCTGCCGCCCGCTGCTTGACCACCGCCACCGCCGCCCCCCGAGCGAGCGCCGCCACCACCACCCCACCACCGCCGCCACCACCGCCGCCACCACCGCGGCCACCGCCCCCGCCACCCCCACCGCCCCCTCGTGCGGCATCAGCGTAGGGGGTCATGGCGAAGCTGGCCACAACGACGATGGCCAACGCGGTCGAAAACAATTTGCCGAATGATTTCTTCATGTTCGCGCTCCTCTACTTTGTCTTCAGCGGAACGATTTCGATCTTGGACGCGCCCTTGGGCGGCGTGAACTTGAACACCGCGTCCGTGAATTTCGGTTTCAGATTCCAGTCGATCAGCGAAACCGACTGGGGACGCGCTTCGTCGGTGCGATTGGTGATCACAACCTTGCGCGGCAACGGCTTGCTTCCCGTGGTGATCCATATCTGCCAATCGATCTTGTCCTGGCGGAAGGCGTAGTGGTCGCAGAGATCGTCGTCCACGAAATCCTGGCCGGCATTCATCGCCGATTCGATCTTGTCGAGCGGTGCCGCTGGTGTGCCCCAGAGAAAGAGATCCTGCAACGGGAGTTGCACGCCGTACTTTTTCTCCAGCTGGTCAATCAGCCCCCCAATCGTTCCTGAAAATTCGACCGTCGAGTAATACTTCTGTGCCGGCATGTAGAGCGTGACCATCTTGCCGTCGTAGAGGAGCTCGCGTTGGGAACGAGCGCTGTGCATTATGGCGCGCACCTTGTTGGGGCGTTCGACGTCCATATCCGCCGTCGCCGCATGCTGCAATTTTTGGCCATCGGCCAGAACCCGCTCGCCCGTCAGGTCGGTCGATACCTGAAACCGCTTCAGCGTCTGCAGGTACGCACCCATGTCCTTCAAGGCCTGAATCGACGCGGGATCGACGGGATTCGTCGCTGGTGCGGCGGCGGTCTGCGCAAGCGCACCGGGTGCCGCGAGCGACATCGCCAGCAAGCCGAGCGAAAGAAGCTTTTGTAACATGGTTATCTCCGATTGAGAAAATTGCACCTGCGACGTTTGCCAAACGCCCCGCGCGGCGAGAGCAGTCGCGCCCCTGAGGTTGTCTGCAGAAATGGGCAGGCACCGAAGCTCTGCGCCTGCGGCCGCGTCAACTTTATTACGACGAATCATCGCGGAAGTCAAATGTGGCCCCGAGAAGGATTTCCATCTCGCGCGCCTCATTCGTCAACTGCGCTCGCGATCGATAGAATCGGGTCCACGAAGCACGTGACCGCACCCTTTCGTCGATCCGATCCATGCCGCTGAGCGAGTTTCTCCTGTTTTCCCGACGCGATTTACTCCGCATCGTCGTGCTCGGTGCGCTGCTGGCAGGCGCCTGCATCTGGCTGTCGTTTCGGTTTCTGGACCCAATTCCGCCGCGCAAGATTGTCCTGGCGTCCGGTCCCGAATTCAGCCTCTACCATCAGCAAGCACAACGCTACAAGGAGGTGCTGGCCACCGAAGGTGTGACCCTCGAAGAGCGGATGACCGAGGGCGCGGGCGAAAATTACCGGTTGCTACTCGATCGAAACTCAGGTGTGGACATTGCATTCGTGCAGGGTGGCCTTGCTGCGTTTCCCGAGGCCAATTCCCTGGTCATGATCGCAAGCCTCTACTACGAGCCATTGTGGGTCTTCGTGCGACGCGGCGAGCAGATCGACGCCCTGGCCGCGCTTGCTGGCAAACGAATCTCCATGGGCATGCCAGGCAGCGGCACCAATGCCCTCGCAACGCCGCTACTTGCAGCAAGCGGCGTTACCGCAGCCAATTCCAGGCTGCTGCGAGTACCAACCGACCGTTCGCAGGTCGAATTGAAAAGCGACGGTGTCGATGCCGCGCTGATGGTCGGCGGCGTGCGCTCACCGACGATCCGGGCGGCGCTGACCGATCCGGCACTTGAGCTCGTGAGTCTCGCGCAGGCGGATGCATATCCGCAGCGGTACTCTTTCCTGACCCGACGCACTCTGCACGCCGGCGCTATCGAATTCGCGCCCCTGACGCCACCACGCGACATTGCGCTGATTAGCACCGAGGCGATGCTCGCTGCGCGTGACGATGTGCATCCGGCCGTTGTCAACCTTCTGCTCGAGCTCACCCGCGACGAACACGATGACCAGGGTTATTTCGAAGCGCCCAACGAATTCCCCAACGTCGAGCAAGTCGACCTGCGAGTGTCGCCGGACGCCATCAGGCACCGCCGCTTCGGGCCGAGCCTGCTCTACCGCTATCTCCCGTTTTGGGTCGCGACGTTCGTCGAGCGCTTCGTCATCATTGTCGTGCCGCTCCTCGTGGTGATGGTGCCGTTGATCAAATTCCTGCCGCAGGTTATGCGCTGGCGTGTGCGCTCACGCATCTATCGCTGGTATGGCGAGCTGACACTGTTGGAACGGGATGTCCGGCTGCGCGAGAGCGAGCTTCCTGTCGATCGTTGGCTCTCGGACCTCGAACGAATCGAGCGCGGCGTCGAACGCATCACCACGCCGGCGAGCTTTGCGAGTGAAGCGTACACGTTGCGCGAGCACATCGATCTTGTGCGCCGTGCTGTCTTGGCAAAGGTCGCCGCGGTGAGTGAACGGACAGCGAAAACGTAGGATCCTGTCGGCAAACCCAAGGTCGCCCTGATGAGTTCGAGCCCATTGACCTGCAAGGTCTCACAGGCGTAGGACATCATGAAATTTGCAGCGCCGAAGAGCAGTATGGATGACTTGCGAGATCACGCAAAGCTATCGGACTAGACACTTTCCATCACGATCGCGCGCCGAGACCCACCCTAACGGCGCGCCGGACTTGCGCCAAGGAGGCCGAATGCGGACTATCGCCGAGTTCACCAAGACCACGCTGATAGGCGGCGTGCTCGTCCTGATACCGATTTACCTGAGCGTGCTCCTGCTCCTGAAGGCACTCGGAGGCATCGTAGGGTTGGTTGCACCGATCACCGCGGGATTGCCGGAGGCGCTTCCGTTGCGCGAAGTGATCGCAATACTGATCCTCATCGCGGCATGCTTCGCCTGCGGAGTTGCGGTGCGGACCGGACCGGGACGGCGGGCAAAGAATGCAATCGAGCGCACGGTCCTCGAACGTATTCCGGGCTACGCGCTCATCCGCGGCCTCTCGCGCAAAATCGCCGGGAAGGAGGACGAGCAGACCTTCACCGTCGTGCTGGCCGAGATCGAGGACGCGCTGGTCCCGGCTTTCCTCGTCGAGGAGTGCGACGACGATCACTGCGCCATCTTCGTTCCTTCGGTCCCGACACCCGCGGCAGGCGCGATATACATCATCGCCAAGAACCGCGTGCATGTGGTCGACGTGCCCTTCACGAGCGCCGTCAGCGTCATCTCGAAGTGGGGCGCGGGCTCGAGAGAGCTGCTGGCAAGGATGAAGCGTATCGAGGCCGTTCGAGAGACGGATACCACCGGGGCGAGTTGACGCCGACGAAGGGCGAGTGCACGATTCGCGATGCACTTCCAACGAGGAGCGCCGCTATCGGTAACTCCTTGCCGAATTCATCGGTACATGCTGGGTGGTCCTCCCGCGCACGCGGGTAACAAATGAAACGAGGAGCATGAAATGTTCGTGAGATCCTTGAGCAGGATTTTCGTGGCAGCGGCGTTCGCATTCGCGCCGCTATCTGCGATCGCCGCCGGAGCTGCCGAGCTCGGAAGCGATGCCAACGCAAGCCTCCAGCAGCTCTACGCCAGCGTGCCCGCGGCGAAGGCGCTCGGAGCGTCGGCGAACGCCATTCTTGTCTTCCCGAAAGTCACCAAGGCGGGCCTGGGCGTCGGCGGTCAATATGGGGAGGGCGCGCTGCTAAAGGGCGGAAAGGCCGTCGCCTATTACAGCACCGCGGGCGCGTCGATCGGACTTCAGGCCGGCGCTCAGACGTATAGCTACGCACTGTTCTTCATGAACGCCAACGCCCTTGCGCAACTCGACAAGGCGGATGGGTTCGAGGTCGGCGTCGGTCCAACCGTCGTCGTGATGGACGAGGGCAAGGCGAAGACGATGACGACGACGACCGCCAAGGACGATATCTACGCCTTCATCTTCGGCCAGAAAGGACTCATGGCCGGGCTCGGAGTACAGGGCAACAAGATCACAAAGATCACTCCCAAGTAGGTTCGGGAGCAGCGGTGCGGGGTTCGCGTCGACGGACCCCGTATTGGAAAACGGCCTATGCGGGCGGCGCCTTCGTAATCGGCTTTGCCTTGCGTCCGGGTGCTGGAGGCGGCGTGTAGCCCGACGCGCGGCACACCCACGCCTGAGTCTGCTTACCATTTTCGAAGCGCGTCAGGTCGCACGTGACAACCGCCCCTGTTGCCCGCAAGCTGGCAACGCGCTGGCGAACCGTGGCCACAGACATCCCCATCTCTTTCGCTATGTCTGAATCGAGGAGCTGGCCATGTTTCTTCAGGTAGTCAAGAATTTGGGTCAAGGCAGGTACCTCTGAAAAGGGCGCGTAGTCCCGGGTTGGACAGCGCTCGCGCCGGGTTGCTTTCTAAGGAGCGACGAATAAACGCAAGCAACAAACTGATTTTGTTGGCGTCCCCAAGGGGATTCGAACCCCTGTACTCACCGTGAAAGGGTGATGTCCTAGGCCTCTAGACGATGGGGACTGCGGGAAGTGCGTCAGCGTGGCCTCATACGTTGCCGCGCTGCAAATCGATCGTGGTGGAGGTAAGCGGGATCGAACCGCTGACCTCTTGCATGCCATGCAAGCGCTCTCCCAGCTGAGCTATACCCCCACGGCCAACAGAAAATTATACCGGCCGGACGCTGGCTTGGCAAACCGCGTATCAGTCACGCGACGGCGGGACGCATGCATTTCCGCTATTATCGCGGCCGCCCAAGCCTTGACTTATTCCGCAAGCGAATCCCTTTTATCCGTGCCGCTGCCCGCCTCCGACATCGCATCGACCGTGGATCTCACTGGGCGCGCCATTCTCATCACGGGCGCAACTGGCGGTTTGGGCCGTCCGTTGGCACTTTCCTGCGCATCGCGCGGCGCCACCGTAGTGCTTCATGGGCGCGTCGTGCCTAAGCTCGAAGCGTTATACGACGAGATCGTCGTTGCCGGGCATCCACAGCCAACGATCCTGCCGCTCGATCTCGCGAAAGCATCACGTGCGGACTTCGACAATGTCGCCGGTGCATTGCGCTCGCAGTTGGGCAGGCTCGACGGACTCGTTCACACGGCGGCTTTTCTCGGCTCTCTTGGGCCCGTCGAGCATCAGGACCCGGATGCGTGGCGAATGGCGTTCGACGTCAACGTGACAGGCGCGCTCGCGTTGACGCGCGCGGCATTGCCGCTACTCTGCTCGGCGCCCGATGCGAGCGTCGTCTTCACGCTCGATTCGCGCGGCGAAGATCCGCGCGCGTTCTGGGGTGGTTACGCGGCATCGAAGGCGGCGCTCGCGACGCTCGCGGCAACCGTGGCCGATGAATGGGAAAATCGCGCCAATCTGCGCATCAACGCCGTCGTGCCCGGACCGGTTCGTTCGCCGCTTCGCGCGCGCACGCATCCAGGCGGCGAACTGGATTCATTGCCACCCATCGAGTCGCTGGTGCCGCTGTACCTTCATTTGCTCGGCGCACAGGCAAAGGCCGACAGCGGCGCGCTCATCGATGCTCGCGCGTGGCTCGCGGGTCAGCCAGCGACACGACCGCTCGTTTCCTCGTCAACGACCGGCCGCCCGTAGCGCAGTAGCACGCGCAAGTGCCGAAAGTCGTCCGCGTGCAGCGTGTCCGGCAGGATCACGATCGATTCCGGCCACGCGTAGCGAGTCGCGCCATCGGGGCGCCACACGATCGTCGTGAGGATGGCGCCGACATACGAATCGTCGAGGATCGCGCCGCTTCGCGACTGACCGTCGCGCGACGACGCCGTGATTCGCCGGTCGTAGCCAACATGCAACAGCGCGGGCACGCCACGTCCCGTGCAGCGCCACAGTGCGCGCGCTGCGATACCGCAAATGGTCAGAACCGCCGCCAGCGTCGCCCAGGCATCGAGCGGCAGCAACAGGATCAGTGCGCAAAACGCGGCACAAGCGCTCGCAATGGTCGCGCATGCGATGCGCGACGGGCGCGGCTCGAGGCGCAGGCGTCGTGGCGGATTCATCGCCGGCCATTGGAAGGGGCCGACGCAGGTTCGTCAATCGGTCGGACTGCCGATGAGAAAGAGTTGCAGGACTGAATCGGCTTCTTGCCCGCGAGTAGCAATTGATGTTTCCCAGTCGCTCGGCGAGTTCTTGCTACCTGCCAGATTACGGGCGCAGAATGAACTTCGATGCTTGTCAATCGATAGGAGGGCATCATGGCTCTTGTAAAAGGATTCGATCCGGCAATCAGCGGGCAGCAGCCCGAAGATGTGAGCGGAAATCCGGTCCCGGTCGGTGTCTGGGGTGATTCCAGCACAGGGGGCGGTGTGTTCGGCACGAGCGGAACGCTGCCGCCGGGCTCCAGCATTCCGATCGATCCGCCGGCCGGCGTGGAGGGGCACGGCGTCGACGGCCCCGGCGTGGTCGGTCGCAGCCTCAACGACAGCGGCGTGGTCGGCGAGAGCCCGGGCTCGCCGGGCATCCTCGCCCGCAGCATCACCCGTCCGGCCTGCTCGGAGTGACCTTCAGTCCCGACGATGGCTCGCACGGTGTCTTCGGTTCCTCCACCGCCGGCGGCAACGGAGTCACCGGCTTCGTCGGCAGCGCGACCGGAGCCATCGGCAGCAGTGTTCGCGGTATCGGCGTGCACGGCACGACCGGCACCGGTGCCGCCGGTGTCCTCGGTCAGACCTTTGGTGACGGCAGCGGCGGCGGTGCAGGCCCGGCGGTACGCGGCGGCAGCGACGTCGGGGTCGGCGTCAGCGGCGTCAGCGGATCCACCGACGCCACCCAAGGTCTCACCTTCGGCAACGGCTATGGCCACTACTCGCTGCATTTCTCCGCCCAGCCCGGCGGCGGAGTGCTGGGCGCAAGCGTGCTGGGCAGCGGTGTCGAAGGTTTCACCTTCAGCTCCATTCGGAACAACCCCGACGTGGCCGCCGTGCGTGGCCAGAGCGCCAACGGCTTCGCGGGACTCTTTGTGGGCAGGGTCCGCGTCACCGGGCTCTTGCAGAAGGCCGGTGGCGGGTTCACCGTGGACCATCCGACGGATCCGGAGAACAAATACCTCTCGCACTCGTTCGTCGAATCCCCGGAGATGCTCAACGTCTATAGCGGCACCGTGACCACCAACCGCGACGGCACGGCGCGCGTGCAGTTGCCGGCGTACTTCGAGGCGCTCAACCGTGATTTCCGCTATCAGCTCACCGTGATCGGTAAGTTCGCCCGCGCGATGGTGTCCGAGGAGATCAAGGACAACCAGTTCGCCATACAGACCGACTCCGGCCTGGTCAAGGTCTGCTGGCAGGTCACCGGTGTCCGCAAGGATGCCTGGGCCGAAGCCAACGCGATCGCGGTCGAAGAGACGAAGCCAAGAGCGGAACGCGGCCAGTACCTGCACCCCGAGCTGTTCGGCAAGAAGGCCGGCGCCATCCATCCCGCCCCGACCATCCGGATGCCCGACGCGCTCCCCGAGAAGCTGCGCGACCTGGCCGAGAAGCTGCTGTCCGATCTGCATGCCGCGGGTTCGGAGGGCAGCAAAGACCTGCGCGGGCGTCTCGGCCAAGCCAAACGGTCGTTCGGCGAAGCGCCGATGCTGGGCGGTCACGACTGCAGAAGCAGTGGCGCGCGGTGCAGAAAACCGTGGAGGGAATGCGAGCACTGCAGCCGCCGACAGGTACTTCTAGCCGACGGCGGTAGCCGTAGTCGTCAGCTCGATCGCGGACTCTTACGCGCTAGCATTTCCGGTCCGTTTCACATTGCGCCACGTGACGTTGCTGCCTTGAGCGCAGCGAGGTTGACCGTCCAGAAGTTCTCGCCCGCGGTGGCAATCCGAGCCGGGAAATCGGGCCTGTTGCTCGCCGCCAGGCTCGCCCAGGCATCGAGCGGCAGCAACAGGATCAGCGCGCAGAACGCGGCACAACCGATCGCAATCGTCGCGCAAGCGATGCGCGACGGGCGCGGCTCGAGGCGCAGGCGTCGTGGCGGATTCATCGCCGGCTATTGGAAGTGGCCGACGCAGATTCGTCAATCGGTCCGACAGCCGATGCGAAAGGGTTCCGGCTACATCGGCTTCTTGCCTGCGAGCAGCAACCACGTCGCGACGATTGTGTCCGGGTTGAGCGACATGCTCTCGATCCCCTGTTTGACCAGCCACTGCGCAAGATCCGGATGGTCGGACGGCCCTTGGCCGCAGATGCCCGCGTATTTGCCCGCCTTGCGGCACGCGACGATCGCCATCCGCAGCATCGCCTTGACGGCGTCGTCACGTTCGTCGAACGACGAGGCGATCGCCCCGCCGGCATCGCGATCGACGGCGAGCGTGAGCTGCGTCATGTCGTTGGAGCCGATCGAAAATCCATCGAAGTGCTCGAGAAATTGGTCGGCGAGAATGGCGTTGGACGGGATCTCGCACATCATGATCACGCGCAGCCCGTGGCGCCCGCGTTCGAGGCCCTGCTCTTTCAGCAGCGCGATCACCATCTCCGCTTCCTCGAGGGTACGCACGAACGGCACCATCAGCTCGACATTGCTGAAGCCCATCGTGTCGCGCACGCGCTTCAGCGCCGCGCACTCGAGCGCGAAGCAATCGTTGAACTCCTTGGCGATATAGCGCGACGCGCCGCGAAAGCCGATCATCGGATTTTCCTCGTGCGGCTCGTAGCGCTGGCCGCCGACGAGATTCGAGTACTCGTTCGATTTGAAGTCGGACAGTCGGACGATCACTTTCTTGGGCCAGAACGCGGCCGCAATCGTTGCCACACCTTCGGCGATCTTGCTCACATAGAATTCGGTGGGGCTTTCATACCCGCCGATGCGCTGGCGGATCTCGCGCTGCAACTCGGGCGACTGCCGGTCGAGCTCGATCAGCGCCTTCGGATGAATGCCTACATTCTTGTTGATGATGAACTCGAGCCGTGCGAGCCCAACCCCCTCGTTCGGCAAACGGCGAAATTCGAACGCGAGCTCCGGATTGCCGACGTTCAGCATGAGCTTGGTGGGTATCGGCGGCATCCTGTCGAGCGCCACTTCGACGATCTCGACGTCGAGCTTGCCGTCGTACACGTGGCCGGTGTCGCCCTCGGTGCAGGACACGGTGACCTCGGCGCCGTCGGTCAGCACACGCGTCGCATCGCCGCATCCGACCACCGCTGGAATGCCGAGCTCGCGCGCGATGATCGCCGCGTGGCACGTACGTCCGCCGCGGTTGGTGACGATCGCCGCCGCGCGCTTCATCACCGGCTCCCAGTCGGGATCGGTCATGTCGGCGACGAGCACGTCGCCCGCCTTCACCTTCTCCATTTCCGCGGCCGATTTGACGAGACGCACCGCACCCTGTCCGACCTTCTGGCCGATTGCGCGACCCGAGGCGAGCACCGTTGACGTCGACTTCAAGCGGAATCGGCGCAGCATGTTGGCATCGTCGCGCGACTTCACCGTCTCCGGCCGTGCCTGCAGGATATAGAGCTTGCCGTCGACGCCGTCGCGTCCCCACTCGATGTCCATTGGCCGGCCGTAGTGCTTTTCAATGACGACTGCGTAGCGCGCAAGCTCTTCCGCTTCGGCGTCGGTGATGGAAAAGCGATTCCGCTCCTCCTCGCTCACCGGAGCGGTGACGGTCGACTTGCCCGCTTGGCGCGTGTTCGCGAACGTCATGCGTGTCGCTTTGCTGCCGACACTCTTGCGCAGGATCGCGGGGCGACCCGCCGCGAGGCTCGGCTTGTAGACATAGAACTCGTCGGGGTTGACGGCACCCTGCACGACGGTCTCGCCCAAGCCGTAGGACGATGTGATGAAGACCACCTGATCGAACCCGGACTCGGTGTCGAGCGTGAACATCACCCCCGCCGCACCAAGATCGCTGCGTACCATCCGCTGGACCCCGGCGGATAGCGCGACCTCCGCATGGGCAAAGCCCTTGTGGACGCGATACGCGATCGCGCGGTCGGTGTAGAGGCTGGCAAATACCTCGCGTATCGCGTGAAATATATTATCTAATCCATTGATATTAAGAAATGTTTCCTGCTGTCCTGCGAACGATGCATCGGGCAAGTCCTCTGCGGTTGCCGAAGACCGCACCGCCCACGTAGCGTCGGGCGCCGCCAGCGTGAGCGCGGTAAAGGCTTCGCGAACGGCGTCGTGGAGCGGTCGGTGGAATTTCCGCACCGGCAACCCAGCTGCGGATCTCGGCCCCCGCCTGCGCAAGAGCCTTCACATCGTCGACATCGAGCGCATCGAGTCGCGAGGCGATGCGCGGTTCGAGTTCGTTGCGGGCGAGAAATTCGCGGAACGCGGATGCGGTCGTTGCAAAGCCTTCCGGGACGCGGATGCCGGTGCCGGAAAGCTGGCTGATCATCTCGCCAAGCGACGCGTTCTTTCCCCCCACCGCTTCGATGTCGTCCATTCGCAAGCGATCGAATGGAATGACGTGTGCCGCCTTGCTCATTGCTCCCCCAACGCGCCGCGGGCGCCTGCTGCGGCGCGCCAAATCCGCCCGCAAAAGTGCAATTCTACCTTGCGCAATTGGTCGTTCCAGGGAGCGCTCTCCGGCGCTTTAAAACAACGAACCCGCCGCAGCGGGTTCATCGACATTACGAGTACGAGAAGGGTCAGAGAGAATGACCGCCTTTGGGTTCGGCACCAGGCATCACGGCTTCCGCTTCGTTTAATTCTGGTGTCTCGGAGCCTTCCCCCAATGCCGCGTCGTCAAGCACCAGCGGCGCCCCGCCGGCCTTGTTGCGGCCCTTTACCGCACGTCGCAACGTGCGATACAGGTCCGCGTGCGCTTCCTTGAGATAGCTGATGATCTCGAAGTCGACCCGTTTCACCTGCGACAGGTCGATCTGTTCGACGTGCACGAGGCGCAGCAGCTCGCGCACCGGCTTCGGCATCTCGCGTCCGCTCTCGTAACGCGAGCCTCCGCTTTGCGTGACGCCGATCTGGGTCCAGAACTGCTCCTGGTTGAGCCCAAGGCGCCGCCGGATTTCGCGGGGATTGAGAACGCGGTCGAAGAGCTTCACGAAATCGCCTTCAGGTCAGCTTCAGGTTACACGTGCGGATTCCGCGCTGTCACGCAGATCCGCCCCAACGATGCTATACCATTGGCATATTCTTCACCAAAACAACAGCGGGGCGCAAGCACCATTCATCCGTCCGGGCTGCCCGCCCCTCCGTCAGGGGTGGTGCCGCCCCCGGAGCCAATGGGGTCATCACCAAGGATACCGCCATCATTCTGCTAGAATCAATAAGTTAACGCAACGTGTTTCCGCTTTTTCGACATTCATGCGCCATTACGACCTTCACTGCCACTCGACCCGCTCGGACGGCCTCCTGGCTCCCGCGGCTGTCGTGGCTCGCGCGGCGAGCCGCGGTGTGGACGTCCTCGCCCTGACCGACCACGACGACGTGTCGGGACTTGCGGAGGCGCGGGAGGCGGCCCGCGCGATCGGGATCGAGTTCGTTTGCGGCACCGAGCTGTCAGTGAGCTGGGAAGATCTGACGATCCATATCGTCGGGCTCGGAATCGACCCCGATAACACGACGCTCTGCGCCGGGCTGGAGGCGATCCGCGCCGGTCGGGCGACGCGCGCGCGCCGGATGGGCGATGCGCTGGCGGCGGCGGGAATCCCCGGCGCGTATGAAGGCGCTCTCCGATTCGTGACCAGCGAGCAGCTCATTTCGCGCACCCATTTCGCGCGCTTTCTGGTCGAGGCTGGCCGCGCGCGCGACATCAAGGAAGTCTTCAAACGTTATCTGGTGCCGGGCAAGCCGGGGCATGTCGCGCAGGCATGGGCGACACTCGGCCAGGCGATCGACTGGATTCACGCCGCGGGCGGCCAGGCGGTGGTCGCACATCCGGGTCGCTACAAGGTCGGCCCCGGCGGCATGCGGCGGCTGCTCGGCGAATTCCGCGACGCCGGCGGCGACGCGATCGAAGTGCTGACCTCCGCGCATACGCCCGCGCAGTTCACCGAATTCGCAACCAAGTGCCGAGTGTTCGGACTTGCGGCATCAAGCGGCTCCGACTATCACGGACCTGGCGAAAGCTCCATCGATCTCGGCGACCTTCCGCCATTGCCGGCGGGCGTGGTTCCGGTCTGGAAGGATTGGTAACGCGTCGCGAAGACGGCCACCGCATGCCGATGCCCGCTCGTCGCACCGTCTTTTTCATTTCCGACCGCACCGGCATCACGGCCGAGATGTTCGGCAACAGCCTTTTGTCCCAGTTCGAGAATTTCGATTTTCAGCGACAGACGATTCCATTCGTCGACACGCCCGACAAGATCGATGCCACCGTGCGCCAAGTGAACGAGACGGCAGAGCGCGAGGAGCGGCCGCCCATCGTCTTCTGCTCGATCGTCGACGAGGCAATGAGCGCGACGGTACGACGCGACGCCAAGGCGCTCACCCTCGACCTTTTCCAGATCTTCCTCGCGCCTCTCGAGGCCGAGCTCAACGCGAAGAGCTCACACGCTGCGGGCCGGACGCACGGCATGGCCAACAGCCACGATTATTTCGCGCGGATGGAGGCGATCAACTTCACCCAGGCGCACGACGATGGCGCCCAGACGCGCGACCTCGACAAGGCGCAGGTGATCCTGGTCGGAGTGTCTCGTTGCGGAAAGACGCCGACCTCGCTCTATCTTGCGCTGCAGTTCGGTATCCGCACTGCGAACTTTCCGCTCACCCCCGATGACTTCGTGGATCGCAAGCTGCCGGCGTCAGTGCTGCCCTTTCGCGAGCGGCTGTTCGGCCTCACGATCGATCCCGAGCGGCTGCACATGATCCGCGAGGAGCGCAGGCCCCACAGCAAATATGCGGCGCTGGAGAACTGCCGCTACGAAGTGCGTGAGTGCGAGGATCTTCTCTCGCGCGAAGGCATCGCGACCCTCGACACGTCGGCGAAATCGATCGAGGAAATCGCGACGACGATCGTGCACCGGGCCAAGCTGCGCCGCCACGCGTACTGAAAAGGATAGGCGATGGGCGGGCGATGAACGAGCGAATCGCGATTCACGGCGTCTGGTGCGCGACGCTGACACCTCTCGACGGCCGCGGCGCCGTCGATCATCGCCGCCTTGCAGCTCACGTACGCCAACTCTTCGACGCCGGCATCGACGGCGTCGCGCCGTTCGGGACGACCGGCGAGGGACAGTCGTTCAGCGTTGCCGAGCGCAGGCTGGCGCTCGAAGCATTGATCGGCGCCGGAATCGCGCCGGCCCGGATCCTCGCGGCCACCGGCTGCGCGGCGGGACCCGAAACAGCCGAGCTCACACGCCACGCGATCGAGTGCGGCTGCGCGGGCGCACTTGTGCTGCCGCCTTTCTTCTGGAAAGACGTGACCGCCGACGGCGTTTATGCGAGCTATGCCGCGTTAATCGACGACGTCGCCGATGCGCGCCTGCGCTTGTACCTCTATCACATCCCGCAGATCACGGCGGTACCCATCGCCGGGAATGTGATCGCGCGGCTGGTGGCGGTGTATCCCGGTGTGGTCGTGGGCTTGAAGGACAGTGGCGGCGATCTCGATCACAGCAAGGCGATGCGGGCTCACTTTCCGGATCTCGCCGTGTTGATCGGTTACGAGCCGCATCTCCAACCGATGCTGAAGGCGGGCGGCGCCGGCACTATTTGCGGCGTCGCGAACATGTTTCCTCAACTGATGCGTACGCTGTTCGACGGTGCTGGAACGCCCGACGGCGACGCGGCGTTGGCCAAGGTTCAGCACTTCATTGACGTCGCCTACGAGTATCCGCTGATGCCGGCATACAAGGCATTGCTGGCGCACCTCGTCCTGGATGACGCTTGGATGACGGTGCGCGCGCCTCTCGTGCCGCTCGCGTCCCAAGATCGCGACGCCATGATCGAGCAGTTGCGACGAGCGGGCGTGATCACGACCTGAATGGATTGCATGCTCGTCGTCTTCGGCTCGATCAACCTCGACCTCGTTGCCCACGTCGCGCGCCTTCCCGACCCTGGCGACACAATCGCCGCGGAAAGCTTCGCCGCGCATCCCGGAGGCAAGGGCGCAAATCAAGCACTCGCGGCGCGACGTGCCGGCGCGGACGTCGCATTGGTCGGAGCGGTCGGGAACGACGCTTTTGCCGCACCGGCGCTTCGCAACCTCGTCGAGGCCGGAGTCGACCTGCAACGCCTCGCGCGAGTCGACGGCCCCACCGGCGTCGCGCTGATCCACGTCGACGGAACGGGAGAAAACAGCATCACCGTGGTGGCGGGCGCGAACGCGCACGCGGACCCGGCAACCCTTCCCGATTCGCTGCTCGCGGCCGGTACCACACTGCTCATGCAGCTTGAAGTGCCATTTCGCGCCGTCCATGCGCTCGCAGTGCGTGCGCACAAGCATGGCGCGCGCGTGATCCTGAACGCGGCGCCCGCGAATCCGCTTTTGACCTCGCTGCTGCCGCTGATCGACGTCCTCGTCGTCAACGAGATCGAGGCTGCCGCGTTAAGCACCCACCTTGGCGCCGCTGCTACTCCGGAAGCATTCGCATTGGACCTCGCCCATCGCTTCGGTTGCGCGACGGTCGTCACTGTGGGCGCGGCGGGTGCATTTGCTGTGGTCGGCTCGACCCTCATTCGCGCGTCCGCACCCGTCCTACATGCAATCGACACGACCGGTGCGGGTGATGCGTTCACCGGTGTGCTGGCAGCGGCTCTTCATAGGGAAATCCCCTGGAATCGCAGTCTCGCAATAAGTGTTGCCGCCGGGTCGCTTGCATGCACGGCGCGAGGCGCGCAATCCGCACTGCCCGCATTCGGCGCCATTGACTCCGTTGCGTCCACGGTAGAATCAAATCTCATCCTTCAACGACTCGAGTGAGCCGCTATGACAATCCAGACTCTTCGTACTTCCTTTCGCATGTTCGTTGCTTGCCTGCTCGCTGCATCGCTGATGCAAGCCCTGCCGGCACGAGCCGACGATTACACCGACATCTGGTGGGTTCCGGCTGAAGATGGCTGGGGCGTCAATTTCATCCAAAGCCAGGATTTCATCTTCGCCACCTTCTTCGTCTACGGACCGGCGCCGGCGAAAACGCCGATCTGGTACGTTGGCAATCTGCAGCGGCAAGGTGGCATTTTTACGGGAGACCTCTTCCAGACCACGGGAACCGGCATCGGCGCGCCCTGGAATCCCAGCGATCACCCCACTCCGGTCCGGGTCGGAACCGCGACCTTCAACCCGATCGACAGCTCCTCAGGCACATTGAACTATTCGGTGAATGGCGTTCCCGTCGCCAAGTCGATCGTGCGGCAGACGCTCACGCCGATACTGATTGGCGGCACCTACTACGGCACCGCAGTCGTCGTTCACTCCGGATGTTCCGACGCCGCCAACAACGGAACGGTGCTGACCGACTTCGATCCTGTGGTCGCGCAGACCACCAGTAATCAGGTGCAATTCGATTTCCTCTACGCCGGAACTGAAAACTGCACGCTTGCCGGCACCTATTCGCGGGAAGGGTTGCTATTCCGTGTTCCGGTCGCGTCGTACGTCTGCAAGAACGGCTCGACGACAACGGTCAGCACGACGGCAACGATTTACGAAATGAAAGCGACGTCGATCGGCCTCGAAGGCCGCTGGGTCGCGCCGAACATCGGCGGCGGATGCGTCGAAGACGCCAAGTTCGCGACCGTGTTTCCTTAGGGAACCTCTGAACAAGTCCCACGCGATTGCGCTGCAGGGCCAAATGCGGATGAATGCCTCAGTTGGCAAATGAGGCGCGACGAAGGGGAGTCGACAACACGAAGCCGAGGAGAGCGGCGACGCAGGCGCCGCATTTGGCAGCAGCCCGAAGGGACGGGGCCTTTCGGGCGGTCTGCTTTGTCGCGAGTCTCGCGAAGGGGCCCACCCTTCGCTTCGCCCCGCTTCGCGCATCCCATCCCGAAAACTCTCCGTCGCAACCGCGCGCGACTTGTTCACAGGTCCCCTAGCTCATCCAGCACGCGACATTCGCCGGCGCACGCATTCGAACAGGCAGACCGCCACCGCCGCGCCGGCGTTAAGCGATTCCATGCCGCCCGGCATCGGGATCGTCACCCGCTCCGTTGCTTGCGCCGCGAGTGCCGTGTCGAGGCCAGCGCCTTCGTTGCCGACCGCAATCGCGGTCCGTCCCTCGAGCCGTGCGTCGTAGAGACTCGTGCCGCCTGCCGCGACGAGGGCGATGACGTCGCCGCCCGACGATCGATAGGCCGCCGCCCATTTGACGAGATCGGCATCTTCGTGGATGTCGACGTAGAAATGTGCGCCCTGCCCCGCGCGGAGCACCTTGGGCGACCACGCGAAGGCGCAGCGCTTCGACATCCAGACCTGCTTCACACCTGCCGCCGCCGCCGAGCGCAGCATCGAGCCGACATTGCCGGGATCCTGAATGTTATCGAGCAGCAAGCAGAAGTCCGCCGCGGGCCCTGGTTCGGAACGAAACACGGGCACGACGGCGAGTAATCCCACTTCAGCCGGAAGAACCGCGAGCTCAGACAAGAGCTTCGGCGTGACGACGAGTACGCACTCTTCGTAGCGCATCGCAAGCGCCTGCACCTGCGGGTGCGCAAGCGCTTGGTCGGTGACCACGATCGAATCGGGCGCGCCGTGGCGCTGCGCATAGGCAGCGATGAGATGCTCGCCTTCGAGGACGCATTTTCCCGCCTTCCGCCGGTCGCGGGACGAGGCGATGAGCCGGGCCGCTTCCTTGAGCCGCGGATTCTGGCGGGACGTAATATGTCGCATGCGCCGGCAGTCCCGCGCGCTGCGTTCAACGCTTGCCGGGGACCGGCGACCCTGGGGCAGCGTTGGCGGGTGTTGCTCCCGACTGCACCTGAAAGAAGACCTCGTCGGAGCGCACCATGCCAAGCTCCGAGCGCGCACGTTCCTCGATCGCTTCGGAACCGGTCTTGAGGTCGCGCACTTCGGCGTCGAGCGCGTCGTTGCGTGCTTTCAGCGTCTCATTCGCCGCCTGCTGCGCCTCGACTTGATGGCCGAGCTCACGCACCTGCAACCATCCACCCTTGCCGAGCCACATGGGATACTGCAGTGCGGCGATCAACAGGACGAAAATGAGTGCGAGCCAGCGCACGCCGTCTTCGCTATCGAAGCTGGAAGAATGCGGTCCGTCCGGGATACTCGGCGGCGTCGCCAAGATCCTCCTCGATCCGCAGCAGCTGGTTGTACTTCGACATCCGGTCGGAGCGCGACAACGAGCCCGTCTTGATCTGCCCTGCGTTCGCGCCCACCGCGATGTCGGCGATCATGCTGTCCTCGGTCTCCCCCGAGCGATGCGAGATGACTGCCGTGTAGCCGGCACGGTTCGCCATAGAGATTGCGGAAAAAGTCTCCGACAGCGTTCCGATCTGGTTGATCTTGATCAGAATCGAATTGGCGACGCCCTTGGCGATCCCTTCGCGCAGGATCTTCGTGTTGGTGACGAAGACATCGTCACCGACGATCTGGACTTTCTTGCCGAGGCGATCGGTCAGGAGTTTCCAGCCCTCCCAGTCGTGCTCCGACATGCCGTCCTCGATGCTGATGATCGGATACTTGTCGCACCACGCCGCCAGCACGTCGGCCATCTGGGATCGCGTGAGTTTTGTGCCCTCGGACGCAAGGTTGTAAACGCCATCCTTGTAGAACTCGCTCGCCGCGCAGTCGAGGGCGACGGCGATATCCGTGCCGGGCGTGTATCCCGCCTTGTCGATCGCCTCGACCAGGAGCTGCAAGGCGGCCTCGTTCGACGCGAGATCGGGCGCAAAGCCTCCTTCGTCGCCGACCGTCGTGGGCATTCCCTTTGCATCGATGATTTTTTTCAGCGTGTGAAACACCTCGGCACCGTAGCGCAGCGCCTCGCGGAACGACGGCGCGCCGAGTGGAACAAGCATGAATTCCTGGAGGTCGACTCTATTGTTGGCATGCGCTCCGCCGTTGATGACGTTCATGAGCGGCACCGGCAACTGCATTTCGCCGGCGCCGCCGAGATACCGGTAGAGCGGGAGCGAGGATTCGTCCGCAGCCGCTTTCGCAACCGCACACGAAACGGCGAGCATCGCGTTGGCGCCGAGGCGCGACTTGTTCTCGGTGCCATCGAGCTCGATCATCGTCTTGTCGATGAACGACTGCTCGGTCGCGTCGAGGCCGAGGATCGCCTCGCAGATCTCGGTGTTGACGTTCTCGACTGCCTTCAGCACGCCCTTGCCGAAGTAACGCGCGGCGTCGCCGTCGCGGAGCTCCACCGCCTCCTTTGAGCCGGTCGAGGCGCCGGAAGGCACAGCGGCGCGGCCGGAGATTCCCGATTCGAGGACGACGTCGGCCTCGATCGTGGGATTCCCGCGCGAGTCGAGGATTTCGCGGGCGATAACGTCGACGATAGCGCTCATTCCTGGCCCCTTTTGTTGGTCGGTATCGGTCGACGGTCCGCGGCCGTCATCATTTCGTTTTCTGGAAACCCCGCGCGCTTCACTGCGGCATCGAGATCGCGCAGCGTTTCCAGCAGCGCCTCCATCCGGCTCAACGGCCACGCGTTAGGTCCGTCGGACAATGCCTTCTCCGGATCGGGGTGCGTTTCCATGAACACTCCGGCCACACCCGCCGCGACCGCTGCGCGCGCCAGCACCGGTACGAATTCACGCTGGCCACCGCTCGACGTTCCCTGACCGCCGGGCAGCTGCACCGAATGCGTCGCATCGAAAACAACCGGGCAACCCGTATCGCGCATGATCGCCAGCGCGCGCATGTCCGATACGAGATTGTGATAACCGAACGACGCCCCCCGCTCGCAGACCATGATGTTGTCGGCGCTGCTCGCGGCGCGCGCCTTGGCGACGACCTGCTTCATGTCCTCGGGCGCGAGAAACTGGCCTTTCTTGATGTTGACCGGCTTGCCCGCGCGCGCGACCGCCTGAATGAAATCGGTTTGCCGGCACAGGAAGGCCGGCGTCTGCAGGACGTCGACCACCTCGGCGGCGTCGCGAATTTCGTCCTCGCTGTGCACGTCGGTCAATACCGGGACGCCGACCTGGCGCTTGACCTCGGCCAGCACGCGCAGGCCTTCCTCCATTCCCGGACCGCGAAACGACGAGACGGAACTTCGGTTCGCCTTGTCGTACGACGACTTGAAGATGAACGGGATGGCAAGCGCCCCGCACATTTCCCTCAGGCGTCCCGCGACGTCGACCTGCAGCGCTTCCGACTCGACGACGCAAGGGCCCGCAATGAGAAAGAGCGGCCGGTTGAGGCCGACGGTGAAACCGCAGAGATCCATTCGGACGTGGCGCGTCAGATCGACGCGACCAGCTCGGCGATCGCGTCGGCTGGGCCGTGCGCCTGCGCGCTTCGCTGTTGCTCGATGGCGGCCTTGACGAATCCGATGAATAGCGGGTGGCCGCGCCGCGGGTTCGACGTGAACTCGGGGTGGAACTGGCAGCCGAAGAACCACGGGTGCTGCGGCAGCTCGATCATTTCGCAAAGGTCGCCCGCGACATCGCTCTTCGCCCGTGCGCCGACGACCAGGCCCGCAGCTTCGAGCCGCGGCAGATAATGGTTGTTGACTTCATAACGATGACGGTGCCGTTCGGCCACCCTGGTCGATCCGTAGATGCGGTGCGCGAGCGTGCCCGGGACAATTTCGCAAGGTTGCGCCCCGAGACGCATCGTTCCGCCCAAGTCGGAGCTCGTCGTGCGCTTCTCGACCGAGCCGTCGCGATTTTGCCATTCGGTAATCAGCGCAACCACCGGATGCGGCGTCGACGACTCGAATTCGGTGCTGTTGGCGTCGGCCAGTCCCGCCTTGTGCCGCGCATATTCGATCACCGCGAGCTGCATGCCAAGACAGATACCAAGATACGGCACGCCGTTCTCGCGCGCGTAGCGGATCGCCGCGATCTTGCCTTCGACGCCGCGCTTGCCGAATCCGCCCGGCACGAGAATCGCGTCGACGCCGGCGAGGCAATCCACACCCTCGCGCTCCACGGCTTCGGAGTCGACGTACCGGATCTGCACCCTGCTGCCAGTGTGGATGCCGGCGTGCGTCAAGGCTTCGGACAGCGACTTGTACGACTCGGTCAGATCGACATACTTGCCGACCATTGCGATCCTGATCGTGCGCTCGGGGTGCTCGAGGCCATCGACCAGCCGGGTCCACGTCGACAGATCGGTGGGCGGAGGCTGAATTTCGAGCTTTTTGCACACGATGGCGTCGAGACCTTCGGCATGCAGCGCCGCCGGAATCTTGTAGATCGAATCGGCGTCGAGCGCGGGAATGACCGCCTCGGGCGCAACGTTCGTGAACAGCGCGATCTTGCGCCGGTCGCCGTCGGGCAGCGGCCGGTCGGCGCGGCACAGGATGACGTCCGGCTGGATACCGATCTCGCGCAGCTCCTTCACCGAGTGCTGCGTCGGCTTCGTCTTCATCTCGCCCGCGGTAGCGATGAACGGCACGAGCGTCAGATGGACGTAGCAGACATTCTCGCGGCCGAGCGTGATGCCCATCTGCCGGATCGCTTCGAGGAATGGCAGGGACTCGATGTCGCCGACGGTGCCGCCGACTTCGACGACCGCGACCTCGGAGTCGCCCGCACCCGCAGTAATCCAGCTCTTGATTTCGTCGGTGATATGCGGGATCACTTGCACGGTGCCGCCGAGATAGTCGCCGCGGCGCTCCTTGCGGATGACGCTCTCGTAGATCTGGCCGGTCGTGAAGTTGTTGCGCTTGCTCATCTTCACGTCGACGAAGCGCTCGTAGTGGCCGAGGTCGAGATCGGTCTCGGCACCGTCCTCGGTGACGAACACCTCGCCGTGCTGGAACGGGCTCATCGTTCCAGGATCGACGTTGATGTACGGGTCGAGCTTGAGATTGGTGACGCGGACGCCGCGGGAAGCGAGGATGGCGGCGAGAGAGGCGGCGGCGATGCCCTTCCCCAACGAGGAAACGACGCCGCCGGTCACGAAGACGAACTTGGTCATGTGCGGCCAGTCCCGGAAATGCACAGTTTACCGGAACACTCCGATGCCGACAAATCCCGAGCGCCCGCCGGCCGCACCGATCAAGCCACGCGAGCGAGTCCCGCCGTCAGCCGCGCGATTGTGGCTGCGCGACCCAGAAGCGCAAGAACGGCATCGATCGCGGGCGTCTGCGGCGTCCCGCATACGAGCATGCGCAGAGGCATCATGATCTGCGGCGCTTTCAAGCCATGTTTTGAAGCATTGGCCTTGATCGCCGTGAGGATGGGCTCGCGTTGCCATTCGATGCTTTCGAGGTCCGCCGCGAGTTGTCCGAGCGCGGGTCGATTGCCGTCGTTGACGAACTCCGCGATTTTCTCGGCCGTCGGGTGCGGCACCGCATAGAAGTAATGGGCTGCGTCGGCCATCTCGGCAAGCGTCGCGACGCGATCGCGCAGCAGCATCGCGACCGATCCTGGCGCGGGACCCGCCGCCGGATCGAGTTTTGCTGCAGCGAGGTAGGGAACGAACCGCGGACCGAGCTCCTTCTCTGACATTCGCTTCAGGTGTTCGTGATTCACCCACTTCAACTTTTCGGGATCGAAGCGGCCCGGCGCGGACGACAGGCCCGCGAGATCGAACCAGGCGACGAATTGTTCGCGCGTGAAGATTTCGTCATCGCCATGCGCCCATCCGAGCCGGGCCAGGTAATTGACGACGGCCTCCGCTAAATAGCCGTCGTCCTTGTACTGCAGCACGCCCTTCGCGCCATGCCGCTTGGAAAGTTTTTCGCCCTCGGGTGTGAGCACGGTCGGCAGATGCGCATAGACGGGAAGCGGCGCGCCCAGCGCGTGCAGGATGTTGATCTGGCGCGGCGTGTTATTGACGTGATCATCGCCGCGTATCACGTGCGTGATGCGCATGTCGAGGTCGTCGACGACCACGCAGAAGTTGTAGGTCGGCGTGCCGTCCTGGCGCGCGATCACGAGATCGTCGAGCTCCGTGTTCGATATCTCGATCCGCCCCTTGACCGCATCATCCCAGGCTACGGTGCCGGCGAGCGGATTCCTGAAACGGACGACGGGCGCTACACCTGAGGGCGGCGTCATGCCGACCGCGCTTTCAGGACGCCAGCGGCCGTCGTAGCGGGGCTTCTCGCCGCGCGCCATCTGCGCCGCGCGCAGCGCATCGAGTTCCTCCGGCGACGTGTAGCAGTAGTACGCGAGTCCGCGCGACAGCATGTCCGCCAGAACCTCGCGATACCTGTCCATCCGCTGCATCTGGTGAACGGGTGCTTCGTCGTAATCGAGCCCGAGCCAGGCCATCGCGTCGAGGATCGCCTGCACTGCCTCCTGCGTCGAGCGATCGACGTCCGTGTCCTCGATGCGCAGCAGGAAGACGCCGCCGTGCTTGCGCGCATACGCCCACGGAAACAGCGCAGACCGGATGTTGCCGAGATGGATGAAACCCGTGGGGCTGGGCGCGAAACGCGTGCGAACGGAGGTCACTTAGTGGCCCATAACAGGGGAATCGATAGTGTCTGGCTGGCGCGCATTTTAACGACGGCTTCGCCGTTCCGACGCTCATCGCAGATTCGGTTGCCAGCGCAGGTCGAGTGTCGTCGGCACCGCCGGATTGAGTGGCTCGTCGGCGAGCTTCATCCCGCCCGGCGTGTGCCCATGCGCCCAGAAGCGGGCGACGCGTCGCGCCTCAGCTTCGTTCGCATTGACCGGAAACGTGTCGTAGTTGCGTCCGCCGGGATGCGCGACATGGTACGTGCAGCCGCCCAGCGAGCGCGCGGCCCACGTGTCGACGAGATCGATCACCAGCGGCGCCTGGACGCCGATGGTCGGATGCAGCGCCGACGGCGGGTGCCACGCGCGAAAACGCACCCCGGCGACGAATTCGCCGGGCACGCCGGTCGAAACGAGTGGCAGCGCGCGCCCGTTGCAGGCGACACGATGCCGCTCGCCGGTCATGCCCGTGACCTTGACCTGCATTCGCTCGACCGATGAATCGACGTAACGCGACGTGCCGGTCGTGTTCACTTCCTCGCCCAGCACGTTCCAGGGCTCGATCGCCTGCCGCAATTCGATCGACACATTGTCGTAGGTCACCGTGCCAAAGCGTGGAAAGCGGAACTCGATGAACGGCGCGAACCACTCGCGCGCGAAGCGATAGCCGAACGCATCGAGATCGGCGACGACGTCGTTGAGATCGGCGACGACGAAATGCGGCAACAGCCAGCGGTCATGCAGCGCGGTCCCCCAGCGGACGAGGCGACCCGCGTAGGGTTGCTGCCAGAAACGCGAAACGAGCGCGCGCAGCAGGAGTATCTGCACGGCACTCATGCGGGCGTGCGGCGGCATTTCGAACGCGCGGAATTCGAGGAGACCGAGCCGGCCCGTGACGGTATCGGGCGAATAAAGCTTGTCGATGGAGAATTCCGAGCGGTGCGTATTGCCGGTCAGGTCCGTCAGCAGGTGACGCAACAGCCGGTCGATGAGCCACGGCGATGCGGTCTCGTCGCCCGCCTGGTGCTTCTTCGTCAGTTGCTGGAACGCGATCTCGAGTTCGTAAAGGCGGTCGTCGCGCGCTTCGTCCACACGCGGCGCCTGGCTTGTCGGGCCAACGAACATTCCCGAGAACATATAGGACAACGAGGGGTGGTTCTGCCAGTAGGTAATGAGGCTTCGCAACAGGTCGGGGCGGCGCAGCAGCGGACTGTCCGCGGGCGTCGCGCCGCCGAGGGTGACGTGGTTGCCTCCGCCCGTGCCCATGTGACGGCCATCCAGCATGAACTTTTCGGTGCCGAGCCGCGATTGCCGCGCTTCTTCGTACAGGATCTCGGTCGTCGTCACGAATTCATCCCACGTCGAGGCGGGATGGACGTTGACTTCGATCACGCCCGGATCAGGCGTGACGTTGAGGACGGTAATGCGCGGATCGCGCGGCGGCGTGTAGCCCTCGATGGCGACCGCGCGCCCGACGCGAGCGGCGGCACGCTCGACCGACGCAAGCAGCACCACGTAATCTTCGAGCCGCTTCAACGGCGGCATGAAGACGAAGACATGCCCGTCGCGCATCTCGACGCATAGCGCCGTCTTGACGACTTCGCGTGGGGCGATGGCGCCGCGATGCGCTTTCGTCCCGGTCGCGGTCGCCGTGCGTGCTTCGGGTTCCGGCAAATCGCCACGCGGCGCGAAGGGATCGACCGGCGATTCGATGTCTTCATCCTCCGGAAGCACATCCGGGAGCGAGGACAGCGGCAGGCGCAATCCAAGCGGCGAATCGCCGGCGAGCGCATAGAGCCGCTCCCGACGCAGCGGCCAAGGGCTGCTCGACCAACCGGCAAAGTCCGTGCCCTCGGTTTGACTCGCTTTCAGCGGCAGGATGAAACCGACGGGTCGCTCCAGGCCCCGCTGCAACAGACGCGCGAGCCGCGCACGCTCCGCGGGCTTCGAGAGATCGGCCTGCAGCGGGTCCACGTTTGGGGGAAGCGCCGATTCCTTGACGAGGAGGCTTGGGGCGTCCTCGTAGGCGGTCATCACATACGCGGGATCGAGACCGAGGTCACCCGCAATTTCGAGAGCAACGCGCTGCGCGTCGCCGATATCGGCGTCGCCGTCGGCTCGCGTATCGGCGATCAGCGCCGGATCGCGCCAGAGCGGAATCCCATCGTCGCGCCAGTAAACGCCAATTGCCCATCGCGGCAACGGCTCGCCCGGATACCACTTGCCCTGCCCCATGTGCAGGAAGCCCCCCGGGGCGAACCGTTTGGCGAGACGGCGCAGCAGCACTTCGGCCAATTCGCGTTTCTTCGGCGACAGCGCGGCGAAATTCCACTCGGCGCCATCCATGTCGTCGATCGAGACGAAGGTCGGCTCGCCTCCCTGCGTCAGGCGAACGCCATGCGCGGCCAGATCGGCATCGACACGATGACCGAGCGCATCGATGTCGGCCCATTGCGCGTCGGAGTACGGTTTCGTAACGCGCGGATCCTCGTGCACGCGCGTGATATTCATGGCGAACAAGAACTCGACGTCGCACGGGTCGGTGAAGCCGACGACCGGTGCCGCATTCCCCGGGTCGGCGGTGCACGCGAGCGGCAAATGGCCTTCGCCGGCGAGCAGTCCCGACGTCGGGTCGAGGCCGATCCAGCCGGCGCCAGGCAGGTAGACCTCGGCCCATGCGTGGAGGTCGGTGAAGTCCTTGTCGGTCCCCGACGGGCCGTCGAGCGCTTTCACATCCGCTGCGAGCTGAATCAGGTAACCCGATGCAAAACGCGCCGCGAGGCCGAGATGACGAAGGATCTGGACCAGAAGCCACCCGGTATCGCGACAAGAGCCTTGCGCCCGATCGAAGGTTTCCTCCGGCGTCTGCACGCCCGGCTCCATGCGCACGAGATAGCGGATCTCGTGCTGCAGCTCGCGGTTCAGGCGCACGAGCATGTCGACGGTCTTCTCGTCGGCGCGCAACGTCGCGCGGAAAGCCGTGAGCCACGCAGAAAGGCGCGGACCTGCGGGCGCCGCATCGAGAAATGGAATCAGATCCCTGGCGAGCGCGTTCGCATACTTGAATGGATAGAACTCCGCATACGGCTCGACAAAGAAATCGAACGGATTGATCACCGTCATGTCGGCGACGAGGTCGACGACGATGTCGAGCGACGTGGCCGGCTCAGGAAAGACCACGCGGGCAACCCAGTTCCCGTACGGGTCCTGCTGCCAGTTGAGGAAGTTCTTTGCCGGCTCGATGTTCAGCGAATAGCCAAGCACCGGAGTGCGGCAATGCGGCGCCGGCCGCAAGCGGATTTCGTGCGGCGACACCATCACCGGTCGGTCGAACCGATACGACGTGCGGTGCTGCAGCGCGACGCGGATCGCCATGTTAGATCCAGTCGGGGTCGGGGAGCTGCGTGAACACGCGCCGCAGGCCCTCTCCCCATTCCTTATGCACCATCTGGAAGTACGGATCACTCTCTTCGATCCGGCGCTGGAGCCGGACGGACAGCGAATCGATCTCGTAGACCAGCAGATCGATCGGCAGGCCGACCGAGATGTTGGAGCGCATCGTCGAGTCGAATGAGACCAGCGTGCATTTCGTCGCCTCGACCAGCGACGTGGCGCGCGTGATTACGCGATCCAGCACCGGTTTGCCGTACTTGCTCTCGCCTATCTGGAAATAACATGTGTCGGGCGTCGCTTCGATGAAGTTGCCTTCGCTGTAGACATCGAACAGTCGCGGCGTTTCACCCTTGATCTGGCCGCCAACCAGGAAATTCGCGTAGGAGTCGATGTTGTTCTGCTCCATGTACGGGCCGTCGCGCGTCTTCACCTCGCGCAGCGCATCACCGAGGAGGCGCGCGACCTCGAACATCGACGTCGCGGTCCACAGATTGGTCTGCCCGTCGGTGGCCCGCGCCCGCTGCTCGAGCGTGTTGACCGTGTTCTGCGTCATTGACAGATTCCCCGACGACAGCGTCACGATCACCCGGTCGCCCGGCTTGACGAACGTGCGCATCTTCGAAAACCGCGAAATCTGGTCGACCCCCGCGTTGGTCCGCGAATCCGACGCGAAGATCATGCCGGCTTGGAGCGTGATCGCGACGCAATAGGTCATGGAGCAGCGATGCCGAAAAAGATCGGATTCTACCGAATCAAATCGGCGGCGCGAGGAAATACCGGTTGATGCCGTTGCCGAGCGACGAGATGCGTTCGAGAAAATCCATCAGATACTCGTGCAGGCCCTGTTCGATGATGGCGTCGGCGCGGCCGTAATGAAGCTTGGCATGAAGCTCGCCCGCGGCACGCTCCACTTCCCGGCTCGAATCGTCGCATAGCGTTTCCAGCGTGTCGTGGATGAAGTTCATGCAGGCATGCAGCGAGCGCGGCATGTCGTCGCGAAGAATCAGGAGTTCGGCAACGCGGCGAGGCGTGATCACGTCGCTGTAGATCTTGCGGTACGACTCGAAACCCGACACCGAACGAAGCAGCGCCCCCCACTGATAGTAGTCGACGGCGCCGCCGACATCGGCCGCACTGGGAAGCAGCGTGTGGTATTTGACGTCCAGGATGCGCGCCGTGTTGTCGGCCCGCTCGAGATGGGTCCCGAGGCGGATGAAATGGTAGGCCTCGTCGCGCAACATGGTGCCGAACGTCACCCCGCGAAAGAGATGCGAGCGCATCTTGACCCAGTCGAGGAACTCGGAGACCCCGCGCGACTCGAGCGTCTCGTAGTCGCAGTCGCGCATCTCGAGCCACGCGGAATTCAGGTCCTCGTACATCTCCGAGGTGATCGCGCCGCGCACCGAGCGCGCCGACTCGCGCGCTGCATAGAGGCAACTGTAGATCGACGACGGATTGGCGGAGTCGAGAATCATCAGCCGCAGCACGTTCTCGGCCGCGAGCTCGGTGTACTGCTCGTAGTAGCTCGTGACGAGCCCAGACGTGACGAGCGGCACTGCCCACGGCTCGGCCCATGCGAGGCCGGGCTCGACGACCTCGTAGGGCAGGAGCGACATCTTGTACGTGACATCGAGCAGGCGCGCCGCGTTTTCAGCGCGCTCGATGTGGCGCGACATCCAGAAGAGCTCGTTGGCGGTCCGGCAGAGCATGTTAAGAGAGGCTCCTACCGCGCGACGACCCAGGTATCTTTGGTTCCCCCGCCCTGCGAAGAGTTAACGACCAGCGAGCCTTCTCGCAGCGCGACGCGCGTAAGGCCGCCCGGCACGAGGCTCATGTGCTTGCCGGACAGCAGGTAGGGGCGAAAATCGATGTGTCGCGGGGCGAGGCCGCTTTCGACGAATGTCGGGCATGTCGACAACGCAAGCGTCGGCTGCGCAATGTATTTGTCGGGATGGCTCAGGATACGGGCCCGGAACTCATCGCGCTCTGCCGCCGTCGACGCGGGCCCGACCAGCATCCCGTAGCCGCCCGCTCCGTGCACCTCCTTGACGACGACCTCGTGGAGGCGCTCGAGCACGTGGTCGCGGTCCTCGGGCCGATGAAGCCGCCAGGTCGGCACGTTGTTCAGGACCGGCTCCTCACTCAAGTAGAACTTGATCATGTCGGGGACGTAGGGATAGATCGACTTGTCGTCGGCAACGCCGGTGCCGATCGCATTGGCGAGCGTCACGCGTCCGGCGCGATAGGCGGCGAACAGGCCAGGCACGCCAAGCATCGAGTCGGGACGAAACGCGCGCGGATCGAGAAAATCGTCGTCCACACGGCGGTAGATCACGTGGACCCGCTGCGGTCCCTTCGTCGTGCGCATGTATACGGTATCGCTTTGCACGAAGAGGTCGATGCCCTCGACGAGCTCGACTCCCATTTGCTGGGCGAGGAATGCGTGCTCGTAATACGCCGAGTTATAGGCGCCCGGCGTAAGCACGGCCACCGTCGGCGCCTCTTCGCCCGAGGGCGCGAGCGCATGGAGGTTCTCCAGCAGGAGATCGGGGTAATGCTGCACCGGCCGGATCGGCTGTGTCGCAAAGAGCTCGGGGAAAAGCCGCATCATCATCCTGCGGTTTTCGAGCATGTAGGACACGCCGGAGGGGACGCGGAGGTTGTCCTCGAGCACGTAATACTCGCCCTCGCCGGCGCGAACGATATCCACGCCGGCGATGTGCGCATAGATGTCGCCGGGAACGTCCATCCCGTGCATCTCCTTGCGGTACTGGTTGTTGCCGAGCACGCGCTCGCGGGGGATGACACCAGCGGCGAGGATCTTCTGGTCGTGGTAGACGTCGTGGAGGAATGCGTTCAGCGCGCTGACGCGCTGGCGCAAGCCACGATCGAGCATCTTCCATTCGTCCGCGGGAATGATGCGCGGCACGATGTCGAACGGGATCAGTCGCTCGGTTCCCGATTCTTCACCGTAAACCGCGAAGGTGATGCCGACCCGATGGAACGCGCGCTCAGCCTCTTCTCGCTTCTGAGCGATGCGTGCCGGGGGCGTCCGGGCGAGCCAGCCCGCAAACGCCTCGTAGTGGGGGCGTATCTGGCCGTCCGGGGACTGCATTTCGTCGTATGGGATACGGGACACGAAAATATTCTGGCTATGGCCTGAACGTCCGGCCGATCCGGCATGAATCCCGGGCGAATCGGGAAAAGCCTGATCTGGTAGGGGCTTATCCTGAACCCCGCGCCGAAGCGCCTCGCCGTCCTCGCTTTTGCGGCCATCAGGCCCGCCGCTGAAGTGCATTTTCTGTCCTGGACATGGTTGGACAAACGGTCATTCGCGGTTTGACCCTGTTCCGCGCACCGTGCTTAAATCATGGCTCCTGTCTGGGTTCGCGGGGCGGTTAGCTCAGCGGTAGAGCACTGCCTTCACACGGCAGGGGTCACAGGATCGTACCCTGTACCGCCCACCAAATGAACCAAGGGGTTACGCGCAAGTGTAACCCCTCTTTTTTTGTATCCTGGGCTTTCGTACGCGACAGACGCTGCTGACGATGTCCGCGATCGCTTCGCCGCTCGAAATCGATGCGCTCGTCTTCGATGCGTACGGCACGCTGTTCGATGTGAACTCAGTGGTCGCGACCGCGGAAAAGCTCTTGCCGGGACGCGGTGCGGCGCTGTCGCAGCTGTGGCGTGCGAAACAGCTCGAATATTCGTGGCTGCAAAGCTTGATGGGTCCCTCTGCGCGAAAAGATTTCTCGGGAGTCACCGCGCAGGCACTCGATTACGCATTGGCGGCGCTCGACGCCCCGCTCGCCGCTCCTGACCGCCGCGAATTGCGCGATGCTTATCTCACCCTCGCTCCCTATCGCGACGTGCCGGCAGCGCTCGCCGCGCTTGCGCCGCGCCCTCGCTGGATTCTGTCCAACGGCACGCTGGCGATGCTGGAGCCGCTCGTCCGCCATCACGGACTCGACGCGCACCTCGATGGCGTTCTTTCGGTGGACGTGGCCGGTATCTACAAGCCCAGTCCGCGGGTCTACCAGCTCGCGCTGGACCGGCTGCAACTGCCGCGGTCGCGAATCGGGTTTGTATCGTCGAATTGCTGGGATGCGATCGGCGCCAAGGCGTTCGGCTTCACGACGTTCTGGATTAACCGCGCCAGCGCGCCTGTCGATTGTCATGGGCCGGCGCCGGACCGCATCATCGCCACGCTGTCGGATCTGCCGCCGCTTCTGGCCTGACCACGGGTTCCCCCGGATCACTGGGGGCCGCAGCTAGGGCATGTACTGCCCGCCGTTGACTTCGATCACCTGGCCCGTCACGTAGCCGCTCGCGGCGTCGGAGGCGAGATAGAGAAACGTCCCTGCGCATTCGTCGGCCGAACCAAGCCGGTTCATCGGAATCATCGCCTGCATGGTTTTCAACTGCTCTGCCGTCGAATAACGGTCGTGGAACGGCGTCACGATCACGCCAGGTGAGACCGCATTGACACGGATGCCGTCACCGACGACTTCCTTTGCCCAGCCGTGGGTGACGGCGGAGACGAAACCCTTGGCGCCCGCGTAGAGGATCGCGCCGCCGCCCCCTCCATGGCGTGCCGCGATCGACGTGACGTTGATGACATTGCCGGATTTTTGCCGCCGCATGCCGGGGATCACCTCGCGCATGAAGAGCGCGACCTGCGTACAGTTGAGCGTCAGCACGCGATTGATGTGCTCGACCGTGTAATCCTCGATCTTGATCCGCCCGAGCATGCCGCCCGCGTTGTTGATCAGGACATCGATTCGCCCGAACGCCTTCATCGCCTCGCCGACGATCCGCTTTACGTCGCCTTCCTGCGTGACATCGCCCCCGGACAGGATGGCTTCCGCGCCGTGCTTCTTCGCTTCGGCCGCCACCGCGCGCGCGGCATCGGCACTCGCGTTGTAATGGACGACGAGCTTGCTGCCTTCGCGTGCAAACGCGAGTGCGGCGGCAGCGCCGATGCCGGTCGACGCGCCGGTGATGAGGACGACCTTCCCTTTTAGATCCGGATACATGGCTTGTTCCTTGTGAGTGACATGGGCGTGCGTTACCGGTCTGAGACGACCTTCTATTTCCGGGGACGGCAGGCAGCCACCGCATCGTGTATCGCGGCGATCGCCTGTGGGCGCGGAAAGCTTTTCCGCCACGCGAGAGCGACGCGCCGCGCGGGAATCGGCCGTGCGAACGGCACGGGCACCACCAGCGTGCTGTGGTATTTGGGCGTCATCGCGTCGCGCGGCAGCACCGACACGCCGAGGCCGGAGGCCACCATGTTGCGCACCGTCTCCAGCGAGTTGCCGCGCGTCACCCGTGAATCCGCACGGTTCAGCTCCGGGCAGGCGTCCAGCACCTGCTCGCGGAAGCAGTGACCGACGCCGAGCAGGATCGGATTTTCGGACGCGAGCTCGTCGACATGCACGGACTTGCGGCGCGCCCACTTGTGGCTGCGCGGCACGACGATCCGGAACGGCTCTTCATAGAGAAATTCGGTGACGATGCCGGGTGGCGCGAATGGCAGCGCGACGATCGCTGCGTCGATGCGCCCGCTTTTGAGCGCGGCTTCGAGGTGCTCGGTCAGGTTCTCCTCGATCTCGAGTGGCATCTGCGGCGCGCGCTCATGCAACGCCGGAATCAGGTCGGGAAGAAGATACGGGGCAATCGTGTAGATCGCGCCGAGCCGCAGCGGCCCAGAGAGCTCGTTGCGACCCGCTTGCGCGAGCTCCTTCACGCGCGCCGCCTCCTCGAGCACCTTTTGCGCCTGCTCGACGATCCGCTCGCCCACCGGCGTCACCGACACCTCGGACTTGCCGCGTTCGAAAAGGCGCGTGCCCAATTCGTCCTCGAGCTTCTGGATCGCGACCGAGAGCGCGGGCTGGCTCACGAAGCAGCGTTGCGCCGCGCGTCCGAAGCTGCGCTCGTGCGCCACGGCTACGATATAGCGCAGCTCGCTCAGAGTCATCGGCTCGGGCGCTCGCGCTTCTGCCGGAGGAATGCCGCAAAATCTTCCGCCAGATCCGGGTGCTTGAGGCCGAAGTCGACCGTCGCCTCGAGGTAGCCGAGCTTGCGGCCGCAGTCATACCGGCGGCCCTCGAAGGTGTAGGCGAGCACGCGCTCGTCGGCGAGCAACCGCGCGATGGCGTCGGTGAGCTGGATCTCGCCACCTGCGCCGGGCGGCATCGAACGCAAATGGTCGAAGATGCGCGGCGTCAGCACATAGCGACCGACAACCGCCAGCGTAGATGGCGTCGTTCCCGCCTTGGGTTTCTCGACGGTTCGTGAAATCGGCGCCACGCGACCGCTGGCGGGCCCCGTCTCGACGATACCCCAACTGCCGACGTCCTCGGCCGGCACCGACATGACGCCGATCACCGAGCAATTCTCACGCTGCGCAAGCTCGGTCATCTGCTGCATCACGGGTTTTTGCGCGTCGATCAGGTCGTCCGCCAGCAGCACGGCAAACGGCTCGTCGCCGACGACGGGCGCTGCGCACAGGACGGCATGGCCGAGTCCCAACGCCTCCGATTGCCGGATGAAAATGCAGTTGATGCCGGGTGGCGTTGCTCCCTGCACCTGCTGCAGCAAGTCGGTCTTGTTGCGAAGCGCGAGCTCGGTTTCGAGCTCGTAGGCCTTGTCGAAATGGTCCTCGATCGCGCGCTTGTTGCGTCCGGTGATGAAGATCATGTCGGTGATGCCGGCAGCCGCGGCTTCTTCGACCGCGTATTGAATCAACGGCTTGTCGACCACCGGCAGCATCTCTTTCGGGCTCGCCTTGGTGGCCGGTAGAAAACGCGTGCCCATGCCGGCGACGGGGAAAACGGCCTTCGTGATCTTGCGCATCGTCATGATCTGTCAGAGAGGAACGTGGTTGTCATCGGGATTTCGGCGGCGCGCCGGTCTTCAACAGCTTCCGGAACTCCGCCTCATCGATGATGGGAACGCCGAGCGCCTGCGCTTTGTCGAGCTTGCTTCCTGCCTCTTCGCCGGCCACGACATAGTCGGTCTTCGTCGATACGCTGCCCGCGACTTTGCCGCCTTCCGCCTCGATCATCGCCTTCGCGTCCTCGCGCGACAGCGAAGGCAGCGTTCCGGTCAACACGAGCGTAAACCCGGCGAGCTTGCCCGCGGGTGCGCGTTGCGGCGCCGTATCGCGCCAGTGCACGCCGCGCTTGCGCAAGGCGTCGATCACCTCGCGATTGTGCCGCTCGGCGAAGAAACGCGAAATGCTCTCCGCCACTACAGGGCCGACGTCGCGCACGCCAGCGAGCTCGTCCATCGTCGCTGCCATCAAGGCGTCGAGATTGCCAAAATGCCGCGCCAGATCGCGGGCCGTTGCCTCCCCGACCTGCCGGATCCCGAGGGCGTAGATGAAGCGGGCGAGCGTCGTCTCCTTGCCTTTCTCGATCGCGGCAACGACGTTGGCCGCGGATTTTTCGGCCATGCGCTCGAGGCCCGCGAGTGTCTCTACGTCGAGCCGGTAGATATCCGCCGGCGTGTGGACGAGTCCCGCGTCCACCAGTTGCTCGACCAGCTTCTCACCCAGGCCTTCTATGTCGAGCGCGCGGCGACTTGCGAAATGGAGCAACGCCTGCTTGCGCTGTGCCGGGCAGAAGAGCCCTCCGGAGCAGCGCGCAATCGCTTCGTCAGCGAGGCGCACGACCGCCGAGCCGCAGTCGGGACACTTGGTCGGCATCACGAAGGATTTCGCGTTTTTCGGCCGCTTTTCCGTAAGCACGCGGACCACTTCCGGAATCACGTCGCCCGCGCGCCGCACGATGACGGTGTCGCCGATGTGGACATCCTTGCGCCGTATCTCGTCTTCGTTGTGGAGCGTTGCGTTAGTCACGGTCACGCCGCCGACGAACACCGGGACAAGGCGAGCGATAGGAGTAATCGCACCGGTGCGCCCGACGTTGACATCGATGCCGAGGACTTGCGTTGCCATCTCCTCCGCCGGGAACTTGTGGGCCACCGCCCAGCGCGGCTCTCGGGTGAGGAATCCAAGCGTGCGCTGCAGCTCGAGCGAATTGACCTTGTAAACGACGCCGTCGATGTCGAACGGCAGGTCGTTACGGCGCTCGGCGACGCTGCGGTAGAACGCCATGAGGTCGGCCGCGCCGCGTGCCACATGATGCTCGCGATTCACCGGCAGTCCGGCGGCGGTGAAGAGCTCGAGCAACGCCGAATGGGTCGGCGGCGCCTTGAACCCCTGCGAGTCACCAACGCCGTAAGCGAAAAAGCGCAGCGGTCGCTGCGCGGTCATCGCCGGATCGAGTTGCCGCACCGCCCCGGCGGCCGTATTGCGCGGATTGATGAACGTCTTCTGGCCTGCCCCCTGCTGCCGCTCGTTCAATCGCATGAAATCGGCACGCGTCATGTAGACCTCGCCACGGACTTCGAGCACCGCGGGCGGACTCTTCATCGAGAGCTGCTGCGGCACGGCGCGGATGGTGCGGACGTTACGGGTCACGTCCTCGCCGACCTCGCCGTCGCCGCGTGTCGCCGCCACCGCCAATTTGCCGTTCTCGTAGCGCAGGCTGATCGCAAGGCCGTCGAACTTTAGCTCGGCGGTGTATTCGACGGGCGGCGCGTCCGGCGTAAGCCCAAGATCGCGGCGCACGCGGGCGTCGAATTTCGCGGCGGCTTCGGGAGTCGTGTCGGTCTCGGTGCGGATCGACAACATCGGCACGGTGTGGCGCACGGGCTCGAACTGCGCGAGCGGAGCGCCGCCGACACGTTGGGTGGGCGAGTCAGGCGTGACGAGCTCGGGATGGGCAGACTCGAGTGTGACGAGCTCGCGGTAAAGCGTGTCGTACTCGGCGTCGCTCACACTCGGCGCGTCGAGGACGTAATAGCGCTGATCGTGTGCGGCAATCTCGCGGCGCAGCGCCGCGACTCGCGCGGCGGGGGCGCTGCTGTCGGCCTTGGTGCGCGCGGCTTTCATCGGCGCTTGCGCGGAAAAATTCGACGCTGCGCCGTCATCCACCGAACAGCGCCAGCGCCCGCGGGCTGCCCGGCTCGATGTTCATCTTGCGCAATGCCGCCGCCGTCGCCTGCACCTGCTCGCGGATGGCCGCGAGCGCGCCATCGTCGATGGGACGCCGGTTGTCGTCGACGAGCGTGGCGTCGAGCGTTTGCGCCATCCGTTTCGCCGCGAGCTTCATCTGATCGAAGGCGCGCACGGGGTCGGCGACATGCGGAACGTCGAGCAAGAAGACGGCGCCGGGAGTCGACGTCTGGCGCAGCGTTTCAGCGGTGAACGGTTCGGACCTGTAATTCCCGAGCGTGTACAGCACGACGCCCGTATCGTCCTGCGCCCATTCGAATCGTCCGCTGTCACCAAGCCGGAATCCCGACGCTTCGGCAACGCCGCGCAGCCGCGTGCCGGGAATCATCGTTGTATCCGTCTTTAGTATCGTAAGGCCGATTTGCACGTCGAGGTCGGCGCAAATGCGGTCTAGCGCTTCGGCGCGCGCGGATTCGTGTGCGGAATCCGGTGGCACGAACGCGGCCGGCACGGACGCCGCAACGCTACCTGCAAGCCGTGCGAATGCGTCGATCAGTTGCACACTCGCCGCGCCGCCGCGATCCGCGAGCAGCAGGCAGGCGACGATCTCGGAAAATTCGCCGGCGGTATCGGCCCGCAGCCGCTTCCAGGGCGACTCCGGGTCGCGCCGCCCGAACCAGCGGAGCGGCTTGCCGATCCGGGCGTGCATCCCGGACGCGATCGCGCCCGCGCTGACCGGGCGCACGGGCTGCAAAGTCACGATGCACTCGATGTCGGGATCCGGCTCGCTCGCAGTTCGGTCGAACGCGGCTGGAGCGATGGTGGCAGCCGCCGGTTCGGCGGCGAGATCGGATGCGATGCGCGTCTGGATGTCGAGCGGCGGCTCGTACGCCGCGTCGTCGACCGCTTCAGCGTCACCCGGCGGATTCTCCGGTAATGTAGTGGAATTTGCGCCGCTTGCGAGCGTCGGCTCGACACGCGGACCGGCACGCGCATTGGGCGACCCCGTGTCGCGAAAGGCTTCATGAATCCGCCGGCGGACTCGCCGTTCCTGCAGCCAGTTGTAGATGACCACGCCAATGACGAGTACGACGCCAGCGGCGATAAGGCCCAGTTGCAGGGAGGTCATGCGATCGCAGAATGAACGGGGTTGCGCGCCGTTTCCGTAACCGAAGGTCCGGGCCGGCAATTGCGTTAATTATAACGCGCCGCCGATCGATAACCGGCACGCGGGAACGACAAAATTCAAGCCGCAGCTGCGCCCGAACCGGCGAGCTCGATCGCCTCCGCGATGTCGACCGCCACGACCCTTGATACGCCCGGCTCCGGCATCGTGATGCCGATCAGTTGCGCCGCCATCTCCATCGTGATCTTGTTGTGCGAAATGAACACGAACTGGGTCCCGCCCGCCATCGAGGTGACCATCCGACAGAAGCGTCCGGTGTTGGGATCGTCCAGCGGCGCATCAACCTCGTCGAGCAGGCAGAACGGCGCCGGATTCAACTGGAACAACGCGAACACAAGCGAGATGGCCGTGAGCGCCTTTTCGCCGCCGGAAAGAAGGTGGATCGAAGTATTGCGCTTGCCCGGCGGCTGAGCGACGACCTGAACGCCGGAGTCGAGGATTTCCTCGCCGGTGAGAACGAGCCGGGCCTGACCGCCGCCGAACAGCACCGGGAAAAGCTTGGCGAAGTTTTCGTTCACTGCATCGAAGGTCTGCTGCAACAGCGCGCGCGACTCGCGATCGATCTGGCGGATTGCGCTTTCGAGCGTGGCCATCGCCTCGGTCAGGTCAGCCGCCTGCGCATCGAGGTATTGCTTGCGCTCGAGGGCGATCTCGAGCTCGTCCAGCGCAGCGAGGTTGACGGCGCCCAACTCGGCGATCGCAGCCTGCAGCCGCTCGATCTCGCCCGGCAGCAGCGATTTGCTGCCGAACGCCTTCAACGCTTCGGCGAGCCCGCTGACATCGGTGTTCGCTTCGGTGAGCTGCTGCGCGAATTGCTCCTCCGCCAGCGCCGCCGCCTGCTCCTTGAGGCGCATCTCCTCGATCTTCGCGCGGGCGGGATCGAGCTTCTGCGCCGCCGCGAGCTTCGCCTCGTCGGCCGCGCGAAGCTCGGCACCAAGAGCCTCCTGCCGATCCCGCGCCGATGCCAGCGCCTGCTCGGCTTCGCCGCGCACTGCGAGTTGCCGCTGCAGCGCCTCTTCTACCGGCGTCCAGTCGATCGCTTGCCGCTCCGACGAAAGCTGGGTGAGCAGCGTTTGCTGCTGGACGACTTGCGCAGCCAGCGCTTCACGCCGGCGCTCGAGCTCGGCCAGACGCTCCCGACAGCTACGTTCGGCAAATGCTGCTTCCTGCGCCGCGCGCTCGGCGAGTCTTGCACGCTCGCGACCGCGCGCCTGCGCGATCTCCACTTCGTTGCGCGCGTTGCGGGCGGCGTCGCGCATACCGAATTCCTCGTGCAACGCCGATTGTGCGTCGGCAAGCTCGGTGGCAAGCGTGCGAGCACGCTCCTGCTCGGCAGCTTCCTCGGCACCGATCGCAGACATTTCCTCCGCAATCTGTGCCCGGCGTTTTGCCGCCGTCTCGGCTGCCTGCTTGACCTGCAGGAGCTCGAGCTCGAGGTCGTGGCAGCGTCGCTGCTGTGATGCGTACGCGAGGCTCTCGGCATGCCAGGCATCCTGCGAGCGCGCCATCTCAGCGTCGATCGCGGCGAGCGCGTCGCGCGCGGACTCGGCGGCCGAACGCGCGGCGACAATCAACGCCGCCAGCTCGGCGAGCTCACGCTGCCGTGCAAGAACGCCGTGCAATTCGCTGTCGGGCGCAAAGAAGTTGACCGCTTGCGCGGTGACGAGGTGCCCTTGCGGCGTGACGAAGGCCTCGCCGACGCCGAGCGAACCGCGCTCGCGAAGCGCATCGGCGAGGCCGGCCCGGCAACGCACGCCCCGCAACCAATCGGCAAGGAGTCGACCGAGTCCGCTTTCCACCGTACGGATCTTGGCGAGCAGCGCATCGCCGCCGGCATTTTCCAAGCCCGCGGCGGTACCGGGCGCGTAGACGGCTATCCGCCCTGGCGGCGCGCCGCCATCTCCACCTCCGCTTTTGCTCCACTCGCTGACGGCATCGAGGCGCGCAACCTCGATTGCATCGAGACGTTCGCGCAACACGCCTTCGAGCGCATCTTCCCATCCAGGCTCGATGTCGAGCCCCTGCCAAAGGCGACGCGCTTTCGCGAGGCCGCGCTCCTCCTGCCATTTCGTCGTGTCCTTGCCCTGCCCGATCCTGGCCTGCAGCGCCGCGAGTGCTTGCGCGCGCGCATCGAGATCGGCGAGCCGATGGCCGGTCTCCTGCGCCAGATCGCCCGCTGCGCGCTGGCGCTCCTGCAGATCCTGCACCGCTTCGCGCAGCGTGATCTGCGCCGACTCCTTCGCTTGCAGCTCGGCCGTCTCCTGCCTCAACTGCTCTTCGATGTCCGCAATCTGAATCGTAACCGGCGCCGCGAGGCCTGACTGCTCGGTCTCGAGCTTCTCGCGTCGTTGCGCGAGTTGAGCGAGCGCGCGCTCGTGATTCTCGCGCCGCGTCTCGATGACGCGAATCCCCTGTTCCTGCTGCGCGATTCGCTCCTGCACTTCCGTCGCCACTGCGGCGGCCTTCTGCAGCGACTGGTCCAGCGCGGGAAGCGCGGCTTTGGCGGTCGCTTCGTCGGCGGCCGCCGTTTCCCGTGCCGAAAGCGCCTGCTCCAGCGCAGTCTCTGCGGCTGCGCGGTCGCCGGATAACTCCGTTTCCTGACCCGCCAGCGCGCCCAGTTGCTCGGTCAGTTGCGCCGCCTGCTGCGAGATGCGCGATTCGGATTCGCGTGCGAACGAAAGCTGCTGCTCGAGGCGAGTGACCTCGGAGTTCGCCGCGTAATACGCGCCCTGCTTGTCATGCAGCGCATCGCCAGCGGCGTAATGGCCGGCACGCAGCGTTTCCTGCTGCGCTTCGGCTGCACGCACGTCCGCTTGGAGGCTCTCGAACGCGACGGAAAGATTCGCGATCGATGTCGTATGCCGTTCGCGCGCTGCCGCGGCATCCTGCTGTTTCGAAAACCAGAGGAGCTCCTGCACCTCTTTCAAGCGCGTTTCATGCTGGCGATATTCGGTGGCGACCCGCGCCTGCGATTCGAGCTTCTCGAGCTGGCTCGCAAGCTCGACCCGGATGTCCTCGACGCGGGCGAGGTTGACGCGGCTGTCCGCAAGCCGCCCCTCGGTCTCTTTACGTCGTTCCCTGTATTTCGAGACACCCGCCGCTTCCTCGAGGAAGATGCGAAGCTCCTCGGGCTTCGCCTCGATCACGCGGGAGATCATTCCCTGCTCGATGATCGCGTAGGCGCGCGGCCCGAGACCGGTGCCGAGGAAGAGGTCGTGGATGTCGCGCCGGCGAACCGGAATGTTGTTGATGTAATAGGTGGAATCGCCGTCGCGCGTCAGCACGCGCTTGATCGACAGCTCGGCGTACTGGCCCCATTGCCCGCCGATGCGACCCGCGCTGTTGTCGAAGATGAGCTCGACCGACGCACGACCGACCGGCTTGCGCTCGCCGGCGCCATTGAAGATGACGTCCTGCATCGACTCGCCGCGCAGCGCGGAGGCCTTCGATTCGCCGAGCACCCAGCGTACGGCATCGATGACGTTCGACTTGCCGCAGCCGTTGGGGCCGACGATGCCGACGAGTTGTCCGGGCGTGCCGATCGTGGTGGGGTCCACGAACGATTTGAACCCGGCGAGCTTGATCTGGGTAAGGCGCACTTGGAAACTTGAAGACGGATGACGGGCGGACGCTGGGAATACCCAAGGGAATACGCCGGCAAACCCGGGCGCATTCGCCTTGCGCGGCCGGTGGTGCTTGGCCGGCACGCTCCGCACCATCCGCGAAAGCCTGAATTATAGCCGATCCGTGCGCGTGTCCCGTGATCGGTGGCGAGCATCGGTGCCGGTTGCCGCCGCCACACGCGCGACCGGCAACACCGCCAGATCAATCCTTGCTTCCTCGACGGCGTGGCACGCGGCCAGGCCGGCATCCAGCGTCGGCAGAAGCTCCGGGCGTTCCCGGCGGCAACGTTCATTGGCGTACGGGCAGCGCGGATGAAACGCGCATCCGCGCGGCGGGTCGAGCGGATTCGGCACTTCTCCTGCGACTGCGGTGCGCGACGTCCCGGTCATCGCCAGATCGGGCACGGCGGCCAGCAGCATTCGTGTGTACGGATGCCGCGGATTGCCGAAAAGCTGCCGCGTCGCTGCGAGCTCGACGATGCGCCCGAGATACATGACGCCGACCCGGTCGGCGATGTGATGGACGACCGCGAGGTTGTGCGAAATGAAGAGATAGGTAAGCCCCATCTTGCGCTGCAGATCGCGCATCAGGTTCAGCACCTGCGCCTGCACGGAGACGTCGAGCGCGGAGGTCGGCTCGTCACACACGAGAAAGCGCGGCTGCGTAGACAGTGCGCGTGCTATGGAGATTCGCTGCCGCTGTCCCCCTGAAAACTGGTGCGGGTACTTGGCGCCATCCGCGGCGGCGAGTCCTACTTGCGCCAGCAGCGACGACACGCGTTCCATCCGATCTGCCTTGGAAACCTCGGGTTCCTGCGCAAGGATCGGCTCGGCCACGATGTCGGCGACACGCCAGCGCAAATTGAGGCTCGCGTAGGGATCCTGGAAGATCATTTGCATGCCGCGGCGCGCCGTGCGCTGGCGCGCCCCGCCCGCCGCAGTGGCACCCTCACCCGCCAGCACGGTGCCGTCGAACATCACGGTTCCTCGCGTTGGCGCGTAGAGGCCGACGATGATCCGCGCCACCGTGGATTTGCCACAGCCTGACTCGCCGACCAACCCCAGCGTTTCGCCTTTGGCAATGGACAGGCTTACGCCATCGACGGCTTTCAGCAGCGCGCGCGGCTTGCGTTCGAGCACGCGGTCGAGCCATGGCGGCGACACGTCGAACGTGCGCGCGACGTCGTGGAGCGTCAGCAGCGGTTCAGCCATCCGCGGGCTCGACCACGTGAATGTACGGTCGCCAGCAGGCGGCATGCGTTGCCCGCACCGCATCGAGGGTCGGCAGCTCGTGCCGGCACCGTTCGATCGCCCGCGGACAGCGCGGATGGAACGCGCATCCGCCCGGGACGGCATCGAGACGCGGCATCGTCCCGTCGATCTGAGCCAGGTGCACGCGTTCATCGACGATCGACGGGATCGAACCCATTAATCCCACGGTATACGGATGCGCGGGACGATGGATCACGTCGTCGACCGGACCGACCTCCACAATACGGCCGGCGTACATCACGGCGACCCGGTCTGCGGTCTCGGCGATCACGCCCATATCGTGCGTGACCAGCATGACGGCGGTGCCGTGGTCGCGGCACAGCCGCTTCAGGAGCTGAATGATCTGCGCCTGAATCGAGACGTCGAGCGCCGTGGTCGGTTCATCGGCGATGATGAGTCGAGGCTTGGCCGCGAGGGCGAGCGCAATCACGACACGCTGGCGCATCCCGCCGGAGAATTGGTGGGGATAGTGATCGATCCGGCGCGCCGGGGCGGGAATCCCCACTTCCTCGAGCAGGCTGATCGCGCGCGCCTGCGCTTCTGCTGCCGACAGCGGCAGATGCGTTCTGATCGTTTCGACGAGCTGGCGTCCGATCGTATAGAGCGGGTTGAGCGAGGTTAGCGGATCCTGGAATACGGCGCCGATTTCGCGTCCGCGGATCTTGCGCATCGTTTCATACGGCAGATTGTCGATGCGGCGTCCCCCGAGACGGATCTCGCCGCCGGCAATGTGTCCGGGTGGATCGATGAGACCTATCACCGCGCTGCCTGTCACAGATTTTCCGGCGCCGGATTCGCCGACCACGCCCAGCACCTCGCCCGGCGCAATCGTGAGCGAGATCCCGTTCACGGCACGGAGTGTGCCCTGGCGCAACGGAAACTCGACGCAAAGATCGATGACCTCCAGCAAGGGTTCCAGCAGAGGATTGGTCAGCGCCATGCGTTATCGGCGTCACCGCAACTTCGGATTGAGCGCATCGCGCAACCAATCGCCCAGGAGATTGATCGCGAGCACCATGATCACCAGCGCGGCACCGGGAAATATCGTGATCCACCATTCGCCCGAGAACAGGAAATCGTTGCCGACCCGGATCAGCGTGCCAAGCGAGGGTTGCGTCGGCGGCACGCCCACGCCGAGAAACGACAAGGTCGCCTCGGTAACGATCGCAGTCGCGATGTTGATCGTCCCCAGCACCAACACCGGGCCCAGTACATTCGGCAGCAGATGGCGGCGCATGATCCCGAGTGGCGGAATTCCGATCACCCGTGCAGCCTGAACGTATTCGCGGTTTTTCTCGACCATCGTCGAGCCGCGAACCGTTCGCGCGTACTGCACCCAATTTGCCGCGCCTATCGCGAACACCAGAACGAAGAGTGCAACGTCGGCATGGGCGTCCCGCGGCAGCACCGCGCGGGCGACGCCGTCGATCAGCAGCGCGATCAGGATCGCCGGGAACGAGAGCTGGACGTCGGCGACGCGCATGATGAAGGCGTCCACCTTGCCGCCGACGTAACCGGCGATAAGACCCAGCGCGACGCCGAGCACGATCGCGAGCGCGACGGACAGCAGCCCGACCAGAAGCGAGATGCGGGCACCGAACATGATCGCCGAGAGCACGTCGCGACCCTGGTCATCGGTCCCCAACGGGTAACCTGCCTTCGCTCCGGGGAGCCATGCAGGTGGCGCGAGAGAATCGAGCAGATTGAGCGTCCGTAGGTCGAACGGGTTGTGCGGCGCGACCCATGGCGCAAACACTGCGGCAATAAGGCAGATTGCGAGCACGATGGCCGAAACGATCGCCACGGGACTGTGACGAAAGCTCCAGGCGATATCGCCGTTCCACGCGATGGTCACCCGTTCGCCGATCGATGGCGGAGCAAAATTGGCGGGAGCCGAATCGTTCATCGCAGAGACGAAAGCCGCGACAGCGCCGTCAGCGCAGTGTCGAGAGCCTGCTCATAGACTTGCGTTTTCCATTCGTCGGTCTCGACGTAGAAAGCAGCGCGAAACTGCCGGCGGATCGCCGCGGCAAGCTCCGCCGGCGCCGCGGGGTGATTGTGCAGCCATTGCTCGGCGCGCAATGCGTCGAGCGTTTCGCGGAGCGGGAGGGTCCCGTATTCCAGGGCGATCGCCGCGCAGGCGACGCCGGGGCATTCGTCGTACACGGCATTGCCGTTGATTCCGACGAGCGGCGCCGACGACGACGATCCGTCGAGGAACGATGTCACCTCGGCGCCCCACCAGTCGCGCGCGCGCTCGATATCGGCGCTGACCGGACGCCCGTTGTAGATCTTCTCGGCATGTCCGCTGGGACCGAGGCCCGTATGGAAATCGATAATTCCAAGCGCGCGCCGTCCGGCCGCATGGTGGCGCAGCACCGAACGCAATGTGCGATTGCTCCACGACGGGCGCGCGCCACCGTAAAAGAGGCCGTCTGGGAACGCATATTGGCCCCCGCTGACCGCCGCCTGATAGGCGCGCTCGCCGTGTGCGGCGACCCACGCGCCGAGCCGGCCTTCGCTTTCAGCAGACGGCGGCCATTGGGACGGCAGCAGCAATGCATGGATCTCCGCGTAGGCCTCGTTGGCAGGCGGTGGCGACGAGAAATCGCGAAAGTTGCGATTGAGGTCCGCATTGTCTTCGTTGACGCGCCGGCCATACGAGAATCCGTACGGATTGAGCGCATGCACGAACAGCACCGCCGTGCGCGTCTCGTCCATCTTGCGCATGAACGCATCGTCATGCAGATAAGCGGTCTGGCACCCCGAGCCACAGTAGCCCTCGATACCGTGCGTCGCGGACCACAGGATCAGCAGGCCGGCCGCGGCGGAATCGCCGGCCAGCACAACATCCATCGCGAGCGCCTCGCCGGCGATGCCGGCGTGTCCTGGCAAAACGTGCGACTCGACAGCAAGCCTGCGTGCGGCCGCTGCCGCAAAGAAACGCTCGCGCGCCTCGGCATAACTCTGCGAGAAATGCGCGACGGCGTTCATTGTCGATCAACGCGACGAAAGCGGCATCGCGCGTTCAGCGAGCGAGGCAAGATAGCCGGCGCCGAGTGGAATGACATCGTCGTTGAAATCGTACGTACTGTTGTGCAGGAAGCACCCGCCGTCGGCGCCGCCTTGTCCCAGCCGTGCAAAGGCTCCGGGTTTGGCTTGCAGCATGAACGAAAAGTCCTCCGATCCCATCGACGGATCGAGATTGCGCACCACGTTGTCCTTGCCGACGAGCGCTTCGGCAACGTCCGCGGCGAATGCCGATTCGCGATCGTGGTTGATCGTCGCGGGATAGACACGTTCGTATTTGAGCGTCGCGTGCGCGCCCAGCGCGGCCGCAATCGCGGGAACGAGTTCTCCGAGCCGCCGCTCGAGCATGTCCTGCGTTGCCTTGCGAAACGTGCGCGCCGTGCCGACGAGCTTCGCGTGCGAGGGGATCACGCTCATCGCGCCTGGATTGCCCGCCTGCATCGCGCAGATGCTAACGACCGCGGTGTCGATCGGACTCACGTTTCGGCTCACGATCGATTGCGCGGCCGTGATGATGTGCCCGGCGACTAACACCGGATCGATCGCCGCGTGCGGATGCGCGCCATGGCCGCCCTTGCCGTCTATGGTGATCTCGAAGCGGTCGGCGGCCGCCATCGCCGGCCCCGGCGTGATGCCGATCCGTCCTGGCGGGAGCCCAGGCCAGTTGTGCAACGCGTAGACCTGCTCGGCGGGAAAGCGCTCGAATAAACCGTCGGCAATCATTTCCTTCGCGCCCGCATACCCTTCTTCACCTGGCTGGAAAATGAGGTATGCGGTACCGTCGAAATTTCGCGTCTCGTGAAGGTAGCGCGCGGCAGCGAGCAGCATTGTCGTGTGGCCGTCGTGACCGCAGCCATGCATGCGCCCGTCGTAACGCGACTTATGCGCGAACACGTTCTCCTCGAGCATGGGCAGCGCATCCATGTCGGCGCGTAGCCCGACCGAGCGACCGCTTTGGTGAGTGCGCCCGCGAATGACCGCGACGACACCGGTTCGGCCGATGCCCGGATGATGCTCGATGCCGAGTGCGGCCAGTCGGTCGCACACGATCTTTGCCGTGCGATGCTCCTCGAAGCCGAGCTCCGGATGCATGTGCAGGTCGCGCCGCACCGACGTGAAATCGGCGTGCCATTCGCGAATGCGCTCGACGGGATTGGACATTCCGGCGCTAGGTGGGTATCACTGGGCGGCCGCGAGGCGCTCGGTGCGCAACCGCGGGTCGACGGCGTAATAAAGCAAATCGACCGTCAGGTTCAACACGACAAAGACGAAGGCGATGAGGCAAAGATACGCCGCCATCACCGGAATGTCGGCGAAATTGATCGCCTGGATCAGCAAGAGGCCCATCCCCGGCCACTGGAACACCTGCTCCGTCACGATCGCGAACGCGATGATGCCGCCGAGCTGGAGGCCGGCAATGGTGATCACCGGCACCAGCGTATTGCGAAGCGCATGTCCGAAATGAATCGCCCGATCGGTGAGCCCGCGTGCCCGCGCGAACTTGATGTAATCGGTACGCAGCACTTCGAGCATTTCCGAGCGCACGAGTCGCATCACCAGCGTCATCTGGAAAAGCGACAGCGTGATCGCGGGAAGGATGAGCGCTTTTAACCCGCTCGTCGTCAACAGTCCGGTGGTCCACCAGCCAAACGCCACCGTCTCGCCGCGACCGAACGACGGCAGCCATCCGAGCAGCACGGCAAACACGAGAATCAGCAGGATGCCGATCAGGAACGTCGGCAGGCTGACGCCGACGAGCGATCCGGCGAGCAGGAAATGCGACAGCCACGTGTCGCGCCGCAACGCGGTATACACGCCGAGCGGAATGCCGACAGCGAGCGCCAGCAGCGCGGCAGCGGTGGCGAGCTCGAGTGTCGCGGGCAGGCGCTCCTTGAGCAGCGTCGACACGGATCGCCCCTGGCGCAGCGAGCGGCCGAAATCGCCCTCGATCGCGTTGCCGACGAAATGCGCGAATTGGACCACCGCCGGCTTGTCGAGCCCCAACTCGGCGCGCAACTTTGCCTTTTCTTCGACGGTCGCGTCCTGGCCGACCATGAAGACCACGGGGTCGCCGGTGAAATTGAACAACCCGAATGCAATCAACGCCACGACCCCCATGACCGCGATGGACTGGAGGATGCGACGCAGGATGAAGGCGAGCACGTGGGCAGGTTGCGAGCGACCGCGCCGTGGAAGGCCGACGGTGCCGCCGATGATGCCGAAACCCCCTCGGAGCGTCAATGTCGGCAGCTTTCGGCCGCACGCTTTTGTGGTTCAATACGACGCCCGCGCCTGCCATGCTGCGCTTTCTCCTCACCCGGTTCAGTCTCATCATTCCGACCTTTATCGGGATGACGCTGCTGGCGTTTTTTCTGATCCGCCTGGTTCCCGGGGATCCGATCGAAACGATGGCCGGCGAACGCGGCATCGACTCGGCGCGGCACGCGGCGCTGCTCAAGGAATACGGGCTCGACCGGCCGGTGCTGGTCCAATACGGCATCTACATCGGCCGCGTGCTCCATGGCGATCTCGGCAAGTCGATGATCACGCAGGAACCGGTGCTGAGCGAGTTTTTTTCGCTGTTTCCGGCCACGATCGAGCTTGCTCTTTGCGCGATCATCTTTGCGCTCATCGTCGGCATTCCCGCCGGAATGATCGCGGCCGTGCGCCGAAACTCGGTGTTCGACCACGGCGTGATGGGCGTCTCGCTGACCGGCTACTCGATGCCCATCTTCTGGTGGGGACTCCTGCTGATCCTTCTCTTTTCGGTGCAGCTCGGCTGGACGCCCGTATCAGGCCGCATCGCGGTCAAGTATTACATCGAGCCGGTGACGGGATTCCTCATGATCGATGCGCTGCTGTCGGGAGAGAAAGGCGCATTCGGCTCGGCGGTGTCGCATCTCATCCTGCCGATGATCGTGCTCGGCACCAATCCGCTCGCCATCATTGCGCGAATGACGCGCTCGGCGATGCTCGAAGTGCTGGGCGAGGACTACATCCGGACTGCGCGGGCCAAAGGCCTGTCGCAGTTGCGCGTTGTCGCCCTGCATGCGTTTCGCAATGCACTGATCCCGGTCATCACGGTGATCGGTCTGCAGGTCGGCGTGCTGTTCACCGGCGCGATCCTCACCGAGACGATCTTTTCGTGGCCCGGGGTGGGCAAGTGGCTGATCGAGGCGATCAACCGTCGCGATTATCCGGTGCTGCAGGGCGGCCTCCTGATGCTCGGCGGCGTCGTGATGATGGTCAATCTGCTGGTTGACGTCGCGTACGGGATCATCAACCCGCGCATAAGGCGGACCCGATGACGGCCGAAACAACTGTCGTCGCGGGCGCCCCGCCCGCTCCTCCCGGCCCGCTGCGCGAGTTCTGGAGCTACTTCAGCGGCAACCACGGTGCGGTGCTTGGACTTGTCATCGTCATCGCGGTATTGTCGATGGCAGCCTTCGCCAACTTTCTCGCGCCTTATCCTCCAGACCTGACCAACAACGACGCTTTCCTGAGGCCGCCGGTCTGGCAGTCCGGCGGTTCGACCGCCTACCTGCTTGGCACCGATGCGATCGGTCGCGACATCCTCTCGCGGCTCATCTACGGTGCCCGGCTCTCGCTGCTGATCGGCATCGCCGTCGTCGCCTTGTCGATCGTCGTCGGCATCGTGCTCGGCCTCATTGCCGGGTTCGCGCGGGGCGTGACCGAAATCGCGATCATGCGGCTGATGGATATCATCCTGACGCTGCCGAGCCTCTTGCTCGCCATCGTGATCGTCGCGATCCTGGGCCCCGGAATGATGAACGCGATGCTGGCGGTCGCTGTGGTCGTGCTGCCGCATTACGTTCGCATCACGCGCGCAGCGGTGATATCGGAGACCTCAAAGGACTACGTAACCGCTGCGCGCGCCAATGGCGCCGGTTTGTTGCGGCTCATGTTCAACGAGGTGCTGCCGAACTGCGCCGCGCCGCTGATCGTGCAAGCCTCGCTCGGCGTATCGGTCGCGATCCTCGATGCCGCGGCGCTGGGATTTCTCGGCCTCGGTGCGCAGCCGCCGGCATCCGAATGGGGAACGATGCTGGCCGACGCGCGCGAATTCGTGCTGCGCGCATGGTGGGTCGTTACTTTTCCGGGAATCATGATCCTGGTCACCGTGCTCGCGTTCAACCTGCTGGGCGACGGACTGCGCGACGCGTTCGATCCGAAGCTCAAGCGATGATCAACTCGGGAAGGGGAGCGGACAATGAACGCAATGGCAAGACTTGGGATCATCGGACTGAGTGTCGGATTGTCCACGCTCGCGCAGGCCCAGCCGGTCGCTGAAAGGCCAAAGTTCGATGTGGGCGACAAGTGGAATTTCAGCGACGTCGCGGCAGACGGCAAGAAGGGCGACCTGGTCGCGCGAAATCGTCGAGATTCCGGCGCCGGACCAACTGCGAGTGCGCTTGGGTAACGGCAACATCGTCGACTACGATGGAGCAATGAATTTCATGCCCGAAGGCAAGCCTGAACGCGCGCGCGCGCTGGCGAAGTATCCGCTGCAGATCGGAAGCGAATGGGCCGTAGCGCGCAAATTCCCGAATCCGGGCACCGACGAACGGGGAAGCGCAAAGGTCGTCGCCTTCGAGACCATCACGGTGCCGGCCGGTACCTTTCAGTGCTACCGGGTCGAAGCGCAGGCATCGCTGACGAACAAGAGCTACAACGAAACGCGCAACTGGGTCCGCTGGTACTGCCCCGAGATCAAATGGATCGCCAAGGAGACAGTCGAGACGAAGACCCACAATCCCTACAATCCGGCGGCGACCGGCACGACGCTGCAGACTTCCGAGCTCGTCAAGTTCACCCCCGGAAAGTGATTTGATAGTGTCCCTGCTCGAAATCGAAGAACTGCACGTCGAGTTTCCGACGCAGGGCGCCGTCATGCACGCAGTCGTGGGCGTGAGCCTCTCGCTGGACGAGGGCGAGGTGCTCGGCATCGTCGGCGAATCGGGATCGGGCAAGAGCGTCACGATGCTGGCGGTAATGGGACTGGTCGCGTATCCGGGCCGCGTGCGCGCCCGTAGCCTTCAGTTTGCCGGCCACGATCTCCTGCATTTGTCCGACCACGGCCGCCGCGCGCTCGTCGGCAAGGACGTCGCGATGATCTTCCAGGATCCAACGACGAGCCTCAATCCGTGTTTCACGATTGGCTTCCAGCTCGGCGAGACGCTGCGACTTCATCTCGGGCTGGATCGAAAAGCCGCGCTCCGCCGCTCCACCGAATTGCTCGAGCAGGTGGGCATCCCGGCTGCGTCGAGTCGTCTCGGCGATTATCCGCACCAGCTTTCGGGTGGCATGAACCAGCGTGTGATGATCGCCATGGCCATCGCGTGCAACCCGCGGCTGCTGATCGCCGACGAGCCCACGACGGCGCTCGACGTGACCATCCAGGCGCAGATCCTCGACCTGCTCCGCGGGCTGCAGAACGAGTGCGGCATGGCGCTGATCCTCGTCACGCACAACATGGGCGTGGTGGCGGAAATGGCGCGGCGCGTCGCCGTCATGTATGCGGGCCAGATCGTCGAGGAGCAAAGTGCCGCGGCGCTTTTTGCGGCACCCAAGCATCCCTACACCGCCGCGTTGCTGGCCGCGATGCCCGAACGCAGCACCGGTGACGGCCGCCTCGCCACGATTCCCGGTGTCGTCCCGGGCCTCTACGACCGGCCGGCCGGATGCCTGTTCGCACCGCGCTGCCGCTACACGACGCGCCGCGCCTGCGTCGAGCGGCCGGACCTGCGTCCCTTTGCGGGGGGCAAAGTGCGCTGCCACTTTCCGCTTGGCGATCCGAAGCGCGATGCCGAGATCGCACGAGACCGGCTTCCGGTCGCAACGAGCGAGTCATGAGTCCGCTTGCAAGCGACGTCGGGCACCCCGCAATCATGGCGGCCCCCGTCGTCGATGTGCGCAATCTGACGCGCGTCTATCGCATACGCCGGGGTCCGTTCAAGGAAGCAGCGACGCTGCACGCCGTCGGTGGCGTGTCGTTCGACGTCGCTGCCGGACGCACGCTGGCGGTGGTCGGCGAATCGGGATGCGGCAAGTCGACGCTCGCGCGCGTCGTATCGCTCATCGAGCCGCCCAGCGCCGGCGAGCTCCGCCTCGGCGGTATCGATGCCGTCACCGCGTCCCCGACGCAGCGACGGGAGTTGCGCAAGACAGTGCAGATGGTGTTCCAGAATCCGTACGGATCGCTCAACCCGCGCAAGAAGATCGGCGCGATCCTGGAGGCGCCGCTCGAGATCAACGCGGAGCTGACACCCGCCGAGCGAAGCCGCCGGGCGCGGGAGATGCTCGCCAAGGTCGGGCTGCGCCCCGAGCACTACGTCCGCTATCCGCACATGTTCTCGGGAGGGCAGCGCCAGCGGATCGCGATCGCGCGGGCGCTGATGCTGAATCCCGCGCTGGTCGTGGCGGACGAGCCGGTATCGGCGCTCGACGTCTCGGTCCAGGCGCAGGTGCTGAACCTGCTCGCGGATCTGCAGAACGATCTCGGTCTCGCCTACCTTTTCATTTCGCACGACTTGGGCGTCGTTCGGCATATCGCGCACGATGTGCTCGTCATGTACCTCGGCCTTGCGATGGAACAAGGCAGCAAGGAGCGAATCTTCGCCCGTCCTCTGCATCCTTACACCCGGGCCCTGCTTGCCTCGACCCCCGGCATTGACGCCGCAGAGCGACCGGAGCGGATCGTGCTCACGGGTGAGCTCCCATCTCCACTCAATCCGCCCGTGGGGTGCGTGTTCTCGACCCGCTGCCCCCACGTGATCGAGCGTTGCCGCGTCGAGCGCCCCGTGCTGCGCCTGTTGGACGGGCGGCAGGTATCATGTCACCTGGGGGAGCGCTTTCTCGAACCCGGCCACCGCGAGCCGGGCGGGCCCGTGCGACACGCCCCGCAGCCTCAATCATAGGAGGAACTCAGATGATCAAAGTCGACCCGCCCCTGCGCCGCTTTCCCTGCGCGTCGCGCGCGTTGGTTGCCGCGCTGGCGCTTCCTGCGCTGCTGGCCACCGCCGGCGTCGCCGCCAAGACGCTCGTGTTCTGCTCGGAGGGAAGCCCGGAAAACTTCTACCCCGCCGTCAACACCACCGGCACCTCGTTCGACGCCAACAGCCAGATCTACAGCCGCATCGTCGACTTCGAGCGCGGCGGCACCGCTGTCGTGCCGGGGTTGGCCGAGAGCTGGACCATTTCCCCTGACGGCAAGGTGTACACGTTCAAATTGCGCAAGGGCGTCAAGTGGCACAACCACCGCGACTGGAAGCCCACACGCGACTTCAACGCCGACGACATGATCTTCTCGATCGAGCGGCAGTGGAAGGAGACGAACCCGTACTTCAAGGTGACGAGCTCGAACCACTCGTACTTCAACGACATGGGCCTGCCGAAGCTGTTGAAGTCGGTGGAGAAAGTCGACGACTACACGGTACGCATCACGCTGGAAAAACCAGAAGCACCGTTCCTGTCGGATCTCGCGATGGAATACGCCGGCGTGCAGTCGAAGGAGTATGCAGACGCAATGATGAAGGCCGGCACGCCGGACAAGCTCGACCAGGAGCCGATCGGCACCGGTCCGTTCTATCTCGTGCGCTACATCAAGGACGCCGTCATCCGCTACAAGGCCTTCCCGCAGTTCTGGGGCGGCAAGGCGAAGATCGACGACCTCATTTTCTCGATCACGCCTGACGCTTCCGTCCGCTGGGCCAAGCTGCAGAAGGGCGAATGCCATGTGATGCCTTATCCGAATCCGGCCGACCTCGACACGATCCGCAAGGACCCGAACGTGCAGGTTCTGGAACAGCCGGGGTTGAACGTCGGCTACCTTGCGTACAACGTCACCAAGAAACCGTTCGACGACGTGAGAGTGCGCAAAGCGGTCAACATGGCGATCAACAAGAAGGCGATCATCGACGCCGTCTATCTTTCGGCTGGCGTCGTCGCGAAGAATCCGATCCCGCCGACGCAATGGTCGTACAACAATTCGATCAAGGACGATCCATACGATCCAGCAGCCGCCAAGAAGCTTCTCGCTGACGCAGGGTATCCGAACGGTTTCACGACGGACCTCTGGGCGATGCCGGTGCAACGTCCGTACAACCCCAATGCGCGGCGCATTGCCGAACTCATGCAGGCCGACCTCGCGAAAATCGGCGTCACTGCCGAGATCAAGAGTTTCGAGTGGGGGGAATACCGCAAGCGGATGCAAAACGGCGAGCATCAGATGGGCATGCTCGGATGGACAGGCGACAACGGCGACCCGGACAACTTCCTCAACACGCTGCTCGGGTGCGACGCCGCCAAGTCGAACGGCAGTAACGTCTCGAAGTGGTGCTTCCAGGCGTTCGAGGATCTGGTCCAGAAAGCGAAGACGCTGTCCGACCAGAAGCAGCGGGCCGACCTCTACATGAAGGCGCAGGTGGTCTTCAAGGAGCAGGCGCCCTGGCTCACGATGGCGCATGCCGTGCAATTGAAGCCCGTGCGCAAGGAAGTGATCGACTTCAAGCTTTCTCCATTCGGGCGTCACACATTCTATGGGGTGGACATCAAAGAGTCCGCGCAATAGTAGCGAGGTAGGATCAGTCGCGTTCAAATCGGAAGCCCCGTGCGCTGGTCCGGCGCGCGGGGTTTTTTCTTTTCTGGCCGGGCAGCGATGAATCCGACCATGACGCGTTGCATTGTCGTGCTGGTCGCGGGGCTGGCGGTCGGCTGCGGCAAGCCGTCTACTGCCCCGCCGCAACCGCCGCAAACGTTCAATTTCGCTGCGCAACCGGTTGCCTTTTCGCCGCCGCCCGCCCCTTGGGAAGCCGAGGGTGAGCAGAGCGGAGGCATTCGCGGCGTCCGTTACGTCAAGCGGCAATCCGTAGGCGAGGCCATCGGCGTCGGCAATTACTACGACGTGTCACGCCGGCTGCGCCACGACGAGATCGCAAGATTGCGGACGGTCAATGTCGACTACGAAAGTGCTGCGTTCGACCACGCCGTGCGTCAAGCATGGTGCTACACCGACAAGCCGTACACTGATCTCGAGACGGAGGTCGCCACCGACGTCAACGCGGCGCTCAACCGTGCGGTCCAGGCGAGAAGGGCGCGCGACTACGAGACCGTGCGCGCCGAGCTCCTGGTTGCGCAGGAAGCGGCGGATCGGCTGCATTTCGCGTTCGACGACGTCATCGAGCGCGCGATGTTCCGCCCGGAAAACTCCAGCGATCCCTCGCGCTACCAGTACGTCGGGCGGCGCGACATCACGATCGCCGGCGAGCCCGCGCTCGTGCTCGACTTCACGCTGGAGCTTCGCGAAGGGCGCCGCTACCTGCGCAAGGCGTACGTCATGTACAACGACCACCTCTTCGTCGCCGATTTCATCGGACTCGAAGGGTCGCTTGCTGTGTTCGACAAGGTTGTAGCGAGCCTTTCGTTCCCGCCGTGAACGCGTGGAGCCGCGCATGTATCGTGGGCTCGCTTGCCGTCTTCGTGTCGGCGTGCTCGAAACCGGAGGCGCCGCGCCGCGAGGTGAGCGTGCATGGCGTAAGCATGCTCGCACCGGCAGGATGGCAGGCCGTCCACGAAAAGCAGCAGGCGATCATCAAGGCGCCTCCCATCAGCGACGCTGAACTGCGCGAGCTCGACCGCAAAGGCCAGGTTTCCACCAAAAGCAACGCCGAGGTCCGCGTGCGCGACCTTGGGCCCGTAACGCCCGCCAGCATGCAGCATGCGGTCGCCGTCGTGCGGGAGGTTTGGCGTGACGGTCGCGCCGCCGAAGCGAAGACGTTGTTGCGGGAGGTACCGTTGCGATCCGAGCTCGTTCCCTCGCTCGCCGCGCCGTCGGATTTCGCTCGCGCGTGGTCGCGACTGCGTCACGCACCGGATTCCAAGCCCTACGACGACGTGGCCGCGGACCTCGCGACAATCGTGGCCGGACTCGATTCAGTGCCGCCACTTGCGCTTGCCGCGATCGTCGACTGGGCGCTGCCGCGCGTCGACGCGACGCGCCTTGCTTCAGTCTCGCACCTCTCCGGCGGAAAATTCGACGGCGAGGAGAACGACGATTTGGCGGGCCGCCCCGACGCGCAACGCCGTGACATCGTATGGCGGAAGGCAGTGACGGTAGACGGACACGACGCGGAAGAGATCGAAACCTGGGGTAACCTCACCCACGCGCTGCCGCGGCGGCTGCTCTTTGTCGTGAACGACGGGCACCTGATCGTCATCACGTCCGAGGTCGGTGGCCGCGAGCATAGTCTCCACGCGTACGACACGATACGCTCGTCGGTTCGGGTAACACGGTAGAGTAAAACTGTCCGAGACAACGATTTCAGGGAGCGACCTTTGAGCACCATCGGTTCGACGACGTACAGCGGTATCTATCCCATCGCGCCCACGCCCTTCAAGCCATCGGGCGATCTCGACCTCGACGGTCAGCGGCGTGTGCTCGATTGCATGATCGACCAGGGCGTGGATGGCATCTGCGTGCTCGCGAATTACTCCGAGCAGTTCCTGCTGACCGACGATGAGAGGACAACGCTCGTCGACCTGTGCCTCTCGCATGTGGCCAAGCGCGTTCCGGTGGTTGTCACGTGCAGCCATTTCAGCACGCGCATCGCGGCCGAGCGGGCGCGTGCCGCCGCTTCGGCCGGAGCGGCGATGCTGATGCTGATGCCGCCCTACCACGGCACGGGACTTCGCGCCGACGAAGCCGGCATCCTCGCGCACTTTGCGCGCGTCGCCGAAGCGGCGCCCATTCCGATCATGGTGCAGGACGCGCCGTTGAGCGGCGTCAATCTGTCGGTGCCCTTTCTGGTTCGGCTCGCGCGCGAAGTCCCGACGGTACGCTATTTCAAGATCGAGATGCCGGGCACAGCAGCCAAGCTTCGCGGCCTGATCGAAGCAGGTGGCGACGCCATCGTCGGCCCCTTCGATGGCGAGGAATCGATTACGTTGATGGCCGATCTCGACGCCGGCGCGACCGGAACGATGCCGAGTGCTCTGCTGCCAGACCTCATCAAACCGGTGCTGGAGCACTACCGGGCCGGACGGCGAAACGACGCCGCCGCCGCGTATGCACGCATCCTTCCGCTGATCAATTACGAGAACCGCCAGTGCGGACTGCGCGCGACGAAGACGGTAATGGCGGCCGGCGGCGTCATCAGGAGCGACTCGGTGCGCCATCCTTTGGAAGCGCTGCACCCTGCGACACGCGCGGGATTGCTGGAGCTCGCTCGCGATCTCAATCCGTTGGCGTTGCGCTGGGGGAAGTGATCCAGGCCGCGCCGATCGGGGTCTACGCAAGCTCCTTCGCGTCGACCAGGCCGCGCTTTGCGAGCAGCGGCCCGACGATAGGATCGCGGCCTCGGAAGGCCCGGTACGCCTCGGCCGGCGGCAGCGTGCCGCCCGACGAGTACACATACCGGCGCACACGCTCGGCCACCTCCGGATCGAATGGATTGCCGGTCTCGACAAACGCGTCGTAGCCATCGGCGTCGAGCACCTCCGCCCACATATAGACGTAGTAGCCGGCGGCGTAGCTGGAGCTCGCGAACAGGTGCCCGAAGTGGGGCAACCGATGGCGCAGCACGATTTCACGCGGCATCCCGATCCGCTCGAGCTCCGAGCGCTCGAACGCGGTAATGTCGACCTCCCCGGAATCGGGCAGCGCATGCAGCGCCATGTCCACGAGCGCGCACGCCGTGTACTCGACCGTTTCGAAGCCCTGGTTGAAACGCCGCGCCTCGTTCAGCCGCTCGATCATCTCGTCGGGAATGGGTTCGTTGGTCGCGTGATGCACCGCGTGGCGTTTCAATACAACGGGCTCGAACGCCCAGTGCTCGAAGAGCTGCGATGGCAGCTCGACGAAATCGCGCAGCACGTTCGTGCCGGACAGGCGCTCATAGGTCACCTGCGAGAGCAGCCCATGCAACCCATGCCCGAATTCGTGGAATAGCGTGGTTACGTCGTCGGGCGAGAGAAGAGTCTGTTCGCCGGCGGGAGCTTTGGCAAAATTGTTGTTGTTGACGATGATCGGCAGCGTCTCGCCCCCCGCACGCATCTGCCAGCGGTAGGCACTCATCCATGCGCCGCCGCGCTTGGTCGGGCGCGCAAAGTTGTCGCTGAGGAACACGCCAACGATCCGCCCATCGCTGCCCTGCACTTCGAATACGCGGACATCCGCGTGGTAGGCGCGAAGATCCGGACGCTCGAGGAAGCGCAGCCCGAACAACCGGTTCGCCGTGTCGAACGCCGCGGCAAGCATTCGATCGAGCGCGAAGTAGGGCTTCAGCTCGGCAGCATCCAGGTGGTAACGCGCATTGCGCACCTTTTCTGCGTAATAGCGCCAATCCCAGGGTTCGATTTCGTGCGTCGCGCCGTGCTCTTGTGCCATCGCGCGGAGCGAATCGCGCTCCGCTGCGGCGCGGGCCTTGGCGGGCTCCCATACCTGTACCAGGAGTCCCGCGACAGCGTCGGGCGTTCCCGCCATCCGGTCGACCAGCGCGTAGTCCGCGTAACTCCGGTAGCCGTGGAGGCGCGCCTGCTCATTGCGCAAGACGAGGATCTCGCGGGCTATGGGGCGGTTGTCATGCTCTCCGTCGTTCTCGCCGCGATGTGTCCACGCATTGAACGCCTGCTCGCGAAGGTCACGCCGGTCCGAGAATGTAAGGAATGGAACGATGAGAGAACGCGACAGCGTGATCATCCAGGCGTCCGGCTCTCCGCGTTCCAGCGCTGCCTCGCGCGCGGCGTGCCGCAGGTCCTCCGGCAGGCCGGCAAGATCGTGCTCATCTCGCAGCAGCAGATGGTAGTGCGCCTCGTCGGCCAAGACGTTCTGGCTGAAGCGGGTCGTGAGCTCGGCGAGCCGCTGGACGATCTCGGCGTACCGCGTCTTGGCTTCCGGCGAAAGCAGCGCGCCTTCGCGCACGAAGTCCAGGTGGATCCGTTCCGTGAGTCGCGTCTCCTCCGGGCTGAGTCCGAGATCCTTGCGCTTTTGCATCAGCGCATCGATGCGCGCGAAGAGCCGCGCATCCAGATAGATCGCGCTGTGATGGGCGGCGAGGCGCGGCGACATCTCGCGCTCGATGGCCTGCAACGCCGGTGACGTCTCCGACGCGGTCAAATTGAAGAAGAGCCGCTCGATGCGACCGAGCTCGCGGCGGCAGCCATCGAAAGCTGCAAGTGTATTTTCGAACGTGGGCGGTTCGCTGTTCTCAGCGATGGCGTCGACGTAGGCGCGATGCGCGCGCATCGCATCCTCGAATGCCGGTACAAAGTGGTCGGGTCGAATGTGTTCGAACGGCGGCAGGCCGTAAGGCGTTTGCCAGGCTCGCAGCAGGGGATTGGCGGTGGCTTCGATCATGGTCGAGACTATTCCCGGAAGAGTCGATATTATCGCTCTTATCGCACGCCGATGTGATCAATCGATCGCGACATTGACCGTCCGGTATCCCACGCGGCAACTCCCCACCTTCACCGCAAGCGTGCCCCTCCCCTTCGCGACAAGCGTCACATAGCGCTCGTGCGCATTGCCGCGTGTCCAGGGCATGAAGATGCTTGGACCCCCGTAGAGGCCCGCGCCCCAACCGTCGAGATGGCCGATGTCGACGATCGCCTCGGCAGGCGCGACAAGCTCAATGCCGTCCCCACTCGCGCTGAGGCGGAGCGGCTCCGCGTGCGGGAGATTCTTTGCCGACGGCAAACCGGATGTCCCGAGGTACCCGCGATTTGCAATGCGCAGCTCGATGCGCGTGTGTCCAGCCGTTGCCTCCCGGTTGACGACCTCTACCGACACGCGCGGCACCAGCGCAGCCACGCGCAGGAACGCGGCACTTTGCGCAGCGCAGGTCTCGGCGATTCTCTCGTACGGCGGGTTCCAGACGCCGACGCGCGGATCGAAGCCGTTTACTTCCACTTCACCGAGCTGCGGATGCGACACCTTCTTCCATCGGCCGAACACGCGGCCCTTGTTCTGCTCGCGGTCGAACTTGGCGAGCGCCAGGATGTCCTTGCGCCCGAATTTGAAATAGTGCTCGACGAACGGCTTCTTGCGCTCGATGCCGAGCTGCTTGAAGAGATCCCACAGCTCGATGACATACGCGAGCGCGCCGCGCTGATGGTAGGCGTAGTCGGAAAGATCGCCGTAAATGGGCTTTTCCGGTTCGTAGAGAAACTCGTGGTAACCGCTGACCGTCGCATAACCGGTGTGTTCCGTCATCCACGCCTCGACCTGCTCGAAGATCGCGAGGTCGCCGGGATTCATCTTGCTGTCGGGCTTGTCGCCGAGCGGGCGAATCAGAACGCCGCCGAACGTGTGCAGGTTGAGCCACGCGAAGATGTTCGGGTGGCTGGTCGCGAAGTCGAGGATCGCCCGCGTCTCGGGCGCGCTGCCTGGGTAATGACCGGCGCCTTCCTGCTGCGACTCGGACGTCCACGAATACGGGAAATTGCGATTGAAGTCGTACAGGTTGTCGGACAGAAAGTGGGGACTCGGAATGCGCCGGCCATCGAAGTTGACGATGCGGCCTTCCGGGTAGAGCTTGAAATACGGCCCCGCGTCTTCCGGCATGCGTGGCGCCATCACCGACGGGTCGAGCGGCTCGCCGTTCTCGTCGCGAAGCTCGACCAGCTCGCCGTCCTCATCCTGCTTGCGCATGTAGCCGGACATTCCGTCGCCATCGATGTCGATCGCCTCCCAGTACGCGTGATCCTTGTTTATGCGGTCGTTGACCGGACTCGAGCGGACGTAGCGGCCCTTGGTGAGGACTTCCTCGGCGCCGTCAGGAGAGATGCGCGGGACGACGTAGAAAAGCGCATCGGTCAACGCCTCCACCATGTGCGCGGGGAACGCCTTGCCGCCGACATCGCGACCGCCGTTGTGCAGCTCCAGAACTTCCTCGGCCATGGCCAGCGCGACGCTCGAGCCGCAGAGCTCGGAGGCGTGCATGTTTCCATCGATCCAGATCGCCGGCCGCGCTTCATCGGGATTGCGACCGATGGTGAGCAGCGGAATGTCGCGGCCTTCCGCGCTCTTACCGATCGTCGTCACGCGCGCGATGTCCGGGTATTGCTTGGTCCAGCCAGCGAGGCAGGCCGTGAGTTCGGCGTAGTCGAGGTATTTCTCGCGAAACATTTCGTTTTCCTTGAGGGGCGAGTTTATGACGGGTTGCGTTGGCGCGCGCGCCGGGAAGCGAACAGGCAGATCCCCGCGGCGACGGAGACGTTGAGGCTTTCGACCGTTCCCGCGAGCGGGATGCCGACGATACGGTCGCATAACTCGTGCGTCAGTCGGCGCAGTCCGCTTCCTTCAGCGCCCAGCACCCAGGCGATCGGCCCTGCGACATCGGCGTCGAAGAGATTTTCTCCACCTGCATCGGCGCCAAGAATCCAGACGCCGCGCGCCTTCAGATCGCGCAGCGCGCGTGCAAGGTTCGTGACCGTGATCACGGGAACCGTATCGGCGGCACCGCTCGCCGCCTTCGCCACGGTCGCATTGACGCCGACCGCCCGGTCCTTGGGAATGATGACTGCGTGCGCCCCAAAGGCGTCGGCGCTCCTTAGACAAGCGCCGAGATTGTGCGGATCAGTGACGCCGTCGAGGATGAGCAGCAAAGGCGGTTCCGGGGCTGCGTCGAGGACTTCGTCGAGCGTAAGGTCCGGCGCTGACGAGTCGACAAGCGCGACGACACCTTGATGATGCTCGGTGCCGGCCATCTCGCGCAGATACTCTGCATCGGCGACATTGACGGTGCAACCCGCAGTTTCGGCGCGCGCGACGATTTCGCGCAGACGCGGTCCCTGCCGAGTCTCCGCGACAAACAGGGCGCGGACCGACTCCGGCCGCTGGCGCAGGCGCGCAATCACCGCGTGAAAGCCATGGAGAGTTCGGGTGGACGACACGGGCACGGCAAGGAACGGAAGATGCGAGACCGGCGTCAGTGTAACCTGTGCACCGCAATCGAGCCTCGCGCGCCTGCACGTCTCTTCCCACCGACGCCATGACCGCTGACTTGCGCCTGCTCTTCGAAGGGATCCTGATTCTTTATGCGGCCCTGCTCCCGATCGTCAATCCGTTCGGTGGCGCGCCGGTCTTCCTGGCGATGACTTCCGATTGCACGCATGAGCTGCGCGCGACGATTGCAAGGCGCGTAGGCTGGAACGCGTTCGTGCTGCTGCTGGCGTCGGTATCGATTGGCACGTACGTGCTCGATCTGTTCGGTCTCTCGGTGCCGGTCGTTCAGGTTGCCGGCGGCATCGTGGTCTGTGCTGCAGGCTGGGAGTTGCTGCGTTCCGGGGGTGCGGCCGAAACGCCCATCCCGGCAGCGCCGCCGAGCGCCGCGCAGATCGCAAGCCGCGCCTTTTATCCGCTTACGCTGCCGATCACGGTTGGCCCGGGCACGATTTCGGTCGCGATCACGATCGGCGCCAATCACCCGCGAAACGTCCATTCGCTGCTCATCAATGGCACGGCGGATTTGATCGGTGCGGCGCTGATCGCGCTGACGGTCTTCGCTTGCTATCGATATGCCGATTTGGTATTGCGCCGATTGGGCGACACGGGAACCAGCGTCCTCGTCCGACTCTCCGCGTTCATCTTGTTCTGCATTGGCGTGCAGATCTTCTGGAACGGTGCGTCGGCGTTATTGGCCGACTTGCCCGTGCCGCCAGTCAAGTAGCCGGCGCCGTCGACTCGCCCGAGCCTCGTGGAATGGCTGGAGGCCCCTCGATTTGCTATAATTTGACACTTGCCTGCGCGAAAGTCCTCCCTCCTGCGTATGCATTCCCGATTCAGGTTCGTGCCGGTGTAGCTCAGTTGGTAGAGCAGCGCATTCGTAATGCGAAGGTCGAGGGTTCGACTCCTTCCACCGGCACCAAGTCCCCTCAATTCGTTGCGCATGATAATTTCGCGAGCGCCCCTCGTCATCGATCGATCGCGTTGCCTTCACAAACATGAGCGCGTCTGGAGAACGACCATGCTGAAAGTGCTGCTTCCCGTAGACGGATCCAAAAGCGCCACTCGCGCGGCCAAGAAGCTGGTGGAAACCTTGGCGTGGTACAAGGGCCGCCCTCAAATCGATCTGCTTGCAGTGCACTTGCCCGTACCGCGTTTCGCGAACATGGGTGTGGTCGTCAGCAATAAGATGATCGAACGCTACTACTCCGATGAATGCAAGGCGATGCTCGCCCCAAGCCGAAAAGTTCTTGATGCGGCCAACGTGAAATACACGGTCCATACAGTCGTCGGGTCCATTGCTGAAAGCATCGTCCTGCAGGCGAAGCAATCGGGCAGCAACATGATCTACATGGGTACGCGGGGGATGACGGCGCTCTCGAGCATCGTGCTGGGGTCGGTCGCCACCAAAGTCCTTCACTTGACGCATATCCCCGTCGTGCTAATCCATTGACATCGGATCGACCGTGGACCGCGTTCGTGCACGCGCGGGCACGAGCACTGCCTGCGACACTAAACGGTCACGGAAGCCGGTTCGGATACGCCGGCTTCCATCGTCCGTCGATGGCCTCGGCCTTCGGTGCAAAGAGCCGCAAGGTGAGCGAAAAGCCGGTGTTTGGGGAAGGAAGCCAGTTCGATTCCAGTTCCGGTCCTGGGGTTTCGCGCTGGATCGCAATTTCGATCGAACCGTCGGCGTTTTTCTTCAATCCCGTCATCCGGCTATCGATCACATACCGGTTCACAGGATTTTCGAGATAGCGCACGTCGGGAACGCTGATCATTTCGAGTGACCAGAAGCCGTCGACCGGCGGCAGCTGGCTCGTGGTGAAGGTAAGACGGTATCGCGCGCCCTTTTCGAAGGGATCGCCGCCACCGTCGCCGGTAATCGGAAACTCGGCGATCTCGTTGCGTGCAACGCGATGCAGGTCGAAACCTGCGCTGATCGAGCGCTTCATCGCGTCGCCGCCGAAGGCCTCGCGCGTTCCGACGGGATCGACCGCGCGTACGTCAGCCATCGCCTTTTCGAGCTTCCCGCGGGCCTCGGTTACGCCTGCGTCGATCGCCGCGACAACACCGCTGTCCATTTTTGCGGGGTCGTACGGCTTGCCGGCGACCATGCCGATACCCGCGTAGCGCTTGAGCGCGAGCTGCTCGGCGGCGTCCGTATGCACGTACGGTAGCAACTGATTGACATAGCCGATGAAAGCGCCGGTTTCCGCTTTCGCCTCGTCGAACGCCGCGGATGTGATTGGCGGTGCAGCCTTCGGCGCGCCACTCTTCGTGAATTGCGACAGCGGCGCGACCCTGTATTGCCTTTGCATCTCGGCCACGCTCGCTGCATCGCCCGGGGTTGCCGCCGCGGTGCGCCCGGTCACGCCAATGAGAGACGTCTCCGAACGCACGACACGGTCGACGCCTTTCGGTTGCGCTCCTTTCCAACCGGGGCCGGCAACGAGGACGTTGAAAGGCTTCGAGCCTGCGCTCTTTGCGTCGACGTGCGCAAGATTGTGTCCCCACAAGTCGTAGAACTGCATCACGACAAAGCGGCCGGCTGGAATGGCCGGCATCTGCACGACCACCGGCTCGGCGCGCACGTCCAGCCAAGCCCACGAATACGGCGCGTCGTAGCTCTTCCGGCGAATCGAGGCGTCTTTGGGCGATGGCATTCCATCCTGATGGCGAAACACGTTGAACCTGCCGAGGTAGTCGGGCGCATCCGCCGTATTCATCTGGCGGCTCAGTTCGCGCGCGGTTTGCAGCAACGGAAACGTCAGCAGATAGGCGTCGGACGCTACGGTCTTGGCGTCGGCGGCCGACGCCATCGGCAACGCTTTGTCGGCCGCCTTCGCGCCTTGTGCGCCCGCGGGACTTATCGAGAAGCTGAGGCCGAGCGCGGCGGCGACCAGCGGCAGTCTTAGAGCGATGTTCGTCACGTTGGGTATCCGGAGGATTTCGTCGGGTAAGAAAGACGCCGACAAGGATACGCAACCCGCGCCACAGCGGGAATCCCCGGCCGTTGCAGCCGATCGAATAGCAAGCCGACGGTACGCCGGCTTACCCGGACTTACCGTCGAGTCGCCTCCGCCGCAATCTATTCCGCTTCTTCAGATCGGTGTTCCGGTGTTGCCATCACGCACTGCCCGTCGGCAGCCGGCGAAAAGGCGAGGACGATATTTTTTTGTCCCTCGCTCTCGATCCGTGCGGGCAGCACCACCAGCGAACCGATGGTGAGCGTCGATAATGCCATTGCCGCAAGCCCGCAGAGCAGCCGAGGGACTTGAATTCGGTAGCGATTCACTTGGTCACCTGAAGTCAGTCACTCGGGAAGATTTACGCCGGAACCGCCCATTTCCTTTGGCACGTCCTTCATCTTGGGCAAGCCATCCTTCATGTGCAGCGTGGTCTCCTGATAGTTCACGTGCACGCCGGGACGGTACGGAAAGTCCGGTATGACGGCTGCGTACACATCGACCAGGCCCCAGATCGGATGCTCGGTCATGAGGTGGCCTCCGCATTGCTTGCACCACTTGCGCAAACTCCGGGGCGTCCTTTTGTACGTGCCGATGTTTTCCGCCCCCTGCGTGACTTTGACGGCGTCCGGTTTCCAAAGCGTAAACGCATTGACCGGACCTGCCGACCAGTGCCGGCACGACTCGCAATGGCAATAACCCATCGCCGCCGGCTCTCCGGTGACCGTCAATTGCACTGAACCACAAAAGCAGCGTCCCTTGTAAGTCGTGGCATCGCTCATGTGCTTTTCCTCGTCAGTGAGTTTCATTTGCGTCATTAACGGCTCGGGATACTCATTGAGTCGCTGGGACCCACAACGCCGGGGCGATATTTGAGGTCGGTGACGAAGGTGCGGCGTCGCGCTCCGCACAAAGATCAACAAACGTTTCGATCCAGGGATTGACCCGGTGAGCATGGGTAATCGGTCCCATGTGGCCCGCATCGATCCAACGGACACGCCTGTTGGGCAGCTCCCGGCTCAGTGACGCGATTATGCGCTTCGCCACGGTGGGACTACGCGCCCCGGCGAGCAGCAGCGTGGGTACGGTAATGATGCGAAGATCGATCGGGCTGAGCGGCCAGCGCAACGCCGCCTCGAATTCGCGAGGAATCACATCGACGCGGCGTGCCATGCTGTCTTGCGCCGGGATTGGAAAGGAGGCAAAGCTGCCCTCGTCGCCCCAGAAATCCACGAAGGCCCGCACGGCGTCGCTACGCCTTCCCGCCATGACGAGACCGCCCACCCGCTCCGCAAGCCCTTTTATCTCCGCCAGCGCCGTATCCTCGTCGCGCAATGCGCGAAACACAACCGGGTCGTACAGCGCGAGGCTTGCGATGCGCCCGCGTCTGGATTGCGCGAACCGCAATGCAACCAGTCCGCCCCACGAGTGGCCGACGACATGGACACGGACGTGCGACGGAACGAGCTTGTTGAGATGGCTCGTAATGAGCCGGACCTCGTCATCCAGGCTAAACGGCTTTCCCGCATCCACTCCTGCGTTGTCGCCATGGCCGCAAAGATCGATCGCGATGACACGAAACCGCCGGGCGAGCCGGTCGGCCAGTACCGTCCACTGCGATTTTGAACCAAGCGACGAGTGCAGCATGACGACCGGTTCGCCCGCACCGACGGCGAAATATCCGGGGCGGCCGACACCCACGTCAGGTTGCATGATCCCGGCGGCCGGAACTGCGTTTAGCGACGATTGCGTGTTCATATCCATCTCGTCAGGCAGTTTCTGTTCCCGCCACCGTATACGGTCTGGCGAATGCCGCGATGGCGGCAGCCCCACCTGAAAGCGACGTCGAAAGGCGGCTCCGGCCCGACGTTACAGCAAGCACGTGCATGCCATCGTATTCGTGCAGGGCGAAGTCGACGCTTTTCAGATCTCGCGGCGCCGTCACCAGCACCGTGGCGACGTCGCGAAACGCGCTGACGTTGAACCGCACGCCCGGCTCAAGCGATACTGTCGTGCCGGCTTCGGCAATCGTGTCCCCCGGCGCGCCTTCGGCGGTGATCCAGGCCTGTCCGGCAAGGATCCGCGCACGGCAGCCCACCGCGTCCTCGATGGCAAGACAAGGTGCCGCGTGCACCGTGACCGCGAATCCCCGCAGCGGAGGGTCGCCGGCTTCGCGAAGCAGCGAAACCCATCGCCGTCCGCGACGCGCGACCTCGAAAGCAAACCGGCTGCCCATCCCATGCCGGATCGACGAAATCGCCTGCGCGATAAACCACGGGCTTCCAAAAAACATGATCAATACCTCCTGCCAGTGAGCGATACGGTTGGCGCCCGGTGCCCCGATACGGGGTTGGGCATGCTGACGGTCGGCGGCACGGCGAGCGGGGCCACCTCCGAGAGTGTCTGGCTTTCCGCATGGGCGGTTGCGCCAAGCACCGCCACGATCAGGATCGCGACGGCGAACGTCGCCGTTACCGCAATACGGTCCACGGTGGTGATTCTTACTTTGCGCCCATTCATTGCGTGCTCCTCTCGAATGCTAGTCCGCAGTGTATTGAGCCGCTGCAACAGTCAAACTTCAGCGAGGCGCCTGATTTGTTTCGTTTGTTTCAGCAGGGCCGGCGCGCATTGACTCTATTTCGGACAGATTTATTCTTGGCATCCGAGAGGCACGGACTTGATCAAAGGACACGCACCATGCCGCATATTCGTGATTCGGCGGTCGACCGGAAGATGGGTTCCACCGACCGGCTCGTCAGAGGCAGGGCGATCGGCTCGCCACGGAGTCGCGCGGCCGCGGTAACATTTGCGGTTCCGCCAGATGTTCGGATCGTCAACCTGCGCGCCCCGGAGGCAGGAATGAGTGGGAAGGCTTCGGTGATCCCAAAGGCAACCATCCTCGTCGTCGACGACGAGCCGGACGTACGCGAGGTTCTGGAGGAATACCTCACGGCCCACGGCTACGCAGCCATGGTCGCCGAGAATGCCGCCGCAGCGAAGCAGGCGGCTGCCGCGCATCCGATCGACCTCGCGCTGGTGGACATCAACATGCCTGGCGAGGACGGCCTCAGTCTCGCGCGGCATCTACGCGAGCGTTACGCGAAGATAGCGATCATCATGCTGACCTCCGCGGGCACGATCGTGGATCGGATCGTGGGTCTCGAGATGGGCGCCGACGACTACGTGCCCAAACCCTTCGACCCGCGCGAGTTGGTGGCTCGCGTCAAGAGCGTGCTGCGCCGCACGTCGGTCGCGGGGCGCGCCGACTTGGGAGCTGCCCGGGTGCGCATCGGACGGTGCGTGCTCGATGTAGATGCGCACCGGCTTACCGATGATAGCGGCGCCGAGGTGCCGATGACCTCACTCGAGTTCGATCTCCTCAAAGCGCTCGCCGAACACCCCAACCGGCCCCTCACCCGCGAGGCGATCCTGAATCTGCATCAGCAGCGGGACTGGGATCCGTTCGACCGCAGCGTGGATCTGCGCATCATGCGGCTGCGCAAGAAGATCGAGCCCGATCCCGAGCATCCGCGATTCATCAGAACCATACGCAATGAGGGCTACATCTTCGTACCGGACGGAGCATAAGAGCTCATGACAAGAACCCCGCGCGTCTGGCACGGCCTGCGTGCTCTCTTGTGCGTCGCGATGCTGCTTCCGATGCTCGGGTGCATGCGCGAACCCGATACCGCGCTGCGTATCGGTACCAACGTCTGGATAGGAAGCGAGCCGCTCTACCTCGCCCGGGAACTGGGCCGGCTGGATCCCGCAACCGTGCAGCTCGTCGAGTATCCCTCGGCAAGCGAAGTTCTGCGTGCCTATCGCAACCAGGCCATCGACGGCATGGTGATCAGCCTCGATGAGCTGTTCGGACTCGCCGTCGACGGTTTGCGACCCCGGATCATTCTGGTGGTCGACGTTTCGCACGGTGCCGACGTCGTGGTGGGCCGCCGCGGCATGCGTTCGATGCGCGACCTCAAAGGCAAATCGGTCGCAGTGGAAAGCGGCGCGCTGGGTGCCTTTGTGTTGAGTCGCGCCTTGGCGCTCAACGGGATGCAGGCGAGCGACGTCAACGTGGTGCACCTCGAGTCGAACGAGCAACCCGGCGCGTTCGAAAAGGGTCACGTGGATGGCGCAGTCACGTTCGATCCCTATCGAACAAAGCTCCTTCAGGCCGGCGCGGCGACCGTTTTCGACAGCACAAAAATTCCTGGCGAGATCGTCGATCTCCTCGCTGTGCGTGCGAGCGTGATCGAGAATCGACCCAAGGCGCTGCAGGCTCTTCTTGCCGGCTGGTTCGATGCACTCGACTACATGAAGAGTAATCCACAGGAAGCGGCGAGACGGATGGGAATTCGCCAACAGACCACCGGGGAGCAATTCCTCGAGGCCCAGAAGGGCCTCCATATTCCGTCCCGCGTCGAGAACCTTCGGATGCTTGGCGGGACGGCACCGGAGCTCGCGGTCACCGGACGTCGACTGATGACGTTGATGATTGACGCGAAGCTCCTGCGTAACGAGCTGAGCATCGGAGAAGTGCTCGCGGCAGGACCGTTGGAGCGCATGCCGCAATGAGCACCGCCGGGCCGTCCCAAGGTGCGAATTTGCACCCCCCTCGGGGGCAGCGCAGCGGCCGTAGTGACCAACGAGGCCGCAAGCGTGGGGGTCCAATGAGCGCCGCCGGGCCGTCCCAAGATGCGAATTGCGCCCCCTCTAGGGGCAGCGCAGCGGCCGTAGTGACCAACGAGGCCGCAAGCGTGGGGGTCCAATGAGCACCGCCGGGCCGTCCCAAGGTGCGAATTGCGACCCCTCTGGAAGCAGCGCAGCGGCCGTAATGACCAGCGAGGCCGCAAGCGTGGGGGTCCAATGAACCTTCGTTTTCCTGCGTCGCTCAAGGTCACGGTGCCGCTGATCCTGCTGGCTTTCGCGGCTACGCTGAGCACGGTGAACCTTCTTTATCACGCCCCCCGGGCTGAGCGTGCGGCGGAGGAAGACAGCCGTAAGCGATTGGCGCAGGAGATGTCCCGTTTGCAGAGCACCCTGGAATATCTGCTACTCAAGGGTGACGTGCCTGTGGCGCAGCATGAGATCGAGGTCCTGGCGCATAACCACGACGTGATTCTCGCGGCGCTGGCGGACGACAGCCAGACGGTGGTCGTGGCGACAAGACGCGCGTGGCTGGGACGGCCGATCGCCGAGGTTCTTCCGCAATTCGATAACGCCGAAGCAACCGGCGCGATTCGTGAACGTCGCGCCGAGGTGACCACCGCCTCGAACGGTGACCTTTTGCTGGGTTATGCAGGCGTGCTGATAGGTGGTGAGCGCGAGGAGCTGCGTCCCTCGCGGATCGGGAGCCTCTTCCTCGCCTACGATCTCAAGCGATACAAAGCGGAGGCTCGCGCGCAGGTTCTACAGCAATCGATCTACTGGGCAGGATGGGTAACGGCGCTTGCGCTGGCGATGTGGCTGGTATTTCACTTTCTCCTGACGCGCCGCACCGCTCGCCTCGTGCATGCGGCGGAAGAACTGGCGGCTGGCAATCTCACTGCGCGCAGCGGGCTGAAAGGAACGGATGAGCTCGGTCGACTGGGCCGCGCCTTCGACGTCATGGCGCTCGAAGTCGCCGAAACACAGATGCGGTTGCGCCAGGACATCGCCGAGCGCGCCCGCGTGCAACAGCAGCTGGAGAACAGCGAAGCTCGCCTGCAGCAGATATTGAACAACGCAACGGCGGTAATCTACGTCAAGGACACCGAGGGCCGGCTTCTGTTCGTCAATAAGCAATGGGAACGTCTCTTTCATATTGGCCAGGCCGACGCCGTCGGAAAAACCGAGAGCGAGACACTCTCGAAAGAGATCGCCGAGGAATTTCGCCGCAACGACCTGCTCGTGCTCGCGCGCAACGCGCCGATGGAGTTCGAAGAGACTGCGCCGCTCGCTGATGGCGTGCACACCTATATCTCGATCAAATTCCCATTGCACGATGCGGATGGCGTGGCGTACGCCGTGTGCGGGATCTCTACCGATATTACCGAGCGAAAGCGCACCAACGAGGCGCTGCGGGCATCGGAGGCAAGCTACAGGGCGATCTTCGATGCCGCCGAGGATGCCTTTTTCGTCAACGAGCTGAACACGGGCGCTATCGTCGACGCCAATCCAAAGGCCTGTGCCGCGTTTGGCTTTACGCGCGAGGAGTTGAAAGGCGTCAACATCGGCGCGCTCGGCTCCGGCGATGCGCCGTATACGCAGGCGGAAGCGATGAGGCTATTCGCTCGCGCAGTAGCGGGGGAAGAGATCCATATCGAATGGCATGCCAGGCGGAAGGACGGTAGTCTGCACTGGCTCGAGGTCTTCGCCAAGCGTGTCACCATCGGCGGACAGGATCGAATCCTGGTGCTTGCACGCGACATTACCGACCGCATTGCAGCGGAGGCCGCCTTGCGGGCAAGCGAGGAACAGTATCGAGCCATGTTCGATGCGTCGATAGACGGGCTGGCGCTATGGAACGCGACAGGCGAGATCGTGGATACCAACCCCGCTCTCTGGCGGATGTACGGATACAGCGAGAGCGAGTTCTCCGCCCTACCGCCTGGCAGCTGGACGGGTCCTTGTTATCACGCCGACTTTCTGCGCGCCGTCGCCGCCGGAGAATCGCTGCATTCGGAGGTGACCGAGCGGCGGAAGGATGGGTCTGCGTTGGAACTCGAGGTACACGGGATCCCGATGCAATATCAGGGACAACCTCATGTGCTCACCATCGCCCGCGACATCACGGAAAAGAAACGGTCTTCAGAGGAGCTCGCTCGGCAACGCGAATTGATGCACCAGCGCGAAAAGCTGGCTGCGCTCGGCTCGCTGCTGGCCGGAGTTGCCCATGAACTCAACAACCCTCTCTCCGTCGTCGTCGCGCGGGCAGTGCTGCTCGAGGAACAGGGGGACTCACCCACGCAGGCCGCGGCGCTGAAGATTCGCACCGCCGCCGAGCGCTGCGCCCGCATCGTGCGAACTTTCCTCGCCATGGCTCGAAAGCAGCAACCCGAACGCGGTCCCGTGGCGATAAACGACGTCATATCGGAGGCGCTCGACATCGCCGCGTACGCGCTTCGGACAAGCAGCATCGATGTAACGCTCGAGCTCTCGAAGCATATTCCGCTGATCCTGGCCGATGCCGACCAGCTGCATCAGGTTGTGCTCAACTTGATCATCAACGCGCAACAGGCCCTGCAGGAACAAACTCCACCGCGCCGTTTGCATGTGACAAGCTGCTACGATTCATTCGTTGGCGTGGTCTGCATCACCGTGACGGACAATGGCCCCGGGATTCCGGAGCACCTTCGCGCGCGGGTGTTCGAGCCGTATTTCACGACCAAGCCCACGGGAATCGGTACGGGTGTTGGCTTGGCGGTCAGCCAGGGCATCGTCGAGGCTCACGGAGGAACCCTTTCGGTTTCGTGTCCAGTCGAAGGGGGCGCAGAATTTACGATCCTGTTGCCCGCCGGCGCCGTGAAGGCAGTCAAACCCCAGCCAGGCCAGACCGAGGACGCACGCACCGGGCCGCGCACGATACTCATTGTCGATGACGAGGCAGAGATTCGTGAAACGCTGTCGGAAATCTTGACGGGCGAACGCCATCGCGTGGTCGCCGTCGGTTCCGGGCGCGAAGCGCTGGAGCGCATGGCGATGGAGCATTACGACGTCATCCTGACCGACATGCGCATGCCTGATCTCGATGGGCGCGCACTGTACCGCCAGATCGAACAGCGTTGGCCCGACAGGGCCGGGCGCGTTGTTTTTGTCACCGGAGACACGCTGGCCTCGGCGCTGCGCGAATTTGTCTCCACGAGCGGACGCCCCGTCATCGAAAAACCATTCGTCCCGAGCGACGTGCGCCGAATCGTTGCCGAGTTGGCTACCGGGGGCGACTGAGCGCAAGCGCTCGATGCCTAACGGGTCGATAGCGCCAGAGCGCGCACGGGCATCCACGCCCGTCACTTCGGGCTGAAGAAATAATACGTCGCCGTGTACGGTACGCGTAATTGCCGCCCCGCCTGACTCTCTCCGCAGCCATCTGCCGGAGCTTTGCCGCCAACGGTATCGAGGCGCTGAATGCTCGTCGTTTTCGCGAAGACGCCATTCCCTGAATTCGACTTCGCCGCAAGCAGCAACCACGGGATCGCATTGGCGTCCGGACCATTGTCGCGAGCTTTCACGTCGCCGACCACCTTGCTGCCATCGTCCGATTCCCATGTAGGTCCGGCATAGTGCCGGCCCAGGCGCTTCCCGCCCGCATCGCGCAGCTCGGCTTCGGGCGCAATGAATGTCCACTCATAGTTGTATGGATCGTCCCTGCGGGCGCTGCAGGTGTAGATCTGTACCCCCGTCGCCCTACTCTCCAGCGACAAGATTTCGCTAGCGGAAGGTTTCAGGCCCTCGGGTACGGTCGCGGCGACACCAATCGATGCCGCGCAGGCTAGTACGAGTGCCGCTACAGCGTGTTCGTTACGCATCGAATTTCTCCTCGTGCCGATGATCAGTACTGATTGATGAGGCAGTCCGCTCGTTTGCCCGCGTTCGAGTCGGGTGCATTGGAGTCTATGGACAAGGCGTGGCAGGAAAACTTCACCGAGGGGGCCTTTTTGTATCGCGTGTTTCTCGCACACGTCGTAGCGACGTGCGAAACAATTGAAACAAGATTGATCGCCAATTGAAATTCGTCTGCCACACCCGCGCAATAGAGTGCTGTCTAGAACACCAGCTGGACGTTCCCCATTTCAACGAGGACTGACAAATGTACCTGTACAGCACCCGACGCGGCTCGACAGCCGCTCTGCTTTGGCTTTCCCCGGTCTTCCACATCAGCCGTCGATACGTGCACGCCGCGACGAAGTGGTGGCAGGCGCGGCCCGGCAAGCATCGCTTGGCGAGAGGTACCCTGCAAGATTTCCGGACGATGAGCGCGCGCGAGCTGCACGACATCGGCCTTACACCAGCGGACGTCCCGCCTATCGGGTGGGACGCGTGGATCGACATCCACGATCGGATCTGAAGGAGGCTATCCATGCCTGCATCGCAAAGTAACGTCGAACGGGTGCTCGTCACGAGCAGCCTGTGGATACTGATCGGGTTTGTCGGCGCGACCGGAGTGGCGGCAGGAATGCTTCAACTTTTCGACGGAGAAGCGAATTGGCTGTCGGCGCTGGCACTCATCGTGTGCGGGGGCATTTTGACGGCGACGAGCTGGTACCGTGGGCGAAATGTCCTCGACGATGCCGAACTCGAACAGGCACCCGTAATTCCACGACCGGTGTCGCGCGGTGTCGTTCGTGAGCTGCCGCGTCGCGCGCGGGCAGCGGCCAATCATCCCGACGTGGATGTCACGTCGCCAGCCGACTCGCCTCGGCAGGCGCGGCGTCGTCGTTCGTAACAGCGCCATTTTCCGCAAGATTCGATGATGACGATCGCTATTCAACGATTGAGCGAGAGGGAACGTTCGACGCTGACGGCGCATTTTCTCGCGCTGCCCATGAGGGACCAGTGCCTGCGCTTCGGCACGTCGCTGGCGGCAGATGCCATCGCGGCCTACGTCGATCGAATCAATTTCGTCCGCGACGCTGTTTTCGGCATTCACGACGATGCACGTGCGCTCGTCGGCGCGGCGCATGTCGCCTTCGACAGCGATCTCGCCGAAGTCGGTCTCTCGGTCCTTCCGGCGCACCGTGCCCGTGGCCTTGGCCGCGCGCTGTTCGAGCGCGCCCTGACACATGCGCGCAACCGTTGCATACCCAGGCTCATCATGCACTTCCTCCGGGGCAACGTGCCCATCATGCGCATCGCGCGTAGGTTCCGCATGATCATTGTCGCCGACGGCAGCGAAGCTTCTGCCCACGTCGACCTGGTGCTCTCATCCCCGGCCTCGCTCACAGCAGAGTTCGCGACCGACACGATCGGCCAGATTGACCTTGGCAGCGCAAGCATTCGCAATCCGTCAACGCTGGTACAGGATTTCCACCAGTAACCGCGCATTGCTACACTACGCTTTGGCTGCCTAAATCCGCCAGTGGTTCGCTCGGTGAGTGGACGGCTTTGGTAAAGCGGCAGACTGAGTGCACCACCTGGCTCGCGATGTGGCCCGCGTACACCACGCTCAAGGCACTGCACGTCGGCAGCGTTGCGACGAGCCTTGTGCTGTTCGTGCTCCGCGGCATCTGGATGCTGCATACGTCCGAGCGACTCGGCCGCAGGTGGGTACGCATCGTTCCGCACGTCGTCGACACGGTACTGTTAGCCTCGGCGATCGCGTTGACTGCGACGATCGGGACCGATGCGTGGACGCGTGGTTGGCTGCAGGCCAAGGTGACTGGCCTCATCGTCTATATCGTGCTTGGCAGCGTGGCGCTCAAATACGGTCCGACGCGTTTCATCAGATCCATCGCGTTCGTGGCTGCACTCGCGACGTTCAGCTATATCGTCATGGTGGCGGTCACCAAGTCGCCGACAGGACCTTTTTAGGAACCGTGCCGCAACGCCGGTAGCTCAGCCAGACGGGTTGCCGCCGAGTCGCTACCCGGGCTTGCCGTCGAGGCGTGCGCGCGACAGGATCGGCCAATACCGCATTGCATACATGGCGAACGCGATTGACCAGAAAATTCCAGAGCCGATGACAGTGAACCGGTAGGCGTCGGGCAGGATCATGCCACCGAATACCCGGATCAGCGCGGCGCACTGTACCAAGACGTAACTCGCAACCTCGAAGTTGTCGGCAATCAGGGGGCGTCCGGTGTGGCCACGCGCGGTGCGCGTCATCATGCCTATCGTCATACCACCGATGGCGCCTATGGTCAGCGCGTGAACCGCGAGCGATTCCCCGAGCAGCCCGAACGCCGCAAACGCACGCAAGGCAAGATAAACGACAATCCAGGCGTAAGCGGCATGCAACACCCACACAAGTGCCGTGCCCAACGTTCGCCAAGGTTTCCAGAGCCACAGCCGGGCCGCGTGCGCAAAGGCCGCGAGTAGCGCAATGATCGCGATCACGGCAGCCGACGCCTGCAGAATATCAGCGCCAAGCAGAGCTAGAACGCTTCCGAGTGCAAGTCTTTCGACTATCGGTTGGCGCGTAGCCCCCGCGCCCGGGACGCCGTTGTTCGTGAACATCGGGATGACGCGCCCGCCCATCACTGCGATGATGAACAGCACGATATCGAGGCCGACTTGCAAACTCGCCCGTTCGGGCCAGGCCAGCACACCGATCCACGAAAGATGCATTGCCAAAACGGCAGCGCTGAGAAGCACGAGCAGCGCGACAAAAAAGTAGTTGCGGCGATTGCGGCTCTTCGCAAAAGGGATCGCCAGAGCAGCAGCTACAGCCATCGGGAACGCAGCGTTCGTAAGGGCGGCCGCGATTTCGAAGGGTGTGAATACGAGAATTCGGCCAGCGATCCAGAGCAGAACGAATCCCGCCAGCGCGGCGCCGGTCGGCGTGGGCTGTCCTGCCCAGTTGCGACCGGCCGTGAAGAGAAATCCGGTAACGACGGCCAGCGTATAGCCAAACAGCATCTCGTGGCCGTGCCAGACCGGGCTGCGCACGTACGCGCCTGGCAGCGCGCCGACATACTGAGCCACCCACAGCGGAATTGACAGCGCCGCGAAGATGCTCGCGAACAGGTAGAACGGCCGGAAGCCCAGCGCCCAAAGTGCGAATTTCGACGATGCCGCGTCGCGTTGCGCGCCCCGCTCTTCGACGAGGAGCGGTCTGGGGTCACGCGTGCGGTGAATTATCAGGATGTCCTACTGCACGAGCGGCGAATCGGCGCTGTCGAGCACGACGCCTCGCACGTCTGCGGCGCCGGCCAGAATTTGCAGGTATTGACGCAAGGCGGTGACATAGGCCTTCTGTCGCAGCGCCATCTGCAGCGCCCCGTGCACGGCCTCGAAGGACTTGGCGATCCCCGTTTCGCGCTCCAGCACTTCGACTACATGCAATCCGAAACGGCTGTGCACGAGTCTTGGCAGGACACCGACTTCAGATCCCGCAAATATCTCGCGCGCGAATTCGGGCACGCAATCGTCGCGCGTGAGCCAGCCCAGGTCTCCACCTTGCGCGCCCGAGGGGCAGTTCGACAAGCTAGCGGCGGCCGTCGCGAAACGATCGGCCTCGCCATCGCGACGGCAGCGTACGTCGAGCAACGCCGCCTCGGCGCGTTCGCGCAGCGCACGCACATTGACGCTCGGCGTCACCGCGAATAGCACGTGGCGCACGCGAACACGGTCGCCGGTGCGGTAATCGGCGGCGTGAGCCGCGAAATGCCGGCGGCAGGCTTCCTCCGAAGGTTCGGGCACCGCAAGCGTTCGCGCAAGCAGCGCCTCGATGGCGGCCGATGCGGCATCGCTGATCACGCCGTCGGCCGTCGCCGGGTCATCGGCCGCGAGCAGCCCAGCACGTTGTGCTGCCTGCCGCAGCAATTCCGTGCACGCGCGCTGGCGTAACGCCTCGGCGCCGAGCGTCTCGCCAGGCCGGTGTAGCGCTGCGCCGTTGATTTGTGCAGCGGCGGGTTCGACCCGCGTATCCATGGCTGCGGCTCCTTAAACTCGCGCCGGCGGCGTGTTGTTCCCCGGCGGGAGATTCAATCGTCTCGCCCGCACCACCTGATAGGGGCGAAACAGATACCCGATCGACGCGAAACCGCTCCATACATGCACCAGGCGGCTGAACGGTAACAGCAGGAAGATGGTCATGCCGAGCACCAGATGAAACTGGTAGGGCCATGGCAGAACGGCAAGCACTTCGGCGTCGACCGCGCGCAGCGTCAGGATCCGCTGCGCCCAATCGGCCAGGATCAACATCACGGTACCGTCGGAGTGCGCCCATGAAAACGGCAGCGTGATCAGCCCGACCACGAGCTGCACCCACAGGATCACCAGGATCGCGATGTCGGTGCGGTGACTCGTAAGGCGGATTCGCGGATCGAACACGCGGCGATAGATCAGCATCGTCAAGCCGATGAAGCAAAGCACGCCGAAGATGCCGCCGGACCAGATGGCCAGCATCTGCTTCACCGGCACCTCGATGAAGTGGCCGTAGAACGCGTGCGGCGTCAGCAGCCCTAATAGATGGCCGAAGAACAGAAAAATGATACCGATATGGAACAGGTTGCTGCCCCAGCGCAGCAGCCCGGTGCGCAGCATTTGCGAAGAGTCGCTTTTCCACGTGTACTGATCGCGGTCGAAACGGATCAGGCTGCCGAGCAGGAACACCGTCAGGCAGATATACGGATAGACGCCAAACACAAAGCCGTGCAATGTTTTCATGTTCGCGCTCCTTCGACCGGTCCGTCCTTGCGGACAATTCGTATCGCCTGCGGTTGGCTGGGCCGGGCCTGACCCTTGGACGAACAACCCTCGAAAGCGGCGGGCTCGACCCAACTCTCATCAAGCGGCTCGTCGTCGGGAACGTGCACCGGACGCGCTTTCTCGCCGGCCAGCTCGAGCACTGCCCCCGCTACGCTGGCATAACGGCTGCCGCGCTTCTCGAGCGCGTTGAAGATGACATTGAGAATGTGGGCAATTTCGGCGAGGAAGGCGCGTGCCGCTGCCGCTGGCTGGGTCGACGCATACTCGAGCACTACCGGCAAGTAATCGGGCATCTCGCCTTCGTTGAGGTACAGTCCGGCCTTTTCGTACATTTGGGCCAGATCGATCATCGCCGGACCGCGGTCGCGCGAATCGCCATGCACGTGCTCGAACAAATGCAAGGATGTGCTGCGCCCGCTGTCGAACAACTGGACGTAGTCGGCTTCGGCGTCGAGGGCGCTCTGGCGCTCGATGCCGAAGATCAACGCATCGAGTTCGGCCAGCCTTGCCGCGCCGAGCGCCTGTTCCCGGTGCAGCGTGTCGCGGAGCTCGCCCAGATGCAAACGCACCGCAGGCGCGGGATAACTCAACAGCCGGGCCAGTACCCGCAGCGTCAACGTCATGGTCGCAACTCGTTGCGTCAACATGATTCCCTCCGAAGCGAACGTCGGCGGGTGTTCATACTTTCGCCTTGATGGGGATCGTGCGCCGCTTCTCGGTGCCAAAGAGACTGACCTCGCCAGCCCCCTCGGAGCACCCGTTGCCGAATGAGAATCCGCAGCCGCCACGCACATTGAACGTGTTCTCCGCGTACTCTCGATGCGTGCTGGGGATCACGAATCGATCTTCGTAGTTGGCGATGGCCATCACCTGGTACATGTCCTCGACCTCGGCCTCGCTCAGGCCCACCTGCGCCAGCACGGCCGGGTTGGTGCGGCCTTCGACGTGCTTGTCCCGCTGGTACGCGCGCATGGCGAGCATCCGTTCGAGGGCGCGAATCACCGGCGCCGTGTCGCCCGCGGTCAGCAGGTTCGCGAGGTAGTTGACCGGGATGCGCAGCTGCCTGACATCGGGAATCTGACCGTTGGCCCCCACATGGCCGGCGTTGGCCGCAGCGCTGATCGGTGAGAGCGGCGGCACGTACCAGACCATCGGCAGCGTGCGGTATTCAGGATGCAGCGGCAGCGCCACCTTCCACTCCATCGCCATTTTCCAGACCGGGCTCTTGCGCGCACCTTCGAGCCAAGCTTCGGAGACGCCATCGCGGCGAGCCTGGTCGATCACGGCAGGATCGTTCGGGTCGAGGAAGATGTCGCACTGCGCTTGGTAAAGATCGCGGTCGCGTTCCACACTCGCGGCTTCCTGGATGCGGTCGGCGTCGTAAAGCATGACTCCCAGATAGCGGATGCGACCGACGCAAGTCTCCGAGCACACGGTGGGCTGTCCGGCTTCGATGCGCGGATAGCAGAAGATGCACTTCTCCGCCTTGCCGCTCTTCCAGTTGTAGTAGATCTTCTTGTACGGGCAGCCGCTCACGCACATGCGCCAGCCGCGGCACTTGTCCTGATCGATGAGGACGATGCCGTCCTCCTCGCGCTTGTAGATCGAGCCCGACGGACAGCTCGCCACGCATGACGGATTGAGGCAGTGCTCGCAAAGCCTCGGCAGATACATCATGAACGTGTTTTCGAATTCACCGACCATGGCCTTCTGCGCGGCTTCGAAGCCGTCGAAATTCCTGTCGGCGCTGCGGCTGCTGAACTCGCCGCCGAGGAGCTCTTCCCAGTTGGGGCCCCAGACGATCTTGTCCATCTGCATGCCGGTGATCAAGCTCCGCGGCCGCGCGGTCGGACTGGCTTTCATTTCTGGCGCGCTTTGCAGATGGTCGTAGTCGAAGGTGAACGGCTCGTAGTAGTCGTCGATCTCCGGCAGATTCGGATTGGCGAAAATCTTCATCAGCAGTTTCCACTTGCCGCCCTGGCGCGGTTCGATCGAGCCGTTGGCCTTGCGCACCCAGCCGCCGTTCCATTTGTCCTGGTTCTCCCATTCCTTGGGATAGCCTATGCCCGGCTTGGTTTCGACATTGTTGAACCAGGCGTATTCCATGCCCGGCCGGCTGGTCCAGACGTTCTTGCAGGTCACGCTGCACGTGTGACAGCCGATGCATTTGTCGAGGTTCATGACCATCGCGATTTGCGCACGAATTTTCATGGCGCCTCCTGAGCCGGCTCAAGCAAACGAATGTGAGCGTGGCGGTTCACGGACTCTCTCCTTGCGCCTGCACGAGCGCGATCCGCTCGACACCGACCGGGGTATCGAGCCAGTCAATCCTGCTCATCTTGCGCACGACGACAAACTCGTCACGGTTGGTGCCGATCGTTCCATAGTAGTTGAAGCCGTAGGAAAGTTGCGCGTAGCCGCCGATCATGTGCGTCGGTTTCAGCACGATCCTGGTCACCGAATTGTGAATGCCGCCACGCACTCCGGTAATCTCCGCACCCGGCGTGTTCACGATCTTCTCTTGCGCGTGGTACATCATCACCATGCCCGCAGGGACGCGCTGGCTCACCACCGCGCGCGCTGCAATTGCGCCGTTGACGTTGAAGAGCTCGACCCAGTCGTTGTCGACGACGCCGGCTTTCTTCGCGTCATCCTCCGAGAGCCAGATGATCGGTCCGCCGCGGCTCAGCGTGAGCATGATGAGGTTGTCGGTATACGTGCTGTGAATTCCCCATTTCTGGTGCGGGGTGATGAAATTGAGCAGGATTTCCGGATTGCCGTTGCTCCGCTTGTTGTGCATCGCGCCCGTGGTCTTCAAGTCGACCGGTGGGCGGTAGGTCGATAAGCCTTCGCCGAACGCGATCATCCACGGGTGATCCTGGTAGAACTGCTGCCGTCCGGTCAGCGTGCGCCAGGGAATGAGCTCATGCACGTTGGTGTAGCCCGCGTTGTAGCTGACGGTCTCGCTCTCGATGCCGCTCCAGGTGGGCGAGCTGATGATCTTGCGCGGCTGTGCCTGGATGTCGCGGAAGCGGATCTTCTCGTCCTCGCGGTACAGCGCCAGGTGCTTGTGCTCGCGACCGGTGATCTTCGACAGCGCCTCCCACGCCTTGACCGCGACATGTCCGTTGGTCTCGGGCGCCAGCATCATCACGACTTCGCAGGCGTCGATGTCGGATTCGATCTTCGGCATCCCGCAGCTGGCTCCCTCGGCGCGCACAGTGCCGTTGAGCTGAGCCAACTGCAAAGCCTCGGTCTGCGTATTCCAAGCGATGCCCTTGCCGCCGTTGCCCACCTTGTTCATCAGAGGTCCGAGCGCGGTGAATCGTTTGTACACGTTCGGGTAGTCGCGCTCGACCACCGCGATCTGCGGCGCGGTCTTGCCGGGGATCAGCTTGCATTCTCCGCGCTTCCAGTCGCGCACTTCGAACGGCTGCCCGAGCTCGGCCGGGCTGTCGTGCATCAGCGGCGTGAGCACGAGCTCTCTCTCCACGCCGAGATGGCCGACGCATACCTCGCTGAACTTCTTGGCGAAGCCTTTGTAGATTTCCCAGTCGCTTCTGCTCTGCCATGCCGGGTCGACGGCGGTGGAAAGCGGATGGATGAACGGGTGCATGTCGCTGGTATTGAGATCGTTCTTCTCGTACCAGGTCGCGGTGGGGAGCACGATGTCGGAGTAGAGGCAGGTGGTGCTCATCCTGAAGTCGAGCGTCACGAGAAGGTCGAGCTTGCCTTCCGGGGCCGCCTCGTGCCAGACGACCTCGACCGGCTTGGCTTCTTCCTTCCCGAGATCCTTGCCCTGCACACCATTGCTCGTTCCCAGCAGGTGCTTCAGGAAGTATTCGTGTCCCTTGCCGGAGGAGCCCAGCAGGTTGGAGCGCCAGACGAATAGATTCCGCGGCCAGTTGTTCGGGTGATCGGGATCGGTACAGCTCATCGCCAGCGAGCCGTCCTGGAGCGACTTTACGACGTAGTCCTTCGGTTCCATTCCCGCGGCTTCCGCGTCGCGCACCACCTGAAGTGGATTCGTCTGCAGCTGCGGCGCCGACGGCAGCCAGCCCATGCGTTCGGCACGCACGTTGTAATCGATCATGCTGCCGGCGAAGAGCTTCTTGTCGGCCAGAGGGGAAAGCACTTCCTCCATCCCGAGTTTTTCGTAGCGCCATTGATCGGTATGGGCGTAAAAGAAACTGGTGCTGTTCTGCTGGCGGGGCGGGCGAATCCAGTCGAGGGCAAAGGCCAATGCGGTCCAGCCGGTTTGCGGGCGCAGTTTTTCCTGGCCGACGTAATGCGCCCAGCCGCCGCCGCTCTTGCCGATGCAGCCGCACATCATCAGCAGATTGATGACGCCGCGGTAGTTCATGTCGCTGTGATACCAGTGGTTCATCGCCGCGCCGATGATGACCATCGACTTGCCCTGCGTCTTTTCTGCGTTCTCGGCGAATTGCCGCGCGACGGTGACGACCTGCGCGCGTGGTACACCGGTGATCGCCTCCTGCCAAGCCGGGCGTGTACGGCGTGTCATCGTCGAAGCTCTCGGCGGCGTGCTCTCCCGCGAGTCCACGCGCGACGCCGTAGTTCGCGACTTGCAGGTCAAACACGGTGGCGACCAGCGCCTCGCGATGTTCGCCGTCCTTGCCGAGAGCGATGCGCCGAACGGGCACCGTCCGAACCAGCACGTCAGCGCCGGGATTGTTCGGAAAGTGCACGTTCTCGATGCCGCCGAAGTACGGGAAGCCCACGAGGGCGGAATCGCCCGATGCTGCTGCGCCGTCTCGCACCGACAGCTTGAGCTTGACGTCGGTTCTCCCCTGCGCCTCCTTCGCCTCGAGGTTCCATTGACCCTGATCGGCGCGACCGTCCGGGCCCCAGCGGAATCCGATTGCACCATTCGGCAGCACGACATTGCCGTTTTCGTCGAAAGCGACGGTCTTCCAATCGGGATTGTTGGCCTGGCCGAGGTTACGTTCGAAATCGGACGCACGTACGTAGCGGTCAGGGACGAGGATCGAATCACCGCGTGCCGTGACGTGCTCCTTCAACACGACGAGCATCGGAAGGTCGGTGTAGCGACGTGCGTAGTCGTCGAAATAGGCGCTGCGCCTGTCGAAATAGAATTCCTTCAGGATCACGTGGCCCATCGCCATCGCGAGCGCCGCGTCGGTGCCTTGCTTCGGATGCAGCCAGAGATCAGTGAGTTTGGCGACTTCCGAGTAGTCCGGCGTGACGGCGACCGTCTTGGCGCCCTTGTAGCGCACCTCGGTGAAGAAGTGCGCGTCAGGCGTGCGCGTTTGCGGGACGTTGCTGCCCCAGGCGATGATGAACGTGCTGTTGAACCAGTCGGCCGATTCGGGCACGTCGGTCTGCTCACCCCACACCTGCGGACTCGCCGGCGGCAGGTCGCAATACCAGTCGTAGAAGCTCATGCATACGCCGCCTATCAGCGACAGGTAGCGCGATCCCGCTGCGTAACTCACCATGCTCATCGCCGGAATCGGCGAAAATCCGATCACACGGTCGGGGCCGTAAGTCTTGGCCGTGTAAACGTTCGCAGCGGCGACGATTTCGTTGACCTCATCCCAATCCGAGCGCACGAATCCCCCGAGCCCGCGCACCTTCTGGTAGTCGCGCCGCTTGGCGTCGTCCTGCACGATGGATGCCCACGCCTCAACCGGGCCGTTCTTGAGCCGCGCCGCGCGCCAGTGCTTCAGCAGGCGGCCGCGCACCATCGGATGCTTGACGCGGTTCGCGCTGTACAAATACCAGCTGTAGGAAGCGCCGCGAGCACAACCACGCGGCTCGTGGTTCGGCATGTCCCAGCGCGTGCGCGGGTAGTCGGTCTGCTGCGTCTCCCACGTGACGATGCCGCCTTTGACGTAGATCTTCCACGAGCACGAACCTGTGCAGTTCACGCCGTGGGTGCTGCGCACGATCTTGTCATGCGCCCAGCGGTTGCGATAGGCGTCTTCCCACGTGCGGTCTTCGCCCGTGGCCACCCCGTGGCCATCGGAGAACTCTTCCTTCGGGATGGAGAAGTGATTCAGTCGATCGAGAAAATGGCTCATCTGAAGCCTCCGGGCCAGCCATTCAAGGGTTCTTCACGTACGCGTCGCGACGCAGGTAGAACCACCAGTTGAGAACGAGGCACAGCGCATAGAACACGGCGAACGCGTACATCGCGATCTGCGGCGTGCCGGCCGTGATCTGGTTGCCGATGACGATGGGCGCGACGAACGCGCCATAGGCCGCGATCGCGGACGTCCAGCCCAGCACCGGGCCGGCCTGCGTGCGGTCGAAGATCACGCCGATCGTGCGAAACGTCGAGCCGTTGCCAATGCCGCTGGCAGCGAACAGCACCACGAACAGCAGCATGAATGCGAGGAAGTACTGCTCCGGTGCAGGCGACTGGTAGGCCTGCTGCATGACGTAGCCCACGGCCACGGACGCAGCAACCATGACCGCCGAGATCACCTGAGTCACGATCGAGCCACCCACCTTGTCCGCTATCCAGCCTCCCACCGGACGGATCAGCGCGCCGACAAACGGACCGATCCACGCGTAGGCCAGGATCGTCGGTGCATTCGGATTGTTGGCCGTGTGCTGCAAGCACGCCCGCCGCATCGCGCACGTGGCTGATGCCGAAAATGACCTTCATCGACAGCGGCAGCGCCATCGAAAAGCCGATGAATGAACCGAAGGTGACGATATAGAGTGCCGTCATCGACCACGTGTGCTTGTTGCGGAAGATCGCGAACTGCTTGGCGACGCCCTCCTTCATCGGGCCGAACGCGGCGAGCCGCATCACGACGAGCGCGGCGATGATGTCGAGCGGAATGGCGACCCACATGCTGATGACGCCGAGTCCGGTGGGCTTTGGCAGGTACAGGTACAGGCCGAGGATCGACGGTATGAACGCAAGCGTGTACAGCCACGTGATCCTCGCGAACGCTACGATCGGGTTGCCGGTCTCCGGCGACACGGTCTTGAGGTTGTTCATGCCGAGCCAGCAGAGGATCGACAGCGGCACCAGCGACAGTACCCACGCGAACCCGGCGTTCTGGATCCAGGTGGATGTGCCTGCCGGGATCTTGCCGAAGATCCAGCCGCTGTCCTTGATCAGCGTTTCGGGTGCACCGCCGAGCGCGCCGAACAAACCTACCGTCATCACCAGCGGAATCACGATCTGCATGCTAGTCACGCCGAAGTTGCCGATGCCGGCGTTGATGCCGAGCGCCGTGCCCTGCAGCCGCTTGGGAAAGAACGTGCTGATGTTCGACATCGAGCTCGCGAAATTGCCGCCGCCCACGCCCGACCACAGCGCCATCAGCTGGAATGCCCACAACGGCCAGTCTTTGTGCTGCAGCACGATGCCGGTGCCGATCGCCGGCGCCAGCAGCATCGCCGTCGTCAGGAAGATCGTGTTGCGCCCACCGGCCACCCGGATCAGGAACGACGCCGGGATGCGCATCGTCGCGCCGGCAATCCCGGCGATCGCAGTCAGCGTGAAGAGCTCCGGCTGCGTGAACGGGTAGCCCAGGTTCAGCATCTGGACCGTGATGATTCCCCACATGCCCCAGACGGCGAAGCCGCACAGCAGGGCCGGCACCGAGATGGCGAGATTGCGATAGGCAATCTTCTTTCCCGTGCGCTCCCAGAACTCGTTGTCCTCGGGGCGCCAGTCGACGACGTCGGCGCGGGAATCCGTCTTCGGCACGACGACGTCCGCGGCTGCATTGGTGGTGGCGTTCATGAGTGTCCCTGTTCGATGATAGCGGCTCAACCGTTAGCAGGTATTGCGCTTCCTCAGCCTCATCCCGCTGATCCCGTTCATCTTGTCTGCCGGGGCTGATGCGACCGTGATCGGATGGCGGAGAGCATTCGCTAGCGTCGGTCACCGGTACTCGCTCCCTTACCCATCTCCAAAAAAAGAGGCTATGCCATTCCTGCAGGGGAGCATTGATGCATGTCAAGGGCGGCATCCGGCCGACCCATTCGGCGGGCTGCCATGGTGAACACCCGCGCCGACGTCAGGCCTGCTCGTGGAACTTGCACGGCCTTACTTGACGGGGGTCAATGCGGTTCCTCCGCCGGGGAGATTGAATAGCGCGCGGGCGACTGCACTGTGCGCGTGACCAGGGAGGGACAACGTGACGACATCCACCGTGGGAAAGCCGGGACTCAGCCGCGAGCAGATCGCAGCACTGTCGATGAGTACGCTCGCCTTTGCGGTGAACTTCGCCGTCTGGGTGATGTTCTCGGTCATCGGGATCAAGATCAAGACGGAGCTCAACCTCAACGAGACCGAGTTCGGCCTGCTGGTCGCGACCCCCATTCTGACGGGCTCGCTGGTGCGCCTGCCGCTGGGCATCCTGACCGACCGCTACGGCGGCCGGATCGTGTACTTCCTGCAGATGCTCGCCGTGGTGATCCCCACCTGGGTGCTGTCCTACGCGACCGAGTACTGGCAGTACCTTGCGCTGGGACTGTTCATCGGAGTCGCCGGCGGCTCGTTCGCCGTGGGGATCGCCTACACGTCGGCATGGTTCAGCAAGGAGCGCCAAGGCACGGCGATGGGCATCTTCGGCGCGGGCAACGCGGGATCATCCCTCACCAAGTTCATCGCGCCACTGATCATCGCGGCGTCCGCCACAGCGTCGTGGCGCATGGTGCCCAAGGTCTACGCCGTGGCGATGCTCGTAATGGCGGTGCTGTTCTGGTTCCTGACCTCCGAGGATCCGCTGCATCGCAAGGGCGCGGCCGCCCGGAAACACGTCCCGCTGGGCGAGCAGCTGAAGCCCCTACTCGATCTGCGCGTTTGGCGCTTCGGGCTTGCCTACTACTTCGTGTTCGGCGCGTTCGTGGCGATGGCGCTGTGGCTCCCCAAGTATTACGTCGGCCAGTACGGGTTGGCGCTGGCCACCGCCGCATTCCTGACCATTCTTTTCGACCTGCCCTCCGGAGCGATCCGCGCGCTGGGCGGCTGGGCGTCCGACAAGTGGGGCGGCAACACCGTCACCTGGTGGGTGATGTGGGTCAGCCTCGCGTGCATGTTCCTCCTGAGCTATCCGCCGACGACGATGATCATCCACGCGATCAAGGGCGACGTCGCCGTCGACATCGGCGTGGGTTTGACGATGTTCACCGTCCTGATCTTCATCGTCGGCCTGGCGCAGGGCTTCGGCAAGGCCAGCGTCTATCGCAGCCTCGCCGACTACTACCCGACCCAGATGGGCGTGGTCGGCGGCATCGTCGGCGTCATCGGCGGGCTGGGCGGGTTCACGCTGCCGATCATGTTCGGCATCGCCGCCGATGTGATCGGGGTGCGCAGCAGCTGCTTCATGCTGATGACCCTTGTGATCATCGTCACCATGATCTGGATGTGGGTGGCCGAGAGGAACGAGCGCGAGGGCATCCTCGCGGGACACGCCGCGACGCGGGAGGCGCTCGCGGGCGCCGGGCTCATCGAGCGCACGCGCCCGCGCCGGCACGTGCTGGTCGACTGGCGGCCGGACGACGAGGGCTTCTGGGCGACGACCGGCCGTCGCATCGCCACTCGCAATCTGCTGGTGTCGATGCCTGCGCTGCTGCTCGCGTTCGCGGTCTGGGTGGTGTGGAGCGTGATCGTCGTCGAGCTGCCGCACATCGGCTTCAAGTTCACCACCAACCAGCTGTTTTGGCTGGCGGCGCTCCCCGGAATCTCGGGCGCGGTGTTCCGCGCGCTGTACTCGTTCGTCGTGCCCATTTTCGGCGGGCGCAACTGGACCGTATGGAGCACTACGATGTTGCTTCTGCCGACGTTATGGATCGGCTTCGCCGTGCAGGACGCCAGCACCAACTACGCGGTGTTCGCCGCGATCGCGCTGCTGTGCGGATTGGGCGCAGGCAACTTCTCGTCGTCGATGGCGCACATCAGCTTTCTATATCCGAAACGGCTGCAGGGCACGGCACTGGGCGCGAACGCCGGAGTGGGCAACCTGGGTGTGGGGCTGGCGCAACTCATCGCGCCGCTCGCCATGTACGGTGGCGCACTGCTGATCATGGGAGGTAGCGCGCAGACCCGCGAGGTTGCGGGCGCGCCGGTGTCGGTCTGGGTGCAGAATGCCGGCTTCATCTGGGTGCCGCTGATCGTGCTGGCCGCCCTCGCAGCATGGTTCGGCATGGACAACATCGCTAGCGTGCGCGCCGGCTTCGCCGAACAGGTGGCGATCATCCGCAACAAGCAGCAGTGGCGGATGAGCTGGCTCTACCTTGGCACCTTCGGCTCGTTCATCGGGCTGGCGGCGGGCTTCCCGATGCTGGTCAATACAGAATTCCCGGCGGTCGACGCGTTTTCCATCGCGTTCGTCGGGCCGTTGCTTGGGGCGCTGGTGCGCCCGATCGGCGGCTGGCTCGCCGACCGCGTGGGCGGAGCGATGATCACAGTTTGGGTATTCGTCGTGATGACGATCGCGCCGCTCGCCGCGGCGTTCTTCCTGCCCGGCGAGAGCGGTGGCGGCAGCCTGATGGGGTTCGCGCTCACGTTCATCGCATTGTTCATCGCAGCGGGCGTCGGCAACGGCTCGACTTTCCGCATGATCCCGATCATCTTTCGTACGCTACGCGAGCGCGAGGTCAAGGACCCGAACGACAAGGAGTCGCTGGAGGCGGCCCGCCGCCTCGGCGCGACCGAGGGCGCGGCGACGCTGGGCTTCAGCTCGGCCGTCGCTGCACTCGGCCTCGCCTTCATCCCGATCGCGTACGGAACATCGATCAAACTGACGGGCAGCCCTCAGGCAGCGCTGGTCTTCTTCAGCGTTTTCTACCTGAGTTGCGTGCTGGGAACGTGGCGCTGGTATGCGCGCCGGGATGCCGAGGTGGCCTGCTGACGACTTCGGGCTCGCGTGGAGAGCAGCGCCAGGATCGGACCTGCGTTTCCGCGAACGAGAGTCGATCAGCTTGCCACGGCTCCGAGGCAGTAGGTGATCCACTGTGCCGTCAGTTTCTCCTGCACCGTATTCTGCGCGAGACGCGTCGACAGCCCCGCAAAATCGACACGATCGATCGGCTGGTCCTGGTTGAAGCAAGAGAAGACATAGCTGATCTTACCTGTCGCGGGGTCGCGGTGCGGCTGCAGGCATTGCGCGCAGATCTCTTTCATCATGCATTGCATCGGCGAGTTGATCGATGCAATCGCGCGATGCCCGGGCTTGAGATGGGGCGCGAGGACGTTATGCCGGGCGGCGGCGACCGCTGCCATCATCTGGTCCGAGCCAATTGCGATCAATCGGTCGCAGTCGGCGAGCGCGATCTGCTGAGGCCCCAGCGCCCCGCTCGCATACGCTTGCATCGCCAGGACGATGTTGCCGACGAACGCGCGATCCTGCGGCCGCGTCGCCGTGAACCCCGGCGCCTCGTCGCAGCACCATACCACCACGTCCGCCGCTGCTTCGATGTCGGCGACCTTGTAGCGATCGATGTGCTTCTTGTAGCCGGCGAAGTAAAGGACCTTCGAACCCGCATTACGAAACGCCTGGCCGATTGAGAACAGCACCGCGTTGCCGAGGCCTCCGCCGGCGAGCACGACCGTTTCGCCGGCTGCAATTTCGGTCGGCGTGCCGGTCGGCCCCATCAGAATGACGCGCTCGCCGGGCTGCAGCTGCATGCACAAGTCGGATGAGCCGCCCATTTCGAGCACGATCGTCGACACCAATCCCCGTTCCTTGTCGACCCATGCGCCGGTCATCGCGAGTCCTTCCATCGCAAGGCGCGTCCCCTTGGTGCGCGCCGCCAGCACCTCGAAATTCTGCAACCGGTAGAACTGGCCGGGGCGGAAGCGGCGAGCGGCCGCCGGCGCATGCACGACGACTTCGACGATGGTGGGCGTCAGCCGCTCGACGCGCGCGACCGTTGCGCGGAACACGTGATCGAGCTTGCCGAAAAACGCGCTGTCCTGCTCCGACGACGCAGGAGCGACCTTGGCGAGCATTCGAGACACGATAGGCGCACCCTGCGTCGCGCTCGCCATCGCCTTCACGACATTGCCCGCGTATGACGGGTGCAGGTCGCCGAAGAAGCTCGTCGCGCGCCCATCCGGGCGGATATCGGTCAACACGGCGGGCAGTGCGGGCTTGGCGAGCCCCTTGACCGGCGTGACCTCGCCGCCCTCCTCGTCGAGCAACCGGAAATACTTGCCCGCAAGCTCGAAGTGCGACGGGTCTTCGCGCGCGAGGACTGTATTGGGCTGTGTGCCGGCGGCGATCAGGATCGTTCGCGCGGGAAGCGTCACCTGCGCGTATTCGTGCCACACGCCGTCGCCATCGTTGTGCTGCTCGGACACCTTGAGACCGCAGGTGCGTCCGTCCGCGTCGATTTCGACCGCAAGCGGCGTCAGTCCTTCGGCAAAACGGATGCCCTCCTCCAGCGCTTTCTCGACCTCTTCGTGATTGAGTGTGTAGGCGGGACTGTCGATCAGGCGGCGGCGATAGGCGATCGTCGCACCTCCCCACGACTGCAACAGCTCCGCAATGCGGGGCGGACGGCTTTCGCCTGCCGCCGCGACGCGCTCGGCGCGAATCGCCCGGGCATGGGTGAGATATTCCTCCGCTACGGCGCGTTCGTCCGCCGTCCACGCGGCGCTCACAGCATCATGACCTTCTTCGTCCGCGAGCGCCTCGAAGCGCGCCAGGAACTTCTCGACCTGCACGGGGTAGTACGCGAGCGACTCCGTTGCGGTATCGATGGCGGTGAGGCCACCGCCGACGACGATCACCGGCAGCCGCACCTGCATGTTGGCGAGCGAATCCTTCTTCGCAGCGCCCGTGAGTTGCAGCGCCATCAGGAAGTCCGACGCAGTGCGCACGCCATTGGCAAGACCATTCGGGAGCTCCAGCACCGTCGGCTTGCCGGCGCCCGCCGCGACCGCGACATGGTCGAAGCCGAGCGCAAACGCATCCTCGACGTCGAGCGTGCCGCCGAAACGCACGCCTCCATACAAGGCGAAGCGCGCACGCCGCTCGAGCAGCAGTCGGATCAGCTTGAGAAAATTCTTGTCCCAGCGCACGGTGATCCCATACTCGGCGACGCCACCGAAGCCTGCCATGAGGCGATCGTCGAGGGGTTCGGCGAGCGACGCCGCATCGCGAATCGGCATGAACGGCACGCGCTCTCCCATCGCCGTAATGCCGGACAGGGCAGGATCGAGCGGCTCGATCTTGAGGCCATCGACGGCCGCGACGGTGTGGCCGTCGTTGAGCAAATGGTGTGCGAGCGTGAACCCCGCCGGTCCCGTGCCGACGACAAGGACACGCTTGCCGGAGGCGGAGAGCGGCAACGGCCGGCGCAGATTGAGCGGATTCCAGCGCGTCAACAGGCTGTAGATTTCGAAGCCCCAAGGCAGCGCCAGCACGTCCTTCAGAATTCGTGTCTCCGACTGCGGCACGTCGACCGGGTCGGTCTTCTGGTAGATGCAACTCTTCATGCAGTCGTTGCAAATCCGGTGGCCGGTGGCGGCGACCAGCGGATTGTCGACGCACATGATCGCGAGCGCAGCGACCGGCCAGCCATGCGCGCGAAGCTTCTGGAATTCGGAGATCTTCTCTTCCAGCGGGCAACCGGCCAGGACGACACCGAACGGACTCTTGCGGAAAGGAATTTCCTGCACGCTGCAGTCGGCGGGCTTCTTTTCCGGCAGGCCGTGCGCGCAGGAATCCTTTCCCTGCTCATGACACCAGATGCAGTAATGCGCCTCGCCAAGCGCCGCGACCATGCCCATCCCGGGGTCGGTCAGGGCGAACCCTTCCCGCCTGCGCAAGCGGCCGCCAGGAAGCGTCCACGCATCGACGCCGTTCACGTGCGTCAATTCGAGTGGAACGAGTTTCAGGTGATCGAGCTTGCGCGGCGCGCGAAACAACACACCGCTCTTATGCGCCGCTCGTCCTTCCACGGTATGCGACGCCCACGCTGCGTAACGCGCCGCGACTTCCAGTGGGCCCGCGTTTGCCGCCTCGTCCTGCTGCCAGCGCGTCACCGCAGTCGCGAAGGCTATCTCGGTGAGGGGCTCGCCGAGCAGCCCTTCGATCTCGCGGCGCAGCGCTGCGCCGTCGAAGCTCGCCGCAACATCGGCCTTGTGCGCGTTCATTGCCTTGCGCTGCACGAAGAGGCGCTTCACGGCGTAGAGAGGCGCAAGTTCGTGATGAGCTTCCTCGAGCGCGCGCACCTCGGGCTCGATGCCGAACAGGCGGGCGAGAAAATCCTCCAAGTGAGGACCGATGGCGATCAGGAGCTCGGACTCGTCCTTGCGCGAAAGCGCCGCCGGGCTCGCGCGGACCGCCGCGAAGCGCAACGCCAAAGCCGGATCCGCTTCCTGGAGATGGGCGGTGAAATGCTCGTCGATCCGTGCAGCGCCCTCGCGCGAATAGAGATCTCCGCACGTGAGGCGGAACGGAAGAATGAGCGGCGGAGAGGGTTCGGGCGGCATGACGAGACGACAGCGACGCTGCGCTCGCGCGCAGGCAGGCAACGAAGGCAATATGGGGGCAAAAGGTCGAATTTTACCGTTCGGCAGACGTCGCCGTCAGGCCCATGAGTTCTATGCTTGTACTCGAAAGAAAGTGCGGGCGACGCTCCTATCCCCTCGCGCCCACCGGAAACGACACAATCGCAAAGTCAACCGTCAAGCCGGATCGCCCGTTATGGCGGCCCGCAGGGGACAATAGGATCCTCGACCTCCGCATGGAGATGCCATGAATCGCTTCGCGCGCCTCATCTCGCTTGCCGCCGCCGCATTCATCGCTGCCGGCGCCCTGCCCCTGGCGGCGCAGTCCATCAAGCTCGGCGAATTGAACAGCTACAAGACATTCCCCGCCTTTCTCGAGCCGTACAAGAAGGGAATGGAGCTTGCGCAGGAAGAAATCAATGCCGCCGGCGGGGTGCTCGGGCGTCCGCTTGAAATCGTGTCGCGCGACGACAACGGAAGCCCCGGCGATGCCGTGCGCGTCGCCGAGGAGCTCATCTCGCGCGAGAAAGTCGTCATGCTGATGGGAACGTATGCGTCGAACGTCGGCCTCGCCGTTGCCGATCTCGCGAAGCAGCGCAAGGTGATGTTCCTTGCCGCCGAACCGCTCACCGACAAGATTGTCTGGGATGCGGGAAACCGCTACACGTTCCGCCTGCGCGCCTCCACGTACATGCAGACGTCGATGCTGGTGCCCGAAGCCGCGAAGCTCGACAAGAAACGCTGGGCCATCGTCTACCCCAATTACGAATACGGCCAGTCAGCGACCAACGCCTTCAAGAAACTGATGACGGCGCGGCAGCCCGCGATCGAGTTCGTCGAGCAGGCGGTGCCGCTGGGCAAGATCGACGCGGGACCCGTTGTGCAGGCGCTGCAGGACGCGAAGCCGGACGCGATCTTCTCGTCGCTGTTCGGGCCGGATCTCGCGCGCTTCGTTCGCGAAGGCGAATTGCGCGGACTCTTCAAGGATCGTCCGGTCTTCAATCTTCTGGGTGGCGAACCGGAATACCTCGATCCGATGAAAGAAGAGGCGCCCGCAGGTTGGTGGGTGACCGGATATCCCTGGTACGCGATCGACATCGTCGAGCACAAACGTTTCCGCGATGCGTACCAGGCGAAGTTCAAGGACTATCCGCGCCTCGGCTCCGTCGTCGGTTACAGCACGATCAAGGCCGCAGCCGCCGCAATCGCCAAAGCGGGATCGACCGACACCGAAAAGATGCTCGCTGCGATGAGCGGCCTCACGTTCGAATCGCCCTTCGGTTCGATTACTTTTCGTCCCCTCGATCACCAGTCGACAATGGGCGCTTTCGTCGGCCGCACGGCGGTGAAGGACGGCAAGGGCGTCATGGTCGACTGGCGCTACGTGAGCGGAAAGGATGCGCTTCCACCGGATGACGAAGTGAAGCGTATGCGACCCGCGGATTGAGAGGCCGGCCCTATACGGCGAGCGTGGACCAGCGATCTCGCATAAAGTTCCAATGTCACGACGTTCGGCATCGTGTTCCTCGCGCTTGACAGCGTCTGGCCGCATCTCTAACCTCGGTAGCTTTCGTCCGGCGCTCCGATAGCTGTATCACCGTAGGTTCGGCGCTCGCCGCTCTTCTTGCGGCTCGACGCGTCAGCCTATGCGCCCTCCGGATGTTCGCTGCCAAGAAGGAGAGCGCGATGTTCTGTATTGATCGATCGGATCGAAGATGCCTTGCCGTCATGAACGCGGCTGCACTGGCACTGGGCATCCTTCTCGCGCTTCCCGCGAACGCAGCCGGGAAAATCAGCGACGCCGCCGTAAGTCGCCAGACAGTGGACGCCGACTACGCGCTGGTGCAGCTCAAGGGCGACCCGCTGGCGACGTACAGCAAGACCAAGCCGGCACACGGGAAGAAGATCGATTTCAACAGTGCGACGGTGAAGTCATACCGAGCTCTGTTGTCGGCGTTGCGCAACGATTTCAAGCAATGGCTGCGCGCGAATGCCCCGAAAGCGAAGGTCACCGGCGAGTTCGACATTGCGCTCAATGCGATTGCGATCAAGCTCAACGGCGAAGCGCTATCGAAGATCGGAACCGCGCCACAAGTGGTCCGTGCGCAGTATCAGGGACTCTACTACCCGAGCGCGATCGGTGACCCCGATCTCGATCTCATCGACGCCAGCGAGGGGTGGAGCGATGCCGGTGGCGGACCGCCCATTCCAGCCGCAGGTGACGGGGTGAAGGTCGCCGTTCTCGACACCGGCATCGACGTGACGCATCCTTGTTTCAGTGACGACGGATACCCGGCGCAGACCCAGCTCGGCGACCACAATTTCACCAACAACAAGGTCATCGTCGCCAAGGTTTTCAACAACAAGACACCGAGCCGACATTACACCGCGGAGGCAGTGCAGGATCACGGCACACACGTTTCGGGCACCGTGGCCTGTAATTACGGTACGCCGGCGAATGTCAACGGCGTGGCGATCTCCCACCCGATATCGGGCGTTGCTCCCCGCGCGTTGCTTGGCAACTACAACATCTTTCCCGGTAACGTCGATAACGCGCGTTCCGAGGACATCCTGAACGCGCTCGATGCTGCCTATGCCGACGGATTCGACATTGCGAACATGAGCCTGGGCGGCAACGCACACGGCATCCAGGACCTGGTGACGATCGCGGTCGACAACCTCGATCGCGCGAACATGGTGGTGGCAGTGGCCGCTGGCAACGCGGGTCCCGGCCATTACACGATCGAATCGCCGGGCTCGGCCGCGCGCGCACTCACCGCCGGCGCAGCCAGCGTGGGGAACTTTATCGCGACTCCGATTTCCGTGAATGGCCTGACCGCCCACGCCGTGGCCGGAGAGTTTGCAACGGTCACGAGCGACGTCACCGCGCCGCTCGCCGTAGTGACCGAAGCACCTGTGAATGTCGCAACCGGTCTTAGCACTGCCTGCGTGCCGATCGCGACCGACGTTGCCGGAAAAATTGCGCTGGTATCGCGTGGCACCTGCTCGTTCTCTACCAAGGTTCGCAATGCCCAGGCCGCCGGGGCTGTCGCCGTACTGATCTCGAACAACCTTGCCGGCGACGGGATTCAGATGGCCACGGATGGCACGCCCAACCAGCCCACGATCTTTGCCTACAACGTCTCGCTCGACGACGGCGCTGCGCTGAAGGCCAACAATGGCGGATCGACGACGATCTCGGCAACGCAGGTGTACTTCATTTCCGGCAACGATGATTTCATGGCTGACTTCAGCGGCCAGGGTCCGACCGACGTCGATTTCCGGATCAAGCCCGATGTGGTCGCGCCGGGAGCCAATGTGCTGAGCTCGATTCCGCACCAGTTCTGCGCTTCGCCACCCTGCTTCGCATTCTTCGACGGCACGTCGATGGCAACGCCGCACCTCGCCGGCACCGCCGCTGTGCTGCGCTGGGCGAATCCCGATTGGGCAGCAGCAGATGTCCGCTCGGCAATCGTCAATACCGCGGATGAGAAGGTCCTGAAGAAGACATCCCCGGTGACGGCACCCCTTGAAACCGACGTCCAGGTGATTGGCAGCGGTCGCGAGAATGTCCAATCGGCTGTCAACGCGGCCGTGACGCTTGACCCGGTCAGCGTCAGCTTCGGCGCCGTGCCTTCGGGAAGCGGCCAGACGCGCTCGTCCGTCGTGACCATCCGCAATCTCGACGTTGCACCGGCCACCCTGCTGTTTGCCGTCGATGCCGGTGGCGGTGGGGTCGCCTTCTCGGTCGACAAGGCGATGGCTAACGTAGGCGCGGGGGAGACCGTGCAGGTCACCCTGACGATGATCGCCGGTAAGGGCGCCACGCCAGGCGACCATCAGGCGTCGCTGCGGGTCCGCAGCGGCGGCACCGAGGTAGCGCATGCGGCGGTATACACGCTGATCAAGTAGTCGCTACACAATCGCAAAAATGGGCAGCGGATTCGCTGCCCATTTTTTTGCCGATCGCTCGTGCCGCTTCCCAGAAAGTGGAGGATCTCCGCCGGGAGGCTAGAATCTCGTGCGTCGGCCGGGGCCGCTCGCCTGGCGCGGCTACCTCGTGTCCCTCGCCTCTTTCCTTGCGCAATTACTCAACGGCCTCGCCGGCGCGTCGTCGCTGTTTCTTGTCGCCGTCGGCCTGACGCTGATCTTCGGCGTCACCCGTGTCGTCAATTTTGCGCACGGGTCGCTCTACATGCTGGGCGCGTACCTCGCGTGGACCTTCGTCGGTGTCTTCGGGCGCGGCCCGCTTGGATTCTGGGGCGCCGTCATGCTCGCCGCGCTCTTCGTCGCCGCGATCGGCGCGCTAATCGAACGTTTCTTGTTGAAGCGAATCTACGCGGCGCCAGAGCTACTTCAGCTCGCGGCAACCTTTGGCATCGTGCTGATCGTGCGCGACGCAACGCTTGCAGTCTGGGGAGCGGAAGACCTGCTCGGCCCGCGCGCCGCGGGTTTCACCGGTGCGGTCGATCTCTTCGGCCACGCGGTGCCGACGTACGATCTCCTGTTGCTGGGGATCGCACCTCTCATCCTCGTCGCGCTCTGGGCGCTCATGACCCGGACGCGTTTTGGCGTCGTCATCCGCGCCGCGACCGAGAACCGCACGCTGACCGGCGCGCTCGGCATCGATCAAAGCGGGCTCTTTTCGGCGGTGTTCGCGCTCGGCGCGTTTCTCGCCGGGCTGGGAGGCGCATTGCGCCTGCCCGTCGAGCCGGCGAATCTCGGCATGGATCTTTCGGTGATCGCCGAAGCGTTCGTGGTGACCGTGGTCGGCGGTCTCGGTTCGATTCCCGGCGCGTTCGTCGCGGCGCTCGTGATCGGCCTCATACGCGCGTTATGCATTGCGTTGGGAACGATCGACATCGGCGGCGTCGCGATTGCATTTCCGAAGTTGACGCTGGTTGCCGAATTCGTCGTCATGGCAGTCGTGCTCGCAGTCAAGCCGTACGGATTGCTGGGATCGGTACCGGCGACGCCGCCGACGACACCGATTGCCGAGTTCCGCGAGCTCGTCGTTCCGCCGGGACAGCGGGCATTGATGGGTGCGGGTGTCGCCATGATGATCGCGGCGCTGTTGCCGTTTGTCGGTGACGCCTACGCGCTGGTCCTCGCAACGGACATCCTCGTGTTTGCGCTATTCGCCGCAAGCCTGCAGTTCCTGATGGGGACTGGCGGTCTTGCATCGTTCGGACACGCGGCGTACTTCGGCATCGGCGCGTACGCAGCGGCGCTCGCGGTCAAGCACGGCTGGCCGATGGAAGCGGCGTTCGCTTTCGCGCCGATCGCAGCGCTTGCGGGCGCGCTCGTTTTCGGCTGGTTCTGCGTCCGCCTGTCGGGCGTGTACCTCGCGATGCTGACGCTCGCCTTCGCGCAAATCGTCTGGTCGATCGCATTCCAGTGGGACAGCGTGACCGGCGGCTCGAACGGCGTGGTTGGCGTTTGGCCGGCCGGATGGCTTGCGGACCGTCGAGCCTACTATTGGTTTGCACTGGCTGTTTGCGGCGTCGCGCTTGGCATCATCGCCTGGATCGCTCATGCGCCGTTCGGTTACGGGTTGCGCGCGGGCCGCGACTCTCCGCTGCGCACCGAGGCGATCGGTATCGACGTCCGCCGTACGCAATGGAAAGCGTTCGCCATGGCCGGTGCATTCGCCGGTCTCGCCGGCGGGGTCTTTGCATTCTCCAAGGGCAGCATTTCGCCGGAATCGCTCGCCATTCCGCGGTCCGTCGACGCGCTCGTCATGGTTCTGCTGGGCGGGCTCAACGCGCTCGCCGGTCCACTGATCGGCTCCGCTGCATTCACGTGGCTTTCCGACACGCTGGCGCGTGCCACGCAGTATTGGCACGCGATGCTCGGTGTCGCGATTCTCGTCATCGTGATCGCATTTCCGATGGGCATCGGCGGCGCACTGCAGCGCGCGCTCGCAGGACGGTTCCGATGAAGGAGCCCGTGCTTGCGGTCGACCGCATCCGCAAAGCCTTTGGCGGCGTCGATGCCGTCGTCGACGTGTCGTTGCGCGTGAACGCAGGTGAAAGGGTGGCGTTGATCGGGCCGAATGGCGCCGGCAAGACGACGTGCTTCAATCTCGTCAGCGGCCAGCTCGCCGCTGATGCCGGATCGATCGCATTGATGGGCGAACGGATCGAAGGCCTCCCGCCGCGCGAAATCGCGCGCCGCGGCGTGGGGCGGACGTTCCAGGTCGCGGCGACGTTCGCCTCGATGACAGTCCGCGAAAACGTGCAGATGGCGCTGATCGCGCGCGATGGCCGGCAAAGCGCGATCACATCCCGTGCGAACGACCTTATGCGGGTCGAGGCCGACGCGCTGCTCGAACGCGTTCGCATGACGCGCTTTGCCGATCAGGGCTGCGCGACGCTCGCCTACGGTGATGCGAAACGCGTCGAGCTTGCTCTGGCCCTCGCGGGGCGCCCGCGCCTGTTGCTGATGGACGAGCCGACGGCGGGAATGTCGCCGCGTTCGCGCGGACGGATGATGGATCTCGCATCCACGCTGGCGCGGCAGGAAGACATCGCGGTGCTGTTCACCGAGCACGATATGGACATCGTCTTCGGTCACGCCGATCGGGTGATCGTCCTCGATCGCGGGCGGATCATTGCCGAAGGATCGCCCGACGCGATCCGCGCCGATGCGCGCGTGCAGGCGGTCTACCTGGGAACCTGATCCCGGTCACTCAGGCGGCGAGCCGCGCGAAACCTTCGGCCAGGTCCGCGATCAGGTCGACGGGATCCTCGAGCCCGATGGCAAGACGCAGGCACGGTCCCCCCGGATCCCAGCGCGTTGCTGTGCGCGTGCGTTCGGGACGGATCGGGATTATCAGGCTCTCGAACCCGCCCCAGCTTACGCCCATGGCGAACAGCCGCATGCCATCCAGCATCGCGTCGATGCGCGCCTTGGCGATCGGTTGCAGAACGACGGTGAAGAGCCCCGAACCCGCCAGGAAATCGCGGCGCCACATGTCGTGTCCGCGCGATCCGGGGAGCGGCGGATAGATGACCTCGCGCACGGCCGGCAGCGTCCGCAGCCATTCGGCAATCATGAGCGCGCTCGATTGATGGTGCGCGAGGCGCAGCGGCAGCGTGCGCAGGCCCCGCAGTCCGAGGAAGCAGTCGTCGCTGGACGCCGTGACGCCCATGTCAGTCCACAGGCGATCCATCATCGGCGTCGTGGCTTCATTCGTCAGCATGAGGCCAAGCAACACGTCCGAATGCCCCCCGATGTACTTGGTTGCCGCATGTACGGCGACATCGACGCCGTGGTCGAAACTGCGAAAGCCGAACGGCGTCGCCCAGGAGTTGTCGAGAACGACGAGCGCGCCGCGCCGGTGCGCGACTTCGGCAATGGCTGGAATGTCCTGCACCTCGAACGTGAGCGATCCAGGCGATTCCGTAAACACGAGCTTCGTATTCGGCCGGAATTCGTGCTCTATCGAAGCGCCGGCGAGCGGGTCGTAATAGCTGACCTCGATACCGAGGCGCGTGAGATGATGATTGCAAAAGCGTCGCGTGGGGCCGTACACGGAATCGACGACGAGCGCGTGGTCGCCCGCGCGCAGCAATGCGAGAAACGGAAATGTGGTCGCGACGAGACCCGACGGGACCGCAAACGCGCGGTGAGCGCCTTCGATCTGTGCGACCGCATTCTGCAAGTCCGTGACGGTCGGCAGACCGTGGAGGCCATAAGAAATCAGCTCGTATTCGCCGCGCTCGTACCGGTCGAACTCCGCGACAGTCGGAAACAGCATCGTCGTCGCGCGGAAGACCGGCGTATTGATGGCGCCGAGAAAGCGTGCGGGATCGCGCCCTAGACGGCCCGCCTGTGTCGCCGGTCTCCATTTGCGATCTTCGGTCATCGCTTCTCCAATTCCAGAAGGCACTCGCGGATGCGCGCCACTTCGTCGGCGATCGTTGCGCTCGCGTCGACGACAATCGCGTCCGCCGGCTCTTCGAGTGTTGCGAACTGGCTTGCGAGCAGCGACGCCGGCATGTAGCGATGCTTGCGCGCCGCGAGGCGCGCCGCTATGGTGTCGAAGTCGCCCTTGAGATACACGAAGCGGACATCGCCCGGCGCTTTCGCGCTCGCAGCCAGGCGATCGCGATAGACCTGTTTCAGCGCCGAGCACGCGAGCACGGCGCTCCCGCCGCGCGCGAGGATGGCTCCCGCCTCCTCCGCCAGCCGATCCAGCCAGGGCCAGCGGTCGGCGTCGACCAGCGGTGTGCCGGAGGCCATCTTCGCAACATTCGCCGGCGGATGAAAATCATCGCCGTCGAGAAACGGCCAGCCGAGCGCCTGCGCAAGCGCCGATCCAACGACCGTCTTTCCGCTGCCAGTGACTCCCATCACGACCACGATCATCGAACTGCCCCTCGCCTGCCTGCAGGTGCGTGCCGCATGCTACCTATTCACTTGCTGCTCGCCAACCAGCGCGGCGCCACCCCGTGTCGCGACCAGTGCGGCGCCAACGATCAGCACGCCGCCCATCAGCACGCGGGGATCGGGAATCTCGCGCAGCAGCAATGCCGCCAGCGCGATGCCGTACACGGGCTCCAGCGCTGCGACCGTCGATGCCGTGTGTGCCGACAGGCGGGATAGCGCGGCAATGAAAAGCGTGTGCGCAAACGCCGTGCAGAGGAGACCCAGCATCAGCAGCAGCGCGATTTCACGCGCGCTCATGCTACCGAGCGAAGCGGAATCGGCAGCCGCAAACGGCAAGAGGACCAGCGCGGCGAACAAATTCTGCCAGAACGCAATGTCCATGGCTCCGCGCACCGCGGAATATCGTCGATTGAGGACCGCCAGCAACGCGAACGAGAAGCCCGAGACGAGGCCCCACGCTAGACCCTGAACCGTCCGATTCGCAAGTGAAGGTTCCGGCACGAGCAGCGCAATCCCGGCCGTCACGCAGAGCGCGGTGACCGCTTCCGCGGCGCTCCACCGCCGCCCCAGCATCGCACGCTCCAGAATGAGTACAAAGAGCGGAAAACTCGCGAAGCCGAGCAGGCCGATCGCCACACCGGCCGCCTGGATTGCCGCGAAAAATGCAATCCAGTGCAGCGCCAGCACCGCACCGTTGGCCACGAGCCGCAGGTCGAACGGCAAACGGTCGCGCCCGACCTGCCAGCGTACGACCGCGAGCGCACACGCGGCGATTGCCGAGCGCCCCAGGACGATTGCGACGGGCGACAAGTCGAGCCAGCGGCCGAACAGTCCGGCAAAACCGAACAGCAGCACTGCAGCGTGCACGGCGGCAAGGGCGCGCGCACGGGTCATGGCCATCGGTACCGGCGATCGATCATGGAGGCGGATTGTGACATCCCGCTCCGTAATATCGATGTTCTTGCGCTATCATTTGCGTGCGGCATCGTGCGCGATGCCCGCGACGGTTCGCGCCGAACGATCCGCATTGGGAGCCTCTGCATAAGTATTCGCGATTGCGACGGTGCCGTTTCGGGATGGGATACGCGAAGCGAGCCGAAGCGAATGGTCAAGGCTCGCGACAAAGTAGACCGCCCGAAACGCCCCGTCCCTTCGGGCTGCTGCCCAATGCGGCGTCTGCGGCCTCACTTGGCAAATGAGGCTCCTCGGCATCGTAGGCCCGGCTACGACCTTCGTCGCGCGTCTTGCCTCCATCCGCATTGTGCCGTGCAGCGCTATCGTGAATACTTATGCAGAGGCTCCCTAGGAGAAATCCATGCCGCTGTCCACGCCGGCCGCCAAGGCCATCGCCGCCGTACGCAATGCGCCGGGCACCCGCGTCAAGGTCGCGGTATCGGACATCGACGGCATTCTGCGCGGCAAATATCTCCACAAGGACAAGTTCTACTCGGCCGCCGAGGGCGGCTTCGGCTTTTGCGACGTCGTGTTCGGCTGGGACATGATGGACGTGACCTACGACAACACGACGCTCACCGGCTGGCACAAGGGCTACCCGGATGCGCTCGCGAAGATCGACCTCGGCACGATGCGTCACGTGCCGTGGGATGACGGCGTGCCGTTTTTCCTCGGCGAATTCGTCCAGCAGAAAAATGGCAAGGAAGTCCCGCTGGACATCTGCCCCCGCCAAGTGCTGAAGCGCGTGTTGAAGCGAGCCGAAAAGCTCGGCGTGATGCCGATGAGCGGGATGGAATTCGAGTGGTTCAATTTCATCGAGACGCCCCAATCATGGGCCGACAAGAAGGGCGTCGGGCCGACGACGCTGACACCCGGCATGTTCGGCTACTCGCTGCTCCGCGCCAACGCGAACCGTGATTTCTTCGCTGCGCTGATGAACGAAATGGCGGCCTTCGGCGTTCCAATCGAAGGGTTGCATACGGAAACGGGCCCGGGCGTCTATGAAGCGGCGATCGTATTCTCCGAGGCGCTCGAGTCGGCCGACCGCGCGATCCTGTTCAAGACCGGCGCCAAGGAGATCGGCGCGCGCTTCGGCATCATGCCGAGCTTCATGGCCAAGTGGAACGCGCACCTTCCGGGATGCTCCGGTCATATTCACCAGTCGCTCTCCGACGGCAAGAAGAACCTCTTCCATGATCCGAAAGGCCGGCACGGCATGAGCAAGCTCTTCGAGAGCTATCTCGCCGGGCAGGTCACGTCGCTGATGGAAATGGCTCCGATGTACTGGCCGACGATCAACAGCTACAAGCGGCTCGTCGACGGCTTCTGGGCGCCGGTCAAGCCAACGTGGGGTATCGACAATCGAACCGCGAGCTTTCGCGTGCTCGCCGCCTCTCCGAAATCCACGCGGCTCGAAACGCGCTGTCCGGGTGCCGACATGAATCCCTATCTCGCCGCCGCCGCGTGCATCGCCGCGGGGCTCAATGGAGTCGAGCGAAATATGAAGCTCACCGCGAAACCGATCCACGGCACGAACCAGGGGGCCGAGAACATTCCGCGCGCACCGCGGACGCTGATCGAGACGACGCGCGTCTTCCGCGGTTCGAAGGTCGCGCGCGACTGGTTCGGCGACGATTTCGTCGACCACTTCGCAGCCACACGCGAGTGGGAATGGAGGCAATGGCAGGACGCCGTCACCGACTGGGAGATGAAGCGTTATTTCGAAATCATCTGAAGTGACAATTCGACGCCTCGCGCCCGCCGACGCCGCTGCGTATCGCACGCTGCGGCTGCGCGGCCTGGACGAACATCCCGACGCTTTCACATCGAGCGTGGAGGCGGAAGCCGCCAAGCCGCTGTCGGTCATCGAGGAGCGGCTCGCGCCGAGCGGCCCGGATGTCGTCTATGGGGCGTTCGTTCACGGGACGCTCGCCGGCGTGGTTGGGATGGCCCGCGAAGCGCGGGTCAAGAACCGGCACAAGGCCGTCGTGTTCGGCATGTATGTCGCACCCGATTTCGGCCGCCGTGGCGTCGCGCGTGCGCTGGTCCGCCATCTGATCGCGACGGCGAAAGAGGAAGCGGGCCTCGAGCAGCTGGTGCTGACCGTTACGCAATCAAACGAATCGGCCCGCTCGCTCTACGAAAGTGAAGGATTTCGCTCGTTCGGCATCGAACCGCGAGCGATCCGCGTCGGCGACCGATACTACGACAAGAATCACATGGTGCGGTTTCTGCGGCCAGCGTGACTCGAGCGGACTGCGTTAAACTTGCCAAGGCTTGCAGGTGGCCGCACCGGCCGCGCCGCCGAATGGCCTTCCCTCAACGCTCGAGTATTGCACCGCGATGATCCAGCGCTTCAGCTTCCCCACGACGATCCACTTCGGTCCGGGCGCGCGGCGTCTCGTGGCTGACTACCTGAAAGCGCAAGGTGTTGCGCGACCCCTGGTCGTGACGGATCGCGGCATCGCACCCCTGCCGTTGCTCAAAGACTTCGTCGCCGGCCTGCACGGTCTCGACGCCGCGATTTATGCCGATATCTGGGGCAACCCGGTGAAGAGCCAGGTCGATCGCGGCTTAGACGCGTACAAGGCGCATCGTGCCGATGCGGTGATCGGCCTCGGTGGCGGCGCCGCGCTCGACGTTGCCAAGGCCATTGCATTGATGGCGAAGCATCCCGGCGACATTCTCGAATACGCGTGGGACCATCCGCACGTAAGGCCGATCAACGGTGAGATTCCTTGTTTCGTTGCGCTGCCCACGACGGCGGGTACCGGTTCCGAGGTGGGTCGGTCGGCCGTCGTCTCGGACGACACGACGCATGTCAAGAAAATCGTGTTCTCGCCGAAACTCCTTGCCCGGTGCGTCTTCGCCGACCCCGAGCTGACGCTCGACCTGCCCGCCGCCATCACCGCGGCGACCGGGATGGACGCGCTCACGCACAACGTCGAGTCGTACCTGTCGCCCGAATACCACCCGATGTGCGACGGCATCGCGCTCGAGGGCGTGCGAATCGCCGCCCGCGCCTTGCCGATCGCCGTCCACGATGGAAGGAATCTGCAAGCACGCAGCGACATGCTGATGAGCTCGATGATGGGAGCGATCGCGTTTCAAAAAGACCTCGGCGCCGTCCACTCGTGCGCGCACGCGCTCTCAACGGTCGCCGATCTCCATCATGGACTCGCCAATGGGATCATGATCGACCACGTGATGCGCTTCAACCTTCCGGCCGCGGCAGAGAAGATGGCCGAGCTCGCCAGGGTGGCGGGCGTCCCCGGCGCTGCCTCCATGTCGCCTGAAATCGGCGCTGTCGCTTTTGTCGATTGGCTCGCACGAATGAAGGCCGACCTCGGCATTCCGGCGACTCTTGCGACACATACATCGAAGCGACCGGTGACGAAGGCGGACATTCCGGCGCTCGTCGAAGTCGCTATCAACGACACTTGTCATCGCACCAATCCGCGCAAGTGCACCCGCGAGGATTTTGCGCGGCTGTTCGCGACGGTACTCTAGCCATGCTCAAGATCGGCATCTCCGCCTGCTTTTTCCACGAGGATTCGCAACGCGCGGTCTTCAAGGGCATGACGCTGCAGTACATCGAGCAGAACGTCGCGCACTGGCTCATGCAGCGCGACGTGCTCGCGCTGATGGTGCCCTCGCCCGAAGGCCGGACGAAGCGGGCGGGCAGCAAGGCGACCGTCGACGCCTACGCGGCGGAATTGGACGGTCTAGTCTTGATGGGCGGCTCCGACGTGTGCCCGGAATCCTACGGCGAAAAAGCGCTGCGGCCGGCCTGGAACGGCGACCGGATCCGCGACGACTATGAAATTTCGCTGCTGCGCGCCTTCATGACCCTTCGAAAACCGGTCCTCGGCATCTGTCGCGGCGCGCAGATCATCAATGTCGCGCAGGGCGGCACGTTGTGGCAGGACCTCGGTGCGCAGGTTCCCGGCGCGCTCAATCATCGCAACTGGGAAATCTACGCGGAGAATTGCCACGCGACCGCTTTCGTTCCAGGAACGGGCCTTGCCAGCCTTTATCCGGGTGCGACGGTTGTGAAGACCAATTCGGTCCACCATCAGGCGGTGAAAGAACTGGGTCGCGATCTTGTCGTCGAGGCGTGGTCGGAGCCCGACCGCATCGTCGAGGCGATCCGATACACGGGCCCGGGTTACCTCTTTGCCGTGCAGTGGCACCCGGAATTCCACGCGCCTGACGATCCGTCGTTCCTCGATGACACGCCGATCCTCGACGAATTCGTTGCCACCGCCACACGGCACAAGGCGGCGGCATTCGCAATGTAGGAAAGCCGTCTCGGACAGCGCATGAAGATCAGCAATCCCGCCGATGGCACCGTCATTACCGAGGTGACCGCCGACAACGCGACCGCGGTGCGCCGCAAGTACGAGCTTGCGCGCGCGGGCCAGCCGAAATGGGCCAGGGTCCCGCTCAAGAAGCGTCTTGCAGCGATCGCCAATTTTCGAGAGCGCGTCGTCACGATGCGGGAAACCCTTGCCCGGACGCTGACGCACGAGGTCGGCAAGCCGATTCGCCAATCGCGCAATGAGCTCAACGGCGTGCTCGGGCGAATCGACTTTTTTCTTGCCGAATCGACCGCGATGCTGCGCGACGAGAAAGTGTTCGCCGATTCCGGGCAGAAGCTTGAAGAGCGAATCGTCCACGAGCCGCTTGGCGTCATCGCCAACATCTCGGCGTGGAATTATCCGTATTTCGTCGGCGGCAATGTGTTCGTGCCCGCGCTTCTCGCCGGCAATGCGGTGTTGTACAAGCCCTCCGAGTTCGCAACCCTCACGGGGATCCACATCGCCGAGCTCCTGCACGATGCCGGCGTGCCGCGCGACGTGTTCGTCCCGGTGATCGGCGATGGCATGACCGGCGCTGCCTTGCTGCGGCAACCGGTCGACGGCGTTTTCTTCACCGGATCGCTAGGCACGGGCGCGAAGATCGCCGCCCGCGCCGGCGAGCGGATGATCAAGGTGCAGCTGGAACTGGGCGGCAAGGACCCGATCTACGTCTGCGAGGACGTCGATATCGCGGCTGCCGCCGCTGCGGTAGCCGATGGCGCGTTCTACAACACCGGGCAGTCGTGCTGTTCCGTCGAGCGCGTCTATGTCCACGAATCGATCCACGATGCGTTCGTTCGCGCGTTCGTCGACGAAGTCCGCGGTTACAAGCTCGGCGACCCGATGGACGAGACCACGTACATCGGCGCCATCACGCGACGCCCGCAGCTCGACGTGCTGAAGAAGCAGGTTGCGGACGCCAAGCGGAAAGGCGCGCGGCTCCTGCTCGGTGGCAATGTCGTCAAGCGCAAGGGGAATTGGTTTGAGCCGACCGTGCTCGCCGACGTCGACCATTCGATGGCGCTGATGAAGGAGGAGAGCTTTGGTCCGATCATCGGCATCGAGGCCGTTGCCGACGATGACGCCGCCGTCGATCTCATGAACGATACCGAATACGGACTCACCGCCGGCGTGTATACGAAGGACGAGCGGCGCGCCAAGAGAATCCTCGCGAGGGTGAATGCGGGAACCGTCTACTGGAACTGCTGCGATCGGGTCAGTCCGCGGCTGCCGTGGTCCGGCGTCAAGCACTCGGGCATGGGCCTGACGCTATCGACCTACGGGATCCAGACGTTCACCCGGCCAAAGGCTTGGCATCTCAAGTCGGCATGAGCGCGCCGGGCCGCCCCAAGCGCGAATACCGGAGCGCGAAGCGCGAAGGTCGCCTAATGAGCGCGCCGGCCCGCCCCAAGCGCGAATACCGGAGCGCGAAGCGCGAACGTAACCTGCTGAACGTGCGGCCGATGTCGACGCGAGCGGCTATCCTCGCGCGGCGTCCTGCAGTTCCGCCGCGCGGAGCGTGTTGGCGAGTAGCGTGGCAATCGTCATCGGGCCAACGCCGCCGGGCACGGGCGTAATCCACGACGCGCGCTTCCTTGCTGCCACGAAGTCGACATCGCCGCAGAGTTTTCCGTCGGCATTGCGATTGATGCCGACGTCGATCACGATCGCGCCTGGCTTGATCCAGTCGCCCTGCACGAAGTTCGCCTTGCCGATGCCCGCCACGACGATGTCGCCCTGAGCGACAAGACCCGGCAAGTCGCGCGTCTTCGAGTGGCAGATCGTCACCGTGCAGCGTTCGATCAGGAGCTCGAGCGCCATCGGCCGACCGACGATATTGGATTGCCCGATCACGACCGCGTGCTTGCCAACGAGATCTTCGCCGGTATCCTTCATCAACGTCATGCAGCCGTAGGGTGTGCACGGCCGCAACACCGGCCGCTTCAGGACGAGGCGGCCGATGTTGTACGGGTGGAAGCCATCGACGTCTTTCAGCGGGTCGATCCGCTCGGTGATGCGCTCCTCGTCGATGTGCTTCGGCAGCGGCAGCTGCACCAGAATGCCATTCACCGCGGGATCGCGATTCAGCTTGTCGATCAGATCGAGCAGATCCACTTCGGTGACGGCCGCCGCCAGATCGTGCGCGAACGAGCGCATCCCAGCTGCCTCCGTCGTCTTGCGCTTGTTGCGGACGTAGACCTGCGAAGCGGGGTTGTCGCCGACCAGCACGACGGCAAGGCCCGGCTGCGCCTTGCCGGCTGCGACGCGCGCGGCCACCGCGCGGCGGATGTCGTTCGTCATACGTTCCGCACGGGCCTTGCCATCGAGGATGCGCGCGCTCATTGACGCTCCAGTCCAGGGCTATCCAATCTGCATCACAGGCCAACCCATGTGCCTCGCATGCGCGGAGAGCACGGGGTCGGCGTTGACCGCAACCGGGTTCGACACCTGCGAGAGCAGAGGAAGATCGTTCATCGAGTCGCAATAGGCATAGATGGCGCGAAAATCGGTGAGCCGCTGACCGCGGGCGGCAAGATACATGAGCAGACGCTCGAACTTTCCCTCGCGCGTGTTCGGCACTCCTGACACCCGGCCGGTGTAGCGGCCGTTGAGCCGTTCGGCCTCGGTTGCAATCACATCGGCGATGCCGAACTCGGCGGCGATGGGGTCCGACAGGAAGCGGAAGACCGCCGTAGTGACGATGATGAGGTCGCCCGCCGCGCGATGCCGCTCGACCAGCGCCCGCGCCTCGGTCGCGATCCGCGGCCGAATCTTGACGTCCAGATAACGTTCGCGCAACCGTGAAAGCGTTGCGTCGTCGAAGTACGTCAAGGTCGACAGGTAGAACTCGGTGAATTCGATCGCACCGGCCTCGCCACGATTGAAACGAGCGATGAGATCGCGATTGGCAGCGTCCCATTGGGCGCGATCGAGCGCGCCCTCCTCGACCAAAAAGGCAACCCACTCCTCGTCGCTGTCGTGCGGTACGAGGGTGTGATCGAGATCGAATACGGCGAGGACGTCGGCGCTCAACGGAGAAGAAGCAGGCAAAAGTTACAATGACGGATGATCGAGGCTGCCATTGTAACGGCGATTCGAGCGCGGCTCACCTCCGCGTTGGCGCCTTCCGACGAGCCATTGCGCCCTCTGCGCGTCGACGACCGTGCGGCCGGATGGTTGAATGCCCATCGTGCTGCGCGCCTCGGAGCGTTTGCCGACATCTTCCGCGTGGACGATGACGCGATCCGTTTCGTGCCTTCGCTTTCCAACGCGCAAGCGCGCACCGAGGCCCTCGATCGCGTCGCTCATGCGCTCGCCGCCGAGGGCGCCTTGACCGCATGGCGCGACGAACGTTATGCGATTGCACCTCGATTCGGAGCGCCGCCGTGGTTCCTGCTCGAACGCGCAGCCGCACGCTACTTCGGCGTGCGCACCTACGCTGCGCACGTCAACGGACTGGTCGACGGGGAAGGCGCTACCTCGATGTGGTTCGCCCGCCGCAGCGCGACAAAGTCGATCGACCCGGGCATGCTCGACAACCTGGTCGGCGGCGGCATTGCGGCGGACCACACGATTGCGGAAACGGTCATCAAGGAATCGTGGGAGGAAGCGGGAATCGACCCGTCGCTCGCCGGGCGCGCGCGGCGCATGGGTGCCGTCGGTGTCCGCCGCATCCAACCAGACGGGCTCCAGCGCGAGACGATCTTCGTACACGACCTCGCGTTGCCTCGCGACTTTACCCCGGGTGGCCAGGACGGCGAAGTGGTCGGGCACCGCCTTGTCGATCTCGAAATGGCGGCGCGGCTCATCGCAAACGACAGCGGTCCCGACGTCGTAACGATCGACGCGAGCCTTGTCGTGCTCGATTGTCTGTTGCGGCAGAGCGCCATCGCAGCCGACCCGGGCCTTCGCGCGCTTGCCGCGGCGCCCTCAAGGGGCAGCGTGGTCGATTGTTTACAATCTTGAATAACGTCGCCGCGCGGCGCGCCGCGATTGGTGCATAAGGGGACGCGCTCGAATGGATGTGCCAGCGAAGTGTCGAATCATCATCATTGGTGGTGGCGCAATCGGTTGCAGCATCGCGTATCACCTCGCCAAACGCGGTGAGCGCGACGTCGTGCTGCTCGAACGCGCGCAGTTGACGCACGGCGCGACATGGCATGCGGCAGGACTGGTGGGACAGCTGCGCAGCAGCAGCAACCTGACGCGTCTCATGCGATATTCAGCCGAGTTGTACGGCAAGCTCGAAGGCGAGACCGGGCAGGCGACCGGCTGGCACGGTGACGGTAGCCTGCGCCTCGCCTCGTCCGAACCGCGCTGGCGGGAGCTGCAGCGTTCGGCGACGATGGCGAAGGGCTTCGGATTCCATGTCGACCTCGTCTCTCCACGCGAGGCGCGGGACTTGTTTCCGCTGCTCGAGACCGCAGGCGTCGTCGGCGCCGCCTGGATTCCCGGGGACGGCTACGTCGACCCCACGAGCCTCACGAATGCGTACGCTGCCGGCGCCCGTGCCGGCGGCGTGAAAATACTGCAAGACATTGCTGTCACTGCCATTGAACGGCAAGGACGGCGTGTGACGCGCGTCGTCACCGCTCGCGGCGCGATCGACACCGAGTGCGTCATCAACGCCGCCGGGATGTGGGGTCGCGGAATTGCGGCCATGGTCGGCACGCGTGTGGCGGCCTGTGCGGTCGAACATCAATACTACGTCACCGAAAAATCCCCACTGATTCCCGCCGGTCTGCCCTCGTTACGCGACCCCGACCACAACTTCTACGTCAAACCGGAACCCGGCGCGCTCGCCGTCGGCGGCTGGGAATCGAACACCGTTCCCTGGGGCGCGGCAGGAATTCGACCCGATTTCGGTCCGGAGCTTCTGCCGTCCAATTTCGATCGTTTCGCGCCGCTCGCCGAAGCGGCCGCGGCGCGAATTCCTCTGTTGAACGAAGTCGGCATACGCGAGTTGATCAACGGGCCGATTCCCATCACCGCCGATGGCGAACCGATCATCGGATTGTCACCCGACCTCGACAATTTCTACCTGTGCTGTGGCTTCACGTCGGGGATCGCAGCGTCGGGTGGCGCGGGATGGGTGATGGCCAACTGGATCGTCGACGGCGATCCGGGCATGGACCTGTGGCCGTTCGACGTGCGACGCTTCGGCGCGCCGCACTCGGTCAAGTCGTTCATGTACGAGCGCGCGGTCGAAAGCTATGGACGCTATTACCACATCGCGTGGCCGAACAGCGAATCCGACGCCGGCCGCCACGCTCGTTGCAGCCCGCTGTATTCGAGGTTGCATGCCGCAGGGGCGGTCTGCGGCAACAAGTTCGGCTGGGAGCGCGCGAACTGGTTCGCTCCCGAGGGTACGGCGCAAGTCGAGGCTCCCTCCTTCGACCGCGGCGCCGCTTTCGCCGCGACGGGGGCCGAGCATCGGGCGGTGCGCGAGCGTGTGGGGCTGATCGACATGAGCTCGTTTTCGAAGTACGAAATCGCCGGCCCCGGGGCGCTCGCGCTGCTGCAGTGGCTCGCCGGCAACAATCTCGATCGGCCGATCGGGTCCATCGTCTACACGCAGTTGTGCAATGCGCGCGGCGGCATCGAGGCCGATGTCACGATTACCCGGCTCGCGCAAGACCGCTTCTATTTCGTCACAGGCAGCGCGCTCGGAATCCGCGACCGCTCGACGATCGAGCGCCATCTGCCTGTCGATGGCAGCGTCGCCGTTGTCGACCACACGTCCGCTAAAGCCGTATTGAACCTCTGTGGTCCGCGTGCGCGCGACGTGCTCCGCGCGCTGACCGACGCGCCGCTCGACAACGCGAGCTTCCCGTACATGAGCGCACGCGAGATCGACGTCGCCTATGCGCCGGTGCTGGCGCTGCGCGTCACCTATCTCGGCGAGCTCGGCTACGAACTGCACGTGCCTACGGAGTACGCGCTCCACCTGTACGAGCAACTCTGGCGGGCGGGCCAGCCGCATGGCATCGCCAACGTCGGTTACCGGGCGATCAATAGCCTGCGCCTCGAGAAGCATTACCTTGTGTGGGGCTCCGACATTACGCCCGACTACAATCCGTACGAAGCAGGCCTCGACTTCTGCGTAGCGCTCGATAAGGGTGATTTCCTCGCCCGCGCCGCGCTGGCCGACATCAAGGCGGCCGGGCCCGCGGTGAAGCTCAACTGGTTTACCGCCCCGGGCGACATCAGCATGTTCGGCGGCGAAATCGTGCTCGCGGGCGAACGCGTGCTGGGCCGGGTGACGAGCGCCGGCTACGGCTACACGGTCGGCCGCAACATCCTGTGCGCCTATGTCGCGGCGGACGAGCCCGTTCTTCGCGAATACGCGGTCGAGGTGATGGGCCAGCGCCATCCGGCCGTGCGCCACATCCGACCGTTGTACGATCCCGATCGCAAGGCCATCATGGCCGTGTGATCAACGGCTGACGCCGAGCGATCTTCGCGGCGATCCGCGCACCCAGCAGGAGCTCACGATGTCCGTCCTTCCCCCTGACCTCGACGCCCTCTTGGCCACGCGCCAGGATGGCCATGGAATGCCGCGAGCGTTCTATCACATGGATGCGCTCTACGCGTGCGAGCTCGAACGGATTTGGCGCGGCGGCTGGCTGTTTGCCGGGTTCGTCTTCGAGATCCCCAAACCGGGCGACTACATCACGCTTTCGGTGGGTGACACGCCCATCCTCGTCATGCGCGACGACGCGGGTCAGGTGCGCGCGTTCCATAACGTCTGCCGCCATCGAGGGACGATGCTCTGCCGCAGCGAATCGGGTCACGTGCGCTCGATCGTGTGTCCCTATCACAGCTGGACCTATTCGCGGCAAGGCGATCTCATCGCATGCCAGGGCATGCACGAAGGCGTCGACAAGTCGACGCTCGGCTTGCGGTCCGTTGCCGCCGAAGTTTGCGCGGGTCTCATCTATGTATCGCTCGCCGCAACACCGCCGGCGTTCGCGCCCGTGCGCGAAGCTTTCGCGCCCGCTGCGCTGCCGCAGGGATTCGACCGCGCGAAAATCGCGAAAGTCATGGATTACGAAGTCGAAGCCAACTGGAAGCTCGTCTGGGAGAACAATCGCGAATGCTTTCACTGCCCACGCTGCCATCCCCAGTACGTGAAGGCCAATTTCGACGTCTACGACGAGACTTTCGCGTCCGAGGCGATCCGCCAGAAGATGGCGGCGGCGATCGCCCGGACCGAATCGAAATGGGCGGCGCAAGGCTTGGCGATCACGCATCCCCGCGGTGGCCTCGCAACATTCCCCGACCCCGATCGCGGCCTCTGGTATGCCGCAGACCGCACACTCCTGATGGAGGGCTTTGACACCGAGTCGATGGACGGCCAGCGCGTAGCCCCCTTGATGGGCAGCTACCAGGACGCCGACGTCGGCGTGCTGCGAATGCGCTCGATGCCCAATTTCTGGGTTCACGCGAGCTGCGACCATGCAGTTGCCGCACGGCTCCTGCCCGGCGGACCGCGCGCAACCCGGATCCGAGGGTACTGGCTCGTGCACGAAGATGCCCGGGAGGGCGAGGACTACACGCTCGACAAGCTCTTGCCGTTCTGGAGCCTCACGAACGAGCAGGATTGGGACATCTGCAAGTGGCAGCAGAAGGGCGTCGACTCGACCGGCTACCAACCGGGACCGCTGTCGCGTATCAAGGAGTACAACGTCGACGCCTTCATCCGCTGGTACCTGCGCGAAATGGGCTCGGGCGGCGCCGACGAAGGCGCCGATGAAAGCGGCACCGCGCGGCCGCTGACTCGCGTTGCGTGATTAGGGCCTGTAAGAGGCCCTATGCGGCTGCGCGCCGCGACGGGGCCGAGGCCGGGGCAACCTTTGCAACGCCCATTTCCGAGAGCGTGTCGCGAACTGCGTTGACCGCGTGGCGCATCTCGTCGGGGCCGATCGCGCCGATGCAGCCGACCCGGAATGTTTCGACCTGGGTCAGCTTGCCCGGATACAGGATGAACCCCTTGTCGCGGACGCGATTGTAGAAGTCGGCGAACGTGTAGTTCGGATCGGGCGGCGCATGGAACGTGAGGATGATCGGCGCCTGAATCGCCGGATCCAGGAACACGGAGAAACCCAACGCGGTCATGCCGTTCACGAGCGTCGCGCAATTGGCCGCGTAGCGCGCATAGCGCGCCGGCTGGCCGCCTTCCGCGACATACTGGTCCATCGCCGCATCGAGCGCCACCACGATGTGCGTGGGGGGCGTGAACCGCCATTGCGTCGTCTTCTCCATGTACGTCCACTGGTCGTGCAAGTCGAGCGCCAGCGACGAGGAGTTGCCCGCGCAATGATCCAGCACGCCCTTTTTCACGAACACGAAGCCCATTCCCGGCGGTCCCTCGACACATTTCCCGGACGCCGCGACAAGCGCGTCGAACGGCGTCGTGCGCGCATCGATCGGCAGCGCACCGTACGAGCTCATGGCATCGACGATCAAACGTCGGCCATGGCGCGCGACGACGTCGGCAATTTCCGGCAATGGATTGAGGATGCCGGTCGAGGTCTCGCAGTGGATGAGGCCGACATGGGTGATCGAAGCATCCTGCGTCAGCAGCCGGTTCACGTCCTGTGCGGTGGTGGGCACGTCGTCGGGAGTCTCGAAGGTGGAGCATCGGCGCCCCATCATCTGCGTGAGTCTCGCCATGCGCTTGCCGTACGCGCCATTGATCAACACAAGGACGTGTCCGTCGCGCGGAACGAGCGAGTTGATCGCCGCTTCGACGGAGAACGTGCCGCTCCCTTGCATCGGCACGCACACGTGGGTCTCCGTCGCGTGAATGACATCGCAGAGCTTGGCGCGAAGCCGCGCCGTCACCGCATTGAAGCTCGAATCCCACGAGCCCCAGTCGCGCAGCATTGCCGCCTTCGTGGACAGCGAAGTGGTCAGCGGACCGGGGGTCAGCAGAATCGGATCGCGCGTATGGAGGGGCATGATGGCTCCTGGTCGGAAAGAATCGGCGTGATGTCAAACGGTCGGCGCCGCGCGCCACCGCTGCGTGCGGGTGACGATGAAGCGCGTGACGATGGCGTACGCTACGCAGCAGATGGTCGAGGCGGCAACGATCAGCGTGGCCATGGCCGCCGCCGGGCCGATTTCGCCCGCATCGTCGAGATTGACGATAGCAACTGACGCGAGCTGCGTGGCCGGTCCGTACAGGAACACTACTGCCGAGATCGTCACCAGCGCATTGACGAACAGATACCGCCCGATGTCGAGTATGGGCGGCAGGCAGACGGGGACGGTCACTCGGAAGAACGTCTTGTAGAACGGCACCTTGAGCGAAGCTGACACGGCCTCGAACTCGTTGTCGAGCGACTTCAGCGCCGTCACGGCTGTCATGTGGCTCGACGTGTAGTAGTGGACGATCGTCGAGAGCACCAGGATCGCGAGCGTCCCGTACAGTCCGTTGAGCGGATTCGCGGGATCGTTGAAGAACAGGATATAGCCTAGGCCCAGTACCATTCCCGGCACCGCCATCGGGATCGCCGCGAGCAAGCGCACGGACGCCTTGATCGCCGGCATCCCTCGCGTTTTTTCCAGCAGGTAGGCTACGCCGAAGATGAACATGGTGCCGAACAAAGCAGCGTAGACCGCCATCTTGAGGCTATTGAAGAAAGAGGAGATCACGCCCGCATCGATCAGGCCGAACGAGTAGTGCCGGAGACTCATGGACTTGTCGTACGGCCAGAACTTGATGAACGACGTGTAGACGGCCATGCCCAGCACCGCGAGCAGCAGAATCGCGACGACGACGCAAAAGAGAAGCATCGCCCGGTCGAACCACGGCTCGCGCTTCGGCACGTAGGGGACCGCCCGCGCCGAGAACTGCGCCTGGATGCGTCCCTGCATGATCCAGTCGACGACGAACGCGAGTACCACCGGCACAAGCAGGATCAGACCAACGACCGCGCCCTTGTTGAAATTCTGCTGCCCGATGACCTGCTTGAAGATATCGAGCGCCAGCACGTTGAAATTGCCGCCGATCACCTTCGGGATGCCGAAGTCGCTGACAGTGTACGAAAACACGACCATCGTGGCGCTGACCAGGCCGAACTGTGCACCCGGCAGCGTGATCGTGAAGAATTTGCGCCAGCGCGGTGTGCGCAGCGATTCCGCCGCCTCGTAGAGCCTGCCATCCGCCAGCAAGAGCGCGGTCAGCACGATCATCAGCGCGTGGGGAAAGGTGGCGTAGATCGAGCTCAGGATGATTCCGATCGGCCCGTAGACCGACGCCCCGCCCATCACCCACTTGAGTGCGCCCTGGTTCCCGAACCATTGGACGAACGAAATCGCAGCCATGAGCGAGGGCGCGAGGATCGGCGTGAGCGCAATCACGCGGAAGAGCGTCTTGCCCGGCATGCGCGAGCGCGTCAACGCGTAAGCGTAGACGAACGCCAGCGGCACCGTGATCGCCGTGACGGCCGTACCAACCCACAGCGTGTTCCAGATCGAGCTGCGCAGCGCGGGTGTTGCGAAATACTCCTGAAACTGCAGGAGCCCGACGAAGGCGCCTGACCGGTCCTGCACGCTTCTCACGAGGATCGTCGCGAGCGGCGCCAGCAGGAAAATAACGAGGCCCAAGCAACAGACGAGCAGCAGCCCCTGCGCGAGCCGGTCGTGCCAGTGCACGAGCGGCGTCACCGTGGGCGCCTGGGCCCGGGACAGCGCGCCGGTGGCGACGGCCATCAGCCCAGCACGCGCAATGCCGCGGGCGGCAGACTCACGGTGACCGCCTGGCCGGTCGCAAGATGCGCCGCGTCGACCGTCTGTCGCGGCACGTTGGCGACAAGCGCCGGCGCATCGGCCGCATCGAGCACGATTCCGATCATGCAGAAGGCGCCCAGGAATTCGATCTTCCCGATTTTGGCCGCGAGCGCGTCGCCGGGTGTGGAACCGTTCGCATGGACCGCGATTTCCTCGGGCCGCAGGTACAGCTTCACGGCAGTCCCGGCCGCGATATCGCGGCACGCCACCGCAAGCGAGACGGAGCCCACACGGAACTTGCCGCCCCCCTCTGCCACCGCCGGCAGCACATTGATCTTGCCGACGAAATCGGCCACGAACGGAGTCGTTGGCGCACCGTAGATTTCGCGCGGCGTTCCCACCTGCTCGATTCGCCCGCCGTTCATCACGACGATGCGATCCGCCATCGACAGTGCCTCCTCCTGATCGTGCGTGACCATGATGGTGGTCACGCCGAGACGCTGCTGCAGCGCCCGGATTTCGCCGCGCAGGCGCACGCGCTCCAGCGCGTCGAGTGCCGAAAGCGGTTCATCGAGCAGCAGCAGTCCTGGTGCCGCCGCAAGGGCTCGCGCCAGTGCGATCCGCTGCTGCTGGCCGCCTGAAAGCTGAGCGGGGTACTTGGCGCCCGACTCCGGAAGTCCCACGAGCTTCAGGAGCTCGCGTACGCGCGATTGGATCTGCTCGCGGCCCTGCCGCCGGTTGACGAGTCCGTAGGCGACGTTGTCGTGGATCGTGAGGTTCGGAAATAACGCGTAGGACTGGAAGACGATCCCGTAGTCGCGTCGAATCGCCGGCAACCGCGAGATGTCGCGGCCGTCCTGGACGATGGTTCCGCGGTCGTGGGTTTCGAGACCGGCGACAATCCGCAACAGCGTCGTCTTGCCGCAGCCCGACGGACCGAGGAAGACCATGAGCTCGCCGCGCACGACGTCGAGCGCGATCTCCCGCAATGCCTCGAACTTGCCGAAGCTCTTGTGAATACCGTCAAGTCGCAGGTACGCGTCAGCGCCCATTACGAAGCAAAGTAGGGGCACCCCGGCGCGCGAAGCGCCTGCGGGGGAACCCCTTGATCCATCAGAAGTTTACTTCTTGGGTTCGGATTTTGAATCGTAACGCCTGGTCCACTCGGCCAGGATCTTGTCGCGGTTCTTTGCGGCCCAGGCGAAATCGTTCTTCGCGAGGCGCTTCTCGTAGTCGGCGGGTACGTTGGGCAGCGGCTGCGCAACGCCGGGAACCGCGACGATCGCATAGTTCTTGGCGTACTGCTCCATCGCCGCCTTCGACGACGCCCAGTCGGCGAGCTTCTTCGCCGCATCGAGCTTCTTGGTGCCTTTCATGATGCCGAATGCTTCCATGTCCCAGCCGAGCCCTTCCTTCGGAAAGACGAGATCGATCGGACCACCCTTCGCCTTGATCGTGTTGGCGCGATACTCGAACGAGATGCCGATGGGGAATTCACCGTTGCCGGCCTGGACGCAAGGCTTGCTGCCGGAGTGGGTGTATTGCGCGATGTTGTCATGCAGCCCGTCCATGAATTTCCATCCGTTCTGCTCGCCCATCATCTGCAGCCACGACGACACGTCGAGAAAACCCGTGCCGGACGACGCGGGGTTCGGCATCACGATCTTGCCCTTGTAGACCGGCTTCGTCAGATCCTGCCAGCAATCAGGTTTCGGCAGGTTCATCTTCGCGGCTTCGACCGTGTTGAAGCAGACCGTCGCTCCCCAGACGTCCATTCCCCACCACATCGGCGGATTCTTGCTGTCCTTGTACTGCGCGCCGATCTGCGCGAGCCCGGCCGGCGCGTAGGGCTGCAGCATGCCTTCGTTTTCGAGCACGAGGAGACTGGTCGCCGCGAGTCCCCAGACGACGTCGGCTTGCGGGTTCGCCTTTTCGGCAAGCAGCTTCGCGGTGACGACCCCGGTGGAATCGCGCACCCACTTTATCTCGACATCGGGAACCGCCTTGTAAAACGCGTCTTCGTAGGCCTTGATCTGGTCGGTTTCGAGCGCCGTGTAGACCAGAAGCTGTGTTTTCTGCGCGGCCGCCGGTAACGCGAAAGCGATAGCGGCGGCGACGATCCCCATCAACCACAAACCACGGGCAATCTTCATCATCGGACTCCTCGGTCGAAAAACTGCGGAACTGCGTGTAACGATGTGCGTCAGACAGATCGCAAACGGGCGACAAACCTCATGCAGGCGACGATGCTACGCGCACCGTGCAACGCCGGCAAATGCAAATCCGCGATGCCGGAAACCGGATGAATTTCCGGCGGACTGGGATCGCAAAATCCCGCGCATTTTGGCATCCGCAGATTGCAGATTGTTGACAATCTACACGGCGCGACGTCTAATCGCAAGATGCTGAAGAGTACCGCCGCCGACCGCGCCGGCCCGTCGCCGCGCGCGCCCGCTCCTCGCCCGCGACGCCTGGGACGCCACGCCCCGCAGGGCGCCGACGCCATCGCCCTGGTGCAATCGAGCTCGCTGCCCGCCCTTGTGGAAAAGGAGCTCGAACGGATGATCCTGGCCGGCGATCTTCCCGCCGGCGGAAAGCTCAACGAAGCGTCGGTGGCGGAGCTCCTTGGCGTATCGCGCGGTCCGGTCCGCGAGGCTTTCCGTGCGCTCGAGGCGTCGGGTCTCGTCCGCCTCGAGAAGAACCGTGGCGTATTCGTCCGTCAGATCAGCGTCGACGAAGCCGACGAGATCTACGAAGTCCGCGCGGCGCTCGACGAGTTCGTCGGCCGCCGTCTTGCGCAGACCGCCACTGCCGACGACGTGAGCGACTTGCGCGCTCGCGTCGACCGGATGGAACGCGCGGCGGCCAAGGGCGACGTCGACGCGTACGTCGCCGCCAACCTCCAGTTTCACGACAGGCTGGTTGAGCTCACGCGAAACCAGAAACTGCTCGCCACGTACCGGCGGCTCGTCAACGAGCTCCACCTCTACCGCCGCGCGACGCTCTCGCAGTCGGGCACGCTTCCCGTGTCGACGCGAGAGCATCGCGAGATCGTCGACCGGATCGCCGCAGGCCAGGCCGCCGCCGCCGGTCGCGCGTTGTTCGACCACGTGATGGCGAGTCGCGAGCGCATGCATCGAACGCCCGCCGCGACCCATCAGACCGCGCGAGCCGCGCAAACCGCAACAAGGAAATTGCGTTGAATACGCGGCCGCTGACCATCAATGGCCGCAGTTACGCGTCGCCCAAGCAACCGGTCGTCGTCGTATGCGTCGACGGGTGCGAACCCGAATACATCAATCAGGCAGTTGCGACCGGACGCACGCCCTACCTTGCGCGGCTGCGCGAAACGGGCACTTGTCTCACCGCCGATTGCGTGGTGCCGTCGTTCACGAATCCCAACAACCTGTCGATCGTCACCGGCGCGCCGCCTTCCGTGCATGGCATCTGCGGCAATTACTTCTGGGACACGGACGCCGGCGCGGAAGTGATGATGAACGATCCGAAGTACCTGCGCGCAGGCACAATCCTCGCCGCGTTTGCCGGCGCTGGCGCCAAGGTCGCGGTCGTTACGGCAAAGGACAAGCTTCGCGCGCTGCTCGGCCACAAGCTGACCGGGATTTGTTTCTCCGCGGAAAAGGCGGACAGCGTGTCGTCCGCCGGCAACGGCATCGACGACGTGCTCCGTCTGGTTGGACTGCCGCTGCCGTCGGTTTACAGCGCGGCGCTGTCGGAATTCGTGTTCGCGGCCGGCGTGAAACTCATGGAGCGCGACCGTCCGGACATCATGTACCTGTCGACCACCGACTACGTTCAACACAAGGCCGCGCCCGGAAATGGCATCGCCAACGATTTCTACGCCATGATGGACGGTTATCTTGCGGCGCTCGATGCGCAAGGTGCGGCGATCGTGGTCACGGCCGACCATGGGATGAATGCGAAGACCGACGCTTTTGGGCGTCCGAATATCGTGTTCCTGCAGGATGCGCTCGATCGCGCGTACGGTGCCGGTGCCACTCGCGTGATCCTGCCGATCACCGATCCCTATGTCGTCCATCACGGTGCGCTCGGATCGTTCGCAACCGTCTATCTGTCCTCGCCGGTCGTCGCGGAGGAAGCCCGCGCCCGCATTGCCGCGATTCCGGGCATCGATCTCGTGCTGCCGCGGGCTCTCGCCTGCGCCCGCTTCGAGCTGCCCTCCGATCGCGTCGGCGACCTTGTCGTCGTGTCCGAGCGGCTGACGGTCATCGGCACAAGCCGCGACCGGCATGATCTCTCGGGCCTCGACGCGCCGTTGCGCTCGCACGGCGGCGTTTCCGAGCAACAGGTGCCGCTGATCGCGAACCGTCGGGCACCGGCGCTTCCCGATGGCCGGCGATGGCGGAATTTCGACGCCTTCGACGTCGCTCTCAACTATCTGCAATGAGGGGGACCGCGGCGTGAACATGATGACCGAGCTGAAGGACGTGCGGAACGGCCGCGTGCTGCGGGAAAAGATGCGAATCGCCGGCGCCGCCATCGGCAGCGACCGCTCGATCGACGTCCGCAACCCGTATACCGGCGCGCTCGTCGGAACGGTTCCGAAAGCGTCCATCGACGACATCCGCCGCGCGTTCGCGATCGCCAAAGGCTTTCGCTCGACGCTGACGCGGCACGACCGCTATCGGATCCTCTACCGCGCCGCCGAGATCATCCGCGGCCGCACCGACGAGATCTCGGACCTCATCACGGCCGAGTGCGGGATATGCAAGAAGGATTCGCTGTACGAAGTCGGCCGCGCCTGCGACGTATTCGTTTTCGCCGGCAACGCCGCGCTCGCCGACGATGGCCAGATCTTTTCCTGCGATCTCACGCCGCACGGTAAGAAACGCAAGGTCTACACGCTGCGCGAGCCTCTGCTCGGCGCGATTTCCGCGATCACGCCGTTCAACCATCCGCTGAACCAGGTGGCGCACAAGGTGGCACCGTCGATCGCGACCAATAACCGGATGGTGTTGAAGCCCACCGAGAAGACGCCGCTGACGGCGCTGCTGCTGGCCGACATCCTGTACGAGGCCGGTTTGCCGCCCGAGATGTTCTCGGTCGTCACCGGCGACCCGAAAGAGATCGCCGACGAAATGCTGACGAATCCCGACGTCGATCTCATCACGTTCACGGGCGGCGTCGCCGTCGGCAAGTACATCGCGGCGAAAGCGGTCTACAAGCGGCAGGTGCTGGAACTGGGCGGTAACGACCCGATCATTGTCATGGAGGACGCCGACATCGAGGAAGCGGCGACGCTCGCTGCGACGGGCTCCTACAAGAATTCAGGTCAGCGGTGCACGGCGATCAAGCGGATGCTGGTCCACGAGGCGATCGCCGGGGACTTTGTCGAACGCCTGCTCGAGAAAACGAAAGCCTGGAGCTATGGCGATCCGATGGATCCTGCGCTCGACATGGGAACGGTGATCGACGAGCCCGCTGCGCAATCGTTCGAGGCCAAGGTCAACGACGCGCTCTCCCGTGGCGCGTCACTCCTCCACGGCAACGTGCGGCGCGGTGCGCTTTATTCGCCGACGCTGATCGACCGGGTGACGCCCGACATGCCGGTCGTTGAGTACGAGACGTTCGGTCCCGTGTCGCCGGTGATCCGGTTCAAGGATATCGACGAGGCGATACGCATCGCGAACGGCACCGACTATGGCCTTTCGTCGGCTGTATGTACGAACCGGCTCGATTACATCACCCGGTTGGTCGCCGAGCTCAACGTCGGCAGCGTCAACGTGCGAGAAGTCCCCGGCTATCGTCTCGAGCTCACGCCGTTCGGCGGCATCAAGGATTCGGGGCTGGGCTACAAGGAAGGCGTACAGGAAGCCATGCGGAGCTTTACCAACACGAAGACCTATTCGCTGCCATGGTAAGCGACGGAGGCATTTGCGGGCGATGAACAAGCCACTGCCGCCGGTCGACCTCGCTGCCGAGGGAGACGTCAATCTCTCGCCGCTGCGCAGCGCGTTCGAAAGCGCGTACGTGCACGACGAAACGCGCGCGTTGCTCGACGCCGACGCAGAGGTCTTCCTGCATCAATCGCTGTCGACGCCCTGCTTCAATGCGCTCGCGTCGTGCGAAGGCATCTGGCTGACCGACGTCGAAGGCCGCCGCATCATGGATTTCCACGGCAACAGCGTCCATCAGGTGGGCTACCGCCATCCCCACGTGATGGCCGCCGTCCGCACGCAGCTCGACATGCTGCCCTTCTCGCCGCGTCGTTACACGAACGCCACGGCGGTGGCACTCGCGCAGAAGCTCGCCGCGCTTGCGCCCGAGCCGCTCGGCAAGGTGCTGTTCTCTCCGGGCGGTACGCTTGCGATCGGCATGGCATTGAAGCTCGCGCGCCTCGCCACCGGGCGTCACAAGACGCTCTCTTTGTGGGATTCGTTTCATGGCGCGTCGCTCGACGCGATTTCGATCGGCGGCGAGGCCCTCTTTCGCAAGGGGATGGGACCGCTCATGGCCGGCACCGAGCATGCGCCGCCGTGCGACCCTTCAGCCTGCCGCTTCGGCTGCGGCGGAACGTGCAATGCGCAGTGCGCCGAATATCTCGATTACGTGCTCGGCAAGGAGGAGGACGTCGGTGCCGTCGTGATCGAGACCGTGCGCTCGACCGACGTCCAGGTTCCACCTCCCGAGTACTACCGCGTCGTGCGCGATGCCTGCGACAGGCACGGCGCACTTCTGATCCTGGACGAGATTCCGATCTGCCTCGGCCGCACGGGACGCATGTTCGCCTTCGAACACTACGACATCGTCCCCGACATGGTCGTGATCGGCAAAGGCCTCGGAGGTGCCGTGTTTCCGATGGCCGCCTTGATCGTGCGAGGCGATCTCGACATCGCCGCCGACCGCGCGCTCGGTCACTACACGCACGAAAAGAGCTCCGTGGGCGCGGCCGCGGCACTCGCCACACTCGAGGTAGTCGCAAACGAAAACCTGCTCCACCGATCGCGCGAGCTCGGCGCTTATGCGTTCGATCGGCTGCGCGAGATGCAAACGCGGCACGCGATCGTCTCTGACGTGCGCGGGATCGGCCTTCTGCTCGGAGTCGAGCTGGCACGCGAGGGGGTGCCGGCGCGGCGCGAATCCGAACTCGTGATGTACGAGTGCCTTGCGCGCGGCCTTTCCTTCAAAGTTGGCCAAGGCAATGTGCTGACCCTCGCGCCGCCGCTCGTTATCGCGCGCGAAGATCTCGACGCCGCGCTCAATGTGCTGGATGAGGCGCTTACGGCGGTGGAAACGCGAGTCAGCTGACGATGCAAACGCTCCTCAACCTGCTCGCCGGCGTGTCGCTCCTCGTATGGGGCACGCATATCGTGCGCACCGGCATTCTGCGCATCTACGGCGGCCCGTTGCGTCGCCTCTTGCGCCAGTGCGTCCACAACCGCGTCGCGGCGTTCTTCGCCGGCATCGGAGTCACGGGACTGATCCAGAGCAGCACAGCGACCGCGTTGATCGTTGCGGCATTCGCCGGACAAGGGTTGATCGGGACCGCGCCCGCGCTCGCCGTGATGCTGGGCGCCGACGTGGGGACCTCGCTCGTCACCGTCGTCCTTTCGTTCGATCTTTCGTGGCTCGCGCCGCTCTTGATCTTCGTCGGCGTCGTGTTGTTCCTCGCCCGCCAGGCCGAAACCATCGGCCGCTTCGGGCGGATCCTGATCGGCCTCGGACTCATCATTTTCGCGCTGCAATGGATTGGCGTTGCCGCGCGCCCGGTGGTCGAGGCGGCCGGTGTCAAGGTCATCTTCGCGTCGCTCACAGGCGACCTCGTGCTCGATATGCTGGTCGCAGCGCTCCTGACCATGCTTTGCTACTCGAGTCTCGCCGTCGTGCTGCTGCTCGCCGCATTCGCATCGCTCAAGGTGATCGCGCTGCCGGTGGCGCTCGGCCTCGTTCTCGGCACCAATCTGGGAAGCGGCCTCCTCGGCATGCTGTCCACGCTGCGCTCGCCGCCGGAAGCGCGCCGAGTCACGCTTGGCAACTTTCTGTTCAAGCTGATCGGCTGTCTGCTGCTTATGCCGATCGTCGGCCAGGTCGAAGGCTGGATCGAAGGATTGAGGCTCGATCCCGCGCGCGAAGTCGTTCTGTTCCATTTCCTTTTCAACATAGCGCTCGCGCTCGGTTTCATTTTCTTCACCGCGCCGATCGCACGCGTCGCCGAGCGACTTCTTCCGTCGCGCCCGGCCAGCGATGACCCGTCGAAGCCGCGCCACCTCGACCCGTCCGCGCTCGACACGCCTTCCCTTGCGATCTCGTGCGCCGCGCGCGAAGCGTTGCGCATCGGCGATGTCATCGAGCAGATGCTGAACGGGATGCTGACGGTGCTGCGCACCAACGATCGGGCGCTTGCCGAACGGCTGCGCAAGATGGACGACATCGTCGACGACCTCTATACGGCGGTGAAGCTCTACCTCACGCAGATTTCGCGCGAAGCGCTCGAGCCGAACGAAGGGCGCCGCTGGGCGGATATCGTATCGTTCACGATCAACATGGAGCAGGTGGGCGACATCGTCGAGCGGATCATCACCGACGTCGAGGACAAGAAGATCGACAAGGGCCGCAGCTTCTCGGAGGCCGGGATGGCCGAGATCTGCGACCTCCACGCGCGGCTGATCGCCAACCTGCGGCTCGGCCTCGCCGTGTTCCTCGACGGCGAGCTGAAGGGCGCACAGGAGCTGCTCGCGCAGAAAGTCCTCTTCCGCGACCTCGAGCGTGCGTATGCCGATTCGCATCTCGAGCGCTTGACCAGCCAGACGATGGAAAGCATCGAGACGTCGTCGCTCCACCTCGATCTCATCTCCGACCTGAAGCGCATCAATTCGCACATCTGTTCGATCGCCTACCCCATCCTCGAGCAGGCCGGCGTGCTCGCGAAGACGCGATTGAAGGAAGTCGCGCCGGCGCAACCGCAAGGCCGTCCCCGCGGCACCCCGGACGGCGCCGCGAACGGCAAGGCGGACTGGCAGAAACGCAAGCCGCGCTCGGCGTGACTCGGTGACCGAACTCTCGCTTGGCGTCACGCTGGCGGTGCTCGGCGCCGGATTGCTCCACGCCGGATGGAACGCACTGCTCAAATCGGCGCCCGGAGGCGATCCGATGCTCGACACGGCAACCATTGTCGCCGGTTCAGCGCTGTGCGGACTGGTCGCCATTCCGTTCGTCGGCGTCCCCGACTCCGCCGCGTGGAAATTCGCCGCTGTTTCATCGTTCGTCCACTGGGCCTACTACGTGACGCTCGCGCACGCCTATCGCACCGGCGATCTCTCGTTTGCGTATCCGCTGATGCGCGGATCGGCGCCGCTCATAGTTGCATTGCTCGGCATCGTGTTCCTGCGCGAATGGCCGGCTCCGCAGGTTGCTCTTGGCATCGTGCTGATTTCAATCGGCATCGTCAGCATCGCGTTCGCTCAGCGCGGAAAGCATCCGCCGTCCGCGGCCGGTTGGGCGCTCACCAACGCATGCATCATTGCGGCGTACACGCTGGTCGATGGCGCCGGCGCCCGCGCGTCGGGCAACCCGCTCGCATATGTGAGCTGGGTGATCGTTCTCGAAGCGATCCCGTTCCTCGCCTGGATCCGCGCGCGCCAGGGATCCTCGGCGTTTGCGTACATCGGTCGCGGCTGGCGGCGCGGTCTCATTGGCGGCGCGGCGAGCCTCGGCGCCTACGCGATCGTGCTGTGGGCGATGACGCGCGCGCCGATTGCCGCGATCTCGGCGCTGCGCGAAACGTCAGTGCTTTTCGCCGCGCTAATCGGTGCGTATTTTCTCAAGGAGGGGCTTGGCATGCGACGACTGGCCGGGGCGGCAAGCGTGGTGGCCGGAATCGCCGCCTTGAAGCTCTGATCGGCTTCCATCATCCGTTTCCAAATGACCTCGATGATCCCTACCCATGCCCGCGCCGTCGTCATCGGCGGCGGCATCGCAGGCGCGTCGACCGCGTATCACCTTGCGAAGCTCGGTGTCCGCGACGTCGTGCTGCTGGAGCAGGGACGCCTGACCTGCGGCACGACATGGCATGCGGCGGGACTGGTCGGACAAACGCGCGCCACGCGGAATGCAACGCGGATGAGCCGTTACGGAATCGACCTGTATGCGTCGCTCGAAAAGGAAACCGGCCTCGCGACCGGCTGGAAACAATGCGGCAGCCTGAACGTCGCCAAGACGAAAGACCGCCTCACATTGATGAAGCGGCAGATGGCGCGGGCGAGGAGCTTCGGCGTTGAATTCGAATTCATCGCACCCGCGGAGGCGGCCCGGATTGCGCCGATCCTGCGCACCGACGATCTGGCCGGCGCGGTCTGGATTCCGGGCGACGGCAAGGCAAATCCGACCGATCTGACGCAATCGCTGGCGAAAGGTGCGCGCATGAATGGCGCGACGATCGCAGAAGGGGTGAAGGTCGTCGGCGTCGACGTGCGCGACCGGCGCGTTCGTGGCGTCCGCTGGAAGTCGGCAAGCGACGAGGGAGCGATCGCCTGCGAAACGATCGTCAACTGCGGCGGACAGTGGGCGCGTGAGCTCGGCCGTCGCGTCGGCGTCACCGTTCCGCTCTACTCCGCCGAGCACTTCTATCTCGTCACCCAGCCGATTGCCGGCATAACCCCGGACTTTCCCGTCATTCGCGATCCGGATGGCTTCCTGTACTACAAGGAGGAGGTCGGCGGGCTCGTGATGGGCGGATTCGAGCCAAAGGCGAAGCCGTGGAATGTCGATCCGATTCCCGATGGCTTCGAATTCCAGTTGCTGCCAGAGGATTGGGATCACTTCGAGATCCTGATGCAAAACGCAATTCATCGCACGCCGTGTCTCGAGACTGCCGAGGTCAAGCTGTTGCTGAACGGCCCCGAGAGTTTCACGCTCGACGGCAATTTCATTCTCGGCGAGGCACCGGAAGTCGCGGGGTATTTCGTCTGCGCGGGCTTCAACTCCGCGGGAATCGCCAACTCGGGCGGCGCGGGAAAGCTCGTCGCCGAGTGGGTCGTCAACGGCGAGGCGCCGCACGACCTGTGGGACGTCGATATCCGCCGTTTCGCACCGTTCCATGCGAACCGCCGGCATCTCTCCGACCGCACCGTCGAAACGCTGGGTCTCCACTACGCGATGCGCTGGCCGCGCGAAGAGCTGGAAACTGTGCGTCCACTGCGCCGCTCGCCGCTCTACGACCGGCTCAGCGCCAAAGGCGCGGTGTTCGGCTCGAAGATGAACTGGGAGCGCGCGAACTACTTTCTTCCTGTCGGCGCTGCACGCCCTCCCTACACACTTGGAATGCCCGGCTGGCTGCCGTACGTCCTCGAGGAGCAGCGCGCGTGCCGCCAGGACGTCGTCGTCTTCGATCAGACGTCGTTCGGCAAATTCGTGCTGAAAGGCCGCGACGCGCTCGCGCTGCTCCAACGCTTGTGCGCCAATGAAATCGACGAGCCGGTCGGCAAGATGGTGTACACCGCGATGCTCAACGCGCGCGGCGGGTTCGAAAGCGATCTCACGGTCATCCGCATCGCGCCGTCCGAGTTCTTCATCATCACGGGCTCCGCGCAGACCACGCGTGATGCGGCGTGGATCGAACGGCATATCGAGGCCGGCGAGCACGCGGCGCTGGTCGATGTGACCGGCGGCTACTCCGTCATTTCGGTCATGGGACCGAAGGCGGAAGCGCTGCTTGGTCGACTCTCGTCCGACGACCTGTCGAAAGCGGGAATGCCATTTGCGACGACAAAGGAAATCGACGTCGGTCATGCGCGAGCGCGCGCGGCGCGAATGAGCTACGTCGGCGGTCCCGGCTACGAACTCTATGTCACCGCCGACCAGTGCCTCACGCTGTACGACGCGCTCGTGGGCGCCGGCGGTGAATTCGGCCTTAAGGACGCAGGGTACTACACGATCGACGCGCTTCGCATCGAGGCGGGACGGCGCGCATGGGGTGCCGAATTGTCTCCCGACGAAACGCCGTGGGAAGCCGGGCTTGCCTTCGCCGTAAAGATCGACAAACCGGCGTCGTTCATCGGCCGCGATGCGCTCGTCGATCGGCCGGCAGCCGCGATGACCAAGCGGCTGGTGCTGCTGTCCTTCGACGATTCCTCGGCGTTTCCATGGGGCGGCGAGCCGTTGCTGATGAACGGCGCCAGCGTTGGCGAGATTACATCAGCGGGCTACAGCCGCCGCCACGGCCGCGCACTGGCGATGGGATACGCGCGCACTCCCCACCCGCTGACCGACGAGGCGTTGCGTGCCGCCCGCTGGCAGGTCGACCTCGCAGGCGACGAGGTCGCCGTCACGCCGCACGTCAAGCTGTCGTGACCCACACGCCCAACTCAGCCCAGAGCGGGACGCCGGCATCGGGCCGCCGACTCGGACGATCGCACGCAGCCGCGCACGTGCTGCGGCATCCCGGAGCCTTCGCGCTGCGCGTGCTCAGGAGCTTTCGCGCGAATCAGGGCTTCCTGCTCGCGAGCGCAGTCGCGTTCAACACGCTGCTCTCGATCCTGCCGTTGCTGATCCTTCTGCTGATCGCGCTCAGCCGCTTCGTCGACGAGTCGCTCCTGCTGTCCACGCTCGAGCGATACCTCGAGCTGCTCGTCCCCGGCCAGGCGACCGTGGTCATCGAGGAACTGTCGCTCTTTCTCGCCCACCGCCAGGTCGTCGGCTGGGTCCTCGTCGTGACACTCGTATTCTTCAGCTCGTTCGCCTTCACCGTGCTCGAGAACGCGATGTCCGTGATCTTCCTGCATCGGGTGAAGGTGCGACGGCGCCCGCTCGCGGTCTCGCTGCTGATCCCGTTCTGCTACATTCTCGTCCTTGCCGTGGGTCTGCTGCTCGTGTCGCTCGTCGCTGGCGCGCTGCAGGCGTTGGGCACCCAGAGCATCGTTTTTCTCGGCCGCACGGAATCGCTCGGAGGCGTGTCCGCGGTCCTGCTTTATCTCATCGGCATCGCGGGCGAGATTCTAGTGCTCACGTCGATCTACCTTGTGATGCCGGTGGGCCGGCTGCGCCTCTCGCACGCGCTGATCGGCGGCGTCACCGCGGGCTTGCTTTGGGAGCTCACGCGCCACCTCCTCGTCTGGTACTTCTCGACGCTGTCGCAGGTGAAGCTCGTCTACGGCTCGCTCACGACGTCGATCGTCGTGCTCCTGACGCTCGAGATCGCGTCGCTCGTGCTCCTGCTTGGCGCGCAGGTCATCGCCGAATACGAGCACATCCTGCGCGAGGGGCGCCTCACGCCTCCCCAGCCGATGCGGACCGACTAGCGACACTCGGCACGTCCGGTACCCAGACGTAACCATCCGGATCAGCGAGGTACGCTTCGCGCAATCCGTGCGGCTTGTCGGCGGGGTCGGCGACGACGATGAAGCCATGGGCCCGCGCAGCGGCCGCCGCCGCATCCGGGTCGCATCCGTGTACCCGCAGCTCGATGCCGATGCCGCGTGCGGTGACCGCGGCAACTTCGCGCTGCAGCGGGTGACCTTGGTACGTATGATCGGCATGCAGCATCCATTCGGAACCGTAACCCCTCAACACTGCGATGTCCGGATCGGAGTAGACAACGTCCACGCGCAGCACAGCTCGCTGGAAGACAAGCGCGCTTTCGATCTCCCGGACGAGCAGATTGACCGTCAGTCCGCGCAACTGCCGCCCGTAGTCGGGAGCCGGCATCCAGGGCTCACCCCTGCGAAGTTTCATCGGTTGGATCCTGCGTATACGGTGAGCCGGCGAAGTTGCCGGTTCGATATGATAGTGTCCGTGACGACCTCTGCGCCGGCCGCCCTCTTCTGATGCCTCACCGCCCTACTGCTCCGGCACGCCGCGGCCGCACGCCGTTGAAGGCCAGTGGAACTGCCACCGCGCAGGTGCAAAGCCTTACGCGCGGGCTCAATATTCTCGAGGCGCTTGCGCGCGCCGAAGGCGGGCTTACGCTGACCGACGTCGCGCAGCGTGTCGATCTGCCGCCGTCGACGGCGCATCGGCTGCTCGCAACGCTCGATCGGATGGGTTACGTGTACCAGGCGGGCGAGCTCGGGCGCTGGTACATCGGCCTGCAGGCCTTCACCGTCGGCTCGACGTTCCTCGCGAGCCGCGATTTTGTCGCGCAGAGCCACCCGCACATGCGCCGCCTGATGGAGCAGTCGGGGGAGACGGCCAATCTCGCGATCCTCGACGGCACCGAGGCGGTTTTCATCGACCAGGTCCAGTGCCGCGAGATGATGCGGACTATCGTGAAGCTCGGCAGCCGCGTGCCGCTCCACGCATCGGGCGTCGGCAAGGCACTGTTCGCGTCGCTGCCCGACGAGCAGATCGACGCGATCCTCAAGGTCAAGGGCATTCCGCGGATCACCGAACACACGATCACCTCGCCGGAAACGATGTGGGCGGCGCTGCGCGTCATCCGCCAGCGCGGCTGGTCATTCGACGACGAGGAGCACGCGCTCGGCACGCGCTGCGTCGCAGCCAGTGTCTATGACGAGCATGCGGAGCCGCTCGGTGCGATTTCGCTTGCCGGACCGTCGACGCGGCTACCGGACGAGCGTATCAAGCAGTTGGGCCCGGTCGTCGCGCATGCGGCCGAGGAGCTGACGCGCAGGCTCGGCGGCCACTGGCCGCATCCGTACTGAGTCGAGCGCCGATCCAGGTAGGTGACTCCAGTCGCGTAATGGCAGATTGCAAGCCGGTGCAGACGGTCGCGGCGGGGATCGCGTTTGGCCGGCCCTACTCGGCCCCGTTCAGCGCTCGCTGAGTCGCTTTCGTGGAAACGGCGGCGCCTGTTTACGAGCAACCCTTCGGCGGCCGGCCTTCCATTCTTGCCATGCGCCGCGCGAGGTCAGGATCCGCGTCGGGCCGCCAACGGTCGAGCAGTTGATCGGCAGCGGCCATGTCGTTGCACGCGAGCACGATGTCGCATCCGGCGGCCTTTGCGGCGACCGCCCGCGCGACGATGTCGCCGTCGGCGAGTGCCGCCGCCGCCATGTCGAGATCGTCGGAAATGACGAGACCGTCGAAGCCGAGGCGGCCGCGCAGCTCATCTCCTATCCATATCTTCGAATATCCCGCGGGCTTGGCGTCGACGGCAGGATAGACCACGTGTGCCGGCATGACTGCGGCGAGACCTTTGCGGATGAGCGCCGCAAAAGGAACGAGGTCGACCGTTGCGATGCGCTCGAGCGGCCGGTCGTCGCGCGGCAGCTCGACATGCGAGTCTGCGGTGACGAAACCGTGCCCCGGAAAATGCTTGCCGACAGCGCTCATGCCACCTGCATTCAATCCATCCATGAATGCGGCAGCGAGATGCGCCACAGCGTTCGGATTGCGGTGAAACGCGCGATCGCCGATGACAGCGCTCGTGCCGTGGTCGATATCGAGGACCGGAGCGAAGCTGAAGTCGACGCCGTGCATGCGCAGCTCGGAAGCGAGCAAAGCGCCCAATCGCATTGCTTCGCCGGCGGCTGCCGCGACGTCGCGATCCCACGCCTCGCCGAGCGTCCGCATCGGCGGGATCGCGGTGAATCCGTCGCGAAAGCGCTGCACGCGCCCACCTTCGTGATCGACCGCAATCAGAAGCGGCGGATCGCGTAGCGCGTGGATCTCGGCCGTGAGTCGTGCGAGCTGCGCCGACGACGTGTAATTGCGCGTGAAGAGAATCGCGCCGCCGGCAAGCGGATGGAGCAGCCGGTTCCGATCGGCAGCGGTGAGCTCCGGTCCTTCGATGCCCAGCATCACCGGACCGCGGGGGAGGCCCAAGCTCACGCAGCGGCCTCGCGCATCAGCGCCTTCATCTGGCGCACAGCCTCGCGCAAGCCGACGAACACCGAGCGCGAGACGATCGCATGTCCGATGTGCAGCTCGCGCACGCCAGGCAGCGCGGCAACAGGCTGCACGTTGAAATAATTGAGCGCGTGCCCGGCGTTAAAGCGCATGCCCGCCTGACGAATCGCGTCTCCCGCCGCGCGGATCTTCCCGAGCTCGGCGACCACCGGCGCGCTTTGCGGGTCGCGGCCCTTGATATGGAACGCATGCGCGTAGGGTCCAGTGTGGATTTCGCAAACGCGGGCGCCGATGCGCGCGGCCGCCTCGATCTGCCGGAGATCGGCGTCGATAAAGACGCTGGTGACGATGCCGGCGTCGGCGAGGCGCCGCACTGCGTCTCGCAGCGCAGGTTCGCGCGCGACGATGTCGAGGCCGCCTTCGGTGGTGATCTCTTCTCGCCCCTCCGGCACCAGCATCGCCATCTCCGGCTTCAATGCGCAGGCGATGCCGATCATCTCGCCTGTCGCAGCCATCTCGAGATTGAGCTTGATGTGGACGAGGTCGCGCAACCGGCGCACGTCCTCGTCCTGGATGTGCCGTCGATCCTCGCGCAAATGCACGGTGATGCCGTCGGCGCCGCCGAGATGCGCCTCGACCGCGGCCCAGACGGGATCGGGCTCGTGGGTGCGCCGAGCCTGGCGAATCGTCGCGACATGATCGATATTGACGCCGAGTTCAATCATGGGGTGTCCCCAACTCGTCCTCCAATGCCTGCAGGTCCTGCACGACGCGCCGGCTTTCGACGCCACGTTGCTCGAGATAGTGATCGAGCACCTCTCGCATCAACCGCTTCGCTTCTGCCGCCGTGGCGGCATCCGGATAACGCTGCTCGGCCAACGCGAGCAACGTCATTCCCCGAACGACGGGTAGCCGCTCGCCGGGTGCCGGCGACACTCGCTGGGGCCCGCGGTCGAACGCGTAATGGTAGCGGGCCGCGGGATCGACGGGGGCGCCGGTGTCGGCATCGGTGAGGAGCGGCAATGCATAGCCCATCGCGGCGAGCAACCTGACCTCGAACCGGCGCAGCACCGTCGCCTGATCGCGGCCCGCGGCAAGCTCGCCGAGCGCTGTTTCATAGTCGGCAAATACATCCGGATGGGAATCTTCGCGCGGCAGGAGCTTCAGCAGCAGCTCGTTTAGATAGAAGCCGCACAGCAGCGCGCCCCCTGCGACACGTGGCAGGCCGCCGCGCCATTCGGCCTTCAGCAGTGTCTTCAATTCGTGCTGACCGAACCACGAAAGCAACAGCGGCTGGAAACCCTGCAAGAGACCACGCAGTTCCGATCGCGGACGCTTCGCACCGCGCGCGACGAGCGCGACGCGGCCGAAGCCCAGCGTGAATGCTTCGACGATAAGGCTCGTTTCGCGGTATGGATAGGCGTGCAGTACGAACGCGGGCTGGTCGTCGTGGCGAAGCGGTTGGGCGCGGGGAGCCATGCGCGGATCACGTCAATAGCCGAGGCGCTTCAACGACGCCTCGCTGTCAGCCCAGCCCTTCTTCACGCGTACCCAAACCTCCAGAAAGACTTTTCCTCCAAACAGCCGCTCCATGTCGGTACGCGCGCTGGCGGCGATCTCCTTCATCTTGTCACCCCCGGCGCCGATCAGAATGCCGCGCTGGTTGTCCCGTTCGACGTAGACGGTGGCCTGAATGCGGCGCAGATCGCCCTCGAGCTTGAATCCTTCGACGACCACGGTCGTCGCATACGGCACTTCGTCGCCGAGCAGGCGAAAGATCTTTTCGCGGACCAACTCCGCCGCCAGGAATCGCTCGTCGCGGTCGGTGATCTCGTCGGCGCCGAAAAGTGGCGGCGATGGCGGCAACAGTTTCTGGATTTCCGCCCGTAGCGGATCGATGTCAAGACCGGTTGCGGCGCTGATCGGCACGATGGCGGAAAAATCGCGGATGCTCGCGAGTTCAGCGATCTGGGGCAACAGAACATCCTTTTCGCGCAACCGGTCGACCTTGTTCAGTGCGACCACGACGCCGGCACTGGGCGGCAACAAGGCGATGACGGCGTGATCGGCCGCAACGGTGCGTCCCGCTTCGATCACGAGCACGACGGCATCGACGTCGGCGAGACTTTGCGTGACCGCGCGATTCATCCGCTCGTTGAGACGCGAACGATGACGGGTCTGGAATCCCGGCGTGTCGACGAATATGAATTGTGCCTCCGCCGTCGTGCGGATGCCGGTGACGCGATGGCGCGTCGTTTGCGCCTTCTTCGACGTGATGCTCACCTTCTCGCCCACCAGCCGATTGAGCAGCGTCGACTTGCCGACATTCGGGCGCCCGACGATGGCGACGTGGCCGCAGCGAAAACCCGCATCAGGCGCTCTGTCAGTCATGCGTCGCGGCTTTTGCCCCGGCGATTGCCTTCGAGTACGCTGCGGCTGGCGGCAGCCTGCTCCGCTGCCCGTCTGCTTGTTCCCGTGCCGATGGCCGCAATCCCGAGAGCAGGGATCCTGCACTCGACGGTAAACGTCTGGGCGTGTGCTTCGCCGGTTACCGCGGTGACGCTGTATTCGGGCACCGCGATCTTGCGTGCCTGCAGCCATTCCTGGAGGCGGGTCTTCGGGTCCTTCGACAGCGCCGCCGGATCAAGCTTGGCGAGATCCGTCGCGTAGACCGACTCGACAACGCCGCACGCGACGTCGAACCCGGCATCGAGAAATATCGCGCCGAACAGTGCTTCGAGCGTGTCGGCGAGAATCGATGGGCGCGCGGCACCCCCGCTCCGCTGCTCGCCTTCGCCGAGCCGGATAGCGCTGCCGAGGTCGAGCAAAGCGCCGAGGCGCGCCAGTGTTTCGCCGTTGACGAGACTCGCGCGCACGCGCGAAAGCTCGCCCTCCGGTATGTCCGGGAACCGCTGGTAGAGAATGGCCGCGATCGCGCAGTTCAGCACGGCGTCGCCGACGAACTCGAGGCGCTCGTTGTTGTCCGCGCCAAAGCTGCGGTGCGTGAGCGCCTGTTTCAGGAGTTCCGGGCGGCGGAAGGCGTAGCCGAGCCGGTCACGGAGCGCGTCGGTCGTCATCCTCCAGCCGGAACCCTCGCCGTCGTCAGCGCGTGGCTTTCGCCTCGAACTCGAGATAGAGGCTCACATTGCCGGCGAGCGGCAATATCCGCGTCCAGGCCACGCTGGCCGTCGTCTGGGTGCCCTCCTTCGTGAATTCGAGATCGGAGGCGCGCACCGACTGGATGTAGTCGGTTGCAAGATACCTGTCGAACGTTCTCCTCACGTCGGCCACCGCGGAAGGGTCGCGCACATCGTTCAACGATTTTTCGATCGACTTCTGTACCGAGTAATACTCGATATAGGCCGGCACCATGCGAGCGCCGACCACTACAAAAATGGCGACGACGGCTGCCACCATCAGGAAGCCGATGATCGTCAATCCATGTTGCCGCAGGCGCTCGTTCATCGCCCCTCCCCTTTTTTACGGCTCAGCGAATACCGTTGCCGATCCGCTTCCACGAGAAACTCGTGATGTCGTCCCAGTTGAACCAGATGAAGAACGCCCGGCCCCGAATGTGATCGTCGGGAACGAATCCCCAATACCGGCTGTCGTCGCTGCGGTCCCGATTGTCACCCATCATGAAATAGTGACCCGGCGGGACCTTGCAGACGAAGCCGCTGCCGTCCGGATTGTAATCGCAGTTCTCCTTGCCGGCGAACGGCCGCACCGCCCCGGGGCTGACCGCGGGCATCGCCGGGTCAACGGCGATTTCGTGCTCCTTCGGCCCATTGCCGGTTGCCACCGTCTCGGCACCGCGCGCAAGCGATTCGTAGCGCAGTCCCTCGGGATAGCCGTAGACGCCATCCGACTTGACCGGCCACGGCACCCCGTTCACGGTGAGCCGCTTGTCCTTGTAGGCAACGGTATCGCCGGCGACGCCGACGACGCGCTTGATGAAATCCTGGGACGGGTTCAGCGGGTAGCGGAAGACCACGACGTCGCCTCGCTTCGGGTCGTCGAGCGCAATGATCTTTTGCTCGACGATCGGTAGCCGGATGCCGTAGACGAACTTGTTGACGAGAATGAAATCGCCGACCTCGAGAGTTGGCCGCATGGAGGAGGATGGAATCTTGAACGGCTCCGCGACGAAGGAGCGCAGAGCGAACACGATCAGCAGCACCGGAAAGAAGCTCTTCGGATATTCGATCCACCATGGCTCGGGAGCGCCGGCTGCGCGGCGCTTGGCGAAGACGAGCTTGTCGGCAAGCGCGATCGCGCCGGTCAGCAGCGTCGCAAGGAACAGGATCAGAGCAAAATTCATTATTGTCGTGACTCGTCAGGAAATGGCAGTGGATTTCACTTCTCACCGACGCGCAGGATCGCAAGAAAGGCCTCCTGCGGAATCTCGACGCTGCCGACGGCCTTCATGCGCTTCTTTCCGGCTTTCTGCTTCTCGAGGAGCTTCTTCTTCCGCGTGATGTCGCCGCCGTAGCACTTGGCGAGCACGTTCTTTCGCATCGCCTTGATCGATTCGCGGGCAATGATCTGGGCGCCGATCGATGCCTGCACGGCGACATCGAACATCTGCCGCGGAATCAGCTTGCGCATCTTGGCAGCGACCTCGCGGCCGCGATAGATCGACACCGACCGGTGCACCATCACCGACAATGCATCAACACGCTCGCCGTTGATGAGGAGATCCAGCTTGACGACATCGGCGGCGCGGAACTCGAGGAATTCGTAATCCATGGATGCATACCCGCGCGACACGGATTTGAGCTTGTCGAAGAAATCCATCACGACTTCCGCCAGCGGTAGCTCGTAGGTCAGCATCACCTGGCGGCCGAGGTATTGCATATTCTTCTGCACGCCGCGCTTCTCGGTGCACAGCGTCAGCACCGGGCCGACATATTCCTGCGGCATTAGAATCGTCGTCGTGATGATCGGCTCGCGGATTTCCTCGACCTTCGATAAATCGGGGAGCTTCGATGGATTCTCGATCTCGATCACCGTCCCGTCGCGGAGCAGGATCTGATAGATCACCGTCGGCGCGGTGGTGATGAGGTCCATGTCGTATTCGCGCTCGAGGCGCTCCTGCACGATGTCCATGTGCAGGAGACCGAGGAACCCGCAGCGGAACCCGAAGCCCAGCGCCTGCGACACTTCCGGCTCGTAATGCAGCGATGCGTCGTTCAGCTTCAGCTTGTCGAGTGCATCGCGCAGCGCTTCGTACTGGTTCGACTCGACCGGATAGAGGCCGGCGAACACCTGCGGTTTCACGTCCTTAAAACCCGGGAGCGGCCCGGCGGCAGGCCGAGCCGTCAGGGTGACGGTATCGCCGACTTTCGCGGCGTGGATTTCCTTGATGCCGGCGATGATGAAACCGACTTCGCCGGCCGACAGCGATGGGCGGGCGACGGCCTTGGGCGTAAACACGCCGACCTGCTCGCACCCGTAGGTGGCGCCGGTTGCCATCAGAAGGATCTTGTCCTTCGCCTTGAGTGCGCCGTCCATCACGCGCACCAGCATCACGACGCCGACATAGTTGTCGAACCACGAGTCGATGATGAGTGCGGAAAGCGGCGCCTCCGGATCTCCCTTCGGCGGCGGGATTCGTGAGATGACGGCTTCCAGCACGTCGTCGACGCCCTCGCCGGTCTTCGCGCTGCAACGAACCGCATCGTGCGCGGGGATGCCGATGATGTCTTCGATTTCGGCGATCACGCGATCAGGCTCCGCCGAGGGAAGGTCGATCTTGTTCAGCACCGGGACGACGGTCACGCCCTGCTCGGTTGCCGTGTAGCAATTGGCGACCGTTTGCGCCTCCACCCCCTGCGACGCATCGACGACGAGCAGCGCACCCTCGCACGCGGCGAGCGAGCGCGATACCTCGTACGCGAAGTCAACGTGCCCAGGGGTATCGATCAGGTTGAGGTGATACTCGCGTCCGTCGCGCGCCGTATACAGGAGCGCCGCCGTTTGTGCTTTGATCGTGATCCCGCGCTCGCGCTCGAGGTCCATCGTGTCCAGGACCTGCGCCTCCATTTCGCGATCGGCCAAGCCGCCGCAACGCTGGATGAAGCGATCCGCCAGCGTCGACTTGCCGTGGTCGATGTGCGCGATGATCGAAAAGTTGCGGATTGTGTCCAAGTTCACTGCCAGTCGGCGGCTCGCCAAAACAAAAGGGCACCGGTCCAGTGCCCCATTGCCGCTGCAAAGGCGTTGAATTATAGCGGATTTCTGTCCGCCACGCGACCCTCAGGTCCCCGTCAGCGCCCGCGTGACGCGCGCCGCGTCGAGGTGGTAATGGCAAAGGAGTGAGCCGATGCCCGGCGCGCCGGCAAATAACGCCGGCACTCGGTCACCCCACTCCGCTTCAAGAGCGGCGTTTGCATACGTGTCGACGTCGATGACTTCGACCGTCGCGCCATGCGCGTGCGCAATCGGCTGAACAGCGGCGAGCATCTCCTCGCAGAGGTGGCAATACGCGCGCGCGAGCAACGTTAGCTTCAACGGGCTCGCCGCTCGCGCCTCGGCCTCCGCACCGTCGCGGTGAATCGTGACGCCGCGTGGGTCGGCCTCATGCGTCGACTCGCGTTTGCTCGCTGCCCCTTGGCGCTTCGCGCCCGGGGCCCCGGCTCGCCGCTCGCGCCTCGGCCTCCGCACCGTCGCGGTGAATCGTGACGCCGCGTGGGTCGGCCTCATGCGTCGACTCGCGTTTGCTCGCTGCCCCTTGGCGCTTCGCGCCCGGGGCCCCGGCTCGCCGCTCGCGCCTCGGCCTCCGCACCGTCGCGGTGAATCGTGACGCGGCGTGGGTCGGCCTCATGCGTCGACTCGCGTTTGCTCGCTGCCCCTTGGCGCTTCGCGCCCGGGGCCCCGGCTCGCCGCTCGCGCCGCTACTCACCGTTATTGATCTTCAGCGTCGAGAAAAACTCCTGCTCGCCGCGCTTCAACCGGAAAGTGACCGATGCTCCCTTGTCCAACTTCGCAAGCAGTCCGTTCACTTGCTCCGCGCTCTTCGCCTCGGTGGTTTGACCACGGTTTACAAGCGCCAGGATCACGTCGCCGGGCTGGACGTTGCCGCGAACCGAACCGGTGACATCCTCGATCAGCACGCCCGATTTGATATCGAGCTCCTTCTTTTGCTCCTCGGTAAGGTCGCTCAGCGCGAGGCCGAGGCGATTCGGCTTCGCCTTGTCCTTCGGCGTCGGTCCGCCGCGGCGGGTGGGCGCCGCGACCTGGTCGTCCTTGAGCTCGGCGACCACGACCGTGAATTCGCGCTGCGCGCCTTTTCGCCAGACCGTCAACGTCACTTTTGCCCCTGGCTTGATCGCCGTGATAATTCGCGGCAGCTCGCTCGAGGAACGGACGTCGCGTCCGTCCGCCTTGATGATGATGTCGCCGGCCTCGACGCCCGCCTTCTCGGCCGGCCCGCCTTTTTCGACCGAATTGACGAGTGCGCCACCGGTCTTCGGAAGCCCGAAGGCCTCCGCGGTCTCCTTTGTGACTTCCTGGATCTGGACGCCGATCCGGCCACGCGTGACCTTGCCCTTTTCCTTGATCTGGTTCGCGGCATTCATCGCGATGTCGATCGGGATCGCGAATGAAAGTCCCATGTAGCCGCCGGTGCGCGAAAAGATGAGCGAATTGACGCCGACGACCTCGCCCTTCAGATTGAAGAGCGGTCCGCCGGAATTGCCAGGATTGACCGCCGCATCCGTTTGAATGTACGGGACGAGATTTTCCTGCGGCAGGTCGCGCCCTTTGGCGCTGACGATTCCCGCCGTCATCGTGTTCTCGAGCCCGAACGGTTTTCCGATCGCGACGACCCATTCTCCAACCTTGAGCTTCTCCGGATCGCCGATCGTCACCTTGGGCAGATCCTTTGCCTCGATCTTCAGTAGCGCGACGTCACTGCGCTTGTCGGCGCCGATCACCTTCGCCTTGAATTCGCGCTTGTCGGACAGCTTCACGTTGACTTCGTCCGCACCATCGACGACGTGCGCGTTGGTGACGAGATAGCCGTCCGAGGTGAGGATGAATCCTGAGCCGACCGATTGCTGGTCGAAATCGCGCTCGGGGACACCGCGGCGCGGGATCTGTCCGAAGCGGCGGAAGAACTCGTAGAACGGGTCGTCTTCCGACAGCTCGGGCCCACCGCGCGAGCGCTTGATCTTCTGGGTCACGTCGATGCTGACGACGGCCGCCGCCTGCTTTTCGTAAAGCTCGGTGAAGTCGGGCAGGTTCGCGAGACGGCCCTGCGCTCCGGCGGGCATCGCAATGGTCGCGAAAATCGAGAACACCGCGGCCATCAGCGGAGCGGCAACAGGGATTCGATTGCAGAAAATCATTGAGTTCGACCTCCGGTGGAACGAAGCACGGTTACCTCAGGCTACCTCAGGCTGCATTGGGCGGCGCATCAGCGACGCGCCACAGAATTCGCAATCTGACGAATCGTCATCGCCGGAGCTTCGCCGAGCGCGGTCACGACGTAGCCGTCGGCGTCACGCACGAACACGTTGACTCCCCCCTGCTGCAACAAGCCCACGGGATGCACACCGCTGGCGACCTCGACGAAGACCGACACGGCGACGAGGCCGTCGGAATAGACGATGTGGGCCACGGGCGAGCGCTTGCCGCGCAAGGTGCGATAGCCTTCGGCGACACGCGAGAATCCGGGCGGCGCCGCAGTGACCGTCCACCCGGTGTCGGCGGCGTCGGCTTCAGCCGGACCGGCGTCGTGAACTTGCCATGCTGGCGGCTCGGGTGGCCAGCTCGGCCTCACCATCTCGCGGTCGACCTTGGCACCGATTGCGATGTCGGTAAACGTGAATTGTTCGACCGGCTCGTTGCGCTCGTTCTGGATGCGCGCCTTGAGGAGCAGTCCCGTCGCCCGCTCGAACCACAGCTTCTGCCCGTAGCGCAGGCCATCCTTCGGCTCGAATATCCAAGCCTGTGCGTCGAGCCCGGCGACGCGATCGGCTTCGGCTTTGCGCAATTCGTAGTATTCGGTCAGCGCCTTCTGCTGCTGCGCCGACAGCGACGGAAATGCGTTGCGAAACGTCCGCGGCTCGATGCGGACGACCTTGGCGTCGGGGTAAAAGCACCGCACCTCGCCTTTGCTGCGGATCACTTCACGCGCCGGACCCTCCAGGTTGACGAGCTTTTCGAATTCGCTGCCGCCGTCGTTCAGATGCACGAGCCGGGTCGTCTCGACGCGTCCGGCGTGCTGATAGACAAGCGTCCCGGTGTAATTGAGGAGCCGGGCCGCCGTTGCGGCGCGCGCAAGGAGCGCGCTCGCCTCCTGCGCCGCGGCGAGCGGCGCCACGAACAGCATGGCGAGTGCCAGCGCCACCGCGCCGGAGCGCCGGACATGGCACAACAACGCCGCGGCCCGCATGTAGGCCGCCATCGCTGGATATGCAGTCACCAAACGGCTCCGTGGAACGGGGGTTACTTACGGTCGAATTGCGGGACTGATCGCGGACGCGGTGCGCAGGCCGGGACCGATGCCTTCGATCGGAGCGGTCGGAGAATACTCGCGATGCGCCAGCAGATAATCGAGCGGAACGGCGGGCGGGCGGACCTGGGCCGCGCGTACCGTCGCCGCCTCACGCGCCTTGGCAATGGCCGTGGGCGACGTGTCAAACGTGACATACGCGATCCAACCCACGACGCTGACGGCCGCCACGCTCGCGGCGGCGGCCCAAGCGACGGGAAGAGGCCTGCTTCGCTGCGCCCCTGGCGCAATCACCGTCGGCTCGGACGCAAAACGCGCCGCGAACCGGCCGGCGAACCCCGGGGTAACGGCCGCGCCGCCGCGCAGCGTGTCTCCGATCACGTGATAACACACCCACGTCGCGACGGCGTCGGGTCGTTGCAGCTGGCCGCAGACGATCTCGACTTCCGTGTCTTCAACTTCGCCGTCCATCAGACGCGAAATGCTTTCAGGCATCACCATCTCCGGTTTTCCAAAGTGCCCAGCAACGGCCGCAATTCCGTTGCAATGGCTTCGCGCGCCCGGAAGATCCGGGATCGCACGGTGCCGATCGGGCAGTTCATCACGCTCGCTATTTCCTCGTAGCTCAATCCCTCGATCTCGCGCAGCGTGATCGCGGTCCGGAGGTCCTCCGGCAGCGCGTCCATCGCGCGGTTGACCACTGCAGCAATTTCCTTGCCGTGCAGCTCGTCCTCGGGCGTATTCGCGTCGCGCAGCTGATCGGCGTCCTCGAAATTCTCGGCTTCCTCGTTGTCGAACCCGGTCGACGTCGGCGCCCGCCGCCCCAGCGCCACCAGGTAATTCTTCGCGGTGTTTATGCCAATCCGGTAGAGCCACGTGTAGAACGCGCTTTCTCCCCTAAAGCTGGGCAACGCCCGGTATGCCTTGATAAATGCTTCCTGCGTCACGTCCTCGACCTCCGCCGGGTCGCGCACCAGCCGCGACAGGAGCCGCGCGAGCTTCCTCTGGTACTTGAGGACCAGCAACTCGTAGGCCCGCTTGTCACCTTTCTGCGCGCGCAAGACAAGCTGCTGATCGACCTCGCGATCACCCATCCAATCCCTGAATCGTCGTTGTTATACCCGCCGAACGGCAGGTGCGGGGGCTTCCTCCAGGTTCGACTGCCTCAGGCCTGGGGGGAGCTTTTCCGCGGTTTTTCCCGCGGCGCGCGCTTCCACGGACAGACCGCCGCCGCTGCTGTAAGTTCACTGGCGCTACCCGCCGACGACCGAGCCGGCGGCTTTGTCCAGAACAACTGCCGGGCGGACTTTTCCGGTCACGATGCCGCGGTAGTTGCGGACGAGCGGCTCGCGCCATTCCGACAGTTCCGAACGTTGGGCGTCATCGAGCAAATTCAGCTGGTCGAGGGTGGCGACGGTCGCGGGATGCAGTCCACGCTTGCCGCCGTCGACGACTTTGATGGCGATCCCGATGCCTTTGCTGCGGATTCCGATGGCCTGCACGCCCTCGGCGCCGATCTTGGTGACCCAGTCGCCGCGCCCGGCACGCATCAGCGCCAGGTCGTTTCGGCGGTCGCCCGAGACCATTTCGGGGTGGGCGACCATCGCGTCGGCAAGGACTGCAGGCGCGTTTCCATAATTCGCGTCCTGCCGGTCGGCGGCGAGACGCGCGAATCCGAGCGCCAATCGTGCAAGCGGCACCGCGTAATTCGGCGCCGAACAGCCATCGATGCCCGAAACGAGCGCAGCCTCCGGAGTTGAGGTGAAGTGCGCAACCGCGTGGCGGATCGCCTGCTGCAACGGATGATCGAACGCCAGATAGCTCTCCTTCGGCAATCCGCATTGGACACAGTACGCGAGCATGCCGCTGTGCTTGCCAGAGCAGTTATGCGCGAGCGGCGAATATGGCGGTGGCGGCGGCAATTCGCCGCGCGCATCATAGAAACCCGGCGCATGCGTTCCGCACTGGAGCTCAGCGGCGGTGTTGCCGGCGGCGGCGAGCATTGCGGCCACGGCATCCACATGCCGCGGTTCGCCCGAGTGGCTCGCGCAAAGCAGTGCAACCTGCGCCTGGTTGTAATGAAATCGATCGACACCTCCGCCCGCGACAAAGGGCATCGCCTGGAACGGCTTCAGTGCGCTGCGTGTCATCGTGAGAAATTCCGGATCGCCCGCGGCGTACAGCAGGTTGCCGTCGCGATCGACGACAGCGACCGATCCGTAGTGAACCGCGTCGACGGCGTCCCCACGGAAAACGACCGCGAGCTTTGCGTGCGGGGGTGCAGCGTGAGCCGCCGCGCGCCGGGCTGCAGCGGAAGGAGTTACGAGATCGTTGGGCATGGCAGGCAAACCGCTACAAACCGGTATTATCGCCCGGCCAACGCCCTCCCGCCCAACCTGATCAGCTTCTCCTCGGCTCGCTCCAGGATTCCCTAGGCCATCATTCAGCTTCCGGTCGGTACGCCGGAACGCGTGCCCAAGGCCGCCCGGATCTGCTCAAGCGCGCCGGGATCCTCGATCGTCGTGAGGTCGCCCGGGTCGCGGCCTTCGGCGAGCGCCTGGATCGATCTACGCAGCAGCTTGCCCGACCGGGTCTTCGGTAGCAGCGAGACGAAATGGACGGCGCCCGGGCGCGCAATCGCGCCGAGCTGGCGGTCCACGGTGTCCATCACTTCCTTCCGCATCGCCGCCGCGCTTTCCGGCGTGGCGACTTTCGCCGGATCCTTCACCACCGCGAAGGCGACCGGAATCTGGCCCTTGAGCGAGTCGGCGACGCCGACGACGGCGACTTCGGCGATGCCCGAATGTGCCTGTACCGCCTCCTCGATCTCGCGCGTGCCCAGCCGATGGCCGGCCACGTTGATCACGTCGTCGGTCCTGCCGAGAACGAAGTAGTAGCCGTCCTTGTCGCGCGTCGCCCAGTCGAACGTCGAATACGCGAGTTTTGTCCCGAAATCCGAAAAATAGGTTTTCACGAAACGGGCGTCGTCGCCCCAGACCGTGGTCATGCATCCGGGAGGCAGCGGCGGCATGATCGTCAGCACGGCCTTCTCGTCGGCGCCCGCTTCCTCGCCGCTGCCTTCGCGAAGGAGCCGCACGTCGTAACCGTACACTGCAAACGACGGACTGCCGAACTTGCGCGGCGTGTCCTCGACGCCGGGCACGGCGGAAAGAATTGCCCAGCCGGTCTCGGTCTGCCAGTAATGATCGACGATGGGCACGCCGAGCGCATCCGATGCCCAGCGCGCGGTCGGCTCGTCCAGTGGCTCGCCAGCGAGAAAGAGATACTTGAGCGACGCAAGGTCGTGCTGTTTCATGTACTTCGTGTCCTGCTTCTTCAGCACGCGGATCGCAGTGGGCGAGCTGAACATCGTCTTCACGTTGTTCTCGGCGACGATCTTCCACCAGATGCTGGGGTCCGGACGAATCGGCAGGCCTTCATAGACGATCGTCGTCGCGCCGGCGATGAGCGGCCCGTAAACGATGTATGAATGCCCTACCACCCAACCGATATCGCTCGTCGTGAACATCGTGTCGCCGGGCTCGATGCAGTAGATGCGCCGCATCGACGACGCCAGAGCGACGGCATGACCGCCGGTGTCGCGCTGCACTCCCTTCGGCTTGCCCGTGGTGCCCGACGTATAAAGGATGTACGACGGCTCGGAAGACTCGAGCCATTCGCAGGGCACAGTTGCGCCGAGATGCCGTGCGCGAAGCTCCGCGTAATCGAGGTCGCGGCCGGCGACGACTGGCATTGCCTTGTCGATCCCGCGATTGACAATGATGACCTTTTTTGGCGGACGCGCGGCGAGACGGATCGCTTCGTCGACCAAGTGCTTGTACGGAACTGCTTTGCCGCCGCGCATGCCGGCATCCGACGTGATCATCGCTTTCGGCTTCGCGTCGTCGATCCGGGTCGCAAGGCTCGCCGCGGCAAATCCGCCGAACACGACCGAATGGACGGCGCCAATGCGCGCGCAGGCGAGCATTGCAAACGCAGCCTCGGCGATCATGGGCATGTAGATCAGCACGCGATCGCCGCGACCCACGCCCTCGCCCTTCAGCGCGGCCGCAAAGCGGTTCACTTCGGCGTGAAGCTCGGAAAACGTATAGGTTTTGCTTTCTCCGGTTTCCGTCGAGATATAGATGAGCGCCTTTTGCGAGCCTCGCGCCGCGAGATGGCGGTCGATCGCGTTGTGGCATAGGTTCGTGCGCCCGCCGACGAACCACCTCGCGAATGGAGGCCTTGTATAGTCGAGCACCGAGGAGAACGGCGTCTGCCAGTCGATCGCGGCCGCCTCGCTGCGCCAGAACGCTTCACGATCTTTGATCGACCGGCTATGGAATTGCTTGTAGGTCGTCATTGACGGTCTCCTCCTCGTGTGCCTTGCGAAGCGTAAGCGTAACGGACGGCGGCGACTTTGCGCGGGATCAATCGGCAGCCCGTTTCGGCACCGAACCCGGGCCGCGGGACCTGTCGGCGCGATGCGCTGCGGCGCTCGACGCACTATCCCTTTCCCTGCCGCACCACTGGACAGAGGCCCAGCGGCCGATTGCCCTCGAGGTTGGATTCGATCCTTCGGCAGCCCTCGTCGACGCGGCGCAACCCGTACGCCGCCATGGTAGCTTCCTCGCGCGCGTCGATGACGTCGAGATACCGGATCGCGTACATAGGCCCGCGCTGGTCGGCGATGAGCGCGTCCATTTCGCGTTGCAGACGGTTGCCGTAGCCGGGACTGGCGATGTTGCTCGCCGGTCGGATGACGCGAGCGCCGGATTCGATGAAAGGTACGATGTAGCCGAAGGGCTCGCCCGACATTATCAGCACCAGCGAATCGGCTGCGACCGGGGGCACCTTGACTTCGATGTAACGCCCGGTATGCGCGCGCGCGCGTCCCCAGTAAGGCGGCACGGTCACGGCTACGATCAGCACCGAGGCGATCCCGATCAGCACGTCGCGCCGCACCGCGCCCGCAAAGGCAGCGCGCATCGCCAGCACCAGCAGGAGGCTCGCGGTGAGCTCGAGCGGAATCGCATAGCGGTAGATCGTGAAAGCGACGAGCCAGGTGACGTACGCGACCGCCGCAAAGACGGCCAGCAGGCGCAGGCTCGGGGGCATCGCGCGCCGCAGCGCCGTCATATACCGCACACCCGCAGCGCGCGATTCGCGCAGCATGGCAATGGCGACGACGACGGAGAACACACACAGCAACGCGAGCCTCGGGTCGCGCAGATCGGCCTCGCTCGCGAGGCGGTTGCGCTCGGCCAGTCCGAACGGCAATGTGAGCCAGCCCACGGGCGTGGTCGGGCGGAATCGCGTGTCGGCAAGGGATAGCGGCTCCCAATACTCCGACCGGAACATGCCGTTGAAATATGGAAAGAGCGGATTGCGAAATCGCTCCCAGAGTACCGCTCCCCAATACCCGTAGGCAACGAGGAACCCCGCTGCCATCGCCGCGGCAAGAGTCAGCGCTGCGCGCCCGAATCCCTCCCGTCCTCGAAAGCAGAGGACGAACGAACAAAAGAGCGCGACCGCATAGATTGCCGCCGTGAGCTTCAACCCGGTGGCGACGCCGCAGAGGACACCGGCGACAGCGGATACTAGAGCGTCAGGGGGACGCACCCCGCGCTCTGCGCGCACTATCACGAACAAGGCGGCCATCACGAGTGACGCGGTCGCCCATTCGTTCATCGTCGAGCCGATCTGCGAGAATCCGGCGGCACCTGTCAGCGCAACGACGCCCACGGCGAGCCACGGGAAGGACTGCCGTTCGATGGCGAGGTCGTTCATCGCACAACGCGCGATGCGATAGAGGAAATAGACGGTCAGCCCGAATGGCAGCCCCATCAGAAACGTGACGGCAAACGCCGGCATGCCGGAGTGGACCAGCGCAAAAAAAGGAAGATCCAGGAATGGACTGTGATAGGACGGTCCCTGCGCCGGCGCGTAATCCCAATAGAGGCGGCCGTGCAACCAGGCCCAGGGATTGTAGAAGTGGTAACTTCGCAAGTCCCAGTTGGTGTCGACACCCCGCAGTAGCGACGCGCATCCCCCGAAGAGCAACGCGGCGGGCACGCCGCTGCGCGGACACTCGAGCCATTCGAGCACCGACTCGCGCGTCATCGCCCCACCGCCGGCGCGCTTGCCGAGGTCGCCGCGACTATCCATACTCCGGTCGCGAACCGGATTGCCGAGTCATGCCTGACCAAGCGCTGCCCTACGTCGAGCTCACGATCCTGATGCCCTGCCTCGACGAGGCCGAGACGCTCGCCGCGTGCATCGACGAGGCGTACGCGTTCCTCGCAAGCGAACGCATCGATGGTGAAATCCTGATTGCCGATAACGGCAGCACCGATGGTTCGATGGCCATCGCCGAGGCCCGCGGTGCTCGGGCGCTGCGCGTGCCGGTGCGCGGCTACGGGGCCGCGCTGATCCAGGGCATCCACGCTGCCCGCGGCACGTACGTCATCATCGGCGACTCGGACGGAAGCTACGACTTCGCTCATCTCGAGCCGTTCGTCGCGCGCCTGCGAAGCGGGAGCGACCTCGTGATCGGCAACCGGTTCGAAGGCGGAATCGAGCCCGGCGCCATGCCTTTTTTGCATCGCTATCTGGGCAATCCGGTTTTGAGCTTTCTGGGCCGCCTGTTCTTTTCGATTCCGATCGGCGATTTCCACTGCGGGTTGCGCGGATTCCGCCGCGACCGGATCCTCTCGCTCGGCTTGCGCGCGCCGGGGATGGAGTTCGCGACCGAGATGATTGTCCGCGCCGCGCTCCGTGGTCTTGCGTTGGCCGAGGTGCCGACGACGCTCGCGCCGGACCGGCGCTCGCGGCCGCCCCACCTGCGCACGTGGCGCGACGGCTGGCGCCATTTGCGCTTCCTGCTGCTGTTGAGCCCGCGCTGGCTGTTGCTTTATCCGGGGTTGCTTCTCTTCGTCGTCGGCGCGATCGCGCAAGCGATGCTCCTGACCGGTCCTGTCGCCATCGGTCGCGTCGTCCTGGATATCCACACGGTGCTGTTCGCCGCGGGCGCGATGATCGTGGGTCTGCAGATGGTGCTCTTCGCCGTCTTCGTGAAGGCGGCGGGTGTCGCGCACGGCTTGTTGCCCCCGGGCCGCGCCTTCGGTGGCTTGAGCGCCTGGTTCACGCTCGAGCGCGGTGCCGTCGCCGGCGCCGTCATGACACTTGCCGGATTCGTACTCGCCAGCTACTCGCTTTCGGTGTGGATGTCGGCGGGGCTCGCGGAAATCGATCCGCGGTACCTGATGCGCATCGTCATTCCGTCGCTTACGCTGACGATCGCCGGCATCCAGTTCCTGTTCGCGTCGTTCGTCCTCCATTTCCTCCTGTGGAATTTCGAGCGGGACCCGGCGTGAGAGCGCCATCCGACCGCGGGCGTGGCCGGCGACGACACGATCTTCGAATTCCATACGCTGCTGCCGTTCGTGCATTGGTCCCCAAGCATACGTTTCGCTGGCCCATGCTACACATCGGCCGGCCATTCTTCGCCAAGAGCGAAATCTCGATCCGCTGTCACGCCGCGATCTCCGCGACACCGCCACGGCGATCGCCACGCTCGGGTTCGACGTCGACAGCCTCCCGCTCGCCGGCCGACCGGCCGACCGGCCGACCGGCCGAGCAATCTTATGCTCGTCGGACCGCCGCAAACCGGATATCTATCGCCGGCTTCAGCGATCGATTGCCTCCCGAAGCCTTCGCAACCAATCGCGAAAGGGGTCAAACACGAATCGCAGCGAGTGTCGTCCCGCCGGAACGCAGACCGCACGAAATATGCCGTTGGCACGATATATCGGGAGCGAGCCCCCGGTTATTTCGGCATGCCAGCCGTCGAAGAAAACATCGTTCAGCACGATCCAGGCAGGACGGTCCGTCTGCACAGCGATGACCACCTCGTTGTTCGAATACCGAACGATTCCCGCGCTGTCGGCGCGTCCGCCGGCACACGTCGTTAATACGTCATCGGGTGCCTCGATGTACGCGGTGTCCTGGAGCTCGACCGAGTCAAGCATGACTGCTGTATACGCCGATGGGGCGGGTGCGGAAATTGCGTGCCGCGGCCGCAGCACGCGCGGCAGTGCATTCCGATTCTCCCATACGACGCGCCCGTCGAGCTCCGCGACGATCCGGTAGCCCGGGCCCAGTCCGGGTTCGATCGACGACCGAACGGCGTCGAGAGCGACGAGATACCGCACGCCCAATAAATCGTTGATCTTGCTGCCATAGGATTCGAAGACGCCCGAAGCGTTGCGTGCTATGAGTGGTTCCGTGCCCAAGCCGACGAAAGCGACGTAATCGCGTAGCACCAGCGGATTCAATCCGGCAATGGAAGCGATCCCCATGGCCTCCGGCGCATTAAGCTCGCTCACTCCCGTTCGCAGCTCGGCTCGATAGTAGCCATCCGAATGCAAGCGCCGGGTGAGGAAGCGCATCGTATCGTTGTGTTTCAGCGATGTACTCGCCAGATACTCGCCCGTGCGATGCGCGTTCAGACGATTTGCCACATTGTGAATTCTGAGGTCGACGAAAATCGACACTACCAGTGCGGCGGACCAGAGGCCGGCGTGCGGACCGACGCGCATCCGCGCGAAGCAGAAAAGGCCTGCCCCGAGGAACCCAAGACTGAACAACGAAGGCGACGAGTCGTGCCAGACGCAAATCAAGATCGCGGCAACGAAGAGCACGCCAGTGATTACGCCGAGAGCGCGCACGCGCGTGGCTCCGCTGCGGTCGGTGGCGTCTTCCCAGCCTTGATCGATTGAGCCACCAACGAGCATAGCCGCGCAGAAGACGAACAGGAAAGCCGCATCGGTGGGACGACGAAAGTAGGAGACGCCCGGCAGATACTCGTGCAGCCAGGCGAAGACCGGCGTTGCGCGCCCCAGCGTATAAACGACCGAGAACGCGAGCACCAAGGTCCAGAACCATGTCTCGTCGCGGCTCACGCCCGGTCTCAGGCCCGATAGGCCACCGAGCAGAAGCGCCAGTGGAAACGCGCCGAGATAGAAGTAGGTCTCGGTGATGTCGTTCGGGCCGACATATTGGCCCCTCAGATTGCCGAGAACATTGGGCGACAACAGTGTGAGGTACGCTCTCGGCGAAAGAGAATTGGCCGTCGCGGAGGCAAAATCGAACAGCCCTCGGTTCGCGTAGGGAAGGACATTTAGCGTTGCGACGACCTGTGGCGCAGCAATCAGGAGGGCGAGAGCGACCCCCACCGCGAATTGGCCTCCGACGGCCAGCGTCCGGCGAGGGCCTTCCGAAAGCGCCGCGCCAACCAACCGGTAAGTGGCATACGCGATTACGATGAGCAGAAAGATATAGGTGACATGCGTGAGCTGAAGTGCGCTGAGGCCGAGCGCCAAACTGAGGCCTGCGACCCATCGCCACGAGCGAGTCTCGAATATCGCTCGAATCGAAACGAATACCCATGGAAGAAACGCCCACGTGACAATGATCGGCGTGTGCTGCAAGCGCGACGCCGCCACACCGCCGAACATGAAGATAATCGCCGTGACGAGAGAAGAGCTGTTCCTCCAGCCATACGACGTGCCGAGACGCAGAATCCCCAGTCCGCCAAACAAAAGGTGCAGAAGGATGACGACGTCGAACCATATGATGCCGTGCGAAAACAGCATCGGTAGGACCACGCTCGGTGAAAATGTCATCGCCTGCGGATCGGCGAATGACGGGTAGCCCGAGTAGAGATATGGATTCCAGAAGGGCGCCTCGCCGCGCACAAGGCTATTCACGGTGAACACGACACCGGGGTAGAACTCGTCCTTGGCGTCGTAGGGGACCGTCCTTGTCCCCGTGAGCCACGGAATTGCGGCGATCAGCCACATCAGGGCAAGCAGGCCCGCAGGCCGGGCCCGAGTCGCTTTAACGGCCTGGTCGAGAACCGCCGCCAGCCTCATGTTCTTTCCGCGCACGGGGCATGGTCAGCCCGCGCGGGTTCGGCGTCGGCGAGAATCACACTGGGCGAGGTCTTGAACGGACGCTTCCCGGAGCTTTTGCTACGGATGCGTGTCAGGCGCGATACGCACGACCGTACGCCCGCGCACCATGCCCTTGATGTAGGCGTCGAAGTGCGTGGGCAGCTCGTCGAAGTCGATCGTCCGTACCTGATCGTGGACCTGATCCGGGCGCCACTCGACGGCAAGCTTGTTCCAGATCTTCTGCCGCGTCGACATGTCGCAATTCGCGCTGTCGGCGCCAAGAAGCGCGACCCCGCGCAGGATGAACGGCGCGACGCTCGTATTGAGCTTCATGCTCGACGCGAGCCCGACCGCGCTTGCGACGCCGCCGACCTTCATCGTCGACAGGAGCCACGCCAAGATATCGCCGCCGAGATTGTCGATCGCGCCGGCCCATGTGGATTTGTCCAATGGGCGAATTTTCGAAAGGTCGATCGACTGGCGCAGCATCACGTCCTTCGCACCGAGAGCCTTGAGGTAGCTCGTTCCCTCTTTCTTGCCCGTAATGGCGACGACCTCGTAGCCGGTCTTGGCGAGGATCTCGACCGCCACCGATCCCACGCCACCTGTCGCGCCCGTGACCGCCACCGGACCGTTGTCCGGCTTCAGGCCGTTGTGCTCCATCAGCATGATCGCCTGCGCTGCCGTGAAACCGGCGGTGCCGAGCGTCATCGCGTCGAACGCGGTCATGCTTTCCGGCCGCCGCACGATCCAGTCGCCGGGAACGCGAACGAACTCTGCGTAACCGCCATCGTGGGCGACGCCGAGGTCATACGCATGGACGATCACCTTGTCGCCGCGCTTCCACCGCGCGTCGGTTGAACTCTCGACGGTGCCCGCCATGTCGATGCCTGCGTTGGTCGGGTACTTGCGCATGATCTTGCCGGCCCCGTTGTACGAGAGCGCATCCTTGTAGTTGATCGTCGAATATTTGGTCCGCACGACGACTTCGCCCGGGTCGAGCTCGTCGGCGCTCATCTCGACAAAGCGGCTCACGACGGCGTCGTTTTCCTGGAACGTGCGGTAGGCCTTGAATTTCTGCACGGGAGTCTCCTTCGGGATGCGGGCGAATCGAGTGGGACCGGCTCAGACGATACGCGCGTCGCCGGACAGCGCCGCCACGTGCGGCAACGCCATGTAATCGCGGGATTGCATTTCGACGAGGCGGCTGACGGTGCGCGCGAACTCCTGGTGGTTCGGTCCGGCGCGGTAGAGGGCCGCAGGAAGAACGGCGGCCGAGATCAGAAGCTTCACCCGATGATCGTACAGGATGTCCACCAGCCACGTGAAGCGCCGCGCCCGGTCGCCCATGTCGGCCGTCATCGCCGGGACTCCGGACAGGAAAATGACGGCGTAGCTGCGGGCGAGCTCGAGATAGTCGCGCTGCGACCGCGGCCCATCGCACAGCGCCGCGAAATCGAACCATACCGCGCTACCCGCGCGCCTGCGGGCGACGAGCGTGCGCCCCTCGACCGTGAACTTCGACGGCTCGTCGGGACCGCTTCGCATCTGGTCGAAGGCCACCTCGAGCGCGGCATCGGCGTCGGTTCCGAGCGGCGAAAGATACGTCCTGGCGTGCTCGAGCACGCGCAGCCGGTAGTCGATGCCGCCGTCGACCTCCACCGCGTCCAGCCACTCGTTGATCAGCGCGATCGCCGGCAGGAAGCGCTCGCGCAGGAGCCCGTCCGGCCACAGGCCCTCTGGCGGGTAATTCGAGGTCATCACGAACACGACGCCGTGCGTGAACAACGCCGCGAGCAGGCGGCCCAGGATCATCGCGTCGGCGATGTCCGAGACATGGAACTCGTCGAAGCAGATGAGACGATGGCGTTGCGCGATACGCGCGGCGACGAGCGCGAGAGGGTCTTCCTCCTCTTTCAGCGTCGCGAGCTCTTCGTGGACTGCGCGCATGAAGACGTGGAAATGGACGCGCGTCTTGCGGCGTATTGCCACCGAAATGAAGAAACCGTCCATCAGGAAGCTCTTGCCGCGCCCGACCCCGCCCCACAGGTACACACCGCGGGGAACGTCCGGCGGCATGAAGATTTTCGTCAACGTCGACTGACGTGCGGCGCGGAACGCCTCCAGCTCCGTCGCGAGGAGCTCCAGCCGGTCGAATGCCGCAAGCTGCGAATGGTCGAGCGTCGTGCCGCGGGCCGCGAGCAGTGGCTCGAGCCAGTCGACAAAGGCGTCGTGACGCGGCGCAACGTCGCCTTCGATGCCGCCGCCGCTCACAAGTGCTGGCCGATCAGAGATTGAGCGTCCGGCCATCGACGGCCAGCGCCGCCTCGCGGGTGGCCTCCGACAGCGACGGATGGGCGTGACAAATGCGCGCGAGATCTTCGCTCGCCGCGCCGAATTCCATCGCGACGACACCTTCGGCGATCAGCTCCGACGCAAAGGGACCGATGACGTGCATGCCGAGAATGCGATCGCTGGCGGCGTCGGCGAGAATCTTGACGAAGCCCGTTGTGTCGCCCATCGCCCGCGCGCGGCCGTTGGCGGAAAACGGAAAGCGCCCCGCCTTGTAGGCGACGCCCTCGGACTTCAACTGCTGCTCGGTCTTGCCGACCCATGCGATCTCCGGCGATGTGTAGATCACCCACGGGATGGTGTTGAAGTCGACATGGCCGTGCTGGCCCGCGATGCGCTCCGCAACCGCCACCCCTTCATCCTCGGCCTTGTGCGCGAGCATGGGTCCGCGCACGACGTCGCCGATGGCCCAGACATTGCCAAGATTGGTCCGGCACTCGCCGTCGACGGTGACGAATCCGCGCTCATCGAGTGCGAGTCCGACCTTGTCGGCGCCGAGTTGGGCGGTGTGTGGAATCCGGCCGATCGACACAATCAGCGCATCGAACGTCGCGGTTGCTGGCTTGCCTGCGGCATCCTTCCATTCGACGGCCACGTCACGCTTGCCGACGGTCACCTTGGTGATTGCGATACCCAATTGAATCGCGAGACCTTGCTTCGCGAACACACGCTGCGCCTCCCGCGCCACCGCGTCATCGGCAACCCCCAGAAACGTCGGCAGCGCCTCCAGCACCGTCACCTGCGAGCCGAGCCGCCGCCACACGCTGCCCATCTCGAGGCCGATGACGCCGGCGCCGACGACGCCGAGTCGCTTCGGGACTCCCGGAATAGCGAGCGCGCCTTCGTTGTCGAGGACGAGCTTGTTGTCGATGGCGACATTCGGCAGCGGCCGAGGCTTCGAGCCGGTGGCGACGATCACGTGCTTCGCAGTCAGTTCGGCAGGCGTCGTCCCGGCGACCGCAATCGTCCATCCCGCTTCCGCACTGCCGCCGGTGAAAGATCCGACGCCGTGGAAGAACGTCACCTTGTTTTTCTTGAAGAGGAAAAGGATGCCCTCGTTGTTCTGGGCGACGACCTTTTCCTTGCGTGCGAGCATCTTCGCGACGTCGATCGCGAGACCCTTCACCTCGATCCCGTGGTCGGCGAATGCATGACCCGCGTGCTCGTAATTCTCCGACGATTGCAGCAGCGCTTTCGACGGAATGCAGCCGACGTTGGTGCAGGTGCCGCCCGGCGCGGGCTTGCCGTCGGCGCGCGACCAATCGTCGATACATGCGGTCTTCAGGCCGAGCTGCGCGGCGCGAATCGCAGCGATGTAGCCGCCGGGACCGGCGCCGATCACGACCACGTCGAATTGTTCAGACATATCGCACTTTCGAAATGCGCGAGTGCATCATCCCCCTCGGTTTTCGTCTTACGCGACGGAGGCCGCAGATCAAAGATCAAGTAGCAGCCGCGCCGGGTCCTCGAGCGCTTCCTTGATCGCGACAAGCGACAGCACCGCCTCGCGGCCGTCGATGATCCGGTGGTCGTATGACTGCGCGAGGTAGTTCATCGGCCGTATCACGATCTGCCCGTTCTCGACCACCGCGCGCTCCTTCGTCGCGTGGACGCCGAGGATCGCCGATTGCGGCGGATTGATGATGGGTGTGGACAGCATCGAGCCGAACACGCCGCCGTTGCTGATCGTGTACGTGCCGCCGGTCAGGTCTTCGACCGTCAGCTTGCCGTCTTGCGCCCGCTTGCCGAAATCGGCGATCTTCGCCTCGATTTCCGCGATCGAGAGCTGATCCGCATCGCGCAGTATCGGCACGACGAGCCCGCGCGGACTGCCCACCGCGATGCCGATGTCGAAATAGCCGTGGTACACGATGTCGGCGCCGTCGATCGACGCGTTCACGGCGGGAAATTTCTTCAGTGCATGCACCGCCGCCTTCACGAAGAAGCCCATGAAGCCGAGCTTCACGCCGTGTTCCTTCTCGAAGCGCTCCTTGTACTTGTTGCGGAGCTCGATCACCGGCTGCATGTTGACTTCGTTGAACGTCGTGAGGATCGCCGCCGTCGACTGCGATTGCACAAGGCGCTCGGCGACACGCTGACGCAGCCGCGACATCGGCACGCGCTGCTCGGGGCGGTTGCCGAGTGCGACAGGCTGCGGCACCGCCGGTGCTTTGGCAGCAGGTGCAGGCGCCGCGGGCGCAGGGCTCGACTTCGCTTCCGCAGCAGAGAGGACATCGCCCTTGGTGATGCGACCGCCGCGACCCGTGCCGGCGACCTCAGCGGCGGAGATGCCCTTGTCGGCCATCATCTTGCGAGCAGCGGGCATCGCCGTGACGGACGCGGTGGATTGCAGAGTCGATTGCGGCGCGGTACCGGGTGCCGGCGCGGGCGAAGGCGCGGCGGGTTTTGAAGTTTCGCTCGCCGCAGCCGGCGCTGCGCCTGCGGCTGCTTTCGCTTCCGTATCGATGATCGCGATCACTTCCTGTCCCGCGACCGTGGAGCCGTCGCCTTTCAGGATTTCGACCAGCGCGCCGGAAGCAGGTGCGGGAAGCTCGAGCACGACCTTGTCGGTTTCGACGTCGATCAGGTTTTCATCGCGGCTGACGGCGGCCCCCGGCTGCTTGTGCCAGCTGACGAGCGTGGCCTCCGCCACGGATTCCGGCAACTGCGGAACTTTGACTTCGACGCGCATGATTCAGGCTTCCACTCAGGTCCGGATGAGCATTTCGCCGTCGGCGAGCTCCGGCGCAAAGGCATCCTCGATCAGTTTCTTCTGGCGCTCGAGATGCTTCGACATGTATCCCACGGCCGTCGTTGCAGCGACCGGCCGACCGGCGTACCCGACTTGCATATTCGCGTGCGCATCCTCGCGAAAATAGGCGCGCAGCCGGTACCACGCGCCCTGGTTCTGCGGCTCCTCCTGGCACCAGACGAGCTCCGTCGCGTTGGGGAACTGCGCAAGCTGCTCGCGCATTTCCGCGTGCGGGAACGGGTACTGTTGCTCGAGCCGGAGGATCGCGACGTCGTTGATTCCGTTCTCGCGCCGGTGCGCGGCGAGCTCGTAGTAAACCTTGCCCGAACAGAGGATCACGCGGCGGACGTTCTTCGACCCGATCTTCTCGACTTCGCCGATCACGTTGTGGAACTGGCCATTGGCGAGATCGTCGAGCGACGACACAGCTTCCTTATGCCGCAACAGGCTCTTCGGCGTCATCACGATCAGCGGTCGCCGGTAGGAGCGCAGCATCTGCCGGCGGAACATGTGATAGACCTGCGCCGGCGTCGACGGGACGCACACTTGCATGTTGTGCTCGGCGCAAAGCTGCAGATAGCGCTCGGGGCGCGCCGACGAATGTTCCGGGCCCTGCCCTTCGTAGCCGTGCGGAAGCAGGAGCACGAGGCCGCAGATGCGCCCCCACTTCACTTCGCCCGAAGCGATGAACTGGTCGATGACGACCTGCGCGCCGTTGGCGAAATCGCCGAACTGCGCTTCCCAGATCACCATGCGCAGCGGATCCGAGGTCGAATAGCCGTATTCGAAGCCCAGAACTCCGTATTCGGTCAGCACCGAATCGATCACCTCGAATTCCGGCTGGCCCGGCTTCACGTGCTCCAGCGGAACCCAGGTGCCGGAGTCCCACTTTTCCCGCTTCTGGTCGTGCAATACCGAATGGCGGTGCGAAAATGTGCCGCGCCCCGTGTCTTCGCCCGAGAGCCGCACGCCGATGTCCTGATTCAGAAGCGTGCCGTAGGCGAGCGTCTCGGCCATTCCCCAATCGAGCGGCAGCTTGCCCTCGCCCATCGCGCGGCGGTCAGCGAGCACGCGCTCGACGCGTGGATGGACCTTGAATCCCTCGGGCACGGTGGTGACCGCCTTCGCAACTGCCTTCAGCGTGCCGATCGGCACCTTCGTGTCGCACGGCTCCGTCCACGTGCGGCCTTTGTAACGCGACCAATCGACCGAGAACGGCGGCTTGTAATTCGACAGGATCGTCGTGTTCGTGTGCTGGCCCTTGTCCATCGCGGCCCGATACGCCGCGATCATTGCATCGGCTTCGTCGGCTTTCAGCACGCCTTCGCCTTCGAGTGCTTGCGCGTAGAGCTTGCGCGTGCCCGGATGCTGGGCGATCCGCTTGTACATGAGCGGCTGCGTGATCATCGGCTCGTCGGCTTCGTTGTGGCCGAGGCGACGGAAACAGACGAGATCGATGAATACGTCGCGATGGAATTCATGCCGGTAATCCATCGCCAGCTCGATCGCGAGCAGGCACACCTCGGGGTCGTCGGCGTTGACGTGGAAAATCGGCGCCTCCGCCATCTTCGCGATGTCGGTGCAATACAGCGTGCCTCGCGTGTCGCGCGGGTCGGACGTCGTGAATCCGATCTGATTGTTGACCACGATGTGGATCGTGCCTCCCGTGTAGTAGCCGCGGGTCTGCGCCATGTTCAGGATTTCCTGGATGACGCCCTGCCCGGCCAGTGCCGCGTCGCCGTGGATCAGCACGGGCAGCACCTGATCGCCCGGCTCGTCGCCGCGCCGGTGCTGGCGCGCCCGCACCGAGCCTTCGACTACCGGATCGACCGCCTCGAGATGGGACGGATTGAATGCGAGCGTCAAGTGCATCGGTCCGCCGGGGGTGACCACGTCGGACGAAAATCCCTGGTGGTACTTCACGTCGCCGGCCGAGAGCTCCTGCGCGTGCTTGCCCTCGAATTCGGTGAAAAGATCGGCCGGCATCTTGCCGAAGGTGTTGACGAGCACGTTGAGGCGGCCGCGGTGCGCCATGCCGATCACCGTCTCCTGGACGCCGATTGCACCCGCCTTCTGGATCAGGTGATCGAGCATCGGGATCAGCGTTTCGCCGCCTTCGACCGAGAAACGCTTCTGGCCGACGTACCGCGTGTGCAAGTAACGCTCGAGCGTTTCCGCAGCGGTCAGGCGCTCGAGGATCTTGCGTTTTTGCTCCGTCGTGTAGATGGGCCGCGAGCGAATCGGCTCGAGGCGCTGCTGGACAAAGCGCTTGACCGGCGTATCCGAGATGTACATGTATTCGGCGCCGAACGTGCGGCAATACGTATCCCGAAGCGCCTGGATCAGATCGCGCAAACGCATCCGCTCGGCGCCGGCCTTGAACGACCCGACGTCGAACTCGGTGTCCATGTCGGCTTCGCTGAAACCATACGAGTCGATGTCGAGGTCGGCGATGTAGCGCTTTTCCTGCCGCTTCAACGGATCGAGATCGGCGTTGAACATGCCGAGCGTCCGGAATTTGCCGATCAGCTGCAGCACGAGCACCTGCTTGTGCATCGTCGCGGCGTCGACCATCGCGCCGGCGACCTTGCGGCTCTTGCCGAGGCGGATGAACGATTCGATCACAGGCGTATGCGCGACATCGGCTGCGCCGCCGCGCAGCGAGTCGAAATAGCTCCGCCAGTCGGCCGGCACCGACGCCGGGTTCGCGAGGTAATGCTCGTATTGCTCCTCGATGAACGGCACGTTGCCGCCGAAGAGCGTGCTCGTCGATTCGAATTCCCGCATGTCGCCCATCGTCACGTCCTCACTCGAACTTGTTGCTTACGTCACCGTTTGGCAATCGGCTTCACTTCGCGCCGCGTCGACCCGATGAACAGCTGCCGCGGGCGACCGATCTTGTATTCCGGGTCGGCGATCATCTCGTTCAGCTGCGCGATCCAGCCCACCGTGCGCGCGAGCGCGAAAATCGCGGTGAAGAGCGGCACCGGAATCCCGACCGCCTTCTGCACGATCCCCGAGTAATAGTCGACGTTCGGATAGAGCTTGCGCGACACGAAGTAATCGTCTTCGAGCGCGATCTTCTCCAACGCCATCGCGAGCTTGAACAGCGGATCGTCATGCAGCCCGAGCACCTCCAGCACCTCGTGGCAGGTCTCGCGCATGAGCTTGGCGCGTGGGTCGTAGTTCTTGTAAACGCGATGCCCGAAGCCCATCAGCTTGACGCCGGAATTCTTGTCCTTGACGCGGGCGATGAATTCGCCGATTTTCGCCACACCGCCCTGCTTCTGTATGTCGTAGAGCATGTTGAGGCACGCTTCGTTCGCGCCGCCATGCGCCGGTCCCCAGAGGCATGCAACACCGGCAGCGATCGCGGCGAACGGATTGGTACCGGACGACGCGCACAGCCGTACCGTCGATGTCGACGCATTCTGCTCGTGGTCGGCGTGCAGGATGAAGATGCGATCGAGCGCGCGCACGAGCACGTCGTTGATCTTGTAGTCTTCGCAGGGTGTGGCGAACATCATCCGCGTGAAGTTGGCCGTGTACGAAAGGTCGTTGCGCGGATAGATGTACGGCTGACCCATCGTGTACTTGTACGACATCGCGACCAGCGTCGGCAGCTTCGCGATCAGCCGGATCGCCGAGATGTCGCGCTGCCGTGCATCCTGCAGGTTCATCGAGTCGGGATAGAACGCGCTCAGCGCTCCGACGAGCCCGGTCAGCACCGCCATCGGGTGCGCATCGCGGCGGAACCCGCGCAGGAAAAACTGCATCTGCTCGTTGACCATCGTGTGATGCGTCACGAGATGGACGAATTTCGCCTGCTGGTCGGCATTCGGAAGCTCGCCATAGAGCAGCAAGTGGCAGACTTCCATGAAGTCGCACTTCACCGCGAGCTCCTCGATCGGGTAGCCGCGGTACAGAAGCTCGCCCTTGTCGCCGTCGATGAAAGTGATGGCGGAGCTGCACGCGGCGGTCGACAGAAAGCCCGGGTCGTACGTGAAGCAGCCGGTCTTTCCGTAGAGCGTGCGTATGTCGATCACGTCGGGCCCGAGCGTTCCCTGAAAGGATGGGAAACGTGACGGAAGGCGCGCCATCGGAGAAGGAAACAGTTGCGGTGCGGTCGGTCATGAAGTCGCTCCAGGCTTGTTAAATGGGGCCGGCCGGACCCCGGGCAAGCTCATCGAGCGCCCCCGGCTCAGGGGCGCCACTCCTCCTGTCATGCAGCGCGCAATTCGCTCACCAACGGCTGCAGCGTTACGTCGTCCGTCTCGGCACGGCCCGACAGCAGGTTCCACAGCTCGCCGTCGGGTAACTCCAGCAATCGCTCGAAGGCGACCGCTTCGCCTTCCGTCATCCGTTCGCCACGCGCGTCGAGAAATCGCGCGAGGATCAAGTCATTCTCGAGAAGACCACGCCGGGAGCGCCAGCGCAGCCGACTCAATCGGGTCGCATCCAATTCACGACCTTTCCCAACGCGCCGCCTTACACGGCGCGCTTGACCATGATTTCCTTGATCTTGCTTATCGCCTTAGTCGGGTTCAGTCCTTTGGGGCACACATCGACGCAGTTCATGATCGTGTGACAGCGGAACAGCCGGTACGGGTCTTCGAGATTGTCGAGGCGCTCGCCGGTCGCATCGTCCCGCGAGTCGGCGATGAAGCGGTAGGCGGCAAGAAGACCCGCCGGGCCGACGAACTTGTCGGGGTTCCACCAGAACGACGGGCAGGCGGTCGAGCAGCACGCGCAAAGGATGCATTCGTAGAGACCGTCGAGCTCCTCGCGATCGGCCGGCGACTGCAGCCGCTCCTTTTCCGGCGGCGGCGTATCGTTGATGAGATATGGCTTGATCGAATGGTACTGCTTGAAGAACTGACTCATGTCGACGATAAGGTCGCGAATCACGGGCAACCCGGGCAGTGGCCGCAGCTCGATGGGTTCCTTCAGCTCCTTGAGGTTGGTGATGCAAGCGAGCCCGTTCTTGCCGTTGATGTTCATCGCGTCAGAGCCGCACACACCCTCTCGGCAGCTCTTTCGGAACGACAGCGTATCGTCGACCGCCTTCAACCGGATCAGCGCATCGAGCAGCATCCGGTCGTGATGATCGAGCGTGACGTCGTAGTCCTTGACGTACGGCTTCGCGTCTTTTTCGGGATCGTAGCGGTAAACGCGAAATTTCATCGTGGTTCCTGACAGCGCCTCGCCTTAGTGATCACGTCTGTGCGCACCTTGGGCGGGAAAGCGTCGACGGACACCGGCTTCATGTTGACCGATTTATACTGCAACCGGTTGCCGTCGCGATACCACAGCGTGTGCTTGAGGAAGTTGACGTCGTCGCGCTCCGGATAATCGCTGCGCGCCTGCGCGCCGCGGGATTCCCTGCGCGCCTCGGCCGACACGACGGTGGCTTTCGCGGTCTCGATCAGGTTGTCGAGCTCGAGCGCCTCGACCCGGGCCGTGTTGAATGTCCGGCTGCGATCCTTGATCGCCGTTCTTTGAGCTCGTTGCTCCAGCTCCATTACTTTCCGCACGCCCTCGGCGAGCAGCTCCTGGTTGCGGTAGACGGCGCAATGCGCCTGCATCGACTTCCGGAGATCGGCTGCCACCTCGGCCACGGATTCGCCGGATGCCGCACCATCGAGGCGCGCAAGCCGTGCGAGCGATGCGTCACCCGCGCCTTTCGGCAGCGGCTTGTGCGATTGCCGGGGCAGCGCCTGTTCCACAATGAAATTTCCGGCCGAGCGGCCGAACACCAGCAGATCAAGCAGCGAGTTGGTCCCGAGGCGATTCGCGCCGTGCACCGACACGCACGAGCACTCGCCGACCGCATAGAGCCCGTTGACGACGGCGCGGTCGTCGCCGTCCTTTGGTGCCACAACCTGCCCGTGAATATTCGTCGGAATGCCGCCCATCTGGTAGTGGATTGTGGGCACGACGGGAATCGGCTCCTTGATGCAGTCGACGTTGGTGAACTTGAGCGCGATCTCGCGGATCGCCGGCAGCCGCTTCATGATCACCTCGGGGCCAAGGTGATCGAGTTTCAGCAACACATAGTCCTTGTGCGGCCCGCAGCCGCGGCCTTCCTTGATCTCCTGGTCCATCGATCGGCTTACCACGTCGCGCGACGCGAGGTCCTTTGCGTTCGGCGCGTAGCGCTCCATGAAGCGTTCGCCGTTGCAGTTGAGCAGAATGCCGCCCTCGCCGCGTACGCCTTCGGTGATCAATACGCCCGCACCGGGCACGCACGTCGGATGGAACTGCCAAAACTCCATGTCCTGCAGCGGGAGCCCGGCCCGCGCGACCATGCCGAGACCATCCCCCGTATTGATGAACGCATTGCTCGATGCGGCGAAGATGCGGCCGGCACCGCCGGTCGCGAGCAGCGTCGCTTTCGCCTGCAGGATCATCACGTCGCCGGTTTCCATTTCCAGGGCGACAACGCCGAGCACGTCGCCGTCGGCGTCGCGAATGAGGTCGAGCGCCATCCACTCGACATAGAACTGGGTGCGGGCGCGAACGTTGCGCGAATAGAGCGTATGCAACATCGCGTGGCCCGTTCGGTCGGCGGCGGCGCAAGCGCGCTGGACCGGCTTTTCGCCGAAGTTCGCCATATGGCCGCCGAACGGTCGCTGGTAAATCGTGCCGTCGGCGTTGCGGTCGAACGGCATGCCGAAATGCTCGAGCTCGTAGACGACCTGCGGAGCCATCCTGCACATGTACTCGATCGCATCCTGGTCACCGAGCCAGTCGGAGCCCTTGATCGTGTCGTACATGTGCCAGAGCCAGCTGTCCTCCGACATGTTGCCGAGGGCGGCGCCAATTCCGCCCTGCGCTGCGACCGTGTGCGAGCGCGTCGGGAAGACTTTGCTCAGCACCGCTACCGACAAACCGGCCTCGGCAAGCTGCAGCGAGGCGCGCATCCCCGAACCGCCGGCGCCGACGACGATCGCGTCGAACTTGCGCACGGCCAGGGTCATTAACGGGCGCCCCATAGGATCTGGATCGTCCAGCCGAGGTAGGCGATCAGCACGGCAACCGAGACGCTTTGCAACGCAAGCCTGACCGCGACCGGCTTGATGTAGTCCATGTAGATGTCGCGCACGCCTATCCACGCGTGATAGAGGAGCGCGACCATGAACAGAAAGCTCGCGAGCAGGAACGCGTGGTTCGCGAAAAGCGCGCGCCACAGCGGGTAATCGATTCCGCCACGCCAGAGCACGATGCCGAGCAGCAGCAGCGTATAGGCCGTCATCAGCACGGCGGTCAGACGCTGCAGCAGCCAGTCTTTGAGGCCGTAATGCGCGCCCACCGCTTCGCGCCGGGTCACCATAGCCGCGCTCCGACAGCGACAGTCAGCGCCACGCTGACGACGAGCACGACCACGCTCGAGCGGCGGGCGGCCGGCAGGTCAATTCCCTTGTGGATGTCGAGCAGCAGGAAACGGATGCCGGCGCAGAAATGGTGAATGTAGGCCCACGCAAGACCGAGCAGCACGAGCTTCGCGACAGGGTTGGCGACGGCGTTACGCAGCTGCGCGAACGACTCGGGCGACGCGAGGCTCATGCCGACGCCGGCGAGCAGCAGCGGAATACCGACGAGAAAGAGCAGCGCACCCGAAATGCGATGCAGGAACGAGACGAGACCGGGGACGGGGAGGCGGATCCGCGGCAAATCGAGATAGACCGGGCGCGACGACAGCACGCGGCGCTCGGAAGATGGCATGGGGGCCCCGGCGGCAGCGCGGTCGGCGGACGAGCGCGTATTCGTGTTCATCGCGTTGCGTGGACCTGCTGGGTGAACGCGGGCCGGGCCCTGGACCGCGGACATGGTGCGGAGCAGCAACCCATTATATCCCGATCCGACCTAACCCAGACGATTGAAATAGTGATGCCGCTTCGTCACGCAAAGGCCGCGGCGCCACTCGACGGGCCGATCGCCGTACGTGAGCGTAATCCGGTCGACGGCGAGAAGCGGCGTTCCGGTCGTCACGCCAAGCAGCCGTGCGGTCGTCCGGTCGGCAGCGACGGCACGCAATTTTTCCTCGGCGCTCAATATCCGTACGCCGAACTCGGTCTCGAAGAATCCGTACATCGAGCCGCGGTAAGTCTCGAACCTCGCCTTCGTGAGGCCACGGAACAATCCGGCCGGAAGCGTGATGTCATCCAGGACGACAGGCGCGCCGCCGAACTCCAGAACGCGGCGCAGGAGGATTACGCCGTCGCCTGGCTTGAGGTCGAGCCGGCGCGCAACCTCGGCCGAGGCTTTGGCGCGGCGCACGTCGAGCAGCCGGCTGCCCGGATATTCGTCCACGCCGTCGTTGCGCCGAATGCGAAGGAAACGAAAGCTCGACGACTTCTCCTCGGTATGCGTCGCGACGAACGTACCCTTGCCCTGCCGGCGAACGACGAGATTGTCGGCGGCGAGCGCCTGGATCGCCTTGCGTACCGTGCCCTGTGAAACGCCGAAGCGGCGCGCGAGGTCGTGTTCGCTGGGAATTGCCTCCGCCGGGGCCCATTCACCGTTCTCGAGGCTGCGCTCGAGCAGGCTTTTGATTTGCAGGTACAGCGGCTGAAATGAAGGGGCGGAAGAAATCATGGCGTCGGCTCCTCCGTATCATTATCCCGCGGCGAGTGCCCACTGTCCATCTACTATCTCATAAGACATAAAAGAAAAGATGTTTGATATAAGATATGATTGACAGGGCGCTTTCTTGGCGCCTACAATCGTCGTAAAGACTCGCCCCCGCCGGATTCCGCATCCGGCGGTAGCGTATCTGTTACGCTTGGCGGCATACTGCACTGCAGCAACCTCTTTCGTCCGCGCCTAAGGAAATCCCATGAATAAACCCCTACGCGTTGCTGTCACCGGCGCCGCGGGCCAGATCGGCTATAGCCTGCTCTATCGGATCGGCGCCGGCGACCTGCTGGGACGCGACCAGCCGGTGATCCTGCAACTCCTCGAATTGCCACTGGAAAAGGCACAGGCCGCCCTCAAAGGTGTGATGATGGAAGTCGAGGACTGCGCGTTCCCGCTGGTGCACGGCATGGCGGGGACTTCGGAGCCGGAGGTGGCGTTCAAGGATGCCGATGTCGCGCTGCTCGTCGGCGCGCGGCCGCGCGGCCCCGGCATGGAGCGCAAGGACCTGCTGCTCGAGAACGCGAAGATCTTCGTCGCCCAGGGCAAGGCGCTCGACAAGGTCGCGAGCCGCGACATCAAGGTACTCGTCGTCGGCAACCCGGCCAACACGAACGCCTATATTGCGATGAAGTCGGCGCCCTCCCTGCCAAAGAAAAATTTCACCGCGATGCTGCGGCTCGACCACAACCGCGCGCTGTCGCAACTTGCCGCCAAGAGCGGCAAGCCGGTGGACGCCATCGAGAAGCTCACCGTCTGGGGCAACCACTCGCCGACCATGTATCCCGACTATCGGTTCGCAACCGTGAACGGGCAGTCGCTCAAGGCGCTTATCAACGACGAAAACTGGAACCGCAACGTATTCCTGCCGACCGTCGGCAAGCGCGGCGCGGCGATCATCGAGGCGCGCGGATTGTCGTCGGCCGCTTCCGCAGCAAACGCGGCGATCGATCACGTCCGGGACTGGCTGCGAGGCAGCAACGGAAAATGGGTGACGATGGGCGTGGCGTCGGACGGCAGCTACGGGATCCCGATCGATGTGATGTATGGCGTGCCGGTGACGACGGCAAACGGCGAATACACCCGCGTTGCAGGCCTCGAAATCGACGCCTTTTCGCGCCAGAAGATGGACGCGACGCTGAAGGAACTCGAAGAAGAACGCGCCGCCGTATCGTCCATGTTGAGTTGACCGCACGCTCATGACTGCTCGGCTCTCCCCGCAGGCAGCGCTCTGGGGCCACGAACGGCCTCTGCCTGCGCTTCCGGCGTGCGTCCACTACGCCGGACGGGAAAAATTCATCGCAAAGGCGCTCGCGCTGCAATCGGATCGCGGCCCGGTATTCGACATCTCGACCGATTGCGAGGACGGCGCGCCCATCGGCGCGGAGCTTCCGCATGCGCGCGCGATCGCTGCGATCATCGCCAGCGACGCCAATCGCTTCGATCGCGTCGGCGCGCGCGTCCATGACGTTCATCATCCGGCCGCGACCGAGGAACTCGCCATACTCGTCGGCGACGCCGGCGACCGGCTCGCGTTTCTCACCTGCCCGAAGGCCGAATCGGAAGCCGACGTCCTGCTTTTCCTCGACCGCCTGGCACTCGAGACGGCAAGGCGCGGACTGGGGCGCGAGATTCCGGTGAGCGTGATGATCGAAACCCATGGCGCGGTGCGCGACGCCTTTGCGATCGCCGCGCTGCCTGGCGTCGTAAGCCTCGACTTCGGCACGATGGATTTCGTGAGCGCGCACCACGGCGCGATCCCGTTGTCGGCGATGGACAGTCCCGGGCAGTTCGACCATCCGCTGCTGCGGCGCGCCAAATGCGAAGCCGTTGCTGCGGCGCTGGCGCACGCGGTCGTGCCGACACACGGCGTCACGCGCTCGCTCGACGACGCCGAAATCGTCTACGCCGACGCGCGACGGGCGCGATTTGAGTTCGGTTTTCTTCGGATGTGGAGCATCCATCCGGCGCAGATCGACCCCATCCTCCGCGCCATGCAGCCGGCTGCCGCCGAAATCGAGACGGCCGCCGCGGTGCTCACGGCCGCGCAGGCGGCAGACTGGGCCCCGATTCGTGTCGGCGACGCGCTGCATGATCGTGCCTCGTATCGCTACTGCTGGTCGGTGCTGCAGCAGGCGCGCGCCGCGGGAGCGAAGATGCCTGCGCCGGCCGCCGCCTTTTTCGGCGCCTCGGGCCGATGACTACGAATTCCGCCGGCGCCAAGTTCCGCGCCGCCATCTCCGCCGAGCATCCGCTTCAGGTACCGGGCGCGATTTGTGCCTACCATGCGATCCTCGCCGAGCGGACCGGTTACCGCGCGATCTACCTCTCCGGAGGAGGTGTGGCTGCGGGATCGCTCGGCGTGCCCGACCTTGGGATCAGCAACCTCGACGACGTGCTGACCGACGTGCGGCGCATCACCGATGCCTGTTCGTTGCCATTGCTCGTGGATGTCGACACCGGCTTCGGGGCCTCGGCGTTCAACGTCGCCCGCACCGTGAAATCGATGATCAAGTTCGGCGCCGCCGCCGTCCACATCGAGGATCAGGTCGGCGCCAAGCGTTGCGGGCATCGACCGGGCAAGGAGCTCGTCTCGCAAGGCGAGATGGTCGACCGGATCAAGGCCGCGGTCGACGCCCGCACTGATCCCGATTTTGTGATCATGGCCCGCACCGACGCGCTGGCGGTCGAAGGACTGCAGGCAGCGATCGACCGCGCGTGCGCGTGTGTAGCGGCGGGCGCCGACATGATCTTCCCCGAAGCGATCACCGAGCTTGCGATGTACCGGCAGTTCGCCGCCGCCGTGAAGGTGCCGATCCTTGCCAATATCACCGAGTTTGGAGCGACGCCGCTCTTCACGTTGGACGAACTTCGAAGCGCCGACGTCGCGATCGCGCTGTATCCGCTCTCGGCGTTTCGCGCCATGAACAAGGCCGCGCTCGACGTCTACGGGATGCTGCGCCGCGACGGCACGCAGCGCGCGATCGTCGACGAGATGCAGACGCGCGCAGAGCTCTACGATTACCTCGACTATCACGCGTACGAAGACAAGCTCGACCGGTTGTTCGCGGCGAAGACATGATGGACGGGGTAGCCCGATCCGATCCACGGAGAATCCGATGAACGAAGCAACCGCACCCGCGCCAAAAGCGAAGAAATCGGTCGCGCTTTCGGGCGTTGCCGCCGGCAATACGGCGCTGTGCACCGTCGGCCGCACCGGCAACGATCTCGCCTACCGCGGCTACGACATTCTTGACATCGCGCAGACGTGCGAGTTCGAGGAAATCGCCCATCTGCTGGTGCACGGCAAGTTGCCCACCATGCCCGAGCTTCGCGGTTACAAGGCGAAGCTGAAGAGCGTGCGCGGCCTGCCCGAGCCGGTGAAGGAAATTCTCGAGCGCCTTCCCGCGGCGGCGCATCCGATGGACGTCATGCGGACGGGCGTATCGACGCTCGGCGCCGTGCTGCCCGAAAGGGACGATCACAGCACGCCCGGCGCGCGCGACATCGCCGATCGGCTGATCGCCTCGCTCGGATCGATGCTTCTCTATTGGTACCACTGGAGCCACAACGGCAAGCGAATCGAGGTGGAAACGGACGACGATTCGATCGGCGGTCATTTCCTGCATCTGCTGCACGGCACCGCGCCCAAGGCTATGTGGGTGCGTGCGATGCACACGTCGTTGAACCTCTATGCCGAGCATGAATTCAACGCCTCGACGTTCGCCGCGCGCGTGATCGCCGGCACCGGAGCCGACGTCTACTCGGCGATCACGGGCGCGATTGGCGCACTGCGCGGGCCGAAGCACGGCGGCGCCAACGAATTCTCCTTCGAGACGCAGAAACGCTACGATTCGCCCGACGAGGCGGAAGCGGACATCCGGCGGCGCATCGACGCCAAAGAAGTGGTCATCGGCTTCGGTCACCCGGTCTACACCATCGCCGACCCGCGCAACGAAGTCATCAAGGAGGTCGCGCGCACGCTGTCGAAAGACGCCGGGAGCGTGAAGATGTTCGACATCGCGGTGCGTATCGAGTCGGTGATGGCGGACGCGAAAAAGATGTTCGCCAACCTCGACTGGTTTTCCGCTGTCAGCTATCACATGATGGGTGTGCCGACGGCGATGTTCACGCCGCTGTTCGTGATTTCGCGCGCGACCGGCTGGTCGGCCCACGTGATCGAGCAGCGAATCGACGGCAAGATCATCCGCCCGTCGGCCAACTACACCGGTCCCGATCGTCAGAAATTCGTGCCGCTCAAGGATCGCACTTGAAGCGACTGCTTGCGCTCACGCTCGCCGCGCTGGCGGCGGCATCGGGGCCCCTTCCGGCTTGGGCGGCGCGCGGCGACACGCCGTTCGTCGTCACCTATCGTTGCGCCGGCGCCCGCTGGCTCGCTGTCGGCTACCCCGCTTTCCGCGACGCCCGCACCGCGCCGATTCGCATCACCTGGGAAGGCCGCACAGTACTGCTTTCGCCGGCGCGAGCAGGCTCGGGCGCGCGCTACGTCAATGCCATCGCCAGCCTCGAATGGTGGAGCAAGGGTAGCGGCGGCACTCTCAGCAGGCTCAGCACCAACCGTCCGCTGCTCACGGGCTGCGTCGAAGCCTGACCGCCGCGATACCCGCGCCTCTCTACCCCCACTCCGCCATGTCCGCATCGATCTCAAACGTTCGCCCCAAGCCGGATCGTGTCCTGGTCGACATTGCCGACTACGTTTCGACGTACAAGATCCGCAGCGACCTCGCCTACGACACGGCGCGCAATTGCCTGATCGACACGCTGGGCTGCGGACTCGAAGCGCTGTCGTATCCCGCCTGCACGAAATTGATGGGGCCGATCGTCCCGGGCACGATCGTGCCCAACGGCGCCAAGGTTCCCGGCACATCATTCCAGCTCGATCCCGTGCAAGCGGCGTTCAATATCGGCGCGATGATTCGCTGGCTCGACTTCAACGACACATGGCTCGCCGCCGAGTGGGGCCATCCATCGGACAATCTGGGCGGCATCCTCGCGACCGCGGATTGGCTGTCCCGCGTGGCCGTCGCCGCGGGCAAGGCGCCGCTCGTGATGAAGGACGTGCTGACCGCGATGATCAAGGCGCACGAAATCCAGGGCGTCATCGCGCTCGAGAACAGCTTCAACCGTGTCGGCCTCGACCACGTCGTGCTGGTGAAGGTCGCCTCGACCGCCGTCGTCGCGCAGATGCTCGGGCTTTCGAAGGACGAGATCATCAACGCGGTATCGCTCGCGTGGGTCGACGGCCAGTCGCTGCGCACCTATCGGCACGCGCCGAACACGGGATCGCGCAAAAGCTGGGCCGCGGGCGATGCGACTTCGCGTGCCGTGCGCCTCGCCTTGGTCGCGAAGACCGGCGAGATGGGTTATCCGTCAGTGTTGTCCGCGAAGACGTGGGGTTTCTACGACGTGCTGTTCAAAGGCAAACCGTTCGCCTTCCAGCGCCCTTATGGCAGCTACGTGATGGAGAACGTGCTGTTCAAGATCAGCTTTCCCGCCGAGTTCCATTCGCAGACCGCAGTCGAGGCGGCAATGACCTTGCACCGTGAGCTCGCGAAGGCCGGCAAATCGACCGACGACATCAAGCGCATCACCATCCGCACGCACGAAGCCTGCATCCGGATCATCGACAAGAAAGGGCCGCTCGCGAACCCCGCCGACCGCGATCACTGCATCCAATACATGGTCGCGGTGCCGCTCATCTTCGGCAGGCTGACGGCAGAAGATTACGAGGACAGAATCGCCGCCGACCCGCGGATCGACGCGCTCCGCGCGCGCATCGACTGCGTCGAAGAGCCGCGCTTCACCAAGGACTACCACGACCCTGCAAAGCGCTCGATCGCCAATGCGCTGACCGTGGAATTGAAAAACGGCAGCAAATTGAAGGAAGTCGTCGTCGAATACCCGATCGGCCACAAGCGCCGCCGCCGGGAAGGCATCCCCCTCTTGGTGGAAAAGTTTCGCACGAACCTTGCGCGGCGTTTTCCCTCTAAACAACAGGAGGCGATTCTCGCGGCGAGCCTCGACCAGAAGAGGCTGGAAGCCATGCCTGTCCATGAGTATGTCGACCTGTATGCGATCTGACGAATCACATTTACGCAAAGCCGGCAACGGCCGACAATGATCCTTTTTTCGCTACGGAGACCTACATGAGATTTTCCTCTTCCGCCTCGATGCTCGCCGGCGCGCTGATCCTCGGCGCGGCAAGCGCTTCCGCGATCGATTTCCCGACGATGAAGCCGGGGTTGTGGGAATCGACCATCGCGCGCGAGGGCATGACGCAGACCATGAGCGGAACGAAGATGTGCATGGACGCTGCCGTGCAAAAGGAAATGATGGACATGGGCATGGGTACGATGAAGACCATGTGCGCCAAGAACGACATCCGCCGCGATGGCAACAAGGTGTATGGCAGCGCCGAGTGCAAGTTCGGCGACGCCACAATGAAATCAAGCTCGGTGACGACGTTCACTGGCGACACCGCCTACCACACCGAGGTGAAGTCGACTTATGACCCGCCGATGCAGGGCATGCCGTCGGCCAACGCGCGTGATCGACGCAAAATGGACAGGCGCCTGCCCGGCAGGAATGCAGGCCGGAGACGTCGTGCTGCCCGACGGACGCAAGATGAACATGCGCAGCATGGCGGCCGGCACGATCCCCGCTCCGGCCAAGAGTCCGGCCAAGAAATAGCCTTCGGCGACAAGCGATGCCTTCCCGCACCATTTCATCCGGAGAACGATCGTGATCGACGATGCATTCAACACGCTGCGACCCTTCCCGTTGAGCAAGGGCGGGAGCGGCATGCACTATTCGCTGCAGGCCTTGGAAGAAGCCGGGGTGGGCAAAGTCTCACGCTTGCCGGTTTCGATCCGGATCGTGCTGGAATCCGTGCTCCGCAATTGCGACGGCAAGAAGGTCACGGCCGACCACGTGCGCGAGCTCGCCGGCTGGAAACCCACAGCAACGCGCACGGACGAGATTCCGTTCGTCGTCGCCCGCGTCGTGCTGCAGGACTTCACCGGTGTTCCGCTGCTCGCCGACCTCGCCGCGATGCGCAACGTCACGCAGGACATGGGTCGGAACCCGAAGACGATTGAGCCGCTGGTTCCGGTGGACCTCGTCGTCGACCATTCGGTAATGATCGACTTCTTCCGGCGCCCCGACGCGCTCGACCTCAACATGAAGCTCGAATTCAAGCGCAACAACGAGCGTTACGAATTCATGAAATGGGGAATGCAGGCGTTCGACACGTTCAAGGTCGTCCCGCCCGGCATCGGCATCGTGCATCAGGTCAACCTCGAATATCTCGCCCGCGGGGTGCACAAGCGCGAAGGTCCGAAGTTTCCTTTCTACTATCCCGACACGCTCGTGGGCACCGACAGCCACACGACGATGATCAACGCCATCGGCGTCGTCGGCTGGGGTGTGGGAGGCATCGAGGCCGAGGCAGGGATGCTGGGTCAGCCCGTCTACTTCCTGACACCCGACGTCGTCGGCGTCGAGCTCAAGGGCAAGTTGAACGAGGGCATCACGGCGACAGACCTCGTGTTGACGGTCACCGAGATGCTCCGCAAAGAAAAGGTGGTCGGCAAGTTCGTCGAGTTCTTTGGCGAGGGCACGGGATCGCTTTCGGTGCCCGATCGCGCGACGATTGCCAACATGGCGCCCGAATACGGCGCGACGATGGGCTTCTTCCCCGTCGATGACGCCACCGTCGAATATCTACGGGCAACCGGACGCACCGCCGAAGAGCTCGACGCCTTTGCTTCGTATTTCAAGGCGCAGGGTTTGTTCGGCATGCCGCGTGCCGGCGACATCGATTACACGAAATCGCTCACACTCGACCTCGCCTCGATCAAGCCCTCACTGGCCGGACCGAAACGGCCCCAGGACAGGATCGAGATGGGCAACCTCAAATCCACGTTCACAAGGCTCTTCAGTGCGCCGGTCGCGGACAACGGTTTTGGCCAGCCGGCCGACAAGCTGCGACGTCGCTATCCGACGCGACCGGCCAAGCCTGGCGAGGGCGTGATTTCCGATTCGACGATGTCGCTCGGGGGCGCAGCGCCGCCGCGCGACGTCGTCGAGATGGTGAACAATCGCCCGACACCGGATCGGGTGCCGAACAACGCGCAGGCCGCGACCGACATTGGCAACGGCGATGTGCTGATCGCCGCGATCACTTCGTGTACCAACACGTCGAATCCAGGCGTGCTGCTCGCCGCCGGCTTGCTCGCGAAAAAAGCCGTCGAAAAAGGTTTGACGGTCAAGCTCGGGATCAAGACGTCGATGGCGCCCGGGTCGCGCGTCGTCACCGATTATCTCGGCAAGTCCGGATTGTTGCCTTACCTTGAAAAGCTGGGTTTCGGGGTCGCCGCCTATGGCTGCACGACGTGCATCGGCAACGCCGGTGACCTGACGCAGGAACTCAACGAGGCGATCGCGGCGAACGATCTCGTCTGCGCTGCCGTCCTGTCGGGCAACCGCAACTTCGAGGCGCGGATCCATCCGAGCCTCAAGGCCAATTTCCTGGCGTCGCCGCCGCTCGTCGTCGCCTACGCGATTGCCGGCACGATGCTGTGCGACCTCACGACGGAGCCCGTGGGCCAAGGCAAGGACGGTCCGGTCTTTCTCGCCGACATCTGGCCGACCTCGCACGAGATCGCGGCGGTGATGCCGTTCGCCAAGGACCCCGCGATCTACCGGATGCTCTACGGCGATCTGCCCAACGCGAATCCGCTGTGGGGAACGATCACCGGTGCGACCGGCCAGGTCTACAGCTGGCCGAAATCGACCTACATCGCGAAGCCGCCGTTCTTCGAGGGATTCAAGATGACGACGACGAAGACCGGAGACATCCTTGGAGCGCGCGCGCTCGGCATCTTCGGCGATTCGGTGACCACCGACCACATAAGCCCCGCCGGCGCGATCAAACCGACCTCGCCGGCGGGAATCTACCTGCTCGAGCATGACGTCTCGGTTGTCGACTTCAACAGCTACGGGTCGCGGCGCGGCAATCACGAAGTGATGATGCGCGGCACGTTCGCCAACGTTCGCATCAAGAACCTGATGTTGCCGCCGAAGGAGGACGGCACGCGCGTCGAGGGCGGGATAACGCTTTTCCAGCCGGGTCGCGAAAGGATGTCGATCTACGATGCGGCGATGAAATACAGTGCGCAAGGCACGCCGACCGTCGTGTTCGGCGGCGAAGAGTACGGCACCGGGTCATCGCGCGACTGGGCGGCGAAGGGCACGCAGCTGCTCGGCGTCAAGGCGGTGATCGCCAGGAGCTTCGAACGCATCCACCGCTCGAACCTTGTCGGAATGGGCGTGCTGCCGTGCCAGTTCAAGGGGACCGACAGCGCCGCCTCGCTCGGCATCACGGGCGAGGAGACGTTCGACATTACCGGCATCGATGAGCAAATAAAGCCGCAGATGGACGTGACGCTGACGATCCATCGCAAGGACGGGACCGCCAAATCGGTGCCGCTGCTGTTGCGAATCGACACGCCGATCGAGGTCGACTATTACCGCCACGGCGGCATTCTGCCGTTCGTGCTGCGCGAGCTCGTCAGTAAGGCGGCTTGACCGCACCGGACGATCGGGGCGCGCGGCGACAGGCATATGAGCTAAAACTATCGACCGTCAGGTCGCCTCCGGTCCGCATCCTGCCATTTCAATCCCACCCACTTCTACAGGAGCATCGACAATGAAATCCCGCCTTATTGCCCTTCTGACTGCGTCGATATTGGCCGTCACGCTGGCCGCGTGCGGCGACAGCGGAAAGCAAGCCGCCGACAAGGCCGCCGCCGACAAGGCCGCCGCGGACAAGGCCGCCGCCGCTGCCAAGGAATCCGCCGACAAAGTAGCCAAGGACGCCGCCGACAAGGCCGCCGCCGCGCCGGCGGACGCCGCTGCGAAGGATGCGATGGCGCCGAAGAAGTAACGAGCGCGACGCCGCAAGCAAAACGCCGGCGATCCGCCGGCGTTTTTGTCTTTCCGACATGCTCTGCTCAGCTGGACGTCGGTGGCGCGTGCCGCGCGATCCAGCGCGTCAGCGGCTTCCATTGTTCCCAATCCTGTTCGGCACGGGAACGCGGCAGGTCGAACACCGTTGCGCCGTCGCGGGCGCAATGCACGTACACCTGCGTATCCCGCAAATGGGCAACAAGTGGGAAGTCGAAGCCCCCGAGGAAGTCGTCGAGCTCGGCCGCACTGCGCGTACGCGGGTCGACTCGCATGGCGATGATGCCGATCGCGAGGCCGCCCTCTTTCACCGCCTTGTAGTGCGCGATCGCAGCGAGAAAATGCGCGGTCGCCGCCATGTCAAACACGGACGGCGCAAGCGGCACGAGCATGATATCGGCGTGATTGAGTGCTTCGCGCAGGTCGGGCCCATGGAGTCCGGCGGGCGTGTCGACGACGACCCACTGCAGATCGGCGTCTTTCAACGTCTTCTTGGTCGCGTCATTTGGAAGTCCCCTGACCGCGGGGAAGAGTTCCGGCCGGCGCGCGAGCCATTCCGTTGCCGAGCGTTGGCGATCGTGATCCGCGAGGGCGACCCGCTGGCGCTTGCCGGCGAGCCATCCCGCCACGTTCGTCGCCACCGTCGTCTTGCCGCTGCCGCCCTTGGGATTGGCGACGAGAATCGTCTGCATGCCGGGCCCCGCTCCGTGTCGATCGCGGGCGTAATAGTACCCCGTGGCGTTCCGTGAGGTGACCTCGGGCGACGGGGCGCCGCGGCGGAGGGAACGGTAGAATGGCGGGCCATGGACGATAGTGCCCGCATCGACATTCCGCCGGCTTCGCCGTTGCCGGCGCGCGACCCGCGCAAGGCCGAATTCGAGGCCAACAAGCTGAAGAAGCGGCTGCGCCGCCAGGTCGGCGAGGCGATCGGCGACTACGGGCTGATCGAGCCTGGTGACCGCGTGATGGCCTGCCTATCCGGCGGCAAGGACAGCTACGCGCTGCTCGACATTCTGCTATCGCTCCAGGACCGCGCGCCGTTCGCCTTCGAGGTGATCGCCGTCAACCTGGACCAGAAGCAGCCCGGCTTTCCGGCCGATGTGCTGCCCCGCTACCTCGACGCGCGGGGCGTGCCGCATCGGATCGTGACGCAGGACACGTACAGCGTGGTGAAGCGCGTAATAGGCGATGGCGGCACGATGTGCTCGCTGTGCTCGCGGCTGCGTCGCGGCGTGCTCTATCGCGTTGCGGGCGAGATCGGCGCGACCAAGATTGCGCTCGGTCATCACCGCGACGATATTCTCGCCACGTTTTTTCTCAATCTCTTCTTCGGCGGAAAGCTGAAGACGATGCCGCCGAAACTCGTTTCCGACGATGGCCGCCATGTCGTCATCCGCCCGCTCGCCTACGTCCGCGAGCGCGATCTCGCGCGCTATGCCGACTTGATGGCTTTCCCGATCATCCCCTGCAACCTCTGCGGATCGCAGGAACACCTCCAGCGCAGACAAGTGACGTTGATGCTGCGCGAGTGGGAAAAGAAGCATCCGGGCCGTCTCGAGTCGATCTTCAACGCGCTCGCGAAGATCGTGCCGTCGCACCTCATGGATCGCGCGCTGTTCGATTTCGCGGCGGTGCGTGCAACCGGCCGCCTGACATCCGGCGGCGACGTCGCGTTCGACGTGGACAGCGATCTCGAGCACGCGGTCGAAGTCGCGTCATCGTCTGACGCCGATCCCCCTTCGCTCTCCGGTATCGCGGTGCGGCGCGGCTGAAGCGCCCCCGTGCGCATGAGCGCGAAGGGGCGCCCCGAGCGCGAATGCCGGAGCGCGCAGCGCGAAGGTACTCCAATGAGCGCGAAGGGCCGCCCCGGCGCGAATACGGGAGCGCGCAGCGCGAAGGTACTCCAATGAGCGCCGCCGCCGAATCATCGCCCGGTCGCTTCGCCGTGGCGTTCACCGATGCGCGCGCGTGGCCGTGGATTCTCGCCTGTGCGATCGTCCTGGGCGGGTTCCTGCGAATCGACCAGTTCACGACCCAGGTGCTGATCGACGACGAGTGGCACGCCGTGCATCAGTTGCTTCGCCTCGCGCCGGCGCAGATGCTGGTCGACTTCGGCCACGCCGATTACAGCATCCCCCTCGGCCTGCTCGACGGTCTCGAAGCACGCTGGTTCGGTCTGTCCGAGACGGCGATGCGCGCACCGATGCTCGCCTGCGGCCTTGCAACGATCGTGCTGTTTCCGCTCTATGTCGTCCCCCGCCTCGGCCGCGCCACGGCGGCGGTATTTGCCGTCCTGCTCGCCATTTCGCCGCTTCTCATCATCTACAGCCGCATGGCGCGCCCCTATGCCATCACGCTCCTTCTCGTCTGGTGTGCGCATGCGGCGTACCACCGTTTCGATGCGGCATCGCGGGGTGAGCACCGCGTCACGATCGGGGCTGGCGCGACGTTTGCGGTGGCGGCAACGATGGCGGCCTGGCTTCATCCGGTGGCCGCGCCGTTTGTCATCGCGCCGTTCCTGTGGACGCTCTTCGCTTTGTCGCGCGAGCCGCCCGAATTGCGCCGATCGCGCTTCACGCGGCTCGTCGTTCTCGCGCTCGCGACCGGATTGCCGATGGCAGCGTTGCTTCTGCCGCCGCTTCTCGCACATCCGGAGGCGCTCACCGGAAAGGCGCTCATCGATCGTCCCCGCATCGAGACACTGATCGGTGTGTGGTATGCCTGGCTCGGCACCCCTTCCACGCTGGCGGTGCTTTCGTGTGGCGCCCTGGCCGCGTATGGCGCACGCGACGTGTGGCGCGCGTTACCCATTGCGCGCACGGGCATGCTCGGGATCCTGCTCACGCTGATCGCAGTCAGTTTGACGGGACCGGCGTGGAGCCACAATCCGTTGACCCTCGGGCGCTACGTGCTGCCGTTCGCGCCGCTGCTGCTCCTCGCGGCAGCCGCGGGATCGATAAAGCTCGCGCGGCACGTCGCCTCGCCCCGCCGGCCCATCCGCAACGGCGCGGCGGCGATCGTGGCGGCTCTCCCGGCGCTCGCTCTCGCCGCGTGGTCGCCGCTTCCCGAAATCGCGCGCCACCCGAACGCGCAGACCGTGCATCTCCTCTACCATGTCGATTTTCGCCCGGGCAGCAATCCGTATCTTCCTTACATGGAGAAGATCCCGCTGTCGCCGTTCTGGGCGAGCCTTGCCACGCAGCCACGCGCGAGTTTGCGCATCGCTGCCGCGCCGTTCTATTTCGAAAGCTACGACTGGGATGCGCCACGCTGGGAGCGCTTGAGCGGGCAGACGGTGATCCCCGGCTTCCTCACCGGGTTGTGCGTCACGTGGCGCGCCGGAGAGATTCCGCAGACTCCGGAGTTCCGCTTTGGCAATGCCGTTCACCTCGCCGATACCGCGGCGCTCGCGTCACATCGGGTCGATTACGTCGTTTGGCAAAAACCCTATGTGCAGACCGGGCGGGGTCACCCGGAGAATATCGGAACCGACACGGCGCATTGCGAGGCCACGCTGCGCGAGCGATTCGGCGCGCCCGTCTACGAGGATGCGCACCTGATCGCGTTCCGACCGCCCATTGCGGCTGCGGGCGCGGCTGGATCTCTCTCCCGTGCTGAACGATAAGCGCATCGTCGTCGTCATGCCCGCGTTCCATGCCGGCCGCACGCTGGAGGCGACATGGCGCGAGCTGCCGCGCGACATCATCGACGGCATCATCGTCGTCGACGATGCGAGCGACGACGACACGGTCGTGGTCGCGCGCAGCCTCGGGCTCGAGGTGATTCTGCATCCGCGCAACATGGGCTACGGCGCGAACCAGAAGACCTGTTACCGCGAGGCGCTCGCGCGCGGCGCGGACATCGTCGTCATGGTGCATCCCGATTACCAGTACGACCCGCGGCTCGTCACCGCAATGGCCGCGATGATCGCGTCGGGCGTCTACGACGTCGTGATCGGCTCGCGCATCCTGTGCGGCGGCGCGCTTGCGGGCGGCATGCCACGGTGGAAATACGTCGCGAACCGTTTGCTCACCGCCTTTGAGAACATGCTCCTCGGCGCCAAGCTTTCCGAGTATCACTCGGGCTATCGGGCGTATTCGAGGACGCTCCTCGACACGCTGCCCTGGCAGCAGAACTCGGATGACTTCGTGTTCGACAATGAGATCCTGGCGCAGACGATTCTCGCGCGCTTTCGCGTCGGCGAGGTGTCGGTACCGACGCGCTATTTCCCCGAGGCGAGCTCGATCGACTTTCCCGGCGCGGTCCATTACGGTTTCGGTGTGGTGGGTACCGCGCTGCTCGCCTTTTTCACGCGCATCGGCATCTACCGGCACCGCTTGTTCGCGACACCGCCGCGCGCCGGTTGACGCGCGCACCGGTCACCTCCGCTATGCCCGTCCGCAAGCTCTTTCGCCGCCCGGTGTCGGACGGCAGCCTGGTGCACTGGCTCCATACGTTCGTGCTTCACGTGATGACCGGGTTTCTCGCCGTCGCAGCGCACTACGCGTCGATGTACGGGCTTCTGCGCACCGGCATGACAGGCGTGCCGGCCAGCACGTTCGGCTTCGCCGCCGGCGCCCTCACGCGCTTCGTGCTTTCGTATTGGCATATCTTCGAGCCCACGCGCGGCGTCCGTGTCGCGAGCCTCCGCTTTGTATTGGTCATAACATTGCAATTGATCGCGAACAGCAGCCTGCTCGCCTTGCTGCTCCAATCGGGCCTCAGCGTGTGGCCCGCCCAAGTGACCACCACCATTGCGCTGACTTTTGTAAACTATCTCGCTTACCGTCTTTGGGTGTTTCGATGATGGACGCGAAGGGAAGACAACGGCGCATCGTGGGGCGCCTGATCGCGGCACTGGCCGTCGGCGCGGCGCTCTGCGGCATGCTGCCGCTATCAGCGCAGCCCCCCGCATCGGTACCAGCGGAACTCAAGGGAGCGGCGCTCGTCGCCGCCCTTCGCGGCGGCGGTTACGTTCTGTACTTTCGTCATGCGGCAACCGATTTCGGACAGAACGACGAGCGGATGACGGGCTATGAGGATTGCGCGACCCAGCGCAACCTCACGGACAAGGGCCGCGCCGAAGCGCGCGCGATCGGCGCGGACATTCGCGCGCTCGGGATACCGATCGGCGAAGTCCTGGCAAGCCCGTTCTGCAGGACGATGGAAACGGCTCAGCTGATCTTCGGGCGTGCGACGGCGTCGCCCGCCGCCCGCGGGGGACCGGCGCAGCCCGAGTCGCCGGAACGCTATGCGGGCCTGCGCGATCTTCTCGCGTTCCCCGTTGCCCGCGAAACCAACCGTGTGATCGTAAGCCACGGCAATCCGTTCCGCGCGATCGTCGGCGGGTCGTATCTTGCCGAAGGCGAAGCTGCCGTCATCGAGCCGCAGGGAAAGGACGGTTTCCGTGTGGTCGCGCGCGTTCCTCTCGAAGAGTGGCACGCGCTCGCGATGACCCCGTCGTAGGCCTTCAGCGCGCGGTCGACTTGGTCGCCAGCGCAAAGAACTCGTGGCCCCTCGCCGTCGCGTTGCGGAACATCCGGAACTGCAGCCAGTAGATGGGCAACCACAGCGCGCCCGTGCGATCCAGCATGCGCGACAGAAAGGGCACGTCCCACGCGTTGCGCGTCGCGCTCGCTTTCGTCGATGCCTCCTTGTCCGCTGGAAGCGGTGCGGCACGCTTCAACCGCGTGTACACGCGCCGCATGGCCCAGAACACCGGATAGGTGAAATCCCAGAATGCCTGTGGCGCGAGCCCTGCGCCTGACAGTTGTCGGCTCAACTCGGCGACGGTATAGCGACGGTAATGCCCGTAGAAATCGTCGTCCCAGCGCCATTCCCGTGGATTGCTCGGAACGGCGATGAGCAGCCGGCCACCGGGATTCAGGAGCCGCTCGATCACGCGCAGCGCACCCGCATCGTCCTCGATGTGCTCGAGCACGTCCCACAGCACGATCGTGTTGAAGGTTCCTGTCACGTCGACGAGCTCCTGCTTGCGCACAACGACGCCGGGATACGGCGCGAGGCTCGCTTGCGCCTCGCGAATCGCGGTATCGGAAAAATCGATCGCCACGCCGCGCCAGTCGCGGCGCGCGAGATGTGCGCTGACATCGCCCCGGCCGCAACCGATTTCAAGGAACGGTCCGTCGAGGCCGTATTGCTCGATGAAACGATCGAGGCAGTACAGCATATAGTTCTTGAGGGGAACGAAATTCGCCATGCGCGTTGCGCGCTTAGGACTTGGCGCGACGGCCGGTGGCTACTTCACGGTGTCCTTGCTCTGGCCGAACAATACGCGGCGGGCTTCGTCGTCGCTGACGACGGGCTTCGTATTGAGCGCTTTCGCAATCTCGTACGCGCGCTGCACGGCGGGACGCGCGCGGATCTCGGCCTTCCAGCGCTTGAGATGCGGGAATTCGTCGATGTCCTGGCCTTGCCGTTCAGGCTGCACCCACGGATAGCTCGCGATGTCGGCGATCGAATAGTCGTCGACGATGTACGAGCGATCGGCAAGACGTCGATCGAGCACGCGATAGAGCCGTCCTGTCTCGCGAACGTAGCGGTCGATCGCGTACGGAAGTTTTTCCGGGGCATAGAGCGCGAAGTGATGATTCTGTCCGGCCATGGGACCGAGATTGCCCATTTGCCAGTACACCCACTGCCGGCATTCCCAGATGTCGCGAAAATCGTGCGGCGCGAGCTTCCCGGTCTTGGTCGCGAGATATTCGAGAATCGCGCCCGATTCCATCAGCGACAGCGGCGCGCCGCCATCCGCCGGCGCGTGATCGACGATTGCCGGGATGCGATTGTTCGGCGAAATCCTCAGAAACGCGGGATCGAATTGCTCGCCTTTCGAGATGTTGACGGGCTTCAGCACATAGGAAAGACCCGTCTCCTCGAGGAAGATCGTGATCTTGTGCCCGTTCGGCGTCGGCCAGTAATAGAGATCGATCATGCGTCGGCGGGGCGCGCTTTAGAAAGTGCCCGGATATTGCCCGCCATCGAGCAGAAGGTTCTGTCCGACCACGTACCCGGCGTGCACGCTGCACAAGTACGCGCAGGCGGCGCCGAACTCCTCGATGGTGCCGAAACGCCCGGCCGGATTGGCAGCGCGCCCCGCGGCAAGCATGTCGTCCACGGACTTGCCGGCGGCTTTCGCGCGCGACACCATCGTCGTACGCAGCCGATCCGTGTCGAACGGTCCCGGCAGCAGGTTGTTGATCGTCACGTTGTGCCGCGCGACGCTTCGCGCGAGGCCGGCGACGAAGCCGGTCAGTCCCGAGCGCGCGCCGTTGGACAAGCCGAGAAATTCGATCGGCGCCTTCACCGCGCCGGAGGTGATGTTGACGATGCGGCCAAACTTGCGGGCGATCATGCCGTCGATCGTCGCCCTGATGAGCTCGATCGGCGTCAGCATGTTGGCGTCGAGCGCACGGATCCACGCCGCGCGATCCCAGTCGCGGAAGTCGCCTGGAGGCGGTCCTCCCGCGTTGTTGACGAGGATGTCGGGCTGCGGACAAGCGGCAAGCGCCTTCGCGCGGCCCTCCGGCGTCGTGATGTCGCACGCTACCCATCCGATGTCGCGTCGCACGGCAGCGCCGATGTCGGTCGCTGTCGCGCGCAATACGTCTTCGGTGCGGGCGACGATGGTGACTTCGCAACCCGCTTGCGCGAGCGCCTCAGCGCAGCCGCGACCCAGCCCTTTGCTTGCCGCGCATACGAGCGCATTGCGCCCCGCGATTCCAAGATCCATTCGCAGTCACTCCGCCCCGGTCGCCGCAACGCCCCGCGCCGTGCGAATTTTCACCACGGTGCCGATCGCAATCAGCAGCGTGAGCGCGATCGCGAGAAACATGCCACGGCCCATGCCGTGGTCGAGCATCGCCCCAAACCAGACGGGTGCAACCGTCGAGCCGACGTCGAGACCCGAATAGACGAATCCGTAGACACGCCCTGCCGCGCCGCGGGGGGTCGCATTGCGGACGATCAAGTCGCGCGATGGACCGGTTCCTCCCAGCACGAAGCCGATTGTCGCGAAGAGCGGCAGCAACGCAGCGCGGGGAAGGTCGCTCGCAACGACGGCGATCAGCAGTGCCCCGGCGAGCAGTCCTGCCGCGGCAACTCGGTCATGATGGGTGGTCCGGGCTGCGACGAACCCGCCGGCGAGGATTCCCGCGGTGCTGCCCAGCAGGTATGCGGTGACCGCCGATGCCGCCAGGGCCATCGGCACGGCGAACGTGACGTTGAGCGCAAGCGCGCCAAGGGTCTGGATGCCCATGCCGGCGATCGTCTGGAACACGAAATAGCCAAAGCAAAGCAGGATGGCCGGCTGCCGGAAGAGATGCAGGCTGCCGCGCAGGGATTGTCCTTTGCCATCGGCCGCGCGATGGGACTCGAGCACGACGCGCTGGGTCGCCATCAGACCGAGAACGACAAGCCCCGCGAGGCCGAAGAGCGCCAGCGCCGGGCGCCAACCGAGCGCCGAACCCAGCCCGTAGCCCAATACCGGCGCAAGCGCGTATCCGAGGTTGCCGCCGATCCCGTGCGTGCTGTACGCGTATCCCAGCCGTTTTGGCGCGACGCTTGCGTTGAGGATCGCGAAATCCGCGGGATGGAATACGCCGTTGCCCACCCCCATCAGCGCGGCGATCGGATACAGCCAATAGATGCCAGGCACGAGGCTCGCGACGATCGTTCCGCCGGCGAGCAAGCCCAGTCCGCCAAGCAGCACAGGACGGGCGCCGAAGCGGTCGACGGCGAACCCGGCCGCGAATTGGGTGATGCCGCTCGCGAAGTAGAAAATCCCGGCGAGCGCACCCAGCGCCGCGAACGAGACGTCGAACTCGGCGAGCAGCAGCGGGAACATCGACGGCAGCACCAGCTGGAAGAAATGCGACATGCCGTGGGCGAGCCCGATCAGCCCGATCACTCTCACATCGTGGCGGAACGGGTCGATTCGGGCAGTATCCAAGATTTGCGCAGGGTGAAGCAGGCTTGTGAAGAGCGATGCAGACCTCCACTATACTTGATCCCGTCATCCCAATTCCGGAGCGTGGTAATGGGTAAGTGAGGCTGTTGCCCCACTTGGCCACAAGACGGCGGCGGCGCACGATCCCTGTTCTCGCAGGAGAAACCTCATGGTAGACAAGGTCACCAAGTCCGATGCCGAATGGCAAAAAGAACTCACGCCCGAGCAGTACAAGATCGCGCGCAAGAAGGGTACCGAGCGCGCGTTCAGCGGCGAATATTGGGATAAGCACGACCCGGGAACGTATCGCTGCACATGCTGCGGGGCGCCGCTTTTCGATGCGGCGACCAAGTTCGACTCCGGCACCGGCTGGCCCAGCTTCTACGCGCCGTTGTCGCCCGACAACGTGCGCAAGGAAGACGACTCGAGTTGGCTCGTGCAGCGCACAGAAGTCGTTTGTGCGGCGTGTGACGCTCACTTGGGACACGTGTTCGAAGACGGCCCCGAGCCGACGGGCCTTCGCTACTGCATGAATTCGGCATCGCTCAAGTTCGAGCCCAAGTCCTGACATCGCCCGGCGCGGTTCGCGCGCCGTCATTGTTCGCATGCGCCTGCTTCTTGCCGAGGACGACGCGATGATCGGCGAGTCGGTCCGGCGCGGCCTGCATCAGGACGGATTCGCCGTCGACTGGGTGCGCGATGGCCGCGCCACAGAAGTCGCGCTCGCCGAGAATGTCCATGACCTCCTGCTGCTCGACCTCGGGCTGCCGCGCAAGGAAGGCCTGGAGGTTCTCCGCGGGATGCGCCGGCGCGGCGACGCGCGGCCGGTGCTGATCGTGACCGCGCGCGACGCCGTCGCCGACCGCGTCGCCGGCCTCGATGCCGGGGCCGATGACTATGTGCTGAAGCCCTTCGAGCTGACGGAGCTCGCGGCACGCATCCGTGCGCTGCTGCGCCGTCGCTCCGGTCGGGCGGCGCCCATCCTCACCGCCGGCGACATTACGCTCGACCCCGCGACGCACGAGGTGCGCGTCCGCGACAATCCCCTCGCGCTGTCGGCGCGCGAGTTCGCGCTGCTCGAAGCGCTGCTCGTTCGGCCCGGCGCCGTGCTCTCGCGCGTGCAACTCGAGGAAAAGCTCTACGGCTGGAATGAGGAAGTCGGCAGCAACGCGGTCGAAGTGCATTTGCACGCGCTGCGACGCAAGCTGCCGCCCGACACGATCCGCAACGTCCGTGGCGTGGGATGGACGATCGCCCGGGGGCATGTGGATCGGTGATGACGTCCCGTCGATCGATCCGGCGTGATCTTCTCGTCTGGCTCGCGGGCGGACTCATCATTGCCGTCGCCGCCGCCGCAGTCGCAACCTACATGCGCGCACGCGACGAGGCGAACGAGATCTTCGACTATCAATTGCGGCAGATGGCAGCCTCGCTCATCGGCGTGCCGCTCGCCGGCACACCGGGCGGACTGGCTGTCGGCGGCGACGCGCTCGTCGTGCAGATCTGGGATCGCAACGGAGTCCAGCGCTTCGTCTCGCAACCGCGGGATCCGCTGCCGCAATATGCGCAGCTCGGCTTCAACACGATCAAGACTTCAACCGGAGACTGGCGCGTCTTCAGCACGCTTGCCGGCGACGAGGTGGTGCAGGTCGCGCAGCCGATGAGCACCCGCCGCGAGCTCGCCGCGAGCATGGCATTGCGCACGATCGTCCCATTGCTCGTGGTCGCTCCGTTGCTCGCGGTGCTCATCGCCATTGGTGTCGCGCGCGGACTCGCGCCGCTCGCACGCCTGACCGCCGCTGTCGGCAAGCGCGTCCCCGGCGGCCTCTCCCCACTTGATGAGACGGGCTTGCCTGACGAAGTGCGGCCGCTCGCGCAGGCGCTCAATGGCCTGTTGTCCCGACTCGATCGCGCGCTCGGCGCACAGCGGGCGTTCATCGCAGATGCGGCGCACGAGCTGCGCACGCCGCTCACCGCGGTCCACCTGCAGGCGCAGCTCGCCGAGCGCGCCGGCACCGAGGCCGAACGGCGCGCCGCGCTCATCGAGATGCGCGCGGGCATTTCGCGCGCGACGCATCTCGTCGAGCAGCTGCTCGCTCTTGCACGGGAGGAGCCTGACGTCGCGGCGAGCAATTTTGCGCCGGTCAATCTCGCGGCGCTTGCCCGCAATGTCGTAGCGGACCACGCAGCCATCGCCGCCGCGCGTAGCGTCGATATCGGAATGACGGGCCGTGCCGCAGACCCACCGGACACAGTTCCAATGGTCGTGAACGGCGACGCCACGGCGTTGCGGGTGCTCCTGTCGAATCTCGTGGACAACGCCGTCCGCTATACGCCTGCGGGCGGCCGCGTCGACGTGTCGGTGGAGCAGGCCGCCAACGATGTGTCGGTCGCGATTCGCGACTCGGGGCCGGGAATTGCGGCAAGCGAGCGTACGCGGGTCTTTGATCGTTTCTACCGCGCGCCGACCCCGGGCGCCACCGATGTCTCAGGCAGTGGACTCGGACTTGCAATCGTTAAGCGAATCGCCGAGCGGCACGACGCCAACATCGTGCTAGGGCCCGGGATTGCGCGACCACAGGGCGAAGGTCTTGGCGTGACCGTTCGCTTCCCAAAAGCCGCGGCATAAAAAAACCGCGGCCCGAAAGCCGCGGTCAATGATATCCAAGCGTACCGCTCTACGGCGTGTCGACCCGGACGATGGTCGGGTTCCTGTACTCCGCTGTACGCGCCCGGGATCGTCAGGACAACGCCGCGCAGATGTCGGTTTGCGTTCCGCTGCTCCCCACAAGGGTAAAGTTGCCCAGGCTATCGACATCGAACACGACGCGACCCACGTACAGTGTCGTGGTCGGTCCGGCCGGGTCGTCGCTGGGGAAGAGGATCAGGATATTGTGTCCGGTGTTCACGAACGTGAACGTGCCGTCAGCGTTGACGTGGACCTGCTGCACCGCGCCGTTCGATCTTAACGACAACGTCGTTCCCGTATCGAAGTTGGTGAACGTCAACGCCTGGCCCGTCCCCGCCGTGAGAAAGCGAACAGGGTCGCCGTTCTTGTCCACGAAAACCTTCTGAACCATGTGACCGCCCTGCCCGTCCACGATCAGTTTGAAGTCGCATGCCACACCAGCATCAAAGACAGTAGGCGCGGCTACGGCTCCCGGACTCACGGCGGCGAGCGCGACAGTCATCGCGCCTGCGGCGAATACACTGAGCTTTAGTCTATTCACGTTTTTCATGGCCTTCTCCCTAATGACCAACGATTATCGGCATCCATCGCAGCGGTGATGCTCAACCGCTGTCCGTAGTCTCCTCCTTTTTCATCGGCACTCGGATTGGCACGGTCGTCCAGACAGCGCGCGAATTGCCCATTAGCAGGTTTAGCGTTCCCGGCCCACGACTACCCCACCAGGCGCTCCGGCCAACGGGTCCGTTAGCGTGACCGCAGACGCACAAAAACAAGAGGCCGGGTCGACCCCGGCCTCTTGTGTTGACGGACAGCGTGCGGTTACGGATTGAGCTTGGTGATCCGCGTCGCCCAGTTCCCCAGCGACGTCCGCGTTCCGCCGCAGGAGCCGATCGCGCCGGTCAGGTATTGCGCCAGGGTACAGGTTTGTGCGACGTATTCCGACGCGACCCAGACAGACGTACCGTCGGTGACCGCGGCACCGTAGTCGCCCCAGCGCGTCCGCGGCGGGTTGCCGACGAACGCCTTATAGCTCGTGAAGCCATCGGTCGGGCCGAGTCCCGCAGCCGCCACGTGAATGTCGCCCACGTTGCCGCTCGCATCGATCAGCGCGTAGCCGGCACTTGGATAGTGATCGCCGCCGACGACCGTGAACGCGATCGCCCCGCGGCCACTCGCACCGATTGCGATCGCCGGATAGGTCAGGTTGTTGTTGGCGAGCGCGAGGTAGCCGCTCTTCTTGACCTTGCCTTGGACCTTGCCGGCGCCGTTGATCTTCGGTTCCACCGCGAACCAGACGATGCCTGCCTTCAGGTCACCGTTGACGACGACACCGGTCGCCGCGGAGCCCCACAGCGTGCCGTTGGCGTACCACGTCTGCTGCATGCGGGTGTCGTTCGCATCGGGGTGCGATTCGACCTCGGGCTGCCATGTGACGGGTGGGTCAAGGAAGAGGAACCAGCACCCGATGCCCCCTCCAAACAGCGTGTTGTCGTTGAGGCATTCGCCGAGCGGGATATCGCCCACCTTCTGGTTCGCCTTGGGCGGATCGACGTACGTCGAACTGTTGATCGTGCGGCTGGTCCAGTCGAGCGCGGGGTTAGTGGTGTTCAGTGACGCCGTGTTCGTGATCGCCCACAGGCCGATCCGCTTCGCCGTGCAGTAGACCTCAGGGCACACGTCGGCGATCGTGCTGAGCAGATACTCGGTGCCATTTCGCTCGTTCGAATAATGCCCGACCGGCGACGTGGCGGGCCACGCGGTGAATCCCGGCATGCCGTCGACCGCGAGGTTCTCGAGTAGCGTCGCCTTGATCACGGCCGGGTGCGCGGCGAGCTGCGCCTTCGAGAACGCGAAGACCTGCGTCCCGTTGTAGCCGGGCCCGAACAGCGAGTACTCGTTGGTCGAAATATAGACGCCGTAGCGGTCGGCACCGATATGCGGGTAGTCCTGGAAGCACGGACCCGGCGACACGCCGTCGTCGTCCAGGCAATGGTGGTTGGGCGTACCGTCCGTGCCATCGTTCTGCGCCGGCACGCGATAGATCGTCCACGCGCCCGTCGGGTCACCCGTGTTGCTGACGGCGACGTCGATCGTATTCTTTCCGTTGAACGCGCTAGTCGTGCCGACCCGGTGCAGCGTGGTGATCGCAACGATGAACCGGTTGTTGTCCGGATCGTAGTGGCAGATCGGGTCGATCACGTCCGCGCCGAATTCTCCCGTCGTACGATTGATCGCGGCCGCATATCCGAAGAACGGATTCAGTGCGACCACGCCGGTCAACGCGGTGCCGCTCGTATCCCACACCTGCAGCACGCTGTTGATCGCCTCGACCACGTAGCCGTTGCCGACGCAGAAGCCCTGGTCCGGCGGTTCGATCGAGAACTGGTTGCCACCGTCCGCAAGACGCTGGTCGCGGTGATTCAACGCCCTGAAGCTGAGCGCGACCTCCGGATTCGAACCCGCGACCGCGCTCGTGCCGACGACCGGCGTATCGAGGTTCTTGTGCGGGAGCTTGCCGAGCTTGCGGCCGGGGCGCGAGCGATTGAAGCTCCCGGCGTTGCCGCCGGCCTCCGTTCCCTCGTCAGATTCCAGTCCCGGCGGGATTTCCGGAATCTGGATTCCGTCGACACCTGGCGCATTCGCCCGCAGGGTGGTCGCGCCAGACGAGGTGATTTGCCGCGTCGCGCCGAGGGCCGATGCGGACGCCAGTGCAACAATGCCTGCTGCCAGCGCGAACGAAATGATCGCACCTCGAATGCCTGATGAATACACGATTGTTCCTCCGTGGTTCGACGAAAGTGACTTTCCCTGGTCCCCCAACCGATTTGCCTCGGCCGACATTCGATTTGCCGGTCCGACTTGCAACGTATATTTCGCCGTAGCAACCGCGTGCTGCCTTAATCCGATGTTCCGCGATGACGGGAGTGACAAGCCTCCTCGGAGCGCGCGCGACGGCAAGTTGCAATGCAATCGTCTCGAAGGCCGCCAAAATACATGAGCCAACGGAATCACGGCAAGCAACTTTCCCTGCCGTTCGTCGGGCGCTCGATAACTGGGGATATCAATGGGGTCTTGCGGTTCGCGCGATTTAAGTCTCCCTTAAGTTTTCGCTCCTACCTTGTGCGGCAACCCGGGAAATGGATCCGGACCCCGATTCCCATTGCGAGGAGAAATCGATGCAAGCGAACATATTCAAACGCAGCGCCATTACGCTCGCTGTGATCGGCGCTTTCGCTGCCGGGACGGTGATCGCCGACCGCGCAGCCACGATCAAGCCGGCAGGCGCCGCAACACAGTCAGCAACCGTTCCAACGGTCGCGCCGGACGCGGTCCCCGCGCTGCCGGACTTCAGCGCGCTCGTCACGAAATACGGACCGGCGGTCGTCCAGATCAGCGTGGTACATGAGCGACGCAAGGTTGCCGCCCGCGGCTTTCCCGGCATGCCGGACGACGACGATAGCGAATTGCCACTGCCGTTCCGCGGCTTCCGGATGCCGCAGCCGCCGTCGCAGGGACCCATGCAGGGCATGGGCTCCGGGTTCATCGTCGACGCGAACGGCGTGATCCTCACCAATGCGCATGTCGTCGACGGCGCCGACGAGGTGACGGTGAGACTTGTCGACAAGCGCGAGTTCAAGGCAAAAGTTCTCGGCACCGACAAGACGACCGATATCGCCGTGTTGAAGATTCAGGCGGCCGAGTTGCCGGTGGTGAAGATCGGTAACCCGACGGCGACCCGCGTGGGCGAATGGGTGGTCGCGATCGGCGCCCCGTTCGGCCTCGAGAACACGGTCACCTCCGGCATCGTGAGCGCGAAATCGCGCAGCCTGCCGGGCGATGCGGCGGTGCCGTTCATCCAGACCGATGCGGCGGTGAATCCGGGCAACTCGGGTGGGCCGCTGTTCAACCTCAAAGGTGAAGTGATCGGCGTCAATTCGCAGATCTTCAGCCGCTCGGGCGGTTTCCAAGGGCTCGCGTTCGCCGTGCCGATCGATGTCGCAATTGACGTCAAGGACCAGATCCAGCACAGCGGAAAGGTGTCGCACGGCCGGCTGGGCGTCGCGATCCAGGACGTGAACCAATCGCTGGCCGAGACCTTCGGTCTGAAGACGCCCAACGGCGCGCTGGTGAGCTCGGTCTTGAAGGATGGGCCTGCGGCGAAAGCCGGCGTCGAACCGGGCGACGTCATCCTGAAGTTCGAGGGCAAGGACATCTCGCGCTCGTCGGATCTGCCACCTATGGTTGCGCAATTGAAGCCCGGGTCGAAGGTGACCCTCGACATCTGGCGCGACGGCAAGGCGAAGGAGCTGACCGCCACGATCGGCGAGCTGACGGATCGAAAGACGCTCACATCAGCGAAGGACGAGGCCACGAAAGGCAAGCTCGGCGTCGCCGTGCGGCCGCTGTCGGCGGAGGAAAAGAAGTCCGCTGATGTCACAAACGGCGTCGTCGTCGAGGACGTCGGCGGTGCCGCAGCGCGCGCCGGCGTTCGCCAGGGCGATGTGATCGTCGCCGTCAACAATGTGCCGGTGAAGAGTCCGGAGCAATTGCGCGAGCTGATCGGCAAGGCAGGCAAGACCGTCGCGCTGCTGGTTCAGCGCGAGGACGCGCGGATCTTCATCCCCGTAACAATCGGCTAAAAGCGTTTTGTAGCGCCTCTGTTTTGGCGGGCCTTCGGGCCCGCTTTTTTTGCTTGAATCGGCTCGAATCGTTTTCGTGGTAGGCGGCACAGACCCGCCGCGAATGAAAGCTGGGGCCCTCGCGGGCTTCGCCGGCCGCTCCATGGTGCTCATCCGCAGGTTCCAGTCTGACGAATCCCAGGCACCCGCGGCGATCCGACAAACGGCCTTGCCCTCATGAGATATCCTAGTGATATCATTTTGCTATAGCCGACACGGCGCCGATTCGCGGTGCCGATCCGGCCGATTCGAGGGAGGTCGACCATGGCACTCACTGCCGCCCCGGTCACGGGGAACGTCCATCAGGAAACTCGCGTAACGACGTTCAACGGATTCGCCTGGCTCGCCATCGGGCTTGGCTTGATGGCGTATTCGCTTTATGTCTTGGCCGGCGCGATCGTTGCCGCGACCGCGCGCGGAGCCTCGCCTGGCGCCTGGCCGTTCGTCGAGGGCGCGCTGCTCTTTGTCGTCGCGGCGCTCGTGCTGGGCGGGCTCTATACGTTGCAGCCGAACGAGGCCGCGATCCTGCAGCTCTTTGGCGCGTACCGCGGCACGACGCGGGTTCCCGGCCTGCGCGGCACCAACCCGTTCTACACGCGCAAGAAGATCTCGCTCCGTGCCCGCAACCTCAACGGCGAGCGGCTCAAGGTGAACGACAAGCGCGGCAATCCCATCGAGATCGCCGCCGTCGTCGTGTGGCGCGTCGACGACACCGCCAAGGCGTACTTCGACGTCGACGACTACGAGCATTACGTCAAGCTGCAGGCGGAAGCCGCGGTAAGGCATCTCGCGTCGTCATTCGCCTACGACGAGGACGACAGCCACGCGCCGGCCAGCCGCGAGCCCACGCTGCTCGCGAGCGCCGACATCGTCGTCAAGGCGCTTGTGCGAGAGCTGCAGGCACGCTTCGACAAGGCCGGCGTTGTCGTCGAAGAGGCGCGACTGACGCACCTCGCGTACGCCCCCGAAATCGCGCAGGTGATGCTGCGCCGTCAGCAAGCCGAGGCGATCATTTCGGCGCGCTCGAAGATCGTCACCGGCGCGGTGTCGATGGTCGAAATGGCGCTGAACGAGCTATCGGCGAAAAAGGTCGTCGCACTCGACGACGAACGCAAGGCGTCGATGGTCAGCAATTTGATGACGGTGCTGTGCGCGGAGTCCGACGTGCAGCCGGTAATCAACACGGGCACCCTTTACAACTGACGAAAGGAGCGCGATGAACCTACTCGCGAAGAACGCAGGTGGATTGTGGATCGCCGTCGGCTCCGCTGTCGGCACGCTGTTCGGCGTCCTGCTGGGTTACGCATCGGTTGGCCTCGCGCTCGGCGTCGCCGCGGGCATCGTCGCTGGTTTGGTAGCGCGGCGTTAGAACGCTCAACGCATAACCCAACGGAGTAACTCATGGATCGCCTCGCCTGGCTCGTCCTCGTCTTGTGCCTCGCTGGTGCTTCGATGTACATCGTCGCAACCACGGGCGCGCTCCCGGACAACGTCGCATCGCATTTCGGTCCCGGCAACGCGGCGAACGGCTTCATGACACGCGACGGCTACCTTGTGTTCATGCTTTTCTTCGCGCTCGCGCTTCCGCTCTTTCTCGCGGCGGTGATCGGACTTCTGCCGCGAATGCTGCCGAATTCGATCAACCTGCCGAACCGGGAATACTGGCTCGATCCGAAGCGCCGCGAAACGACGTTGAACGCTCTGTCGGCACAGGGCGCGTGGCTCGGCAGCATGGTCGCGCTCTTCACCGCCGCGCTGCACTACGTTCTGCTCGTTGCCAATGCGTCGTCACCGCCGCACCTGCCCGGCGATCTCTTCGGTCCACTCATGATTGGCTTCGTCATCTTGATGGCGCTATGGATCGGCGCGCTGTACCTGCGATTCCGCAAGCGCTGAAACAAAAGCGCGCGGCGATGACCCCGTTTCGCTGACGATGGTCGACAAGAAGGCGTTCCTGCTACGGATCGATCCGGCCGTGTGGGTCGCGCTCGAGCGGCTCGCCCAGGCGGAGCTGCGAAGCGTCAATGCGGAGATCGAATTCCTGCTGCGCGACGCCCTCGCCCGCCGCGGCATCGTGCCGAAAATACCGGGCTCGCGGGCGACGATCTCCGAAGCCGAGGACTCATGAGTTAATCAGAACGCGTTTCTTTCAGGAGACAAGGCAATGCCGAACCCTGACCGCTTTCGTTCGACCTTCAAAGGCGACGCGCCGCCCACCGCAATCGGCATGCTCGGCGTGCGCCGGCGCAGCAATTACGAATACCTCGGAATGCCGTTATGGTCGATCGCCACCGGCCCGGACCCGGCAAAGGGCGAGCTTCGCGGCCATGCGAAGGGAGTGCTCGCGATCGGCGACATCGCGACGGGGATCGTCGCAATCGGCGGCCTTGCCCGCGGCGTATTTGCACTGGGCGGATTGGCGATCGGACTCGTCGCGGTCGGAGGTCTCGCGGTGGGCGGTCTCGCCCTTGGCGGACTCGCGATTGGCGCTATCGCGTTTGGCGGAGGCGCCATCGGCTGGATTGCGATCGGCGGCGCTGCGGCGGGCTTCTACGCAGCCGGCGGAGCAGCGTGGGGTATGTACGTCGTGAGTGCGATGGAGCGCAGCCCGGAAGCCATCGCGTTCTTCACGCAGTGGGATGCGTTGCGCGCGACTGCTTCCGCCAGCAATGCGACGCTAGCAGCTTTCGCGGGCCCGCACTGACAACAACTTCAGGCGTTGCCGAGCATGTTGAGCTGCCAAAGGTCCTTGGGACTCATGTGCAGCAGTGGATGAATGGCGATGAGACCCGTCTTCCCGATGCTCGTTCGCAGGTAGCGCATCTCGGTGAACTTGGAACGCGTCTCCTCATCCGGCGGCACCTCGAAACCGTTCTCCCGCATCATGAGCACGCCCTTGGCGCGGAGCGCGAGCTCGGTGTGCAACCGCACGTAGCACAAGGAGGTCCGCGACCACCGGCCCGTGGAAACGATCCTTCAGCGTGTGCAAGTAGCGGCCGGTGGGCGAATTCGAAAACTGTCCGGAGTTGATCGATTCCAGCATGCTCGCATCGGCATCGAACCCTTGGACGAGCCAATCGCCGACCGCCCGATCGCTCATCCTGAACACGCCGTACGCGAGCGGCGGCAGCACGAACAGCACGGCGAGCGTCATGTATTGCGGCGGCAGGTACATATGGTTGAACGCCGAATGGAGAGCGACGGCGACGGCGAATCCCGGCGCGAATGCGACCAGCGCGGGCCAACGCCTTCGCTCGAGCATCGAAAGCCCCATCACCGCAAAGATCGCCGTGGCGCCGCCGTGCATGATCGCGGTGCCAAAGCCGCGCACGATCCAGATGCCGATGCCGGCGTCCGGAATGAGGTGCTGGTAATAGAGATTCTCGACAATCGCGAAGCCCGTGCCCACGGCAAATCCGAAGATTGCGGCGTCGACGAGAAAGCCGATCCGGTGCATGCGCACGAGCGCGACGATCACGAGCGCCTTGAAGAGCTCCTCCACCAACGGACCGAAATAGCGCTTGAACGTCTCGAGATCGATCGCCGTGACGCGCAGCAGCCACGCGTTGACGAGATAGGAAGCGAGCGCCACGACCAGGCCGCAAAAGACGACCGTCACGACGGCGCGCATCGAGACGAGCTTGTAGCTGTCGAGATAGAGCAGCGCGCCGAGGAAGCACAGCACCGGCGCAAGGCCCACGAGCACATGCAACAGGATTTCGAACGACATGGCGATTCAGCGCGCGCGGGGCGCTTCGGAACCCTACATGATCTTGAGCGAGATCATCCACTCGCTGCCCGCGCGCTGGCCGCCCTGATACCCCACCGCATAGCCGGCTGACAACGTCATCTCGTACCAGTGAAGGACGCTCAAACGCAGATCGACCTGCGCGCCGAGACTCATGTAATCCTTGCGCAAGGACGAATTGCCCGGGTCGGCCCAAAGGCCTGCGATGAAGACCGACGGCCGCATCCAGTTGACATAGAGACTCGGCGTGCCGACCGATTCGAAGACGACCGGCGGCAGGTTCCATTCGCCCATCTCGCGGACGAAGCTCAACGCGCTGATCTCGTCGATCCCGAATCCCGGAAACTTGTCGTATTGGCGATAGCGCTTGACCGACTTGTCGTCGACGTAGTTGTTACCGAAGCCGCCGAAGTAGAAGTTGGCCACCGTATTGTTGCGGTCGCCATTGGCCACTCCCGCCGCGCTGCGCAACCACACCGATGAATTGCCGATCGGAAGGGCAAGCCCCACATCGAGGCCTCCGCGAAACTGCGGCACGATTTCCCCATTGACCCGGTTCCCGGTGTAGACGAGTTGCCAGGCGACGCCCTTCTCGTCGTCAACCGCGCCGATCGAGCGCTTGACGTCGGTGTACACGAGCCGCGCCTCGCCGGTGACGAGCCGTGTGAAATTCGTACTGACGTTCTGGGCCGTCGGCAACGTGTCGATCTGGTCGTAATACGCTGCGTCGAGAAACAGGTCGAGTCGCCGCGGTTCGTCGTTGTATAGCTCCCAGTCGTAGCCGAGCTTTGCGGCGTAGCCCTTGCGGCTACGCTTCGTCGGTCCGAACAGGTCATAGAAGTCGGATCGGTTCCAGGACAACGCGGCATTCCAGAACTGGTAGCGTCCGACGACCTCGACGTGTCCCCGTTCGTTGCTCGGCAAATTGGAGCCTGGCGTGTACGCCGCCGTGATCCCAAGGCTGGCAAACTGCAGCGGATCATCGAAGTTGAAGTGATATCCCACCGCGGCAGTGTTCTTGTACCCTTGGATCACCGGAAACGCATTCGACAGACGAACATTGCGCCACGGAACGTACGGCCCCTTCTGCGTGATGATCTTCTCGTCGTCGACCGTGCTCGGCGGGGGCACCTGCCAAGTCTTGACCACGGGATATTTTTCAGCGAGCTCGGCGCCAAGGAACACTATCGCACTGACATCAGCGATCGGACGGGAATCGATGATCGCCGGCGTGAAACCCTGCCCCGTGTAATTGAGAACCATGAGCCGTCCGTCGGCGAGCGGCACGGGGCGGAAGAAACCGGTCTCTGCATTCGAGACGGCCTCCACGGCGCCGGTGGCGACTTCGTAGCGGAAAATGTTGGATACGCCGGTGTAATAGCTGCTTCCGAACAGGTATCGCCCATCCTTGGAAAACGTAAAGCTCTCCGGAACCGACTGGCCGAAACGGAATTCGGAGAGCGGCTTGATATCCCCGGCGATAATCTTTTGAAGTTCCCACACGCGCAGGAACTGGTCGCCGTTGACCTCGGACACGGACCCCGACAGCAAGCGTCCATCCGCCGAGATATCGAGGTCGTACGGCACGGTGCCATATGCGAACCTGTACACCTCATAGTAGAGATTGTAGGGAGGCGGAATGCGGACCAGCGTCGCCTGGCCGTTCGCGTGGCGTACGCCGATCAATGCGCGGTCAATCGGATTGACGACGATCTCGCCGATCCGCGCGTTCTCGATCAGCATCCGTTCCTCACCGGTCCGCACGTCCACCGCCATCAGGTCCCGGTATGAAAGGTAGCCCCGGTTGTCGTTGGTGTAGAAAGCGGTCCCGGTAGCAGGGTCGTAGGCGAACGAAGTGACTCGGTAGAGCATCGCGCGCTTGATGTCGGCGAGTCGCCGGACGGTGCCGTCGCGGGTGTTCAGTGCACCGACGTACTCGACAACGCCGGGGTAGCGGAACCCACCGTAGAGAACGCCGGTTGCCTCGTCGTAGTACGTCCGGGATACCGAACCCAGCGGCCTTCCGGCGAGATCACGGTGCGGCGTGACCGGGAACTTGCGTACCTCTGCGAGGTTCCGGCGCTGGAACTCATGCTCAAACTTGATCCAGTCCTGCCAAGCCGTATCGACCGAAATACCGAACACTTGCTGAAACTGCTCCGCCCAGTAGCGTTGGCTCCCTGGGTCGCGCCTGTACCAGGCGACGACCTTTTCAGGTGAATAGGTGTACGCGAGGTATGTAAAAAAGCGCTCTCCATAGAGGTACGCGTTCGCGCCGGCCTGGAAATCGACCTGGGTGGCGCGCGATGCGAGCCCCAATGGATCGTAGAAGTGAGCGTCGTCCCGTACCATGGCCCGGAACACCATCTCGTCGTAGCCGCCCTGAGCGGCGCCAAGGCCACCGGCTTCCCAGGTTTCCATGAAGACAGCACCACCCTCAAGGTACCAGCGTGGGGCGGTGAAGCGTGGGACCGTCAGGTAGCTGTAGAGCAAGGTTTCGGGGTTCTGCCGCTGGGCGGCGACCTTGCCGAGAAAGAATCGCCGCCAGCGCCGATCTTCCTCGGACGATACGTCGTTCGACATCACGTGAACCATCTCGTGGTTCATCAGTTGGTACAGGTACTCGCTGGCAGGGTACGTCTCGAACGCGTGCGAGACAGGCGCAACGTCGAAGACAAGCATGCTGTGCGGTGCCGCGTAGGCGATGGCGCCGCCATAGTCCGCGAGGTCCTGCATCAGGAAAACAATGGGCTCGTCGGGCGTCCAACCGAACGTCTTGCGCTGGAACGCCAGCGAGTTGGTGAACGTGCGCACCACGTGTGGCACGAGGTAGCTCAGCGAATCGTAGTAATAGAGCCGGAGATCTTTCGTGTCGACTTCGGATATTCCGACTGGGCTTTCGTCGGCTGCCGCCGTCGTCGCCATCAATCCCAACAGCACGCAAAGAATGCGTCGGCGCACGTGATCCCTCCCCAGGTCGCTGCGACGCCGCGAGCATACGTGGCGCGGTGCACAAAAGAGAACCGCCGGCACCAAGGCCGGCGGTTCTCATGTTGTATGTCTGCCCGCGATTAGTAACGCGCGGTGCCTTGCGCCGGGCTTTGCGCCCCCGGACCTTGCGCCCCCGGACCTTGCGCTCCTGGACCTTGCGCTCCCGGACCTTGCGCTCCCGGACCTTGCGCTCCTGGACCTTGCGCCCCCGGACCTTGCGCTCCCGGACCTTGCGCCCCTGGACCTTGCGCCCCTGGACCTTGCGCTCCTGGACCTTGCGCCCCCGGACCTTGCGCCCCCGGACCTTGCGCTCCCGGACCTTGCGCTCCTGGACCTTGCGCTCCCGGACCTTGCGCTCCTGGACCTTGCGCTCCCGGACCTTGCGCTCCCGGACCTTGCGCTCCTGGACCTTGCGCCCCCGGACCTTGCGCTCCCGGACCTTGCGCTCCTGGACCTTGCGCCCCCGGACCTTGCGCTCCCGGACCTTGCGCTCCTGGACCTTGCGCTCCTGGACCTTGCGCTCCTGGACCATATTGCCCCGCACCTTGCGCCGGACCCGCTTGACCCGGACCGCTTGCGCCGAGCCCGTTTGGCTGGGACTGGTGGACTGCCCGCCGAGCTTCACATCGCCCGCCGTCGGCTGATCGGCCCTATAGCGCTGCGCCGCGCCAATCGTGCCTGCCGCATCCTTGCCGGTCGGCGGGAAATTGACTACGCCCGATGTCACGACAACAACGGCGGCTGCCGCGGCGATGCCGGCGCCGATCCAGATCTTGCGCTTGCCGAAGGAACCGCGTTGCTGCTCACTCATGTTCGCACCCCTGAAAGATGGCCCGAATTCGTCTGGGGCCGTTGCCAAATTCCCCGGGATTCGTACCCGAGCTTCCTTTGAAGTCGATCTAATTACACCAGTCGGCATGAAAAGTTGGACGAGCCGGCTCCGCCGCGGCGATTGCCTCGGCAACTCCGCCATCACCGAGGCGACCAGGCCCTCCGGCGGAAACGCCTTGGGAATGCCGGCCAAGCCCGCGAACAGGCGCCGCAACTCGTCGAACTCCGCGCGGGCCGCAGGATCCGCGGCCAGCAGCCGTTCGAGCTCAATCGCCTCGGCGGGGCCTGCCTCGCCGTCGAGGACCGCATGCATCAATTGGGTGAGTTCAGTAGGTTTCATCTCAATCCGGCCTGAAATCCTGCAACTGTTTACGAAGACGGAGCCGCGCCTCGAAGAGGCGGGACTTCACCGTTTTTTCATCCAAATCCAGAATTTGACCGATCTCCTGGTAGCTCAACTCCGAAAAGTGCCGCAGCGTCAAAACCAAACGGTCGTTGGTTGCCATGTGCATCAGTGCGACCTGAATCCGCCTCGCAAGCTCCGATTCGCCGGCTTTTCGCTCCGGGTTGCTGCTTTCGGCCGCCGGAATGTCGATTTCGTCGTCGAGAGCTTCTTCCCGCCCGTTTCGGCGGAGCAGGTTAAGCGCCTCGTTGACCGCGATCCGGTAGATCCAGCTGAAAAACTTGTATTCCGGATCGTATTCATCGAGCCGCTCCGCGACCTTGAGAAACACTTCCTGCGTGACATCGTGTGCATCCTCGGCCTTGCGCAACACCCAGAATGCGGCGTTGTAGATGGGCCGCTGGTACCGGACCACCAACTCGGCGAAGGCTTCCCGATCGCCATTCCGGTAGCGCGCCACCAGAATGCGGTCGGTGTCGTCCACAAATACACCCGGGGGCTTCAAAAGTTGGTCGGCTAACGGCGAGGTTCGATTTCGAAGAGCTGGTCGAACCCGGAATATCCAAAGATATCCTGTAGATGGCGGTTAACGCCGACAAGGCGCAGCTTGCCGCCCGAGGCGAGGAGCCGCTTCTGTGTCTTCAGAAGTACGCCCAGGCCGGCGCTCGAAATGTATTCGAGGGCGCTGCACTCCAGCGTGACCGTGCCCTCGACCTTGTCCAGGAACGCCTGCGCCGTTCCCGCCTGGGCGGCATCGAGCCGCCCCGATATCACGACCGTCCCGTCAGGCCCCTTGTCGATCGACAGCATTTGTTCCCCCAGTGCTCAGGCGCGCACCGCGTCCGGCGGCGCTGCTTTTGTCTTTCGAAACGTGATCCGGCTTTGCCGGCGCTCCTTCGAATACTCATACTCAATCGAATCCAGAAGACGACGAATGAGGTGCAGCCCGAGTCCACCCGGCCGGCGCTGGTCGATCGGCAGCTTGACGTCGGCGTCGGGCGCCTTCGTCACGTCGAACGGCTCGACATCATAGTCCGTCAGCGTCACTTCGACGCCCCCCTCGATGGGCGTAAGCTCGATTCGCACCAGGGCTTTGCTGCCGGCGCTGTATTTCACCATGTTCGTGAACAACTCTTCCAGCGCAAAATCCACATCGTGCCGGAGATCGGGGTCGACACCCGCCCGCGCGAACGCCTCGGCGGTGAACCCGAGGATGGCGGGAAGCGAGTCGAAGCTGCGCGCAAACCTCGCGTCCGCGACGGCGATGCTCATCCCTGGCGCGCTACGAGCACGGCGGTCATGTCGTCGTCCTGCGGGGCGCCCCGCGCGAAAGCATCGACGGCGCCGATCAGCGTCGCCATCAGACCGGCCATTGGCGCCTCGCCGTGCGCCCGCACGATATCCTGCACCCGCTCCTCGCCGAACTGATGTCCATCGACATCGTGGTACTCGTAGAAACCATCCGACAGCAGGACCAGGATGTCCCCGGGCAGCATTTCGATCGTCACGGCCGGCTTCAGCTTGGTGAGCGGCATCGCCCCCAGCGGGAAGCTCGTCGGTTTGTAGGGTACGCATGCATGTGCCGCCGCCTGGTAATGCAGGATGGGCGCCTGGCCCCCGCTGTGAAAGCTCAGCCGATGCGTGGACGGATCGAGAAATCCGACGAATGCCGTGATGAACCGGTCCGCCGCCAGTGTCTTCGCGAGGCGGTTGTTGACCTCCATGAATGCGGACTCCAGGTTGGCGCCGAGCTGAAACGCGATCCGGAACATCGCCTGCATCTGGGTCACGGAAAGCGCCGGAGCAATCCCGTGTCCCGTCGCGTCGGCGAGAACGATCAGGAGTCCGGTGTCCAGCATTGACAGGTCGAACGTGTCGCCACCCGTGAGATCCGCCGGACGGAACGATCCGCACACATCGTAGCCGGCAATCGAGGGCATCGTCGCCGGCAGCGTGCTCATCTGGACCTCGCGGGCCATCTCGAGCGCCTGGCGCATCTTCTCGCCCTCGATCAGCGCGCCCGTCATGCGCACGCGCTGGAGTGCGACCGCGCACTGGGACGCGAGCGCAGTCGCGACGCACTTCGTCGTCTTCGTCGAACACGCCGTCCTTCTTGTTCAGCACCTGCATCACGCCCACGAGGACGTCCTTATGGTCGACGAGCGGCAGCGTCAGCATGCAACGCGTGCGATAGCCGGACGCCTTGTCGACACTCGGGATCGAAACGCTCATCCGAATAGCAGTCGGGCACGTTGATGATTTGCCGGTTGCGCGCGCAGGTGCCGACGAGGCCGATGCCGACGGGCACCCGGACGGGCTTCAGGCCCGTGGCGACTTCGAGGACCAGCTCGTTGGTCGCAGCGTCGTGCAGCCACACCGAGCCCCGCTCGGCTGCGAGGACCTGCTTCGCAGCGGCGACCACCGCGCCCAGCATCGTCATGAGGTCGAACGGCGCTGCGAGCGCGCTCGTCACCTCGAGGATCGTCCTCATGTCGCGCGTCGAGAGCCGGCGCTGGCGGGTCCGCATGATCACGAAGTCCTCAGCCGAGTGCGAGAACGCGAGTGATGAACGCGCGGACCGCTTCGATCTCTTCCCATACGACCGAGTGCTGCATGGGATAAGTGTGCCACTCGACGGGGTAGCCGGCAGCGACCAGCGCACGACGCGACCCTTCGCCCCACTCGGGCCGTATGACGGGATCCATCGTTCCGTGCGCCATGAAGATCGGCACGTCGCGGTTTGCGGCGGCGGCGTGCGCCGGCAGCTGATCGGCCAATGGCAGATACGTGGAAAGACCAACGATGCCGGCGAGACGTTCCGCATGCCGTAAACCCGTATGCAACGCGATGGCACCGCCCTGCGAGAATCCGGCGACGATGATGCGCGCCGCTGCGACGCCGCGTGTCTTTTCGCGCGCGATCAGCGCTTCGACCTGGCTTTGCGACTGGGTAACGCCCAGAACATCGGCGCGATTCGCAAGATCGGCCGCATAGATGTCGTACCACGCGCGCATCGGAAAGCCGTTGTTGATCGTTACCGGACGCACGGGCGCGTGCGGAAACACGAAACGGATCGACAGCGCCTCCGGCAGCTTCATCTCCTCGACGATCGGCACGAAATCGTTGCCATCAGCCCCCAAACCGTGCAACCAGACGACCGACGCATCGGGGCGCGCGCCGGTTTCGAGCTCGACACAGGGGAGTAGCGGGACGGTCATGTCGGATGCCGCGCGCGATCCGCGAACGCCGCGCGTCGCCGCGCATTCTACCCGTCCGCCGCGAGCGACTCGCACCGGATGGGTGCTCCTATTTCACCCGCGCCTTCAACATCTCCGCCTTCACGCTGCGGAACACGGGCCCCCAGACCGGATGACCGGCCTCGGCGGGCGTGAGGTTGAAGTTGCCATCGGCCTCGAACGCCTTGCGGAATTCGTCGCGACACGGGCGCTGCCGGCCCGAAGCGCACGCAATGAACGCGAGGTACTTGTGCGCGGTGGCCTGATCGGAAAAGGCCGGCACGCCGAGCGACAGCGCGGACTGGAGTTGCCGCGCCGCGTTCTTGTAGTCGCCATCCTCGTAGCTTTTCACGCCGCGCTCGAAGTCCTGCTCGGCGCGGCTTTTCTCGCGCGCCGCGGGCGCCGGTTCGCGCGGCGCGGCGGGCCGTAACTCGGGGCGCGGCGCGGTCGGGGGCGTGGCGATGCCTTCCTTCGGCGGCGGGCTCGCGGGTTCCTCCGCGGTGGGTGTCGCGCACGCCGCGCACACGAGCGCCAACGCAACGGCAATCGATCCGCGCGGGCCGATCGTCATTCGAACTTGTGCTTGATCCGCACGCTGCCGTCCGCGCGCAGGTCGACGGTCTGGCGATGCGGTTGGAAGGTCGTGTTGCGGATCTCGATCGTGTGTTTGCCCGGCGGCAGCCGGATCTCGTTGAGCGGCGGCGAGATGCCCGTCTTGCGCCCGTCGATGTACACCTCACCCCACGGCGTCACCGCGAAGCCCAGGCGAGCCAGCGCCACCGGCTTCGCTGCTGGCGCGGCCGAAGGCGCCGGCGTCGCCATGACCGCGGCCGGCACGCCAGCGCCCTTGGCGTCCGTCGGCGATTCGCCCGTGACCGGCGCAACCGAGGCCGGCGGCGTGTCACGCTGCGGGTCCTGGGCCGCGACCGCCGTCACCGGCACCGGACGAGGCGCCTGCGCGGAGTACGTTGTCCATACGGCGATCGCCAGCAGTAGCGCCGTTGGCATGGCATAGAGCACGAGCCGGCTGCGCCATCCAAGGCGCGCCGCCGCGGGATCGTCGTCAAACGCCGGCGTCACAGAATCCTCGGCCTCGCCCTCCGCTGACGGATCGATCACCACGGTCGAATCGCCCGGCTGCGGCGCCGCCGAGCGCGTTTGCGCGACCGCCGCGCCGAACGCGTCGCGCGGCCCCACCAGAGCGAGCTCGCGCAGGTCCGCGGACATCTCCTGCGCGCTCTGGTAACGGTTGTCCGGATGTTTGGCCAGCGCCCGCGCGACGATCGCGTCGAACGCCGCAGGCAGATTGCGGTTGCGGCTGGTGGGTGGTTCCGGCGTGAAGGTGATCACGTTGTGCAGAATCTCGTCGAGCGCGGTCCCCACGAACGGCGGCGCCCCGGTCAGCACCTCGTAGAGCACGGCGCCGAGCGAGAACACGTCTGAGCGCGCGTCGACAGGGCGCCCCACCACCTGCTCGGGCGAGATGTACTTGGGCGAGCCGGCGATGCTGCCGATGAACGAGCGCGAGCCGGTCGGCAGCATCGCGATGCCGAAGTCGGTGATCTTCACCAGCCCGCTTGCGAGCACGACGACGTTCGCGGGCTTGATGTCGCAATGTATGACGCCCGCCTGGTGCGCTGACGCGAGCCCGTCGGCGATCTGCGCCGCGATGTCGGCGATGGTCGAGGGCGGCAGCACGACGCCGGAGTCCAGGATGTCGCGCAGCGACTGCCCCTCGAGCAGCTCCATGGCGAAGTACGCCACGTCGCCGCTCTTGCCGACGTCGTAGATGGTGACGATGTTCGGGTGGTTGAGACGTCCCGCCGAACGCGCTTCACGGTCGAAGCGCTTCTCGAAGGCCTCGGCCTCGACCCGTGATAGCCCCACGTTGATCGTCTTGATGGCGACGATGCGGTCTATCAGCGGGTCGCGGGCGCGGAAAACCACGCCCATCGCCCCGCGGCCGATCTCCTCGAGAAGCTCGTAGCGACCTAGCGGCTCGACTCGCATAAAATATTGGGCATCATGGCGCGCAAGTTCATCGAAGCGGCGGCGGCAACCGATCTGGGCAACGTCCGACAATACAACGAGGACTGCATCGCGATGGATCCGGAATTCGGGGTCGTCGCCGTGGCCGACGGCATGGGCGGCCACCGGGCGGGCGAGGTCGCCAGCGCCATGGCCGCACAAATCGTCCTTACCGGACTGCGGGAGCGCCTCCCCGAGCTGCGATCAGGCGGCGACCAGCATTCCCCACTGCTTGCCGTCGAGGAGAGCATAAACCAAGCCAATTTGGCAATCTGGGACGCCGCACGGGCCCATGCCGGACAGCTCGGCATGGGAACGACCCTCGCCCTGGCGGTATTCCACGACGACCGGATCGTGATCGGGCACATCGGGGACTCTCGCGTCTACCGATTGCGCGGGGGCAAGCTGCAGCTCATGACTCGCGACGATTCGCTTCTGCGCGACGAGGTCGACGTCGGGCTCATCTCGGTCGCGGAGGCGGGCGGATCGCACAACCGCAGCCTGGTGACGCAGGCGCTTGGGGTCGCGGAGCGGGTTGCCGCGCACGTGCGCGAGGTCGACGCGGTGCCGGGTGACATCGTGCTCCTGTGCTCCGACGGCCTCAACGACCTGGTGGAGGACGCCGACATCGAGCTGATCCTGCAGGAGCTCCACGCCAATCTGCCCCTCGCCGCGCACCTGCTCGTGCAGGCCGCCAAGGACAACGGGGGCTACGACAACATCAGCGCGATCGTCGTACGTGTGCGGAAACCGTTTCCGGCGGCGCGCGGGTGGCAACGCCGATTGCTCGGCTGGCAGCACTGACGATGGCGAAGCTGGTCCTGAGCTCGGGCGGTTCGGTCGTGTTCCAGTGCTTCGTCGAAAAGGATCGGATCGGCGTCGGCCGCGATCCCACCAACCAGATCGTCATCGACGATCCGTCGGTGAGCCGCAAGCAGGCGACGATCGTGCCGGTCGGCAACGACCACATCCTCAAGGACCTGGCGAGCGCCAACGGCACCTTCGTCAACGGCACGCGTATGTCGCGGCGCATCCTGCGGCATGGCGACGTCGTCGAGTTCGGTGCTTTCAGCCTGCGCTACCTCAATCTGAAGACCGCGACCGAAGTCGAACTCGACCGCACGATGCTGATCAGGGGGATCGCCGAAGCACACAGCGGCATGGCGGACGACGGCGCGCTTCCCGTGCCGCGCACGCGCGCGACGCGGATCAACTTTCCCAACGGTCGCGTGCACCTGCTCACTGGGCCGCGCGCCGGCACGACGATCGAGCTCGACCGCGTCGTCGCCAGGTTCGGCAAGCCCGCGCACCGTTCTGCGGTGCTGGTGCGGCGGCCCCATGGCTATTTTCTCGTGCATGTCGAAGGGCGCCGCGCCCCGCGCGTGAACGGCCAGCCGGCCGGCAAGGAGGCGCGGCGGGTCAAAGACGGCGATGTGATCGAGGTGGCGGACGAGAAATTTCAGTTCGCGGTCGATTGACCCGGGTACTGCCGCCCGGGAGCATGTCAGGCCCGGCCGTCGGTCGCGGTCCGTGCGGAACGCCTGCTCGAGAAAGGGATCGGAGAAGATGCAGACTGTGGAGCCTGTCCGCCGGAAACGCGGGTAAAATGCGCGCCCATTCCCGTGATTGACACAAGCGACCACGGGAGCGTAGCGGCGCCCATCCGGCGTTCGCGCGGCCCAAAAACAAAATTTTTGCGGAGCATTACCCGATGGCCTCAGTTGCCCAAGCCAGCCCTGTCCTGCGCGATGTTTCGCTGGACGACAAATACGCATTGGAATCCGGACGTGTGTTCCTGACAGGAGCGCAGGCGTTCGTCCGACTTCTCATCCTGCAGCGTCAGCGCGATGCGCTTGCGGGACTCAATACGGCGGGTTTCGTCTCCGGCTACCGCGGCTCGCCGCTCGGCGCACTCGACCAATCGATGTGGAAAGCGCAGAAATTCCTCGATCGCGCGCACATCAAGTTCCAGCCCGGATTGAACGAGGATCTGGCCGCAACATCGCTGTGGGGCTCGCAGCAGGTGAACCTGTATCCCGGCGCCAAGTACGACGGCGTATTCGCCATGTGGTACGGCAAGGGCCCCGGGGTAGACCGCTGCGGCGACGTGTTCAAGCACGCGAACCACGCCGGCACCTCGAAGCACGGCGGCGTGCTCGTCCTCGCCGGCGACGATCACGGCGCGAAATCGTCGACGCTGCCGCACCAGTCGGACCACATGTTCGCGGCGGCGATGATGCCGGTGCTCTATCCCTCGTCCGTGCAGGAAATCCTGGATCTCGGGTTGCACGGCTGGGCGATGTCACGCTACTCGGGTTTGTGGATCGGCTTCAAATGCGTCGCCGACACCGTCGAGAGCTCGGCGTCGGTCAACATCGATCCCGAGCGGATCAAGATCGTCATCCCCGACGATTTTCCGCTGCCGCCGGATGGACTTTCGATCCGCTGGCCGGACGGGTTCCTCGAGACCGAATCGCGGATGCAGAATTACAAGGTCTACGCGGCGCTCCACTATTGCCGCGTGAACCAGCTGAACAAGATCGTCATCGATTCGCCCGGGTCTGGCAAACCCGCGCGCCTTGGCATCATTACCAGCGGGAAGAGTTATCTCGACGTCCGCCAGGCGCTAGACGATCTCGGCATCACCGAAGCCGACGCGGCCGAGATTGGCATCCGCGTCTACAAGATCGCGATGACGTGGCCGCTCGAGCCCGAAGGCGTGCGCCAGTTCGCCGAAGGCCTGGATGAAATCCTGGTCGTCGAGGAAAAGCGCCAGGTCGTCGAATACCAGCTGAAGGAGCAGCTCTACAACTGGCGCGACGACGTGCGCCCGCGGGTGGTCGGCAAGTTCGACGAAAAAGGCGAATGGACGCGCCCGCACGGAGATTGGCTCCTGCCGTCGCTGTCCGAGCTCACGCCCGCGATGATCGCGCGCGTGATCGCGCAGCGCATCGAGCGCCTCGGCCTCCATCCCCGGCAATCGGAGAAGCTGAAAGCGCGCGTCGACTGGATCAACGCGAAGGAAGCCGCTCTTGCGAAGCCCCGCATCACGCTGGAGCGGCTGCCGTGGTTTTGCTCCGGCTGCCCGCACAACACGTCGACCAATGTGCCCGAAGGCAGCCGCGCGACGGCGGGCATCGGCTGTCACGTAATGGCGATCTGGATGAACCGCCGCACCGAAACGTATACCCACATGGGCGCCGAAGGCGTTCCGTGGATCGGTCAGGCGCCGTTCACCAAGGAAAAGCACATCTTCGCCAATCTCGGCGACGGGACGTACTACCACAGCGGGATCCTCGCGATTCGCGCCGCGGTCGCCGCCGGCGTGAACATCACCTACAAGATCCTCTACAACGACGCGGTCGCCATGACCGGGGGCCAGCCGTTCGACGGCCCGCTCACGCCCGCCGACATCGCGAAGCAGGTCGCGGCCGAACGTGTTGCGAAGATCGTCGTCGTCACCGACGAGCCGGACAAGTATCCATCGGGCTATTACGCCTCCGACATCGCGATTCACCATCGCGATGACCTCGACGCCGTCCAGCGGACGCTGCGCGACACCGAAGGCTGCACGATCCTGCTCTACGACCAGACGTGCGCGGCGGAAAAGCGCAGGCGGAGAAAGCGCGGCAAGTACCCGGATCCGGCGAAGCGCGTCTTCATCAACGAGCTCGTCTGCGAAGGCTGCGGCGACTGCGGCGTGAAATCGAACTGCGTCGCCGTGGCGCCGGTGGAGACCGAATTCGGCCGCAAGCGCACGATCGACCAGAGCTCGTGCAACAAGGACTTCTCGTGCGTCAACGGCTTCTGCCCGAGCTTCGTCACCGTCGTCGGTGGCGGACTGCGCAAGCCGGCGAAAGCGAAGGCCGGCGAGGTTCCGGCGTTGCCGGACCCGGTGCTGCCGCCGACTCACGCGCCGTACGGCATCGTCGTCACCGGCATCGGCGGCACCGGCGTCATTACGATCGGCGCGCTCCTCGGAATGGCCGCGCATCTCGAGGGAAAGGGGTGCAGCGTGCTCGACATGACCGGGCTCGCGCAGAAGAACGGCGCCGTCGTCTCGCATGTGCGCATCGCCGACAATCCCGAGGATATCCATGCGACACGGATCGCAGCCGGCGAAGCGAAACTGATCCTCGCCTGCGACATCCTGACGGGTGTGGGCTACGAGCAGCTCGCCAAGATGCAGAAAGGCGTCACCAAGGCGCTCGTCAACTCCGCGCTGGTGATGCCCGCCGGCTTCACGCGCGACCCCGATCTCGTGTTTCCGCGCGGCTCGATGGAACGCGAGATCGAGGACGCCGTAAGCCCCGGCGACGCGGAATTCCTCGATGCCACCAAGCTCGCGACCGGCCTCATGGGCGACTCGATCGCGACCAACCTCTTCATGGTCGGCTATGCGTACCAGCGCGGGCTCCTGCCGATAAGCGAAGCGGCGATCATCCGCGCGATCGAATTGAACGGCGCGGCAGTCGAGTCGAACCGGCAAAGCTTTCGCTGGGGTCGGCTTGCGGCCGTTGATCCGGCGCGCGTATCGGCGGCGGCGATTCCATCGGCGGTTCCCGAATCGCAGCGATTGTCCGAATCGATCGAAGAGATGGTGGAGCGCCGGCGCAAATTCCTTACCGATTACCAGGATGCCGCGTTCGCTGCGCGATACACGGACTTTGTGACCAAGGTTCGCGTCGCCGAGAGCACGAAAGTCCCCGGCGCGACCGCGTTGACCGAAGCCGTCGCGCGCTACTACTTCAAACTGCTCGCCGTGAAGGACGAGTACGAAGTCGCGCGACTCTATACCGACGGCGATTTCCAAAAGCGGGTCGCGGCGCAATTCGACGGCGACTACAAGCTCCGGTTCCATCTCGCGCCGCCCGTGTTCAACAAGCCCGATCCGGTCACCGGTGAAGCGAAGAAAAGCGTCTACGGCCCGTGGATGATGGGCGCCTTCGGCGTGCTTGCAAAAATGCGCGGCCTGCGCGGAACGGCGTTCGACGTGTTCGGCCGCACCGCAGAACGGCGGATGGAACGCGCATTGCCGGGGCAGTACGAGACGCTCGTCGATGAGATTGTCGCAACGCTCGCACCGCACAACCACGACCTTGCGGTGCAGCTTGCGCAGATTCCGGAACACATTCGCGGCTACGGGCACGTCAAGGATCGGCATCTCAAGGCCGCGAAGGCGAAGGAAGCGGAACTGCTCGCCGCGTTCCGGGGCGCGCGACCGCAGACGCCCCGCGAGCGCAGCAAGGTCGCGGCGTAGTAACGGGCCGCAGGCATCGCTCCCATGCCTGCTCCCGGCGCCCTGATTCAGGAGCTTCGCGGTTCCGCATACGACCGCGGCCGCCTGCAGGCGCAGCTCAATCCTGATCGGATCGCCGATGTAACCGTTGCCGTGACGCGCCGGCTGCGCGAGCTCGGGCCGGCGCTCGCCGCGCCGAAAGTGATCGGCTGGCTCGACGCTCAGCACGCTTTCATGCGTGACAACGATCCGGACGGCTACGTCGAGGTACAGGGCATTGCCGAAGGCTTCGGCATTGCCGCCGACGCGCTGTTCGCATGTCTCTACAGCAACGTCATTGCCGACCTGGCCGAGCTGCCGGCGCTGGCGGATTCGTGTACAGCGTGGGCCGCGCCGCGTGGCGCGAACGGCCCGGTCGTCGTGAAGAACCGGGACGCGCGCGGCGTGCAGGGCGACCTGCAGTACGTTTTCCGCCATGCGGATTCGGAATGGTCCGGACGGCGAATCCTTTGCGTAGGCAGCCTTGGCGCGCCCGGCGCGTATTCCGGTGGCATCAACACGAACGGTCTCGCGGTTGCCGATACGCAAATCGGTACCGCCGACCACGGCGAAGGATGGCTGCGCAGCTTTCTGATGACCCGGATCCTTCGCGAATGCGCGACCGTCGCCGAAGCTGTCGGTCTCGTGTTCCGGACGCCGCATGCGGGTGGGGGAACGCTCTTGCTCGGAGACGCGACCGGTGCCGTCGCCGCGATCGAGCTTGCACATCACGCGGTAGACTGCCGAGGAGCCGGGCGACACGGGATATGTTGCCCGGACCAACCATTACGTCAGCGATCGCCTGCGCGGCCAGGATCTCGCACCGCCGGATGACACTGGCGCCCGCACGTCGCGTGCCCGGATCGCAACGCTCGACCACGCGCTGCGCGCTCTCACGTTGCCGTTCGCCGTCGACGATATCAAGTCGCTGATGGCGCGTCATGGCGACAGCGCCAGTGCGGCGTTGTGCCGGCACGAGGAAGGTCGCCACATCCGCACCATCAGCTGCGCGATTTTCGATTGCAAGTCGTCCACTCTTCACTTCTCGTTCGATGCGCCGTGCCGGGGCCCGTGGCTGCGTATCGAAGCCTGACGACGACATTCACGCCAGGCCCCGCCGGAAAGTCGCCGTCCTACACGGATTTCGGCCCACTCGACATTGGCGCCAGCCACGGGCGCACGCGAAAATCGCCCTGCAAAGGAGCGCGGCGATGGCGCGTTGGTTTCTGGTGCTCTTGTTCAGTGCGGTTGCCTCGATCGCGCAATCCGCCGTGCCGGATGCGGACATCGTCGTGGCGGTTCGCAAAGACAAGGAAACGATCTTCGTCGATGTCGATTGCCCGGTGCGCGCACCCTTGCCGGTGATCTGGGAGGTGCTGACCGACTACGACCACATGAGCGGGTTCATTTCCGCTCTTGAATACAGCGGCATCGAAGGACGCCGCGACAGCATCCTCATGGTCAGGCAAAAAGGGAAGGCGACGCTCGGTCTGCTCAGCTTTGCGTTCGACAACGTGCGCGAAGTCGAGATCGTTCCCCTGGTCGAGATACGCTCGCACCACATCAGCGGCGATCTGGAGTCATCGACGTTTACCACTCGCGTCATCGAGGTCGACGGAACGCCGCACATCATCAATATCGGCCGTTACGTCCCCAAAGCATGGGTGCCTCCGCTTGTCGGGCCCGCGCTGATCGGAGGGGAAACGCGCAAGCAGTTCGCCGACATCCGGACCGAAATTCTGCGTCGAAGTGCGCGTCGGGCGGCCAGCCTTCCGTCGAGGCAGCAATGAAGCGATCACCAAGTTGGGTTGCGATAGCCATTTCGATCGTCGCGGGCCTCGCCGCGTGCAGTCAGCCGGCGACCGGCCCGGACCCGGGCGTGGGAACGGAACCGAAGCTGCCGCCGCCGCAGGCGACGCTGTTACCGACAGTCAAAGTCGCACCGGCGAAGGGATGGGCTGACGACGCCAAACCCATCGCGGCGAACGGCCTTGCGGTAAGCGCGTTTGCAAGAGGGCTCGACCACCCGCGGTGGCTTTACACGCTGCCGAACGGCGACGTGCTCGTGGCCGAAACCAATGCGCCGCCGAGGCCGGAGAACAACAAGGGGATTCGGGCGTTTTTCATGACAACGCTGATGGGACGCGCAGGCGCGGCAGTGCCGAGCGCCAATCGGATCACGCTGCTGCGCGATACTGGCGGTAGCGGCGTCGCGAATACGCGGACCGTGTTCATCGGCGGGCTCAATTCACCGTTTGGCATGGCGCTTGTTGGTGAGTGGCTCTACGTGGCGAATACGGATGCCGTCCTCCGCTTCCCGTACCGCGACGGCGCGACGGAGATCACAACGCCCGGCGAAAAAGTGGCGGACCTTCCGGCCGGATCGATCAACCATCACTGGACCAAGAATTTGATCGCAAGCCGCGACGGCAAGCACCTGTACGTCACGGTGGGCTCCAACAGCAACGTCAGCGAGAACGGCATCGAGCAAGAAGAGCGCCGCGCCGCGATCCTCGACATTGAGCTCGCAACCGGCCGTTCGCGAATCCTTGCGTCGGGGCTTCGCAACCCCAATGGGCTGAGTTGGGAGCCGCAAAGCGGTGCGCTCTGGACTGTCGTCAACGAACGCGACGAGCTCGGCAACAACCTCGTCCCCGACTATTTGACTTCCGTGCAAGAGGGCGCCTTCTACGGCTGGCCGTACAGTTATTACGGGCAGAACGTCGACACGCGGGTGAAAGCGCAGCGGCCGGATCTCGTCGCCGCGGCGATCCGGCCGGACTATGCGCTCGGATCGCACGTCGCGGCGCTGGGCCTCGTCTTCTATGACGGCAAGCTGCTGCCGGCCCGCTTTTCGGGAGGTGCGTTCATCGGCGAGCACGGCTCATGGAATCGCAGGCCACCCGCCGGCTATAAGGTGGTCTTCGTGCCTTTCGCGAACGGGCGCCCGTCCGGGATGCCTGAAGAGGTGCTCACCGGTTTCCTCAATGCCGACGGCGAAGCTCTCGGAAGGCCGGTTGGCGTGGCGATCGATCGCGCTGGAGCGCTTCTCGTGGCGGACGACGTAGGGAACGTCGTCTGGCGCGTCACGCCGGCTGCAGCAACGGCGTCAGCCTCGCGCTAGTTCAATCGCTACGGAGCGCCTTTCAACCTGAACAGGTTGACGACAACGAGCAGGATGATCGCGCCCAGCGACGCCATGAGGAGCGAGCCCAGGTTCCACTCGCTCGAACTCAGGGTTTCGGGCGCGAATGGCAGCGTAACGAGCGACCCGGCCAACAGGGCTCCGGCGATTCCGGCCGCCACGTTCAACGCAAGACTGAGCCGCCGGTCGGCCGCCATTTCGATGGTGGCGAGCCAACCGAGAATCACTCCCGCTAGCAGCCATAACATCGGGTTCATTCAAGACTCCTCTTTTGTCGATCGACGCCCTTGGTTCAGGAGGCGCATGGTCACGGAATGTGCCCCGACCGCCTCCGCCCGACCATCGGACGCGTGCGCGACGAATCGTAGGCAGGCTCTTACGCGTTCCGCTTTGCAGCAATCCCAATCGGACTCGGTTTTTCCGAGGCTGCGAGGGCCTTTTGCACGTAGGGCGAATCCGACGCCGTGACGAGAGATTCCCTACATCAATTCCGTGCCGTTGCTTACATGCGCGACGCGGCCGATTCTCCAATATCCAACCTCGCAGTCTTGTTCAAAGATGCGGAGCCCGGGTATGACCACGTCAGATGTCCCCCGCAACGAAGTCACGTACCTCGATTTTCCGGGAGCGGCCTCCGCGGCGCGTTCGGGGCCAGCGACGATTGCTGTTTTTCCCCGTCCGCCGAGTCGTGGTCGCGCCCGAGGGGTCGACGTGCGCGACGACAACGGGCAAATGATCGGAAATTCGCCGGAGATCGTCGAAGTCGCCGCGGAGTTGAGCCGAATCGCCCGCTCGCAGGCGACCGTGATGCTCGTCGGTGAATCAGGCACCGGTAAGGAGATCGCCGCCGAGTTGCTGCACGCCAAGAGCGTGCGCGCGGATGCGCCTTTTATCGCCGTCAATTGCGGCGCGATTCCCGCCAATCTGGTGGAAGCCGAACTGTTCGGCTACGAGCGCGGCGCCTTCACGGGCGCAGCGCGGCAGCACCAGGGCTATTTCGAGCGCGCGAATGGCGGCACGCTCTTTCTCGATGAAATTACGGAAATGCCACTCGATCTGCAGACGAAGCTGCTGCGCGTGCTCGAATCCGGGCGCATGGTCAGGGTGGGCGGCACTGACGAGATCCCGATCGACGTTCGCGTCCTGACCGCGACCAATCATGCGGCTGAGATGATCATCCGCGACCGGCGGCTGCGCGAGGATCTCTACTATCGCCTCGCCGTGTTCGTCGTGCGCCTGCCGCCACTGCGGCAACGTGGCGACGACATCCCGCTGCTGGCGCAGGTTTTCCTCGACCGGCTGAATGGCGAATACGGAACGCACAAGAAGTTCGATCCGGCCAGCCTCGCTCTCGCGCGGACACATTCTTGGCCGGGAAACGTACGCGAGCTCAAGAACTGCGTCGAGCGCAGCTTCGTCCTTTCCGACGACGTCATCACGCTGGATCTGCATCCGGTCCGTCACGTTACGCCCGAGGGCGCTGACCTGCGCGAGTGCATCCGCGTTCCCATCGGAATGACGATGGCGGAGGCAGAGCGCACGATTCTCATTGCAACGTTGCGCCATTGCGACGGCAGCAAGCGGCGGACGGCCGAGATGCTCGGCATCAGCGTAAAAACCGTCTACAACAAACTGGCGGGATGGCAAGACCACGGCATGCCAGCACCCACACGTCTTGCAGCGGCGCGCATCTCGTCACCGTTCGGCGCAGGGAGGGTCGGCGCCCCGTCGCTCAAACCCTCGGATACCCAAACCTTGCTTCCGTCATAGAGGATAGCGATGATCAGGAAACTGAAGTCAGGCCAGTATCGCCTTCTGTCGCTCAAAAAGGACGAGAGGACCGGGCGCCGGCGCAATCTTGGCACATTTGATTCGCTTCAAGCCGCGCGGAGGCACGAGCGCGAAATCCACTACTTCAAGCAGCACCACTGAGTCCACCGGTCGATGGTCGCGGCGGCTCCGCCAAACCTCTCCACCGGATCTTGAGGAGAGCAGACATGAGTATTCTTCAGGCACATTCCGCGGGCGCCGAGCGGCGCGAGGCGCCAGGCGCGAAGCCGACATCCGCGACACCCTTCGCGCTGCCGCCGCTTCCGTATAGCGAGGACGCGCTCGAGCCCGTCATCTCGGCGCGCACCGTCGCGATTCATCATGGCAAGCATCACAAGACCTACGTCGACACGCTAAACGAACTGGTTGCGGGTACCCCGTTCGAATCCCAGTCGCTCGAGGCGATCATCAAGGCCACGGCCGGAAAGCACGACCAGGCCAAGATCTTCCACAACGCAGCGCAGGCATGGAATCATGCGTTCTACTGGCGCTGCCTCAAACCGTCGGGGGGCGGACTGCCCGGCGGCGTCTTCGGCGAACGCCTCGCGAGCGCGTTCGGGAGCTACGACCAATTCAGGAAAGATTTCTCCGAGGCCGCAGTCGAACAATTCGGCAGCGGCTGGGCGTGGCTCGTCGATGAGGGCGGCAAGCTGAAGATCGTCGCGACCAGTGACGCCGACGTGCCCTTCGTCAACGGGCAAACTCCCATTCTGACGATCGACGTCTGGGAGCACGCCTACTATCTCGACTATCAGAATCGCCGGGTCGACCACGTCAACGCGGTGATCGACAGGCTTCTCGACTGGCAATTTGCCGCCTCGCGCTGAAATCAATCTCGCGGCCACGCGCCGCACGTTCTTCAGGAGGGCGCCATGCAACGCACCACCAATACCACTGCCGGCACCGGTGCCGCCAATGCCGGTATGGCCTCGTTCGAAGAGAGCGGCCGGGCCCTCGCTCAGTCGAAGGATGAGTTGATGCGTGAATTCCGCAATCTCATCCGCGACGGCGAGTCGCTGTTGCGTTCGACCACAAGCGTGTCCGGTGACGCGCTCGCGCAGGCGCGCGAGCAATTCCGCACGAGGTTGGAAGAGGCGAGAAAGCGCATCAGCGAAGCATCGCGGGTCGCCGCTCTACGCGGTCGGCAGGCCGCTGCCGCCACCGACGACTACGTGCACGCGAACCCATGGCCTGTCATCGGCGCCGCGGCGGGCGTAGGCGTGCTGCTCGGCATCCTGATATCGCGTCGCTGAGGCGATGATGGGGGCGCCGGAGCATCCTGGAGAATTCGAGCAAGCGGGCAACCTATTGAGCGCAGGCCGGCGGCTGCTTGCCTCGGTCTGGGACCATGCAGGAATCCGCCTCGAGCTCCTATCGCTCGAAGCTGCGGAAGAACGCGATCGACTTCTTGGCGCGCTCGCAGCCATCGTCGCCATCGTGGTGTTTATCGGGATAGCACTCACGTTCGCGGGGATCAGCGCCCTGCTTGCCGCCTGGGAATCGCCGAATCGGGTTGCGGTCGCGGCATCGATCGCCGCAGGTTTCGCGGTCGCGGCGGCGGCTGGCTGGTTCATTCTCAAGCACCTGCTCGCCCAAGCTACCCCGTTCTTTCGCCATTCGCTCGCCGAGTGGAAGCGCGACGTGGCGGACCTTCGCGCGCACGTGGAGAACGAGACGTGACCGCCGATCGCGCGTTGCCGCCCGTGTCGGTGCGACGCGCAAATGCGCAGCGCCGTCTCGCGCGACAACGCGCGGCGATATCCGAGGCGTGGCGGGAATTCGCGCGCCACGAGGTGCGCGGCGAACGCAGAGTGCGCCAGGCGGTGGCGCTGACGCGGCGCATTGCCGGCATCAGCGCGTTGCTCGCCGCCGGACTCGCGATACGGCGTGCCGGCGCGCGACGATCCTCCAGGCGCGGCCTCTGGCGCGGGCTCCGGCCGCTTTTCTGGTTAGGCCTCCTCCGAAGGGTCATGCGCAGGAACGGCAGTGGCCCGGGTGGCGAGGGCAACCGAATCTGAGCAATGGCCGGCCACAACGCCGGTCTTTCCGCCCAGGATTCGATGCCCGATGGCCGCCCGGGCCAGAGGCCGGCCGATCACGGGGCGCCGATCCCTCACACGGCGAGCCGCACAGTCCTCGCCGTGCTTCGCAAATGGAACGTGGGGACGGCCATCGCGATCATGCTGTGGATCTACTTCACCGCCGCCATCTTGCTGTTCGGCGCCGTCATTACGAGTGTGACGACGGTTCCACGGTCCGTTCCGTTGGGCGAGTGAATCGACCGCACAAAAAAGTGGGCGGATGCAAGCATCCGCCCAACGGAGCCCAGGGGAGGGAGCGCCCTCGGGCTAATTCTGTCCCCGGGCGGGGACAGAGGGGAGACGAACTCTATTTCCGATACTTGGCCTTTGCGTCGGCCAGGCACTGATCTTTCGGCGCCCCCGCCAACGCGTCACATTTCTCGATCGCGACTTCGTATTCCGCATTGCGTTCGTCGTCGCGCCTATCACGTCTCACCGTGGCGATCTCTTCGTTTGCAATCGCCTCGGCCTTGCTTCTGACCTCCACTGCCTTCGCTTCCTTGATGCAAACCTCGCGATCATTGCCCGTCTTGGCGCTGCATTTCGTCCTTGCGACGTCGAAATCGGCTTCGGCCGACTCGATCGTTGCATCCCGGCGTGCACTGCCGGTCCCACGGTAACGCGCTTCCGCTTCGGCCATTGCCTTGCGCTCGACGGCCCGCGCTTCGGCAAGACATAGAGTCCTCGGATTGCCCGCCAGCGGACTGCACTGCGCACGCGTGGCTTCGTATTCCTTCGCCGCCCGTTCTTTAGCGACGCTGTAATCGCTGGTCGACATCGGGGCGGTTACTGCGAGCGCCGGTACCATGAGCGCAATGAGCAAAACCGCTCCGCGCACGCTCCCACCCTTCATCAATCTCGATCCTCCTAATCTCTGCCACAGGATCGCATTGCAGAGCAGGAGCGCATAGCAGTCGATAGTCCGAAAACCAGGTAAGACAAGTCCTACGCGCTGCGGAGTCGCTTCTTGGCACATCGTTTGCTCGATTAACACTGCGTGCGTGGACGCAAACGGGGTGACGAACGATTCAAGCGCGTTGTCAAATCGATTGTGTCTCCCCTGGAATGGGCGCGAATTTCCAGGGGTACAAGACCGCCTCACTCGGCAAGGTCGCCCCCGTAAATGAGCGGCGTAGGCGCAGGAAATCCAGCAGCTGCAGGACAACGATCGCGGCCCCGTTACGGGACAGGAGCAGAACGATGAAAACACCAGCTAGCATTGCGCGACACCCGATTCACCCGATGCTGATCACGATTCCGGTGGGTTTGTGGATTTTTTCCTTCGCGTCGGACATCGTTGTCTATTTCTCCGAAGGAAGCGAGGCAGGCGTCCTCTGGTTCATGATCGGCTATTGGACGCTGGCGGGAGGCATCGTCGGAGCGCTGCTGGCCGCGGTGCCCGGCTTCATCGATCTCTTGTCGTTATCGGAGCAGCGCGTGCGCACGCTTGCGACAACGCACATGACGATCAATCTGGCGGTGGTCGTGCTGTACGCCGTCAATCTTTGGCTGCGCAGCATCGAGCCGCCGGACTTTCTCACCGGCATGGGATTGTCGGCTATCGGTCTTATTCTGCTTTCGGTATCGGGCTGGATCGGCGGCGAGATGGTGCACGTGCATGGCGTCGGCGTCGCGGGTCTCATCCCGGAAGACACGTTCCGCAGTGACGAACGCGCACGTACGCAACCATCGGCGACGAGGCTCGGACGATCATGAACAGCACCGCTACGGCATCCGCGAAAGGCACGAACGCGAGAAAGATCGATTCATTGACCGGCAAGACGTTGCGCTGGACTTTCGCCGATGGCCCGGTCGCGGGAAAGACCTACGAGCACACGTTCAATGCCGATGGATCGGTCGTCTACCGCAGCATCGATGGCGCGACGCCAGGGAAACCGACGCGGGAAAGGGTCTGTGCTACCGACCGGATCGACGACAATATCTTCGTGATCTCATATCTCGCGGTATCAGGTTACACCCTCACGGTGGTCCTGAATTTTCAGGATCATCGCATGGTCGGCTTCGCATCCAACGAGGAAGCGTGGTACCGGCAGCAAGGGACCTTCGAGCTCGCGGGGATGAGTTGTGATCTGTAAATTCTGCCTTCGCAGGCAACATTTTCAATGCGCTACTCCGCTTTCGCGTTCGCAGTTGCTCCGAACTCCTGCGGAGAACGCACCGCGCAACGGTTTTGGATGATGGCATGGCGCTTGCTGCGCTTTATGCGCGTGAAGCTTGATCGACACGTCGAATCCGGAAATCCGTCAACCTTAAGAAAGGAAACGCCATGCTTGCCAAATTCGTGCTGTTGCTGGCCGCGCTGTCCTTCTCATCGATTTCGCTGACCGCGTGCAATACGGTCCAGGGTGCAGGCAAGGACATCGAAAAAGGTGGCCAGAAGGTTCAGGAAGAGGCAGTGGAACATAAGAAGTACTGAATTCGTTCGTAGGAATCTTGACCGTTTGCCATGCCGAACGAGGCAAGGCAAACGGTCATTCGCATAAATACCACTAGTGGGGAGCACCGTTGGATGAAACCCGGACCTTGATTGCAGAATCGTGGCCAGCCAACGTGCGGGATCGGCCGGACTCTTGGAGGAATGCGCGCGATCATCGCGGCTGCGATGGTGGCGTCCGCACTGCTGGGCGCCGGATGCGCGAGCCTGCCGCCTGGCATGGACGGCCCGAAGCCGGCGTCTACGGCGCTTGCCGATCCCGGTAAAACAAAGCTCGGAAAAAGTGTTGCCGCGCGCGAGAATGCCAATAAGGGTCTGTCCGGATTTCGCCTGCTGATCGACGGCACCGACACTTTCGCGCTGCACCTCGAGATCGCCGAAAAAGCCGAGCGCACGCTCGACGTGCAGTATTTTCTGCTGCGTGAGGACGACACCGGCAAGCTGCTGCTCGACTCGCTGCTGCGGGCGGCCGATCGCGGCGTTCGCGTCCGAATGTTGATCGACGACGCGGAGGCCTTCGAGGCCGATTCCAAAATTCGCCCGCTGGCAGCGCACCCGAATATCGAGATCCGCATCTTCAATCCGTTCATCGTGCGACGCGAGCTGACTCCCCTTCGCTGGGCCGAGTTCGTCGTCGGTAGCCGCCGTCTCAATTATCGGATGCACAACAAACTGTTCATCGGCGACAACGCCGTCGCCCTCACCGGCGGTCGCAACGTCGGCGATGCGTACTACCAGGCGAGCAGCAAGGTCGAGCTCGGCGACTTCGACCTTTTGGTTGTCGGACCCATGGTACAGGCGCTTTCGCGGAGCTTCGATCTCTACTGGAACGATCGTCTCGCGATTCCGGCCGCGAGGCTGCTACCAGGCGCGCCGTCGCAGGCGGAGCTCGACAAGACTCGCCAAGTCCTGGCGTCGCACCGCGAGAAAATGGCCGACAGCGAATACATTCGGTCGCTCCCCAAGACGCAAGCTTCTGGATCAGTTGTTGTCTGGCAAGCTGCCGCTCGTCTGGGCACGCGCGTCGATCGCCTACGACCTCCCGGACAAGGCCAAGACCGGCGTCGGAGGCACCAGGGAGATTCATGTGGGAGCGCGTTGCCGCGGCAGTTGAAGACACGCAACGCGAGCTCATTATCGTCACGCCGTACCTCGTCCCCGGCGAATCCGAAATGGCGTTGATCCGGCGCCTGCGCGAGCGCGGCGTGCGCGTGCGAATCCTCACGAATTCCCTGGCATCGACCGACATGCCTGTCGTCCATGTCGGGTATATGAAATACCGCGAACCCTTGCTCGAGGCGGGCTGCGAGCTCTACGAAGTCCGCCCGATGCTCGGAAAGCCGCAGGACGGACACGGAACGATCAAATCGGGAAGCTCGGAGCATTTCGGCTTGCACGCCAAAGTCTTCGTGATCGACCGACGACGCGCATTCGTTGGTTCGATGAACTTCGATCAGCGTTCGCTCGACATCAATACAGAGATCGGAATCATCATCGACAGCCCCAAGATCGCGGCCGACATAGCGTCGCGTTTCGAGGCGATCGTGCAGCCGGCGAACAGCTACCAGCTCGCGCTCGAAAGCGCGTCAACGGGGCGTTCGATTCAATGGATCACCGAGGTCGACGGCAAGCCGACGCGATTCGACGCCGATCCCGACGTCGACGCAGGCAAGCGCACAGTCATCAGGATGCTCTCGCTGTTACCCATCGACGGCATGCTGTAGAACGCGCCGATCGGTCGGTATCCGATCCGACTTCCGCGCGGGATCAAGAAAAAGGCGGCCAAGATGGCCGCCTTGGCGGTTCCTATTCCCGGGATTTACCCACGCGGCTCCCCGTAGCCGTTGACGGTAATCGTCGGCCCTGCGGGCGGCGCGCTCAGTTGCGCGCGGTGCTCCACGCCCTGGAAGACGTACGTGACGTCCCAATAGGCCGGTTGGAAGCTGCTCGACACATCCGCGCAGCGCTGCACGTCGCGTTCGGAAACGTTGCTACCGCGACCCACGTTGGAGCCGATCGCCGCGCCGGCGACCGCGCCGCCCGCGGTGGCGACGTCCTTGCCGCGGCCACCGCCAATCTGGTGACCCAGAACGCCGCCGATCACGCCACCTAAGATTGCCCCGGGGATGTTGGGGCCGCTACTCTCGTACACCTGCTGGCGTTCGACCCAGCATCGCTGCTCGGGGGGACCGCCCACGGCGCGCACTGAGGTCACCTGTGCCTCGTACAGGCGTTCCGGCGGAGGTGAATACACCGGCGCCGCCGACGGGTGCGGGAACGCCGGCTCCGACCGGTCGTGCCGAGGAGATGCGTCGGGACATGCCGATCCCGTCGAGCGAGTCGTAATTGCCGGGTCGCAGGATCGTGCAACGGCCCTGGAACTCCGCGTGTTCGCACACCTCCCAAGCCCCGCCACCGACCACTGCCGACTGCGCGCGGTCATTGAATCCCGTGCGGTCGAAATTGAAGACGGTCCCATCGATCGTAAACGCGCGACCGCGGAAGCCATCGCCTTCGTAGAAAGTGATCTGGGCAGCTGCGTGGGCGGCCAAGCCGATGATGGCGACACCCAGAAGCGTCCTCATTGGCATTCGCATACGAACCTCCGATCATGGATCCCCCGCGCACGCACAATCAAGCGTGCGGCTGGGGGAACGTCTCGTCCTTCAATCAATAGTGCTTGTGCTCGTTGGCCTCGTTCTTGAGTGACCTGCCGGCGCTCTCGATGTCGGCGCCTGCGCCGCCAATGGTGTTGCAAGCCGTCAGCAGGATAGGGGAAGCGAAGCGACAAAGCAAGCAGCATCGCCATGAGCTTTCTCATCACGGACTCCTTTCTCGATAGTATTTGCCTACCGGAGAGCGCAGGGCCAGACGTCTCGGTCGCCTCGTGGGTCGCGCTGAACGCGCGCCGAGGTCATTGCGCAAACTCCGGAAATGCGATCCGGTTTGCGCCGTCAGGGCGGCCAGTGCGTCCGGATCGATCGCGCGCAGCGCGACGAAGTGCAGGATGAAACCGGCCGCAGCGCACACCAGCGCGAACAGGCACAACAGCCGAACAGCATCGATCGGCGCCACCGCCAGAAGCACGAAACCAAACAGCAACGCCGTCGCGAAAAAGCGAAGTCCGGCCGTCAGAAAACGGGCTGGCATCGCGGTTGTCATTACGCTTGGGGGTGGCCCTTCCACCACCGCAGATCCGGGCCTTCGGAGTGCGGCTTCACGCTTGAACGATCCTCGTTGCTTGAACGTTCCTCGCGCGTATGGTCCATCGTAATGCTGACCACCAGTGCCACGATCAGCACAAGCAGAAAACCGCCCAGGATGTAGTCCGTCTCCGAAAACGCCATGTCGAACGGCAGTCGGAGGGCGGCGCCAAATGCGGGCGTCACGATACCCATTCCAAGCAAGACAGCAATTGCCTCCGACCAGCCGCGGCTCAGTCTGCTACTCAGGTTCTTCATCTTCGTCACTCCAAGTTAGAACGTAATGAGCGCAATGTAGGCCGCGCATCGCGCGCAAGAGATCGGCGAGCGCTGCATTTCAGTGTGGGAGGGTTCCGACGTCGCCCGACGGCGACGTCCCGTGAAGGGGCGTCGGCAAAGTCCTACACGCGGTTCGGTCTATCCCGGCTGTCGGCGCGAAGAGGCCATTCCTATGCTGTGAGCGGAAATTTGTCTGGAACTCAATTGTCCGAGGAATTTGCGATGCAACCTGCCTACACTCTTACCGCTGTAATCGTTTGCGCGCTTGCGCTCGCGGCTTGCAAGGAGGCACCGACACCGAACGACAAGACTGCGATGACGACGACGGCGACCACGGCAACAACACCGGAACCGACGACGACGTCGCCGATTTCATCGCCCGCTCTCCCGGGACCCGCCGCCAGCGATGCGACGCCTGCGCCGAGCGACACGCCTGCGCCCGCAGCCAGCGATACGAATTCTCAGCAACCGACCGGCGGCGACACAACGAAGGGCCTCGGGGACGGCAGTCGACAGCCCGGCGACGAACCCGATGGGATCGCTTACCAAGGAGGACGAACAAAACGCGATGCCCTTGGCGGGGCACGGCAACAACCACTCCTCGCCCTCGCTCGAGCCCCAGAAGCAATAGGCGCGAGACAACCCGGCCCTGATTCGAACTGATTCGTTGCGAGAACCTGGGAGGTCACGCTCATGAACCGAATCGTTACGGTAGCGGCACTGGCAGCCGCGTTTTGGGCCTTCAAGCGCTGGCTCGACCATCGCCGTGCGCGGATCGCTACGGCGCCGCGTGAGACCGAATGTTGGGAGAACGAAGGCGGAGCCCTTGCGCCTCATCCCGCGGGACTCGAAACCTCGCAGGTCCCGCGCGCAACGGCGACGCACTGAGCCATTGCGGCCGCCGGCCTTCTCGGCTTCCAACACCGCGAAGCCAAATCCACGAGCGACTCGCAAAACGCGAGTGCGATCTGCGTGTACCGTACCCGAGTGGCACTGAGATTTTCGACGCGGGCTATACTTGGGCTCTGATCCCGAATCGGCTCCGGATGCGACGTGGTCAAATCGGTCCTCCCGCTCAAGATTGTCATTCCCCTGGTAATGGGGATTCTGGTTTCGCTCGCGATCGCGGTCTATGCCGAGCTCGGTTTTCGCCGCCTTGAAATCGCCAACCGGCAAATGGCAGTCGCCCTCGAAATGCAGGCCAACCTGCTGGAAACGATGGCGCTTGTTGTCAATGCCGAAACGGGCGAGCGCGGGTACCTACTGACCGGGAACGAAGAGTATCTCGAGCCCTACAACGCCGCGCTCCCCAAGATCGACCGTTCGTTTCACCGGCTGCGGGAGATGCTGGTCGAAAACGGCACTACCGCCGAACGCGATCTCCTCGGCACAATCAATGCGCTCGTGGGAAGGAAACTTTCCGAGCTCGAAGCTGCGATCGCGCTTTACAAGAAGGATGGACCCGCGGTCGCTCAGGCACTCATGGACACCGGCATCGGTAAACGGGCGATGGACGAAATCCGCGCCGCCATCGACAACATGACAGCGGACCATCGCCGCGAGCTCGACGAGGCGACACGGCGCTGGGCGGCCGATATTGCTTTTGCCCGTGTCGGCATGCAAGTGATGACGGCATTCACTGTCGTGCTGCTGCTGATCGTCTGGCTACTTGCCAGCCGGGATACGCGGCAGCGCGAGCAGCGACGGCGTAGCGCGCAGGACGACAAGCTGCGCCTCGAAGCCATTATCGAGGAGCGCACGGCCGCACTCTCGGAGCTCTCCAACCACCTGCAAGTCGTTCGCGAGGAAGAAAAATCGAAGCTCGCCCGTGACATCCATGACGAACTCGGCGGGATTCTCGTAAGCGCCAAGATGGATGTGGCATGGGTCGAGAAGCGATTGCGCGAGCGCGATCCCGAGGCGGCTGCCAAGCTCGACCGGACGCTGCAGACGCTCGATGACGGCGTCGAAACCAAGCGGCGCATCATCGAGGAGCTAAGGCCGACGTTGCTCGACAATCTCGGTCTGCCCGCGGCGATCGATTGGCAGGTACATGAGATCTGCGACCGCGCCGGCCTGCAATGCACAATCGAGATGCCGCCCGAGGATTCGACCATCGATCCGGCGCTCGCGATCGCGTTGTACCGGATCGTCCAGGAAGCGCTTACCAACATCGTGAAATACGCGCGCGCCAAGAACGTCACGGTCGATCTTTCGCTGACCGCCGACGATGTTACGTTGCTGATCGAGGACGACGGTGTCGGAATCCCGGACGACGCCCAGAGCAACAGGTTGTCGCACGGCATCGCGGGCATGCGCCAGCGCGTGAGGGCAATGCACGGAGAGTTTTCGATCGGCCGCCGCCCCGAAGGAGGTACGATCATCGAAGTCAACATTCCGACGCCACGACAGCGGGACGCGGAATCGGGGACTCCTCAGGTGGTCGAGGCGCCCTAGCGAGAGGGCTCAATCAATCGGCGGTGGAAACCGCCAAATCGGTGGTGACCGGCGTGACGAATCCCTGGGCGGGATCGTCGATCGCATCGACAACCACGCGTGGCATCCCGGTCACCACTGGGCCAAATATGGTCGCAAACGAAACTTCCGCCGCATCGCGCCCCGTCGCAATGCGCACGAGCCCCGTGATCGGCGAAATGCCCGAGGGGTCGAAGATGAACCACGTGCCACCGATGAAGACTTCGACGTAGGCATGGAAATCCGGCGGGCCGAGCGCGGGATCCGCGCCATAGTCGACGCCGGTCACGAATCGCGCGGGGTAATTGAGGGCGCGGCAATAGGCAATCATCGTGTGGGCAAAATCCCGGCACACACCGACCCCGTCGCGCAGCGTCTCGATCGCGGAGGTCGCGCTGTTGGACGTGCCGACCTGAAACCGGCAGTTCTGGTTGACCCAGTCACGGACGGCCCGCACCTGGCCGTAACCGCGCGGCAGCTGTCCAAACGTGTCCCAAGCCTGCTGCGAAACGAGATCGGACTGGCAATAGCGGCTGGGATATAGAAAGCGCAGCGTCGAAACCGGCAACGCAGCTGGGCTTTCGCAGACCACGTCGTCGGGATCGACGATCCGATGCGCAATGTCGACCAGCGCTTCATACCTCGCGGTGAGGCTGCCGGGGTCGGCACTGAATGAAACGATGCGGTTGCCTGTCGCCGGATCGGCAGTCAACGAGTAAGGGCTGCCCGGCGCGAGCTCGAAACCCTCCTCGACCACCAACTGGCGATCGGTTTTCGCCGCATGCACATTGAGCAGAAAATCCGCCTCCCCCGTCGCGTTGTAGTGGAGCTCGACGCTATAGCGCAAGCGGACACGACTGTCGGCAATTTCCCGCAGATCGCATCGCATGATCCGGTGCGATGCCGTTAGGCCGGAGGTAGTTCGAAGTAGGGGTTGTAGCCTGCTGCTGCGGGGGCGGGCGCCTGGACCTCGCCCGGAAGCACGCCGACAGGACGCAGCGAATGGGCCTCGACGACGACGCGGCATCCGCGTGGGAGCGACAAGCCCTTCTCGAGATAATTCGACGCCAGTTTCTCGTTGGGCCGGAGGACGAACCAGCGCTCGACCCGCCCCTCCAACTGGCTCTCGACCACGTACTCGAGATGCCCCATCGGCGAGCATGCCAGCCGTTCGTCGTCCAAGGGTCGCGTGTTCACGGTTTTCTCCCCGCCGGTTTCTCTAGGGCGGCATCGCGCGAAGGGGTCGCGTCGACGGCTGCGGCGAGCTTCGCCGCGAGCACCGACGCGTTCGTTTCGTGCGCCTGCCGGTCGCGTGCCGCAAATTCGACCATCGCCATGCCGATGGCCACGATGCAGACGAACTCGATAAAACTAAGACGCCTCATGGTGCGTCACTCTTGCACCGCCTAGGGTCCGCGCCTCAAGACTCCGACCACCAGCGAAACGATGAACAGCACAAGGAAAATGAAGAACAGGACCTTTGCAATCTCGACCGCACCCACGGCGATCCCGCCGAACCCGAACACGGCGGCAATCAGCGCGACAACGAAGAAGACAGCTGCGTAATAGAGCATTGAAGACCTCACTCGGTTGATGACTCGACAACACCCTTCAAGACAATTGCCGCTGGTACTTTGCGGGCTTCGCGTTGGCGACGCGATCGGCAGCCCCCGCATTGCGGTGTAGCCGTCCGTCCTACACAGGCACGGGCCGCGCAAATAGAAGCCCCGGCCCGGCGAACTGCGATTTCCGCACGGGCCGGGGCCGAGCGCTATTTGCTGTATCGCGCCTTGGCGTTCGAGACGCACGTGTCCTTGGCCGTGCCGGCCAGCGAATCGCACTTCTCGATCGCGACCTTGTAGTCCGCGTCGCGCTTGTCTTCCGCGGCGTCACGTTTGGCTGCGGCGGTCTTTTCCGCTGCCGTGTTATGCGTATCCGCGGCAACACGATCGACCTTCGCGTCGGCGGTCGCCTTGACATGCGCTGCCTTGGCTTCCTTCACGCAAACGTCCTTTTGGTTGCCGGCGAGGTCGTCGCACTTCTCCTTGGCGACCGCGTAGGCGGCATCGGCATGCGCGGTGCGAGCGGCTTCGCGCGCCTTGGGCGTGTTCTTGTACGCCGCGTCGGCGTCGGCCTTGGCGATCTTTTCCTTACCCTTCGCTTCCTCGACGCAAACGTCCTTGGCATTGCCCGACATGCCGTCGCACGCGGCCTTGTCGGTCTTGTATTGCACCTCGGCCTTCTTATAGGCGTCGTCGTGCGCGTCCTTGCTCATCGTCTGGGCGCCGGCGCCGGCCGCCATACCAAGGCCCGCGATGAGAACGAGCAACAGTTTCGAGATCTTCATTGCAGCCTCCCTATTGATTTCGACGAAAATCGTCGTCGCGGACGGTATCGCCAAATTTATCAACCTGCTTTTCGGCTTCATCCTTGGTGATCCCGTACTGCTCCTGGATCTTTCCGACCAGCTGATCGCGCTTGCCGGCAATCCGGTCGAAATCGTCGTCAGTGAGCTTTCCCCACTGTTCCTTGAGCTTGCCCTTTACCTGCTTCCAATTACCTTCGATACGGTCCCAGTTCATCGAAAACTCCTTGCCATGTGATCGTCGAGCGCCCATCGCCCGAGCTAGTGAATCTGCTCGCAACGCGCATGCCACATCAAATCGTTCACTAATCAATGAGTTGGCCCGGCAAAATCAGCAGATAGTCGCAATATTGGGATGCATCGATGTAAAAATGTTCGACCCTGTAGGAGGCGGCCGACTCGCCACTGCGAAGAGACGGCGCATCGCGACAGATTGCCGTCGCCGTTTGTTGTGCGCGGCACGCCGTTCCCTTAGACTCTGCGGCAAACAACGGGAGACGTGATGCGCGCAGAACGTGCGCATCAGCGCATTCGGAGGCGGGTCGTGGCGGGCATTGGGGGCCTGCTGGCGATCGGCTGGGGCAGTGTCCGTCCGCAGCAAGCAAAGCCGGCTCTGACGCTTGTCGTTCCTCGCGGGGCCGGAGCATCGGCCGACCGGCTGGGACGCATCGTCGCCGAAGGGCTGGCGGAGATCCTCGAGGCACCGGTCAAAATCGAGAACATTGCCGGCGATGCCGGCGTTGCCGGAACCAATGCGATCGCGGCCGGCGCCAAGGACGGGACGGTCCTTGGTGTCGCGATCAGCTCCGCGATCATTGGCGGGAAGCTTCTTTCGCGGAGCGCAAATTTCAATCCCGTTGATGATTTTCAGTGGCTGACCATTCTCGGGACGTTTCCAAACGCCCTGGTCATCTCGGCGAGATCGCCGTATCAGAACATCGAAGGCTGGCTCAAGGCGGCGCGCGAGACGCCGTTGCCCTGGGTCTACGCGAGTCTCGGATCAGGCTCCGCCGGCCATCTCGCGGGGGCCTACTTGCGCCTGGAGCAGGGTGCAAGGCTCGTCCATCGTGCCGTGGATTCGAACGAGGAGCGATACGCGCTCCTTGCGGAAGGCAAGATCGACATGCTCTTCGAGGGCGGGCCCAATGTGGTCATCCAGGGTCCGCGGCCGCTTTATCGAGTTCTTGCGGTGACCTCCAGTGCTCGTCTCGCGTCGTTGCCGGCAGTGCCCTCATTCGGCGAGTTGTGGGGACGGTCGTTTGTCGTGTGGATTGGACTGGTCGCACCCAAGGGCTTGGACGCCCCGGCCTACAATCGGCTCGCCGCCGCAATCGGCGTTTTCGTGAGCGATCCTCGGCAGGCCGACCGGCTGCGGGCGGCAGGGTTGACGTTCATGGGACTGAGCGGACGCGGCACCGTCGCGTTTCTCGAAGCCGAGTTCCTCCGCGACGCCAAGCTCATTGCGACGCTGAACGAGGAAGGGCAACGAAAATGACGCTCTCAACATGACGGACGTTCCCTACGCGGCGATAGGCCGCGGCTGACAGGAGATCGCGGCTCACGCGCAATGCATTTCCGCCCTCTCGCGTGAAGAATGAGTGGCAAACAGGACCCTCTAGCAACGCGCCGGAAAGAAGCCTATGAAATGGCTGTGGATTGCATTTGCTCTCGTGTGGACCCTTTCGATCGTTCTCGACGGCCGCTGGCGCACGGGCGCTTCGCGCACACCGCGCGCGGATCCGGAGCCGAAGCCTCCGCCGACCGAGCCGCTGCCAGCCCTGCTCGCTTCGCGCGAAACGCGGTGATCGCCGGCGTGCATCGCCAGAAGCGTCCGCGGCGCGAGCGGCCGCACGAAGGCAGCGTCGGGCAGCAATCGCTAAAAGAACACAGGCGAAGGCAGCATCTCGCCTAACGCCAATGAAAAAATGCCGGCGACACATTGCGCCGCCGGCATTGATACATACCAAACGCAGCCGTCCCCTTATCGCATCGCGCGTTGGCCGTTTCGCCTGGGCGCCGAACGTGAACGTGCGGCGAGCAGCTGCATGTCGACGGGGGGCTGGCCCGCCTCGAGCTCGCTCTTGCGCCCGGCGAACTGCTCACCCATCGCCTCGAGATCGAGCCCCGCTTTGCGCGCCTTCGAGAATATCGTGCTCTCCTCTTCGTCGACGTGATGCTGGACGTATTCCGACAGTACCTTGATGCGCGCCGCGAACAAATCGTCGGCAGGCTCGGTTGCGTCGAGCTGGCTCACGAGCTCCTTCAGATGGCTGTGCTCCACGTTGGCTTCATCGAGCGCGTCGTCGGCACCGCCTGCTTCGCGTAGAGATGAGTAGAAGATCTCCTCTTCGGCTTGTGCATGAACACGCAGCGCGCTGCATACCGCCCGCGCGGCTTCGAGCATGCCCTCCGCGTCCTCGGTCTTCTTGAATTTCTCGAACTGCTTGAACAACTTCTTGGCTGTCGCATGGTCGGCCTTAAGGAGCTCGAGTATGTTCGTGCTCTTCGTCCGCCGGGTCGATGGGGTGCGTCGAGGCATTGGATATTCTCTCCGTCGAAGGTTGACTATCTGGCTTGCTCAAATGCGCGCGAGGCGTCCGATCAGGTAGCCGAGCACGAGTGCGCCGGCGACGGTCGTCAACGGCCGGGCCCGTATCGATGCGCAGGCGGCGTCGGTGACCTTCGCCTGGATCTCCTTCGCCTGGTCCGGAAGCTTCGATGCCCATTCGGTGGCCGCCGTTGCGGCGTCGGTCGCGCTGTTGACGGCGCGATGCGCCGTATCGCTCATTCGGCCGACTTGCTCAGTTGCCTTGTCTGCGACGGTGTCGACCGTCTTGTGGGCGGATTGCAGTGCGCCTTCGACGTTCGCGCCCGCGGGCGACGCCGGATTCGAATTTCCGCCGTAGGTCGTGCTGCCACCAAATGCCGTGGTTCGATCCATAATGTTTCCTTTCGGAGATGGGGTGGAATTCAACGAACGAGACGCTGGCGCGTCTTCGAACATGAATGTGCGCTGATGCGCACGCGCGCACCATCGGCGTCCGTCTTATGAAGTTGTAGGAGGCGCGGGTCCGCGCTTGAAGCACCGACCTCGACCCGCGAACGCGCCGCTTTAGCTTCGCAGCAGTTCGCTGATCGGATGGAGCGCCTCGATGCGGTCGGCGATGCTCTTGACGACCGCGAGAATCGGAACGCCAAGCAGCAGTCCCCATCCGCCCCAGAGCCAGCCGAAGAACAGCACGCCGACGAGGACAGCGACCGGATTGATGTGCGTAGCGCGGCCCTGCATCCATGATGCGAGCCCCATGCCAATCGTCGACGCAATCGCCAGGACGACGCTTCCCGCGATCAGCCCGTCCCCCAGGCTGCCTGTCTGGACAAACATCGCGACGCCCACTGCGAGCGTGGAGACGATGGTTCCCACATACGGGATGATGTGAACGATCCCTATCATCGCGCCCCACATTCCCGGGTCGGAAAGACCGAGGGCGTACAGCGCCGCCCACGTCGAAAGTGCGATCAGGACGTTGGTAAGCAGCAAGGTCATCATGTAGACCTGAATCTGGCCGTCGATCTCGTCCAGGACTTCGACCGTCACCCGCCGCCGAGCCAGCGATGCTCCGGCGATCTTCGCCACCTTGCGGCGGAACGTGTCGCCGGCCGCGAGCAGAAAGAGCGCGAGCAGCATGGCAACGGAAATCTCGGCGAGCACAGAGAGCGCCTTGCCCGATTGCACCGTCAGGAATTCCTGGAATTGAGCTTGGACGCCGACGGGGGCTGCGGGGGGCGGCGCAGGTTTTCCGGATGCTTCGGCGGCCGCCTTGTCGAGCTCCGCCGCCGCCGCCTTCATATGCGTCATCGGTCCCGGCGATAGGCGAGCGGAGTCGGCAACGGCATGTCGCAGCTTGCGGGCCGCGGCAGGAAGCTCGGCGACCCAATCGTTCAGGTCGTCGCGCGCAACGTAGATCGTTGCAGCGACTAGGGCGACGAGCACGGAAACGACCAGCACGGCCGCCGGAAAGCGCGGGATATGCGCCCGCTCGAGCATCGAGACCAGCGGACGAAGGGTGTAGCTCAGAAGGATGCCCGTGACGAGGGGCACGAGAAACGGTTCCGCTACCTTCATCGCCGCGATCGTCGCAACCGCCGCAATGACGATCAGCGCGTTTTCGGTTCGGGTGAAGTCGCTTGGCGCGGCAGGGGTTGCGTCGTGCGGACGAACGAGGGCGGGGGCTCGCGACGGATACGAAGGATCGTCCGCAGGCGTGTCAGCCAGAGGCTTGTGCTTGCGCACGGGGTGCACGTCAGTGCGGGAGGTCGCCGGAGGCGAGATCCGCCAGGACGTCCCGTACCCGATGGAACTCGCGCGCTTTGTCGAAAAAGTAATCCGCGCCAGACGAGAGGCTGCGGTCGCGGTACTGCGGAAATGCGTAGTTGGTGAACACGATCACTTTGGAGTGCGTCGGACGCCCTTCGTCGCGCAGCTTCTTCAAAACACCAAGGCCCGTGCCCTGCTTGAGTTGCAGGTCGAGAACGACCGCGTCCCATCCCCCGCCGCTCAGCAGCTGTAGCGCTTCGGACTCGGTGTCGGCCTGGCCGACGATAGTCAGGTTGCGGATCTCCGACAGGGATTCCGCGAGGCGCGCGCGAATGATTGCCGAATCCTCGACGATTACCACGCGGAGTTTCGATTCGTCCACAGTCAGATTCATGCGCAGTCCAGGTGAGAAGCGCATACGCAGGTTGCACGTGAACCGGCTGAGGACGATATCAGGGACCCACGGAGGCGGCTGTCGGCGTTTGTCCGACAATACAGGGGGCGAGCGACTCTCCGATTGCTGTATTGCACAATCAATTGATCAAGCCATTTTTGATCGCGTAGTACGTAAGATCGGCGTTGGATTTCATTCCCATCTTTTCAAGAACCCGAGTCCGGTAGGTGCTGATCGTCTTTACCGACAAGTGCAGCTCGTCGGCGATCTTCGACACGGCCGCACCGGCCGCGAGCTTGCAGAAGATCTGGAACTCCCGTTGCGAAAGCTCTCCATGTAACGGCCGGTCGGAGTCTCCACTGACGCCATCGGCCAGGATCTGCGCCAGCGCCGGGCTGACGAATTTCCGGCCGTGGACCACTGTCCGGATGGCGCCGACCAGCTGCGTCGATGCCGCTTCCTTGTTGAGATACCCGGCAGCGCCCGCCCGCAGCAGGTTCACGGCGTATTGATCCTCGGAATATCCGGACAGCATGAGCACCGGGAGCTCCGGCCGGACATGCTTCAGCGTCTTCAGAGTGTCGATGCCATTCTTGTCCGGCATCGAGATGTCGAGCAGCACTACGTCGTACTCGGATGCGCGCACGAGGGAGATCGTTTCGTTGCCGGTGGCAGCCTCGCCGGCGACCTCCATGTCAGACTGGTCCGCGATGAATTGCCGGAGTCCCGCGCGAACGATTGCGTGGTCATCTGCGATCAGGATTCGAATCATGGTGTATGGCGCATGTCGCGCGAAGATTGAGGGGTGACCCGGCCTAGATCGTCGCCGACGTTGCGGTGGCGGCAGTTGATTGATATTCGGCCAGCCGGTTGTACAGAGTCTTCAAGCTGACGCCGAGCAGCTCGGCGCAGCGCCGCTTGTTGCCTTCGCACATATCGAGGGTCGAGCCAATGACCTGCTTCTCGATTTCGGCCAGCGGCCTACCTAGCGGAACGCGCAAGCAACGGTCCTCCGGGGTAACACTCACGAGGCTGGCGGGATCGAGCTCGACCACGGTGTCGGACAGGATGAACGCGCGCTGCACCGCGTTCTTCAGTTCGCGCACGTTCCCGGGCCAGCGATGAGACCGGATCACGGCAATCGCAGCCCGCGAAAACGTCTTGTGCGTGCCCTCCGTTTCGTTCAACTCGCGCAGGAAATGCTCGGCCAGCAGCTCGGCGTCACCATCTCGTTCGCGCAAGGGCGGCACGACGATGGGAAACACCGCGAGTCGATACATGAGATCCTCGCGCAGCTGTCCCTCGCGCACAGCGTCCCCCGGGTCGCGATTGGTCGCGGCGATCACCCGTACCTTCGCTCGCAACTCCTGCTCACCGCCGACACGCGTATAGCGCCCTGTTTCCAGGACGCGAAGCAGCCGGACTTGCATGTCGGGTGGCATTTCGCTGATTTCATCGAGAAACAGCGTTCCGCCGGCGGCGCGTTCGAAGCACCCACGGTGCATGCGAATAGCGTCCGTAAACGCGCCCTTTTCATAGCCGAAGAGCTCCGCCTCGACGAGGTTGCCTGGAATGGCGCCACAGTTCACTGCCAGGAAAGGGTTCGACCTACCGTCGCTGCCTTCGTGGATCGTGGTTGCGACCAGTTCCTTGCCGCTTCCCGATTCACCCGTAATGAAAACCGTGGCCATCGTCGGCGCGACGCGGGCGATGCGAAGGTATACGTCCTGCATCGCGGCGGACCCGCCGAGAAGGCTGCCAAACCGGCCAAGTGCGGGCGATGACGCCGCCCGCCGGGCGGCGACAAACGGCAGCGTGACAATATTGTCGGCGAGAGGATCGTCGTCGAACATCGGGTGCTTTCGGTCGCGTCAGTCGATGGTGCACATCGTAGGCACACCGGAGGACAACCCGCATAGGCGCATCGCCTAAACAGCTGTCAGACGTGTCTTACAGCGCCTCGCTCGTGGCGGTGGACGCGAGTCCTACAAAACTACGCTTTCGAAACGAGGCTGTCCACTGTCGCTGGACTGCGAAGCAACGCGGCGCCCGGATGGGCGCCTTTCCGCGCGAAATCAATCGGCGTCAGGTCGCACCGTGGGACTCAAGTTCAGTCGTTCGGACATCGCGCGCCGCAAATCGTCGATCGCGAAAGGTTTTTGCAGTATCGACGTGCCGCGAGGAACGACGTCGTCGTCTGTGATCGGAAGCCCGGTTGTCAGCAATGTGGGCATCTGCGGAAAACGGTGGTTTACCACGCGGACGAAATCGAAGCCGTCGACGCCGGGCATGCGAATGTCGGAAATAACCAGACAAACATCCTCGCGCTCGTCCAGGTAGTCGAGGCCCTCGCGCGCCGAGTACGCCGGCAACGCTTCGAGACCCATCTCTTCGAGGAGCACAGCCGTGGTGTCGGCGGCGTCGCGGTTATCGTCGACGACGAGGATCGTGCGTCGTTGCGTCGAGCGGTTGGACACGGACCAAGTACTCCCGAATCGGCGCCAGAGGTGCCCCGCTGAAAAATACGTTCGCGGGATGGAGCCTTCCATTCTACGGGTCCAAATAGGCCGAATGAGCCCGCCCCGATAGGCTAGGCAGACCGTTCGTCGGCTTCAAGTCGGAAATTCGGAATACCTTGTCGGAATCAGTCCTACAAACGAGAAAGTCGCGCGTCGGGAAACGGATGACACGAAATAGCGCCTCCCCTGCGTAGGCAGCCCTATATCCATGCGCCACCATTGCGGGATTCTGCGTCGGAGCTGCGATCGGAGACAAGACCATGATGGCGACACGGAACGCGCAGCGTGGCGGGTCGATGGGGGGCCGGGACGTCGTCACCTATACCGTGGGGGAGTCCCGATCGCCGAAGGGCCACGATGCTTCGACGCGCACGGAAATCGCCCGTCGCCTTGCTTCGCTCGCCGGATTCGAATTCGCCGGAGAATACAAGCCAGGCGCGCGATATGAGGGGCAGCCGTACTTCGTTCCGAGCGACACGCTGACAAGCGCCGATGCCGGTAAGCTGCGCATCGACGATGCGCACGACTTGTTCGGCGGCGTCGTGCCGACAGCGTTCGCCGCCACCAAAACCATCACGCATCCTCTCGTGGACGACGAGGCCGAAGCGCCCGACGGCTGGTCGGCCTGCGTTTACCCGGCTGGTTGAGAGCTCGGTGCTTCCCGGCTTCAGCGCGTTTCGGACCGAAGACGCGCTCCGCGCAGGCCGCATTCTGCTCGAGCGAGGAGCGGTCCGCGTCAAGCTCGCGACGGGCATCGCGGGACTCGGCCAGTGGGTCGCACACGACATCGCCGAGCTCGAGGCCATTATCGCGAGCATCGACAGCAACGAGATCACCGGTGCGGGCGTCGTTATCGAGCAGAACCTGACGGGTGTTGCAACGAAGAGCGTCGGCCATATCGATGCGGCCGGCCTCGAGGTGACCTATTGCGGCGAGCAGCGGCTCACGAAGAACAACAGCGGCGTCGACGTCTACGGCGGCTCCAGGCTGCGTTTCGTCCGTGGCGATTTCGATGCGCTTCTCTCTCTTGCCTTGCCGTCGGACATGCAGCTCGCGATTGCGCAGGCGCGCGTTTATGACGATGCCGCCGACGCCTGCTTCCATGGATTCTTTGCCTCGCGCCGCAATTACGACATCGCGCAGGGCACGGACGCGCACGGCCGGCATCGCTCGGGCGTGCTCGAGCCCTCTTGGCGACTGGGCGGTGCCAGCGGCGCCGAAATCGCGGCGCTGGAAGCGTTTCGCGCTGAACCATCGCTGCGGGCGGTCGACGCGGTGTCGATCGAAGTCTACGGCGACAACCCTTCCGTGCCGGAAGGTGCCGCCGTCTATTTTCGCGGCGTCGATCCGCATGTCGGGCCGCTCACGAAATACACGATGATCGAACGGCATGCCGACGCGCGATGAACCGGTCTACATCCGGGTCGAGAAGAACGAGCATATTCTCGGCACCTTGCTTTCCCCTGGCACGCTTATTCCGGGCGTGCTCTTCGTCCACGGCTGGGGTGCGGACCAGAACCAATACCTCGGTCGCGCCCGCGAACTGGCCGCGCACGGCTGCGTCTGCCTCACGTTCGACCTCCGCGGCCATGCGCAAACGCAGAAGCTCTACGACATCGTGTCACGCGAGGAGAGCATGCGCGACATTCTCGCGGCCTACGACTTTCTCGCCGCTCAAAGCAGCGTCGATTCCGATTCCATCGCGGTCGTCGGCAGCAGCTACGGCGGATATCTGGCGGCGCTCCTCACTGCGCTTCGTCCGGTGAAGTGGCTGGCGCTGCGCGCTCCGGCGATCTACAAGGATTCGGAATGGGCGTTGCCGAAGAGCCGATTGAAGCTGGAGCAGGGGCTTGAGGGTTATCGGCGCCAACCCGTGCGCCCCGACGAAAGCCGCGCGCTCCGCGCGTGCCTCGCGTTCACAGGCGATGTACTGATCGTCGAGTCCGAACACGATTCGCTCGTCCCGCATCAGGTCGTCGCCAACTATCGCGAAGCTTTCATCAGCGCGAAGTCGACGACCTATCGCGTGATTTCCGGCGCCGATCATGCGCTGTCGAACGAGGCTTGGCAGCGCGCCTATTCGACGATGCTCGTCACCTGGCTCAGCGAAATGGTGCTGGGTGCGCGCTCACCCGAACCCGCGAATCCCGCGCCCCCGCCCAAGATGCAGCCTGTCGCGCAGCCAGCGGCCTCGCGGCCGACTGCGGAAACGGCCGTGGGCAACAACGCTGTGACGGAGCCTCTGGAACGCCGGCAATGACGCTGCTTGCGCGCCGGTCGCTTGCTATAGACGGCCCATCAACAGGAGCACCACCAGGATCACGACGACAACGCCGACGATCCCGCTGGGGTAGTAGCCCCAACCGCTGCTGTAGGGCCATGACGGCAGGGCACCGACCAAAATCAGGACCAGCACGATCAGGAGAATTGTTCCGATTGACATGTTGTTTTTCCTTTCGGCGGCTGAAAAGACTCGGAGCTACCTTATGCAGAAGAGATGCAGCAGCCACGTAGCAGCTACCTCATGGCGGTCGCATGAGATTGCGCGGTTGCACGCCGCGCCTGCACCTTTGTCGAACGTACCCCGCCCTCCATGTGTCGGCCGCACTATGGTCGCTCGCAAACAACCGGGAATATCGGCTCACGGCGTGATGCAGCGTAGGACCTTTCCGACGCCCCCCGCGTAGGTAAAACACCGGTCGGAAAAGGCCGTGCATCCGAGTCCAGAATCGGCGCCGGCTGACACCTCGCCGCGGATCGAAATTCGATCATTCGCACGGGCTCGAGATGGCCGAACGAGATTTCGAATTTCGGTTCCATCGAGGCCGCCCCCGCGGTCCTGCGTACATTCCATTGGGAATGAATGCGGGCTGAATCACACAGCAGCACATCATCACTCAGGAGGCTTCATGGTCACACGTACCGACATCGGCTCCACCATCACGGGCGGCGCACCCATCATCGGCGCCGATCAAACTCGCTCTGACGGTCCAGGGCCTGAGGTCATGAGCGCTGAAACACTGATCGGCGATTCGGTCGTCAATTCGGCGGGCGAAGATTTCGGCGACATCAAGGCGATCATGCTCGACGTCACCACCGGGCGCATTGCTTACGCTGTTCTCTCGTTCGGCGGATTCCTCGGCGTCGGCAACAAGCTTTTTGCGATCCCCTGGACGGCGCTTACGCTCGATGCAGCCGAAAAACGGTTCATCCTCAATATCGCGAAGGACCGTCTGGAGAACGCCCCCGGATTCGACAAGGACCACTGGCCATCGATGGCTGACTCGAGCTGGGCGAACGCGATCCACTCCTACTACGACGTCCGGCCGTATTGGGATGACAACTTGTCCTCGGTGCGCGACCCGCGTATGTCGGCGGGTTCGGAGAGCTCCAAGGTATTTTGACCGCCTGCAATCGTTGTGCCGACATGGCCGGTGGCGCAAAGCGTCATCGGCCATGTTGTTTAGGCTCGATGCGACGGACAAATCCTACGCGCGACATTCGCTGCCTCCGATAGACAGCGTAGACGGCGGATGGCATTTGTCACCGAGTGCCGGAGTTCTTGCCGTGCACCCCAGGAGATCGCGATGACCAAGACAGTCGTAGGCTCGTTCGACGGATACGAGTCAGCGCAGAGAGTCGCGCAAATACTGAAGGACAACGGATTTCGCGACGAGGAGATCAGCGTGGTGGCGAGCGACGTCGCCGGCGCCCGTCGACCGCACGAGCTCGCATCGGACGCCGAGGCGCCCTCGAACACCGCAACCGGAGCAGTCACCGGCGGCGTGTTGGGAGGCGCGGTTGGATTGGTCGCGAACCTGGCGGCGGTGGCGCTTCCGGGCTTGGGTGCGATCGTGGCCGCGGGTCCGCTCGTTGTCGCGTTAACAGGCGCAGGCGCCGGTGCGGTGGCAGGTGGTCTGATTGGAGCGCTGACCGGCGAAGGGATACGCGAGGAACATGCGTCGTATTACGCCGAAGCAGTGCGCCGCGGCGGCGCGATCATCACGGTGCGCGCCGACGATGCGCGCGCGGATCGGGCCGCTGAATTCATGCTGATGAACGGCGGCATCGACATCGACGAACGCGCGGCGCGCTGGCGGGATGCCGGGTGGAACGGCTTCAACGGCTCCGCACGCCCGTACACGGTCGAAGAAGCAGAGCAGGAACGCCGCCTCTATGGGATGCATGCCGACCCGTTGTCGGGTCTTCCGTTGACGCTCGATCCCGAAGGCGATAATCGGCGGGACTCGACTATCCGTCGCTGACCGCGCCAGCTCGCAGCTTTAGGTCAAACGCTTTTTCATCGTCGCGGTAATCGTCTGCCGCGTGGCGCCGAACTTTGCCCACGGATCGGCATGCGCGCGGGTGAGCCGCTCCGGAATATTGCGCACGTTGAAGTAATCGAAGCGGACATCGCGTTCGAGCTCCGACCAGGCGATCGGCGTGGCAACCGGCGCATTGGCGCGCGCCCGGACGGCGTACGGCGCGATCGCGGTCGCTCCTTCGCTGTTGCGCAGATAGTCGATGAAGATCTTTCCCTTGCGTTTTTCCTTGGCGGCGGTTGCCGTGAACCGATCCGGGAACGTGCGAACGAGAAAATCGGCGACCGCCCTGGAGAAGGATTTGGCGTCATCCCAGGACAGCGTCGCGCGAATGGGCAGCACGACGTGCAGCCCCTTCCCGCCGGTCGTCTTGAGAAATCCGACGAGCTTCATTTCGTCGAGCAGCGAATGGAGGAGCCCGACCGCGGTGACGAGCTCCTTCCATGCGAGCTTCTCGTCGGGGTCGAAATCGAAAATGATACGGTCGGGCCGGTCGAGGCGCGGCGTGCGCGACCCCCACGGGTGCAGCTCGATGACGCCCCACTGCACCAGCGCTGCCAGCGCCGTCGCCGAATTCGCGCCGAGGTAGGTTGCCCTCCCCTTGCTCTCCTGGACTTCGACGCGCGGGACTGCCTTGTTGACGGCGCGGTCGGCGTGTTTCTGATAAAAGCACTGACCCGACCAGCCGTCCGGGCAACGCACGAGACTGAGCGGTCGACCCTCGATGTGAGGCAGCAGATGTGGCGCTATCCCGACATAGTAATTCGCGAGATCGCCCTTGGTGAGGCCCGCTTCCGGAAAGTACGGCTTTTCGGGGTGCGACAACGAGACGCCGGCCACCGGATGCGCAACATCGGGCGGCGCACTCGCCTTTGCACGTCGAAGCTGCGAGGCGGGTTTCGCTGACTTGCTCGCTTTGGCGGCAGGCTTCACGGCACGCTCGCGCACCACATCCGCGGCCTTCTTGTCGGCCCGCAGGCCGAGGAACGACGGGTGACGCAGAGCGTCATCATTGCTCCATTCGGTAAATGACACCTCGGCCACCAAGTCGGGGCTGATCCAGTGCGCTCCTTTGGCCGCGTAGCCACGCGGCGGGTCCACGAAAGCGGGCTCGGGCTGCTCGCGCTTGCGAAGCTCCGGTATCAACTTCCGCAGGATTTCGTCGTCGAAGCCCGTGCCGACCTTGCCTGAATAGCGAAGCTTGCCGTCATCATAGTACCCAAGCAACAATGCGCCGAAGCCCTCGCGCGAACCCTGCGGATCGGTAAAGCCGCCGACCACCATCTCCTGCCGCTGCGTGCACTTGACCTTCAACCAGTCGCGCGAGCGCGTGCCGCCCGCGTAGAGCGAATCCGCTTTCTTGCACACGGCGCCTTCGAGTCGAAGCTTGCACGCCTGCCCGAAAAACGCTTCGCTTCTTCCCTGGACCTCGGGGCCAAGCCTGACCGTTCCCACGCCTTTGCCAACAATTTCGCGTAGCACTCGCTTGCGCTCGCGGAGGGCAACGCCGCGCAGGTCGTAGCCATCGCGGTACATGACATCGAAGGCGAAGAACGCGAGGCCGCGCGTCGACGCGCCCGTCAGCGCGTTCTGGAGCGCCTGGAAGCTCGAGCGGCCTTGCGCATCGAGGACAACCACTTCGCCGTCGATCCATGCCCGCTTGACCGGCAGTCGAGCGAGATCTTTTGCGATCTCCGGAAATGCTTTGGTCCAATCATTGCCGTTGCGGGAAATGAGCCGCGCGCTGCCACCATCAACGCGACAAACCATCCGGTAGCCGTCGTACTTGATCTCGTTGATCCACTCGTCTCCCGTCGGCGCGCGATCGACGAGCGTCGCGAGAACAGGCGCAAGCAGCGCCGGCAGCGCCGCTTTCTTCGCCCCCGGGACGGACGCCACGCTCGCTTTGGTGGCGCGCTTGGGTGCCTTCGACGAAGAAACGATCGCGCCCGCGCGCACGTTCGCACCGACCGACAGCTTCGAATGCCAGACATGCTTCTTCGCATGGGCGATTTCGTCGATCGTGCGACCCGTCACGACGCTGTCCGGCGCAGCGTCGACAATCGCGCCGTTGCTAGGCGAAGCAAAGGCGTCCTTCTCCTTGATGAGAAGCCAGGCCTTGTCGCCCGACTTGCCGCCGTATTTGCTACCGCGCGTGCGCACCAGTACGAAGCCGCCTTTGAGCTTCTCGCCGTCGAGCGTGAACTTGAGTTCGCCCTTGGCGTAACCCGCGACCGGATCGCCGTTCGGAGTCCACGTGCCGCGATCCCAGACCATCACCGTGCCGCCGCCGTATTCGCCTTTGGGGATGACGCCTTCGAATCCGCCGTACTCGATCGGATGGTCCTCGACATGCATCGCGAGCCGCTTGTCCGCAGGATCGAGGCTTGGACCCTTTGGAATTGCCCAGCTCATCAGGACGCCGTCCTGCTCCAGCCGAAAATCGTAGTGAAGGTGGCTTGCCGCGTGCTTTTGCACGACGAACGAGCGTCCGCTCGACCGGGTGCTGCGCTTGCGGCCGGAGGGCTCCGGCGTGCGGCGAAAATTGCGCTTCGCGCGATAGGTCTCGAGCGCCATGGGCGGCTGTACGACGACCGGCGTCTACGCGCGCTTGCGCCTCGCAGCCGCGCGGGCAGCGGTGCGCCTGCCCGCGGACTTGGCGCTGCCGACAACATGAAGCGATGCCTTGGCGGTCTTGGCTGCGGCAGCCGTCGATTCCTTGCGCAAGGGTGCTTTACGCGTCGACGCACCCTTGCCGAGGCTTTGCTTCAATAGATCGGCGAGATCGATGATTTGCGCCGAGCGCGGCGCGCCCTCCTCGCCTGCCTCGGGCTTCGTGATTTCCTTCGTCTGCCCCTGCCTTATCTTCTGATTGATCCGCGCCATCAGGTCGGTGTGGTAGGTGTCCTTGAACTGCGCCGGATTCCATCGCTCGGTCATGTCGTCGACCAGGCGCTTGGCGAGCGCGATTTCCTTCGGGTTCACGCCGGCCAACTTCAAGCTTTCCGGCGGCAGATCGATGCCGCTCGCAGGACGGAGCTCGTCGGCGTAGCGCAGCGTGATCAACATCAGCGCGCGCCCATGTGGCACCACGGCGGCGAGATGCTGTGTGGTGCGGATGACAACCTGCGCGACCGCGATACGATGCGTGCTCTTCAGGGTCTCGCGCAAGAGCGCGTACACCTTTTCGCCGCGCGCGCCCGGCGCGAGATAGTAGGGAGACTCGTAATACTCCGCCGGAATCTCGTTCTCGTCGACGAACGCCTGGATATCGATCGTCTGCGTGGCTTTCACGTTGGCACGCCGGAAGTCCTCGTCGGACAGCACGACGTATTGGTCCTTCTCGTACTCGTACCCCTTGACGATGTTCTCCCACGCGACTTCCTTGCCGGTGGTCTTGCTGTAGCGCTTGTAGCCCACCGGCGTCAGGTCGCGCTTGTCGAGCATCGAGAACTTGAATGTCTTTCGATCCTCCGCGGGGAAGAGCTCGACGGGAATGTTGACGAGACCGAACGTGATCGCCCCTTTCCATAGTGCGCGCGCCATCTCAAGCTCCTTCCGTTGCCGGCGCCGGCGTATAGGTATGGAGGCAGACGACGCACACCTCCTCGCCGTGCGCGTGGGCTTCGACTGCGCCACATTCCCAGCAGAGCAAAAGCGGTGAGACACCTGCGAGCTCGCACGTCCCGCCGCCGCATCCGGCGCGTTCGCAAACGTCGAGGTCGATGGGACACATTCGCATCAGGCTAACCTCCGCTCGTTTCGCCGCCCATCACCTGCAGAACGGTTCCGGTGATGTACGACGAATCCGCATTCGACGCCAGGAAGACGTACGCTGGCGCGAGCTCTTCCGGCTGCGCCGGGCGACCCATCGGGCTGTCGGCTCCAAATTCAGCCACCCTTTCCGGCGTCATTCCCGCGTCCGAAGGATTGAGCGGCGTCCATACGGGACCCGGCGCAATGGCATTGACCCGTATGCCTTTCTCGACGACATCCCGGGCGAGTGATTTGGTGAATGCATTGATGGCACCCTTGGTGGCGGAATAATCCGGCAGCTTGCGCGACCCGAGAATGCCCGTCTCCGAGCTGGTGGCGATGATCACGCCGCCCCGCTGCATGTGATCGAGTGCCGCACGCGCAAGCCGAACGTACGCGTACACGTTGGTCTCGAACGTCTCTGCAAGCTCGGTGTCGGTGAGGTCGGCGAGCTTTTGCTTGCGGTTCTGATGCGCGGCATTCGAGACCAGAATATCGAGCTTGCCCAGTTCGGCGATCGTCGTCTCGACGACACGCGCGCAGAACCCGGGATCGGTGAGATCGCCCGACAACATCACGCAGCGACGACCTTCACGCTCGATGGCGGCGCGCGTTTCTTCGGCGTCCGATTGTTCTTCTGGCAAGTAGGCGATGGCGACGTCGGCGCCTTCGCGGGCGAAGATCACCGCAACGGCACGTCCGATTCCGGAATCCCCTCCCGTCACGAGTGCGACCTTGCCCTCCAATTTGTTCGCGGCACGGTACGCTTCCGCCTCATAGCGCGGTCGCGGTTCGAGCTTCGACTCGAGGCCGGGGCCGCGCTGGTGCTGGCGCGGAAACGGGGGTTTCGGTTCGTCGATGACGTCCCGCCGGCTGTCCAGTGTGGGCGCCATGCTTTGTTCCTCTTCCCGGTCCGCGGATGCGTTCGCGGGCCGTTTCCCGTAGTCGATGGAATGCGCGGAAACGGCTACCCGCGAGTCGCGATTTCCGTTGCGCGCGAAAACATCAGCACCCGCGAGGGATCGGCAGGCGATCGTGCGTTTGCGGCACCTGACTTTTGCATTTCGCGACGAATCCGCGCAAATGTTTTCCGCACGTCGGTCGATGCGCTGGGCACATAGCGGAAGCTCGGATCCAAAATCGACTTCATTGTTCCTCCGATCGGCTGCGGCGACCGTATCCCCGCACTACCCGAGCCAACCTCCGAACCCCGGGCGGTCGCCCTCAATAGCATTCGCAATTTCGTTGTTTCCGCCGGGTCCGGCAGCAGGACGCCACCGCAATCGGATGTAGGACAGTCTCCGGCGACGGAAGGGGAGCGGCGTCAGCGCTCGCCGCCACCGTAGGTGAGTCCGGCGATCAGGTAGCGTTGCATGACAAAGAACACCGCAATCGGCGGCACGGCGGCGAGAAGCGACGCCGCGGCCACCAAGTTCCAGGACGTCTGCCACATGCCGCGCAGCGACTGCAGTCCGGCGGTGACGGGGCGGGCGGCGTCCGATTGCACGAGCACCAGCGACCAGAAATAATCGTTCCACACGAATGTAAACACCAACACCGATACCGCGGCCATCGCGGGGCGCACGAGCGGCAGCACGACGAGCCAGAAAAGCCGGAGCTCTCCGGCACCGTCCACCCGTGCCGCATCGAGCAACGGGTCGGGCAACTCGCGGATGAAATTGCGCATCAGCAGCGTGCAAAAACCCGTCTGGAACGCGGTGTGGAACAGAATGAGTGCCCATCGCGTGTCATAAAGGCGCAGCGCGATCATGAGGTCGCGCACGGGAATCATCAGCACCTGGAACGGCACGAGGTTGCCGGCGACAAAAACCACCAAAAACGCGCGGTTCCCTGGAAACGCGTGCTTCGCGAGCGCGAATCCGGCCATTGCCGAGATGAAGACGGTAGCAGCGACCGCAGGGATCGTGACGAGGAAGCTGTTGGCGACGAACCGCGGCATCCGCGACGCGCCGAGAACAGTCGCGTAATTCGACCATTGCAGGTGCGCAGGCCACGACCAGATGTTGCCGCGGCTAAGATCGTCGACCGAGTGCAGCGACGTGAGAAGCACGCCGCCCAGCGGCAGCAGCCAGACGATGAGGCACACGGCGACCATCGCGCCGTAGGCCGCCGCGGCAAGCGGACGGCGTCGAGCGAGCGGCGCGGCAAGCATCTATTCGCGACGGAACATCCGCCAAAGCAGCATAATGATGATGCAGCTCATCAACGCGAGGAGCACGACCGCGATCGCCGCGCCGTAGCCATAGCGGTGCCCTAGAAACGTCTGTTCGAACATGTAATACGCGAGCACCGTCGAGCTGTCGTACGGGCCGCCCAGCGTCATGATCACGACGTAGTCGAAGCTGCGCAGCGCCGCCACCGCGCAAACCATCGCGACGATAAAATGAACGCCGCGCAGCTGCGGCAGCACGATGTGGCGAACAAGCGGAATGCCGCGCGCGCCGTCGACACGTGCAGCATCGATCGAATCCGGCGCCAGCGCCGCGAGGCCCGTCAGGTAGAGGATGAAGCAATACGCGATCTGCGGCCACAGCCCGGCGACGATCATCGGATAGAGCGCCCATGTCTCGCTGTCGAACGGCGCGACGTGCGGCGCGCCGATGCCCTCGAGGATCCGGTTGAGCAATCCGAAGCGTGTGTTGAAGAACCAGCCGAAGATCAAGCCGACAATCACCTGGCTGATCACGAACGGCATGAAGAAGAGCGTACGCGCGAGATGCATCCCGAAAGCCCGCCGCTGCAGCAGGATGGCCAGCGCGAGCCCGACCACGGGTGCCACGGCGTAGCAGGCGAGCCAGCGGAGATTGTTGGCGAGCGCCGTCCGAAAGACGGGGTCCGCAAAGAGCTCGCGATAGTTGCTGGTCCCGACGAACGTCATGGCGCCGACGCCGTCCCAGTCGTGCAACGAAAGGCGGACGCTCGCAAAAATCGGATAGATCACGAACACGCCGAACAGCACGCAGGCGGGCGCGAGCAGGATCGCGGTAGACCATCCGGCATGGCGCGCCGACACAACGGTGCGGCCAACGCCCGGGTCCGGGTGGTCGCGTCCGCCGTCCATGACGCCGCGCGTCAGGGGGTCCCGGTGGCGCCCGGCAACGGACCGTAGATCCGCTGTCGCGCCCTCTCGATTGCGGCCAGGATGGCGGCGAGCCGCTGCGGATGCAGCATGAACTCCTGGAAGCCCTTCATGGCGATTGTCGCGAGATCCTCGCTCGTGTCGCGATCGAAATATTGCGACAGCGCGGAAGCCTCGCTGATCAGGTCGCTGCCCTTGCGGAGAAAGCGGTCGTCGGCGATGGCGGCTTCCTTGTTCACGGGAAGCTGCAGCATCGCCTTGTTGAGCGCTTCCTGCACGTCGGCGCGCATCACGAATTGCATGAAGCGCCTGCCCTCTTCCTTGTTCTGCGCCCCGGCGGGGACGTGCACGGTATTCAACGGCGCTTCCTCGAAGCGGCCGATTTCAGGGCGCAGCGTCGGAAAACGGGCAAATTCCATCCTATCGCGAACGTCCGCCGGAAAGTTCGCGACGATGTAGTTGCCGATCAGCATCATTCCCGCTTTTCCCTGGTAGAGCAGCGCCTGGCTTTCCTGCCAACTCGACGATGCGTGGTTGCGGCTGTAGCAGTTGTGATCGAGCAGTTCGCGCCAGCGGTTGAAGACGGCTCGCACACGCGGATCCGTATACGCGACCGCGCCTTGCATCAGCGACATGTGGAACGCGTACCCGTTTTCGCGCAGGTCCAAATAGTCGAACCATGCCGCGGCAGGCCACAGGTCGCGAGTTCCGATCGCGAACGGCTCGATGCCTGCCGCCTTCAATTTGTCGCAGGCCGCGACGAGGTCGACGAACGTGCGCGGTGCCTCTCGCACACCTGCCGCCGCGAGCACGTCGCGCCGATAATAAAGGCCGACCTGATAGTAAGTGTACGGAACGCCGAACTGCCGGCCGCCGTGACTGACGAGATCGATCGCCGACGGATGCATTCGCGCGCGCGCCTCCGGACCGTAAAGATCGCTCAGGTCCATGAGCAACCCGGGCGCCGCGAACTGGCGCATGCGGTTTCCCCCGAACCAGAAAACGACGTCGGGCGGCATTCCGGTCAGCCAGTTCCGGATCGCTTTCTTGTAGCTTTCGTGATCGTAGACATTGAACTCGACGGTGACATCGGGATTTTCAAGCTGAAAACGATCGACGGCGGCCTGCCACGCGGCACGTGGCGCGGGATCCGCGGCGTTTGAATTGATGACGAGCGTGCCAGCCCCGGCAGACATGGGGCCGAGGGACAGCAAGGCAAGACAACCCACAAGGCCCGCAAGCATGTCGGCCTTCCGGCACGATTCGCGAGGAGGTGCTAGAGGCCGCATTTTACATGGCGGTCGCGCTTCAATACTATCCGAGGTGGTTGCCTTGATCGGGGGTTGCGCGCCATGACCCGACGCATGGGGCCGGCCGTCGCGGGTTCGAATACGTTCGTGTCCCCGGATGCCGGCGATTCGGACGGGCTTTTCACCCACGACGCGTTCGATCGCGCGGCGCTCGCTCTGGCTGAGCAGTCGGCGGGTGTTGGCGTCTGGAGCATCGATCTCACGACGAACCGCGTACGAGGGACCGCGCAGTTCTTCCGCATCATGGGCCTCGAGCCCACCGGCGACAGCATCCCCGTCGAAGCGGTGCGCGCGCTCCGCCATCCGGCCGACCGCGACCGCGTCGTCGACGGCTTTCGCGAGGCTCTCGAGGGCGGCGGCGACGCGTACGAGATCGAGTACCGGATCATTCGTCCGGACGGCAATCAGCGCTGGATCTTCGGTCGCGGGCGCGTGATCCGCGACCAGGACGGAACGCCGCTCCGCTACAACGGTGTCGATCTCGACATCACCGACCGCAAGGCGACCGAAGAGGCATTGAGCGCCGCGAAGCAGGAACTCGAGCGTGTGAACCAGGTACTTGAGCAGCGCGTGCGCGAACGCACCGCGGAGCTCGAGGCGGAAGCAAAACGACGCGCCGAGGCGGAGTCGCGCTTGAGCCAAGCGCAGAAAATGGAAGCCGTCGGCCAGCTGACGGGCGGCATCGCGCACGACTTCAACAACATCCTGCAAGTGATCATGGGAAGTCTCGAGATCATCAACATTACGCTGAAACGCGGCGCCGTCGACGGCGCTAACAATGAGGCACGCCCGCTCGCGGAGCGTGTGACTGCCACCGCGCAACGTGCCGCCCGCAGTGGGCAGCGTCTCGTCGAGCGCCTGCTCGCGTTCAGCCGCCGCCGGCCGCTCGCGCCGGCGACGATCGAAGTCAATGCGTTGATCGGGGAGACGAAGGAGCTCATCGATCGCGCATTGGGAGAGACGATCGTTTTCGAAACCCGTCTCACCGCCGATGGCGCGTCGGTCTACGCCGACCGCAGCGAGCTCGAGAGTGTGCTGTTGAATCTCGTCGTCAACGCGCGCGATGCGATGCCGGACGGCGGGCGTCTCGTCGTGGAAACTACGAGCGTCGACTATCGGGCGAACTACCCTGCCGACTTGACGCCCGGCCGATACGTGATGCTCAACGTCACCGACACCGGCTGCGGCATCGCAAGCGAACATCTGCATCGCGTTTACGAACCGTTCTACACGACGAAAGAATTGGGACAGGGTTCCGGTCTCGGGCTATCGATGGTCTACGGATTCGTCAAACAGTCCGGCGGGCATATTCGAATCGAGAGCGAAGTGGGTCGCGGCACGTCGGTCAGCATCTACCTGCCTCAACTGGATCCGGTGGCCGGCAACGCCGCGGTGCCGGCGGATGGAGCGAGCGCCTGACCGAGTTCAGCGAACACCGGACGACAAAATCCACGTCGCGCCTACATTGCGAAGTTTCGGTAGCGCGCAGTGTCAAGAAGCGCGCGTGCGGGGGGCGCCGCCCAACGCACAGGATTTTCGATGTCCGCCCTTACGATATTGCTCATTGCACTCACACTGGTTCTTGTGGGCGCGCTTCCAGCCTGGCCCTACAGTCGCGACTGGGGGTTCTATCCAAGCGGCATTACCGGTGTGGCACTGGTTATTCTGCTGGGACTGATGTTGGTGGGCCGCCTCTCCATGTAGCAGGCGCTCACCGGATTCGCCCTCAGGTGGCGCGCGCGTCTGCGCGATCGCGAAGCCCGCTGACGCCCGCCACTTTGGCGCAGTGCGCGCAGCAGTAAAAGCGGCCCGATGCTTCGACGCCATGGCCGATGATCTTGCACCGGCAGTGACTGCACGATGGGGCCATCATCGATATCGCGCACTCGAAGCTGTCGAACGTGCGGGTTTCGCCATCACGAGTCACCGTGAATGCCTTGTCGTAATCGTTGCCGCATAGATCACATCGGGCCATCTCGACCTCCGTTCGGTCAAAGCGACCTGAAGGCAACCCGCAGGTCTTTCGGGTGCACGGGAGCGAGCTTCCTTGTAAACGTTAGCTGCAACCCCTGGAGCGCGCTGTCGGAATTTTTGCGGGTCCCATGTAGTCCGGCGCTGACCTGCGGAGCGGCGCTTCCGCTATCATCGGCCAGGAGACTCTTCAAGGCCGCGCCATGCCCGCCCATCCCTTCGACCTGACCGGTAAAGTCGCGCTCGTTACCGGCGCCTATCGCGGACTCGGGTTCGCAATCGCGCGAGGCCTCGCCGACGCGGGCGCGACGGTCGTGCTGAACGGCCGTAAGACGGAACCCTTGTCCACGGCGGCGAAAACGCTCGCGGACGCGGGACTGAAAGCGTCGACCGCGCTGTTCGACGTCACCGACGCCGCAGCGATCAAGGGTGGGATCGACGGCATCGAGGCGTCGTACGGACACCTCGACATCGTCGTCAACAATGCGGGCATTCAGCGTCGCGGGCCGCTGGTCGGATTCTCGAAGCTCGACTGGGACGCCATCGTCGCCACGAATCTCACGGCCCCCTTCCTCGTCTCGCAGGCGGCTCTGCCGGGGATGATTGCGCGCCGCTCGGGAAAATTCATCCACATCGCGTCGCTGATGAGCGAACTCGCGCGCCCGACGGTCGTTCCCTACACGGCCGCGAAGGGCGGTGTGCGGCAGCTGACGCGCGGGATGGCGGTCGAGCTCGCGCCCCACAACATCCAGGTCAACGCGATTTCGCCGGGGTACTTTGCGACCGAAATGAACCGTGCGCTGATCGACAATGCCGAGTTCGATGCTTGGGTGAAGAAACGCACGCCGGCGGGACGCTGGGGACAGCCGGAAGAAATCGCGGGACTCGCCGTGTTCCTATCGTCGCCCGCTGCCGACTACATCACGGGACAGCTCATCACGATTGATGGCGGGATGTCGGTTTCGCTGTGAGAAGGCGGCGACATGAACGTCGCGCAACTGAAGGCCTTCTGCCGCGCTTTTCCCGGTGCCACCGAAACGCTGTACGGCGAGCCCTACAATTTTCTCGTCTATTCGATCTGCGGCAAGAAATTTGCGTACTTCAAGACGAGCCAGCCGGAAAAGTGGCGGTTCAGTACGCGAGTCGCGCCTGATCGATTCATCGAGCTGACCGATGTGCCAGGCGTCAAGCCCGCCAGATACCGCGGCCGCTTTCACTGGGTCACGATTGTCCACGTGCACCGCTTTCCCGCCTCTTATCTGACGGAGCTGGTCGACTGGTCGTACCAAAGGGCGCTTACCTCGCTTAGCAGGGCGAAGCGCAATGCGATGCGCGACTGAGCCTGACACATCGTCACCACGAACAATGGAATTCCCGCTATACGACCCGGCGCGACACGAACCGCTCCGCGCGCCTGCCTGGAACGAAACACAAGCGCGAGCGGCGATCGAACGCATCGTGCGCGACGCTGAATCACGCTATACCGAACACAGCTATTGGCCGCTGCATCCGCAGGACCGACGGAGCGATAACGACGCGGGGCGCGTAGAAATGTCGTTGTACGACGGCGCCTGCGGCGTCATCTGGGCGCTTAACTACCTTCAGGGCGTCGGAGCCGCCCGGCTGTCGCGAAGCTACATTCCCGCCCTCGATCGACTGCTGGCCCAAAATCGTGCCGCGCTCGGTGGCGCCGCACAGCGAGCCTCATTCCTGGCGGGCGACACGCCCATCCACATGATGGCCGTTGGCGAAGCGGCGAGCGAAGAAGTCGAACACAGCCTCGATGCGCTGATCGGCGGCAACCTCCAACATCCTGCACGCGAACTCATGTGGGGTTCCCCAGGAACGATGCTCGCTTCGTTATTTCTGCACGAACGAACCGGCAACGAACGATGGGCGGAGCTGTTCCGCTCGACTGCCGCCACACTCTGGAGTCAACTCGAGTGGTCGCCCGAGCACCAGTGCGCCTATTGGACCCAGCACTTTAGCGGCCGGCGTTTTACCTATTTCGGCGCCGTGCACGGTTTCGTTGCGACGGCGTTGCCGCTGATTCGAGGGCGCCACCTCCTGGATGCCCAAGTGTGGAACGCGTGGGAACGCTGCATCGTCAATACCGTGCGGCGCACCGCGGAACGTCGCGGCGCGCACGCCAACTGGCGCCTCCATTTCGACAACACGAGCGATGCCAACAAGAGACTCGTTCAGTTTTGTCACGGCGCGCCCGGCTTCGTCATCTGTCTCGCGGGGTTGCCAGGCACAGCGCTTGATGACTTGCTCATTGCCGCAGGCGAGCTGATATGGGCGGCCGGACCGCTCGCGAAGGGTGCCAATTTGTGCCACGGCACCGGCGGCAACGGCTACGCGTTTTTGAAGTTGTATCAGCGGACGGGCGATTCGCCGTGGCTGGAGCGCGCGCGATCGTTCGCCATGCACGGCATCGCGCAATCGCGGGAAGACGCGGCGCGCTATGGGCAGTCGCGTTATTCGCTGTGGACAGGTGACCCCGGTTTCGCCATCTATCTCTGGGACTGCCTGCGCGCACAAGCGCAGTTCCCGACGCTGGATGTCTTCTACGCGAGCTAGAAACGCCGGGGAGACCTCAGTCGTCCGCCCCCGGCGCCGCGCCCGGTACTGGCGCCCGCGGCCGATCGAGCAGCCGATAGAGCCACGTAAGCCCCGCCGCCGTGCTCTCGAGCGGCCGATATTCGCAGCCGATCCAGCCGTCGTATTTGAGCTCGTCCAGCAACTTGAATATCCACGCGTAATTGATCTCGCCGATATCGGGCTCGTGGCGCCCGGGAACGCCGGCGACCTGGATATGGCCGACGTGGGGCAGCCAGTGTCGAATGCGTTCTGAGAGATCGCCCTCGACGATCTGCGCGTGATAGAGATCCATTTGCACCTTTAGATTGGGCGCGCCAACCTCGACGCGGATCGCATGCGCATCGTCCTGCCGCGACAGCAGGTAGTTCGGCATATCGCGCGGATTGAGCGGCTCGATCAGCACGGTGATGCCGAGCGGATGCGCCTCGCTGCAGGCAAAGCGCAGGTTGCGGATGAAGGTAGAGCGGGCCCGCGCGCGCTGCTCGGCATCGGCATCCGCGGGGAGGAGTCCGGCCATTGCGTGCACGCGCGTGCAGCCGGTGGCCTGCGCATAACGGAGTGCGGTGACGAAGCCCGCCGCAAAATCGTGCTCGCGGCCCGGCAGCGATGCAGTGCCCCGCTCGCCGGCGGCCCAATCTCCAGGAGGCGCATTGAAGAGCGCCAGTTCGAGCCGGTGTTCCTTCAGCTGTTCCTTGATCTCCCGCGACGACAGGTCGTAAGGGAACATGCATTCGACTGCGCGAAATCCGGCATGCGCCGCCTCGGCGAAGCGTTCGAGAAACGGAACTTCGTTGAACAATAACGAAACGTTCGCCGCAAACCGTGGCATTGCAATGCTCCCAGTCCCCTTTACTCCGGACGCATGTTTTTTTGCGCAGGTGCGTCGGCTTGTTTGTCGCCGGTTGGTTGCACGTCCGACAAAGTGTGCACTGCGTCGCCCCTCTGCGCAATTTGCGCGATGGCAGCGTGCGGCCGCGCGGGTGGCTCGGATTCGCGCATGAAGCGCGAGCGTACGATTCCGTACCCCGATGCGTGCCATGTTTTGGACCGTCATGGCGCGCTTCCGCCATTTTTTGGACGTTTGCCCGGATTCGTTTTGGTGGAGGATGACCCCGGATGAACTGAGCGTCGCGACGGCAGTTCGCCCCTCGCAATGCTGCGGTAGCACATACGATGGCGACGACGTTCGGATGCTGCGCCGCACACGATGCCGACCCTTGCGACAACGTGTCTTTTAGCTGTCGCAAATCTGCAACGCGACCGTCACCGTCCGTCGGTTGAATTTGCGGTGGATGAACCGGTGGATATCCGGTGGAAAGACGTTGGATATGCCCGAAACCCCGTCGCAGGGACCTGTTTTTGTTGTCGTTTTGGCGCCCTATTCCTGTGCATCAAAAACCGCTTGCCAATCCGCGACCTCCCTACTATGCTTGGTGTTCATCAGGCACTTGAACACAAGATATAGTAGATTTTGATTTGCAAGAAGAATCCGGGCCCGCCGCACGCCACCCCAGCCGGAGAAGGCGAGGCCCCGTGGGGAAGCTTCGAGCACGTCGTCTGGAACCCGCACTGCCAGGGCATTGCTCTAAAGAGAGCGATACCTGAGCGAAATGCGGCGATGGCAATCACAACGACAAGATTCCGACAGGAGAAACACCCATGCAAGTCACGAGCGCTTCCACCGGCACGACGTCCCAGCCCGCGAAGAGCCCGATGGCCGCTGAACCTGCCAACACCATGAGTAACGCCGATCCGCGCTATGCGCAGTACAAGGTGATCCGCCGCAACGGCGCAGTGGTTCCGTTCGAGCCCGCGAAGATCGGCATTGCGATGACCAAGGCGTTCCTCGCCGTCAATGGCGGCCAGGGCGCCGCGTCGGCGCGCGTTCGCGAGCAGGTGATAAAGCTCACCGACAACGTGGTCGCGGCGTTGATGAAGCGCAAGCCCGAGGGCGGCGCCATTCACATCGAGGAAATCCAGGATCAGGTCGAGCTCGCAATGATGCGCGGCGGCGAGCACGAAGTCGCGCGCGCCTACGTGCTCTATCGCGAACGCCGCGCCCAGGAACGCGCCCACGAAAAATCCGCGAAGGGCGGCAAGACGCCCGCGGTCGCGATCGCCGTGATCGAGAACGGAGTCTCGCGCCCGCTCGATCTCGAGCGCCTGACGCAACTCGTCCGCGAATCGTGCAAGGACCTCACCGACGTCGATCAGGACCGCATCCTCAAGGCCACGCTCAAGGATCTCTACGATGGCGTGCCGATGGAGGAAGTGCGCAAGTGCGTGGTGCTGGCCGCGCGCACGCTGATCGAAAAGGATCCGGCATACAGCTTCGTCACCGCACGCTTGCTTCTCGATTCCATCCGCCATGAGGCGCTGGGCGAAGAAGCCACTCAGCACGACATGGCGACCCGGTACGCCGAATATTTCCCGCGCTTCGTGAAGCACGGAATCAAGATCGGGCTACTGAACGAGGCGCTCACGCAGTACGACCTCAAAGCGCTCGGCAAGGCGCTCGTTCCGGAGCGTGACCTGCAATTCGGCTACCTCGGCCTGCAGACGCTGTACGACCGCTATTTTCTGATCGACCACTACGCCGGCGGCCGCCGCTTCGAGCTGCCGCAGTGCTTCTTCATGCGCGTGGCGATGGGGCTTGCGTTGAACGAGGTGGACCGCGAGGCGCGGGCGATCGAGTTCTACAACGTGCTCTCGACGTTCGACTTCATGTCGAGCACGCCGACGCTCTTCAACTCGGGCACGCACCGCTCGCAGCTCTCATCGTGCTACCTCACCACGGTGTCGGACGATCTCGACGGCATCTACGAGGCGATCAAGGAAAACGCGCTCCTCTCGAAGTTCGCCGGCGGCCTTGGCAACGACTGGACCAACGTCCGCGCGATGGGCTCGCACATCAAGGGCACCAACGGCAAGAGCCAGGGTGTCGTTCCGTTCCTCAAGGTCGTCAACGACACCGCGGTGGCGGTCAATCAAGGCGGCAAGCGCAAGGGTGCCGTCTGCACGTATCTCGAGACGTGGCACCTCGACATCGAGGAATTCCTGGAGCTGCGGAAGAACACGGGCGACGATCGCCGCCGCACGCACGACATGAACACCGCGAACTGGATTCCGGACGTGTTCATGAAGCGCGTCATGGAAGGCGGGAACTGGACGCTCTTTTCACCATCCGACGTACCTGACCTGCACGACAAATGGGGCAAGGCGTTCGAGGAAGCCTACGCGCGCTACGAAGAGAAGGCTGCTCGCGGCGACCTGAAGCTGCACAAGAAGATTCCGGCCGTGCAGCTCTGGCGCAAGATGCTGTCGATGCTCTTCGAGACCGGGCATCCTTGGATCACGTTCAAGGACGCCTGCAACATCCGCTCGCCGCAGCAGCACATGGGCACCGTGCACAGCTCGAACCTCTGCACCGAGATCACGCTCAACACCAGCGATACCGAGATCGCGGTGTGCAACTTGGGCTCCGTCAACCTTCTCAATCACATGAAGAAGAAGGGCAATACCTGGGAGCTCGATCATGCCAAGCTTCAGGTGACGATCCGCACCGCGATGCGGATGCTGGATAACGTCATCGACATCAACTACTACGCGGTCAACAAGGCGCGCAATTCGAACCTCAAGCATCGTCCGGTCGGCATCGGCATCATGGGCTTCCAGGATTGCCTGCATCTGCTGCACATGCCGTATGCGTCGGATGCCGCGATGGCCTTTGCCGACACGTCGATGGAAGCGGTCTGTTATTTCGCCTATCAGGCGTCGACCGAGATGGCCGAAGAGCGCGGGCGTTATGCGTCGTACAAGGGCAGCCTGTGGGACCGCGGCATTCTGCCGCAGGACACGCTGAAGCTCTTGCGCGATGAGCGTGGCGGTTACGTCGATATCGACGAATCGTCGACGATGAACTGGGACGTGCTGCGCTCGCGCATCCGCATCCATGGCATGCGCAATTCGAACTGCGTGGCGATCGCGCCGACGGCGACGATCTCCAACATCGTCGGCGTGGGCGCTTCGATCGAGCCCGAGTACCAGAACATCTACGTGAAATCGAACCTGTCGGGCGAGTTCACCGTCGTCAACGAGCATCTCGTCGCCGAGCTGAAAAAGCTCAATCTGTGGGACGAGGTGATGGTGGCCGATCTCAAGTACTTCGACGGCTCGCTCGTCAAGATCGACCGCATTCCGGCGGAGCTCCGCACGCTCTACGCCACCGCGTTCGAAGTCGAGCCGAATTGGATCATCGAAGCCGGCGCGCGGCGGCAGAAATGGATCGATCAGGCGCAGAGCCTCAACATCTACATGGCAGGCGCGTCGGGCAAGAAGCTCGACGACACGTACAAGCTGGCGTGGGTGCGCGGTCTCAAGACCACGTACTACCTGCGCACGCTCGCAGCGACGTCGGCGGAAAAGTCGACGGGCAAGGGGGGTGAATTGAACGCGGTGCCGATGGCGAGCGCTCATTTGGGTGCGCAAGCCGCCGCCGCGTCTGCGCGGATGGCAGAAGAATCCGGCGAACCGAAGTTTTGTGCGATTGACGATCCGACGTGCGAGTCGTGCCAGTAGAGCACGCCGCCGTAACGCTCCGCAAACCCGGACAGGAGGGCAAGCGATGAACGAAGAGACTGATCAGTGGGAGTCCTACATCGACAGGGCCGGCCGGCAACATTGGCGCTGGCCGGCGGCGAACGGTGAGCTCGCCGCGCGCCTTGTCGATGATGAACAACGCCACGAACCGAAATTGCAGCGGTGGCAGAAGGCGGATCTTCTGCCGGAGTATTTCCGCAGCAAGTAGGAGCAGTCCGATGCGGAACGGGAGCGCGTTTCGCATCATCATCGCCGCGGGCGCGCGCCGAAGCATCGGCGCAGCGTCAGGACGGCGGCGTTCGTCAACCTGCCTATGGAGGCCGCTTTGGCCCGTTACGAGCAAGTGCAGCGGCATGTAATCGATGCGCGGTACCTCGGGGACTACAAGGTTTGGCTGGAATTCAACGATGGACGCAAGGGCGTGGTGGACCTGTCGGACGATCTCTACGGCGAGAATTTCGAGTCGCTGCGGGACCGGTTGCGCTTTGCCGAGTTCTACCTCGACTACGGCCTCGCGACGATCGCGTGGGATCACGGCGCCGACTTCGCGCCCGATTATTTGTACGACAAGCTGAGCGCGATGCACTGACGGCGTAGGACCGACGGAAGAGCGTGGGCGCAGTTCTGGCGGTGCGGAGGGGCTAACCGGATGAAACCGAACCCCCTCGCCCCCATATGATCTAACGGCGGTAGAGGAGAACCACTACATGTTGACCTTCGACGACGATCTGGCCCCGGCCCCGCAACCGCGGCTGGCGCCGGTCACGCCCGAGACGATGGGGAATCTGACCGGCGGCATCCTCTCGCCGCAGTTTTCACGCGAACCCGTTCACGATCTCGACGTCGAGCAACAGGCGATGGCCAACGGCTTTCGCCGCGTCCGCATGGAGGATAAGCGCGTCATCAACGGCTCGTCCGATGTCAACCAGCTCGTGCCGTTCAAGTACCGCTGGGCCTGGGACAAATACATCTCCGCGTGCGCCAACCACTGGATGCCGCAGGAAGTAAACATGCAGCGCGACATCGAGCTGTGGAAGAAGCCGGACGGCCTGACCGAGGACGAGCGCCTGATCGTCAAGCGCAACCTGGGCTTTTTCGTCACCGCCGACAGCCTCGCCGCCAACAACATCGTGCTTGGTACCTATCGCCACATCTCCGCACCCGAGTGTCGGCAGTACCTCTTGCGCCAGGCGTTCGAGGAAGCGATCCACACGCACGCCTACCAGTACATCGTCGAGAGCCTGGGTCTGGACGAAGCGGAGATCTTCAACGCCTATCACGAGATCAAGTCGATCCGCGACAAGGACGAGTTCCTGATTCCGTACATCGACGTGCTCACCAACCCGCTTTTCAAGACGGGCACCCCGGAAGCCGACCAGGCGCTCCTGAAAAGCCTGATCGTTTTCGCCTGCATCATGGAAGGCCTCTTCTTCTACGTCGGCTTCGTGCAGATCCTGGCGATGGGCCGGCAGAACAAGATGACGGGGGCCTCCGAGCAGTACCAGTACATCCTGCGCGACGAGTCGATGCACTGCAGCTTCGGCATCGACCTCATCAACACGATCAAGATGGAGAACCCGCACCTGTGGACGCCGGAATTCCGCGAGGAAATCCGCGCGCTGATGAAAAAGGGCGTGGATCTCGAGTACGCCTATGCCGAGGACACGATGCCGCGTGGCGTGCTGGGCCTGAACGCGACGATGTTCAAGGAATATCTGCGCTTCATCGCGAACCGCCGCTGCCAGCAGATCGGCGTCGATGCGCTGTTCGACAAGGCCGACAACCCGTTCCCGTGGATGGCGGAAATGATCGACCTCAAGAAGGAGAAGAACTTTTTCGAGACTCGCGTCATTGAATACCAGACGGGCGGGAAGCTGAGCTGGGACTAGAGAGGGTGAACGCAATGGAACATTTGAAGTAACGAGGTCTGGCGGTCGCCGGGCCTTTTTTTTGTGCGTGGTGAAACAAAATGTAAACCACAACCGATGCGGCGACTTTACATGATCACACGGCGCCGGAACGCAGATAGGAGCGATGTATTTCGGAGGAGATGAGCATGATGGAATCGGCAGGGTGGTTAGTTCTTGCGTTCGCACTCGGTACTTACGTGGGCATCATGTTGCTCGCCGCCTTGGTCGTATCCGCTCGCGAACCCGCGCAAACGGACGCGCATCGCCTTTCCGACGATCCAACATTGGCACTCATCGACGCCGAGTGGTTTTCGGATGCGCCGGTGGCCCATCCGAATCCTGGAAGGGCCGGTCGCGACAGCACCTGACCACAATCCGGATCAGCTGGAAGATCCGGGGAGAGTCGCCGCCACTCGTGGCGTCCCCTGCAATCGCCGGGCACGGCCGGTCACGATCACGGTCAAAGACCGCCTTCAACCACGACGGGATGGTCGGCGAACGCTTTGACTCGTATCACGTCAAAGTAGCATCGCCGTCATGGCTTCCAGGAGACCTGAAATGTGGACTCGCCGGGAGGCACTGCGGGCATTGGCCGCGGCCGGTCTGTCGGCCGCGTTTCGACCTTCGTTTGCGCAAGCGCAGCCGCGCGCCGTTCTGACCCGGCCGATCCCGTCCACCGGCGAAGCGCTCCCTGCGGTCGGGCTCGGCAGCTGGATCACGTTCAACGTCGGCGACGACCCCGTTGCACGAGACGGCTGCGCCGAGGTCATACGCAACTTCGTCGAGGCGGGCGGCCGGATGATCGACTCGTCGCCGATGTACGGCTCGTCGCAGGACACCATCGGCTACGGGCTCCACAAGGCCGCGCTGACCGGGCGCATCTTCGCAGCAGACAAGGTCTGGATCTCGTCGGGCGCGCAAGGCCGTGAGCAGATCGAGCGCTCGCGCCGCAAGTGGCAGGTGAATCGATTCGACCTTCTCGAGGTGCACAACCTGCTCGATTGGCAGGAGCATTTGCCAACGCTGTTCGCGATGAAGGCGGCCGGCGCACTCCGCTACGTCGGCGTCACAACATCCGAAGGGCGCCGCGATCGCGACATCGAGCAGATCATGCGAAGCCAGCCGATCGACTTCGTGCAGGTCACTTACAACCCCGTAGATCGCGAGGTCGAGGAACGCATCCTCCCGCTAGCGCGCGATCGCGGCATCGCGGTGATCGTGAACAGGCCGTTCCGCCAGGGCGCGCTGCTGCGCGCACTGGCGCGACAACCCCTCCCCTCGTGGTCGGCGGACATCGACTGCACGAGCTGGGCGCAATTCGTGTTGAAGTTCATCGTCTCCCATCCCGCCGTCACATGCGCGATCCCGGCGACGACCAACGTCGCCCACGTGCGTGAAAACGTCTACGCGGCGTCCGGTCGCATGCCCGACGCGGCGATGCGCCAGCGCATGATCGCTGCGGTGGAGCGAGGCTGATGTCCGAATGGTGGACGTACCGGCTTACTAGTTTTCTACTGTTCTCGCCGAAGACTTACTACCGCCTATTCGAGCTCTACAATGTTGCGATCTGGCCGGCGCAACTCGCGGGAGCGGCAATCGGCCTCGCGATCGTCGCACTGCTGATCGGCACGCGCCGCCACCGCGATCGCATCATCGCCGGCCTGCTCGGCGCGTGCTGGCTATGGGTCGCGTGGGCGTTCCTGTATCAGCGCTACGCCCAAATCAATTGGGTGGCGCCGTGGTTTGCGGCTGCGTTCGCGTTCGAAGCGATGCTTCTCATCGGTCTCGGGGCCTTCACCGGCCGCATCATCTTCACTCCGCAACGTGGAAGCGGATTCTGGATCGCGACGGCGCTGGTCGCCCTTTCCGTCCTCGGGTATCCGCTGCTCGCGCCGCTCGCGGGGCGGCCACTGGCGACCGCTGAATCGTTCGGAGCGACACCCGACCCGACCGTGATCGGCACCCTCGCGACTCTGGCGCTGGTACGCGGGCGCATTCGTTGGCTGCTGCTGGTCGTTCCTCTGCTGTGGTGTGCGGTCGCCGCGGCAACCTTGTGGGCGATGAAGACGACTCTCGGCTGATGCGGATGAGAGCTTCCCAGGCGCATACTCGCGCCTACATCTTCTCCAACAATCAGGCGAAATGGACACGCTAGCAACGCCGGCAACCATCGCGTCGCTCATCGCCCGCAACCTCGTGCCGGCCGTCGGCGTGCTGTTTCTTGGCTGGTCAGCCGGAAATCTCCTGGTCCTCTATTACCTCGACACTATCCTGTCGTTCGCCGTCGTGGCGCTGCTCGTCGCGCGCCACGTCACCGGACTCGGAAAGCCGGGCGAGCGTGGCCGACCGCTCCACGGCTCACTCGACTGGATCAAGGCGGGTGCGGGATCGCTTCTTGCCGCGGTGCTGATATGCCTGCCGCTCGGCGTGCCGCTCGTGTGGACACTCGCAGCGTTCGACTGGTCGGTGTCGGCTGCACTCGTCGATCGGTCATTCGTCACCGGACTTGCACTCCAGATCGCGGGCTCGATCTACGGCAGCATCCAGGCGCACCGCGATCTTCTTGCCCGCACCGACGATGAGCGCGTGCTGAAGCATCGCGCCGCGTTCATCGTTGCCCGCTGGCTCGCCGTGCTCGCCGTCGCGTTCACCGGCGTCGCCGGATTTCTCGGACCGTGGATCGGCGGCACGCTTGTCGTGCTCGTGTACGCCGGTGCGACGATCTACTTCGAGCTCTTCCCGGATCGCGCGCTCACGTGGCTCAATCCAAAGGAAGCGCGTGATGATGCCGCGGACGACGCCGCGCGTAAGGCCAAGGGCGAAAGTCGTCTCTGAACCACGTTTGCGCGCCTGGAACACAATGCCAGGAACGCTTGACAATCACTCGTAAAGCACCTCCATTGCTTGGTTGCGATTTCTTTGCGGAGCTTCGCCATGAGTCGCTGGTTGATTATCATGGGCATCTTGCTGGTCGTCTTGGGGCTTGCCTGGCCGCTCATCGTCAAGCTCGGTCTCGGCAGCCTGCCCGGGGACATCCACGTCGAGCGCGAGGGAATCTCGTTTTACTTTCCGATCACCAGCGGAATCATCGTCTCGATCGTGCTGTCGCTGATCCTGATGCTGGTTGACTGGATCTTCCGCAAATAGCAAAGAAGCCCACGTGCAGAATCCGATCGAGTCATGAACTCAGCGCCCACGCTCAAAGCGCCCGCTGGATCGTGCGACTGCCACATGCACGTCTACGACGAACGCTATCCGGTCAACCCCGCGTGGCCGGTTCCGCCGCCGAATTCTCCGGCCGCCGACTACCGGCGCGTCCAGCGCGAGCTCGGGCTCGAACGCGCCGTGGTGGTGCAGCCGAATGCGTACGTCTTCGACAATCGTTGCACGACCGATGCTATCCGCGACCTCGGGCCGCAGGCGCGCGGAATTGCAACGGTGAAACCCGATATCGAGAACGCGGAGTTGCGTCGTCTCGATGCAGCCGGCATCCGGGGCGCGCGCTGCTACATGTTGCCCAACGGATTCCTGTCATGGGACGATGTGCGCGCTATCGCCGCGGGTGTCGCGCCGCTCGGCTGGCACGTGCAAGTGCAATTGGACGGGCGCGAACTGCCCGTGTACGAATCGCTGCTGCGTGAATTGCCTGCCGATGTCGTCATCGATCACAACGGAAAATTCATGGCGCCGGTTCCGCCGGAGCATCCGGCGTTCCTGACGCTCTTGCGCATACTCGATTCGGGACGCTGCTGGGTCAAGCTGTCCGCCCCGTACGAAACGTCGAAGACGGGCGCGCCGCGCTATGAAGATGTCAGCGCGCTGGCGCGCGCATTGGTGAAGAGCCATCCGGAGCGATGCGTGTGGGCGAGCAATTGGCCGCATCCGGGCCAGAATCCCGCGCCATCCACTGCGGCGATGCTCGACCTGTTGCTCGACTGGGCGCCCGATGCGGCGACGCGCGCGCGGATATTGGTCGACAATCCAGCGCGCCTCTACAGCTTCTGACCGGCGCCGCCGAATTCGCGATACAAGCGCACGCGTGACTGCGCCATCGATCGTCCCCGGCGATGACGCGACCTTGCACATCAAGGCCGCGTACGACGCCGTCGACTACGACGCGGCGGCCTATCCGGCAACCCATCCCGATCGCCTCGCCACGATCGCCACATTGCTCGGTATCGATCCGCCGGCGCTTTCGACCTGCCGCGTGCTCGAGATTGGCTGCGCCGACGGATCGAACATCATACCGATCGCGGCCGCATGGCCCGGCGCCACGCTCGTCGGCTGCGATCTCGCGCCGCGTCCCCTCGAGCACGGCCGGCAACTCGCACAGGACCTCGGGCTTGCCAATGTCACGCTGCTTCATGCGGACATGCGTGCGCTGCCCGCGAGCCTCGGTCCGTTCGACTACATCATCGCGCAGGGCTTCTACTCGTGGGTGCCGCCGGACGTACGCGATGCGCTGCTGGCGCTGATCTCGGCGCGGCTCTCCCCCACCGGCGTCGCCTTCGTCAGCTACAACGCGCTGCCGGGCAGCAGGATCCGGCAAATCGTCTGGGACGCGCTGCATTTTCACACCGATCGCATCGCCGACCACCGCGAGAAGCTTGCCGCCGCGCGCGAGCTGCTTCGCGGGCTGGCCGAGCCGCAACAGACGCACTGGAGGCCCGATGGCGAACTGCGCTCCCGATTCGCCGAGCTCCTCTCCCGCAATGACAGTGCGCTTTTGCACGATGATCTTGCGCAACCCAATGACGCCTTCTATTTCCACGAGTTCGAGGCACATGCGCGACGGCACGACCTTACGTATCTCGGCGACGCCGAACCGCATTTAATGGGCAGTGGCGGGCTGTCGCCGGCGATGACGAGTCTGGCGGCGCAATACGATCGAATCTCCGCCGAGCAGTACTTCGACTTCGCACGCCTTCGCCGCTTCCGCCGATCCCTGCTGACCAAGGCTCCGTCGGCCTCCAATTTCCAGTGTGTCCCGAGTCGGGTCTCGGGCATGCAAGTGGTTGCGGCGCCATCGCTGGTCCGGTTGATGGCCGAAGCGGAGCAGCAGGGGAAGTCGCGGGCATCGCTGCTGTCGAACCGCGGCGACCCGCTGGCCCAGCAGTTGCTGCTATGGCTCGCAGATCTCGCGCCGCGGACAGTCTCGGTTGCCGACGTCGCGACCTGGCGCGCGCGGCAAGCGCCCGGCAATACGACGCCGATCGATGCGCTGTTGGCGGGTGTCTACCTCGGCGGTGTCGTCGATCTGTATCTGCAGCCGGCCGCGATCACGACGGAGGTGTCCGAGCGGCCCGTGGCGAGTCCGGTCGCCCGCGCGATGGCGCGCACGCGAGCCAAGGTGGTCAACGCCCGGCACGAGATGGTCCATCTCGACGACGAGATCGCCCTGCGCCTCTTCATGTTGCTCGATGGCACTCGCAATCGAGCGATGCTGCAGGAGGCATTGGGGCCCCGTTACAACGGCGGCCCGGAACGACTCGAAGCGCTGCTTCGCTTTTTTGGGAGCGCCGCGCTACTGGTCGGGTGAGGAAAGAGCACGGCTGCCGAGCGTGTACTGCTCCGTTTCTCGGTTGCGCGTGCGAGTGCCCGCCGCAGTCGCGCATTTTCGCGCTCGAGCTGCTTCAACCGGCCGACCTCGGCACCCATCGCCGCACCGTACTTCGCTTTCCACGCGCGAAAGGTCGACCGGCTGATGCAGTGATTCCAGCACAGTTCCATGAGCGGTGTTCCCGCCGCGTGCTCGCGCAGGAAACCAAGGATCTGCCGCTCGGAAAAACGCGACTTCACCGCGCGCCTAGTTTTTCTTGGCGTACGTGATGAGCGACAGCGTCGCGCCCTGCGGATCCATGATCGTCGCGAACCGGCCGACGGTCGGGATATCGGTCGGAGCGAGCAACACGCGGCCGCCGAGTGCCGCCACCCGCGCGACAACGGCATCGACGTCGTCGACCGTGACGTAGCCGCCCCACGCGGGGGCCATCCCTTTCGCATTGGGCGGGACCGCTGTAATCCCGCCCATGCCCTGCCCGCCCACGTTGATGACCGTATACGTCCCCGTGCCCATGTCCATGTCCATGTCCATGTCCTGGAATTGCCACCCCAGCAATTTGCCGTAGAACCTGCGCGCGTCCTTCGTGTCGCTGGTCGTCAATTCGGTCCAGCTGAAAGCGCCGTGCGTTGCAGCAGGTGATGCCATGATTCGATTCCTTTCATGTGTTGGAGGAGCGCGCCGGCCTCATGCCGGCGCTTGCGTGCATCGCGTGGCGTCACCGTGACTGCAGGTACGATTGCAGCCAGGCGAGCACGCGTTGCCATCCTTTGTTGTGCGCATCGCGCTCGGGCACGTTCGTGAACCCGGAGTGGGTGACCGTCACGTGCGTTCCCGAGGAGGTCGGCGTCAGCTCGATCAGCACATGCGTCTGTGGCATGTCGTCGCCGCCCCAGTCGTGATTCCAGGTGAAGCCGAGCGCCCGCGGCGGGTCGACCCGTGTGTATTCGCCCGACACGGTGAACGGCTTTCCCTCGGTGCCTTTGCCTTCCGTGCGCCACTTGCCGCCGACGTGCAGATCGCTCTCGAACTTCGTGCTGCGATACGAGGCGTCGTCGCCCCACCACGCGAGACGCTGCTTCGGGTCGATCCACGCCTGGAACACGCGCTCCGGCGGCGCAGCAATGTCGATTTCCGTGACAATGGTGTCGTTCATGCTCAGGGTGTCGTTCATGTCAGTGCGCCTTTCCTTTCTGTTCGACGTAGCGTTTGAGATTGCGAAGCTGGTGCTGCCACATGTGGCGATAGTGCGCGAGCCAGTCGTCGACGTTTCGAAGCGGCCCGGCGTTGAGCTCGTAGAGTCGGTTGCGCCCGACCTTGATCTCGCTCACGAGCTCAGCTTCCCGCAGGATGCGCAGGTGGCGCGAGATCGCCGGACGGCTGATCGGGAAGTCGCGCGCAATGCTGCCGACCGGCTGGCTGCCTTGCCGGAGCATGGTCAGAATCGCGCGCCGAGTCGGGTCGGCCAGCGCCTGGAACACGTCACGATCCTCAGTCTTATCGGAAATGTATTGGTTACTCATTAATCTGACCTTACGAGTGTCCGTCTCTTGAGTTTAAAGCAACATGTAACCTTTACGTTACCTATTGTACACGGTAGAAAAGGCTTGTCAAGAGGCCCGGCCGGCAGCGAAACTCCAGCGATATCATCGAAGCGAGGCAAGGATGAGACGTCTGCTACGTTGGACAGGAATTGCGCTGGGAGTCCTGGTCGGACTGCTCGTCCTCGCATATGCCGTCATCTACGTGCTGTCCGAGCGGGTGATGCGACGCGCCTACGATATTCCCCGGGCGTCTCTATCGATTCCGACAGACGCCGCGTCGATCGCCGAGGGCAAGCGTCTGGCAACCGTCCGCGGATGCTTCAACGGTTGCCACGGCAAGGAAGCCCAGGGGATGGTCATGGTCGACGACGCAATGCTCGCCCGCGTCGTCGCGCCGAACCTTACGGCGGCCGTCCGCACATACAACGACGCGGAGCTCGTCAACATCATCCGCAATGGCGTGCGTCCCGACGGCCGCAGCATGGTCATCATGCCGGCGGAAGTATTCATCGGCCTCAGTGACTCTGACCTGGGTCGCATCATCGCGTTCCTGAGGAGCCTGCCCGAAGCCGCCGGCCCTGGTCCGTCCGTCTCGCTCGGACCCGCCGGGCGAGCCGGCATGGCAGCCGGAAGATTCAACACGGCGGCCGCACTCATCGCGGAAGCCGTCCCGCCTCCCGACGCGGCGAATGATAAAGCTTCGTATGGACGCTATCTGGCGCGGACGACCTGCGCCGGGTGCCACGGTACAAACTTGCGCGGCACGTCCGTTGCCGAACCCAGCCCTGGCTTGCAGGTCGTCGCCGCGTATTCGCCGGAAGCTTTCGCGGAGCTCATGCGAACCGGAGCGCCGCTCGGCGGAAGGAAGCTTGGACTGATGCGCGAGGTAGCGCGTGACAACCTGTCAGCGCTGACGGACGCGGAGATCGCCGCCCTTTACAGCTATCTGCACGCGCTGCCCCCGCCATGAAAGTCGCCACCTGGAACGTCAACGGAATCCGTGCGCGCGAAGCGCAGTTGTGCGACTGGGTCGAGCGCGATCGGCCGGACGTCGTGTGCCTGCAGGAGATCAAGGCGCGCCCCGATCAAGTGCCGGACCGCTGCAAGCTCGCCGATTACCACGCGTTCTGGCATGGCGGCGGTGGCTACTCGGGCGTATCGATGCACATCCGCCGCGAGCTGCTGGAGATACCGGAGTTCAGCCATCCCGAATTCGACATCGAGACGCGCATCGTGCAAGTGGCGCTCGGGAACGTCGTGATCGCGTCGGTCTACGTGCCGAACGGCGGAAAGGACTACGACGCGAAGATCCGCTTCCTGACCGCGTTGGCCGCTTGGGCAAAGCGGCTCCATGATGGCGGACGCGAGCTCATCCTGTGCGGCGACATCAACATCGCCCGCGCCGACATCGATGTCCATCCCAAGGAGCGCAAGGAGGGCGTCATCGGCCAGCGGCCGGAGGAGCGCGAACTCTTCGAGGCGCTGCTCGGCGCCAATCTGGTCGACGTTGGGCGCGAACTCGACCCCGACAATCCCGGCATGTTCACGTGGTGGCCGCCGTGGCGCAACATGCGCCAGCGCAACATCGGCTGGCGGATCGACTACATCCTCGCGTCACGCGCGATCGCAGAGCGCGCAACGAGTTGCAAAGTCCTTTCCGACGTCGGCACCAGCGATCACGCGCCGCTGATGATGACCGCGGATTGAGCCTCACAGAAGCCGAGCGTGGCGGTGACGAATCGCAGCACTGGGCCTCGACGCGTGACATCAACTGAGCCTACCGTCGCGGCGGTCGTTCGCGCGCAGACGGGCGTCGCCTGGTCGCGTGCGCGCGCTTTATGCATCGACGGACGCGTCAGCATTGACGGAGAGCGCTGTCTCGATCCCGCCTTTCGCGTCTCGCCAGACGCGGTCGTCGTCGTCGACGAACGCGCACCCAAGCTCCGAAGCGGGCCGCTGGCCGAGAGCGCCATCGTATATTTCGACGGCGACGTCGTCGTGATCGACAAGCCCCCTGGAATGTTGAGCGTTGCCGACGAGCCTGGCAACAAGGACACGCTTGCCGACCACGCGCGAACCGTGTTGCGACGCCTGAGCGGTCGCCGCTTCGATGCGAAGATCGGCGTCGTGCATCGCCTCGACAAGGACACGAGCGGACTCATGATGTTCGCGCGAACGGCGGAGGCGAAACGCGTGCTCGCGGCACAGTTCCGTGCGCATGACATCGAGCGCGTCTACCACGCCATCGTGCATGGAGCCGTCACCGCGGCGCGCGTCGATACGCATCTCGTGCTGGATCGCGGCGACGGAATGCGCGGCTCGTACGGCCACTTTCGACGGGCGAAAGGCCATCCTCCGCCCGAAGCGAAACGCTCGGTGACGCACATCAAACCGATTGCCGAGCTTGCGGGTGCTACGCTGGTCGAGTGTCGGCTCGAGACCGGACGTCAGCACCAGATTCGAATACACCTTGCCGAGCTCGATCATCCGCTGGTCGGCGAGCGCGTCTACATCCGCGACTACTCGGGAACGATGATCGACGCGCCGCGGCCCATGCTGCATGCGCGCACGCTCGGTTTCGTGCATCCCCGAACCGCGGCTCGCATCGTGTTCGAGCGCGAGCCGCCCGCGGACTTCCAGTCGATGATCAAATCCCTACGTCCATCCTAATGACCTGTAACGCCTGCCCCACCGTCAGGATCGCTTCGGCGGCTGGATCTGCACCGTCCTAAATCGAGCGCCGGCGTGAACTGCTTTAGATCAGGCGGCGACCGACTCCGACGCCAACTCCAGGATCGTCTAAAAGCCGCCCGAGAACATGCGCTTTCCGTCGAATACGGATGGCTACCGACTGTATGTCGGGTCGGCCAATTGACGATTCTGTTCTCATGTCGCACGCTTGTGCTTGGCCCGCGCAAAGAAACCGGCGTGCAAAGCCGCGCACCTATACCGACAACAGCAAAGGAGGCCTCTATGCGTCGCCCATACGTGAACCGTTCATGTTGCAATCTCTCGTGCTCACAGCGCTCGCGTTCGTGGGCGCGACCTGTCCCGCCCTCGCCGATGTCATCACCGACTGGAATCAGAAAACGGTTCCAATCGTTATCTCGTACAACCTGGGCGCTCCCTCCTATCGAGAGATGGCGATGATTCAAATTGCCATGTTCGATTGCGTTAATGCGATCGAGCCGCGCTACCAGCCGTACAAGACGAAGTTCGATACGGAGCCGACGACATCCAGAGAGGCAGCGGCCGCGGTGGCCGCGGCCCGGGTTTTGTCCGGCCTGCATCCCGATGCCGCCCCGAAGGTCGACCCCGAGCTCACGCAGTATCTGTCCCGGATTGCGGATGGTCCCGCGAAAAGCGCCGGAATCGCGCTTGGCGAAAAAGTGGCGCAGAGCGTCCTGGCGATGCGGGCAGGCGACGGCGCCGAGAAACCCGACAGCTATCGCCCCAGGACCACGCCGGGCCGGTACACAGGAACGACTCCGGTTGTGGCGTACGCTTTTGCCAATGTCACGCCGTTCGGCCTGACGAGCCCGTCGCAATTCCGTCCCGGCCCTCCAATCGCGCTCACGAGTCGCGAATGGGCGGACAACTACAACGAGATCAAGGAGATCGGCGGCAAGAACAGCACGAAGCGCACGGCCCTGCAGACCGAAACGGGCCGCATGTGGCTCTACACGGGTCCGGGCACGTTCTTCCCGCTGGCGATACAGCTCTCCGCGGCGAAAGGTCTCAACGTCAACGAAAACGCGAGGTTGTTCGCGCTGCTCGGAATGGCGAGTGCCGATGCGGCGATCGCGGTCTTCGACGCGAAATATCACTACGAATTCTGGCGCCCGGTCACCGCCATTCGCAACGGTGACGAAGACAACAATCCGGCAACCGAACGCGACGCCACGTGGGAGCCCCTGGGTCCCACTCCGATGCATCCCGAGTATCCCTGCGCGCATTGCATTATCGCGAGCGCTGCGGGCACCGTGATGCAGGCGGTCTTCGGCACCGGGACGCTTCCCGAATTCACCCTGACGACGCCGACCGCGCCCGGCGTCACGCATCGCTGGACCCGCTTGCAGGACTACATCGAGGAACCCGGGAACGCGCGCATCTGGTCCGGAATCCACTATCGGTTCTCAACGGTGGTCGGTGCAGACATGGGGCGGAAAATCGGCGAATACACGACACAGAACTACTTGCGACCGTTGAAATAGCGAGGATGCAGTCCAATTGGGCGAGCTGACCGTTCGATGAATGCATCCGCGTGAAGCTCGCTGAATACGCTAGCTACGATGCGTTGGGATTGGCGGGGCTAGTCGCGCGCAAGCAAGTCACGCCCAGCGAGCTCGCTGCGACCGCGGCCGCGGCGATCGCGGCGATCAATCCCGCCGTGAACGCGGTCGTCGAGACGTATCCGGATCGAATTGACGCGCTCGACGAGCGGCGCCTTGGCAACGGACCGTTTCGCGGCGTGCCATTTCTGATGAAGGACGTGTTCGGGCACGAGGCGGGACGCAAGATCGAGTTCGGCAGCCGTCTCTGCCGCGGCATGATCGCGCAACAGGACACGCACCTCTGCGAGCTCTTCCGCGCCGCAGGCGTCAATATTCTCGGTCGTTCGGCGGCGCCCGAATACTCGATGTCCGGCACAACCGAAGGCGCTCTGTACGGCCATACGAGCACGCCGTGGCGGACGGGGTATTCCGCCGGCGGATCGACGGGTGGAGGAATGGCGGCCGTCATTGCCGGCATCGTTCCGATCGCACATGGGTCGGACATCGGGGGGTCGCTCCGCATTCCGGCAAGTTTCTGCGGTGGCGTCGGTCTCAAGCCGTCGCGCGGGCGGGTCTCCTTCGGCCCGATGATGGACGAGATTGGATACGGCCTCGCACAGAACTTCGTCCAGACGAAGAGCGTGCGCGATGCGGCGGCGATGCTCGATTGCGTCGCCGTTCCGCAACCGGGCGATCCGTTCGTGATCCCGAAACCGCCCGAACCGTACGCTGCGCTCGCCAAGCAGCGCCCTTCGCGACTTCGCATCGGCTGGTCCACCGACGCGCTAATGGGCGTTGCGACCGACGCAGACGTCGCACGCGCCGTCGTGAACATTGCCCGTATTCTCGCCGAGATGGGGCACGACGTAACCGAGGAGAGCCCGCAATTCGATGGCCTGGACGCCATGCGCTCGATGATGGATGCCTGGTTTTTCGGCTTCGATCTGCGGCTCGCAGGTTATTCGAAGCGAAGCGGCCATCCCGTAGGTCCCGATACGCTCGAACCTGTCACCTTCGCGATTTACGAGTACGCGAGGCGGATGGTGCCCGAGCAATTCCTGAACGCGCTCGCCTATCTCAACGTCGCTCGCCGCAGGTTGGGTGCTTACTTCACGCGCTACGATGTCTGGCTGTCGCCGACGACCGCCAAAGTTGCAGAGCCGTGGGGGAACTACAACCTCGGCCGAAGTGGCCTGACCATTGCGGTGCTGCCCGAGAAAATCTATCGCGGCATTTGTCAATTCACGCTGCCGCACAACATCATGGGGACGCCGGCGATCTCGTTGCCGCTCGCCATGCATCCGGACGGCCTTCCCATCGGCATCCAGCTCGGGACCCGGCCCGCCCATGAACACGTGATCCTGCAGCTCGCTGCCGCGCTCGAGGAAGCGCTGCCGTGGGCGGGACGCGTGCCGCCGTTGCACGCGTCGCACTGATGGCGCAAACGATACAAATGGCGGCTGCAGTCGCGACATGCGCGATGATCTCTGCCTGCAGCGTCGTTGCGGCCGATGACGCCTCCGTTCGCGCCAACGCCGGCATCCTGATGTCGCGCAGCATGGACGTGAAGGATCGCGTCGGCGCGGCCGAGTCGCTGGCGCGCTATTCGCCTCGGGCAGCGGTGCCCACCCTCATCGAAGCCTTGAACGAGACGAGTGAGCCGGTGCGGCGAGCCGCTGCGCGCGGCTTGTGGACGATCGCCCAGAACGAAAACGCCGAAGATGCGGCGGCCGCTCGCGCCGCGATGCCGGCACTTCGCATTGCGCTCGGCGACGTCAGTGTCTCGGTGGCGATGAATGCGGCGGGTGCGCTGGAACGACTGGGCGAGCCGGCGACCGTTCTCGCGGAGCCTCGCCGCAAGGCATTGCGGACGCCCGGACCCTATGGCTACGAACGCTTTCTCGCCGCGCGCGGACTGATCGGGATCGATCCGGCGGTTGCCCTCACGCCTTATGTGCTCGACTGGCTGTTCGCGGAATACAGGCGTCTCGATTCGTCCGACAGCTCCGGTGCACGCGACAACATCCGCATTGCCAACGCCGGCTTGATGCGCCTCGTGCAGACCGGCGATCGCGGCGTCCTGGTCGCGCTCGAAAACGAGCTCAAAGCGGACCGGCCGGGAACGTCCGACCTTCTTCGCGCGATGGCGATCGCGAAACCTCTTCCCGACCAGTTTGCGCGCACGCTGGTCATCGAGGCAAACGCGCCGCGCGCCGAGACGGTCGCCACTGCTTTCGAATTGATGGCGAAGCTCGACGATCCCGCCAGCTTGAACGAGTGGGTGCCCGCCGCCGCTCGCGCGCTATCCGACCCGCGCCGCCAGGCGGGCGCCGCGCGAGCGCTGAAGGATGTCGCCGGCAAGACGCCACTCGGCATGCCCGAGCTCGCGCGTCTCGCGGAGAGTGCAGCACCCGATGCAACGCGCGTGATCGCGCTGGGCGCGCTCGGCGACGCCAGCGACGCAACGCGCGACCGGCCCGCTGCGGTGGTCGCGGCGGCGAAACCCGCCGCGCTGCAGGCGTTCAGGTTGGTGCTCGCAAGGGATCCGGCCGCGCCTCCGTTCGAAGAAGCCGCCCGCGCGCTTCGCTTTACCGAGCGTGACTTCAATCGTTCAGCGGCGATGTATCTTGAGGCGCTGAAGCAAAATCCCGACGTGACCGCACAGGCGCAGCTACTCGACTACATCGGCCAGGCGCACAGCGCAGCGGGGATGTTCGCCGACGAATTGCGACCTTATGCCAGCGCAAGCGATCCGCGGGTTCGGCAAGCGGCGATTGCCGCACTCGACTCGATCAAGCCATCGTGGCGCGAATCCGGCGAGCGGACGGCGGCGGTCACGGTCGGCAGCCTTCCCAAAGTGGCACCGCCGCAACCGGGCGCAAAGGGGGCGGACCTCGCGAAATTCTATGGCGCGGTCAGGGATGGCGACAGTGCGGCAATCGCGCGTCTTGTCAACGCGCGCAACGTGAATGCGCCGCTGATCTTGCCTAACGGCACCGCAGCCGCGCTGACACCCATGGGGGGTGCGTTGCAGCACTGCGGGCTGCCGCATGTTGCGCCGGCAAAGATTGTGGCGGCGGTCGCCCAACTCGTTGCGCTCGGCGCCGACCCGGAGCAGCGTTCGTCAGGAGGTTCCACGTTGCTCGACCATGCCAAAGCCGCGTGTCCCCCGGAAGTACAGGAAGCGTTGCTCGGGCGTCCGCGAAAGTAGGGGCCGCCGATGGCTGCTGGTCCGAATCTTCGCAGAACCGCGTGGACGATCACGGAACAGGAGGTCAGCTGGACGGCCATCCGTGCACAAGGCGCCGGCGGACAGAACGTCAACAAGGTCTCCTCCGCGATCCATCTGCGCTTCGACATACCGCCGTCCGCGCTCCCCGACGCAGTCAAAGCGCGCCTCCTTACGAGCGGCGACCAGCGCATCACGCCCGACGGTGTCGTGATCATCAAGGCGCAACGCCACAGGACGCAGGAGCGAAATCTCGCAGATGCGATGCTGCGCCTGCACGACCTGATCGACGACGCCGCCCACGTGCCGCGCGTGCGCAGGCCGACAAAGCCCACCAAGGGATCGCAGAAACGCCGCGTCGACAGCAAGGTAAGGCGCGGTAAGATCAAGGCCGCACGAGGCAAGGTGGTCGACTGACGGCGGGTGTTCAGTTCGACTTGAAGCGTACGCGCATGACTTTCTTGTCGTACTCGGCCTCGGTCTGCATCGTGATCTCGGTGCCGTTCGCTTCGAAGACCCGCCCGCCGCTGCGGCGACAGACATTGCGTTCATACTGGCATGGCGCCATCTCCGGGTGCTTGATGCAAAGGTCGCGTACCTTGGGCGACGCGAATTCAATTGTGGTTTGCTGGCGCTGGCCGCCCGACTCCGAGACGCAAACGTATTGCACGCCGGCGGGAACGCTTGATGGAAGCGCGGATTGGGGCTGCTGGACGCTGGCCACGACCGGAGGCGCCGGCTCGGCGATCGGGCGCCTGACGACGGCCGCGCCCGCGGCGTCGCCCTGCTTCGTGATGGGCACAGGCTCCGGCGGCGGCGAAGTGCACGCCGCTAGAATCATCGCGGCGACCAACGGCAATAGTCGAGGGTGAACGATGGGCAGCGCCATATTCATTTGACGTCGCAGGCGCCCATTTGTTCGCCGTCACTTCACGACAAGATGCTCGATCCGTGGATCGGGGACCAGCCACATGAAGGCAACCAGCACATAGAGCGCGCATGAAGCCATCGGCTGCCAGAACGCCAGTGGAATCGCCACGGCGTAAATCACCACCGACGCGATTTCCTTGATTTCCGCGCCAAGGGCGCGCGATAGATCCGAATTCGCCCCGTGGCTGCGAAGGAGAATGCGCTCGAAGATGAAGTAGGCGGCGCCGGACATGAAAAGCACGACGCCATAGATTGCCACCGGCAGCGGTGCGAAATGGTTTTCGCTCATCCATCCGGTGACGAACGGGATCAGCGACAGCCAGAAGAGCAGATGCAGGTTGGCCCACAAGCCGCCGCCCGTGACATGCTGGACCGCATGCAGCATGTGATGATGATTGTTCCAGTAAATGCCCAGGAAGACAAAGCTCAGCACGTAGGCCAGGAAGACCGGAATCAGCGGCAACAGCGATGCGAGGTCGGTACCATGCGGCACCTTCATTTCCAGCACCATGATCGTGATGATGACGGCGATTACGCCATCGCTGAATGCCTCGAGCCGTCCTTTGCCCATCAATGCCCCCAAAACTGCCGCGACGCGATGCGCGCACCCTCGGCCATCGCCGCCATCTTCGCCCACACGACGTCGGGGTCGACCGCCGCCTGACCGACCCAGGTGCCGAAGCCGCAATCGCTGCCGGCCATCACGTTCTCGCGGCCGACGAGCTTCGCGTAACGGCCAAGCCGTTGCGCGATCAGCTCGGGATGCTCGACGAAATTCGATTTCGACTCGATGACGCCTACGATCAGCATCTTGTCCGTGGGCAGCCTCACCTTCTCGAACAGCGCCCACTCGTGTGCGTGGCGAGGGTTGGCAGCCTCGATCGCGATCGCACTCGGCCGCCCCTGAAACACGATATCGATCACGTCGGCGAGTGGCACGTCACAGTGGTGCGGACCTTCGTAATTGCCCCAGCAGAGATGCATGCGCAGCTGCTGGGGCGCGATGTTGGCCACCGCGCGGTTCATCGCCTCGACGTGGAGCTCCGCTTTCTTGCGCCACTCGGCGAGGCTCAAATCGGCGTGCTGGATATGGCGTCCCATGCCGAGATCGGGGCAGTCGATCTGCAGCACGATGCCGGCGTTGGCGATCGTCTCGTACTCCTTTCGCATCGCATCGGCAATCGCGAAGAGGTACGCTTCCTCGCTCGGATAATGCTCGTTGCGAAAGAAGAGCGATACAACGCCGGGCGACGCAGCGGTCATGAACATCTCCTGCGCCTTTGCCTTCGCGAATGCCGACTTCAGGTGATCGACGTCCGCCTGCGCAGCGCCGGGATCGCCCACGCCGATCGGCGCGTTGCAAGCCGGCGTTTTCCGCCGCGAGCGTCCCGGGTCGCCGAACACGCGCTTCGCGAGATTGGGAAACGCGACGAGGTCCTGATAGACGAACGTGTTGCCGGTGCCGCCGAATCCGCTCAGCCGATCCTTGATGTACGTGGCATAACTCGGCTTGCTCATCTCGCCGTCGTTGACGACGTCGACTCCCGCGTCGGCCTGCTTCCGCACGACTTCCTCGACCGCTAGGGCGACACGCTGCGCGAGCGCGGGGGCGTCGACGGGCACGCCCTCCTCCTTCGCGTACATCATCCGGATGAGATCGTCCGGCCGCGGCAGGCTGCCCGTATGCGTCGTGAGAAATCGATCGGTGCTTCGCTTCATGACTCCCCTCTCGACATCGGAATCGCGGTCAGGAATCGGCGAATTCTACTCGGCGTTCGTTTCAGCCGCTCATGTAGGCGCCGCCGTTGATGTGCAATGTCTGTCCGGTCACATAACGGCTGCCCGAGCCTGCGAGCCAGACCACGGCGCTCGCGACTTCATCGGGCTGGCCGCGCCGCCCGAGCACCGTAGGGTGGCTCGCGTGATGCGCGGGGTTGGCCGACGCGCTCGCGGCATTGCGCACGGTGTCCATCATGCCGGGTGCGACGCAATTCACCGTAATTCCAAATTCAGCCAACTCATGCGCCAGCGCGCGCGTGAAGCCGCCCAGCGCCGCCTTCGCGGTCACCACATGGGCGCGTCGCGCGGCACCCGTATACGCGGTCATCCCGCCGATCTGGATGATGCTGCCACCCTTGCTTTTCCTGAGCAGCGGTAGCGCCGCCTGCGTGCAGTTAAACGCGCCGTCGATGCAGACGTCCAGCGTGGCTTTCCACGCCGCGACGGGCATGTCGGCGAAAGCCATTTCCTGCCGGATCGCCGCGTTGTTCACAAGAATGTCGAGCACGCCGAATCGCTGCGACACCGAGTCGATCATCGCGTCGACTTCCGTGCGCTGCGTGATGTCCGCCAGGACCAGGAGCGCTTCGCCACCGCGTGCGACGATCTCGTTTGCCACCGCCTCACCCTCGTCGCGGCTCGCGCGCACGTTGACGACGACTTTGGCGCCCTCATCGGCCAACGCCAGCGCGATGGCCCGTCCGATGTTGCGTCCCGCGCCCGTGACGAGCGCAACCTTGCCGTTGAGCAATCCGATATCCATTCAGCCTCGCAACGCGTCGAGATCGATGCGCGACGCGGTCTGCACCGCACGCAAAGCGGACAACGCCCGGCTGGCCCGATCCCGATCCCAGCCGCCATAGAGGCAATTGGCGACGAACTTGGTCGTAAGTGCCTCGACCGACAGCGGCTCTTCGCGGCCGCCCCGAAAATGGTCCTGGCTGGCTTCGCGAACGTCGCCGTTGCGGAGCGTAACGCGAACGTGACCCGTGAATTGCCGCGGATACGGATTCGCGGGATCGATCACGTATCGAACCTTCGAGGCCAGCGTGCGCACGTTCGGATCGTCCACAACCCCAGCGGCGTAGTCGACGAGCCCGGCGTCGCCGCGCAGCATGGCGACTGCGATCGCGTAGGGAATGCTGAACTTCGCGGCGTATCCATTGACGGGATGCTGCTTGGCGGCGAGCGGTTCCCACAACCGGTGCACGATCGCCGCGGCCGTCTTGCACTCAATCGCCTCGACCGCCTCGGGCTGCACGCCTTCGGAAACGAGTTTACGCGCGCAGTCGATATAGGGATGGGCCATCGTGCCGCAGGCATACGGTTTGAACGCAATATCGGCACAAAGCCACTCCTTGCCGACGCCGTCCAGCATCGCGGTGAAGTCGCAATCGTCACTGTTCGCGAAGGCGTGGAAAAAGCCATGCTCGCCGTCGAGCACCGTGCGCGGCCCGCTGAAACCTGCCTGCGCCAGGCGCGCCGCGCGGTAGCCGGCTTGCGCTGCCCATCCCGCGTGCATGCGCTTGGTGGAGGCGCCTTCGGCAAGGTACTCGATAATGCCCGACGCCATGCTGCCGGCGATGCCGAGTGAGTCGACGCACTGAGCGGGTTCGAGCGCGAGCGCGCAGGCGACGCCGGCCGCGGCCCCCAGCGCACCGAACACGCCAGTGGGATGAAATCCCGCCTCGTGCACGCGAGTCGGCGCGATGAGGCACAACCGGCACATCACTTCGCAGCCGATGGCGATCCCACGCGCGACGTCGCGGCCGGCGAGCGCGTGCCGTTCGGCAGTGGCCAAAAGGGCCGGAACGATCACCGCTCCCGCGTGCACCGGGCCGCCTTCGAATGTGTCGTCGAAGTCCTCGCCGTGCGCAGCGATCCCGTTGCAAAGTGCCGCGGTGGTCACGTCGAAGCCACCCGCATGTCCGATCAGCGTGCACGTACCCGGGTCGCCGGTCGCGCCGAGCGCCGCTTGCATATAGTCGGCGTTGCGCGCGGCTACGCAAAGACCCGCGACGTCCATCAGCAGCGAATCGCACATCGCGGTCACTGCGGCGGACAGCGCTGGCGGCGCGCTGGCGAACGCTGCCATCAGCTGCTCCGAAACGGAGATTTTCGGGAGCGTCAAGGCAGGAGTCTCAGTCGGGCTCGATCCTGCTCGCGCGCGCAACGGCCCTCCAATGCACGACCTCATCGGCAATGTACTTGCCAAACTGCGAGGGCGTCATCTGCATTACCGTGAGTGCCTGTGCGGCGAACGTGTCGCGCAGCTCTTGCGTGGCGAGTATCTTGTTGATCTCCAAGCTCAGCTTGCGGGTGATCGGCTCGGGCATGTTGGCCGGACCGACGATGCCGTACCAGGTAACGCCGTCGAATCCCTCGTAGCCGGACTCCTTGAATGTCGGGACGTCGGGGACGAGCGGATTTCGCTTGTCGCCGGTGACGGCAAGCGGCTTGAACGCGCCCGAGCGAATGTGGGGCAACGCGGCGGCGAGCCCGGGAAAGATCACCTGGATCTGTCCGCCCATCGAATCGGTGAACGCCTGTCCGATGCTTCGATAGGGGACGGCCATGCTCGGTACGCCGGAGGCGTGCTTGAACTGCTCCATCACGAGATGGTTGAGCGTGCCGACACCGGAGGTGCCGTAGTCGGCGTTGCGCGGATTCGCCTTGGCATACGCGACGAATTCCTTCAGTGTTGCGACCGGCACGGCGCGCGAAACCACGAGCACGTTCGGCGTGCCGCCAAGCATCGCGATCGGCGTGAAATCGCGCACCGGATCATAGATGTTCTTTTTTACCGCCGGATTCGTACCGTGGGTAGCGACGTATCCGATCATCAGCGTGTAGCCGTCGGCGTGCGCGCGCGCCACCGTCTGTGCCGCGATCGCTCCGCCGGCGCCTGCCTGGTTCTCGACAACGAAGGTCGCGCCCAGCGCGCGCCCCAGCCGCTCGGCGATGATCCTCGCCACCAGATCGACGCCGCCCCCCGGCGCCTGTGGCGCAATGATCTTTACAGGACGGCTGGGATAGGCCTCCTGGGCGATCGCCTGGAACCCGGTGGCGGCCAACGGTGCGGCCAGCAACGCGAAACGGAATCCGCACGTCAGCAGGCGCAGGGCAGCTAACATATCGGGGTCCGCCACGGCCGTCTTTTCCACTATGCGATTAAGACTATTTTGGCATAGACGCTACCCCATGGGTGGGGCTTGCCGAATATTCCGCAGACCCGATCCGGCACGGCGAGTAGAATCCTGCATCTGAATCGGAAGCGGATAGCGTCATGAAGCTCATATGGAAATTCAATCTCGTGCTGCTCGGCGTCTTCGTCGTCGGCTTCGTGGCCGCCGGCTACGTGTCGAAGAGGATGCTCATGGAGAGCGCGCGCGACGAGGTTTTGCAGCACGCGCGGCTGATGATGGAAGCCGCGCTGGCGTCGCGTACTTATACGAATACGCAAGTGAAGCCGCTGCTCGCCGAGCAGCTCAAGACGGAGTTCCTGCCGCAGTCGGTGCCTGCCTATGCCGCAACCGAGCAGTTCAACGACATGCACAAGACCTACAGCGACTACACCTACAAGGAAGCCACGCTCAATCCGACCAATCCCCGCGATCGCGCGAGCGATTGGGAGGCCGACGTCGTCCAGACGTTCCGCAACACGCCCGCGACTACCGAAATCGTAGGCGAGCGCGATACGCCAACCGGACGCACGCTTTACCTGGCGCGACCCATCCAGATCAAGAGTGGGGCTTGCCTCGAATGCCACAGCACCGTCGACGTGGCACCCAAGTCGATGCTCGACGTCTATGGCAGCGCCAACGGCTTCGGGTGGAAAATGAACGAGATCATCGGCGCCCAGGTCGTATCGGTGGCAATGACGGTGCCCGTTGAACGCGCCAATCACGCGCTGCGCACGTTTCTGATCTCGCTCGCGGTCATATTCGCCGTTACCGTCGTGTTGCTGAACGCCATGCTCTACACGATGGTGATCCGCCGCGTCACGCGTCTTGCGGCCATTGCCGATGCCGTCAGCCTCGGCAACCTCGAGTCCGGCGATTTCCGCTCGCGCAGCAGCGACGAGATCGGCACGCTGACGCATGCGCTCGGCCGGATGAGAACGAGTCTCGTCCAGGCGCTGAAGATGCTCGACAACTGAGTCCGGATTGCAAGCGCGAAGCGATGAGCGAACCCAACAAACTCGGCAAATACGAAATCCTGAGTGTCCTCGGCAAGGGCGCGATGGGCGTCGTCTACAAGGCGTTCGACCCGAATATCGAGCGCACGGTCGCGATCAAGACGGTGCGCATGGACCTCGTCGATCCCGAGCTCACGGCCCAATTCATCGCTCGCTTCAAGAACGAAGCGCGGGCTGCCGGCCGGCTGCACCATCCCAACATCGTTGGCATCTACGAGTACGGCGAGGATGAAAACGTCGCCTTCATCGCGATGGAATACATTGAAGGAACCGGGCTACGTGCACACCTCGACCGCAAGACACGCTTCGATTTCCCGCACGTGGTCGCCATCCTGTCGCAACTCTTGCTGGCCCTCGACGTCGCGCATGAGCGGGGCGTGATCCACCGCGACATCAAGCCTGCGAACGTGATCCTCACGCCAGGCGGCCAGGTGAAGGTCGCCGATTTCGGCATCGCACGCATCGACGCCGCGAGCCTCACGCAGACCGGTATGGTGCTGGGAACGCCGTCGTACATGTCGCCGGAGCAATGCCAGGGCCTCGCGAGCGACCACCGCTCCGACCTCTTCAGCGCCGGCGTCATTCTCTACGAGCTGCTGGTCGGCGAGCGGCCCTTCACCGGCTCGCCCGAGATGATCGCCTACCGGATTTGCAATGAAGCGCCGCGTCCGCCGACCGCCGTCGCGACGCAAACATTGCCCGCGGGCATCGACTCAGTGGTCATGACCGCGCTGACGAAGGAGCCGGACCGGCGCTTCCAGAGCGCGCGCGACTTCCACGCTGCATTGCGCAGCGTTGCCGCACAATCGCCGGGTGTCGATGTGTCGGCTCCCGACCTGACGCTCCTCAACCTCACGGTCGGGGATCATGTGCCGGCGCAGTTGCCTTCATGGGACGATGCGACGCTCGCGACGGTCGAGCGGGACCTCGCGCGCTTTGTGGGTCCGGTGGCGAAAGTACTGGTGCGCAACGCTTCGTCGCACGCGCACGACATCGGCCAACTCTATGCGATGCTCGCCACGAGCATCAGCGATCGCGAGGAGCGCAGGCGGTTTGCCGATATCGCACCGGCGATCGACACTTTGGGACGCGGCGGCTCGGCGACCGGTCCGCACGGGGCGAAAGGCTCGAGCGGCAGCTACCGCGCGTCTTCCTCGTCGCCGGCCGGAGGTACGGGAGCGCAGCGTCCGCCGCTTTCGACGCAACCGCTGGAAGCGCCCTTCATCGAGCAAACGACGCAGCGGCTTACCGTCTATCTCGGGCCGATCGCCAAGCTCGTCGCACGGAAAGCCGCCGAGCAGGCGCGCACGCGCGACGAATTCCTGCAGCTCGTCGCCGGCCACATGGGGACGCAGGATCGCCGGTCGTTCCTGCGCGACGTCGATCACGACGGCGACTAGACGCGCGGCTCGCCGCGTCCGTTCACCGTGATCGTTGGACCCGGCGCAAACGCGAGCTGCGCGCGATGCGTGACGCCGCGGAACACATACGTCACGTCCCAGTAGTTCGGCTGCGCCGAGCCGGGAACGGTGGCGCAACGCTGCACGTTCTGGGTGACGACCTGTCCGCCGCCGCGATTGACGTTGGAGCCGACGGCGGCGCCGGCCACCGCGCCGACCGCTGTCGCGACGTCATTGCCGCGCCCGCTGCCGATCTGGTGCCCGAGTACACCGCCCAGAATGCCGCCGACGATGGCACCCGGCACATTGGGGCCGCCACCCGTGCTGACCTGCTGCTGCTCGACCCAGCAACGTTGCTCGGGCGGCCCGACAACCGCGCGCACGGCAACGACATTCGCGGTGTAGATGCGCTCGCCATGATGCGGATAGTACGGATACGGAGCGGGCGTCGCGGGCGGCGGCGCGTACACATACTCCGGCCTCCCATGCACGCGACGCATCGACGAGACCGCGTTGTTGAGGCCCATCGCTCCGAGCGAGGCGTACTGGCCCGGCCGAAGGACAATGCAGCGGCCGCGGAAATAGGCATCTTCGCAGACCTCCCACTGGCCTTGGTCAACGATCGCCGACGACGCGCGATCGTTGAATCCGGTGCCGGCGAGATTGTCGATTTGGCCGTTAGCGATGAAGCTGCGCCCACGGAAAGCGTCCTGTTCGTAGAGCGTCACTTGCGCGTACGCTTGTCCGGCAGCGAGAACGGCCACCAAGCCAAGGGCGACGGCGGTTGATCTTTTCATGGGTCCTCCGTTTTCGAAACGTTCGATCGCCTGCAGGTCCGACCTCAACAACGCACGGCCCGTTCGCCGCGTTGACGCAGTACCACGTCGCCGCAAGTGGCGCCTCCTATGCATCCGGCAGCGACTCGAAGTCGTAATAATCTGAAATGACGCTCGAAAGCTCACATTACGCGGCTTTGGCGCCTAACGCCCGCCGATGGGGCGTGGCGGGACGCGCGCGCACCTTTGTCGACCACAGAGTGCGCCAGTGCTGCAACACGCTTTGCCGGAATAACGAATATTCCATATGGATTTCCGCCCCTCATTAGGCTAACCTCCCTCTCCAACGAGATTCTCCCACTTTTCCGACGCCGATTACTCTCATGCCGTCGCAGCACCTCATTCCGACGCTTGTACTGCTCACGCTCGTCGCGTGCGGGCCGGCGCTTGCCCAGCAACAGGGGTTCAAGTTCTCGCAGCCCGATGATTCCGAGCGGCAGGAGCAGCAGGCGAAGGAAGAACGCATCCGGCAGCAGCTGTCGACACCGTGCCGGGCGGCGATCAAGGACCGCAAGATCATGGTGTTGATCGGCGAACGCTATTCCAACGGCTACATCGCAGCGCAGCAGCAAAACTACGGCCCGCATTTCAATGCGATCAACAACCGGCTGCGCACGCTGGGGCTTCGGACCTATACGCCGGAAGAAATCCGTCGCCAGATCGCGCAGGCTGAGATC
>CAVRXB010000001.1:0-720360 GCA_963724975.1 uncultured beta proteobacterium | reverse complement strand
CGACGCCGCGATGCTCGGCACCTTTGCGTCCAGTGCGTCGCTCTATCGCGACGCGGCCCACTCGGGATCTGCCTTGGCCCGGCGACGATGGACTCGGATGCGCGGTCGTTGCTTGACCGACGCCACCAAAGTCGAAATACTCCCTTCGTGCGTTGTATTTAGTCGCCTCAATCCGACAGGACTCGCCATGCCCCGATTGATTTCACGACTTGCGTTGAGCGTTTTTGCGTTGGCGGTCGTTACAGGCGTAGCGACTGCACAAACGTCCCCGGCCGTTCGCGTTGGATCGAAAATCGATACCGAAGGGTCGCTGCTTGGAAACGTGATCATCCTCGTGCTGGAAGCCAACGGCATCAAGGCCGAAAACAAAGTGCAACTCGGAACGACCAAGATCGTCCGCGGCGCGATCACGCCTGGTGAGATCGACATCTACCCGGAATACACGGGAAACGGCGCGTTCTTCTTCGCGGACGAAAAGAATCCGGCGTGGAAGAATGCCAAGGCCGGGTACGAACGAGTCAAAGCGCTCGACTTCGAGAAGAACAAGATCGTCTGGCTCGAACCGGCGCCCGCCAACAACACGTGGGCCATCGCCGTGCGCAAGGACGTCGCCACGGCCAACAAGCTGAAGTCGCTGGCCGATCTCGGCAAGTGGATTTCCGGCGGGGGTCGGTTCAAGCTCGCAGCCTCGGCCGAGTTCGTCGAGCGATCCGATGCGCTGCCGGCGTTCCAGGCGGCGTACGGATTCAAGCTCGGCCAGGACCAGCTCCTGACGCTCGCGGGCGGCGACACCGCGGTGACCATCAAGGCCGCGGCCGAGGGCACGTCGGGCGTCAACGGCGCGATGGCCTACGGCACCGACGGCGCGCTCGCGGCGCTGGGGCTCGTGATCATGGACGATCCCCAGGGCATACAGCCCATCTATGCGCCGGCGCCGATCGTTCGCGCCGACGTGCTGACTCGGTATCCAGCGATCAACGATGCGCTGACCCCGGTCTTCCGCACGCTCGACACGACGACGCTGCAAACGCTGAACGCCAAGATCGCCATCGAAGGACAGGACGCGAAGCAAGTAGCCGCCACCTACCTGAAAGCCAAAGGCTTCATCAAGTAACGCCTTGAGGGGCCCGGTGCGGCGCGAAGCGACGCAGCGGAGGGCCACACAAGCGCCGTGAAGAATCGCGTTCTACTCGTGCTCGTGATCGGCGGCGCGCTCGCTGCGTGGGGCCTTGCGTTCCTGACCGTCGCCCCTAACCGATTGGTGAGCGGGACCGCGATTCCGCTCGCACAAATCTCCGACCCGCTGCGCGACGTGCTCCTGCTGCCGGCGGCAGTCCTCGTGCTCGGCGTATTCCTGCCGCAACGCGGGCGCACCCACGTAGCGGTCGCCGTCGCGGCGACGCTGCTGTTGTTCTGCCTCGCGTGGCTCGCCGGCGCCCACGCGGCTCGCCTGGCGGAAACGGCGATCGCGACGAGCCGGACGGCATTGGGTGGCGGTTTCTGGCTGCTCGCGCTCATTGCCTGGCTTGCCGCCGTCGATGCCATCGAGCGGCTTCACTCGGCCCCGTGGCCGCGACTCTTGCTCATTTGTCCGTTCTATTGCCCGTCATCGCCCTGCTGTTCGCCGGCGAACTCGGGCAAGTCTCTCTCCTCCGGGAATATGCGACTCGCAGAGATGTCTTCTACGTCGCACTCGTCCGGCACGTGGAAATCGTCGCCGCCGCGCTGCTGCCGACGCTGCTCGTCGGCATTCCGCTCGGCATTGCGCTCTTTCGCCGCGCGAAATCGCAGGTGCCCGTCTTCGCCGTGCTCAACGTCATTCAGACCGTGCCGTCGATCGCGCTGTTCGGTCTGCTGATGGTGCCGCTCGCGCTGCTCGCAGCCGCACTCCCGGGTTTGCGAAACCTGAGGGATCAGCGGCATCGGCATGGCGCCCGCGGTGATTGCGCTCATGCTCTATTCATTGTTGCCCGTTGTGCGGAGCACGGTCGCGGGCCTCGACCAGGTGCCGCGACCGGTGGTCGAAGCCGCCGCCGGCATGGGACTGACTCGAGCGCAGGTCTTTGGCAAAGTGGAGCTGCCCATCGCGCTCCCCGTGTTCCTTTCCGGCGTGCGCATCGCCGCGGTGCAGGCGGTGGGCCTCGCGGTCGTCGCCGCGCTGATCGGCGCTGGAGGTTTGGGCGCGCTCGTGTTTCAGGGGCTTGCGAGTGGCGCGCTCGACCTGGTCCTGCTCGGCGTCATCCCCGTCATCGCGCTGGCGGTCGTGGTTGATGCCGCGTTCCGGCTCCTGTCCAGTTATCGGAGCGTGCCGGTCGGATGATCACGTTCGAGCACGTCGGCAAGGCGTTTGCCGGCATTGTCGCTATCGACGACCTTTCGCTGACGATCGCAGAGGGCGAGTTCGTCGTCGTGATCGGCCGTTCCGGTTCGGGCAAGTCCACGACGCTCAAGATGCTGAACCGGCTGGTCGAACACGACCGCGGACGTATCGTGTTTGCCGGTGAGGAGATCCGGCGCTTCAAACCGGAAGAGCTGCGTCGCCGTATGGGCTACGCGATTCAGTCGATCGGCCTCTTTCCGCATTGGACGGTGGAGCAGAACATTGCCACGGTGCCGGAGCTGCTCGGCTGGCCGAGCTCGCGCATCCGCGACCGCGTCACCGAGTTGATGGAGCTTCTCGATCTCGCGCCGGAAACGTATCGCGGCCGTTATCCGCACCAATTGTCGGGAGGCCAGCAGCAGCGGGTCGGCGTGGCGCGGGCGCTGGCGGGCGACCCCGCCGTGCTGCTGATGGACGAGCCGTTCGGGTCGCTCGATCCCGTCACGCGGGAAGCCTTGCAGCACGAGATCGCCCGGATCCACAGGGCCTCGGGCAAGACGATTCTGTTCGTGACGCACGATATCGACGAAGCGCTGCGCCTTGCCACGCGCATCGTTCTGCTCGATCACGGGCGCATCGTGCAGGTCGGAACCGCGCGCGAGATTCTGGAGCAACCCGCGACTGATTTCGTTTCCGATTTCGTCGGACGCGGCGACATCGGCATCAAGCTGCTCGGTCTCGACACCGTGGCCGCGTTCGTCCGTCGCGGCGAATCCGCCGCGGGTGATCCCATCTCTATCTCCGCGAGCCTGCGCGAAGCCATGTCGATGCTGGTCGCGCGCCGGGTGGACCGACTTCCGGTTGCCGACGCCGAGGGGCGGCCCGTCGGGGTGATTGCGTTGGCCGATCTCACGAAGCCGCGGCCATGAGCGCAAAGGGCCGCCCAGAGCGCGAATACCGGAGCGCGCAGCGCGAAGGTCAGCCTATGAGCGCTGATCATCCGCAGCGCGCGCGACTACAGGTTCTTGCGCATGATCCGTTGCTGTGGTCCACCGCGCTGCTGACTTTCTTCGTGTTCGGAATGAACGAACTGCGGCCGATCTTCGCCGCGGCTTTTCCACAACTCGACCGGCCGATCTTCACACAGGACAGCTTTCTCGCGCTGACGGCGGCGCATCTCGAATTGGTGGCGCTCTCGAGTGCGGCCGCCATTGTCATCGGCGTCGGCGCCGGCGTCTTCGTCACGAGACCGTTGGGACTGGAGTTTCGCCCGCTGGTTGAAAGGGCCGTCGCGATCGGCCAGACGTTTCCGCCGGTCGCGGTTCTCGCCGTCGCGGCGCCGTTGCTCGGATTCGGCAAATGGCCCGCGCTGATCGCGCTCGCACTCTATGGCCTGCTCCCCATCGTGCAGAACACGGTCGCGGGCATCGAGTCCGTACCGGGCTCGGCGCACGAAGCTGCAAAGGGCCTTGGCATGAGCGCGGCGCGCATCCTGCGGCGAATCGAAATGCCACTCGCCATGCCGGTCATCATCGCGGGCATTCGAACGTCGGTGATCATCAACATCGGTACGGCCGCGCTCGCCTCGACCGTGGGTGCCAAGAGCCTCGGCACGCCGATCATCGTCGGTCTCGCCGGCTTCAACACCGCCTATATCCTTCAGGGCTCGATCGTCGTCGGCCTGCTCGCGGTGGTCGTCGATCTCTGCTTCGATCGCCTGCTCCGCTTTCTCGACCGGTGGCGGCATGACACACCACGCGATGTTTCAGCGAGGGCCGAGCACGCTCCAAGCGCGGCGAGCTGACACTGCGAACCGTCCGAGCATCGAGACCTGGTCGCAGAGATTTAGGCAACAGGTGTTTCGAAGTTGCGCCGTTACTCGTGCAGGGTCGCGCGAGATAGTCCCTATATCAATCGTCGACCGTCCCATCACGCCACGACCAGGCAAGATGCTTCGCTCCGGCTCAGTTCGCACGGCAAATCCTGGAAAAGCTCCGCGAGGGCTTGCCTTTCAGTCGGCCAGCTTCTGGACGATGAATTGATAAAGAGGCGCGGTGACGACATGAAGCTTTCGAAAATTGATGTTTACAAAGGCATCGATGGCGAGCTTGGGGCAGCGAAGGGGATCTTTGCTGGTCGGACTGGTGTCGGCCCACAGGTAATCGTCAAATGCCAACACTCCGCCGACTTTGAGCAATTTGAAGCCTAGGACGGCGTCGCACAGAACATCGGGAGCCTGGTGAGAGCCGTCGATGTAGACGAAGTCGAAATAGCCGCTCTTGCCCTCGCTGACCAGGCGGGCAAGACATAGGTCGGAATATCCTTTGTGGATGACCAATTCAACATCGGCGGGCGAATTGTCGATTGCGACCTGCGTGTTGTGCCTGAATCGCGATTCCACGGCCTGCATGTCCACCCCCTCCGACTGATGCTCCGCTCCGCCTGCCCAACTGTCGACGCAATGTATTTCAACGCTCCGGTCCCGAGCCAACGTGTTTATCAAATAGCACGCGCTCGCGCCCTCATAGCAGCCCACTTCTAGGATTCTCGCCGGCCTGATCTTGGGAATCAGCTGGTCCCATACCTGTTTCGCCGATTCCTCGAACCATCGGGCCGTAAATACGTATTCGCTCATTGGGGCGCCCCGCGAGATCGCATGCGTTCGACAAACATTGTAGATTGCCGAACGACGCTAGGGTCTTCCCGAAGGGGCGCCGCGGTCTACCAGACTCGGCCCATCGCGCACGCGCCACGCCGAAGGCCCCGGAAACCAGATAAAATCATAGTGTTTTGAAGTATTTGCGCGCCCTTTTCGCCGAACGCATCGATGCTCACGTTTGAGCACGTCATCTACGGCGAGAATCCAAACCGCAATCCTTGCTCACGAAAGCGCGGGCCAAAGAAGAAGACGTTCCGTCCATGACTCGCCCAGGATCAATGCGAATGGAACCGCGATCCACAGACTCAAGCATTGGAAGCAGTCGAGCATGGCTCCCAACCATCCGGACCCGGCGATGCGCAGGCAAAAGACGGCTTCCCGTGGCTCGTCCTCGGCTTGCAGCAAATGGGTGAATCGCCAAACGCAAGGCACGCCGAGAATGAGCCAATAGAACGACATGCTATCGCACCGATTTTGTATTGCGCCGATGATGGACTGGACGGACCGGCACTGCCGGTACTTTCTGCGCCTCATCAGCCGGCGCGCTCGTCTTTACACGGAGATGATCACGAGCGCGGCACTGGTGCACGGCGACATTCCGCATCACCTCGACTTCGATCCTGCCGAACACCCGCTCGCGCTGCAGCTTGGCGGGAGCGACAGGGATGTGCTCGCGCACGGCGCGAAGCTCGGCGAGCGCTGGGGTTACGATGAAATCAATCTCAACTGCGGCTGCCCGTCCGAGCGCGTGCAAAAAGGCAGCTACGGTGCGTGCCTGATGGCGGAGCCGGCGCTCGTCGCCGACTGCGTGAAAGCGATGCGCGACGCGGTGAGCGTGCCGGTGACCGTCAAGCACCGGATCGGGCTCGATCAGGTCGAGGACTACGCGCTGGTTCGCGATTTCGTGGGCACGGTGGCAGCGGGCGGGCTGCGACATCTTCATCGTGCATGCGCGCAACGCGGTGCTGAAAGGCCTGTCGCCGAAGGAAAACCGCGAAGTGCCTCCGTTGCGCCACGACGTCGTGCATCGGCTCAAGCGCGACTTTCCGGCGCTGACGATCGTCGGCAACGGCGGGATTGCCGATTGGAACGCAATCGAGCGCGAGCTTCAGAATGTCGACGGCGTGATGCTCGGCCGCGTCGCCTATCACGATCCGTGGCTGCTCGCGCAGGCGGACGCTCGGATGTTCGCCGACGCAGCACCTGTGCGTTCTCGCGCGGATGTCATCCACGCGCTGGTCCCATATGCTGCGCGCGAGCAGCGAAGAGGCGTATTGCTGCGCGCCATCGCGCGCCATGTGCTCGGCCTCTATCACGGCTGTCCGGGCGGACGGCGCTATCGGCAAATACTATCCGATGCAGCGAAGCTGCGCGACGCGGGACCGGAGCTGTTCCTCGAAGCGCTCGCGGCGGTGGAACCGGTCGCCGTCGCGGCGTGACGGCCAGTGCTTTCGGAACTGCTACGGCGCGCGGGGGCAATTCGTCGGCGATGTACTGGCGGATGATGCCATCGAAATCGGCGTCGCCCGTCATGCCGAGTGAGCGGCCGAAGACGGTATCGAAGTTCACCGGCCATGTCTGCACGATGCGATCGATCGCCGGATCGTGCCGCCAGACCACGCGATTGGCGACTGCGTCGCCGGCCACGCGGCGCAGCGCGTCGATCATGCCGACGACCGGAATCGACATGCCGGGCACGTTGATGCTGCGCGTATGCGCGAACGCCGCCGCCGGCGCGTCGTGAGCGACGATCATGTTCGCGATCACGGCTCGCGGTGACAGCAGCCACATCCGCGTCTCGCGGCTCGACCGGGCAGATCGCTTCGATGCCGTTGAGCGGCTCGCGCAGGATGCCGCTTGCGAACGACGATGCGGCTTTGTTGGGCTTGCCCGGACGCACGCTGATCGTCGGCAGGCGCAGGCTGCGCCCGTCGATGAAGCCTTTGCGCGTGAAATCGTAGACGAGGAATTCGCACGCCGCTTTTTCGTTTCCGTACGACGATTGCGGCCACAGCGCCTGGTCGTCGGGAACCGGGTCGGGCAATGGACCTCCGAATACCGCGCATGAGCTCGTGAACACGAACTTCGGCGGCGCCGACAGCATGCGACAGCGCTCGAGCAGAAGTCGCGTCGCATCGACATTGACGCGCCAGCCAAGATCGAAGTTCGTCTCGGCCTCGCCGCTCACCACGGCGGCGAGATGAAACACGCTGTCGGCGCCGCCGGCAAGCGCCGCATCGACGCACGCCGGGTCGCCGAGGTCGCCGGCGATTGCGTGCACGCGCGCATCCGGGTCCGGGGGCGCGGCGGCGACGTCGACCAGCGTGATGCGCTCGATGGCTCGTTCTTTGCCGCGCGCGTCGGTCAAGACTGCCGCGAGCAAGCAGCGCGGCGGCAAGCTTGCGTCCGAGAAATCCGGCGCCGCCGGTAATGACAATGCGCATGGCGAATTGCTCCTGGGGGACGACCGCAGTATGATAACCGTCCCGAGCAGTCCGCACCCGTTGCTTCGTTCCGTCGCCTTCCGAATCCATGGCATTGCCCGTTCCGCCACGACGGCTCACCATCGCGACGCGCGAATCCGCGCTTGCGCTGTGGCAGGCCGAGCACATCCGCGCTCGTCTCGCCGCGCTCTACCCGCGGTGCGAAGTGAGCTTGCTCGGAATGACGACGCACGGAGATCGGATCATCGACACGCCGCTCGCCGACATAGGCGGCAAAGGGCTTTTCATCAAGGAGCTCGAAGTCGCGATGGCCGACGGGCGCGCCGATCTCGCGGTCCACTCGTTGAAGGACGTGCCGATGGACATGGCGGAAGGATTCACGCTGGCGGCGATCGGCGAGCGCGAGGATCCGCGCGACGCGTTCGTCTCCAACCATTATCTCGACCTCGCCGGAATGCCCGGCGGTGCGCGGATCGGCACGTCGAGCCTGCGGCGCGAAGCGCAGCTTCGCGAGCGCGACGCGCTGCTCCAGGTGCTGCCGCTGCGCGGCAACGTCAACACGCGACTGCGCAAGCTCGACGCAGGACAATACGACGCCATCATCCTCGCGGCAGCTGGATTGAAGCGCCTCGGCTTCGCGAGCCGGATCGCGTCGACTCTCGATCCGGAAGAAAGCCTCCCAGCCGTGGGGCAGGGCGCGCTTGCCATCGAATGCCGCGCCGAACGCACCGATGTCGCGCTCGCACTCGCGCCGCTCGCGGATCGTGAGACGACGCTCGCGACGACTGCCGAGCGAGCGTTCGCGCGCGCATTGTCGGGGAGTTGCAACACGCCGCTCGCTGCCTATGCCGTCATCCGCCATGGCGAGCTGTGGCTCCGTGGATTGGTCGCGAGCCGTGACGGCGCCGAGGTGATGCGCGGCGACAAAAGTGCAGCGGTTGCCGATGCTTCGGCCGCGGATGCGCTCGGCCTCTCGCTCGGCGACGAATTCCTGGCGCGCGGCGCGGCGCGGCTTCTGGCGTAGCGACGGCTCGTGGCTCCGACTGCAGGTCCGCTCGCGGACCTTGGAATTCTGGTAACGCGGCCGGCACGGCCAGGCGGGAGCGTTCGCGCAGAAAATCGCGGCGCTCGGCGCGGCTCCCGTGATCTTTCCCGCGATCGCGATCCTGCCGCCCGCCGATCCCGCGCAACTTGCGCGCGCGCACGCCGCGCTCGCCAACCTACGATTTCGCGGTGTTCGTTTCCGCCAACGCGGTCGAATACGGCGTGCCCGATGCGCGGGCTTGGCCGTCCAAGATCGCCGTGTTCGCGCCAGGGCCAGGCACGGCGGAAGCACTTGCGGCGCTGGGCATCGCAGGCGCGCGGGTGCCGACGACGACCTTCGACAGCGAAGGTCTGCTCGCACTGCCGGAGCTCGTTGCGCCGCGCGGCAAGCGGGTCGTGATCTTTCGCGGCGATGGCGGCCGCGAGCAATTGGGGGACGCGCTGCGTGCGCGCGGCGCCACCGTCGATTACGTCGCGTGCTATCGGCGCGCGGCGCCTGCAAGCGGTGCACAAGGACTGGCCGAGGCTTTTCGCGAAGGTCGCGTCGACGCGGTGACGATCACGTCGAGCGAAGGTCTCGACAACCTGTGGGCATTGGCCGACGAAGCGACGCGGAGCGAATGGCGGAATCGCCCAACCTTCGTCCCGCATCCGAGGATCGCCGAGCATGCGCGCGGACTCGGGCTCGCCGTTGTCGAAACGGCGGGCAGCGATGCGGGGATCATCGCCGGGTTGATAGAATGGGCGACCACGACCACGAGATCGCGATGACCACGCAACCACATTCCGACATCATCATCACCGCACCGTTGCCGCCGTTCCTCTACGAGCCGCTGAAAGCGGATTACCGCTGCCACGACTATGTGCAGGCGACTGACAAGGCGGCGTTTCTCGCGGGATGCGGAGCGGTGATTCGCGGCCTCGTGCAGGGCGGCGGCACGGTGACGCCGACGACACTGCTCGACGCGCTTGCCCGCGCTCGAGATCATATCGGTATTCGGAGTCGGCTACGACGGCGTGCCCATCGACTATTGCCGAAGCCGCCGCATCAAGGTGACGAACACGCCCGATGTCCTCACCGACGACGTCGCCGACGTCGCCGTCGGGCTTGTGCTCATGACCGGTCGCAGCTTCGTGCACGCGAACCGCTTCGTGCATGCAGGCGAATGGCACGAAACGGGGTGCTCCGCTCGCGACGAAGCTCGCCGGCAAGACCGCCGGCATTCTGGGGCTCGGCCGCATCGGCAAGGCGATTGCGCAGCGACTCTCCGCGATGGGAATGAAAATCGCCTATACGGGACGCAAACCGCAGGACGTGCCCTACAAATTCATCCCCGATCTCAAAGGGCTTGCGGCAGCATCCGATTTCCTGATCGTCGCATGCCCGGGTGGCGCAGCGACCAGGAACATCGTCAACGCCGACGTGCTGGCCGCGCTCGGCAAGAAAGGCACGCTCGTCAACATCGCGCGCGGCTCGATCGTCGACGAACCGGCGCTTGTCGCCGCACTGCAGAACGGTGTCATCAAGGCCGCGGGGCTCGACGTGTTCGCCGACGAGCCCAACATTCCGCCGCCGCTCCTCGCGATGGACAACGTCGTGCTGCTGCCGCACGTCGGCAGCGCGACGCACGAGACGCGCAAGGCGATGGGCGACCTATGCAAGGCGAACCTCGATGCGTGGGCCGCCGGCAAGCCGGTGCCGACGCTCATTCCGGAACTCGCCTGACCTGGTCGCCGGCGCGACTTCCGATTCTCCGTGCTGGACGTTACACGGCCGCGATTCGTCGCCGGTCAGACGGGGTCGCTCGCTCGCGCCGCCGCAAACCCGAGTCGGGTGATGCGCGGACAGTATCGGCTGAGGAGGGTCTGATATCGACCCACTCCAGCCGTTGCGCAGGACAAAACCCGGACATTCAATCGCGACTTGAGTCGTTCAGTTACTGGTAAGCATTGGAGACTCACGGCGTTGTGCGAATCTCCCGACCGTTCAGCGGTTGCGTCGGCCGAGCGTTCATCGGATACAGTTGTGCGAAGCGGGCCACTTCGGTGTTGGAAATAGACGTTGGGCTCTTCAGCACGAACCACGTGACGCCTTCGCTGCACGGCGGCGTCGTGAGAGAGCCCGTGAACGTATAGTACGCAGCCTTGTTGGCCGGCAGCAGATCCGCCGCATTGACCTGAACTCCTTCCATGGCATTTTCTCTTTCCTTCTCCGGCGGAAGGTTCTTCCAGAGCGTTTCGACGAGCTTGTTGGGCTGTCCGGTCTTGAGCAGGACCGCGACCACGGCCAGAGTGCCGTCAGCGTTCCTGTGCACGAGGTGGGCCACCATGTCGGCGCTCTTGCCGTTGATCTTTTCTTCGCTGGGCTTGTGGAAATGAAACTGAACGAGCTCGTAGCGTTTACCTTGCACGGTGATGAAACTGCCTGGTGCGTAATTCACCTGGATCGTATGGCCGTTGTCGACGATCTTGAGCGGCGACGGTTTGTAATCGAACGCGATGGCAGGCAGGACGCCCTTTTTGGCGACGCTGTCTTGAATATCGATGGGCGACTGCATCTTGCCGACTCCACATACCGTGTAATCGGATTCCAGTGCCGCCCATTGTGCCGGACCCGTATCGCCGGAATAGCTCCAATGATGCTTGCCCTCGGCATGCAACGGTGGCGAGGCCAGGATAGATCCCGTGACTACCAACAGCCCGAGCCTTCGCATTGCGTGGATCATAGATCCTCCTTTGCCGAACGGCAACGCGTATGCTGCGACAAACTTTTTGTATTCTTCAACGTCTTCTACGTCGACGTGAACCATCCAGTATCCCCTGGTCATCCGATGTTCTCCCGGTGACGTCGGGCGTAAGCAGTCTACCGCTTGCCGGGACTGGAAAAAAGCCGCTCTTGGGTTGCGTGATTGACCGCTTTGAAGCAGAAGGGTCGAAGGCCGCTTCTGTCCGACAGCAGCCTGTCGTCAGGCGCCGTCGGCGCGCATAGTCTTGAGGCCATCACGTCGAGCGCGCATACCGGTCACAAATGCGAAGCCCCGCGATGAGTTTCGCAGGGCTTCACTGGCTGCCACTTGCCGTGGCTCATTTCGTCATGTCACCGTGGCGCATGCCGGCCTCTAGCTACCGGCTTCAGAATAGCGTTGTCGGTTGTTTCATCGATAGATCTGCTCTCCATTCACGACTTCATACTGCGTGACTCACGTCACGACCCTTGTGGTCTGCTTCGGGTCGCGACTCGGGATAATCCTCGGACATCCTGTCGAGGGTGGTTGCCTGCCCGTTCGCCTCAGGTGCGCCCGTAAAACGGGGCGCGCACAACGGCGAAACACTAAAGTGGCATCCGGATCATCGGTCTTTAGTTCGAGAATCCATCCAGAGTCGAACCGCCGAAGCGCTTTTAGTTGACGCTTTTCGCAGGTCCCTGTCAAGGCGTATCGCGTATCGAGGTGTCGGCGACCATTCTCAGCTGCAGTGAGGCGAGACATAGGTATTCGACAGTCATCGTTAGCCAACGGATATGGGCCTCGGTCGTCGATGCAACTCACTAGAGATTTGTAACTGACGCGATCCAGGCCGAGCCGTTAAGGCTAACGTGACCATCAGTTGCGGCAAGCGGTCGGAGAGCGCGTTCAACCGCCTCAACAATGATCGGGAGGTGCTCAACGCCTACCTCGCGCACAAAGCGGGACACCGCCCCGACCTGCACTGTCGCCTCGGCTGCGGAGCGCGGGGTCGCGCCAAGAACGAGCGCCGCGTCGAATCGCCGCACATTCACAGCGCCAAAGCCCGCACCCGACAGAATGGCGCGCAGTCTTTGCTCGTCGGCGAATGCGAACGGACCCGGCGCGTTCGGATCGGCAGGCGCTGGAGTGACATCCATCACCGCGCGCGCGGCAGAGAGAGGCACCATCACCCACGGGTTATCGCGCGGCGCCCGCCAGCAGACGAACACGCAGCGGCCACCGGCGCGCAGCGACCCACGCAAATGCCTGAAGGCCTCAGTGGGTTGGCTAAAAAACATCACGCCGAAACGCGAGAACAGCAAATCGGTGTCTGCTGGAAGCGCTGCCGCGGAGGCATCGCCTTCGCGAAAGACGAGGTTGGCGCAATCCGCCAGCGCGGCACGTGAGCGAGCAACCTCAAGCATCGGCGTCGACACGTCGATGCCGAGGACCGCGCCCGCCCTGCCGACGATTCGTGCAATGTCGAACGAGGTATCGCCGCAACCGCAACCAATGTCGATCACCCGCTCTCCTGGTTGCGGCGCTGCAACCTTCAACGCGGCGTCGCCGAATGGCACGACGATACGGTCGATCTCTCGCTGCATCGCTACCCATCGTTGGCCCAACGCGCCGTTCCATTCCGCGATCTGTTCGGAGTTGTCAATTGGCATGGATCATCGCCAAATAGCGTTGTTGGGAAGGATCGGTGTCCGCGGGGCGTGCAGATCGAATTGGGACACAAAGACGACCGACTGCTTCTGGCCGACAGCGGACCTTCGAATGGCGCTGCCTCCGTCGGTGATGAATCACGTGCCGAACACGACTTCGTTTCAATCGTCGGGCGCCATTGGCGAGGGCACCGGCTTCGGCGACCACAGCACGAACACCATCGCCGCGACGACGAGCGCGAGCGCCGCCCACTCGCTGGCGCCGGGCCGCTCACCCAAGACGAGCATTCCCGCGAACACGCCGACAATGGGGACCGGCAGCGACGACATCGACGACACGGCGGCGGGGAGCGTCCGCGCGAGCGTGAACCACGCCCAGTGCGCGAGCGTGCCGGCGAGGAAGATGTTGTAGAGGATCGCGAACCAGGCGCGACCGGATGGCATGGCGAGCGGTTCCGTCGCGAAAGTTGGCGCGAGTAGCGCGATGGGAATCCAGCCGAGCAGCATCATCCAGCCAGACAGCGTGTTCTGCGCGATCGGGATCTTCCACTTGCGAAGGAGCACGGTGCCAAGCGCCCAGCCGATCGCCGCGCCGAGGATCAGCAACGCAGCCGTCGGCGTGCGCTGGAAATGGCGGATGTCGTCGCTCAGGAGCAGCGCCATCCCGAGCATGCCGAGGGCCATTCCGGCGATGCGGCGCCAGCCCAGCGGCTCCGACAGGAGCGCGAGCGAGAACAGTACCGCCCAGATCGGCATCGTGTAGGCGAGGATCGCGCTGCGTCCAGCCGGTAGTTGCTGCACGCCGAAAAGCACGAGCCCGTTCCAGCACGCGATATTCAAGAGCGCGAGCGCGGCGACCTTGCCCCACAGCGCGCGCGGGATGCGGACCGAATTGCCCGACCAGTGCGCGACGGCGAGCATGCCAAGCGCAGCGAACGGCAGCGTAAATGTGCGAAACGTCAGCGGCGCGATCTCGGTGACGCCCATCTTGAGAATCGGCCAGTTACAGCCCCAGATCAGCGTCAGTACGGCGACCGGAAAGAGGGTCGCCATTGTCACCCGCGACGTGGCGGGCGTGTTCGTCCCGGCGGCTGACGTCATTGCCGCCCTCAATCCTGCTTCTGCATCGGCAATGCTTGCCCGTATTTGCTCTGATGCAGCTCGCGCGCCTGTGTCACCCATGTGTCGCGGCGAATACGCCCGGGAAACTCCGGGAGCATCGCGTCGATATGGTCGATATCGCGCTCCGACCAATACGCGATCTGGCGAAACGTTGTAACGCCCAACTGGTGGAGCATCCGCTCGAGCACCGGGCCGACGCCGACGATCAGCTTCAGGTCATCCGGCGCATCGGGACCCATCAGCGGTGGCGGCGCATTGTTCTCGATGTCGACGATGAGAGCGCGGTAGCGTGCGGTCTCCGCGCGTGCCGCCGCGAGCTCGTCGACAAGCCGCTGCCGATCGGCGTCGAGAGCGCCGGGCTGGCGGAGACGTCGGAGCGGAAACGAGGGCGGCCACTGGAGCCGGCGCTTCAGGGGCGTGCGGACGCTGCCAACGGCCGATCGCAAAGCCGATCGCCAAGGCGGCCACCACAGCGACGAGAATGAAGAATAAGGTCACGCCGGGAACTTGCTGGAAACGTATGCAGCGCGGGCGTCTTATAAGGAGCGCCGGAGCCGTTGGTGCGCGCCCGGAGCCAGTCATGCAATTGTAGCCCGGCGGCGAGTGACCGGGTAATTCCTTCCAGCTCGACGTCGCGACCCGGTGGCGTCCCCTGCTAGAATCGACGTATCGTTCGTCGCGCTTCTTTTCATGTCCGATCCCGTCGATCCCATGCTGCCGCCCGCGTCCTCCGGCGCCGTTCAGGATGCGCCGCACGCCGAACCTGCGCGTGAAACACGGGCAGACCATGAGCCGGCGCCTCGTTCGAGCCGTTGGGTCGCTGTCGTTGCGATTCTCGCCGTGGTTGTCGCCATCGCAGGTTGGCTCGATGGACGCCGGACCGAGCGTGATTTACGCAATGAAGTTGCCGAGCGTCTCACCGCCGTCGAGGCGACGACACAGGCGACGGGCAAAGCGCAAACGGATCTTGCAACCGAAATGCGCGACGCGCAGGCGCGCACCACACTGCTCGAAACGCGGATCGCCGAATCGCAGGCGCAACAGGCGGCGCTGGAGGCGCTTTACCGCGACCTCGCGCCCTCGCGCGACGAAATCGCACTCTCCGAAATCGAGCAAGTGCTGCTGGTCGCAAGCCAGCAACTGCAACTCGCCGGCAACGTGCCGTCGGCGCTTACGGCACTCCAACTGGCCGACGCCAAGCTGCAGCGTCTCGATCGCCCGCAATTCGTGCCGCTTCGACGTGCGATCTCGCGCGAGATGGACCAGCTGAGAGCGGTGCCGTTTGTCGACGTCACGGGCGTTAGCCTGAAGCTCGACCAGGCAATTGCCTCGGTCGGGACGCTTCCGTTCGCGAAGGACGAGCGGCTGCCGCCACCGGTGACGGAGGAAACTCCCCCGGCCGACGAACCACGGTGGCAGCGGTTCCTGCGCGATGTGTGGACGGACATGAGGCAACTCATCCGGATCGAATCGTCCGATCGACCCGCCGCGCCATTGCTATTGCCATCGCAGGAATATTTCCTGCGCGAGAATCTTCGCCTGCGGCTTCTGTCGGCGCGCATTGCGCTCGTCAACCATGACGACGCGAGCTTCAAGGCCGACATCGCGGCGTCGGCGGGGTGGGTTGCGAAGTATTTCGACACTCGCACTAAACCCGTGCAGGCGCTGCAGGCGACGCTGAAGCAGCTTGCCGCAACACCGCTCGCAGGCGAGATGCCCGACCTTTCGCGCAGCCTCGAAGCGCTGCGCGTGCTGCGACTCTCGCAGGACCGCGCGCCCGTGCGCCCCGCCGGCTCTACTCCCGCGCGCTGACGTGCGAATACTGTTCTGGTTCCTGCTGCTCGCCGCTGCGGCCGTGGGTGTCGCGCTCGCCGCCAAGGTCGTCAATGGCTATGTGCTGTTCGTCGCACCGCCTTATCGCGTCGAACTGTCCCTCAATCTGCTGCTGCTACTTCTGGTCGTCGGATTTGTCGGCGGCTATGCGCTGTTACGCCTCGCGCTGCGCACGGCGGCGTTGCCGCGCGACGTTCGCACGCTGCGTCGCAGGCAGCAGGAAGCGCGTGCCCGGGCGAAGCTCGACGCTGCCATTGTCGCCCTGCTCGAAGGCCGCTACGGCAAGTCGCGCCAGTTCGCGGAGGAAAGCCTCGGCACGCCCGGCGCGCCCGGATTCGCCGCGCTGGTCGCGGCGCGCGCGGCGCTCGACACGCGCGACTTCGCAACCGCTGAAGCCCATCTCACCGGACCTGTTGCACAGTCGGCAAGCCTCGCCGTTCCCCGGCTCATGCTGGACGCCGAGATGAATCTCGAGCAGGGGCGTCCGCTCGAGGCGCTGGCGAAACTTCAGGCATTGAAAAAAGAAGCCGGCTCGCACACGGCGGCGCTGCGCCTCGAGTTACGCGCGCTGCAGGGTGCCGGGCGCTACGCAGAAATTCCCGCGCTCGTCGACCAGCTCGTGAAAAGGAAAGCGTACGGCGCTCAGGAAGGCGACTATCTGCGCGCCGCGGCGCACGCCGAAGAGCTTCTCACGCGGTCGAACGATTCGGCGACCCTGCGCACTTACTGGAGCAGGCTCTCGGACGCCCAGCAGCGCCTTCCGAAGATCGCATGGGCGGCTGCGAAGAGCTTCGCCGCGCAGGGCGCGGAGCGCGAGGCGGCGGACATTCTGCTGCGCAGCCTGGAACGGCATTGGGAGCCCGATCTCGTTACGCAGTATGCCGAATGCAGAACGCCGGAGCCGACGAGGCAGCTCGCCGAGGCCGAGCGGTGGTTGCAGTCGCACGACCACGACGCAATCCTGTTGCGGGCGCTGGGGACGCTTTGCGTGCGCGCGCAGCTCTGGGGAAAGGCACAGACGTATTTCGAGGCGAGCCTCGCCCTCGAAGACGCATACGAAACACGCGTGGCGCTGGGCGAGCTCTTCGCGCGCCTTGGCCGCACCGACGAGGCAAATGCGCAGCTTGCCGCGGCGCTCAAGCTCGCGCTGGCGGAGCTCCGCGCGCGAAGCTAGCGGTCGGCGCGTCAATACCGGTCGTGCAGAAACCCCGCGATCGAAACGTCGAGCCTCACCCTACTTTTTCTGCGATCACTGCGGCGGGTTCGGCGTGATCGCGCCTTCGATATCCGCTGCGCCGCGGCCGGTCAGGGTGTTGCCGGACGAGAGCAGGACGGCCGAAGCGGATTGTGCCAAGTCGGCAGCGACGTTCCCCGCCAGCGTCGATCCGGTCACGATGGCTGTGGCATGCGTGCCGTTGGCCAATAAGCCAGATTCGGCGTTTTCCAGCGCGAACGAGCTCGAGACGGTGAGCGACGCCCACCCAAAGACCGAGAGCACTACGAATCCGTTTTTACCGTTGCGAGCGCTCGTCGACCGCGCGATCGCCATCGCCACTGTTTGCAAAGGAGCGGGACCTGCGACTGCCCCGTCGCGGCCATTTCCCGTAAACGTGCTGTCCGTCAGCGTGGCGGTCACGTTGACAGGCGTCGTCGGTTCTATCCGCACGCCGTCCTCTGCATTGTCATCGACCGCGCTGCGCGTCGCGACCAATGTCCCGACGGTCACGTGAATACCGTTCTTCCCATTGCGGGAAGCCTGCGAATCGACCAGATTCGCTTCGGGCGAGCCGGCGGCGATGAAGAGACCGTGTTGCCCATTGCTCCGGATCACGCTGCTGCGCACATGAATTCGCGTCCCGCCGTCGATCTCGATACCATGCGTTGCCATGTTCGCGATCGTGCATTGCTCGATGTGCACGTCGCCCGCCGCAACGATGACGATCCCGCGGTTGCCGCCCTGTCCGCCGATCGCGAGCCCGCGCAGAGCGACCTTGTCGGTGGCGCCGGCGTTCACCGTGACGCCGTCCTGGCCCGCGAAGACGCTGATGCCAGCGTAGACGCCCGGCGGCGCGATGATCGACACCGCCTTTGTCACGGTCACGGACCCGTAGCCGGCCGAGTCGAGCACGACGATCTCGCCATCGGGGTCGGTCACCGCGATCGCCGCGGCGAATCCGCGACACGGCTGCTGCAGCGTGCACGGATTGCTGTCGATTCCGTCGCTGCGGACGAACCTGCGCTGGGCCGCGGCAGCGGGCGTGGCGGACACGAGCATCGCGACGAAGCTTCCGAACACGAGATAGCGAACCATGGAATCCTCTGTGGTCAGGCGGGCTGCACGGCGTAGGTGAAGCTGTCGGCAAAGAACGCGTCGGCCGGCAGGCCGCGCGTCCCGGTGAACGTCTTGCGCGCGACATCGATCATTGCGGGACCGCCGCAAGCATAGACCTGATAACCCGAAAGGTCGGCAAAATCGTCGAGCACGGCCTGGTGCACGAAGCCGGTGCGACCGGGCCACGCGTCGTCGGACTCGGGATCGGACAGCACCGGGATGAACGTGAAGTTGGCGCTGTCGCGTTGCCACTTGCCCGGCAGATCGGGCAGGTAGAGATCGCGTCTCGCGCGTACGCCCCAGTACAGCACCATCGGCCGATGCTGATCCACATGATGGTGGAGCGCGTGCTCGATCACTGCCTTGATCGGGGCGAAGCCGGTACCGCCGGCGACGAAGATGATCGGCCTGTCGGATTCCTCGCGCAGGAAGAACGTCCCGAGCGGGCCCTCGAAACGCAGGATCTCGCGTCCTTTGAACTCGTTGAAGAGCGGTCCCGAAAAGAGGCCGCCGGGCACGTGACGGATGTGGAGCTCCAGCAGTGCATCGTCGTGTGGCGGCGTCGCGATGGAAAAGCTGCGGCGGCGGTTGTCCTTCAGCAGAAGATCGATGTACTGGCCGGCAAGATATTGCAGCCGCTCGTTTGCCGGCAGCTTGATCTTCACAATCGCGACGTCCGGCGCCGGCTTGTCGATCGTCTCGACGCGACACGGCAGCTTGCGGATCCGGATATCGCCCGCGCGGCGCACCTCCCTCACTTCGATGACGATATCGGTCTCGGGCTTTGCGCAGCAGAAAAGCGCCAGGCCGATCTTTTTTTCGTCGTCGGTGAGCGTCGCCGCCTGATATGCGCCGTAGTCGACGCGACCATCGAGGATCTTGCCTTTGCACGTGCCGCACGCGCCGTTGCGGCAACCGTACGGCAGCATCAGATCGGCAGCCATCGCCGCCGCCAGCACGGTGTCGCCATCCGCGCAAGCGAACGAGTGCTCGCTCGGCAATATGGTAATCTGGTGTGACATCGGCAGATCGATTGAAATGGTCTTGCAAATGGTCTTGCAAATGGTCTCGCGTGTGGCGCGGGCGCCGCGCGGAAACGAAAGGTGCGCGTGATCAGGGTATTGTTGATTGGCTGCGGCGATGTCGCGCTGCGCACCGCCGACCTGCTCCATCCGAAGGTCCGTCTTTACGGTCTCACCCGCCGCGTGGAGGACATTCCCCGCTTGCGCGCGCATGGAATCGTTCCCATCGTCGGCGATCTCGACCGCCCTGCAACCCTCGACCGGCTGCGCGCGGCGCCATTCGCGGTGCTGCATTTCGCACCGCCGCCCTCCGAAGGTCGCGACGATCCGCGCACGCAAATGTTGATTGCCGTCTTGACGCGGGCGCGAAGCATACCACAGCGATTCGTCTATGTTTCGACGTCCGGTGTCTATGGAGATTGTGCAGGAGCGCGCGTTACCGAAGCGCGACCGCGGCGTGCCCAATCGCCGCGCAGCAGGCGGCGTGTCGCCGCCGAGGATCGGCTGCGCGCGTGGGCGACGAATCGCGGCGTTCGCCTGTCGATCCTGCGGGTGCCCGGCATCTACGCCGAAACGCGGCTGCCGCTCGAACGCATTCGCCAGCAAACCCCGGTGCTTGGCCCGGACGAGGACGTGTTCACCAATCATGTCCACGCGACAGACCTCGCGCGTGCTGTCGTGGCCGCGCTGTTCCACGCGAAGCCGAACCGCGCCTACAACGTGAGCGACGACGCTGAAATGAAGATGGGAAACTGGTTCGACGCGGTCGCCGATGCGTACCATCTTCCGCGCCCGCCGCGAGTGTCCTGGGAAGAAGCGGAGCAGAAAATTGCACCGATGCTGCTGTCGTTCATGAGCGAATCGCGACGGCTCGCGAACAAGCGAATGAAGGAAGAGCTCCGCGTGCGTCTGCGCTATCCGACGCCGCAGCATCTTCTCGGCGTCGTCGCGCCGCGCGATCTCAAGAAACAGCTGGCGTTGCCGCTGTGAGCGATGCTCCAACGTCTCCGGGTGAGGTGTTACCGCCGCGCACGCGCGAGGAGCGGCTGAAGGCGCGGCTCGACAGCTACGAACGGCTGATCCGCCTCGACAAGCCGATCGGAACGTTGCTGCTGCTGTGGCCGACGCTCACCGCGCTTTGGCTCGCCGCATGGGGCAAGCCGCCGCTGCATCTGGTGCTGATCTTCATCATGGGCACGCTGCTCATGCGTTCGGCCGGCTGTGCATTCAACGACTGGGCGGACCGACGGTTCGATGCCGACGTGAAGCGAACGGCGCAACGGCCGCTTGCGACGGGCGAAATCCCGCCTTGGGAAGCTCTGGCGATCGCCGCGGCGCTGGCGTTTTGCGCTTTCATGCTCGTGCTCGCCACCAACCAGGCGACCATACTGATGTCGCTTCCGGCCGTCGGCATTACGCTCGTCTATCCTTTCACCAAGCGCTTTTTTGCGCTGCCGCAGGCGGTGCTCGGGATCGCGTTCTCGTTCGGCATCCCGATGGCCTATGCATCGATCTACGGCGACGTGCCACCGCTGGGCTGGTGGCTGCTATGGCTCAACGCGTTGTGGGTGATGGCCTACGACACCGAATATGCGATGGTCGATCGCGACGACGATCGCAAGCTCGGCCTCCACACATCGGCGCTCTTCTTCGGTCGCTTCGATGTGGCGGTCGTGATGCTGTGTCACGCCGGCTTCCTCGCGGGCATGGCATGGGTCGGGCAGTTCTGGCGAGCGGGCTCGCTCTACTATGCCGGGCTCGCTCGTCGCACTGGCTTGCGCTCTCTGGCAATTCTGGCTCATCCGCACGCGTGATCGCGATCGTTGCTTCCGCGCCTTCCTGTCCAACCACTGGCTCGGTCTCGCCGTATTCGTCGGCGTGGCGACGGATTTCGCCGTGCGCGCGGGTGCCTGGCCGAACACGCTGTGACGCGTGCGGCGGGATTGAAGCGCGGTTTGCCGCCAGTGATTGCGCGCGACACGCGCGTACTCATACTCGGCAGCTTTCCCGGCGAAGCATCGCTCGCCGCTAAACAGTATTACGCGCATCCGCGCAATCATTTCTGGCCGCTGATCGGTGCGATCCTCGGCATACCGCTCGCTGCAATGCCATATCGCCGGCGCCTTTCGACGTTGCGGGAGCGTGGCATCGGGCTGTGGGATGTCATTGTTGCCTGCGAAAGGCACGGCAGCCTCGACGGAGCGATTCGTAACGCCGAACACGGCGAGATCGAGCGTGTCCGGCGCGTCGCGCCTCGCCTCGAGCTTGTCTGCTTCAATGGCAAGACCGCAGCGCGCGCCGCGCCCGGATGGCGCGAAGCGGGCTACGCTACGCTGGTGCTGCCTTCGTCGTCACCGGCGTATACACGGCCGTTCGCCGAAAAGCTCGCCATCTGGCACACGATTCTCGGCGCTCTCCCCGATGTTGGCCCGGATTCACGCCAAAGTCCGTGACGTGCAGCGCAGACCTGCGCTACGATGCGCGCTTCGCGACACGCAGAGGCAACGTTCGTGACGACAGCTCGGGCTGGAATTCTCGACGGGATCGCATGGCCGGCCGTAATGGCGAGTCTCGAGAAACACTTCGCCCATAAGTGACGCCATGGATCTGAAGCTTGCCGACAAGGTTGTCGTCGTCACCGGCGCGAGCAAAGGCATCGGCTACGCGTGCGCAGAGGCGTTCGCGCGCGAGGGCGCGCGGGTCGTTCTCGTGTCGCGCGGCCGCGCGAACCTCGATGCTGCGCTGTCGCGGCTGCCGACGATGCATCACCCGGCGACTGCGATCGCCGCCGACCTCGTCCGCGCCGCCGACGCGGAAACGATGGTCGACGAAGTCGAGCGCGACGTCGGCCCGATCGATATTCTCGTGAACTCCGCCGGCGCGGCCCGGAGATACGCGCCGGCCGACCTCGACGCCGGCGCATGGCGCGCCGCGATGGACGCCAAGTACTTCAGCTACATTCATCCGCTCGATGCCACACTGAAGCGAATGGCCGCGCGGGGCCGCGGCGCCGTCGTCAACATCATCGGCAGCGGTGGGCGCGTCGCGAACCCGGTTCACCTGCCGGGCGGCGCCGCCAACGCCGCGCTGATGCTCGCAACCGTCGGCCTTGCCGCGGCGTTCGGCCCGAAGGGCATCCGGATCAATGCGATCAACCCGGGCATTACGCTGACCGGCCGCGTGCAGGAAGGCCTCGCGGTCGAGTCGAAGATGACGGGCCTCACCGAATCCGAGCTCCTGAAAAGGAACGAGGCGAAGATTCCGCTGGGCCGCATCGGCACGCCCGAGGAGGTCGCGCGCGTGGTCCTGTTTCTCGCCTCCGACGAAGCGAGCTATGTCACAGGCGCCATCGTTCCGATGGATGGCGGCGCCAATCCGGTTATCTGAGCGAAGGACATTCCGTGCAGAGCGACATCGAGATCGCGCAACAGGCCAGGCTCAAACCCATCGGCGAGATCGCCGCGCGTCTCGGGATTCCGGAGGAAGCACTTGAACCTTACGGCCGCACGAAAGGCAAGGTGTCGCTCGAGTGGCTCGCGCAGCAGTCGGGCCGGCCGAACGGAAAGCTCATTCTCGTTTCGGCGATCAGCCCCACGCCGGCGGGCGAAGGCAAGACGACCACGACCGTTGGCTTGGGCGATGCGCTCAATCGGATAGGAAAGAAGGCGGCGATCTGCCTTCGCGAGCCCTCGCTCGGGCCCGTGTTTGGGATGAAGGGTGGCGCGGCGGGCGGCGGATTTGCGCAGGTGGTGCCGATGGCGGACATCAACCTGCACTTCACCGGCGACTTCCACGCCATCGGCGTCGCCAATAATCTGCTCGCCGCTCTCATCGACAACCACATTCATCACGGCAACAGCCTCGGCATCGACGTGCGGCGCGTCACGTGGAAGCGCGTCGTCGACATGAACGATCGCGCGCTGCGCAATATCACGATCGCTCTTGGCGGTCCCGCGAACGGTTTTCCGCGGCAGGATGGTTTCGACATCGTCGTCGCGTCCGAAATCATGGCGATCTTCTGTCTTGCCGAGTCGCTCGCCGATCTGAAAGCCCGTTTCGCGCGGATCGTTGTCGCCTACACGCGCGACCAGAAGCCGGTGCACGCGGGCGATCTCGACGCGCAGGGCGCGATGACGGTGCTGCTGCGCGACGCGCTGCAGCCGAATCTCGTGCAGACGCTCGAGAATAATCCGGCCTTCATCCATGGCGGTCCGTTCGGCAACATCGCGCATGGCTGCAATTCGGTGATCGCGACCAAGGCCGCAGTGAAGCTCGCCGACTACGTCGTGACAGAAGCCGGCTTCGGCGCCGATCTCGGCGCGGAGAAGTTCATCGACATCAAATGCCGTAAGTCCGGGCTGCGGCCCGACCTGGCCGTGCTGGTGGCGACAATCCGCGCTCTCAAATTCCATGGCGGCGCCGAGCTCAAGGAGCTGACGCAAGAGAACCTGCCTGCGCTCGAAAAGGGCATCGCCAACCTCGAGCGCCACATGATCAACGTGCGCAACAACTTCGGGTTGCCTTGCGTGGTCGCCATTAATCATTTCGCGTCCGATACCGACGCGGAAATCGCGTTGCTCAAGAAAAAGATCGCGCATCACGAGGCGCCTGTCGTCGTCGCCAAGCACTGGGCGCACGGCGGTGTCGGTGCCGAGGAGCTTGCGCGGACCGTCGTCGATGTGATCGAGCGCATCCCGGCGGACTTCCGCCTTATCTACGAGGACGACGACACACTGTGGGAAAAAATGAACAAGGTCGCGAAGACGATCTACGGCGCCTCCGAGGTTACCGCCGACAGCAAGGTGCGAGCGCACATCAGGATGCTGCAGAGCGAGGGCTATGGGCGCTATCCCGTGTGCGTTGCGAAGACGCAGTACTCGTTCTCGACCGATCCCCTGCTGCGCGGCGCGCCGTCGGGGCATATCGTCAACGTTCGCGAAGTGCGCCTTGCAGCCGGCGCCGAGTTCGTGGTGATGATCTGCGGCGACGTGATGACGATGCCGGGACTGCCGAGAGAGCCCTCGGCGGCGAAGATCGACATTACCGACGACGGGAAGGTGGTGGGATTGTTCTAGCGGGTGCCGAGAGGGGCCAATGGAATCTACGGGCGCGGGCTATCGACAGTGCCCAGCGACCTAGAGGCCCAATTAGAAAGGCCGCCAGGTAGGCCATCGCGCAGGATCGTCGCATCCGGCGATGATGCACAGCAGGTCCATGGACGAGGACGCCGAATAGGCTGGGAAAACCGTGAGCGGAGCGGACGGCATCTGCGTGGCCGGGTAGACGATCGAATAGTAAGTCAGCGAAGGGGAGCAGGAGCTTTCGCTGGCGAGCGCAGCGTCTGCTGGCGCCGACCAGTCGAGGCACCACGACTCTTCGGTTCGAATCACCGGGGTTAATCCTGGGTCATAGCTGTATTGCTCTGATATCCGACCTGTGACATAGGCGTGGCTGTCGATGACGTAGCTCACGGTCGATGCGAGGCGATCGTCGCTCGCTGTGACCTCGCGCACGGTTTTCTGCGTGAAGTGCCCGGACTCGTCGTGATCCAGCCGAATGGTGAAGACCGCCGTGTCCGGGACGTCCGCTTGCGTGACCAGGATTTGGGTGGGCGCGGCGCTTGGTGGTGTGACCTTATAGATCAAGTCGCTTGTGACGCCCATAAAGGTATTGAACTTTTTGACCCGGATAGACGCGAGTTGCCCCGCCGCGTCGTACTCGAGCGTGCTGGTCACGGTAAAGACTACGGGGCCGGGCGAATGTTGGGAATCAACTCCGGTCAGCCGACCGTCCGCGTCATATGAATAAAGTGCGCTCCCACCCCCAGAAATTTCGCTGAACCAGGTGAAGCTTGAGGGACGACTCAGGGTATCGATTTTGAACGAACTTGATGAGAAGGGCGCACGTATCTCGTCCCGGCAATCCCACGACCCGTGCAGGTCGCCGTTGCACCATTCCACCAACTTGTTCGAAGCGTCGTCCCGCATTTCATAGCTCCTGATCCGACTCTCGGCATCGAACTGATAGTCCATGCGGTAGGTTTTTTCGAAGGTCATCACAGTGGCGCGGGGCTGATCGCCAGGTCCACCTCCACCACCACCTCCACCGCAGGCGGAGAGCAGCGTGGCGCAGGCGATAGATGCGCCCGATGCGAACATTCGGAGATCTCGATGCGAATGTTTCACGAATTCCTCGCTCGAACTCGCGGGCCGCGATTTGCCGTCGATGACATAAAGTGGCGAAGCCGAGACTAGTCTCCAAAATAGTATGCCATCCCGATGCTACGCGTGTCGAGCGCTCGGCATGGCATGGCTGGGCGCTTCCGGCGCGGCGGATCGTCATCGAAGGCGCGTCGGATTCGTGGGGCGACCGATTGGGATGCGTACAATGGGTCTCATGAAATACGCCGATCTCCGCGACTTCCTCGCGCAGCTCGAACGTGGCGGCGAGCTCAAACGCATCGCCGTCGAAGTCGATCCGCGACTCGAGATGACGGAGATCTGCGACCGCGTGCTGAAGAGCGGCGGTCCCGCGTTGTTGTTCGAGAAGCCGAAGGGGCATCGTATTCCAGTGCTCGGGAACCTCTTTGGCACACCGCGCCGCGTCGCGATGGGGATGGGCGAAGATTCCATCGAAGCGCTGCGCGAAATCGGCAAGTTGCTGGCGTTTCTCAAGGAACCGGATCCGCCGAAGGGCCTGAAGGACGCGTGGCAGAACACGCGACCGGTGTTCATGCAAGTTCTCAATATGGCACCCAAGGAACGCTCCTCGGCGCCGTGTCAGGAGATTGTCTGGGAGGGAGCGGACGTCGACCTCGCGCGGCTTCCCGTTCAGACATGCTGGCCCGATGACGTGGCGCCCCTCATCACGTGGGGCTTGACCGTCACACGCGGACCGCACAAGACGCGGCAGAACCTCGGCATCTATCGTCAACAGGTGATCGCACCGCGACAAGGTGATCATGCGCTGGCTGCACACGCGTGGCGGCGCGCTCGATTTTCGCGAGCACGCGATTGCCGCGCCGGGCACGCCATTTCCGATCGCCGTCGCGTTGGGAGCCGATCCAGCGACGATTCTCGGCGCAGTCACTCCAGTGCCGGATTCGCTGTCCGAGTATCAATTCGCGGGCCTGCTGCGCGGCGCGCGCACCGAAATCGTCAAGTGCCTGACGCACGGTCTCAACGTGCCGGCATCGGCCGAAATCGTGCTTGAAGGATTCATCCGACCGGATGCCGGCGACCCGACCGGCTACGAAACCGCCCGCGAGGGTCCGTTCGGCGACCATACGGGCTACTACAACGAAGCCGAGCGTTTTCCGGTGCTGACGATCGAGCGGATCACGATGCGCCGGAATCCGATCTATCACTCGACATATACGGGGAAGCCGCCGGACGAACCGTCGATGCTCGGCGTCGCGCTCAACGAAGTGTTCGTGCCGCTGCTGCAGAAGCAATTCCCCGAGATCACCGACTTCTATCTGCCGCCCGAAGGGTTGCAGCTATCGAATGGCCGTCGTCGCGATGAAGAAAGCAGTATCCCGGCCATGCGAAACGCGTGATGTTCGGCGTGTGGAGTTTCCTGCGCCAGTTCATGTACACGAAATTCATCGTGGTGACCGATGACGACATCGCGATCCGCGACTGGAAGGAAGTGATCTGGGCGATCTCGACGCGCGTCGACCCCGCGCGCGACACGCTGATCGTCCCGCAGACGCCGATCGATTACCTCGATTTCGCGTCGCCGGTCGCGGGGATCGGCAGCAAGATGGGGATCGACGCGACGAACAAATGGCCCAGCGAAACGGCGCGCCAATGGGGTCGCCGAATCGCGATGGACGCCGACGTCAAGGCGCGCGTCGACGCGATGTGGAGCGAGCTCGGCTTAGGACGCTAGAACTCTCCGCTCGGCGCCCCACAAACAAGTCAGCGCGCGCGCCAATTGCGCGCAACGCGCCATGCGGCAACCCCCCAGGACGCGATGCGCAGCCAGCGGCGGAAGCGCGACGTTCCGAGGGCGGGCGCGACCAGCCCGACGAGCATAGCGGCGACGGGGCGCACGACGCCGTCGTGCGCTGCACCTGGCGCCGGGAAGACGATGGCCTTCACTTCGTGCATCGCGAGCGTGACGCGCGCGCGATCGAGCTCGGCGCGCGCAGCGAGCAACGCCTTGCGATCTGCGATCTCGGCTTGCGCGTGACTCACTGCGGGCCCCCGCTCTTGCGCGCGATCCACTGGACGTCGCGTTCGAGTTCGGCGAGAGTGGCCGCGAACGGTGGCGGATCCGTGGATTGCCGGACATTGAAGCGCCACAGCGCCAACACGCCAGCAAGCAGATACGCGATCGTGATGATGGCGAACGCGGTGAGACGGTACGTGTCCCAGAAATAGACGACGACGAAGGCGGTAGCGGCGAGTATTCCGACGCCCAGGCAAAGGAGGCCTGCGACGAGCAGGATGACCCGCTGCTTCGCGCGCTTGCCGGCATCGTCGAAATCGAGTGCCGCGATTTCCGCACGCGTGCGGACGAGCGCGACCGCCGCCGATGCGAGGCGTGTCAACGCATCCTGGAGCCCGCCCGGCGGCTTGCCGGGGTCGCCGCTCATGCGTCTGCCGGGTTAGCGCCGGCTGATGACGAGCCCGACCAGGAATCCGACGGCCGCCGCTACGCCGATCGCCTGCCACGGATTGTCGTGGACGTAGTCGTCGGTGGCGCGGGCAGCGGCCTTCGCATGGTCGATCGCCTGGCCTTCGAGTTCCTGCAGTCGGAGCTTTGCCGTCAGGAGCTTCGCTTCGACTTGCGTGCGCAGGTCGCGCGCCTTTTCTCCCGTCTCGGTCGCGGCGCGCTTCAGCATGTCCTCGGCCTCGGCAAGCACGGCGGAGAAATCCTCGACGAGTTTTGCGCGGGCGCTTTCGTTGGCTGCCATCAGAACCTCCATCATCCAGGGCGCCGCCGGACGCGACGCGGGTTGGGCGCTCATTATAAGCGCGGGCGAATCCCGGTGCGCGTAGGAGGGCGCTGGAAAACGCCGCCCAAAACGGGCAATCTGCGCGCTTCGCAACTTGCCGAACAGGATTGCCACCATGCCGCAACCCTTGCGCCTTCCCGCCCTCGACCCTGAAACGGTCGCCGAATCCCGCGCATCCGGTTACCCCGAGCCCTTCCGCTCCCGCATGGGGGACCGCGCGAAGCGCAAGCTGGGCGACGCCTGCGGGCTCACCAAATTCGGCGTCAACCTCGTGACTCTCGGCCCTGACAGCCAGTCGGCGCTACGTCACTGGCATACGCTCGAGGACGAATTCGTCTATGTGCTCTCGGGCGAGGTCGTTCTCGTCAGCAACGAGGGCGAACAGGTGCTGACCGCCGGAATGTGCGCCGGCTATCCCGCGGGTGCGAAGAATGCGCACCACTTCGTCAATCGAAGCGGCAAGCCCGTCCGCTACCTCGAAATCGGCGATCGGACACCGGGCGACAACGCGTTCTATCCCGACGACGACCTCCTCTGGGTCGAGGACGAGAAAGGCGTATACGCGGCGCACAAGGACGGCCGCCGATACTACGAGCTGCCGGCGCTGTTCGTCGCGCCACCCTTCCAAGCATCCGCCCATTTTCGCGTTTCATCCGCCGCGGCCTTGACGTCGGCCACCTCTGCCCCGACATTTCATCTGGCCGCAAAAGCGCGGCGTTCCGAGGAGTCTCGAACCATGGCCGACCTACAGGTAGAGGGGCCGGGAACCACCGGCAATCCGCCCGTCAATGCGATCACGCTCGTCTACGTGTTGTTCGCGATCGCCGTCATCGGAACCCTGATCTCGCATGGGCTGATCGTGTTCGCCCCGCTGGTTGGCGTCGCGGGAATCGTCGGCGTGATCATCGCCTACGTTAAGCGCACCGAAGCGCAGGGAACATGGGTCGCCTCGCATTTCACCTGGCTCATCCGCACGTTCTGGTGGTCGCTGCTGTGGGACATCATCGGCGGTTTGATTCTGGTCACGCTGGGACTGATCCTCATCGGCATCCCGATCGCCATCGCGATCTTCGTCGCCACGTCGATCTGGGGCATCTACCGGCTGATCCGCGGCTTTCTATATTTCAAGGATAGCCAGGCCGTGCCCGGCGTGTGATCGCGGCGGCCAACGTCAGTGACCGACCGCCTGTTTTGGCGTCTCGGCAGGACGGATGGGCGCGAGTCGATTCAGCGATTCCCAGGTGGCGGCGTTGCGATAGACCCACTGCACGAAGAAATCGAGTGCGCCTTGCACGCGTGCGGCATTCGGGTGGTTGACGATCGCCGCGAGCGCCCATCGCCGGCCGTCCGCGTCGATCACGTAACCGGCGATGCCGCGCGCGCCTTCGAGCGTGCCGGTTTTGAGCAGTGCCTGTCCCGCGACATTGACATTCTGGAACCGGCGCTCGACCGTCCCATCCATCGCCGCGACGGCGAGTGAGCTCACGAATTCCTCGCGCACGGGACTCGCATCCGCCGCTAGCAGCAGGCGCACGAGGCTGCCTGCGCTGATTCGCTCGTGGCGCGAAAGCCCCGACCCGTTGTCGAGCACGAGCTCCGGCATCTTGAGCTTGTGCGAAAGAAGCCAGCGATGAACGGCAGCCGTCGCGCCGCTTGCGGTCGCCGGCGGCGGACTCTTGGCGGTCGCCAGCGTCAGGAAGACCTGGCGCGCCATCACGTTGTTCGAGAGCTTGTTGACGTCGCGCACGACGACATAAAGCGGTGGCGATTCAAGTGTGGCGAACGGCGTCTTGCCCTTGGGCGCTATCCCCTCCTTCCAGCCGCCGGAAAAGCGGCCGCCGGCTTCGCGAAAGAACGTCGTGAACATCGCATGCACGTAGGCCGGATGGTCGAGCAGCGACACCCACCACTCGTGCTCGCCGCACGACCCGGCGTAACGCCCCGTGAAGCCCGCCTCGGCGGAGCTCCCGTGGTCAACGAACGTTGCGCCGACCGTGCTGCGCCAGTCGCCGCAGTCGCCTGCCGCCAGGTGCGGCAGCGGTGAGATCGTCACATTTGCAAACGCCGGACTCGCGGTCACATCGGTACCGTTCCCCTCGCGATTCGGCGCGAACACGAAACGCATCGACTTGAAGTTCACGAGCAGCGCGTCCGGGCCGACGTTGTACGGCTTCAGCGGCTCGCCGTCGAATGCGCCGGGATCGTGCGCGACCGGCGCGAAGAACGAGCGGTCGAGAATGAGATCGCCATCGATCGCGGTGAGTCCACGCATGGTGAGGGCGCTCATGAAGCCCTGCCATTGCTCGACGGTGATCCTCGGGTCGCCATGCCCTTGCAGCACCAGATTGCCGTGCAACACGCCGCTGTCGAGCTTGCCGTCGAGATAGGCATCGGTGGTCCAGCGATACTCCGGGCCGAGCAACTCGAGCGCGGCGAACGACGTCACGAGCTTCATCAGCGACGCCGGGCTCATCGGCTTCGCTGCGTCATGCGCGATCAGCGGCTGCACGGTGCCGGTTTCCTGGACGACGAGCGCGACGGCCTCGGGGGGCACTCCGGCATTCCGGAACGCTCTGGCGAGCGGCGGCGGCAGGAACGCCAGCGCCGCGCCGCACCAGGCGAGGAGCGCCACAGCGAGGATGGCTGCACGTTTCATGCGGCGGCCAATATGTCTAGGGTGCCGGCGACGAGGGCCGCGAATTCGTCGTCGGTGACGATATAAGGCGGCATGAAGTAGAGCGTGCGCCCAATCGGTCGCAGCATGAGCTCGCGTTTGAGGCCTTCGGCAAGACACCAGCGCGCGAAATCGGGACGCGTCGTTGCAACGTCGAACGCGATGATCATTCCGGTTTGCCGGAAGTGGCGCACGGCGGGATGAGCGGCGAGCGGTGAAGCCAAGTGCGCCCAACGGCGGCACTTGGCTCGGTTGACCGCAATCACGTCGTCGTCGGCGAAAATATCGAGCACGGCGAGCGCGGCGCGACACGCGAGCGCGTTGCCGGTGTAGGAATGCGAATGCAGGAAGCCGCGCGCGAGTTCATCCGCGTAGAACGCGGAATAGACCGCGTCCGTCGTCAGCACGCACGACAGCGGCAGGTAGCCGCCGGTGAGCCCCTTCGACAGGCACAGAAAATCGGGTGCCGCGGCCCCGCTTTGTTCCCAGGCGAACATCGTGCCGGTGCGGCCGAAGCCGGTCATGATCTCGTCGGCGATCAGCAGCACGTCGTAGCGCGTGCAAAGCTCCCGTGCGCGGGCCAGGTAGTGCGCGTCGTACATCGTCATCCCGGAGGCACCCTGTACCAGCGGCTCCACGATGAATGCGGCGGTCGCGGCATGATGCGCGGCGAAATAGGCGTCGAGCGCGACTGCCGCTGCCTCGGCAACGTCGTGCGCCGATTGGCCGGCGGCGCTGCGCGTGTCCGGGCACGGCACCGTCGCTGCACGGCGTAGCAGAGGCGCGTACGTATCACGGAACAGCGGCACGTCGGTCACCGCGAGCGCTCCCAGCGTCTCGCCGTGGTAGCTGCCGGCGAGGCTCACGAAATCCGTCTTCGCAGGTTTGCCGACATTCGCCCAGTAATGAAACGCCATCTTGAGCGCGATCTCGATCGCCGATGCGCCATCGGATGCGTAGAACGCGTGGCCAAGTCCGGACGGCGCGAGCGCGGCGAGACGCTCGGACAGCTCGATGACCGGGCGATGGGTGAATCCGGCGAGCATCGCGTGCTCGAGTTCCGCGAGCTGCGCCGTCAGCGCGGCGTTGATGCGCGGATTCGCGTGGCCGAACAGATTGACCCACCAGGAGCCGACGGCGTCCAGGTAGCGACGGCCATCGAAATCGTGCAGCCAAGCGCCCTGCGCACGTGCGATGGGCACCAGAGGCAGCGTCTCGTGAACCTTCATCTGCGTGCACGGGTGCCATACGGCGCGACGGCTTCGCGCGAGCCAGTCGGCGTTGGCCGAGCGCCGGTTCGGTCCCTCGTTCACGGCTGCCGAAGGAAAAGAGGGAAGCCGGCGGCGATTGCGAGCCAGCGTGGAACAGGACCGCATGCCGGCATGTTCATGGCAGGCAAGGCGTTGCGTCGTCGATCCGGCGGTCGGGAGCGCCACATTGTCATTGTGCCGAAGCGCGTGGCAGGAGGGTTACGATTATAGCGGCGGTCAGGCGAGCCTTCCGGCGGAATTCGCCCGTGGGCAGTCTCATTCGAGGAGTGTCGTGTGCTTTCAACGATGCGTTGCGCAGCGGAGAAGAGATGAGCGCGCCGGCGGGAACGTATACGCGCACTGCCATCACGTTCCATTGGATCGCAGCACTTCTCATCGTTTGCAACCTGGCGCTCGGCATCTCGATGATCAACCTGTCGCTTTCGCCGCTCAAGGTGCGGCTTTACGGCTGGCACAAATGGATCGGCATCACGGTCTTCCTGACGGCTGCGGTGAGGATTCTCTGGCGTCTCGCGTATCCGGCCCCATCGCCGATCGCGATGCCCGAATGGCAGCGCCGCACGGCGTCGGCCACCCATGCGGCCTTATACGTTCTGATGTTCGCGATCCCGCTATCGGGATGGGTCTACAGCTCGGCCACCGGCGTTTCGGTCGTTTATCTCGGACTTGTTCCTCTGCCGGACCTGGTCGGCAAGGACAAGGCGCTCGCGGGCGTGCTCTGGGCGGTTCACGCCACATTGAACTTCATCCTGCTAATGCTGGTCTTTGTGCATGTGGGAGCGGCGTTGCGGCACGAATACGTCGATCGCGACGACACTCTTCGCCGAATGCTCCCCTTCCTGCGACGCAATCCCGCCAAGGTCACACGATGAAGATTCTGCATCCGTTCGTTCCGTCGCTCGCCGTCATGCTGATGGCGGCATCCGCCGGCGCCGGCGCGCAGGGCGTGCTGATCGACCGGAGCGAAATCCGTTTCGTCGCCAAACAGACGGGTGGCAGCGTCGAGGGACGTTTCCGGAAATGGAAAGCGAACGTCGACTTTCGTCCCAAAGACCCGGAAAGATCGAAGGCCGTCTTCGAGATCGAGCTCGCGAGCATCGACCTCGCGAGCGAAGAGACCGAGATCGAGGCACGGCGACCGGCGTGGTTCGACACCGCAAAATTCCCGGTCGCCACGTTCGAATCGACCGCGGTGCGAGGCGTCGGCAGCGATCGTTACCGCATCGACGGCCGGCTCTCGATCAAAGGAGTCACGCGCGACGTTTCGATTCCGGTCGCGCTCCGCAAGGATGCAGGCGGCAACAGCGTTGCCGAAGGCGAGTTCTCGGTCAAGCGGCTCGACTTCAAGGTTGGCGAGGGCATGTGGGCCGATACGTCTACCGTTGCCGACGAGGTCGCCATCCGCATCCGGATGGTGCTTCCTCCCGTGCAATAATCCTCGGAGATGCAAGAGACGAGGACTGCGATCATGCGGCGGCGGCCGTATGTCACGATCGCGCTTCTCGCTGCGTTCACCTGCGCGACGCTCGCCGCGGGGACCGCCAATGCGCAGAGCTACCGTATCGCTCCGGAACGAACCCTGGCCCGATTTGAGCTGACCCAGTTCGGCGTTCTTCGCCAGGAAGGCCAGTTCCATCGCGTCTCGGGAACGATCCTGCTCGATCCCGCGCGCGCGAGCGGCGGCAGCATCGACGTCGCCATCGATCTTTCTTCCGTTGACACCGGGTGGCAGATGCGTGACGAATTCGTCCGCGGCGAGGATGTCTTCGATGTCGCCCGCTATCCGGTGCTGCAGTTCCGCTCGACGCACCTCGAGTACCGTGACCGGCAGATCGCCGCGGCGCAGGGCAACGTTACGCTCCACGGCGTGACGAAGCCGCTGCGGCTCGACGTGAAGGGTCTCGAGTGCGTCAGAAATCCGGGCGACGGCGGCGAAAGCTGTGCCGCGACGGTTTCGGGTCGCCTGCTGCGGCGGGAATTTGGAATGGGCTTCGGCTACCCGCTCATCGGCGATGTCATCCTGCTCGATTTCGCAATCACCGCGCTGCGCATTGGCGGCGAGTCCGGGAGCGAAACGCGCTGAAGGGCGTTTTGTCAGCGCAGGACGAGCTTTTTCATGCGCTCGACCGCGGCAACGAGCTCGCGCGTGATCCCCGGCTCGCGTACCGAATGCCCGGCGTCGGGCACGACGATGTAGGCGGCCTCGGGCCAGCAACGGGCGAGCGCATTCGCGGTGACCGGCGGGCAGACGATGTCGTAGCGTCCCTGGACGATCGTGCAGGGCAGCTGGCGTATGCGAGGAAGGCCGGCCAGGAGGGCGCCGTCGTCCAGAAACGCGCGGTGCACGAAATAATGCGCCTCGATTCGCGCAATCGCGAGCGCGGCAGCGTCGCTGTCGAACTTCGGTGCGGGATCGGCGCCAGGCAGCAGCGTCGAGCACGCCGCTTCGTAGCGATCCCACGCGTGGGCGGCCGGCAGATGGACGGCAGGATCGCGATCGACGAGCCGCCGGTAGTAGCTGCCGAGAAGATCGCCGCGCTCGGTGTCCGGGAGGAACCCCGCGAATGCGCGCCAAGCTTCCGGAAAGACGTTGCGCATTCCGTGCATGAACCAGTCGATCTCGGCGGCGGAGGCAAGAAAGATTCCGCGCAGCACGAGACCGAGGCATCGGGACGGATGCGCCTGCGCGTAAGCGAGCGCAAGGGTCGATCCCCACGAGCCGCCGAACACGAGCCAGCGGTCTATGTGCAAATGGATACGCAACCGTTCGAGATCGTCGATCAGGGCCTGCGTCGTGTTGCCTTCGATCTCTGCAATCGGTGTCGAGCGGCCGGCACCGCGTTGATCGATCAGCACGATGCGCCAGAATGCGGGATCGAAATAGCGGCGATGGTGCGGCAGGCAGCCGCCTCCCGGGCCGCCGTGCAGGAACACGACCGGAACACCGTCGGCGCGGCCGCACGCTTCCCAGTAGAGCGTGTGCAGCGAATCGACGGGCAGCCGTCCTGTCACCTGCGGGTCGATTTCCGGAAACAGGACCGGGTCGCGGGATAAGGGATTATCGGGCATCGGAGGTCTGCCTGCGCGGTTAGCGGGCTGCCGAAGTATGCCGCAAAACGGCGCATTCGTTCGCGCGGCATATCGCGACATCGTTTCAATCGGCCCTATAATCAGTCTCGCATTTTCCGTGTAGGGGTCACACATGAGCGGCACATGAGCGGCATGAGCGCGAAGGGCCGCCCCGAGCGCGAATTAGCCGCGAAGCGCGAAGCGCGGAGAGTAGTCATAAGCGCGAAGGGCCGCCCCGAGCGCGAATTGGCCGCGAAGCGCGAAGGGTAGTCCAATGAGCGCGATCAGGAGCCTTCTCACCCCCGCCCGGTGCCTGCCCGCCGATCACGAGCACGCACTGCTGATCGGCCGCGTCTGGCAGCCCGACGTTGCAGGACCGTCGGTCGTGCGGGTCACCAGCGAAGGCGTCTTCGACGTGTCGGCCCTCGCACCGACGATCAGCGAGCTGCTCGAACTTCCCGACGCCGCGGCGGCGATACGTGCGGCCGACGCCGCACCGCGCATCGCGGACACGGCAACGGTGCTCGGCAATTCGGCGCCGGACGCGCGCGACGAACAGCTGCCGTGGTTTCTCGCGCCGTGCGATCTCGCGGCGATCAAGGCGGCCGGAGTCACCTTCGTGTCGAGCATGCTGGAGCGCGTGATCGAAGAGCAGGCGCGCGGCGATCCGGCGAAGGCCGAATCGGTGCGGCGGGCCGTCGTTGCGATCATCGGTGATGATCTCTCGCGGGTGCGCCCGGGTTCCGCCGAAGCCCTGCGGCTCAAGGACGCGCTGATCGCGCAGGGCGTGTGGTCGCAGTATCTCGAAGTCGGCATTGGTCCGGACGCCGAGATTTTCACCAAGTCGCAACCGATGTCTGCCGTGGGTGTGGGCGCCGACATCGGCATTCATCCCGGATCGCAGTGGAACAATCCCGAGCCGGAGGTCGTGCTCGCCGTCAACAGTCGAGGGGAAACGGTCGGTGCGACGCTCGGCAACGACGTCAATCTGCGTGATTTCGAAGGCCGCAGCGCGCTTCTGCTCGGCAAGGCGAAGGACAACAACGCATCCTGCGCGATCGGCCCATTTGTGCGTCTGTTCGACGACGGCTTCGGGATCGACGACGTGCGCCGTTGCGATCTCGCGATGCGCGTCGATGGTGCGGATGGATTCGTTCTCGATGGCACAAGCTCGCTGTCGATGATAAGCCGCGATCCGCTCGAACTCGTGGCGCAGGCGATCGGGCCGATCCACCAATATCCGGATGGATTCATGCTGTTCCTCGGCACGATGTTCGCGCCGACCAAGGACAGGCGCGCGGCCGGACAGGGCTTCACGCACGAGGTGGACGACATCGTCACCGTGACGACGCCGAAGCTCGGCGCCCTCGTCAATCGTGTCCTGCACTCCGATCGCATCGCGCCTTGGACGTTCGGCGCGGCGGCGCTGATGAAAAACCTCGCCCGGCGGGGACTCCTTTAGTGCTTGTAGTCAGGCGGCGCCGATGCGCGTGCGATCGCAACCGCATTGCACAGTGCCATTGCTCAGCGCCCCTTCCTGAAAGCGACGACCTTCTGCCTCTGCTCGCCGAGGCCGTCGATGCCGAGCGTCATCACGTCGCCTTCCTTCAACCACACTGGCGGTTTCATGCCCAGCGCAACGCCCGGCGGCGTGCCGGTCGTGATCACGTCGCCCGGCAAAAGCGTCATGTAGCACGAGACGTCGGACACGAGCTTCGCAACCCCGAAGATCATCGTGCTCGTGTTGCCCCGTTGCCGCCGCTCGCCGTTGACGTTGAGCCACATCGCGAGCTTCTGCGGATCTTTTATCTCGTCGGTGGTGACGAGCCAGGGCCCGATGGGTCCGAACGTATCGCACCCCTTGCCCTTGCTCCACTGCGTCGCGCTCTTCTTCATCTGGAATTCGCGCTCCGACACGTCGTTGATGAGGCAATAGCCCGCCACATAACGGAGTCCGTCCTTTTCGTCGACGTATTGGGCCTTGCGGCCGATCACGACGCCGAGCTCCACCTCCCAGTCGAGCTGCGTCGAATTGCGCGGCGCCATCACGTTGTCGTTGGGGCCGACGATGCATGACGGTGATTTGAAGAACACCACGGGATGCTCGGGAATCGGATTGCCCGATTCCCTCGCGTGATCGCTGAAGTTGAGGCCGATGGCGACAAATTTCGACGGCATCGCAACACACGGCCCGAGCCGCGGCCGGCCCTTGACCAGCGGCAGCTTCTTCGGATCGAGCTTCTTCAACTTGGCGAGCTCGGACGGCGCGAGACTTGCACCATCGATGTCCTTCACTTTTCTCGACAGGTCGCGCAGCTTGCCGTCGGGGTCGACGAGACCGGGCTTTTCCTTGCCGGCGGGACCGTAGCGTACGAGTTTCATGATGCCTCCTACAAAGGATTGGGAAAGCCAGGAAGAAATCGAGGAGAACGGCCGCTGGCAAGGCGCCGCGGAGCCTTCAACCGGAGCGTACACGGAAGTACGTGAGGATTGAAGGCGAGCAGCAACACAGCCAGCGGTCGTTATCCGAAGACTTCCACCGGCTTCAAATGGTCATTCCGCCGTCGACGGAAAACACCTGTCCGGTCGCAAACGTCGATTCGTCGGACGCGAGGAATACGACAATCGGCGCAATCTCCTCGGCCTTGGCAAGGCGGCCCATCGGCTGTCGTGCAATGAACATCTTGCGCGCCTCGACCGGATCTTCGTACGCGCTGATGCGCTCGCCGAGCGATGGCGTGTCGACGGTCCCCGGCGCAATCGCATTGCAGCGAATGCCCTTTTGCACAAAGTCGGCGGCGACGGCCTTCGTAAGCCCGACCACTGCGGCCTTGCTCGCGCCGTAGACGAAGCGATTGGGAAGGCCCTTGATTGAGCCGGCGACCGAGGCCATGTTGATGATCGACGCCCAGCGGCCCGTCTGCTGGTGCTTCGCGAGCATCTTCGGCGCGGCCGCCTGTATCGCCACGTACATTGCCCGAACATTCAGGTTGAAGCTGAAGTCCCAGTCTTTCGGCGTGCATTCGAGGATCGTGCCGTTGTGGACGTAGCCGGCGCAGTTGAACAGCACGTCGAGCGCCGGCAACTCCTCGATGGTCGCGCGGACGGCGGCGTCGTCGAGCACGTCGAGCCGTCGTGCAACGATGTTCGCCACACCCTTGAAGTTGTCGAGCAGCTTGGCGTTGACGTCGGTCGCGTAAACGGTCGCGCCTTCGCCTGCCATCTGCACGGCGCTGGCGAAACCGATGCCCTGGCCGGCCGCGGTGACCAGCGCTGTCTTGCCGCAAGCCGCGGCATATAACATTCTCCTGAAGAACCGAGGCCCGCGGTCATAAACGACCGCGCCTCGCTTCTATTTTAAGTCAGGACGCAGTGACACGTTCGGATCCGCCCACGCATGATTCGGGACGGTCGGATACCAACCGGGGCGCCCGGGATCGCGATCGTACGGGTAGCCACCCAATTCCCGATAGAGCTCATGGTATTGCGCGAGCTTGGCGGGATCGAGGGAAACGCCGAGCCCGTTGCCATCGGGAACCTCGATTGCTCCGTTGCGATAGGGCATCCGGCCGCCGGCGATAACGTCGTCCGCAAGGTGGTGATAATGCGCGTCCGCCGCATAACCGAGATTCGGCAGCACTGCTCCGAGATGCAGCATCGTCGCGAGCTGGATCCCGAGCTCGCCCGAGCTGTGGACCGCGACACCGACGCCGAGCGTTTCGCAGACGGCGGCCGCCTTGATGCACGGTCGGATGCCGCCCCAGAACGTCGTGTCGAGCAGCACGACGTCGACGGCGCGCAGCTTCTCGTTGGCCGCCAGCTGCTCGAAGTTGACGATGACGGTGTTCGTCGCGATAGGCAACGGGACGAACTCCTTGAGCCGCGCGAGCTGCGGCATGCCCCACACCGGGTCCTCGAAATAATCGTTCTTGAGATCGAGGATGCCGCGGCCGAAATCGATCGCATCGGCGAGCGAGAGCGCGCTGTTCGGATCGTAGCGAAAGCGATCGCCGTCGAGGGCCGCGGCCACCGCGCGATAGCAGGCAAGCTCGTGGGCGGGCGGATAGACGCCACCTTTCAGCTTGTGCACGCGAAACCCGTGTTGCGCCTTCAGCGCGCGGGCATGAGCGACCAGCTGTTCGGCCGTGCGCACTTCGCCGCGACCACTGACGGGATCGTTGTAACGGAAGAAGAGATAGCTCGCGAACTCCACTTCGTCGTGCAGCTTGCCGCCGAGCAGCGCGTGAACAGGCACGCCGAGCTTCTGGCCCATGATGTCGAGGCATGCAAACTCGATCGCCGCGTGCAGTTGCGTGCGGTTGTTATAGAGGCTCGCCGTCGGGTTGCAGATCGCGAAGCGCAGCGCCTCCAGTCGGAACACGTCGTGCCCGCGCAGATAATCAGCGAGCGCCGCGAACTGGCGGGCAGCATCCTCGCCGCCGCCGCCCATTTCGCCCAGTCCGACATAACCGTCCGCGGTCTCGACCTCGACAATCGTGCGCACGAAGCGTCCCCAGTGCGCGCCGTTGCTGTGCAGGAGCGGCGCTTCGAGCGGAACGGTGACCGGCGTCGCGCGGATAGCGGCGATGGTGGTGGCGGGCACGGGCGGCGAGGTGCGTGGGAGCGGGGCGGCCGGCCGGCGGGAACGCCAGTCGGTGGGACGCGCATTTTACGCGACGCCCAGAGAATTGGTAATACCACTTGACCAGTTCAGGGGCGCGGATTAGCCTTCGGCCAGAGTCATCGATCGCCCCGCCGGACGCGACCGTGCATTCGGCGGCGTCGCTCCCCGTAGCGTTTCGCCCGCCACCCATGCCTTTCCAGAGTATCGAACCGCGCCGACTGTATCGGCAGATCGCCGATCAGATCCGCAAGTTGATCGCCTCGGGCGAGTTTCCCGCCGGCGCGCGGCTGCCGCCGGAACGCGATCTCGCCAAACAGCTGGGCGTCTCGAGGCCGTCGGTGCGCGAGGCGCTGATCGCGCTCGAAGTCGAAGGGCGGGTCGAGGTGCGCATCGGGTCCGGAATCTACGTCCAGGCGCCAACGGAGCATGCGGGCCAGGAAGCGGAGGCGGCCGCGGGGCCGTTCGAACTGCTGCGGGCGCGTTATGTCATCGAGGGCGAATGCGCGGCGCTCGCCGCCAAGTCCGGCAAGAAGCATCAGATCAAGGCGATCGCCGAAGCGCTCGACCAGATGCAACGCGAAATCGATTTCGGCGAGCACCAGCCGCTGTCCGGGGACCGGCTGTTCCACATGCGCATTGCCGAGGCGACCGGCAACGGTGCGCTGGTGGCCGTCGTCAAGATGTTGTGGGACGAGCGCACCGGCCCGCTCTATAAGCAACTCGAGCATCACTACGATTCGCCCGCACTGTGGGGCAACGCGATGGCCGAGCATCGAAACGTGTACAAGGCGATATCGGCGAAGGATGCGAACGGCGCGCGTATCGCGATGCAACGGCATCTCAACCAAGCCTACAAACGATTCTCGACCGGCTGGGACATGCTTCACTGACGATGCGCCAACCCGATCATCTGGAGACAATGATGCTTGCCTGCCGAATTCACGCCAAGGAAGATCTTCGCATCGAACCCGCCGACATTCCCGATGCCGGGCCCGGCGAAGTGCTGCTGCGCCTCGGTGCCGGCGGCATTTGCGGTTCGGATCTGCACTACTATTTCGAAGGGCGCAACGGCAATTTCGTCGTGCGCGAGCCGCTGATCCCGGGACATGAGGCGTCGGCGGTGGTGGCCGGCGTTGGGGCCGGCGTCACGCGCGTCAAAGTGGGCGACAAGGTCGCGGTCTCGCCGTCGCATGCGTGCGGGCGCTGCGATTATTGCCGCGAAGGCCGCGAGCAGCTGTGCGCGAACATGCGCTTCCTCGGCAGCGCAAGCCGTTTCCCGCATGTGCAGGGGATGTTCCAGGAATATTTCGTGATGGGCGAGCGGCAATGCTATCCCGTTGCCGGCGACATCTCGCTTGGCGAGCTCGCCTTCGCGGAGCCGCTGGCGGTCGGCCTCCATGGAGTGAGCCGGGGCGGCGGATTGATGGGGAAGTCGGTGCTGATCACGGGCGCCGGCACAATTGGTTGCGTGACCGTCATGGCGGCGCGGCTCGCCGGAGCGCTCAGAATCGCAGTCACGGATGTCCTCGACCGGCCGCTGGCGCAGGCGAAATTGGTCGGCGCCGACGCGACGCTGCGGGCCGATCGCGACGCGGACGCGCTGAAGGAACCGCAATTCGACGTGGCATATGAAGTGTCGGGCAACTTCAACGCGCTGAAGACGTGCGTCGCGGCGACCAAACGCGGCGGCGTGATCGTCCAGGTCGGCACGTTGCCGCACGAACCGCTGCCGTTCGTCGTTAACGACCTGATGGCAAAGGAGCTCGACCTTCGCGGCGCTTTCCGCTGGGGCATCGAATTCGACTGGGCCGTCGATTACCTGGCCACGCGTCGCGTCGACGTGCGGCCGCTGCTGTCGGGCCAATACCCGTTGCAGGATGCCGTCGCCGCGTTCCGGGCGGCAGCCGACAAGAATCAGAGTACGAAAGTCCAGGTCGTGTCCGCATGACCGTCAGCAAGTTCGATCCCCGAGGAGGAATCATGCGTTTGTTGCCGAAATTGTTTGCCGTCGTGGCGGTCGCCGCGGCCACTTTGGTCATTGCCGCTCCCGCCGCAGCGCAGCAGAAGTTGAAGTGGGCGCACGTCTACGAGACGAGCGAGCCGTATCACACCGAATCGGTGTGGGCCGCCGCCGAGATCAAGAAACGCACCAACGGCAAGTTCGATATCGAGGTGTTTCCGGCATCGACGCTGGGCAAGGAAACCGATATCAACCAGGGGCTGACGCTCGGTACCGTCGACATGATCATCAGCGGACCTTCGTTCGCCGCGCGTAGCTATCCGCGGCTCGGCATCGCCTACTATCCGTTCATCTTCCGCGACGCCGATCACCTGATCGCGTATTCGAAGAGCCCGGTGTTCGCCGAAATGGTCGAGGAGTTCCGCAAGAAGACCGGCATTCAGATCCTCGCCTACACGTATTACGGCGCGCGGCAGACCACGGCGCAAAAGCCGTTTACCGATTGCGCCGGGATGAAGGGACTGAAGATCCGCGTTCCCGACGTTCCGGCGTACATGGCGACGCCGAAGGCCTGCGGCGCCAATCCGACGCCGATCGCCTTCGCGGAGGTCTATCTCGCGCTGCAAAACGGAACTGTCGACGCGCAAGAGAATCCGTTGACGACGATCGAGGCGAAAAAGTTCTACGAGGTGCAAAAGGCAATCATGATGACGTCGCACATCGTCGACGGACTGACGACTCAGGTCGCCCCTCATGTCTGGAACAAGCTGACCGACGATGAGAAGAAGATCTTCACCGAGGTGACGCGCGAAGCGGCGGCCCGCGCGACTGAGAAGATCAAGAAGCGCGAAGCGGAGCTTGCCGACGAGTTCAAGAAGAAGGGCTTGCAGATCGTCCAGGTCGACCGCAAGAGCTTTTCCGATGCCGTGCTGAAGAATTCGCCGGTCGAGTCGATGGGATTCTCGAAGTCCGACTACGACAAGATCGTCGCGATCAAGTAGTCGCGAGCGCGGCGGACGAAGCCAGGGCCTCGGGAGTGCATCGCCGCGCGAACGACCCGGCCGCCAGCGAGCGGGTTAAGGAAAAGTTTGCGGCGGCGGCAACGCCGCGTTGAACGACGAGGAGTCCAAGCGATGAACGAAGCGCCGCATGCCGAACACGTCCTCGACGCCGAGGGCCATTTCCACGTCGAGGACGCGCCGATCGACCTATCCGGCTACCTGCTCGAGGATTGGGCTTCGCTCGCATTCTTCTGGTTGCTTGGCCTCAACGTCTTCTTCCAGTTCTTCACCCGATACGTGCTGAACGACTCGGCGGCATGGACAGAGGAGATCGCGCGCTACCTCCTGATCTGCACCGTGTTCATGGGAGTTGCCGCCGCCGTCCGCCGCACGCGGCACATCCACGTCGATTTCCTGTACCGCCTCATTCCGGCGAAGGCCGGACGCGCATTGTCGACGGCAGTCGATGCGGGGCGCATCGTGTTCTTCGTGACGGCGGTGGGTCTTACGCTGCAGATGATGACGCGCATGGGCAGCCTGCAAATGACGATCATCGACCTGCCGATGAATCTGATCTACGGCGTTTGCGGGCTCGGTTTCGCAGCAGCCGCCGTGCGTTCGGTGCAGGTCGCGATCGAGAACTGGCGCCGCGGGTGGAGTCTGCTCGAGCAGCCGGAGCACGCGATCGAAGAGACGATCGAATGAGCGCCATCGGCCGCAACGCGCAACACGCATTTGGCAAGGGACGCAGAATGAGCGCCGCCGGGCCGCCCCAAGGCGCTCGCCCCCCTGTGGGGGGAGGCGCGCGCAGCGCGTTTCGGGGGGAGCCGCAATGACCGGCGCCCTGCTCACGTCATTTCTGGTCCTGATGGTGACGGGGATCGCGGTCGCCATCGCGATGGCGGGCTCATCGCTCATCTACATCCTGTTGTCCGGGAGCACGCCGCCGATGGTGGTCGTTCACCGGATGATCAGCGGCCTCGACAGCTTTCCGCTGCTTGCGGTGCCGTTCTTCATCCTGGCCGGCAACCTGATGAACAACGCCGGCATTACCAACCGCATCTACAACTTCGCACTGGCGCTGGTCGGGTGGATGAAAGGCGGGCTGGGGCACGTCAACATCGTCGGGTCGGTGATCTTCGCCGGCATGTCGGGTACGGCGATCGCCGACGCGGCAGGACTCGGCACGATCGAGATCAAGGCGATGCGCGACCACGGCTACTCGAAAGAGTTTTCGGTCGGCGTCACCGCGGCGTCGGCCACGCTCGGCCCGATCATTCCGCCGTCGCTGCCGTTCGTCATTTACGGGATGGTCGCCAACGTCTCGATCGGGCAATTGTTCCTCGCCGGCATCCTGCCGGGTCTGGTGATGACTGTTGCTGATGATGCTGACGGTCGCCTACTTTGCGCACAAGAACAACTGGGGCGCCGACATCAAGTTCCTTGTGGGCACGCGTCGGCAAGGCGGCGGTCGAACTGGCGATCGTCATCGGCTTTCCGCTCGTCATCTGGGGCGCGGTCGTCGCCGGCGTCAACCCGCCCTTGGCGGCGGGAATTGCTATGCTCGCGCTGTTCGCGGCGGACTGGAAATACAAGTTCGAGGCGGTTCTGCCGATCATGACGCCAGTGCTCCTGATCGGCGGCATGACGACGGGCATCTTCACGCCCACCGAAGGCGCGGTCGCGGCGTCGATCTGGGCGTTGTTCCTGGGTCTCTTCTGGTATCGCACGCTTTCGATGAAGATGCTGGTCAAGGTGTCGATGGAGACCATCGAAACCACCGCGACCGTACTATTCATCGTCGCCGCGGCGTCGATCTTCGGCTGGCTCCTCACCGCGACGCGCGTTACGGACATGGTCACTGCATGGGTGCTCGGTTTCACGCATTCGCCATGGGTGTTCCTGCTGCTCGTCAATCTGCTGCTGCTGTTCGTCGGCTGCTTCCTCGAGCCGACCGCTGCGATCCTGATCGCGATTCCGGTGCTGATGCCCGCGGTGACGCAACTCGGCATCGACCCGGTGCATTTCGGGCTGATCATCGTACTTGAACCTGATGATCGGGCTCCTGCATCCCCCGATGGGAATGGTGCTGTACGTGCTCGCACGCGTGGCCAGGATGTCGCTCGAGCGAACGACGATGGCTATCCTGCCCTGGCTCATACCGCTTCTTGGCAGCCTGATCCTCATCACGTACGTTCCGATCATCTCGCTATGGCTGCCGCGAATGTTTTATCACTGATGACGCCGGCCGCAAGCGTGGCGGCTCCTATAGAGCGCGTCGAAATCCTCCAGGTCGACCTGCCGCCCAAAGTCGTGCGCACGGATGCCATCCAGTCGTTCGTCAAGCAGGAAACGCCGATCGTGCGCATCACCTGCAGCGATGGCGCACAGGGCGTTGGCTACACGTACACCATCGGAACCGGTGGCTCGTCGGTGGTCGCGCTGCTGCGGGACCATCTTTGCCCGCGCCTGATCGGTCGCGACGCGGCGCAAATCGAAGGCATATGGAAGCATCTTTTCTTCCATACGCATGCAACGGCCGTGGGCGCGATCACGAGCCTAGCGCTCGCCGCCATCGACACGGCGCTGTGGGATCTTAAATGCCGCCGCGCGAACGAGCCGTTGTGGAAGCTCGCCGGGGGCGCCAAATCCGCAATCCCCGTGTACACGACTGAAGGCGGCTGGCTCCATCACTCGGCGCAGCAGATTGTCGACGAGGCGGTTGACGCGAAGGCGCAGGGATTCAAGGGGGCCAAGTTCAAGGTCGGGAAACCGTCGATTGCCGAAGACGTCAAGCGTCTCGCCACGGTGCGCGAAGCGGTGGGCGATGAATTCGAGCTGATGATCGACGCCAACCAGGCATTCACTGTTGCGGAGGCGCTGCGCCGCGCCTACGCTTATGCACCGCTGTCGCTCGCGTGGTTCGAGGAGCCGCTGCCGGCCGAAGATCTCGCCGGGCACGTCGAAATCGCGGCGAAGGCATCGATGCCAATTGCGGTGGGTGAGTCGCTGTATCACCCGAGCCATTTTCGCGAGTACCTCGAACGTGATGCCTGCTCGATCGTCCAAGTGGATTGCGCGCGCATCGGCGGCATTACGCCGTGGCTCAAGGTGGCGCATCTCGCGGAGACGTTCAACGTCGCCGTGTGCCCGCATTTTCTGATGGAACTGCACGTGTCGCTGGTGGCTGCAGTCCCCAACGGCGCTTGGGTCGAGTACATCCCGCAGCTCGATGCGATCACGACGTCGCGGATGGCCGTGCGCGACGGCTTCGCGCTCGCACCCGAGACGCCGGGTCTCGGCATCGACTGGGATTTCGCCGCCATCGACGGGCTCGCCGTGGCACGCGCGGCCGTGCACTAGGCCCTAAAGGAGCGAACATGCTTACGCAAACATCGATGACCATCCGTCTTCACGCCGCCGACGATGTCGTCATCGCGCGGCAGCAACTCGTCGGTGGGACGAAGCTCATGGACGAGAAGGTCACGGTCATCGGCCTGATTCCACCCGGCCACAAGGTCGCCACGCGCGCGATCGCCAAAGGCGGCGCCGGTTCGGCGCTACAACCAGATCATCGGCTTTGCGAGCCGCGACATCGCGCCGGGCGAGCATGTCCACCTCAACAACCTGAAGATGGGAACGTTCGATCGCGACTATGCGTTCGGCGTCGACGTGAAGGCGACGCAATATGTGACGCCGCCTGCAACGTTCATGGGCATTGTGCGTAGCGACGATCGCGTCGCGACGCGCAACTATCTTGGCATCCTGTCGACGGTCAATTGCTCGGCGACGGTCGCCCGCGGCATTGCCGGTCATTTCACGCGCGAACGCCTCGCCGCCTTTCCCAACGTGGACGGCGTTGTCGCGCTGACGCATGGCTCCGGTTGCGGAATGGACACACATGGCGAGGGGATGGCGCTGCTGCGCCGCACGCTCGGCGGCTACGCGCGGCATGCGAACTTTGCCGGCGTGCTGATGGTCGGGCTCGGCTGCGAGGCGAACCAGATATCGGCGTTGCTGGGCGCAGAAGAACTTCAGGAAGGCCCGCTCCTTCGCACCTACAGCATTCAGGACACCGGCGGCACGGCCAAGTCGATTGCGCGCGGCATCGCCATGATCGAAGAGATGTTGCCGCATGCGAATGACATCACGCGACAACCGGTGCCCGCATCGCATATCACGATCGGCCTGCAATGCGGCGGTTCCGACGGCTACTCGGGGATCACCGCCAATCCCGCGCTGGGCGCCGCGGTCGATCTTCTGGTGCGTCATGGCGGCACCGCGATCCTGTCCGAAACACCGGAGATCTACGGCGCCGAACACCTGCTCACGCGGCGTGCCGTGTCGCGCGCTGTTGGCGAAAAGCTCGTGTCGCGCATCAAATGGTGGGAGGACTACACCGCGCGCGAAAAAGGCGAGATGAACAACAATCCATCGCCGGGCAACAAGGCGGGAGGACTCACGACGATTCTCGAAAAATCGCTCGGGGCCGTCGCCAAGGGTGGCACGACGAACCTGATCGACGTTTATGAATACGCGGAGCCGGTAACTGCAAAGGGTTTCGTCTATATGGATACGCCTGGCTACGATCCCGTATCCGCAACCGGTCAGGTCGCCGGAGGCGCGAACATGATCGTCTTCACGACGGGTCGTGGCTCCGCGTATGGCTGCGCGCCGTCGCCGTCGCTCAAGCTGTCGACGAACACGCCGCTCTGGATCAAGCAGGAGGAAGACATCGATTTGAATTGCGGCGAGATTGCCGATGGCACCGCCGCTATCGACGAGACGGGTGAGCGCTTGTTCCATTTGCTGCTCGAGACCGCCTCGGGCCAGCGTACGAAGAGCGAGCGCCACGGTTACGGTCAGAGCGAATTTGTGCCCTGGTATCTCGGCGCGGTGATGTAAGTTTTCAGACGGTGTCCGCGGTTGACACTCCGGCAGTCAAACCTTAGTCTGGCGAAAGAACCGGACGGCACGAGAGAACGCACGCAGTCCCATCCAGGAGGAGTTCCATGAAGGTATTGTCGAGACTTTGCATCGCGCTTTGCGCCGCCGCCGCGCTTGTCCTGTCCGGTCAGGTCGCCGCGCAGGAAAAGATCACCGTTTGGTGGGTGAAGGGGTTCTACAAATCGGAGGACGACGCGCTGTACGAGGCGATCAAGAAGTTCGAAGCGAAGACCGGAATCAAGGTCGAGCTGTCGCAGTACGCCGTGCAGGACGGCATCCCCAAGGTCGTCGCCGCGCTCGACGCCGGCAATCCGCCCGATGTCGCGTACATCGACGTGTTCGACTTCCAGGTCACCGCGAAATGGGCCTACGAAGGCAAGCTCGAGGACATCAGCGACGTCATCACGCCGATCAAGGGGCAGTTCCTGCCCAATACCGTCGAGACGACATGGCTCTACAACGACAAGACGAAGAAAAAGGCCTATTACGCGTTCCCGCTGAAGCAGCAGACGATGCACATCGAATACTGGAAGGACATGCTGGCGGAAGCGGGATTCAAGGAGTCCGATATTCCGACCGGGTGGAAGGAATACTGGACGTTCTGGTGCGACAAAGTCCAGCCCGAATACCGGAAGAAGAGTGGCAAGCGGGGCTTTGCCACCGGATTCCCGATGGGAGTGGATTCGAGCGACTCGTATTACTCGTTCCTGACGTTCATGGACGCGTACAACGTCAAGCTGGTCGACGACAACGGCAAGCTGCTGGTCGACGACCCGAAGGTCAAGGCGGGCCTCGTGAAGGCGCTGGGCGACTACGTGATGCCGTACCAGAAAGGTTGCACGCCGCCTTCATCGACGAGCTGGAAGGATCCGGACAACAACGTAGCATTTCATAACAAGACGACGGCAATGACGCACAACGCGACGATTTCGATCGCCGCCAAGTGGTACGACGACATGAACAACGCATCGTTGAAACCCGAGGAACGCGAGCAAGCGAAGAAGAATTACTACGAACTGATCCAGACTTCCGGCTTCCCGAACAAGCCCGATGGATCGCCGATGGTCTACCGCGCGGCAGTGAAGACCGGCGTGATCTTTGAAGGTTCGAAGAACAAGAAGGGCGCGAAACAGTTCGTCACGTTCCTGCTGCAGGAGGACAATCTCACGCCCTACGTCGAGGGATCGCTCGGCCGGTGGTATCCCGTGACGAAGGCGGGCGCGGCGCGGCTTTCCTTCTGGCTTGCCGATCCGCACCGCACGTCGGTGCAAAAGCAGTTCTCAGCCGGGACGACGCCGTTCGAGTTCACCAAGAACTACAAGTTCACGGTGCTGAACAATGAGAACATCTGGGCGAAGGCAATGAATCGCGTAGTCAGCGAAAAGTGGACAGTAGACAAGGCGGTCGACGAGATGATCGCGCGCATCAAACAGGTCGCCGGTTAGCGGGCAGAAAATCGTGGGCGCCCGCGGCGCCCACGAATCCATCAGAAGTTTTCCGATGTCGACGCTCGCATTGCCGAAAGTCGAGCCGGTCACGCCGAGCGGCGCACCGAAGAAAGCGCTCACGACATGGGAAGCGTGGGGCCTGGCGCTGCTTGCGCCTTACGTCGTCGTCTTCCTCGTGTTCGTGCTGTATCCGGTGTGCTACGGATTGTGGCTCGCGCGCCATCCTGAAAGTTACGTCAATCTTGTCGACGATCCGGTGTTCGGCACGTCGCTCGTCAACACGATCATCTTCCTTGTCGTCGCGATCAACCTCAAGATGGCGTTGGCGATGTTCCTGTCCGGATTTTTTGTCATCGCGAAGCCGTGGATCAAGTGGCTTTCGCTCCTGTTCATCCTGCCGTGGGCGGTGCCTTCCATCCCGACGATCCTGTCGATCCGCTTCATGCTCAACCCCGAGTGGGGTGTCGTCAATCAGACGATATTCGCGCTGACCGGGCTCGACGGCCCGAACTGGCTCAATGACCGCTGGCTCGCGCTGTCGATGGCGATGCTGACGCACATCTGGAAGTCGCTGCCGTTCTGGACGCTGATTCTGATCTCCGGGCGGCTCGCGATCCCGGGCGAGCAATACGAAGCCGCGAGTGTCGACGGTGCGACGACATGGCAGAAATTCCGGTTCGTGACGTGGCCGTCGATGCGCACGCTGTACATCACGTCGCTGATCCTATCGATGATCTGGACGCTGGGCGATTTCAACAGCGTTTACCTCCTGACCGGTGGCGGTCCCGCCGATCTCACGCACATTCTGGCCACACTCGGCATCCGCTATCTGCGCCTCGATCAGGTCGATCTGGCCATGGCAACCGTCGTCTGCGCGATGCCGCTCGTGCTGCCGCTCGTGTATTTCATGATGAAACGGCTTTCGCGATGAGCCGCCGGTCGTTTTTCCACTCGGTGTCGGCGGAGGCGAAGCTGCTGCTGATCGGTATTCCAGTTTTCATTTGGACGCTGCTGCCGATCTACCACATCGTGCTGTTCGCGATCTCGAACAAGGACCAGGCATTTGGCGGCAGGCTGTGGCCCGAGCATCCGACGCTGCGCAACTTCGCGATCGTGTTCAACCAGGAGAATTACTTCCTCAATCATTTCTGGCTGCAACTGTGGAACTCGCTGATCATCGCGGTCGCAGTGGGCGCGCTGACGCTCATGATCGCGACGTGCGCGGCGTTCGCGATCAGCCGGCTGAAGGCGCGCGGCGGACGCACGGTGATGAATCTCGCGCTTTTTACCTACTTCATCCCTGCTGCGTTCCTCGCGGTGCCCATGTACAAGGCGATGGGCGTCTACGGCCTCCTCAACCACCAGTGGGCGCTGATCCTTGCGATGGTGACGATTGCCGCGCCGTACTCGATCTGGGTCCTGAAGCAAAGCTCGGACAAGCTCCCCTACGAGCTCGACGAAGCGGCGCGCATCGACGGCGCGTCGCCGCTGCAGCTCTTCCGCCTCGTCTACCTGCCGCTGATGGCACCTTCGCTCGTCGCCGTGGGGACTTACGCATTACTGCTTGCGTGGAACGAGTATCTCTATGCGTTCCTGCTTTTATCGAACGACCGCGATATCACGCTTGCCGTCGCGCTCGGCCATTTCCTGTCGGCCGATGATTCGCCGTGGGAGCTGCTGATGACGACGGGGCTCATCTACGCGCTGCCGCCGGCTGCGATTTACTACACGTTCAAGCGCTACATGGTCGGCGGATTGACCGCGGGCGCGGTAAAGAGCTGAGGTCACGCATGGCAACGGTCGCCTTCCAGAACATCGAAAAGTCGTTCGGCCCCACCAAGGTGATTCACGGCATCGGCTTCGACATCCACGACGGAGAATTCGTCGTTCTCGTGGGCCCGTCGGGCTGCGGCAAGTCGACGCTGTTGCGGATGCTGGCGGGACTCGAAGACATCACCGGCGGCACGATTGCGATCGACGGCAAGATCGTCAACGACATGGAATCGAAGGACCGCGACATCGCGATGGTGTTCCAAAGCTACGCGCTCTATCCGCACATGACCGTGCGCGACAACATGGCGTTCAGCCTGAAGCTCCGCAAGGAGAAGCTGCCGGTGATCGAGGAACGTGTTGCCAAAGCGGCGAACATCCTGAACCTGGTGCCTTATCTCGCGCGCTTTCCGCGCGAGCTCTCCGGCGGCCAGCGGCAGCGCGTCGCGATGGGACGGGCGATCGTGCGCGACCCTAAGGTGTTCCTGTTCGACGAGCCGTTGTCCAATCTTGATGCCAAGTTGCGCGTTGCAATGCGCGCCGAGATCAAGGCGCTGCACCAGCGGCTCAAGACGACGACCGTGTACGTGACGCACGATCAGGTCGAGGCGATGACGATGGCCGACCGGATCGTCGTGATGCATGACGGCCGCATCGAGCAGATTGGCACGCCGCTCGAGCTCTACGACCGGCCGGGCAACCTCTTTGTCGCTCAATTCATCGGATCGCCGGCCATGAACGTTGTCAACGGCACGGTACGTCGTGCGGACGGCCGCGCGTATGTCGAAGTCGCCGGTGGAGTGCGCTGGCCGCTCTACGGCAACGTGGGCGCCGACGGACAGGCGGTTACTTTTGGCGTGCGACCCGAGCATCTGACGATTTCCCCCGCGAGCGAGACGACCGTTCCGGCCGAAATCATCGTCGTCGAACCCACGGGGGCTGAAACCGAGCTTCTGATCCAGGCCGGGAACGAGCAGGTGATCCTGCGCACGCATGGGCGTCCGGCGGTGAATCCGGAGGACAAGATCGCGCTCGGTGTCGATCCCGCGCACGTCCATCTTTTCGACCAGGCGACCGGCGTTCGGCTCAGCTAGGCCGCGCGCGATCGAAACCATCGTCCGGATCCTCTGATGAGCAAAAACTCAACCCGCAAGCCGCGCAAACTCCGCTCGACGGTATGGTTCGGCAGCCACGATCGAGATGCGCTCGTTCACCGCTCGTGGATGAAGAACCAGGGCATTCCGCACGACCAGTTCGACGGCCGTCCGGTGATCGGGATCTGCAACACGTGGTCCCAGGCAACCCCGTGCAATGCGCATTTCCGCGAGCTTGCGCAACACGTGCGCGACGGCGTGCTCGACGCTGGCGGCTTCCCGATCGAGTTTCCGGTGATGAGCCTGGGCGAGACGCTGATGCGCCCGACCACGATGCTGTTCCGCAACCAGGCGGCGATGGATGTCGAGGAATCGATACGCGCGAATCCGTTCGACGGCGTCGTATTGCTGATGGGATGCGACAAGACCACACCGTCGCTGCTGATGGGCGCCGCATCGTGCGACCTCCCCACGATCGGCGTATCCGGCGGGCCGATGCTGAACGGCAAGTTCCGCGGCGAGGATATTGGCTCCGGCACCCACGTCTGGAAATTCACCGAAATGCTGAAGACCGGCGAAATGAAGTTCGCCGATCTCGTCGAAGCGGAATCGTGCATGTCGCGCTCCGCCGGTCACTGCATGACGATGGGCACGGCATCGACGATGGCGTCGATGGTCGAAGCGCTGGGCATGGGGCTGCCGACGAACGCGGCGATTCCGGCCGTCGATTCGCGGCGCCGGTTACTCGCGCGCATGGCGGGCCGGCGCATCGTGGAAATGGTGCACGAGGATCTGCGGGTGTCGAAGATCCTGACCCGCGATTCGTTCGAGAACGCCATCATCGTCAATGGCGCTATCGGCGGTTCCACCAATGCGGTAGTGCATTTGCTGGCGATCGCCGGCCGCGTCGGCGTCAAGTTGACTCTCGACGACTGGGACCGGCTTGGCCGCGACATGCCCTGTCTCGTCAACCTGATGCCGTCCGGCAAGTATCTGATGGAGGATTTCTACTACGCGGGCGGCCTGCCGGTGGTGATCAAGGAGATTGGCAAATTCCTGCACAAGAAGGCGCCTACCATCAACGGAAAAACGCTGTGGGACAACTGCAAGGACGTCGTCAACTACAACCCCAGCGTGATTACCCCACTCGGGAAGCCGTTCAAGCCGCACGGCGGAATCGCGGTGCTGCGCGGCAATCTCGCGCCGGATGGCTGCGTGCTGAAACCCTCGGCGGCGACGCCGAAGCTCCTTCGGCACAAGGGGCGCGCAGTCGTGTTCGAGGATATCGACGACCTGCACAGGCGCATCGACGATCCGGGTCTCGTCGTTGATGCATCATCGGTGCTGGTGCTCAAGAATTGCGGGCCGAAAGGCTACCCCGGGTTTCCTGAGGTCGGCAATTTCGCGCTGCCGGCGAAGCTTCTGAAGCAAGGTGTCACCGACATGGTCCGGATTTCCGATGCGCGCATGTCGGGGACGGCGTACGGCACGGTGGTGCTTCATACGGCGCCCGAGGCCGCCGCCGGCGGGCCGCTCGCGCTAGTGCAGAATGGCGACCTGATCGAGCTCGACGTCGCCAAGCGGAGAATTCATTTGCACGTGAGTGCCCCCGAGCTTGCGCGCCGGCGCGCGAAATGGAAACCGCCGAAGCCGCATTCGGACCGCGGCTGGGTCAAGCTCTACTGCGATACCGTGCAGCAGGCGGACAAAGGGGTCGACCTCGACTTCCTGGTCGGGAAATCGGGAGCAAAAGTCGGGCGCGAAAGCCACTGACGGCGCTCGACGGGACGGGCCACCCATGATGAACGGCCTGCGCGGGGATATCCGGATCTCACCGGAAGCGGAGGAAACATGAACATGAACGTTGCGATTTCAGCGGCTGTCATGGCCGTGATGTCGTTGGTGCTGGGCTTCATCGTGCATGGCTGGCTGCTCGGACCGGAGTACAAGGCCCTCGGCGCGTTGTTCCGTCCCGAAGAACAGCAGATGGGATTTTTCGGTTTCATGATCGCCGCACACGTATTGATCGGCATAGGCTTCACCTGGATCTACCGGATGGGGCGCGAAGCGAAACCGTTTCTCGGCCAGGGCGTGCGCTTCGGCCTCGCCGTCGCGGTGCTGGCGGTGATCCCGACGTATTTGATCTACTACGCGGTGCAGCCGATCCCGGGCAACGTGGTCGCCAAGCAGATCGTGTTCGACACGATCGCGATGGTGCTGATGGGCATCGTCTGCGCGTGGATCAATCAGGACCGCGCGAAGGCGTAACGCGAGCGCATTGCGCGCGAAGCAGAGGACGATGCGATGGCGAGGATCCGATTGCTCGTCCTCATCGCCGTGGGCGTATGCATGCAGGCGCCGGCGCAGGTGCCGCCGGTGTCGCCACCACTACCGGCGACCCCACCGCCGGGAATGTCGCAGGGCGAGCTCCTGTACACGACGCACTGCATTGGCTGCCACACCACGGAAGTCCACTGGCGGGAGAAGAAGATCGCCAAGGACTGGCGCACGTTGCTGGCGGAAGTGCGGCGCTGGCAGACGAACATCAAGCTCAGCTGGGGCAACGAGGAGATCGGCGCGGTCGCGCACTACCTCAACGGCGCCTTCTATCATTTTCAGGAGCCGGAGGAGAAGAAGATCGGCAACGCTGCCGCTGATTGGCGCATGGCCGGTCGCGATTGAGCGAATCCCGTGCCCGCCGTCGCTGATTACCTGAACCCGGATATTCCGGCCGGATTGCGCCGCGTCACGATGCCGGTCGTCGACGCGACAAACGCCGCGCTCGAAGGCTACGGCCGGCTGGTCGACGATCCCCGTGCGTGCGCGATCGAGATCGTGCGCTGGCCGGCGCAGGGCACGCGCCCCGTGGATCTCGATACGGGAACCGAAGGCGGAACCACCGAAGGAACGTTCATCAGCGAATGGCAGGGAGACATCCTCTATGGCCGCAACGACGCCGTTGGCGGCCACTACATCCTGGCCTACGGTGACGACCCTGCGACGGCGGATACCGGCCACGACCGCGATCCGCGGCGGATTGTGCTCTGGCACGCCAACTACCATCCGGATGGCGGCCAGCTCTTCTTCCCGCTCGAGTGCAGGCCGTTTCTGGTCCCGCTCGCGCTGTCGGGCGACGACATCGCGCCGGCGGACTTCGTTTGCTTCCGGTTCGACGGCCGCTTTGGGCTCTACATCCATCCGAATATCTGGCACGAAGGTGTGTTCACCACACGCGGCACGCAGCGCTTCTTCGACAAGCAGGGTGCTGTCCATGCGCGCGTTTCGGTCGATTTCGCGCGCGAATTCAGCTGCCTGCTCGAAGCGCCGATCGACTGACCTCGGGAATGCCGTTACGCGAGCGGCTTCCGCGCGACGCTCGCGAGCCACGGCTGCTGCGCACGCGGCAATCCGGCGGGACGGTAATAGTGTGTCAGCGGGACGAATCCCGCGCTCCTGAGATAGCGCATCCACGTCTCGAGGTCGTGGTACGCACCGTAGCGGCCGCGATTCCAGCCCTCGCTGTTGTCGCCGTGCGGATTCGAGCTGAAAAGCACACCTCCCGGCTTCAACGTTGCGTGGAGTTCGCCCAGCACCCGCGGCAATTCCTGAGCCGGCACGTGAAACAACGCGGCGTTGGCAAAGATGCCGTCGAAGCGTTCCGCAGGCAGATCGAGCTTCAGGAAGTCCTGTTCCCACACGTCGCAGCCGGTAGCTGCACGCGCCATTGCCGCGAACGGGGCGGCACCTTCCAGTCCGATGGCAAGATGGCCGAGCCCGGCGAAGGCCGCGAGATCCCGCCCGGGACCGCAGCCGAAATCGAGGATGCGAAACGGCGGTGAAACGTCGATGTGCCCCAGCAGCGCGTCGATGTTCTGCTGCACGTCGTGGTCGCGCGTGCCGTCGCGAAACGCCTCTGCGCGCGCGGCGTAATGCTCGAGCGTCGCCGCCGAAATCCGCTCGAGATCGGCCGGCGAAAGCTCATGCCGGGAGGCTCGTTCAAGGGCCATTCGCGCGGCGGCCGAGGACGAGCGGCTGGAAGAGAACGTCCTCGCGACGCTCGACGTCGACGAAACCGGCCGCCGTCATGAGCGCAAGAAGCTTTACGATCGACACGGCGTAGTAGCGACTTTTGAGCACGCGGGTCTCGCACGCGCCCGCATTTGATTCGGAGGTGAGATACAGGCGGAGGTCGTACTGATCGCCGTCCCATTCCCACACCTGCACGGCGAGCACACGGCGGCCGTCCTCGCGGTGCATTCCGTACGGCCGGACATCCGGGTTCCTGCGTTCGATGTTTGCGTAATCACGAACCGAAAACACCGCGATGCCGCCCGGCCGAAGACAGCGGTAACAAGACTTGAACGCGGACAGGATCTCCGCGTCCGACAATAAGTGCGGAATCGAGTTGTCGCAAGCCAGGACCACTTGCACCGACGCGGACGCGACATGCTCGAGCGTGCGGAGATCGTCGACTCTCGCATTAGTCGATAGTCCCCGGCGCGCGACTTCGATTTGCAATCGTTCGATCGCGCCGGGCGAGATGTCCGACGCCGATACACGGTAGCCGTGTTGCAGAAGCCCGACAGTCTGGGTGCCGATGCCGCTGGCAGCATCGTGCACTGGTGCGTCGGCATCGATCCCGCGATCCCGGAGCAGCGCCGCTAGCGCCGCGCCCTGACGGACGATGGATTGCTCCCAATCGCCGTAAAGGAGGTGGTAGAACGGAGCAAGCTCGTCGTAGAACGATGCCGTATCTGCCGTGCTCACTCTGCGCTTGGTTCGAACAACTCGACGGGATTACCCGAGGGGTCGTCGACCAGAACCTGTTTTCCGCCGGGGCCGGTAACGATCCCGCTGCGTAACCGCGCGCCCGATCGCCCGACCTTTTCAACCAGCGCGACAATGTCGTTCGTCTCGAGGACCAATCGATTCCAGCCGCCCGGTACGGGCCGCGAGCCGTCGGCAAGCGGACGCGCTGCCGAGCTGCCGGGTGCGCTCAGCCAGAGCGTGAGATCGCCGCGTTTCACCATCGCGAACGGCGGACCCCACTTTTCGACCAGCTCGAAGCCGAGCGTGCCGGTGTAGAACGCGATCGCCGCGTCGACATCGGCGACGAGATAGCGGACGACTGCCAAATCGATTCTCCCTGGTTGTAAATGCAACTCGCGGGCGGCACCCACTTATTTCATTGTAGCGCCAACGGTCGGTCGAACGGGAATGCCCGCCGGGTCGAAATCCTCCAGGCAATAGACATTGATGCCGAGAAAGTCGGGCGTGACGCGCTTGCGATGGAACGGATAGATGCCGCAGATGCGGCAGAAGAAATGGCGCGCCGTCATCGTGTGGAACCGGTATTCGGTGAGGGCTTCGCTGCCGGTCAGCAGCGTGAATTGACGTTCATGGACTTTCACCATCAGCGCGTTCTTGCGCCGGCAAATAGAGCAGTCGCACGTGGTGAGCTCGGGAAAATCAGTCTCGATCTCGAAGGTGACCGCGCCGCAATGACAGCTGCCGAGGTATTTCCGCATGGCCCGGCTACCCATGTCGAGGCTCCTCAGGCGGGCGAACGCGGTATTTCCGCGCGTTCGAGCGCCGCGCGGTCCCACGCACCAAAGTCGGCCGCCGCCTCGTAGCTGCTTTGCAGGAATTCGAGCAGCGTCGTGTCGGGCGCCGCCGATTGCCGGACGACGTCGTAGGGAAGGATGAACTCCCCAAGTTCCGTGCTGTAGCCGGCGCCGTCGGGCTGAACCTTCGCCGTGCGAAAACCTCGAGGCTCGGGATATGCGTACGAATAGAAAGCCGGCTGTGGCAACTGCACGTTTCCCGGCCAGAACCCGCAGCTCGAAACTTCGTGCGAGTAGGCCTCGCGCACCACCCAGTCTGCCAAATTTGGGACGCCGCCCGGGTGCACCGGTGCCTTCCGCCCCGAAAAGCGAGTGCAGGCAAGGTCGAAGCTCCCCCAGAAAAAATGCACGGGGCTGCACTTGCCGATGAAGCGGGCGCGGAACGCCTTCAACACGCGGTCAGCCTGAGCCAGCGCGCGAAAAAATCGGTTGGCGTGCTCGGGGGTGTAGGTCGCGTGCGCGGCGTCTTGCTCGAACGGGATCGCATCGACCACTTCGCAGGGTGTCGTGTGGATCCTTACGCCGACGCCCAGCTCAGCCAATCGTGCAAATAGCTCTGCATAAAAGTCGGCGACCGAGCGGGAGCGAAGCGGCATCGCGCTCGCCGCGCCGGCGCTGGTCTCGATCAGCAGGCGGTGATCGATGAAATCGAATTCGATTTGAAACGTTCGCGCCCCGTGGGGGATGGGAGAGGTGGTGATGCCGCGCGACGTCACATAAAACGGCGTATGCCACGAGTGGTTGATCCAGGGCGTCTGGACGAGCCTTATTTTCCCGACAACCTGCGTCCACATGTGGAGCGTTTCGTACGTCGCTCTCCATTCCAGATAGGGCAGGGGGGGCCACGGGCCCGCGCTGGAAGAAGTCGTCGGCGAAGTATTTCCATCGTCCATCGGGCGAGCCTACTCGACTTTGACGTCCGCTTCCTTCACCACCTTCGCCCAGCGGGCCTTTTCGGTGCGGATGAAAGTGGCAAACTCGTCCGGCGAATTGATGCGCACTTCTGCACCCTGGTTGCCGAGCTTGTCGCGCATCTCGGGCGCCGCAAGAATGCGGCCGATCTCACCGTTGAGGCGCGCGACGACGTCGGGCGGCGTCCCCACCGGCGCGACGACGCCTTGCCATGACCCCGTCTCAAAGCCCGGCAAGCCGGATTCCGCGATCGTCGGAACGTCCGGGATCGCGCTCATCCTTCGGGCGCTCGACACCGCGAGCAGCTTGAGCCTGCCGCCCTTGACGAGCGGATAGGTGGCGAGCATTCCGTTCAGCGTGACGTCGGCCTGTCCTCCGGCGACGTCGGCGATTGCCTGTGCTCCGCCCTTGTACGGAATGTATTCCCATTTGACGCCGGTGCGCTGCGCGAATTCCACGCCCGCGAGGTGCGGCGCGCCGCCAACGCCGGAGATCGCGAAATTGATCTTGCCCGGCTTGGCTTTGGCGAGTGTCACCAGCTCCTGCACCGAATTGGCCGCAACGGCCGGATTGACGACCAGGATGTGCGGCGAATACGCGACCATCGTTACCGGCCCAAAATCGCGCACCGGATCGAACGGCAACGTCGAATAGACGCTCGGACTTATCGCCAGCGCTCCGATATCGGCGAGCAGCAACGTGTATCCGTCGGGTGCCGACTTTGCGACGAAATCGGCGCCGACATTGCCGTTCGCACCCGGCTTGTTTTCGACGAGCACCGGCTGGCCAAGCGCGCCGGTGAGCTTTTCACCGAGCGATCGCGCGAGGATGTCGGAGGTTCCGCCGGGCGGATACGGGACGATGATGCGGATCGGCCGCGCCGGATAGGTCTGCGCCCAAAGGGGCGACGGGAAGGCCGCGAGCGTAACGATGAAGAACGACAAAGCGAGCGCGATTCGCGACACGAGTTCCTCCTTCAGCACCGAATTCGCACGACAGGGAGATTGGGACACGGAGAGGGCTATTTGCGCGCAACGAGTAATACGACACCCGCGACGATCACCGCAAGGCTCGCCCAGCTCGGAATGACCGCAGTTTCCTTTTCGGCGATCGAGAACTTGAGTGGTCCGATCTGCCCCTGGTGCGTTTCCTTCGTGTATTCGAAATGGCCGTAGACGAGGCCCAGCAGGCCGGCGACCACGAGGATGACCCCGAGTATTTTTGTGCCGCTCATCTTGTCCTCCCCAGGGCAAATGCGTTGATCCGAATCCTAGTCTTCGGTGCGCAAGCCAATCTACGCCAGCGTCCCGCGAGGGTCAACGACGTGGGGCCCGCTTCAACACGCCTGTCGGGAATTCAGACGGCGCACTCCATGGGAGCGAGGCCGCTAGCGCACGGGCGTATACGTGGGAAGGTAGCTCACATCGACATTACGCTTGTCGATGTATTCGCCGGGTGCAATCGACTGCTTCGCGACGCCGATGGGGCAGCTGTATTTCAGGATGATGTCGCCGGTGGCAATCGTTTGCGCCGCAAGCTTGTGCCCCACCGGGGTATTGCGCTCCACCGTCAGCGCAACGCCGTCGAGCATGACCGATTCGCCGGCTTTGAGTGATCGCAGCGCGACGGCGATGTTGTCGCGGGGCGAGAGTCGCATGAGTGCCGGCGCGTTGGCGTCAGCAGCCATGCCGTGTACCGTCGCGACCGAAGGCTTTAGAACTTCCCATAGCGGTTGTAGGCCTCGACCGGATCCATGCCCCCAATTAGCGCGGCACGCATTTCGCTTTCGGTCGCGACGACTTCTTCGGTTCTCGTCACGACATCCTCGACGATCGCTCGAGGAATGATCACGACGCCGTCGCGATCGCCGAGCAGATAGTCGCCTGTGCTGATCGTCACTTCTCCAATCGTCACCGGTTCCCCGTAACGGTCGGGAATCCATCGTGCGACGACATCTGATGGTGTGAGAAACGAGCAGAACACCGGGAAACCCTGAGCGAGGATGAGATCGGTGTCGCGCGAACCGCCGTCGACGACAAATCCCAGCACACCGCGCGCAGCGAGCGTCTGCGCAGAGAGTTCACCCATCAGCGCGATATCATGGTTGTGCGGTTGACAGACCACGACGTGACCGGCAGGCGCTTTCGCAAGGAGCGTGCACCAGCCGAGCAGCGTCTCGTCGCGCGTCTTCGTCCGGTCGATATGCCCGGAGACCGTCCACACCGGGCCTGCGAGCTTCATGCCGGGCGCAATTGCCTTGATGTCGGGGGGCAATGCGATGCGCTCGTAGTCCATCATCCGCAGCACGTCGTGCACGGCACCGGTGTAGCAGCCCGCGAGGCGGTCAGTCACAGTCGTCATGTCGAGTCCTGCGGTGCAGTGCAGCGAGCGCGGTCAGAACAGGCCGAGCTGATCCACGATGCGCGGCGGCCGGAATAGCGTCGTGTCGAGCGGCACGTTGCGCTTCGCGTTGAGCCCCAGGCGCCTGCAGGCAATCTCGAATCGCTTCCTGATGAGCTCTGCGTATTGTCCCTGGCCATGCATGCGGAACCCGAAGCGCGGATCGTTGTCCCGCCCGCCCCGAATGTCTTGCACGATGCTCATCACGTGCGCAGCCCGCATCGGGTAGTGCGCGTCGAGCCATGCGCGAAACAGCGGCGCCACCTCGCGCGGCAGCCGCAGCAGGATGTGACCTGCATGCGTCGCGCCAGCGGCGGCAGCGGCTTCGAGGATCGATTCCATGTCCTTGTCGGTGAGCTGCGGAATGACCGGCGCGACATTGACGCCGACGGGAATGCCCGCCGTTGCGAGCTCCTTGACGATCTCCAACCTGCGCTGCGGCGCCGCCGCGCGCGGGTCGAGCTTACGGGCGAGCTCGCGGTCGAGCATGGGAATGGAGATGAACACGCGGACGAGGTTCTTTTCCGCCATCGGGGCGAGCAGGTCGATGTCGCGCACGACGCATGCGCCTTTGGTCGTGATGGTCATCGGGTGATCGCAGGACGAAAGCACCTCGATGATGCTGCGTGTCACCTTCCATTCGCGCTCGATCGGCTGATATGGATCGGTGTTCGTGCCGAGGGCGATCGGGTCGCAGACGTAGCCAGGCCGAGAAAGCTCGGCGCGCAGAAGGTCCGCCGCATCCGGTTTTGCGAACAGTTTCGTCTCGAAGTCGATCCCCGGGGAGAGATCAAGATACGCATGCGACGGCCGCGCATAGCAGTAGATGCAGCCGTGCTCGCAACCTTGGTACGGATTGATCGACTGGTTGAACGGTATGTCCGGCGAATCGTTACGCGCGATGATCGTACGAGCCTGCTGGATGCGCACGACTGTCTTGACCGCCGGCGGCGTTTCGTCGTCGCGGGCGTCATCACGTGCGTCGCTCCACCCGTCATCGACCGGTTCGCGCTGCTCGCGGCGAAACCGGTTTTCCGGATTGAAGGTCGCGCCGCGTCCTTTCTGCGGCGTCGCCGGGCCTGCCATGCTCGTGCGCTGCTCAGGACGCGAGCGCTGCGTCCAGCGTGACGGTGATCGAGGGCGAAAGCGCGCGCGAGACGACGCAACCTGACTTCGCGCCCGACGCGATTTCAGCGAACTTCGCGGCGTCGATGCCGGGTACGCGGGCGCGCGTGGTGAGATGCACCGCCGTGATCGTCGGCTTGCCGTCGACCGTGTCCATCGTCAGCACCGCTTCACTATCGATAACCTCGGCGGTGAAGCCTGCGTTGTTCAACATGAACGAGACCGCCATCGTGAAGCAGCCTGCGTGCGCCGCGGCGATAAGCTCCTCGGGGTTCGTGCCTTTGCCGTCGCCGAAGCGCGCCTTGAACGAGTAGGGGGTGTCCTTCAGCGTGCCGCTTTGCGCCGACAGCGTGCCGCTACCCTCTTGCGTGCTGCCTTGCCAACGGGCGGATGCCGTGCGTTTCATGGGTGTCTCCGGTTTATCGCCGCGGCATCGTGCCGGCGGCAAAGACGCAAGTCTAATCCACGCCCGCATTCGCCGGAACGGCGACGGCGAGGTGTCGTGCATTGCGCTACCATAGCCCGCATTCTCAGCTCTTCTCTCCAAGGTTTCCGCAATGGCCAAGCCCAGGGCCCCGCATTTCGACACTTTGTCGCTGCATGCCGGCGCCGCGCCCGATCCCGCAACGGGTGCGCGCGCGACGCCAATCTACCAATCGGCTTCGTTCGTGTTCCCGGACGGCGATCACGCTGCAGCGCTGTTCGCTATGGAGCGCCCGGGTCACGTTTATTCGCGCATCTCGAACCCGACCTGCGCCGTGCTGGAGGAACGCATTGCAGCGCTCGAAGGCGGCGTTGGCGCGATCGCGACGGCGAGCGGACAGGCGGCGATGCATCTTGCGATCGTAACCCTCCTTTCGGCAGGGTCGCACATCGTCGCGTCCCGCGCGCTTTACGGCGGCTCGCACAATCTTCTCGATTATACGCTGCCGCGCTTCGGCATCGACACGACGTTCGTCGATGGTCGCGACCTTGGAGCGTGGCGCGCCGCGATCCAGCCGAATACGCGGCTGCTGTTCGGCGAGACGCTCGGTAATCCGGGGCTCGACGTGCTCGACATTCCGCGCGTTGCCGATCTCGCGCACGAGCACGGCGTGCCTCTGCTCGTCGACTCGACTTTCACCACTCCGTTTCTGATGCAGCCGTTTGCGCATGGCGCGGATCTCGTCTTTCACTCCGCCACCAAGTTTCTTTCGGGGCATGGTGTCGTCATCGGCGGTTTGTTGGTCGATTCGGGACGGTTCGACTGGAACGCGCCGGCTTCGCGCGCGAAGTTTCCAACGCTGACCGAACGCTATCGCGGTTTTCACGACATGGTGTTCAGCGAGGAATCGACAACGGCCGCTTTTCTGCTGCGGGCTCGGCGCGAAGGCATTCGCGACTTCGGCGCGTGCATGGCGCCGTTTACCGCATTCCAGATCCTGCAGGGGATCGAAACGCTGCCGCTGCGCATGGCGCGGCATGTCGAAAACACGCGCAAGGCGGTCGCCTTTCTCGCCCGGCACGCACTGGTGGCGGGGGTTGCGTATCCGGAGCTTCCCGATCATCCGGATCACGAGCTTGCGCAAAAGCTTCTGCCCGCGGGCTGCGGAGCGGTTGTCAGTTTCAACCTGGCGGGAACTCGCGCGCAGGGACGCAAGTTCATCGAGTCATTGAAACTCTTTTCGCATCTTGCCAATGTGGGCGACGCGAAATCGCTCGTGATCCATCCGGCGAGCACGACACATTTCAGGATGTCGGCGGCGGAGCTCACGAAAACGGGAATCACCGAGGGCACGATCCGTCTGTCGGTCGGCCTCGAGAACGCGGACGACCTGATCGAAGACCTGAGCCGGGCGCTGCACGCCGCAGGCAAGGCAGCGTAGCGCATGCGGCTCGTCGTCGACGGCTCCGAAGTCTACGCCTACACCGGCTCGTGTATGTTCGTCGGCACGCAGCCGACCGTTGTGTTTGTCCACGGCGCCGCGCACGACCACTGTGTCTGGGCATGGCAGTCGCGCTATTTCGCGCACCATGGATACAACGTCCTCGCCGTCGACTTGCCGGGCCATGGTCGTTCCGGGGGCGAAGCGCTGGCATCCGTCGAGAAGATCGCAGACTGGATCGTCGCACTTCTCGACGCTGCCGATGTTGAGCGCGCCGCGCTGGTGGGTCACTCTCTGGGTTCGCTCGCTGTGCTCGAAGCGGCCGCGCGCAACGGCGCGCGAGTGGATCGAATCGCGCTGCTCGGGCCGGCCGTGCCGATGACGGTGAGCGACGAGCTGCTCGCCGCGGCACGCCAGAACGAACACCTCGCCTACGAGCTTATCAACGGCTGGTCGTTCAGCCCCAACAGGCAGCTCGGCGGCAATGCGGTGCCGGGATTCTGGATGACCGGCAATGCGCTGCGCCTCATGGAGCGCTCGCGGCCGAATGTTCTTGCGATCGACCTCGAAGCGTGTCACGCGTACGCGAACGGCCTCGCCGCCGCCGCCGCGGTCCGCTGCCCCGTACTCGTCGTCATTGGCGCTCGCGACATCATGGCGCCGCCGCGCAACGCCGAGGCGCTGACCCAGGCATTGCGGGAGCCGAAACTCGTCTCGCTCAGTCGAAGCGGGCACGCGCTGACCGCCGAGGAGCCGGACGCGGTGCTCGATTCGCTGCGGGCGTTTCTATGAGGCGAGAGGGGTCAGCCGCGTTTCCATTTGATCGAGCAGCCCACCGCCGCATGTTGCACGGCGGGCGCGCGGCCGGTGCGCGCCACATCCGTCATCGCCGCGAACAATTCGCGCGGAGCGCCCGGATCGGGTGAGCGGCCCGAGCTGTCGAGGCGTCCGCGGTAGACGAGCTTCAGGTCGCGATCGTAGCCGAAGAAATCGGGTGTGCAAACCGCGCCGTACGCTTTCGCGACTTCCTGCGTTTCATCCAGAAGATAGGGAAACGGAAACGCGAGTTTCGCCGCCAGTTCTTTCATGTGGTCGAACGAATCGTCGGGGTAGTCCGCCGGATCGTTGCTCATGATGGCCACGCTTCCGACACCGTGATCGGCAAGCTCGCGCATGTCGCGCACGATCTTGTCCTGGACCGCTTTAACGTACGGACAGTGATTGCAAATGAACATCACGACCGTGCCGTTTGTGCCGCGAACGGACGCAAGCGTGTGACGGCGGCCGTCGGTGCCGGGGAGATCGAACGGCGGCGCGGCGGTTCCGAGAGCGCCGGCGGATGGGGTGAGCGTGGGCATGATTCCTCGCTGCAAGCGTTGTGTGTGTCAAAATCCTAGCACGTTCATGGCAAGTGCCCCGATGCGCGTCGTTCGCCACACCGATCCCGATCTCTTCATCGCAGCGGCGGCGCCGATGAACGCGCGCGGCGAAGCGTCGGCCAGCTCATTCCACGGATCCGCATACGCGATGAAGCAGTCGCCTCCGGCGCCGGACGAGCGCGTTTATCTAGCCACGTTCGGCGAATGCGGCGCCGCGATCCAGCGCGACGACGGCCCGCTTTTCATGGGCCAGAGCGATCCCGCGGCGGCGGTCGCCTTCGCCGACGACTTGGCGCCCGATTGGCCGCAGCTGCAGGGTGTGGTCGGCGCGCGGGACGCATGCGAAGCCTTCGCCCGCCGCTGGCACGAGATCACCGGCCGCGAGCACTTCGTGCGCGTACAGCTTCGCCAGCATGCGCTTACGGCGGTCGCTCCGATCCCCGTGGCGCCTGGCGCGCCGCGCGTGGCCGACGAAGCCGACCTGCCCTGGCTGCTCGACGGCCAGCTTGCGTTCGTCGTCGAAGCCGGGCTCCCGGATTCGGCCGAACGCATCCGTAAGTGGCTGCCGAAACGCGTCGCGAGCGGGGGCTTCCGTATCTGGGAAGATGCCGGACCAGTGGCGTTCGCAGGTTTCAACGACGCGCCGCCGGATTTCGCGCGCATCGCGCCGGTCTACACGCTGCCCGAGCGTCGCGGCCGCGGCTATGCAACGGCGCTCGTGGCTGCGCTCTCGCGGGAGCTTCTCGCTCGCGGCAAGCAGCGGTTGTACCTCGCGACGGACGTCTCCAATCCGACGTCGAATGCGATCTATGCGCGGATCGGATTCGTGGCCGAAACCGACGACTACCATTTCGATTTCATCGAACCCGACGCGTGAGGCCATGGCGGCGCCCCGCTTTCTGGTTCCGCCGGAACTCACGCAGGATGCGGTTGGGCTGACGATTCCATTGCCAGCCCCCGCCGCGCACCACGCGGTGCGCGTTGTGCGGCTCGGAGTTGGCGACGCGTTGACGTTGTTCGACGGCAAGGGAGGTGAATACGCGGCGGCACTCACGCGCGTGGACCGAAACGATGTTTGGGTGCGTATCGAGTCGTTCGATCCGGTCGAGCGCGAATCGCCGTTGCCGGTAACCCTCGCGCAGGCAATCGCGGCCAACGACGCGATGGACTACGCGGTGCGCAAGGCGGTTGAGCTTGGCATCGCGGTCATTCAGCCGATCATCACCGAGCGCAGCGCGCCGCTGCCCGCCGCCCTGCGCGGCGACAAACGACTCGCGCACTGGAGAGGCATTGCGGCAGCGGCGTGCGAGCAATGCGGGCGTAACCGCATTCCGCCGATCGCGCCTCCTGTGGCATTGAACCCGTGGCTCGCGAGCTGGAAGGGAACGGGGATCATGCTCGTTCCCGGCGCCGCGCAATCGCTCGCCACGTTGCCGCGACCGAAGCTACCCGTCGTTCTTGCCATCGGACCTGAAGGCGGCTTCACGGCGCGCGAGATCGACAGAGCGCGAGCGGTGGATTTTCACGTCGTGTCATTCGGTCCGCGCGTGCTTCGTACCGAGACCGCCGCCGCGGCCGGGCTTGCGGCGATGCAAACGCTATGGGGAGATTTGCGGTGACGCTGCGATGGCTGCCGTGGCTGCTGTTGGTTGCGGCGGCGATGCTCGCCGGCTGTACGGCGTCGCCAGTTCTGCGCGACCGGGGAACCGGGGGAACCACGCTGTACACGTTCGTCGTGCTTTCCGAGGAAGGCGTCCCGATTGCCCGTGCCATCACTTCGGGCGCGGCGTGTCCCGATATCGACCTCGACGGCGTCGCGCGTCCGATGCTGGTTCGCGCCACTCCGGGAACGATGTCGTTGCGGCCGACTTTCAGCACGCCTGCCAATTCGAAACCCTCGGCGTTTCCCGTGTTGACCTGCGAACTGTCGATTCCCGCCGGCGTGACCCGGGCGATCATCGCCGGCCGGGCGCTGCCGTTGCCAAAGGCGACGCCGCGGACGATCGCAGTGCTCGGCGACACGGGTTGTCGGATCAAGATCTCCGACAACGTTTTCCAGGCGTGCAACAATCCCGCGCAATGGCCCTTTCCTGCGGTTGCGAATGCGGCGGCGGCAGGCGCGCCTGACCTCGTCGTTCACGTCGGCGACTATCAGTACCGCGAAAACGCGTGCCCGCTCGGCAACGTCGGATGCGCCGGCACCCCGTGGGGCTATGGCTGGGACGCCTGGGAAGCCGATTTCTTTGCGCCAGCGGCGAGGCTGCTCGCGGCTGCGCCTTGGGTCGTCACGCGCGGCAATCATGAATCGTGCGCGCGCGCGGGGCAGGGCTGGTGGCGCTTTCTGGATCCGCGGCCTCTTGCAGCGCGGCAGGACTGCAACGATCCAGCGGACGACAACGTCGGCGATTTCAGCGAGCCGTACGCGGTGCCGTTGGGCGCCGACACCCAGCTCATCGTGTTCGATTCGTCACGGGTCGGCGTTACGCCGCTGTCGCCGGATGACCCGATGTACAGGACCTACCACGCCCAGTTCGTGCGCGCGTTCGCACTCGGTGCGCGGCGGACGAATACGTTCTTCATCGCACACCACCCGGTGCTCGCGTTCGCGCCGAATCCGTCGCAGCCGGAATCGCCCTACGCGGGCAACGCCGGCCTGCAATCGGTGCTGCGCGCGCTCGAGCCTGTGGCGCTGTTTCCGCCGGACGTGAAGGCTTTGCTCTCGGGACACGTACATTTGTTCGAGGTCGTGAGCTTTTCGACGCCGCACCCCGCGCAGTTCGTCTCGGGCATCGGTGGCGATTGGGTCGACACGCCCCTACCGCTGCCGCTCGCAGCGAACCTCACGCCGGCACCGTCTGCGATGGTGTCCGCCATCGTCGCGACCAACCGCTTCGGATTCATGACGATGCAGCGCGACGGCTTGCGCTGGACGATGACTGCGCGCGACATCGACGGCAAGCCCATGACGACCTGCGCGCTCAACGAACGCCGCGCGGACTGTGCGCCGGCGGGTTGGTTAGGCGGCGGTCCGGCCTCGCGCTATTGACGCAGCTTCGCACGCGCGCGACGATTCGCGTTTCGCCACCCCGAACGCAAATCGATGCCCCCCCCACCAACCTCCGGCGCTGTGCCGAAGCCCGCGAAAGGCCAGGCGGCAATCCCGCAGCGTCCGATGATGCCGTTCGTAGCGGAGCTCGTCCGCCCTTACCGAAGGTGGCTCCTCATCGTGCTCGCGGCGATGCTGATCGAGACGCTGATGAGCCTCGCGGCGCCGTGGCCGCTGAAGCTCGTGCTGGACGATGCGCTCGGCGCCCACAAGCTGCCGGTGGTGCTCGAATGGGCGCACGAGTATGGATTCGGACGCCACACGCTGGGCGTCGCGCTCTTCGCCGGTGCGCTGACGATCGTCATCGCCATCTTCAGCGCGGTCGCAACCTACATCGACAATTACTTCACCGAGAGCGTTGGCCAGTACGTGGCCAACGACCTTCGGATCCGCATCTACGAGCACCTGCACCGGCTCTCGCTCGCGTTCTACGACCGCACGCAAACGGGCACGCTGCTCTCCACGATCACCAACGACGTCGCGACGGTGCAGAACTTCGCGTCGGCGTCGACGCTGGGCATTCTCGTCGATCTGATGACGATCGTCGGCATGCTGGGTCTCATGTTCTGGCTCGACTGGGACTTCACGCTGGTCGCCGTCGCCGTGACGCCGTTCCTGCTGCTCTTCGTGATGCGTTTCAAGAAAGCGGTGAAGGAGGTGCAGCGCGAGGTGCGGAAGCGGCAGAGCGACGTCGTCGCCGTCGTCCAGCAGGGGCTAGGCTCGGTACGGGTCGTCGAGGCGTTCGGCCGGGAGGATCTCGAGGCCGGCCGAATGACGGCTGCGAGCCGCGCATCGGTCACGGCGGCGCTGAAGGCGCGACGGATCAAATCGCTGCTCTCCCCGGTCGTGACCATCGTCGTTGCGCTGTGCACCGGTTTCGTCCTGTGGCGGGGCACGTTGCTGATCCTCGCGGGCGCGATGAGCGCAGGGTCGCTCACCGTTTTCCTCGCATACCTGTCGAAGTTCTTCAAGCCGGTGCAGGATCTCGCGAAGATGACGAACACGATCGCGCAGACCTCCGTTGCGCTTGAGCGTATCCAGGCGATCCTCGCCGCCGACCAGGTGATTCCCGAGCATCCCGATGCGAAGGATCCGGGCACCGTGCGCGGCGAGATCACGTTCGAGCACGTCGCATTCGGCTACGAAGACGTGTCGTCGGTGCTGCGCGACGTCAACTTCACGATCAAGCCGGGGCAGGTCGTCGGTATCGTCGGCCCGACCGGCGGCGGCAAGTCAACCGTGGTGAGCCTCATCCCGCGCTTCTACGACCCGACCGCGGGACGGGTTCTGATCGACGGCGAAGACATCCGCAACTGGAAGCTCGTGTCGCTGCGGCGCGAAGTGGGCTTCGTGCTGCAGGAAACCGTGCTGTTTCAGGGCACGATTCGCGACAACATCGCGTACGGGCGACCCAATGCGACCGAAGAGGACATCATCGCCGCGGCGAAGCTCGCCAACGCCGACGAATTCATCGCCAGGATGCCGCATGGCTACGACTCGGTCGTCGGCGAGCGCGGCGATACGTTGTCGGGCGGCCAGCGGCAGCGCATCGGCATCGCGCGGGCCCTGATCCGCAAGTCGCCGATCCTGATCCTCGACGAGCCGACAGCGGCGCTCGATACCGAATCCGAGCGCCTGGTGATCGAGGGCCTCGAGCGCCTGATGAAAGGCCGCACGGTCATCATGATCGCGCACCGCTTGAGCACGATCCGCGACGCCGACAAGATCATCGTGCTGAAAGACGGCGTGGTCGCCGAGGAAGGCTCGCACGCCGAGCTCGTGAAGCGAGGCGGCGTCTACGCAGAGCTCTACCATATCCAGTATGGAACGCCGGCCCCGGCGGCCGCCGTCGCCGCAGCACCCTGATGAACCCCTTTGCTCCCTCCTTACTGCCATGACCCATTCGCTGATAGTCCTGCCCGACGATACCGCGAAGCCGATTCTGGACGCGCTCGCCGCGGCGCGGCGCTCGCTCAACATCCGGATGTTCCTGTTCACCGATCCGACGCTGATCGATGCCGTCGCCGCCGCGCACCGCCGCGGGGTCAAGGTCCGCGTCATGCTGAATCCCGCGCGACGGAGCGGCGAGGACGACAACAAGGAATCACGCAAGATGCTGGCCGCTCTGGGGATCGACGTGCGCGACAGCAGCCCGACGTTCGACCTGACGCACCAGAAATCGATGGTGATCGACGACGAGATCGGCTTCGTCGAATCGCTCAACTGGGAAACCAGAGACCTCACCGAGACGCGCGACTACGCGGTCGTGACGAGCAAGAAGCACGAAGTCGCGGAGATGGTCGCCTGTTTCGAGGCCGACTGGGAGCGGCAGGATTTCGATCCGCACCCGGATTCGCGCCTCATCTGGTGCCCGAACAACGGGCGCGAGCGGATCGCCGAGTTCATCGACGCTGCGAAAAAGACACTATGGCTGCAGAACGAGCGCTACCAGGACACGGTGATCATCGAGCGCCTCGTGCGCGCGGCGAACCGCGGCGTGTCGATTCATATTCTTGCCAAGGCGCCGCATTCGCTCAAGCTGGAAAAGCTGGTCGAAGGCGTGGGCGGTCTTCGCATCATGAGCGACGTCGGCGCGAAAATCCACAAGCTCAAAAGGCTGAAGCTCCACGCGAAGATGATTCTCGCCGACGGCGAGCACGCCGTCGTCGGCTCGATCAATCTCGCTCCGGGGTCATTCGACGCACGGCGCGAGCTGGCGCTCGAGGTCGACAGCCATCATGTCGTCGACCGCCTGAACAAAGTGGCGCGCCATGACTGGGAGAACTCATCGCCGATCGATCTCTCCGACGAAGGGCTGCGCGCGGATCTTGAAAAGCGTGGCGGAGCGGGAGTGGACAAGCTCGTGCTCGACCCGAAATCCGGCACGGCGAAAAAGAAAAAGCACTGACCACCTACAGGGTGGCCGGGCGACGCGGGCGGGGCACACAGCTATTTTTGCAGCGGGAGCGCCGGATGGCCCGCAAGGGTGAGCGCCAGTCCGCGCAGATCGTCCCAAGCGTTGCCCGTGCCGATTCCCTTCGACATCGCATCGAGCCGCGACAGGGCGCTCAACATCGGCGTGACAGTGTTCACCGAAACGCGCTTTGCCGCGCGCTCCATCGCGCCCTGGCGCCTGCCCCACACGCGTGCGTTACGCAGCGCAACCGCGGGATGCGTTCCGGCCGACGTTGCGTCGCGGATCGCGGCCAGCGCGTGCAGGTCCTCTCCCATTTGCCACAGCAACAAAGGCAGGCCTTCGCCTTCAGCTTCGAGCGCCGCGATGATCCGCAATGCGCGCATCGCATCGCCAGCGAGCCACGCCTCCGAAAGCTGCGCGATGTCGTAGCGAGCGACGTTCGCGACCGCGCGTTCGACGGCTTCGTAGGGTATTTCGCCTTCCGGCAGCAGCAAGCCAAGCTTCGCGATTTCCTGCTGCGCCGCAAACAAATTGCCCTCGCAGCGATCGCCTAGGAACGCGAGTGTTTCGGCGCTTGCCCGCTGGCCCTGTCGCGCGAGTCTTGCCGCGATCCAGTCCGGAAGCTCGCCGCGCTCGAGGGCGAACACAGGAACGGCAACGCCGGCATCCGACAACGCGATGAACCATCCGGACGATTGCGCAGCGCGATCGAGCTTCGGCAGCGTGACCAACAGGATGCTGTCCGGGTTCGGAGTGTTGGCAACTGAGGCCGCTGTTGCTTCGAGCGCCTTCGCGCCGTCGACGCCCGGCTTGCCGGAAGGAATGCGCAGATCGACGAGCTTGCGCGAACCGAAAAGCCCGAGATTCGCGTTGGCCGCGCGGAATTGATCCCAGTCGAAACCCTTTTCGACGACCAGCACCTCGCGCTCCTCGCAGCCAGCCTTGCGCGCGGCGGCGCGGATCGCATCGCCCGCTTCCATCGCGAGAAGCGGCTCGTCGCCGTGGACCACGTAGACGGCGGCCAGCGTGCGCTCGAGGTGCGCAACGAGCTGGTTGTGCCGGAGGATCATGCGGGTTTGCGCGCCGCCTGCAGCCGCCGCATGATCTGCTGCACCGCGTCGGATTGCATCTCTTTTAGCGCGCGCGTCTCCTCCGACTCGCGCGCCAGCACCTCGGATTCGTTGAACGTATAGCTTCGCCGGATCACGATTTCGGCTGCCGGGATCCAGTCGCGGCCTTCCTTGTCGCGCAGATTGAACGACACGCGCTTCGACAATGCGTATTCGCGCACGCGCCCGCCCGACGACAGCGACAGCACGCCCTTGTCGTCGACGACACTCACGATTTCGAGCGTGACCGCCGCGTCCTTCGCGTTGTCGACGAGCTTCGTGCTGCTCGAAGCATCGAGGAAGCGCTTCAATTCGGTCACGATCGGTTGCGGCGTCGGTGACGTCACGTTGATCGTCGGAAACGAATACGCGACGTCACCCCGAAGGTGGAAACCGCAGGCGGCGGCGAACCACGCAGCGATGAATGTGGCGACGATAACGCGGGCCATCTAGCTGCTAGACCACCACGTTGACGAGCCGTCCCGGGACGACCTTGATGAACTTCGCTGGCGCGCCATTGCCATGCTTCGCGACCTCCGGCGCGGCGGCGGCGCGCACCTTGATCTCCTCCTCGGTGGCGGTCGCAGGCACGAGCAGCTTGCCGCGCAGCTTGCCGTTGACTTGCAGCACCAGCTCGATCTCGTCTTGCACGAGCGCCGACGGGTCCACCTCGGGCCACGATGCGTCGAGGAGGTCGCCCTCCCGCTTGGCGTAACCGAGATCGTTCCATAGCAGCCACGTCACGTGCGGCGCGATGGGGTACAGCGTGCGCAGCAGGATCGACAAACCCTCGCGCGCGAGCTCGGCCGCGCCCGACGCAGTCGCGGGGACGCCTTCGAGCGCGTTCAACATCTTCATCGCAGCCGAGACCACCGTGTTGTACTGCATGCGCTCGTAATCGTAATTCGCCTGCTTCAACGTGAGATGGATCTCGCGCCGGGCAGCCGTGACAGCGCCGGAGACGTTGCTTGCGCCATCGACGGCAGCAATGGCATCCGCGTGCCCCTGCGCAAAGATCCACAATCGCCGCAGGAACCGGTGCGCGCCTTCCGGACCGGCATCCGACCACACGGCGGAATCCTCGGGCGAGCCTGCGAACATCACGAATACGCGCGCCGTGTCCGCGCCGTATTTGTCGATGACATCCTGCGGATCGACGCCGTTCTGCTCCGATTTGCCCATCTTGCCCACGCCGCCGTATTCGACGTCCAGGCCGTTCGCGAGCTTGCCGGAGACGACCTTGCCGTGCGCGTCTGCGACCGCGGTGACCGTCTCGGGCGGGTAATAATCGATGCCACCGCTCGCGTTTCTGCGGAACCAGATATGGTTCAACAGCATGCCCTGCGTGAACAGGCGGGTGAACGGCTCGTCGATCCGCACGAGCCCCATGTCGCGCATCACCTTGGTCCAGAAACGAGCATAGAGAAGATGCAGGATCGCATGCTCGATGCCGCCGATGTACTGGTCCATCGGCATCCAGTAGTCGTTGCGCGCATCGACCATCGTCGCCGCGTCGGGGCACGTGTAGCGCATGTAATACCACGACGAGTCGACGAACGTGTCCAACGTGTCTGTTTCGCGCTGCGCGGGCGCACCGCATTCCGGGCAGGCAACGTTCAGGAAATCGGGGCGCTTTCGTAGCGGGTTGCCGCTGCCGTCCGGAATACAGTCCTCCGGCAACACGACCGGCAAATCCTTTTCGGGGACCGGCACATCGCCGCACTTCGCGCAGTGAATGATCGGGATCGGCGTGCCCCAGTAGCGCTGGCGCGAGATGCCCCAGTCGCGCAGCCGGTAAGTCGTCTTCTTCTCGCCCTGTCCCTTTGCGGCGAGGTCGGCGGCGATCGCCTCGACCGCCGCGTCGTAGGCAAGCCCGTCGTATTTGCCGGAGTTGACGCAGCGGCCTCGGGTCTTGTCCTCGTACCATGGCTGCCACGTGTCCGTCGAATAGGTCTCGCCGTCGATTGCGATCACCTGCTTGATCGGCAGCCCGTATTTTCTGGCGAACGCGAAGTCCCGCTCGTCGTGCGCCGGGACCCCCATCACCGCGCCGTCGCCATAGGCCATCAACACGTAGTTGCCGACCCAGACCTCGATCTTTTCGCCGGTCAACGGATGCGTGACGAAAAGCCCGGTCCGCATCCCTTTCTTTTCCATCGTCGCCATGTCGGCTTCCATGACGCTTCCGCGACGGCATTCGTCGATGAATGCGGCAAGCGCGGGATTCGATTGCGCTGCATGCGTCGCCAGCGGATGTTCGGGTGCGACCGCGCAGAACGTGACACCCATGATGGTATCGGCGCGCGTCGTGAACACGTACATCCGGCCATCACCGATCGGCTTGCCATTGGTCCCCCGAATGTCGTGCAGGAACGCGAAGCGCACGCCCACGCTCTTGCCGATCCAGTTCGCCTGCATCGTCTTCACGCGATCCGGCCAACCGGGCAACTTGTCGAGCGACGCGAGCAGCTCCTCTGCGTAGTCGGTGATCCTGAGGTAGTACATCGGGATCTCGCGCTTTTCGATCACCGCGCCGGAGCGCCAGCCTCGTCCCTCGATCACCTGCTCGTTGGCGAGCACGGTCTGGTCGACCGGGTCCCAATTCACCACACCCGTCGTCTTGTACGCGATGCCGCGTTCGAGCAGCTGCAGGAAAAACCACTGATTCCATTTGTAATACGCGGGGGCACAGGTCGAGATTTCTCGCGACCAGTCGATCGCGAGCCCGATCGCCTGCATCTGCGCCTTCATCGTCGCGATGTTCTCGCGCGTCCATTTCGCCGGGGCTTCGCCGGCCTTCATCGCGGCGTTCTCGGCGGGCAGCCCGAACGCGTCCCAGCCCATCGGCATCAGCACGTTGGCGCCGCGCATCCGCAGATAGCGATACATGACGTCGTTGATCGTGTAGTTGCGCACGTGACCCATGTGCAACCGTCCCGACGGATAGGGCAGCATCGACACGCAATAGAATTTCCTGCGATCGCTGCGCTCGACGGTGCGATAGACGTCCGCTGCCTTCCAGCGCGCCTGGACGGCCAACTCGATCTCGGCAGGATTGAAGGGTTTCATCAAGGGATTCTGCCCGCTCTATGCGACGCGCTTGTCGGTGATTATACCGGCGCGGGGTTCACCCTTCGCGTCAACGCGCTGGCAGCTCCGGGGACGCGACCAGCGCGTAGATGCCCAACGCGGCAAACAGGAGCGCGGCCGCGATGCGCACCGCCTTGAACGGGATCCTGGCCGATGCCGACTTTGCAATCAGCACGACGGGGATGTTGGCGGCGAGCATGCCGACCGTCGTGCCGAGCACAACGGCGATGAGCGACTCGAATTGCGCAGCCAACACTATCGTCGCGACCTGCGTCTTGTCGCCGATTTCAGCCAGGAAGAACGCGATCGTGGTCACGCCGAACACGCCCCAGCGTGACATCGGCGCGGGCTCGTTGCCGGCGAGCGTGTCGGGCTTCAGCGCCCAGACGGCCACCACGAAGAACGAGATCGCGACAACCCAGCGCAACGCATCCGGCGACAATGCGCTCCGGACGACGTTGCCGAGCATTCCGGCAAGCGCGTGGTTGGCGAGGGTGGCCGTCAGGATCCCAGCGATGATCGGCAGCGGCTTTTGGAACCGTGCCGCCAGCATGAGCGCGAGAAGTTGCGTCTTGTCGCCGATCTCGCCTAGCGCGACCACCCCCGCCGAGACGAGAAAGGCTTCCATGGGAATCGGGGGAGTGTGCCGGGTGTTGACCGCAGAGGCGGGTGCCGCCGGTCGGCTAGGGCGCTGCGACAGGCAGACCGGGAACCGTTCCGCCTGCGGCAGCGAGGCCGCCCGGTAGAATTATAGCTTCGCGCGGCGGGAACCATCCCGCGGACGCCGAACCCAATGTCATGATCATGATGAGAACGCTCTGCCCGACGAATTTCTTGCTCCGCGCGTTGTGCGCGGCGTCGGTGCTCGCACTCGCCGTGACAGTCTCGGCGGCGCCGGTGCGCACCGAGCACGTCGAAGCCGAGCTCGTTGCGGCCAGGACAGCGCTCGCGCCCGGCGAGCCGTTGACGGTCGCGCTGCGCTTGGGGATCGACAAGGGTTGGCACACGTACTGGAGAAATCCGGGCGATTCAGGTTTACCGACGACCCTCGAATGGAAGCTGCCTGAAGGCGTCAAGGCCGGGCCGATCGAGTGGCCTGCGCCGCATTTGCTTCCCGTTGGTCCGCTGATCAATTACGGCTATGAAAACGAGGTGTTGCATCTCGTCACGTTGACGACGCCCGCCGATTTTCAGCCGGGGCGCGACGTGACGCTTGCGGCACGCGCCGACTGGCTCGTTTGCAAGGAGATCTGCATCCCAGAGGGCGCCGATCTCACATTGACGCTGCCCGTTTCGAATGTTGCGGCGCCCGATCCGCGCTGGAGCAAGCCCATCGCCGCGGAACAGGCAGCACTTCCGCGACCGCTTTCCAACTGGCAGGTAAGCGCCGAAGGACGCGGCAAGACAATTGCATTGAAGCTTGTGCCGACGGCGGGTGCCGCCGATCCGGGCGAGGTGCGCTTTTTTTCCAACGCGATCGACCGCATCGAGCCTTCGGCACCGCAGCCGCTCACGCGCGAAGGAAACGGTTACGTGCTGATGCTTCCGGTCGCATCGACATTGAACGGCGCGTTCGGAAATCTTGCGGGAATCGTCACGGCGGCGAATGGGTTCGGTGACGACGCTCGTGCCGCCACACTGGACGTCGCCGTCAGCGGCTCGGTGACTGCGCCGCCGCGCGCGGCGATCGCGGCGCCGCCGCCGCTTGGTCTTGCGCCCGGTGGCGCCGATGCCGCCGGGCCGGGACTCGCTTTTGCGCTCGTCTTCGCACTGCTCGGCGGCATGCTGCTCAATTTGATGCCCTGCGTTTTTCCCGTGTTGTCGCTCAAAGTGCTCGGATTCGCCACGCACGGCGATCCCAAATCGACGCTGCATCACGAAGCGGGTGCGTTTGCGGCGGGTGTCATCATCACCTTCGTCGCGTTGGGACTACTGCTGTCGGCGCTGCGCGCCGCGGGCGAGCAACTGGGCTGGGGATTCCAGCTGCAATCGCCGGCGGTGGTCACGGCGCTCGCGATCCTCTTTTTCGTGCTGGCGCTGAACCTGTCCGGCGTATTCGAATTCGGCCAGCTCGCACCCTCCAGCGTGGCCGGGTGGTCGAGCAGGAATCGCACGGTCGACGCGTTCGGCTCGGGTGTGCTCGCCGTCGTCGTCGCGTCGCCCTGCACGGCGCCGTTCATGGGGGCGGCGCTTGGTTTCGCGTTAGCTGGCGGAACCGCGATGATGGTGCTTGTGTTCGTGGCGCTTGGTATCGGCATGGCGCTCCCGTATGCGATCCTCGCATGGTTCCCCGGCTGGCGGAATCGCCTGCCGCGTCCCGGGCCGTGGCTCGAGCGATTCAAGCAACTGCTCGCGTTTCCGCTTTATGCGACGGTGATCTGGCTCGCGTGGGTGCTGGGTGCGCAGCGCGACAACGATGCAGTGCTGCGGCTTTTCGCCGTGCTGCTCGGCGTGGGCTTTGCATTGTGGGCCTGGCGAATCGTTCGCGGCGGCGGTGCGCGCCATGGGGCATTGTCGGACTCGCGATGCTGGCAATCGCAGCGGTCGTGGCGTGGCCGTTGTTCGCGCGCGATGCGGAGGCGGTGAAGAGCACCGATGCGTCGGCAGCAGCGGTCGCCGGCGACTGGACACCTTTCACGCCGGCGCGGGTCGCCGATTTCACGGCGGCGGGGCGTCCCGTGTTCATCGATTTCACCGCCGCGTGGTGCGTCACCTGTCAGGTCAACAAGCGGCTCGTGCTGAACACCGATGACGTACGCGCCGCCTTCGCCAGGCGAAACGTCGCGCTCGTGCGCGCCGACTGGACACGCCGCGATCCGGCGATCACGCAGGCGCTCGCGGCTCTTGGCAGAAGTGGCGTGCCGGTTTATGTATTGCATCGGCCAGGCAAGGCGCCGCTGCTGCTGCCGGAAGTGCTGCAGCAGCAGATCGTGCTGGACGCGCTGGCGACGATATGAGTCAATCGGAGATCAAAATGCGAATTTCCTCGTTTGCCCTGTCTCTTTTCGCTGCGGCGGCGCTCGCTCCGGTCGCCGCGTTCGCCCAATCGCCGGGCGCTGCGGCGCCGGCATTCACGCTGACCGACACCGCGGGAAGGAGCGTGCAGCTCGCCGACTATCGCGGCAAGTACATCGTGCTCGAGTGGACCAATCCCGAATGTCCGTTCGTGCGCAAGCACTATACGAGCGGCAACATGCAGGGCCTGCAGAAGGAATGGGGCGCGCGCGAGGTCGTCTGGCTGTCGATCAACTCGACGAACACCAACAACTCGGAGTTCAAGACACCAGCAGAGATGGCGCAATGGATGCGCGCACAGGGGGCGGCGCAGAGGGCGACGCTGATCGATGGCGACAGCGCCACCGGCCGCGCCTACGCCGCACGGGTCACGCCGCACATGTTCGTCATCGATCCCGCCGGCAACGTGTTGTACAACGGGGCGATCGACGACCGGCGCACAGCGAACCCGGGGGATGCGAAGACCGCGCACAATTACGTCCACGCCGCGCTTGCCGAGGCGATGTCCGGGAAACCTGTGACCGTGGCGTCAACGTCGCCCTACGGCTGCAGCATCAAGTACTAGAACGCATCTCAAGAGGGGCTGATCGGGCCGCTCGCGGGGAATCGAGATCGCTTTTAGAAGCTAGCGCGCCTCCTCGGCCCGGCGAATCCGATCAGCGGTCGCCGGATGCGAGCCGAGGTAGCGGATGACGGGGCCGTCGTCCTTGGCACCGCCCGTAGCCTTTTCGAACCGGCGCATCAGGCTCGCGAACGCCTGCGGCGACACCCCGTGCCGCTTCATGTGCGCGAACGCATAGTCGTCGGCTTCGGCCTCGAATTTGCGCGAGTATCCCGACTGCAGCAACATTGACGGCACCGCAACTACGAGGAAGGTGACACCGACTGCATCGCCGGCAAGTGCCGTCATGAGCACGGCGACGCCGGAATTCTGCAGCACCATCCGCATCGCATGGCGGCCGCGCACGTGGCCGATTTCATGGGCGAGCACTGCCAGGAGCTCGTCGTCGCTGCCGACGGCATCGACCATTTCGTCGGTGATCACGATCGTGCCTCCGGGGAGCGCAAACGCGTTGGGCATCGCCGCATGGCGGAAGACGATGGTGTAGCGTTCCTCGCCTTTTTCGCCCGCGACAAAGCGGCCGAATTTGTCGCTCCATTCGTCCTGCTCGTCCTCGGGTAATCGCGACGGCTTCAGCACGGTGGCGTCGAGCGAAGCCAGCGCCTGCTCGCCGAGGTAGGCTTCGACTTTCGGGCTGATGCGCTGTGCCACGGGATCCGCGGCGAGCGGGAGCGCAATGGCGACGGCGAACCAGACGCAAGTCGCCGTGATCGCGATTCCGCCCACCACCGCCCACCAGCGCGATTCAAGGGCGTAGGCGGTACGCGCGATCAAGCCGCGCTCCGGCCACAACGCGGCGATCGCAGCGTGATTTTCGGTCTCGATACGCTCGCCGTCCGGCAACCGGATCGTGCGCGGAACGCCGGGGATCGGCGCATCCGCGACGATACTGGCGCGAGGCAGCCGCGCGGTCACCGTTCCGTCCTCAATCGTGACGTCGTCGCCGCGCTCCTCGACGCGCACCGGCGCCGCAGCCGCTACGTGTCCGTCATAGAAGGCGCCGTCGAATGCGATCACAGCGACACGTCCACGTCGAAGAGATCGCCGACTTCCGAGCCGGTCGCGGTTCCGACAACGCCCGGCGCCGCGACGAACGATGCGAGGGACACGGTGCCGACAAGACACAGCGTCGAGGCACGGTAGCGCGCCATGCGAATCGTCACCCATGGCACCGCCAGCCCCAACGTGGCGAAGACCGCGATGATGTTGCTCATATAAAGCCACGCGAGGTCACGCGCGCGCAACATGCTGCGGCAACGCAGCGGCCCGACGATCGCGCCGTTCAGCGTAAGGTTGCCAACACGTGCGCGCACGTACGCGAACACCGCGAGGTAGACCGCGTAGATCCCGATGATCGGAACGAAAGCGAGCGCGGCCGACGGGGGCTTCGCATTGCCAATCGAAGCCGCGAGGCCGAACGCCGCACCCATCGCTAAAATGTACAGCACTGTGGCGCCGATCATCAGCAATGCTCCCAGCAGGTACGCGACAATGAAGCCGCTGACCGCGATATCGGACTTGAAGGGTGTCGCGCCAAAGCGGTGCCGCCCGACGATGAAGCGCGCGCGGCGCATCCGGAACCACGGATAGGCGAGCCCGAGAGTGACGATCACGATCGCGCCGAAGCCAAGCAGGACAATGGCCGCTTCTCGCAATGTGCCGTCGAATGCAAACGCAACATTGCGAAACGTCGAATTGCGGGCATTGAATCGCGATGACGCGACGACGATCCAGGGCGTTAGCAGCACCAGGATCACGATGAACGCGATCTGCAGCCAAAAAAAGAAATGCCCGGAGAACGCGAGGCCGCCGAAGAGCAGCAACGCGATCACGCGACCCTTGAGAATCGCAACCGGGGTGGCGTGATAATCGAATCCCGATCCGTCGAGCCGCGTATGGGCGTACAGATAACGCCGCTTGCGCACTTTTCCCCAGGCGGAGTAAACGCCCAACGTAAGCAGCGACAGGCACAAACTCACCGCCCAGATGCGGAAATAGTCGGCGGTCTTGCCGGTGAAGCCGAAGCGCAGGATCGAAAGCGGCGGGGCTGCCGGCGGGTTCATGGCATGTCTCGGACCGGGATTGTACCGGGCACACTACCCAAGCCCAGACGCTTGCTGGCAATTTCGAAGTCGCGTAGGTAAGCTCTGCGGGGAGATGGAAGCTCCGCGCGATGGAAGGCCCGAGCCGCGCACCGCGCTGATTTCGGCGTGGATCGTCTCGTTCGTGCTGACCGCATGCGGCCCCGCCAGCGAAGGGCCGCTCACCGGTTACATCGAAGGCGAATATCTGCGCGTCGCCGCACCGTTCGCGGGCACGTTGCAGCGGCTCGCCGTGCGACGTGGCGATTCGGTTAGCGCGGGTGCGCCCTTGTTCGCGCTCGAGCGCGAGAACGAGACCGCGGCAAGGCGCGAGGCCGAGGAGCGATTGCGCGCTGCCGAAGCGCGATTCGCCAATTTGCAAACGGGCAAGCGCCCCGCGGAAGTCGAAGTTGTCGCCGAGCAGCTGCAGCAGGCGCGCGCTCGCGCGCGACCTTTCGGCTGCCAATCTCAAGCGGCAGCAGAAGCTATTCAGCGAAGGTTTCATCAGCAGCGCGGCGCTCGACGATATGCGCATGGCCGCGAAGCGCGACCAGGCACGCGTGGCCGAGCTCGAGGCCAGCGTGACCACGACTCGGATGCCCGCGCGAACCGACGAAATCCGCGCGGCGGAAGCCGATGCCAAGGCAGCGCGTGAGGTGCTTGCGCAAAGCGAATGGCGACTCGCGCAGCGCGCCATCGCGGCTCCGGCCTCGGGTCTCGTTCACGACACCTATTACAACGCCGGCGATTTCGTGCCGTCCGGGAGCCCTGTCGTCAGCATTCTGCCGCCCGCGAATGTCAAGGCGCGCTTTTACGTGTCCGAGCCTCTGCTGGCACGGGTTCGCGCGGGCACCCCCGTGAAGCTCAACTGCGATGGCTGCGGCGAGCCGATTCCGGCGACCGTCGACTATGTGTCGGATCGCGCCGAATACACGCCGCCGGTGCTCTATTCGAAGGAAAATCGCGGCAAGCTCGTGTTCCTGGTTGAGGCGCGTCCGTCTGCCGCCGACGCGGCGAAGCTCAAACCGGGTCAGCCCGTCGACGTGACGCTGCCTTGAACGCGGTGGCCGCTGCCGAACGCGCGCCCGAGGTCGTCATCGACGTTCGCGGCCTCAACAAGCGCTTCGGCGCCAATCATGTGGTGCGCGACGTCGCTCTATCAGTGCGTCGCGGCGAGATCTTCGGCTTTCTGGGCCCGAACGGCAGCGGCAAGACGACGACGATCCGGATGCTCTGCGGGTTGTTAACGCCCGATTCCGGCGAGGGCACATGCCTCGGCTACGACATTCGGCGCGACGCCTATGAGATCAAGCGCCGCGCTGGATACATGACGCAACGCTTCTCGTTCTGGGAAGACCTCACGATTCGCGAGAACCTGCAGTTCATTGCGCGCATGTATGGGATGGCCGATCGCAGTGCGAAGGTCGAAGCAGCGCTCGATCGGCTCGGGCTGAAGGAACGCGGCAATCAGCTTGCTGGAACTCTCTCCGGCGGCTGGAAGCAGCGGCTTGCACTGGCGGCATGCCTTCTGCACGAGCCGCAATTGCTGCTGCTCGACGAGCCGACTGCCGGCGTCGATCCGGAGGCGCGGCGCGAATTCTGGGAGGAACTTCACGCGTTCGCCGCGACCGGCATCACCGTGCTCGTCAGCACGCACTACATGGACGAAGCGGAACGCTGCCACAAGCTTGCGTACATCCTGAACGGCCGGCTGCTCGCGCAGGGCACCGTCGAGGAAGTGATCGCGAAGCAGGCGCTCGTCGGCTGGTCGGTCGAAGGTCCCGATCTTGCGCCGCTTGCGCGGGAGCTACGCGCGCTTCCCTCGGTCGAGCAGATCGCGGCCTTTGGCGGCCGGCTGCACGTGGTCGGGCGCGACGCCGACAAGATGACCGCGGAGCTCGCGCTGTTCCGGGCGAATACGCGCTACAAATGGGAACGCGTGCAGCCTGGGCTTGAAGACGTGTTCATTCACCTGATGCGCAACGCGAAAGACGAATCGGTCGCGGACAAGTCATGAACCGCTTTTTCTCCTGGTCGCGCTGGTTTGGCATTGTCGGGAAGGAATTCATCCAGCTGAAGCGCGACCGCCTCACGTTCGCGATGATCGTCGGCATCCCGGTGCTTCAGCTCGTGCTGTTCGGCTTTGCGATCAACTCCGACCCGAAGCACATGGCCGCCGCAGTCCATGACGCCGACCGCAGCGAGTTCTCCCGCAGCATCCTCGCGGCGCTCTCGAACAGCGAGTATTTCGACTTCGTCCGCGAAGCCCACGACGACGCCGAGATCGATACGATGCTGTCGACCGGCGAGGTTCAGTTCGTGGTCACGATTCCGGAAGGATTTTCGCGCGCGCTCGTGCGCGGCGAGCGGCCAACGCTCCTGATCGAAGCCGATGCCACCGATCCCGCGGCGACCGGCAACGCGATCGCCGCCCTGAATCCGCTGGCCCAGAATGCGCTCGCTCGCGAGCTGGTCGGGCCGCTCGCGCCGTTGGCTGCTGCTCCCAGCGTGTTCGAAGTCCGGGTCCATCCGCGCTACAACCCGGAGGCGATCACGCAATACAACATCGTGCCCGGGCTCATGGGCGTGATCCTGACGATGACAATGGTACTGATGACGGGGCTCGCGATCACGCGCGAGACCGAGCGCGGCACGATGGAAAATCTGCTCGCGACGCCGGCCAATCCCCTCGAGGTGATGACGGGAAAGATCGTGCCATACGTGCTGATCGGCTTGATCCAGGTCTCGATCATCCTGCTGCTCGCGCGACTCGTGTTTCACGTGCCGATGATCGGCCGGCTCGACGTGCTCTTTTTCGCTGTGCTGCTGTTCATCGCGGCGAACCTGACGCTGGGTCTCACATTTTCGTCGCTCGCGCGAAACCAGCTGCAAGCGATGCAAATGACATTTTTCTTCTTTCTACCGTCGATCCTGCTGTCCGGGTTCATGTTTCCGTTTCGCGGCATGCCGGGGTGGGCGCAGACGATCGGCTCGGCGCTGCCGCTCACGCACTTCCTGCGCGTCGTCCGTGGCGTGCTCTTGAAGGGGAATGGCTTCACCGAGATCGCCTCCGAGTTGTGGCCGATAGCGCTTTTCATGGCAATCGTGATCGGCATCGGGCTCAAGGTCTTCCGCCGCACGTTGGACTGATCCTAAGCGAGCTGCGGGCCCGACAGAGTGCTATCATCGCCCACCGGTTTCCCAATTGCCGTTTGTACCCGCATGCCGCTCGATACTTGGCTCGCCTTCCTTGTCGCGTCGTGGCTGATTTCGCTGAGCCCGGGCGCCGGCGCAATCTCGTGCATGAGCGCGGGCATGCGCTTCGGCTACCGGCGCGCGCTCCCGAACATCATCGGGCTGGAGCTCGGCATCCTGTTCGTTCTCGCCATCGTCGCCGCCGGATTGGGCGCCGTGCTTGCGGCGTCCACCGTTGCGTTCACGGCGGTGAAATGGCTGGGCGTCGGATATCTCGTGTGGCTCGGCATTCAGCAGTGGCGCGCACCGGCGATTTCGCCGGAGATCGATGCTGCGGTGGCGACCGACGGCGGGGCAAAGGCGCTTCTCCTGCGTGGATTCCTCGTCAATGCCACCAACCCCAAGGGCATCCTGTTCATGCTCGCTGTTCTACCGCAGTTCATCGACCCTGCGCGCCCCCAGCTCGTCCAGTACATCATTTGCGGCGGTACGCTACTGTTCACCGATCTCGTCGTCATGAGCGGTTACACGGGGCTCGCTGCGCGCGTGCTGCGCCTGCTGCGGGCGCCGCGCCATTTGCGTGCGATGAATCGCGCGTTCGGCGGGCTGTTCATCGCGGCCGGCGCCTTCCTCGCCACGTTCCGCCGCGCCGTCTGAAGCCTTGGGCACAGCCAATGACTTCCTCCGGCGCGCCGTGCGGCGCGCGCGGCGCGGCTTCCTGCGTGCGGAACAACAGGTGCGCAAGCTGCCGGGTCTGCCGCCGATGAAGCCCGAGGACATTAGCTCGAGACACTGGGACGCGTACGCAAGCGCCGGCGAAAACCCACAGTGGACGCAAAATCCGCTGATCGAATCGGCCGTCTACCGGCGGATCACCGGTGGCGTGAACAAATATTGGCTCAACTGGATGCTCGAAGACGCGCTGGGAGGACCATTCAAGCGTGCGCTGTCGCTCGCCTGCGGCACCGGCGGCCACGAGCTCGTCATGGCACACTCGGGCAAGTTCGCTCGCATCGACGCTTTCGACCTGTCGCCGAAGTCGATCGCGATCGCCCGCGACAAGGCGCGCGACGCAGGCATCGGCAACATCCATTTCTTCGAAGCCGGCTTCGATGATTTCGATGGCAAGCTGGGCGATGCGAGCTACGACGTCGTCTGCTTTTTTGGATCGCTGCATCACGTGCGCGAGATCGAAACCGTGCTCGGAGCAGTGCATCGGCGTCTTACCGCCGGCGGAAGAGCTCGTCTTCAACGAGTACACGGGCGACAGCTACACGATCCTGGACGACCGCAAGGTGAACGCCATCAACCAGCTGCTGGCGACGCTCGATCCGGTGTTTCTCAATCCGGAGCGCCCGCGCTACGTCAATCCGACGCTCGACGCGATGCTGACCGGCGACCCTTCCGAGGGCGTCCGCGCGGCGTTGATCCTGCCGTTTCTTCGCCACCGTTTCGAAATCGAAGTCCTGCGTCCTTTCGGAGGCGCCATCCTGCACATGCTCTACCGCTGCCTCGATCACAAGAAAATGACGGATGGCTCGCCGGAGTCCGAGTCGATCATGCGCTTGCTGATCGAAATCGACAGGATGCTCTACGAGGATGCCGGCTACCTGCCCTCCGATTTTCACGTCGGCATCTGCCGCAAGCGCTGACGTGGCGCGGTGCCTGTTCGTCGTTGCAGTCGTCGCTATCCTGGCCGGCGGTTGTTCGAAGGAACCGGAAACGCAGGCGTTCGGCACCGCGTTTCCCGAGGCTGCGCGCGGACTCTCGTTCGTCGCCGGTGGCCTCTGCAGCCTCGATTTCGTGACCGGAGCGGCGATCGAACGCGGTTGGCGCGCGGACTCCGCAAAACCGATCAGGTTTTCGGGCTGGGCGCTGGAGGACGTCGCGAAGCCGGCATCGGAATGGATCGTCGTCGAGCTCGCGGCGCCCGGCGACCGCGCACGCTACTTTGCGGCGACGACGTTCCGGAGTCCTCGCACCGATCTCACGGGCCTCGGCGACGGCCCGGGCATAGGTAACGCGGCATTCGAGGTGATCGCGCGCGCCGACCGGCTGCCGCGCGGGCGCTATGCCGTTCGAATCCTGATGCGTGGCGGAACGGGTGGATTGATCTGCGAATCGAATCGGATCGTCGAGCTCATGTGACGTGGTAGTGGTCCGTAACGGGGGAATCGATAGTGTCTGACTGGCTCTTCGCGCCGATTGCTTTGTTGCCGTTGCTCGTAAGGGGGCTCGGCGATTGCTTCGCAACAGCGCCTCATTTGCCAACTGAGACTCGGCGCGAATAGCGGCGCCATACCACACCACTTCGCTCACTACCGCTTCCTCCGTTACAGGCCACTAGGCCGACGAGCGTTGCCACCGTCGCCGCCACTTCGGAGCGCCGCTGTCCATGGCGGCGCGCGAGAAGCGCGACTTGAGGAAGCCATAGAGCCAGTGCTCGATCTGGCCGTAGAAGAGTCCCGTTCCCATGCCGATCGCGAAAAGCCCCAGTATGCCTACAAGCCAATGCACCTCGCGCACGGCGATCAGCGAACCGAAGACGAGCACGATGATCGCCGTGTGAATGAGGTAAAGGCCGTACGACGCGTCGCCCCATTGGGTCAGGAGGCCGTCCCTGCTTGCGTCGCGATCGAGCGCGACACGAGCGTACCCGCGACGAGACAGAATGCGGCGAGGCTCACGCACAGGAGGCGCCACTCCGTATGCAGGAAGAACTCGCCGGCGATCGCGAGGCCCGGCACGAGCGTGAACAGCGTGCGCACGACGGGGAGACTGAGGCGTCGATGAACGTAGAATGCAAGCACGCCACCGATGAACGCGTAGTTGTACGCAGACAGCGCGATGTTCGGGAAAGTCGGCGTCAAGGACGTCCCCCACGACGGCGCGACGACCACGCCCACAGTAATCGCCGCCGCCCACGCGAGGCAGAAGCCGCCGAGGATTCGGTTCGAACGGAACGTCCACAGGAGTGCGATCAGCGCGTAGAAGAAGACTTCGTAGACGAGCGTCCACTCGACGCTGAGCGGGCGTGGTACGGCTCCGAGCGGCAGCAGCGTCAGGCCGAAGATCGTGCCCCGGTTCCAGGCGAAGCCGCCGAACACCATCCAGTTGAGCGCAACGACGACGGCGACCGCGAGCCAGAAGCCTGGGTAGATCCGCAGGAACCGCAGCCAGAGAAAGTCGCCACTCGTCCGGCGCTGGACGGAGCTCGTGATGACGAAGCCCGAGATCGCGTAGAAGATCAGGATGCCGAATTGCGAGAGCTCGCCGAAATAGTAGGCGGCGTCGCGCGGGAGCTGACCGCCGTGCGTGCTGATGTATGATACCGAGTGGTAGAGGACGACGAAGCTTGCGGCGAACAGCCGCAACCATTGAATCAGGTAGTAGCGCTCGGCTCTTCCCGGGCGCGCGCTTTCACTCATGCTCTGTTCCCTGATGAACTCTAGTTCGACTCGTAATCCCCGGCGGCGCCGCGTCCAGTCGCATTCCCTGCGCGCGGTGGTCGTCGTGGTCGCCGCGTTGCTCGCGGCTTGCGCAGAATACCTTGGCACGAGCTTCTCGGAAATAGCGCTGCCCGAGATTGCCGGTCGCGAAGCACTGTCGGGCGCCCGCTGCTGGCTCGAAACCGTCAATGGTGCCGCGCCCGGAGCGCCGTGGCGAGTGTCCCGGCACCATGGTGTCCGTTTCGCCGGCTGGGCGATCGACGGCGCGACGCTTACCAACTCCGACTGGCTCGTCGTCCGACTGACCAAGCCGGGCAGCCGCGAGCGCCACTACGACGCCCTCACGTGGGCGCGCAGCCCGCGCGACGACGTCGGGCGCGAGCTGGGTGACGGCCCCGGTGTGGCGCGGGCAGGCTTCGATCTCATCGGCACGCTGCAGCAAGTGCCTCCCGGCACGTACGATATCGATGTGATCATCGACGCGCCCGCCGGTCCGGTTTCCTGCGCAACGGGACGGCAGCTCGTCGCGGTCTGACGATCGTCCGCTAAGGTGTCGACGCGCAGGCCGCGGTGCAGGCCGGCGGTGGGGCGTACTCGACGTCGTCGCCCGAGTGGTCGAAGAAATTGCCGCCGAGCGGGCACGCGAAATTGGTCGTGACGTTGAGGCAGCCGATCGCATGGAATTTCGGCGGTGCGTAATTGCGGAAGAAGTTCTTTTGCCCCGTTCCGATGCCGCCGACCGTGGCGAACACGTCACGCGCGATCGTTCCGGTGTGCCGCTCCGAATAGATGCCGACGCGGACGTTACTGTCGAAGGTGTTGCCGTATAGCGTTGCGACCGTGTTGGCGTAGCTCGGTGGCTCTCCGGCGAAGCCCGTCGTGTCGGCGTAGAGAGTAAAGCCGATGGTATTCGACTGGAAAGTGTTGTTGGTCACGTTGGCGATGCCGGACCCGATGAAGAGACCGTTGAGGGCATTGTCGATGAACGTGTTGCCGGTCAGCGTTTGCGTCCCGGAGCACGTGAGGTAGATCTCCATGCCGCTTCCAGGCGCGGTCGGTGCGATAAAACCGTTGTGCTCGATCCGGTTGTTGGTCATGTAGATGACGCTCGTGTCCGGCGTTGTCGCGACGCCGCAGACGTTGATCCCGTTGTAGCCCGTGTTGTCGATCGTGTTTAGCGTAAGGCGCACGACTGAGTGGACGACCGAGACGACCCCGTAGGTGAGGTTTGCATGTAGCGTGCTGCGCCGGGCGTCGCCTTCGGAATCGTCGCGGATGTCGAAGCCTTTGCCGGCGTCGGGCACCGGCGGGCCCGGTGCGACGGTGTAGCCGTTTTGGCTGATCTCGCTTGCGACGACGCGAACGTACGAATTGCCCCACGCCGAAATCCCGTGGCCGGCGCGGCTGCTGTTAAGGCGCACGTAGCGGAACCATCCATTCGACGTCCCCGTGAGAAGCGCGTTCTGGGCGTGACTATCCATCAGGTCCGTGAGCGAGACATTGATCTGCGGCCCAGGAAACGATGGCAGCACCGAATTGATCCCGCCCGCCAGCACGAGACCGCGCGCTCCCGGCGCCTGCGACGACAGCCGCAGACCGCGCAGGAAATAGCCCGAGGCACCGCGCAGATAGAGCGCATCGCCCGACTCGGCGAGACGATCGTCGTGTATTTCGACACGCCGATGAGTTTGATGTTGTTCTTGCCGAATTTGCCCGGCGCATATTGGGCGCCCGGATAGCTGAAATCGAGGCTCTCGGCGTAGGTGCCTTTCGCGATGCGAAGGATGTCGCCGTCGACGGCGTCCTGCCACGCCGCGGTGATGGTTCCGTACGGATTGGCTTGCGTGCAACTCGTGACGCACGGGCTTCCCGCCTTCACGAAGCGCGTGTTGGCGCGGTTGAAGTAGCCGGCGAGCGGACGATCGCCCGCGGCGCCGTAGGCGACGATGACCACCGATGCGCCGTCGAGCGTCGTGTTGATGTACCAAAGACCATCGCGGAAAACGCCGATGTCGGTGCGCCCGTCGCCGTCGAGGTCGAGCGCGACGGGAATCTCGCCGTCGACGCCGCCGAACTGTATTGCCAGATCCACAACGCCGGCGCGGTTGGTGTCGATATACCAGACGCCGCCGCGGAAGAGCGCCAGATCGGCGATGCCGTCGGCATTGAAGTCGCCGACAAGCGGAACGTCGTCCGTCTGACCGAAATAGAATACCTTGTCGACAACGCCGTCACGCTTCGTGCTGACGTACCACGTCCCGGCGCGGAAGACGATCAGGTCGGCGATGCCGTCGCCGTCGACATCGCCGAGCAGCGGCACGTCTCCGGCAGCGCCGAAATTGAATATCATGTCGACGACGCCATCCTGGTGCGTGCTCACGTACCACGTTCCGGCGCGGAAGAGCACGAGATCGCTGATGCCATCGCCATTGACGTCGCCTGCGAGTGCAAAATCGGTGAGGGCGCCGAACGCGATCGTCGAGTCGACGGTGCCGTTGAAGTTGTAATCGAGATAGAGGAGCGAAGCGGACGGACGGCGCAACGCGAGCTCGGCGCGAAGACCGTTTGCCGCGGTCGCCGTGAAATTGACACCCGTCTGGTTGGCGCCGAGTGTCGTGAACGTCGCCGCAGCGGGTTTCTGCGCGTTGCCCGTCACGACGAATGTCCAACCGTTCGAATAGGGCGCAAGCGTACCGCTCCATCCAGACGCGACTACGCACGCATAGTTGCCGAGCGCGTCGGTCACCGTGCAAGTAGCCTTGGGCGCCAGCATCTGAACATTGGGGAACGCCGCGCCGCCCACGGTCACGTTGCCGGAAATCGTCACGGCAAGCAGCACGGGCGCCCATCCGGCCAAAGGCGCCGCGATGAGCCTGATCAACCACTTGCGCATTGTTTGCCTTCGTTCGCGATGGATGCGTGGTCGCCGCGCATTATTCGGGAAAACGATGCAAGTGCCGTGCCAGTGACCGGGCACCGCGCATGGATTCAAGCGGCGAACACTTTCTCCATTTCGCGCCGGATCAGGACAGCATCGCTCGCGGCGATCGATGGCGACGTCGTCCCATCGCACCGCAACGTGCGCCGCAACGGGCCGCGTCAACGTGACACCATGTGCGAGTCCGAGCGGCAATCCGCCGAACTGCATCGACCGAGCGGCGGGCAGCAGTTTTCCGTACACGGTATGACCGCCTTCGCCATCGAGGGTTTCGCCGGCCGCGAGATCGCGCTTGGCCGTCGCGATGACATCACCGTGCCATGCGATGGCAGCGCCCGTGGGTTCGGCGCGCAGTCCGACCGAGGCGATACTGATGCCGAGCTCGAGCCCGATCGCGTGGTACGGCTTGTACATTGCCGAATAACGGCCCGTGGAATCGGTCGAAAAACCGTATTCGCCAAAGCAGCGACGGACGTAATCTTCGCTCGCTGCATCCCCAGCGCGAAACGTTACGTACACACCCCAGCGCAAATCGCGGAACACCGCACGGCCGTCACGCTCGACACTGGAGATCACCTCGACTTGCCCGGCGTGATGGAGGTGTCCTCCTTCGGCGCGTGGCCGCAGCACGTGGGGCAAGTCGTCGACACCGCAAGGTGGAAATTCGAGGCCGTCCGGTGCCGGCGTCAATCCCGTGGCATTGGCGACCGCTGCCATCTCGATCGCGCTCTTCGTGCCGTCGAGGAATGAATTGAACATCCGGGCGTTGAAATCTCCCGCCGCCACTTGCGCCGGCGTGAATCCGTAATGAGGCCAGACGGTGTCCGGCGTCGATGCGTGATACTCGGGCAGATATTTCGTGCCTTTGCCGGCCGCGACGACCTCGAACCCCGCCGTGCGGCACCAGTCGACCATCTCGCAGATCAGCGCCGGCTGATCGCCATAGGCGAGTGAGTACACGATGCCCGCGTCGCGCGCACGCCGAGCGAGCAGCGGGCCCGCAAGCGCATCGGCCTCGACGTTGACCATCACGACGTGCTTGCCCTGAGCACAGCAGCTAAGCGCGTGCCGTATGCCTGCGGCCGGGTCGCCCGTCGCGTCGATGACGATCTCGATGGCGGAGGATGCGATCAGGGCGAGCGCATCGTCGGTGACGAATGTCGCGCCTGACTTGCCAGCGGCGGCAAACGAGCGCGCATCGAACCGGTCGCGCCCCCAGCCGATTCGTAGCAACGACGCCTTCGCGCGATCGGGCGCAAGATCGGCGATGCCGACGATGTGGATGCCGGGGGTATGCGGCGCCTGCGCGAGGTACATCGCGCCGAATTTGCCGGCGCCGATGAGTCCAACGCGAAGTGGTCGGCCCGAGGCGGCGCGCGCTTGGAGCATTCGGTGGAGATTCATCGCCGCTTCGTCAGTGAAGCGCGAGCGCGAGCCCGAGCGGAACGAACACGATCGCCAGCACGTTGCCGATCAGCACGATCGAGGCGACCTTCCCGGGTTCCTGCTGATACTGCTCGGCGACCATGAAGTTGAGTACGGCAGGCGGCAAGCAGCCGAACAACAGCAGCAGGCCCTGCTGCTCGTGATCGAGGCGCAGCACCGGCGAGAGCAGCGCCGCCATCGCAATGCCCGTCAGCGGACACACGAGACCGCCGATCACTCCGATACGCCAGCTTGACCATGGCACGTCGGACAGCCGCACGCCCAGGGCGATCAGCATCAGTGGAATCATCGCGTCGCCGGTCATCTTGAGCGCTTGCATCAGCCAGTCCGGCATCGGCGGATGAAATGCTGCGAACAGAAAGCCGGCCAGCGTCGCGATCACCATCGGATTGCGCAGCAGGTTGCCGAACCTCGCGTGGTGGTCGATGATCCATACGCCGAGCGTGAAGTGCAAGAGATTCGAGATCGTGAAAAGCGCAACCATCGCCGAGAAGCCCGGCTGCCCGAAAGCAAGCACGGCAAGCGGCAGCCCCAGGTTGCCGCAGTTGTTGAACATCATCGGCGGCACGAACGTGCGTCGATCCTCGCGCATGAGCCGTGCGAAGGGCCACGCCAGCAAACCCGAACCGATAACGACGCCGATGCTTCCCGCGATCAGGATCTTGTTTGCGGCAAGGTCGAATTCCTTGCCGGCGAGCGCCGTGAAGATGAGCGCCGGCGCCAGCACGTTCACGTTGAGTCGATTGACCCAGACCATATCGGGCTTCGCCTTCCGCGCGTAGGCGAAACCGAGCGCGACGACGAGAAACACCGGCAGGATGATGCCGAGGAGGCGTTCGACCATCGGCCTTGCGCCCCGGGCGGAACTACAAAATGTACCTGGCGAGATCGTCGTTGCCGACGATGCCCGCGAGCCGCGCATCGACATAGGCGGCATCGATGGCGAGCGTTTCTCCGGTGTGCTTTCCCGCATGGAACGAAATCTCCTCGAGCAAGCGTTCCATCACGGTGTAAAGGCGGCGGGCACCGATGTTCTCCTGCTTTTCGTTCACCGCGAACGCGATCTCGGCTAGCCGCCTGATGCCGTCGGGGCGATAGTCGAGATGAACATTCTCGGTGCCGAGCAACGCTTCGTACTGCCGCACGAGGCTCGCTTCCGTCGTCGTGAGTATCTGCTCGAAATCGGCGACGGACAGCGACGCGAGCTCGACCCGTATGGGAAACCGACCCTGCAATTCCGGAATGAGGTCGGACGGCTTCGCGAGATGAAACGCGCCCGATGCGATGAACAGGATGTGATCGGTGCGGACCATTCCGTACTTCGTGGTTACCGTCGTGCCCTCGACCAACGGCAGCAGATCACGCTGCACGCCCTGCCGCGAGACGTCGGCGCCCTGGATTTCCTGGCGGCTCGCGATCTTGTCGATCTCGTCCAGAAACACGATGCCGTTCTGCTCGACCGCGGTCAGCGCCTTCGCCTTGATCTCGTCGTCGTTCAAGAGCTTCGCAGCTTCTTCGTCGGTCAGCGTCTTCAGCGCGTCGGCCACCGTCATCTTGCGAAGCTTGCGCCGCGCACCGCCCATTTGCTGGAACATGCCCTGCAGCTGGCTCGTCAATTCCTCCATTCCGGGCGGCGCCATGATCTCCATCTGCGCCGGCAATAGCGATACTTCGACCTCGATTTCCTTGTCGTCGAGGCTGCCCTCGCGCAGCATCTTGCGAAATTTCTGCCGCGTCGCCGAATCCGTCGGCTTCATGTCGTGGAAGTTCACTTCGCGCACCGGCGGCAGGAGAACATCGAGGATGCGCTCCTCGGCGGCATCGGCCGCCCGGTCGCGCACCTTGCGCGCCTCGGCTTCGCGCGTCTGCTTGATCGCCGCCTCGGCGAGGTCACGGATGATCGTGTCGACATCGCGGCCGACGTAGCCCACTTCGGTGAACTTGGTCGCCTCGACCTTGATGAACGGGGCGTCGGCGAGGCGCGCGAGGCGGCGCGCGATTTCTGTCTTGCCCACACCCGTAGGGCCGATCATGAGGATGTTCTTCGGCGTGATCTCCTGCCGCAAAGGCTCCGTCACCTGTTGCCGGCGCCAACGGTTGCGCAATGCGATCGCCACGGCGCGCTTCGCGTCGTTCTGCCCGACGATGTGCTTGTCGAGCTCGGAGACGATCTCCTGCGGCGTCATCGGTTCCGACATCGTGCCAGCGCGCGGTTGGAGGGATTCGCGTTAGGAAAGCGGTTGGGGTCGAGCATTTTAACCTGCCCGACCTGCGCGCAGCCGAGCGCCGTGCCCGATCTGGCCACCGTGGCGGGCATCGCTTATGATGTTCGGCCCCGCGGAGCTTCGGGTGCGCAACACCCTTGCGACGCGCGCAACGACGAAGGAGACTCATGCGCAGCACAGCGGGAATCATCGCGCTCACGGCCGCTGCCGGTTGCGCATCGATCGCGTCTTCCGGTTGGGCGGCAGTCGCGGCCGTCGAGGCGACCAAGGGAAACGCGGCGGCCGGAACGGTCAGCTTCGTCCAGAAGGGTGACAAGGTTGTCGTCACCGCGCGTATCACCGGCCTTGCGCCGGGGCCGCACGGATTCCACATTCACGAGAAAGGCGACTGCAGCTCCGGCGACGGCATGAGCGCAGGCGGCCACTTCAATCCGCTCGGCAAGCCGCACGGAAATCCATTGCTGCCCGATCATCATGCGGGCGACATGCCGATGCTCGTCGCCGATGGCAACGGCGAAGCGAGCCTGACGGCGGAACTCGACGTCATTACGTTGGGCGGCGGTGCCGCGGACGTGATCGGCAAGAGCGTCATCGTGCACAAGGATCCTGACGACTTCATGACGCAGCCCACGGGCAACTCGGGAGCGCGCGTAGCGTGCGGAGTGATCCGGAACTCGTGACAGCCGCAGCGCCCGCGCCTGGCCTGACCGTGGTCCGCGGCGTTTTCGTCGGCTCGATGGCCGTGGTGCTGCTCGCGGCATGCGAATCGACGAAGGATCCTGCCGCGCCCAAGGCGGCGAAAGCCGAGGTGACCGTGGCCGAAGCGCGTTTCCGCCCGATCGGCGGATCGAGCCTCACTGGCGCGGCGATGTTGCATGCCTACGATGGCGGTGTGCAGGTGAAAGTGAATTTCAACGGCCGTGGTCCCGGACGATACCGCGTCATGATCCACGCCACCGGCAATTGCAGTTCTCCCAACGGATTTTCGGCGGGGCCGCCGTGGGCGCCGCCGGGCGTGCCCTTGGCGGAGGAAGGATTTCCGATTCTCAAGAACGACGATTCGGCCTCGAATGTCGTCGCGCTGGCGGGTTACAAGCTCACGGGGCCCGACGGCGTGGTGGGTCGCTCCGTCGTGGTACACGAAGGCGGGCGCGGTACTATCGTCGCGCAGGCCGGATGTGCCGAACGATCGGATCGGCTGCGGCGTGATCGGTCCGCCCACGCGCACGCTGCTCGACCTGTTCTGACGCACGGGCACGCCGGGAACGCGCCGGCAGTGAAATCGCGGAGCGACCATGGGCTTTCTGGCGGACAAGAAGATCCTGATCACGGGTGTGCTGTCGACGCGCTCGATCGCCTATGGCGTTGCGCGCGCGTGCCAGCGCGAAGGCGCAACACTCGCCTTCACGTACGTCAACGACGATCTCAAGGACCGCGTGGTCAAGATCGCCGCCGAATTCGGCGCCGCACCGGTCCTGCGATGTGATGTCGCAAAGGACGACGACATCGACGCGCTGTTCGCGGCGCTGAAGGCCGAATGGGGCGGGCTCGACGGCATCCTGCATTCGATTGCGTTCGCGCCGCGCGAGGCGCTGGCCGGCGATTTCCTCGAGAGCCTGACGCGATCGGCGTTCGAGACGGCGCACGACGTCTCGAGTTACAGCTTTGCCGCGCTGGCTAAGGGTGCACGTCCGCTGCTGCAGGGGCGCGCCGCGTCGCTGCTGACGCTCACCTATCTCGGCGCGTTGCGCTCGGTGCCCAATTACAACGTGATGGGACTCGCAAAGGCGAGCCTCGAAGCCAATGTCCGCTATCTCGCCGCGTGCCTTGGTCCCGAAGGCATCCGCGTCAACGGTTTGTCCGCCGGACCGATCAAGACGCTTGCGGCCGCGGGCATTGGCGGATTCTCCAAGCTCCTTAACCGCTTCGAGCGCGCGGCGCCGCTGAAACGCAACGTCACGATCGACGAAGTGGGCAACGTCGCCGCGTTCTACTTCTCCGACCTTTCGAGCGCGATCACCGGCGAGATTACCTACGTCGACTGCGGATACAACACCGTCGCGATCAGCCTTGACGAAGAGTAGCGGCGTGAGCGGCGAAGAGGGGCCCCGCGCGCGAACGCGCGCAGGGGATCGAAGCAATCGCGAATCGCCGCATGAGGCCGACCCCACCACCTCGACGATTCGCAATGGCAGTGCGGAGGCCGAGGCGTGAGCGTGGAGGGGCAGGCGAGACGGTTCGACGTCGTCATCATCGGCGGCGGACACAACGGGCTCGTGTGCGCCGCGTATCTTGCCCGCGCAGGCCTGTCGGTCTGCGTTCTCGAGCGGCGCGCGGTCCTCGGCGGCGCTGCGGTGACCGAGGAATTCCATCCGGGATTTCGCAATTCGACGGCGAGCTACACGGTAAGCCTGCTCAATCCGAAGGTGATCCGCGATCTCGATCTCGCGCGGCATGGCCTGCGGATCGTCGAGCGGCCGCTGTCGAACTTCCTGCCGCTTCCGGACAATCGTCATTTGGTCGTCGGCGGCGGTATCGCCGCTACGCAGGCCGAATTCGCGAAATTCTCGCGCCGCGACGCCGATGCGCTTCCCGGCTACTACGCGATGCTCGATCGCGTGGCCGATGTGCTGCGCGACTTGCTCGTCGCAACGCCGCCCAATGCGGGAGGCGGTGTTCACGCGCTGCTCGACGCATGGAAGGTCGCGAAACGCTTCCGCGCGCTCGACCTCGCGGGGCGCCGCGACGTGCTCGACCTCTTCACCAAAAGCGCGGGCGACGTGCTCGATCGCTGGTTCGAGTCGGAACCCGTCAAGGCGGTGTTCGGCTTCGACGCCGTCGTCGGCAACTTTGCGAGCCCCTGGACGCCGGGCTCGGCGTACGTGCTGCTGCATCACGTGTTCGGCGAGGTGAACGGCAAGCGCGGGACGTGGGGCCACGCTATCGGAGGAATGGGCGCGATCACGCAGGCAATGGCAAAGGAATGCAGCGCGCGAGGCGTAGCGTTGCGCACGGCGGCGAGCGTTGCGCGCGTAATTGTGAAAACGGGGCGAGCGATCGGCGTCGAGCTCGACGATGGCGAAGTCGTTACGGCAAAGCGCGTGGTGGCGAACGTCACCCCCAAAGTGCTGTTCGAGCGCCTCGTCGAGCCGGAACATCTGCCGGACGATTTCCGCGCCCGCATTGCGGGTTATCGCTGCGGATCCGGCACGTTCCGGATGAACGTCGCGCTCGCCGAGTTGCCCGATTTCACCGCGCTGCCCGGCCGAATCGCCGCACCGCATCATGGCAGCGGCATCATCATCGCACCGTCGCTCGCGTACATGGAGCGCGCTTATTTCGATGCGAAGACGCGTGGCTGGTCCGCCGCGCCGATTGTCGAGCTGCTGATCCCGTCCGTCGTCGATGATTCGCTCGCGCCGCCAGGCAAGCATGTCGCAAGCCTCTTCTGCCAGCACGTCCATCCCGACCTGCCGCAGGTCGTGGCCGGACTCACATGGGACGATGCGCGCGACGAAGTTGCCGCTCTGATGATCGACACAGTGACCCAATTCGCGCCGAACTTCCGCGCCAGCGTTGTCGGACATCGCGCGCTCTCGCCCCTGGATCTCGAGCGTGATTTCGGGCTCACTGGCGGCGATATCTTCCATGGCCGGCTGACGCTCGACCAGCTCTTCGCCGCAAGGCCCGTGCTCGGCCACGCGAACTATCGAATGCCGGTGCGCGGCTTGTATCTCTGCGGATCGGGTGCCCATCCAGGCGGCGGCGTCACGGGAATTCCGGGGCACAACGCGGCACGCGAGATCCTGCGCGACGCGAGACGCCGGCGTGGAAGCTGACCGGCGCGAGCGGCGAGCCGGGGCCCCAAGCCGAAGGCAAGGGGGAGCGAGCGATCGCGAGTCGCCGGAGAAGGCCGACCCAATCGTCACCACGAGTCGAGAGAGCGGTGCGGAGGCCGCAGATACCGAGCCGGCGCAAAACCTTGGCGCGCGTGTCGTGGCGCTCGGCATCGCGCAGATCATTTCCTGGGGCACGCTGTTCTACACGATCGCGGTCCTGGGTGACGCGATGCGCGCGGATCTCGGCGTCAGCGCCACGCTGCTCTTTGGCGCATTTTCCGCAGGGCTCTTCGTTTCCGGTGCAGCCTCTCCCGCCGTTGGCCGCTGGATTGACGCCGGGCATGCGCGCAGCGCGCTCGCCGGCGGATCGTGCGCCGGCACGATCGCCCTTGCGCTGCTCGCGTCGGCGCAAGGTCCGGCGACGCTGCTCGCGGGATGGATCGTCGCCGGTGTCGCGATGGCGTGCACGCTCTACGATCCGGCGTTCGCGGTGCTGCACTCGATCAGCGGCGCCGGCTATCGGCGCACGATCACCGCGCTCACGCTGTTCGGTGGATTTGCCAGCACCATTTTCTGGCCGCTGTCGCTATGGCTGCTGAACGGCTTCGGTTGGCGGGCGACGTTCAGTATCTATGCAGCGATGCATCTCGCCATCTGCCTTCCTTTGCATCTCGCCGCTATTCCGCGCGTGACGCGCATCGAAATCGCAGCGGCGTCACAGGCGATGGCGGCGAAAGCGCGCACGCCTGCCGAAGGGGCCACGTTTATCTGGCTCGCGATCGCGCTATCGGGCGCGGCGTTCATCGCGTCGGCGCTCTCCGCGCATGCGATTCTGCTGCTGACCGCATCCGGCCTCACCGCAGCCGATGCGGTGTTGGTCGGCGCGATGTTCGGGCCGATGCAGGTCGCCGGGCGCGTGGTGGAATTCACGTTTGGAAGACATCTTCGCGCGCGGGCGATCGGCACGCTCGCGTTTGCGATGCTCGCGCTCGCGCTGCTTTTTCTCGCGGAGGTGCGCGGCCTCATGATCGTCGCGCTCGCCTTCGCGCTGCTCTATGGTTTCAGCAATGGCGTGATGACGATCGTTCGCGGCTCGGTACCGGCGGAGCTCTTCGGCCGCCATGCATTCGGCACGCTCCTTGGGCGTCTCGCGCGGCCTCAACTCATCGCGCGCGCCGTCGCACCGCTCGCGATCGCGATGTGCTTTGTGTTCGATCCGCAGCGCACCATCACGCCGTGGCTCCTCACGGGGCTTGGCGTCGCGTCGTTCGTCGCGTACCGGAAGGCGCTGCGGCGACACACTGGGGCATGAGCGCGGAGGGTAGTCCAGTGAGCCCCAAATGGCGACGCCCCGCGGCGGAACCGTGGGGCGTCATGGGATAAAGCGAAGTCAGCCGATAAGCCGGGTTCTGTTACGGCGCATTTGCATGCGCTATGGCCGTCATTCCTCTAGGCCCGTCGTTGCCTTCGGGCTCAAGCCACCTACCCGCGGACTAGACGAGCAGCCTGTGTTGCCAAATGCGCGTCCGCCTACTTGGTGTTGCTCCGGATGGAGGTTGCCGCGTTTCACCCGCCGGCGTGTGACCGCCGGCGACTCGTCTCTGTGGCCCTGTTCCTCGCTTTCGTCGACCGCGCGAGCGGCGATTTATCTGCGGCCGGGCATTACCCGGCATCCTGCTCTATGGAGCCCGGACTTTCCTCTCCCCCGTCAGTTTGCACCGGTGGGGCAGCGACGGTCTGGCTGGCTTCAGCATCTAGGATAGCACCGCCGGCATCGAGGTTCCCTACGACGCGACCCGCCAGCGCATCGTTTCTCCGGCCCGCAACGGCACGAGCGTATCGCTGCCGAAGGCGTACTCGGCCGGCACTTTCCAGTCTTCTTGCACGAGAGTGATCGTGTCCGCATTGCGCGGCAGTCCGTAGAAGTCGGCACCGAAATGGCTAGCGAATGCCTCGAGCCGGTCCAGCGCGCCGGCATTCTCGAAGGCTTCCGCGTACAACGGAAGAGCGAGCGGCGCCGAGTAGCATCCGGCGCCGCAGCAGGCGCTCTCCTTCGCGTGGCGCGGATGTGGTGCCGAATCGGTGCCAAGGAAGAATTTCGGGCTGCCCGATGTTGCCGCCCGGACCAGCGCTTCGCGATCCCCTTCGCGCTTCAGGATCGGCATGCAGTACAAATGCGGCCGCAACCCGCCGGCCAAGAGCGCATTGCGCGACCAGAGAAGATGGTGCGGCGTGATCGTCGCCGCGACGTTTGGCGGCGCCGCGGCGACGAACTCCGCGGCCTCGCGCGTCGTCACGTGCTCCAGCACGATCCTGAGGGAGGGGAAGTCGCGCACGATGCGCGTGAGATGCCGATCGACGAAGACGCGCTCGCGATCGAACACGTCGATGTCGGGGTCGGTGACCTCGCCGTGCAGCGACAGCACGAGGCCGCAAGTCTGCATCGCCGCGAACGCCGGCCACGCCCGCTCGACCGCCGTGACGCCCGCGTCCGAGTTGGTCGTTGCGCCGGCCGGGTAGTATTTCGCCGCGAGCACGACGGCGGATGACTTTGCCGAGCCGATCTCCGTCGCGCTCGTGTTGTCGGTGAGGTAGATCGTGAGCAGCGGCTCGAAGTGCGCGCCCGCTGGAAGCGCGGCCACGATGCGGCCACGGTAGGCGAGCGCCATGGCGGTCGTCGTTACCGGCGGACGCAGATTGGGCATGACGATTGCTCGCCCGAAGACGCGTGCCGTCGCGCCGACGACCGCAGCCATCGCGGCACCGTCGCGAAGGTGGAGGTGCCAGTCGTCCGGACGGACGATCGTGACGGCATGGCGGGCGGAGGCGGCAGGAAAGGTCATGCAAAAAGCCTTGTTTTTGCACGATTATACGGTGGCCAGCACGCGTAGGGCGGTCGCCGACATCGGTTTCATACGGGAGGGTGGTGGCAGGTGCCGCAGGCGGGATATAATTGCCGATTTTCTGCGGGGGCCTAGGCCCTTGGCAGGATGCAAAAGCGGGCAGGACGCAAAAGCAGGCGAAGTTAAACGACCAAAATTGGCTCGAACAAGCACATCGAATTAGAGGAACGAATGGCAGCGAAGCAAGCAACCGCGAGCGCGACAGTAGTCAGGAAACCCAAGGTCCTCACCGAGGAAGATCTCGCCAAGGCGCCTGAGAAGGACTACATGAACGAGGCGCAGCTCGCGTTCTTTCGGCAACGGCTGACCGAGCTTCGCGACCAGCTCCTGCAGAACGCCGACGATACCGGCGAGCATCTGCGCGAAAACGAAATCACGACCGATCCGTCGGACCGCGCGACGCTCGAAGAGGAATACACGCTTGAGCTTCGCACTCGCGATCGCGAGCGCAAGCTGCTCAAGAAAGTCGAGAAATCCATCAAGCTGATCGACGACGGCAGCTACGGCTACTGCGAAGAAACCGGCGAGCCGATCGGCATTCCGCGGCTTCTGGCGCGTCCTACCGCCACCTTGTCACTCGAAGCGCAGGAGCGCCGCGAGCGCGTGCAGAAGCTCTACGGCGACGACTGACGGCGAGATGAAAAAAGGGATGGGCCGAAAGGCCGTCCCTTGTTCCGCCGCTCGTGCAGCGCCGAGCCTTCGGCCGCCTGCGGCCTCGGCCTCCGCACAGCCCAACTGTGCGAGGGTTCGCGCCGTCGGCCCGGCTGCGCCGGCTCGCCCCGGTCGCATCCCCGCGCGCGGGGCCCCTGCTTCCCGGCTCGCGTCGCCACTCGCGATCGCTCGCTCCCCCTTGGCGCTTCGCGCCCGGGGCCCCGGCTCGCCGCTCGCGCCGCGGCCTCCGCTCCGCTCGTGTGAATCGTAGCGCCGAACTGTCGGCCGCCAGCGGCGACTCGCGATCGCTCGCTGCCCCTTGGCGCTTCGCGCCCGGGGCCCCGGCTCGCCGCTCGCGCCGCTACAGCCCGAACACGGCGCGGTGCGACCAGCCGCCGGCCATGAAGAACAGCATCGGGATCGACAGCATCACGTTGGTTCGCGATGCAAGGAACGCCACGCGGCGCGCCTTGTTTTTCTCCTCGTCGGTTGCGGGCTTCATGCCCAGGATCTTCTGCTGATTGGGCCAGATCAGCCCCCAGACGTTCAGCAACATGATCGTCCCGAGCCATGCGCCCATGCCGATCCCGGCCATCCCTTTCGACAGCGTGAACGCGGGCACGAACAGATTGCCGAGGATCGCCGCACCGGCGAGCCAGGTCACGACCGCCGCCCAGCGGAAATACAGGAGCGCGCGAGGAGCCACGTGTTTCGTGATCCCGGCAGCGGTTCCATCCGCCGCCGCGGCTTTCATCGCTGCGACCTGCACGAAGTTGAAGTAATAGAGAAGGCCGATCCACATCACACCGGCCAGAAAATGGACCCACCGAGCGATTGCGGGAAGGAAGTCCATGTCGGTCCTCGGTCAGACCGGAAGGCTGCGGACGACGTAGTACAGGATGATCGTCAGGACGAGGCCGGAGATGACCGTGCCCCAGAGGGAGTCGAGCGGGTTTTTCATCGGGAGTCTCCTGTTCACAGCCGAGTGGCTGCGCGTCTGTGATGGAATTCTAGCAAGCGCCTGCGGTGGGCGCCATTGAGGTGGCGCGCGGCTGCGTCGGCTTGTACGTTAACTATGACGAGAACATAATCAATACTTTGTCTTGCATCGCTCACGCTCCAAGACCGCCCTTTGCGGTTCTCGGTAACATGTTGAGCGGGCGCGAAGGAAAGCGTGCGAACCGCGATGTCGATTTTCTCGAAACCGCCGATCAAAAAGCCGGGTCCGGCCGCTGCCCACCATAGCAAACGCCAGGGGCCACGCCCGGCGGCCACGGGCCGCCCGCTGTCGGCACGCGAAGTGGCCAACCACGCAGCGGCCAAGGGTGATGGGCGGCAGGTGGATCCTAGTGGTGATATTACGGTGACGGGCATGAGTCTCATGGGGTCGCCACCCAGCCAGTCGAGTTTCGAGGTCGTGCAGGCGAACCCGGGCCTTTGTGCGGTCCTGGAGGATGCGGCGCTGCGCTACGCGAGCGGTCATGCCGCGCAGGCGCGCGAGCTGCTGGAGCAAGGCGTGCAGTCAGACCATGACACAAAGCTTTCGCCGCTCGCCTGGCTCGCGTTGTTCGATCTCCAGCAGCGTGCCGGCGACAGAACCGCCTTCGATCAGTTTGCATTGCAGTACGTCGTCCAATTCGAGCGGTCGGCGCCGCCGTGGGAAGCGTCCGCAAAGCCGCTCCCCGGGCCGCGGGCAAGCTCCGGGGGTTATATCGGACTCGCCGGAAAGTTGACCGCCAGTGTAGCGACGCAACTCGAGGGGCTAAAGCGGGCAATGGCGAAACAGGGCTCCGAGGTTCGCCTCGACCTCCTGTCGGTAACGGGTTTCGACGATGAAGGCGCGCGCCTCCTCGCGAACGCGCTCGGCGAAGCGCGGCGCAAGAAGTTCACGCTCCACCTCCAGCGCGCAGAGAAGCTGAAGCCGATACTCGATGCGCTGGTGAAGAAGGGGCGCGATGGCGGCGAAGGGGCATGGCTGCTGTCGCTCGAGCTGCTGCAATGGTCGAACGCGCATGCCGCGTTCGAGGATCGCGCAGTCGAATACGCGGTGACCTTCGAGCTCTCGCCGCCGTCGTGGGAGCCGCCTCCGCTCCCGGATGCCGCCCCACCGGCAGATGCTGGTGCCGACGCCGCACTGAGCGAGTCCGAGACGGTTTGCTGGTCGGGCGTGATGGTCGGATCGGCATCGCCTCAACTCGGACGACTCACGGAGTACGCGCAATCCCACGCTGTCGTTCCCGTCGACCTGAGCCAGGTCGACCGCATCGATTTCGTCTGCGCGGGGACGCTGCTCAACACGATCAACAGGATCGAGGCACAGCGCAAAGCGGTGCAATTCGTCGGCGCATCGCCGATTATCCGGGCTTTGCTGCTGCTCATCGGCATTTCGCCGCGACACTTCGTAAAGAAGGCACAGTAAGGCCAAGGCGGCCGACGCCCAACGCTCCGGTCCACAATGATGGATCGGTGCCGCTGACGCGGCCGCAGCCCCGCGCAGGCCTTCCGGCCGCACGCGGCGCGCACCCCCAGGATCGCAATTCAAGGAGCGGGAAAAACTTCCGCAGGTGTGAACATGGAAACGTTTCACGGAACCACGATTCTCTCCGTTCGCCGCGACGGCGCGGTCGCTCTGGGCGGCGATGGCCAGGTGACGCTCGGAAGCGTCGTCGTGAAAGCAACCGCGCGCAAAGTGCGCCGCCTCTACGGCGACCGGGTACTTGCCGGATTTGCCGGCGCCACCGCCGACGCGTTCACGCTCTTCGAGCGCTTTGAAGCGAAGCTCGACAAACATCAAGGACACCTCACTCGTGCTGCCGTCGAGCTCGCCAAGGATTGGCGCGCTGATCGCATCCTGCGGCGCCTCGAGGCGATGTTGGCCGTGGCCGACCGTACGGCGGCGCTGATCGTGACCGGGACGGGCGACGTGCTGGAGCCTGAATACGGCATCGTGGCGATCGGCTCGGGCGGGCCCTATGCCCAGGCTGCCGCACGCGCACTCCTCGATCACACGGCACTTTCCGCCTCGGAGATCGTCAAACAAAGTCTTGTCATTGCGGGCGATCTTTGCGTCTATACCAATCAGAACCACGTCATCGAAGTGCTCGATAAGGAATGACTACGGATTACGACGTGCTGATTGCCGGAGCCGGCCTTGTCGGGCAAGCGCTGGCGCCCGCGCTCGCGGCTACGGGCCTTGCGGTGGCTCTCGCCGATCGGGTCCCCATGACCGTTCCGGAAGCGCCTGCCGGCGACAGCGACTGGGATTCCCGCGTTTATGCGATCAGCCCGGGCAGTGCATCGCTTCTGCGTGCGCTCGGGGCGTGGCAGGCGCTGCCCTCGGAGCGCATCACGCCGATCGAGACGATGCACGTCGAGGGCGACGACGGCGGTGCGCTCAATTTCAGCGCGTATGAAATAGGCGAACGCGCGCTCGCATGGATTGTCGAGGAGCGCGCGCTGCGCGAGGCGCTCGTCCCGCTGGTTCACGCCGCGGGCGTAACGACACATGCGCCGCGTGCGATTGCGTCGATCCGCTGGAATGCTGCGGCAGGCGAAGTGCGGTTCGAGGACGGCGGGAGCATCGCCGCGCGGCTCATCGTCGGCGCCGACGGCATCCGCTCCCGCGTCCGCGAAGCTGCCGGGATCATGGTGTTGCCGAAGCCCTACGGACAGACCGCGGTAGTCGCCAATTTCAGCTGCGAACGCGCGCATCACGGCCGCGCATACCAATGGTTCCGCGACGATGGCGGTGTGCTCGCATGGTTGCCGCTCCCCGGACACCGTGTTTCGATCGTCTGGTCGGCGCCCGAGGCGTTAGCTGACGAATTGCTTGCGCTCGATTCGTCGGCGCTCGCGCTCCGCGTCGCTGCGGCAGGTGCCAACGCACTCGGCGCATTCCATTCCCTAACGCCTGCCGCCGCTTTCCCGCTTTCATTCCTGAAACTGCCCATGGTCGTCGCGCATCGAGTCGCGCTGGTCGGGGACGCCGCGCACGGCGTCCATCCGCTCGCCGGCCAGGGCGTCAATCTCGGGTTCGGTGACGTCGCCGCGCTTTCCACCGTTCTTCGGGAGCGCGGCCCCGTTGGGGATGCCGGGGCACCCGTTTTGCTTGACCGTTACGCGCGCCTCCGAGCGGGACCCGTACACGCTATGCAAACGATCACCGATGCACTGGCCCATCTCTTCCGGATCAACGTCCCATGGATCCGGTCGGCACGAAACCTCGGGCTGTCCGCTGTCGAGCGGATGCCTCTCGCAAGGCGCCTGCTGGCGCAATCGGCCCTTCGCTAGCCGGCTGCTAAAATCCGGCGAACGAATACTTTGGAGATCCTGATGATGGCATCCATTAACGCCCCACCGCGTCGGCTCCTGACAGCGGCTTTGGTGGCGGCGGTTGCGCTGTTCGCTGCCCCCGCGATGGCGGACGCGCCGCCCGCGGCGCCGCTTACCGCAGAAGCTGCCGCGGTGAAAAAGCTAATCGAACAGAAGCTTCCCGGCGCGACCGTGCGCAGCGTCGTCAAGACGCCCTATTTCGGGTTGTTCGAGATCCAGCTCGAAGATCGGATCATGTACACCGACGCCAAGGCCAACTACATGGTCGTGGGGTCAATCTACGATGCCAACACGAAGAAGAACCTGACCGAGGCGCGCCAGCGTGAATTGAACAAGGTCGCCTTCGACAGCCTGCCGCTGAACCTCTCGTTCACCCGGGTCAAGGGCAACGGAGAACGCAAGCTCGCGATCTTCTCGGACGCCGACTGCCCCTATTGTGCGCGGCTGGAAGAAGAGCTGAAGAGCATCGACAACGTCACGATCTACACATTTCTCTTCCCGATCGACCAGCTGCACCCGGACGCCGCGCGCAAGTCGCGGACCATCTGGTGCTCGCCCGACAAGGCAAAGGCGTGGGACGAATTCTTCGCGTCCGGCGCACTTCCGGACAACAAAGGTGATTGCGACAATCCGGTCGTCGCGACCAACGTGCTCGGGACCAAGCTCAAGATCAGCGCCACACCGACGCTGGTTTTCGCCGACGGGTCAGTGATTCCGGGCGCGCTGCCAGCGGTCCAGCTCGAGTCGGAGCTGTCGCAGGCCGCTACGGTCCCCGCCAAGGCCAATACCGCGAAGAAATGAACGATTAACTGTCTGGCCGGCGCAGTGCCGGCCCGCTGTGATCCGAAACGCGCCGGAGCTGCAATGGCCATCATCGATTTCCTGAAAAAACAGTTCATCGACATCATCGAGTGGACGGACGACTCGCGCGATACGCTGTCGTTCCGCTTCCCCGACGAGGACAAGGAAATCAAGAAGGGAGCACAGCTCATCGTGCGCGAATCCCAGGCCGCGCAGTTCGTGTACCTCGGTGAGTTCGGCGACACGTTCGGTCCCGGCAAGTACACGCTGACGACCGACAACATCCCGGTCCTCACCAACCTCAAGAGCTGGAAATACGCGCTCGAAAGCCCATTCAAGGCCGACGTGTATTACGTCGTGACGCGCGTGTTCACCGGCAACAAATGGGGGACCGCCAATCCGGTGATGATGCGCGATGCCGATTTCGGTATCGTGCGCTTGCGCGCGTTCGGCATTTACGACTTCAGGATAATCGACGTGAAGAAGTTCCTGAAGGAGGTCGCAGGCACCGACGACCACTTCCGCCTCGACGAATTCAACGACACGATGCGATCCCGGATCGTCAGCGTGTTCTCGGATGCGCTCGCGGCGGCCAAGATTCCGGCGCTCGACGTCGCGTCGCGCTACGGCGAGCTGGGCGGAGCGCTACTGCCGCTTATCAATCCCGCGATCGGCGAGAAATACGGCCTCGAGATGACGAGCTTCATCGTCGAAAATGTTTCGGTGCCGCCTGAAGTCGAGCAGGCGATCGACAAGCGCTCGTCGATGGCGGCGGTCGGCAACCTCAACGATTACGTCAAGTTCCAGATGGCGCAGGGCATGGAGAAAGGCGGTCATTCGGGCGTTGGCGGGATCGGCGCCGAAATGGCCGTCGGTATGGCGATGGCGCAGCAAATGATGAACCAGACAGGCGGCATCATGGCGCAGTCCACCCCCGGCATTGCGGCACCGCCAGCGGGCGGCGGCGCGACGCCGGAATTGATGACGCCGGCGCAGGTCGCGCAAGCGTTGGGCGTGGGCGAGACTGACGTAATGACGAGTCTCGAGGCCGGCGACTTGAAGGGCAAGAAGATCGGCACGCAGTGGCGGATAACGCGCGCGGCCATCGATGCGTTTCTGAAGTCATGATCGCGCGAATGCTGCCGGGGCGTGGGGCAGCGTTGCGCGCGTGGGTGGCGATTGTCTGCTTGTTGGCAGGCGCAGCGTTCGCGCAGGACCCGAATTCGATCCTGGCGCAGAAGGCCGCGCGCGAATGGCTCGCGAAAACCGACAAAGTCGATGCCGCCGCAAGTTACGACGCCGCAGGCACCAAATTCAAGGAAGCGGTTACCGGCGACAAGTGGGCAGAGGCGTTGCAAAAGGCTCGGGGGCCACTCGGCGCGCTCGACCAGCGGTCGATTTTGCAAACGAGCTTTGATAAGAAGTTGCCGGACGGCGGCCCGGAAGGCGAGTACGCGCTCATCCAGTACAGAACCGCGTTCGCCAAGAAGGCGGACAGCGTCGAGACCGTCACCCTCGAGCGCGAGAAGGATGGCGTCTGGCGCGTGATCGGCTACTTCATCCGCTGACGCCCGGCGCGGGTCCTCGGACGTGGCGGAAACCGTTGCGCTTTCGAAGTTCGCGTGCCCATCGTGCGGCGGCGAAGCGGTCTGGAACCCGGCGAAGCAAAAGCTCGTCTGTCCTTTCTGCGGCACCGAATCACCGGCGAAGATCGACTCCGGCGGCAGCGTCGTCGAGCATGATCTCGTCGCGGCGCTGCGAGGTATCGGCGACGACGCTCGCGGCTGGCAGGCGCAGAAGCGCCAGGTCAAGTGCCAGAGCTGCAATGCGATCTCCGTGCTCGACCCGAAACGACAGGCGCAAAACTGCGAATTCTGCGGCTCGGCGCAACTCGTGCCGTACGAGGAGGCGAAACCCGCCTTTCGCCCGGAAAGCGTGCTGCCGTTCAAACTGTCGGAGAGCGCAGCGCGCGATGCGATCCGCACCTGGTACGGCAAGCTGTGGCTTGCGCCCTCGGCGTTGAAGCGCAGAGCGCTGACGGACACGGTCCGCGGCGTGTACGTCCCGTACTGGACGTTCGATGCGCGCGTCGATGCCGCGTGGACCGCCGAAGCCGGGCATTACTACTACACGACCGAAACGTATTCCGAGGGTGGCCAGACACGCACTCGCCAGGTCCAGCACATACGCTGGGAGCCGGCGGCGGGCCGCCTCCAGCATTTCTTCGATGATGACCTCGTGTGCGCGTCGGTCGGCGTTCATCCGGAACTGTTGCGCGGAATCGAGCCGTTTCCGACGCAGGACCTGCGCGCCTACGACGCCGGCTACGTGGCGGGGTGGGTCGTCGAGCGCTACCAGATCGATCTCGTCGCCGCCGCGCAACGAGCGCGCGACGCGATGGACGCGAAGGTGCAGGCGCTATGCGCCCAGCAGATACCCGGCGACACGTTCCGGAATCTCGTCGTCCACTCCGATTACTCCGGCCAGACTTTCAAGCACATTCTGGCGCCGATATGGCTCCTTACGTATACCTTCGGCGCGCGCGTGTTCCAGTGCGCGTTGAACGGCGTGACGGGCGCCGTGCGCGGCGAATATCCGAAGAGCCCGTGGAAGATCGCGCTCATCGTCCTCGCGATTCTCGTCGTCGTCCTGATTGCGCTGTCGCTCAGCGGCGGGCGCTAAAGCCACGTTGATCGAGGACCATGACGACCGTCGCGTGCTACGCTGAATCGCTTGCCACGATGGAGAGACGATGCATGCAGCCATAGTCACCGGTGTCTCGCGCGGGCTGGGTGAGGCGCTTGCCGCCGAGCTTCTCGGGCGCGGCGCGATGGTCGTGGGTGTCGGCCGCAGCCGGAGCGCGCGGCACCAGAGCGATCGGTACCGGCACGTCGCCTGCGATCTCGCCCACCCTGCGGTCGTAGCTGCCGCGGTCCTGCCCGCGCTGCGCGATCTTGCGCTCGACAAGCCGTCTGCCGTGACGCTGATCAACAACGCGGCCGTCGCGACGCCGGTCGGCCTCATCGGACGGCTCGATGCCGCGGAAATCGAATCCGCGATTGCGACCAACGTCGCAGCGCCCGTTGTCATGGTCGATCTCTTCTGCCGCGCCTTCCCCGGCGCGTTGCCCGCGCGCCGGATCATCAACATCTCGTCGGGCGCCGCGGTGAACCCGATCGCGGGCAGCAGCCCCTACTGCATGTCGAAGGCCGCCCTTGAAATGCTGACCCGCGCGGTCATCGCCGACCACCCGGATCGGTCGATCGAATGCATCACGCTGCGCCCGGGGATCTTCGAGACCGCGATGCAGCAGTTCATGCGCAGCCGTGATCCGGCCGAAGTTCCGAGCGTCGCGATGTTCCGCGGCTTCAAGGAACAGGGCATCCTCAAGGAGCCGGCGGAGGTGGCGCGCAACATTGTCGCGAAGCTCGTCTTCGCGCCGGTCGAGAACGGCCGCACCTACGCGCACACCGATCTCTCGGACTAGCCGATCAGCGCGCCGCGGGTCGCAGTCGCAGTCGATAGTCGACGAGCGCACCCGCAGCTCCCGCCTCCCACACGAGGCAGTACTGGAGTCCGAGAGGCGCCGTGTAAACGCCGGCATCGGTGCGAACCGGAGCGCGAACGATCGGCGAGATCGCGGCCGCTCCCTCGCGATATCGAATCTCGAACGCAACGGGGTCAGTTGCATCGAAGGTGTAGTCGAGGCGATCGCCGAGAGACAGACGAACGCAATCCTCGCGGATTTCGTACGGCGTCAGCACCATTCCCGTAACGATTCTGGGCGCTTCGGCGGTGAGCGGAGCGGCGGCACAACCGAAAAGCCCCCATGTTCCGATCATCGCCGCGGCAGTGCGTCGTGCGCTGCCGGGATGAACCGTCATCGCGACTTTTTCCGCCTTGCACGCCAGTCTTCGGCGAGCAGGGCGTAGCGCACATGATCGCGCCAGCGACGGCCGATCCGGAGGTAGCGTCGCGAGAAGCCCTCGCGCGCGAAACCCGCGCCCAGCACCAGCGCATGGGAGCGCGCGTTGCGAGGCTGCACGTTGACCTCGACTCGATGCAGCTTGAGCGTGCGAAAGGCAAATTCGAGCGCCAGCCCGAGCCCCTCGGCCATGCGCCCCGAGCCGGCGTACGGGGCGAACGCGTAATAGCCGAGGTAGGCGCTTTGAAATGCGCCACGGACAATTTCGCTGAAATTGAATACGCCGACCAGCGCTTCATCGGCCCTGTCGCGGACGAGAACGCCCGCATGCGTCGCCACCAGCGGGTCACGCTGGGCGCGGGCCCCGTACCGGGCGACGTACTCGCGATACTTTGCCGCCGAATGAGGCGCGCGGACCCAGGCTCCGTGCAGCTTCCGGCTCGCACGAACCGCAGCCAGAAAGGCGGCGGCATCGGCTTGCCGCGGCGGGCAAACATACAGGCGGGAGTTGCGGTTATGACCGGGCGGCGCAGAGCGCCTCGGCGAGGTTGGCATAATGACCATCTTACCTTCTGCGGGGAATCCCCTGATGAGCAAGTGGGTGCAGGGCAAGCTGGTCGGAAAAAAAAGCTGGACCGACCGACTCGTGTCGATCGAAATCGCGGCACCCGAAGTCACGTTTGTCGCTGGGCAATTCGCCCGTTTGGGGCTGCCCGCGCCCCCAGGCTCGAAGGAAGAGATCATCGGGCGCCCCTATTCGTTCGTGAATCCGCCCGGCATGCCGCAGCACGAGTTCTTCTTCAACGTCTTGCCGGAAGGGCCGCTGTCTCCACGACTCGCCGTGCTCGAAGCGGGCGATCCCGTCTTCATGCTGCCGAACGCGAACGGGTTCTTCACGATGGCCGAAGTGCCCGAGGCCGAAGTGCTGTGGTGCATCTCGACCGGAACCGGGATCGGGCCGTTTCTGTCGATTCTGCGGACTGCGGTGCCGTGGGAAAAATTCACGCGCGTGGTGCTCGTGCATGCGGTGCGTGTCGCCGCCGACCTCGCGTACCGTGACGTGATCGACGGCGTCGTGCGCCAACATCACGGGGCGTTTACCTACGTACCGGTGGTGAGCCGCGAAGCACATCCCGATGCACTGGCAGGACGGATTCCGGCGCTGATTCCGGACGGCCGGCTTGAGTCACGCGCGGGTCAGGCACTGACCGCTTCGAGCGCGCACGTGATGCTGTGCGGCAATCCGGCGATGGTGGACGACGTGCAGGCGGTGCTGGCGAAGAGGGGGATGAAGCGGCACCGGCGGCGGGAGCCGGGGCAGATCACGCTGGAGACTTACTGGTGATGAGTCCTACGCACGGGGGGTCGGGCGCGGCAGAACGCACACGCGCCGCTCGGGACTCATTGTGGCGATGAAACGGCGCGCCTAACTTTTACCGCGCGGTGAAATTTCGGCGCGCCGCTTATCGCGGAGTTCGCGACGCGTTTGGAAAAAAATGTCAGCGCGCCGCTAGTCGCGAAGCGGATTGGATCGTCGGCACCGAAGGCGGAGAGTTACTTTTCTTGGCACTCCGCCTGCTAGCTAGCCTTTGACTTCGATCAGCTCGACGTCGAACAAAAGCGTCGCATTGGGAGGAATCACGCCGCCCGCGCCGCGCGCGCCGTAACCCATCTGCGGCGGGATCACAAGTGTGCGCTTACCGCCGACTTTCATGCCTGCGACGCCTTCGTCCCAACCCTTGATGACCTTGCCAGCGCCGAGCCTGAAATCGAACGGCTCCTTGCGATCGACCGAGCTGTCGAACTTCTTGCCATGACCGTCAGCCGCGTCCGGGTCATAGAGCCACCCGGTGTAGTGGACGACCACGGTTTTACCAGCGACGGCTTCCATGCCATCACCTTGTTTTACATCAATTTTCTTGAGGTCTGTCACTTGGGCACCGATCTTGCTTGATAAGGGGGGAGTCGCGGGTTGCGCACTGCTGGACGCGGGTTGTTGCGCGTTCGGCGTGCCGGCTATGGCGCCGCACAGGACGGCGACCGCGAAACCCGGAAAACGGCCGCGGACCCGTTTGCGCGAAGAGCGCAGAACAATCCGCGAGAAGAGCAAAGGCGACATGAAACACCTCCTGAAGATGGACCGCGTGTTAGCGAGCGAAGCGGCGCGGACAACTCGTCCGAGGGATGCGCGCGGGTCATCGCGAGCCGCGATTGTAGCCGACGCCGGCGCGCTTTTGCGCCGCTGCGGGAATTGGGCTATAAATGGACGCTCAATTTCGAAATCGTGGATCGAGGCTGCGCTTGAATTGCGCCGTCCGCCGTTGCGTCATCGTCTTTCTGTCGCGGGCGTTACAAGCTGAACAATGTTCGGATTTCTGACCCAGCAGGCACGGGACAATCCCGATCCTTTGCTGACGCCGAAAACGGCGTCCGGCTGGTTGCGTCAGTTGCCCACGCTCGACGTGATCGGGCGCCAGCAGCACGTGATGCGCGCGTTCGATGGCATGCGGCAGGCGCGCAAAGCCCCCGACCTGAATCGCGTCGCCGCGGTCGAGTTCCTCGATTCCGCGCTGGGTGCCGATCGCCGGCAGCTCATCAAGCAATACGTCGAGAACGTCGATACCTCCGCGCGCCTTGCGGAGCGTCTGTGGCAGGCGGTGCAGGAAATGTGTCAGGGGTTCATCTTCGCCTATCAGTCCTCGCTTGAGCAGGCGCTTGCGCAGGGCGACAACCCGCGCTGGAAGCCGGTCACCCCACGCCTCTTCTCGCGGCTCATCCATTATTACGGCACCGACGCCAAGCTGCGCGTTTTCCGCTACGAGCGCTGGATCCCGGCGAAGTGGATGGAGATGCACAAGCTCTACATGCGCGCGACCGAACTCGGGGTCGAGCGGGTGCCGGTGGCGCTCGGGAACGTCGGCACGAACACGACGCATTGGACCATCGAGCAGGAGTACGTTTTCGTGCTGCTGATCCACCAGCTCAACACCGGCAACCTGTCGCCCACGGAGCTCGATTGGGCGACCGCGCAGCTTCGGGCATGGAGCCGCAAGATGCAGCTCGATGCCGTTCCCCGGTCGCCGGAGGGATTTTTTGTCGACGTGGCTGGCAAGAGCGGCCTCGTGCGCCGCACGGGCAACGACTCGGGTTCGATGCTGCGCTATCTCGACACGACGCCAATGTCGGACCAGCTCGAGCGTGCGATCCAGGCGTTGCGCCAGGCGGAATCGACGGACCAGGGCCCGGCCGCGCCGATCAACCAGCAGCGCGTTACGATTCTGGAAAAAGTACGGCCCGCCGTTTCGCCCAACCTCAACGCCGACCTGCGCCGCGACCCGCGCATCGCAGTGACGGTCGCTGCGAAGGTCCGCGTCGGTCTCGGCCGCATTTGCCGCGATCTCGCGTCCAAGGATACCAACGAGCCGGCCAACGACTCGAACGCATCCGCGGAGCAGATCGAGGTTTACGCGGTTTCCGATGGTCCTCGCGCGAAGCAGCGCGCTGCGGCGAACGAGCAGGATTCACTTGCGGCCTCGATCTCGTCGTTCAGCGATCCGATGTGGCAGGTCAAGGATCGCAGCGTCGCCGGGCTGCGCATCGCGGCCTCCGGCGGCATTGGCCAGAGTCTTGCGCTTGGCGCCCTCGTCGCCGTGCGCCAGTCCGACATCACGGATTGGGTGCTGGGTGTGGTGCGGCGATTGAACAAGGTCAGCAACGACGAGGTCGAGGCGGGCGTATCGATCATCGCCGAGCGCCTTGTCCCGGTCGTGCTACATGCGAAGCGCGAAGCAAAGGAAGACTTGGGCATCATCGTGAACGGCATCGACGTCTCGACGATGGGCGCACGTTTCGACGGCCTTTACCTGCCGCCGCCGTCGCGCCCGGACAAGCCGCTCGCGGTGAAGACGCTCATCGTGCCGACCTCCGAATACGTCGAAGGCCGCAACGTCATTCTGACGACGGGCCGCTCGGTCTACACCGTCGCTTTGCGTCAACTGGTCGAGCAGCGTGCCGAATGGAGTTGGGCCGCGATTCAGATCGTCGAGAAAAAGCCGAAGGAAATCTGACGGTAAATCGGCGCCCGCCGCCGACTGCGTCGACGTTGTCGCCTGCGCGCAAGGCGGATTCCGTATCAATGAGCACGTATCGCCCAATCCGGGTCTTGCTGCCCGTGCTCGCCCTGGTCGGCGCATTGCTGACGGCGGGAAATGCTGTTGCCGCCGCGCCCGACAAATGCACGCTGGCAAAGATCGCCGAATGGCCGGTTCGGCCGGGCAGGGGCTCGCCGATCGTCGATGGAATGATCAACGGCCAGAAGGTCGGCGTCATCCTCGACACGGGTTCGACGACTTACCTCCTGCGATCCGCCGCCGTTCGACTGGGGTTGATCCGACATGCGAGCGCTGGCCGGGCGATCGGCATCGGGGGGGTAACGGCGGTTGAGAGCGCCTCCATCGACTCGTTTGAAATCGGCGCCACGGTGCGCAACAACTGGCGCATGCGTGTGGTTGGCGAGGTCGATTTCGGTGGCGATTACGCGATCCTCCTGGGCGAGGATTTCTTCCACAAGGCTGACGTCGAGTTCGATCTCGCGCACAACGCAGTCAGGCTGTTCCAGGCGAGAGACTGCGACGGAACGGGGCTCGCCTACTGGGCGACCGAAAATGCGTCCATGGCCGTGCTCGATCCGATTTCAAATGCATTCCCGAGGATCGAGCTGACGGTTAAGGTCAATGGGCATCCCGTTCACGCGCTGCTTGATTCGGGCGCTAATCACTCGGTGCTGACAAAGGCGCAGGCTGCGGCGCTCGGGGTGACGCCGCAGACCGCGGGCGTGCTCGCTGTCGGCTGCTCCGGCAGCCTGGGCGCAAAGAAAATCGAATCCTGGGTCGGTCAGTTTGAAAGCGTCGGCATCGGCAATGAAGTCATCCGGGATCCGAAGCTTCATTTCGCCGATCTATGGAAATACTCGAGTTATGCGCAGACGGGCAGCCGGGTGCAACAAACGGTGGTCAATCCCGACATGCTGCTGGGCGCTGACTTTCTGCGCTCACACCGCGTGCTCATTGCGCATAGTCAGCAAAAAATGTATTTCACGTACGCGGGCGGCACCGTGTTCGAGGCCCAATCGCTCCGGTCATGCGAAGAGATCGAGCGGCGCGAGGCCGAAAAGCAGCAGGCACCGGCCGCGAAATAACGTCGCATTGGCACCACCGTTCGCAAGACGATCGCCCAATCTCGCGACACGCCGAAAATTCAGGCCGGGCGCCTTAACTCTTGAGCTGCGCGAGCACCTCTTCCAGGATCTTGATCGCGTCGGACTTGTCCTGCTTCGACAAGTCGACCAGGACGCGCAACCCGTCGCGTTCCTGCATGACGATCTTCCCGGTTTCGATGAGTTCGTCGTACGCGCCGACGATCTTGTAGGTGTTGATCGGGCGCAGGAACCCTTTCACGGTGATCGGCGGCTGCTCCTCGGTCAGCACGATGTCCTGCACCAGGGCGTTCGTCTCGTGAGCCAACAGGATGCTGCCGGGCTCCGCGGACGATTCGAGTCGCTTGGCCAGGTTCACTTCGTTGCCGATGATCGTGTAATCCATGCGATCCTGGCTGCCGAAGTTGCCGACGGTGCAAAAGCCGGTGCTGATTCCCATCCGGATCCGGAAGGGACGCTCGAGTCCCCGGTCCCGCCATACGTGCTCCAGGTCGCGCATCCGGCGCTGCATCTCGAGGGCCATCATGACGCAGGCCTTGGCATCCTCCTTGACACCCCGGCTCTCCGGATCGCCGAAAAAAAGCAGCATCGCGTCGCCGATGAACTTGTCGATCGTCGCGCCGTATTTGAGCGCGATTGCCGACATCTCGGTGAGGTAGTGATTGAGAACGTCGGTCAAATCCTCCGATTCCAGGTTGTCCGTAGTTTCGGTGAACGCCGCAATGTCGGAAAAGAACACGGTGAGCTTTTTGCGCTTCGACGCGATCGCCACGTCCTGCTCGCCGCTGAAAATGGACTTGTACACCTGCGGTGAAAGATATTTCGACAACTTGGACGAGAGAACTTCGAGCATCCGGTTCTTCTCCAGCGCGAGCTGGTTCGCTTCCTCCGTCCGCTGTTTCGCCTCGAGCAATTCGCGTTCGGCTTTTTTCTCCGCGCTGACGTCGACGATCACCGTCACCACGCCGCCTGCCGCCACCCGCCTCCGAAGGATCCGGAAAACGCGGCCGTCGGGAGTGTGGTCCTCGAAGCTTTGGTCTGAAGGATTGCGCAGACTGTCGACACGTCTTGCGACCAGCGCGTCGACGTTGCCCTCGCCGTAGTAGCCGTTTGCGGCGAGAAAGCGGAGGAAATCCGTATAGGGCCGTCCGGGCAGGAGCAGTCCGCTTGCCGCCGGATACATCTCCCTGAATCGTGCATTGCACATGACGATGCCGAGAGCGTCGTCCGTATACACGAGCGCACCCGGCATGTTGTCGAGGGCGACATGAATCCGGGCCTCGTTGTCGGCCAATGCGGCCGCGACCTTCTTTTGATCGGTGATATCGGTCATCACCGTCACGACTCCGCCGGTCTTCACGCGACGGCGGCGAATCTGGTAGACATGGCCGTCGGGCGTCCGATCTTCAAAAGTGCGATCCGACGGATTGCGCAAGCTCGCCACGCGGTCGGCGACGAGCGTTTCGATGTCGCCCTCCCCGTAATAGCCGTTGGTGGCGAGATAGCGCAGGAAAGCGGCGTACGGGCGTCCGGGCTGCAGCAGCTCTGCAGGCGCCGCATACATGTCCCTGAATCGATCGTTGCAGATGACGATGTTGAGATCGTCGTCCGTATAAACGAGCGCGCCCGGCATGTTGTCGAGAGCGACATGAAGTCGCTCCTCTGCCGCTTCGATCTGGCGAAGGGAATGTTGCGGATTCTTGCCTGCGCGCACGGCGAGCGCCTCGCGATTTCTCGTCCGACTAGTCTTGCGGCCTGAATTTAAGCGTAAGGCTACGCTGAAAGAGCTCGGGACGGTCAGGGCGCGGCAGCGGCGAAGACTTCTGGATCGCGCGCTGCACGGCGTCGTCGTAAGCGCGCACGCCGCTCGATTTCCGCAGCACCGCATCGATGATCTCGCCGGTCGGCAGTTGCACGACCTCGAAAATCGCCTCGGGATTGCCGCTCATGTCGGGCGGCAGCGTTACGTTGCCCTTCACCTTCGCCTGGATGCGCCGGATGTAGTCGGCTTCGGCGCGGGATCGCGCAGCCGCTTCTGCCTCGTTCACCCTCTGCTGCGCATCGCGGGCAGCACGCTCGCGCTCTGCCTGCGCTTTCAGTTCGGTCGCCTCGCGCGCCTGGCGGTCGCGTGCCTCGGCGAGGCGTTTCTGGTCGTCCTGTTTTTTCTTGTCGGCTTCGCGCTTGTCGGCTTCCTTCTTTTCGCGTTCCTTGCGTTCGCGATCGAGAGCCTCCTTCGCCTTGCGATCCTCTTCAGCCTTTGCCTTGCGTGCAATATCTGCGGCGCGCGTATCGGGCTGCTCCGCTTTCGGCTCGGGCTTTGGCGGCGGAGCAGGCTCCGGCTTCGCGACCGGCGGCGGCGGCGGTTCGGGCTCGCGCGCCGGCTGCGGTGGCGGCGGTTGCGGCCGGCTCGGCGACCGTCATTTTCGCTGGCGGCGCATAGAGCTCCGCCATCACTGGCGCCGCTTGCCGGTTCTGCCACCGGATCGAGAAGAAAAGCACGCCGATAAAGACGATGTTGACGAGAATGGCCAGCAGCAACGCCGGCCAGCGGCCCGAAGTCGTTGCCGGCGCCCGCGGACGGTCGCTGGTCATTAGGGCCTGCTCACGCCATGTTCGCGGATGCGAATGGATGCACTGGGGCGCCAGTCAAGGCGCCTCATTTGCCAAATGAGGAAGTTAAGACCGGGCGTCTTCGCGAGCAGAGCAACGCAGAGTGGCGCCCCAGGGCGCCCGTTCCCTTCGGGTTGCGGCGAGAAAGGGCCCTGCGCTTTGTTGCAAAGGCTCGCCGGGCAACCGGCCCGTCTTCGTTTTGCGCCGCGCTCAGGGCCCTTTTCGCTCGCAACGCATCTCGGGAACATGGCGTGAGCAGGCCCTATCAACTCGCCGGCGGACGCGCGAGCAATCCGACCTTTCTTACGCCGTTGCGCTGCAGGAGATCGAGCACGCCGAGAACGTCCTCGTACCGGGCTGCCTTGTCGGCGGCGATCACCACCGGCTGATCGGGAATCTTCGACTGTTTCGCCTTGATGCGGGCGACGAGCTCGTCGCGGGACACCTGCAGCACAGCGCCGCCACCGCCTTGCTGATCGCGCAGCAGCAGCGTGCCGTCGGTACGCAGCGTGACTTCGAGCGGCTGAGAGGGGGCGGTCAATTTCGCGCCGACCGACGGCAGCTCGATCTCGCCGGGGTTCACGAGCGGCGCCGTGACCATGAAGATCACGAGCAGCACCAGCATCACGTCGATGTACGGGACGACGTTGATCTGGTTGATCGATTTGCGTGCGCGTGGCATGGCGGTCGACAAGCCCCTTATCCCTGTCGCTGCAGGATGTTCGAAAATTCCTCGATGAACGTCTCGTAGCGCACCGAGAGGCGGTCGACGTCGTGCGTGAAGCGGTTGTACGCAACGACCGCTGGAATCGCGGCAAAAAGCCCGATGGCGGTGGCGATCAATGCCTCGGCGATTCCAGGCGCTACTTGCGCGAGCGTCGCCTGGCTCACATTGGCGAGGCCCCGAAACGCGTTCATGATGCCCCACACCGTGCCGAAGAGTCCGATGTACGGCGACACCGAACCGACCGTCGCCAGCCCCGACAGGTGAGCGTCGAGCGAGTCGATCTCACGCTGGTAGGCGGCGCGCATCGCCCGGCGCGCGCTGTCGAGCGTGACTGCCGCATTGCTTCCCTGCCTGCGGTGCTTCGAGTATTCGCGAAAGCCCGCCGTGAAGATGTGCTCGAGACCGCTGCCGGTCAGCGACTGGCTCGCGCTCTGATAGAGGGCGTTCAAGTCGCCTCCCTTCCAGAACTGATCCTCGAAGGCGTCGGTGTCGCGTAGGGTGCGCTTCAGCTGAAACGTCTTGAGAAATATTCGCCACCACGACCACAGCGAGAAGCCGAGCAGCAACACGAGAACCGCCTGGACCACGATCGAAGCCTGGCCCACGAGCGCAATGAAGGAAAGGTCAGGGTGAACGTTCAAAGGAACGCCTCCATGTGTGCATAGAGCGTCGCGGGGATCCTTGCCGGACGCCAGCTCGAAGCATCGAGGCAGGCAAGGGTAACGCGCGCCTCGACCAGGACATCCGCGTCGCGCTCCACCCCTTGGTCGGCGACGAGGCGCGCTCGCCGGAGCTCGACCAGCGTCATTGTGACGTCGAGCCGGTCGGAAAGTTGCGCCGGTTTCGAGAATTCGATTTCGAGGCGATGCACGACGAACACGATGCCGTGTTCGCGCTCGATGGCGGCAACGTCGAAACCGAGTGAAGAGAGCCACTCGGTGCGGGCGCGTTCCATGAATTTGAGATAGTTGGCGTAGTAGACAACGCCGGCGGCATCGGTGTCCTCGTAATAAACGCGGATAGGAAAGCGAAAGGCCTTGTCAACCGCACTCATTCGCGGCCTCCGCGCCGTCGGCGCCCGCGCAGGCCAAACCGTCGGCCGCCTTCAATCGCTCGCGGGCGCGAGCTTCGCTCGTTGGGATCGACCTGCTCGCTCATTCTTTTGTAAACAGGTCGCCCGCAGCGCCGGGTGTCGGCGGTGACAGGCCGAAGTGCCGATACGAAAGCGCCGTCGCCACCCGTCCACGCGACGTGCGCTGCAGGAAGCCCTGCTGGATCAGGAAAGGCTCGAGAACGTCCTCGATCGTATCGCGCTCTTCACCGATCGCCGCCGCGAGGTTGTCGATGCCGACGGGTCCGCCGGCAAATTTGTCGAGCACCGTGCGCAGAAGTTTCCGGTCCATCACGTCGAGTCCGGAAAGATCGACGTCGAGCATCGCGAGCGCGTCGATAGCCACCTCGCGAGTGATCTCGCCGCCGGCGCGCACTTCGGCGAAGTCGCGCACGCGACGCAACAGGCGGTTGACGATGCGCGGCGTGCCGCGCGAGCGCCGCGCGATCTCGAGGGCGCCACCCGCCTCCATCTTGATCTTCAAGAGGCCGGCGGAGCGCGTGACGATCCTCGTGAGCTCCTCGGGCGTATAGAACTCGAGCCGCGCGACGATGCCAAAGCGATCGCGCAGCGGATTGGTGAGCATCCCGGCGCGAGTGGTCGCTCCGACCAGCGTGAACGGCGGCAGGTCGAGCTTGACGCTGCGCGCCGCCGGGCCCTCACCGATCATGATGTCGATCTTGAAGTCCTCGAGCGCCGGATAGAGGATTTCCTCGACGACGGGCGACAGCCGGTGGATCTCGTCGATGAACAGCACGTCGTTCGGCTCGAGGTTCGTGAGAAGCGCGGCAAGATCGCCGGCACGCTCCAGCACGGGTCCCGAAGTCTGCCGCAGGTTGACGCCCAATTCGTGCGCGATGATGTGCGACAGCGTCGTCTTGCCGAGGCCGGGCGGGCCGAACAACAGAACGTGGTCGAGCGATTCCTTTCGCTTTTTCGCCGCCTCGATGAAGATCGAAAGCTGGCCGCGGATTTTCTCCTGGCCGACGTACTCCTGCAATGCGCGCGGACGCAGCGCGCGTTCGACGATCGATTCCTCGCCACCCGCGACCTTGCCCGCCACCAGGCGGTCGAGTTCGTCGCTCTCAATCGTCATGTCGCGATTATGCCTTCGCGAGAAGCTTCAGGGCCTGTCGGATGGCGTCGCCGACGGCGAGGCCGTCGGGCAACTTCTTGACAACGGCAATCGCCTCCTTGTCGCTGTAGCCCAGCGCGGCCAGCGCGTGCAGCACGTCGGAGGACACCGAGGGCGCGCGATGCACGCCGACACCCGTCGTGACCTCGACGCCGAGCTTGTCCTTGAGCTCGAGGAGGAGACGCTCCGCCGTCTTCTTGCCAATGCCCGGAATCTTCGTCAACCGGCCGGAGTCTTGCATCGTGACAGCCTCGGCCAATTCCGCGACGGAAAGTCCGGAGAGCACCGACAATGCGGTGCGCGCGCCGATGCCGCTGATCTTTACCAGTTGGCGAAATGCGCGCCGTTCGCTTTCGCTGCCGAAGCCGAAAAGGAGATGCGCGTCCTCGCGCACGACGAGATGCGTGTAGAGCACGATGCGCTCACCGGTCGCCGGCAGGTTGTAGAACGTGCTCATCGGCACATCGACCTCGTAGGCGACTCCCTGCACGTCGAGCAGGATCTGCGGCGGGTTCTTCTCGACTAGCACTCCGGTGAGGCGGCCGATCATGATCCGCGATTATGGCATGCAGGCCGAGCGAGAGACTCTGCCGCCGACGCGCGCGCATCAGCGCGGCAGCGCGGCGAGATGTGTCTTGACATCCAAGAGCGAGGGGAGGACCAACGGCATGCACGCGAGCAGATCCCGCGACGGAGCGATCATATCGGGAACCATGATCGGAATCATGCCGGCGGCAAGGGCGCCGCGCACGCCAGGCTCCGAATCCTCGAGGACGATGCAGTCGGCCGGCTCGACATCGAGGCGGGCCGCTGCAAGCAGGAAAATGTCGGGCGCCGGCTTTCCCTCGACGACTTCGTCGCCCCCCACAAGCGCGTGAAAGCGTGGCATCAGCAGACAGCGTTCGAGATGGGACAGCGCCCGCTGACGCCGGGTCGAGGTCGCGACGACGCGCGGGATGCGAACCGATTCCAGCCAATCGAGCAACGCATGCACTCCGGGCTTTATCGCAATTCCTTCGCGTTCCGCGATGGCGTCGAACTGCGTTCGCGATTCTTGCATCAGCGCGTCGATCGGATAGTCGGCGCCGTAATGCGAAAGAACATATTGGCGCGAATCGCGCGAATTGCGCCCGATCATCGAGGGGAGCAATTCCGTGTCGAACGCTACACCGATCGTCGATGCGGCTGCGGACCAGCAGCGTGAAGCCATGCGCTCGGTGTCGAGCACGAGGCCGTCCATGTCGAACACCACGGCGCGCGGCAGGCGCGCGGGACGTGGCGCGCGCATCAAGCGAGCCGGCCACGACGCATTCGATAACCCGTCGTGCGCATTCCGAGAAGTCCCTGCGCGGCGTGCGCATGCGCGATTGCGCAGGCGAGCGCGTCGGCGGCGTCCGGGGACACCGCGGCGCGAAGGTCCAGCAACCGGCGGACCATTTCCTGTACCTGCTCTTTTGCGGCCTTGCCGTGGCCGACGACAGCCTGCTTCACTTGCAGTGCCGTGTATTCGGCGACGGGGAGATTGGCGAGCACCGCGGCGGAGATCGCGGCGCCACGCGCCTGGCCCAGCAGGAGAGTCGATTGTGGATTGATGTTGACGAAGACCTTCTCGACGGCGACTTCAGTCGGCCGGTGCTGGGCGATCACCGTCGCCAGGTCGCGCAGTATGACGCCGAGACGCTCAGGCAATTCGCCGTCACCGGTGCGGATGCAGCCGCACGTCACGCACACGAGCCTGTCGCCCATGAATTCGACGACGCCAAACCCGGTCATGCGCAGGCCGGGATCGATGCCGAGGATGCGGCGCGAGGAGGTAGCGAAGGCGCGCGTAGTGGGCCCTAGTCGCTATACGCCAATGACCGCAGTCGTATAGACGTCCTGCACGTCGTCGAGCGACTCGATCGCATCGATGAGCCTCTGCATCCGCGCGGCGTCCTCGCCGGTCATCTCGACCTCGGCGGTCGGTTTCATTGTGACTTCGGCATACTCGGGCGCGAAGCCAGACTTGCTGAGGGACTCCTTCACCGCCACGAAATCATGCGGCGCGGTGATCACCTCGAGGCTGCCGTCCTCGTTCGCGATTACGTCTTCCGCGCCCGCGTCGAGTGCGGCTTCCATCAGCTTGTCTTCGTTCGTGCCGGGTGCAAAGACGAGCTGGCCACAGTGCTTGAAGAGAAAAGCGACCGAGCCGTCGGTTCCAAGGTTGCCACCGTACTTCGAAAACGCGTGCCGGACGTCGGCGACAGTGCGCGTGCGGTTGTCAGACAGGCAGTCGACCATCACCGCGGCGCCGCTGATGCCGTAGCCTTCGTACCGGATCTCCTCGTACGCGACACCTTCGAGCGCACCCGCGCCGCGCTTGATCGCGCGCTCGATCGTGTCCTTCGGCATGTTGTTGGCCGTGGCCTTGTCCATCGCGAGCCGCAGCCGCGGGTTCATCGACGGATCGGCACCGCCCATCTTCGCGGCGACGGTGACCTCGCGTATCAGGCGCGTGAAGATCTTGCCGCGTTTCGCGTCGGTCGCCGCCTTCTTGTGCTTGATGTTCGCCCATTTGCTGTGGCCAGCCATGGTCGCTCCGTCCCATTGCCGTGCAGGGGAAGAGAAATTATACCGGTCGGATAGAGGCGCCGCGCGTCCACGGCGAGTCAGGCGAGTCCCTGCTGGCGAAGGAATTTTTGCAAGAGTCCAAGCCGCACGTCGGCGTCGTTGATCTCGAGCATGCCCTGCTTGATCGACATCGGCAGCGGCAGGAGTTCGGCGAGTCGATAGCCGACCCAGGACGCGTCGTCGTACGCGGACGTTTCCGGAAATTGGCGCGGACCGACGCGCGCCGCCAGCACTTCGAGCAGCGTCACCAGAGGAGCGAAGGCGCTCGCAAGCGCGACCACGGGCTCGGGCGGAATCCTCGCCACGCGAGCGACGACCAGTCCGTCAGGCTTGACGTCATGCGTCTGCAGCTGAAAGCGCTCGCTGCCGATCGCCGTGACATGCAGAATGCCGAGCTCCGGCATGTCCCAGGCAGCGATCGTCGCGAGCGTTCCCACGGGCGCGAATTCAAGTCCGCCCGCGTCGGCCGGGGCGACTTCGGCGCCCTTGGTCAGAAGCACCACGCCGAAGGGCCGCGCGTCCTTGAGGCATGTCTTGGTCATCTCGATGTAGCGCTGCTCGAAGACCCTGAGCGGGAGGACCCCGCCGGGAAACAACACTGTCTTCAGCGGAAACAAAGGGAGCTCGACCAGCTCGCGCTCGCGCGCGCCGGCGAAAAACGGAAACATCATGCCGACCGCGTCCCGGCACTGGAATCACGTGCGCGATTCTCGCCCCAGCGCGGCCCGAGGCGATGAGCAACGCCGAGCTGATCGAGAATGCGCGCGACCACGAAATCGACGAGATCGCCGATCGTTTCGGGTCGATCGTAGAATCCTGGCGCAGGAGGTACGATCGCAGCCCCGGCGCGCGCCAGCTTCAGCATGTTCTCGAGATGGATGGCGGATAACGGCGTTTCGCGGGGAACAAGGACGAGCGGACGCCGTTCCTTCAGCATGACATCGGCGGCACGCTCGATCAGGTTGTCGGCAAGCCCGCCGGCGATTGCGCCGAGGGCGCCCATCGTGCACGGGCAGATCGCCATCGCATCCGCGGGATTCGAGCCGGACGCGGCGGGCGCATTCCAGTCGTCACATCCGAACACCGTGAGGCAGCCCTCGCGCGCTTTGTAGCGTGCCCCCAGAAGCCTCGCTGCTTCGCGCGGTTGCGTCGGCAAGACGAGATCGCATTCCTGCTTCGCGACAATCTGTGCCGCCGGCGAGTAGCAGAGCCACACGCGGCAGTCCGCGGCGAGCAGACATTCGAGCAGCCGCAGCCCGTAGGGCATTCCGGACGCTCCCGTGAAGGCAAGCATTACGGTGCGCGCGGCGCTCATCGCCGCATTCTAGCGGATGGAGGTGGATCTAGAACCTCTCGAAAAATCCGGGCGCGCGGCCCGAGAGCCGCATTTGCCAACTGGGGCCCGCAGCGAGCCCCGAGATAGTACATAGACGTACAGCGAGGGGCGAGCGAGGAAACGACAATGCTATCGGGACGCGCAGCTTATTTTGCGAGAGGTTCTAGTCGAGCTCGCGGTGACGTACTTGTACCTGGTAGCGCAGCGAGAAGGCGCGCGCGAGTCGCTCGGCCAGGTAAACGGAGCGGTGCCGTCCTCCGGTACAGCCGATTGCGACCGTCAGATAATTTCGATTGTCGCGAGCATAGTCAGGAAGCCAGCTGCCGACGAAATGGTGGATGTCGTTATACATCCGTTCGACTTCCGGGAGTTTTTCGAGAAAATCGACTACGGCCGCATCACGTCCGGAGAGCGCCTGCAACGCGGGCTCGTAGTGCGGATTTGGCAGACAGCGCACGTCGAACACGAGGTCGGCGTCGAGCGGAACGCCATGTTTGTAGCCGAACGACTCGAGGAGCAGCGTGAGCTTTGTTGCGTCGATGCTGATGAAGTCCTTTATCCATCGGCGCAGCGCAGCCGCGGGCAGGTCGCTCGTGTCGAAGGCGAACCCGAGCGACTGCACTTCGGCGAGAAGCTCGCGTTCGTATTCGATCGCTTCGGTCAGCGTACGCGTGTCGCCCGAAAACGGGTGGCGTCGCCGTGTCTCGGAAAATCGCTTGACGAGAGTCGGCGTCCTGGCGTCGAGGTAAAGGAATCGCACGCTCCAGCCCGCGGCTTTGAGTCGCGCAATCGTCTCGGGCAGTCCGGCGAGCCCCGGCGCCGTCTTGACGTCGAGCGCGATCGCCACGCGGTCGCGGTTGGCTTTCGCAAGGTAGTCCGCTGTTGCGGCGACGAGCGGTAGCGGCAGATTGTTGACCGCGTAGTAACCCGAATCCTCGAGCGCCGCAATGGCGACGCTCTTGCCGGAACCCGAGACGCCGCCGATAAGCAAGAGGTCCATGCGATATCCGTGGCGGATGAAACCTCAGATTGACGGCGACAAAGGATCGGCAGGCGAAGCAGGTTTATGCCGAACTGCGGCCTCTTCAGCCACGGTGATATGCCACGGTCGGACCAACGGCCGCCCTCCGTCGCTCGGCGACGCGCCCTTCGGGCCTTGGCTCGCTTTCAATCTTCCGCCGTCAATCGCCGTCGTCCATCAACTTCTGCTGCCGCTCGATGAATTCCTTCGTGCTGTCGATGCCGCGCTGATTCAGCACGAAATTGCGCACGGCTGCTTCGACCAGAACAGCGAGGTTGCGGCCCGCGGCGACCGGGATCGTGACCTTGCGTACCGGAACGTCGAGGATCTCCTGGTAGGTCGCATTCACCTGCAGCCGGTCGAGCTCGGAGAAGGTCTCGTTGCCGTGGTCCTCGAGGTGCACCATCAGCTTCAGGAGCTTGCGCGGGCGCACGGCGGTCTCGCCGAAGATGGTCCGGATGTTGAGGATCCCGATGCCGCGGACCTCGAGGAAGTCGCGCAGCACGCCGGGGCACCGGCCTTCCAGCGTGTCGGGCGAAATGCGATAGATCTCGACGATGTCGTCGGCGACGAGTCCGTTGCCGCGCGAGATCAACTCCAGCGCGAGCTCGCTCTTGCCGATCGCCGATGCACCGGTGATAAGCACACCCATCTCGAGCACGTCGAGGAACACTCCATGCAGCGTCGTCGACTCCGCGAGTACGCGCGACAGGTAGAGACGGATCACTTCCACCAGATGGGGCGACGGCTGTGCGGACGAAAAAAGCGCGACGTGCTGAGCTTCACATTTGTCGCCGACGAGAGGGAACACTTCCTCGCCGTTGGCGACCACGATCGCGACGAGCTCGGTGGTGAACATGCGCGAGATCGCATCCGCCAGCGCAGTCTCGGGCAAGCTGCGCAGCCAGGCCATCTCCGCGGCGCCCAGAATCTGGATCCGGAACGGATGGATGAAGTTCATGTGGCCGACTTGACCGATGGTCGGCTTCAGCGCGGCATCGCCCGTCAGTACGCGGCTGCCGCCCTGACGGCCGGCGAGCCACGTCAAGCCGAGACGAGCCTCATTGTCGGCGAAGAATTTTTCGACGCTGACCTGCCGCATCATGCTGACAGGACCCGTCATCCGCCGTCCCATCTGCGGAACAGATCGTGCAATGCCGCTGCATCGGGGGCGGCTGCGAGCGCCTCACGGAACCGTTTTTCGGAGAACATCTGCGCGAGTTCGGACAGGAGCTGCAGATGCTGTTCGGTGGCGTGCTCGGGAACGAGCAGCACGAATACACTGGAAACGGGTCGATTGTCCGGCGCGTCGAATGCGATCGGCGTCTTGAGCCGCGCGAATGCGCCGCGCGCTTCGCGCAAACCCTTGATACGGCCATGCGGTATCGCGATCCCCTGGCCGAGTCCGGTGGACCCGAGCTTCTCGCGCGCGTGAAGGCTGCTCGCGACCTGCTCGCTCTTGAGACCGCTGCCATTCTCGAACAGACGGCCGAACTGGGCGAATAATTCGCTCTTCGATCCGACCTCGAGATCGGCAAGGACGTTGGTCGCGGGCAGGAGCTCGGCGATCGGATTCATGGGGGCGGAGCGGAAGAGCGCGCGCCGGCGGGCGGAATCGGTGGCGCCGACGGTTGTGCGCGCATGCGGTAGCAGGAGCGTGCCGCCAGTGCGGTCGACTGCCCCGCGAAGGGTCACCTGTTGGCGACTCCGGAGGCGCCAGTTGCAGGGGCGAGCGGCGATTCGGCCGCCGGGACATCACGCTTGATGCCGGCACCTTCGTGACGGTGGCCGGTGAGCTTTTCCTTGTGTTTGACGACTTGCCGGTCGAGCTTGTCGATCAGCATGTCGATTGCCGCATACATGTCGGCTTCGATCGCCTCGACGTGAATGTCTTTTCCGCGCGCGTGCAGGTTGACCTCCGCCTTGTGCTGGAGCTTGTCCACCGCCAACACCACGTTCACGTCGATCACGTGGTCGAAATGCCGCGTGATGCGGTCGAGCTTGGCGACCACATAATCGCGGAGCGCGGGCGTGACGTCGAGGTGGTTGCCGGTAAGGGTCAGATTCATCGAGCTCTCCTCATTTGCCGGTCGTGCTCCGGCTGGAAGCGGGCTTTAGGGTGCCCGTCGCATGTTGACGGGAGGAATCGACAGCGCCTCCCGGTATTTTGCTATCGTGCGGCGCGCGACGAGAATCCCTTGATCACCCAGCAGATCGGCAATCTTGCTGTCGGTCAAGGGCGTCTTCGGATCCTCGGCGCCGATCAGTTGCTTGATGAGCGCACGGATGGCGGTCGCGGACGCGGCGCCGCCGGTGTCGGTGGCAACGTGGCTGCCGAAGAAATACTTGAGCTCGAACGTGCCGCGCGGAGTCAGCATGAATTTTTGCGTCGTCACCCGGGAGATCGTCGACTCGTGGAGGTCGAGCATGTCGGCGATCTCGCGCAGCACCATCGGCCGCATCGCTACCTCGCCGTGCTCGAAAAAGCGCCGCTGCCGCTCGACGATCGCCTGCGCCACCCGCAGGATCGTTTCGAACCTTTGCTGGACGTTGCGGATCAGCCACTTCGCCTCCTGGAGCTGCGCCGCGAGCTGCTGGTTCGACGTGTCGCGATTGCGCGTCAGGATATCGGCATAGATGCGGTTCAGCCTGAGCTTGGGCATCGCGGCGTCGTTAAGTGCTGCGGTCCATTTTCCGCGGTACTTGCGAACGACGACGTCCGGTATGACGTAGTTCGCCTCGGATTTCGCAAACGACGCGCCCGGCCGCGGACTCAGGCTCATGATGAGTGCGCGCACCGAGCGCACGGCGACGTCGTCGCAGTGCAGCAGCCGTTTCAGCTTGGTGAAATCGCGCGCGGCCAGCAGCGGGAGGTGCTCGGCGACGAGTTGCAGCGCCTCGGCGCGAAGCGGTGTCGACGCGGGCAACGCTTTCAGCTGCAGCGTCAGGCACTCCGATGCGTCGCGCGCGCCGATGCCGGCAGGCTCGAAACTTTGCAAATAACGAAGCGCGATCGAGAGCTCGTCGGGATCGATGTCGAGCTCTTCGGGAAATAGCTCGGCGACCTCCTCGAGCGAGGAGTGCAGGTAGCCGTCGTCGTCGAGCGCGTCGATCAGCGACGCGACAATTTGCCGGTCGCGCAGCGGCAGGCTGAGCTCCGCGAGCTGCCGCAGCAAATGGTCGCGGAGCGAGCTTGCGGCAACCTGCTGCGGGAAGAAGCCGTCGTCATCGTCGGTTGAGCTCGCGCTGCCCCAGTCGGAATCGCCGGACGAATAGTCCTCGAAATCCGAGCGATCGACGCCGTCCGCATCCTGGCGCTCGTCGGCCGACGAGCTGCGCTCGGAAGGCGTGTCGGCGTTGTCCTTGCGTTCGGCTCGCGCATCGGAATCAGAGACTGATGCCGGCCCAACGGCGACCGAGCTGGCAGGCGGCGATTCGTCTTCGCCGTCGGCCTTCTCGAGCAGCGGGTTTTCCTGCAGCATCCGCTCGACCTCTGCATTGAGCTCGACGGTCGACAGCTGTAGTAGACGTATTGACTGCTGCAGCTGCGGCGTCAGCGTGAGGTGCTGCGAGAGCTTGAGCTGGAGAGTCTGCTTCATTCTATAGATGGAAGGCGCGTCCGTTCACAGACGGAAGTGCTCTCCCAGATAGACCTTCCGCACGTCTTCATTATAGACAATCTCACCCGGCGCGCCCGAGGCCAGTACCCGGCCTTCGTTGATAATATACGCCCGGTCGCAGATGCCGAGGGTTTCGCGTACGTTGTGGTCGGTGATGAGGATGCCGATGCCGCGTGCCTTGAGAAACCCGATGATTTTCTGGATGTCGATCACCGCGATCGGGTCGACGCCGGCAAAAGGTTCGTCCAACAGGATGAAACGCGGTCGCGTCGCGAGCGCACGCGCAATCTCGACGCGCCGCCGCTCGCCCCCGGACAGCGAAAGCGCCGGGGCGTCGGCGAGATGCGAGATCGAAAGGTCCTCCAGGAGCGCGTCGAGCCGGTTCGACAAGGCATCCGGATCGAGATCCTGCAGCTCGAGGATCGCGCGAACGTTTTGTGACACCGAAAGCTTGCGGAAGATGGAAGCTTCCTGTGGCAGGTAGGAGAGCCCGAGGCGCGCGCGGGTGTGAATCGGCAGCCGCGACAGGTCGCGCCCGTCGAGCTCGATGCGCCCGCCGTCGGCCGCAACAAGACCGACGATCATATAGAAGCAGGTCGTCTTGCCGGCGCCGTTCGGGCCCAGCAGCCCCACGACTTCTCCGCTGCCAACGCCGAGCGAAACATCGTGCACGACGGTGCGCGCCTTGTAGCGCTTTTCGAGTCGCGCGACCGCGAGCTTGCTCGCCGCGCGCTCTGCGCCTCCGTCGGCCTTCATTTCGTCGGTGTCGGAGCGAGCTCGCCGGCGGGCTTTAACGTCGGCGAAGGAGTCGCGGCGGCAGGCGCCGCATCTTTGTCGCTCGCCTTGCCTGCGTCCTTGCCTGCCGGAAGAAGCGGCGTGTCGGATTTCGGCTGGAACACGCCGCGCACGCGCGGTCCTGGTCCCGCACTGTCGGCCGCGGCGGTGGAACCAGGACGGCCTTCGGCCTTGAAGATTTCGGTTGCCGAGCTGTAGGAAATGTAATTGCTGCGGATCTCGTCCTGTCCGCGGCGCAGCAGCGCACGATCGAAAAGCTCGACGAATTCCTTCGCGCCGTCATACTCGACACGCTGCGCGAAGCCTTCGTAATACTCGTCGAATCCATCTCGCTTCTGCCGGAAGCTCACCGGATTCCCGTAGGCGGTGACCATCATCGAGTTGTCGGGATTCTGCCGAAAGACCATCCGGTCGGCGCGGATGGTAAGCGTGCCTTGCGTGATGATTACGCTGCCGGCAAGAGATCCGACTTTGGTCAGATAATTGACGTCACCGGTGTCGGCCGAGTAGTTGATCGGCTTTTCGCGATCGGCCTTTTCCGCGTGTGCCGGCGTAGGCAGAAGTGCGCACGCGAGCGCGATCAGCGCCGCCGGCGCGGCGAAGAATTGCAGGTAATAAAACACATTCACTGGGGAGCAATTTCCGGCGCGAGGGTGCCGTGGACGCCGGACTTGAGCTTGATCGTATGCGCCTCGTTGTCGACTGTCATTCCATTGGCGTGAATTATTCCACGCGGCTCCTCGACCGTCACCGGGCCGTCGGTCTCGGCCCTTCCTTTCTTCGGAACGACGCGCAACGTTTCGGCTGACAAGGTGATCGGCCCGTTCGGCTCGTTGCCGGCGGGGGTGCCTTCGGGCAAGCGATCGCGTATCGCGCGCACGGTGCCACGGAACGTGACGGTCTCGCGATCGCCCGACAGCGTTCCCGTCTCTGCGGTGATCGACATGCGGGGCCGCCCGGGGTCGGTCAGCGCGAGCGCGGGCGCCGTGAAGTCCACGCTCTCGTCGTCCGGATGGTGCTCGGCGCGCTTTGCCGCGAGCGATTGGCGAAGCTTGCCTTCAGCATCGTAGCTCACCGCGCGGAAGTTCTCGATGTACATGTCGGCGTCGTGCCGGGCAGTGCCGTCGCGGCGCGCGGTGTCTGCCTGGACCTGCGCGTCGAGCCAATAGGTGAGCGCGGCCAAACCGCCCAGCAGGAATACGGGCGACCACGCCACGAGTCGATCAATGAATGCGCCGCGTCGATCCATGGACGTTCAGGCGCCGAAAGCCGCGAGCTGCGGCGCAAGCGCGTCCTGCGCCGTGAGTATCAGTTCACACACCTCGCGCACCGCGCCCGCGCCGCCTTCGCGCAGCGTGACGTAATGCGAGCGATCGCGCACCGCAGCGGGCGCGTGCGGGACCGATACGGCAAGACCGCAACGGACGAGGATAGGCAGGTCCGGCAGGTCGTCGCCGACATGGGCGCAGGCGGAAGGCGGCAGCCGAAGCTCGGCCCGCAGCGCGTCCCACGGCGTCAGCTTGTCCATTGCGCCCTGGACGAGATGCACGACACCGAGCGCCTGCGCGCGATAGGCGACGGACGGCGCGTTGCTGCCGGTGATCCAGGCGACGGTGACGCCTGCCAGCGCAAGCATCTTGATCCCCACGCCGTCGAGCGAGGAGAACACTTTCATCTCCTTGCCGTCGTCGCCGTAGTAGAGGCTGCCATCCGTCAAGACGCCGTCCACGTCGCAGGTCAGAAGACGGATCTCGCGCGCGCGAAGCGCAAGGATATCGGCAACAGCGGCCGTCATCACACAACTCGCGCGCGAAATAGATCGTGCAGGTGGAGTGCGCCGACGAGGCGACCGTCGCCGTCGACGACGAGAAGCACGGTCACCTTGGGCGCCGTTTCCATGAGATCCACGCAGTCGATCGCGAGGCGGTCGGCAGCAATCGTCCGCGGCGTTCGTGTCATAACCTCGGAAATGCTCACCGCGTTGATATCGCGAACACGGTCGAGGCAGCGGCGGAGGTCGCCGTCGGTGAACACGCCTGCAACACGGCGGTCGCGGTCGACGATCGCTGTCATGCCCATGCCCTTGCCGCTCATCTCGACCACCACCTCGCGAAGCGTCGCATCGAGCGCGACGACCGGCAGATCGCGTCCGCTTCGCATCACATCTCGCACGCGAGTCAGCAGTCTTCGTCCGAGCGAGCCGCCGGGATGCGCCCGCGCGAAATCCTCGACCGAAAATCCGCGCGCGTCGAGAAGCGCAAGCGCCAACGCATCGCCCAGCGCGAGCGCCGCGGTCGTGCTCGCTGTGGGCGCGAGCCCGAGCGGGCACGCTTCGGCGTCGACGGCGGCGTCGAGGTGCACATCCGCGGACTGCGCCAGAGACGAGGCGTCGTTGCCGGTGAGCGCGATGATTGCCGCACCCTGGTGCTTGAGATGCGGCGTCAGCAGCATGAGCTCGTCCGTCTCGCCGGAATTCGACAGCATCAGCACGACGTCGTCCGGCGTGATCATGCCGAGATCACCGTGCGACGCTTCGGCGGGGTGCACGAAGAACGCAGGCGTGCCGGTGGAAGCGAGTGTCGCGGCCAGCTTGCGCGCGATGTGCCCCGACTTGCCAATGCCCGACACCACGACGCGCCCGCGGCAATTCATCATCAGCGCGACCGCGGCGACGAAAGGTTCGCCGAGGCGCTGTGCAAGCCCGGCAATCGCCGCGGCCTCCGTGGCGAGCACGTCACGCGCGAGGGCGAGCACACGCGGCGCGTCGATGCCGGCGCGGGCCGCAGGGGCCTCCGCATCGCGGGCGACGGGAGCGGTAACACTCATCTGCAAGAGTATAACCGAGCGCGGCGGCCGCTCATGGAGCCTCGGACTTGCTTTCACGTGCTTTCACGTGCGCGTTGAAGAGGCAAAGAGCGACGGATGCGAGGCGAGAGGCGCAGCGGGTAGCCGGAATGTTCGCGCGCCTAGCGGCCCGTCGCGTACCGGGCACGCGGCATCGCTGTGCTACATTGGTCCGCGTCCATATTCGCGGGTCGCGCTCGCTCACAATGCCGCAGACACTGCAGCTGATTCTGATCCTGCTCGGTGCGGCGGTCGTTGCGGTCGTCTTGTGCCGGCTCGTCCGGCTGCCGCCAATCCTCGGTTACCTCGTCGTCGGTCTCGCCGTCGGACCGCACGCGCTCGCGCTCGTCCCCGAATCGGCCGACGTTCGCGACCTGGCCGAATTCGGCATCGTCTTCCTGATGTTCTCGATCGGACTCGAGTTCAGCCTGCCGCAGTTGAAGGCGATGCAACGTGCGGTCTTCGGGCTTGGACTCGCGCAGGTCACGATCACGACGGTGACGGCGATGATCGTGCTGCACCTTTTCGGCTACGGATGGCAGGCAGGCTTCGTGCTGGGCGGAATGGTCGCAATGAGCTCGACCGCGATCGTTTCGAAGATGCTCGCCGAAAAGATGGAAATCGCGACGCCGCACGGCCGTGACGTGATGGGCGTCCTGCTGTTCCAGGACCTCGCGGTGGTCGCGTTCCTGATCGTGATTCCCTCTTTGGGCAAGGGCGGCGGGCAATTGATGGGCGATCTCGCGATCGCGGCGTTAAAGGCGGCGGCGGCACTAGTGCTCATCCTTTTCGCTGGCCAAAAGCCGATGCGCGCATGGTTCCATGTCGTCGCGCGGCAGAAGAGCCCCGAGCTCTTCATGCTGAATCTCCTGCTCGTAACTCTCGGGCTTGCCGCGTTGACGAGGCTCGCGGACTTGTCGCTGGCGCTCGGGGCGTTTCTCGCCGGCATGCTCATCGCCGAGACCGAATACCGCTACCAGGTCGAGGAGGACATCAAACCCTTCCGCGACGTGCTGCTCGGCCTCTTCTTTGTATCCGTAGGAATGTTGCTCGACCTCCGCGTCGTCGCGGCGCATTGGGGCTACGTGCTCGTGCTGCTGGTCGCTCCAGTGGCAGGAAAGCTCGTGCTTGTCGTGCTCCTGTCGCGGCTTTTCGGCGCGCCTCTCGGCACGGCGCTGCGCACGGGCTTCTATCTCGCGCAGGCGGGCGAATTCGCGCTCGTCATGCTGGCGCTCTCCGTGGAAAGCGGCTTGATCGGCCCGCCGCTCACGCAGGCGGTGCTGGCTGCCATGGTGCTGTCAATGCTGACGGCGCCGTTCATCATTCACTTCGTCGAGCCGATCGTGAAGAAGTTCACCGCCAACGATTGGCTTGCGCGTGCAGCACAGATCACGCGCATCGCGGCAACCACGATGGCGCGGCAGGATCACGTGATCATCTGCGGCTACGGCAGGAGTGGCCAGAACCTCGCGCGACTGCTCGAAGCCGAAGACATCCCGTTTATTGCGCTCGACTCGGATCCGCAGCGGGTGCGCGAGGCTGCGGGCGAAGGCAGTACCGTCGTCTACGGTGACGCCGGACGCAGGGACGCGCTGTCGGCCGCGGGGCTGTCGAAGGCGCGCGCGATAGTCGTCACGTTCGCGGACACGCCGACGGCGATGAAGATTCTGCATCATTCCCATCAGGCGCGACCGGAACTGCCTGTGGTCGTGCGCACGCTGGACGACAACGAGCTCGATCGGCTGTTAACGGCCGGCGCAGCGGAAGTGGTGCCGGAAGTGCTGGAAGGCAGCCTGATGCTGGCGACGCATTCGCTGCTCTTGCTCGGCGTGCCGCTCAATCGCGTGCTGAAGCGAATCCGTGCAATCCGCGAGGAACGCTACAGTCTGTTCCGTGGTTTCTTTCACGGTGCTTCCGACGCGGCGGACGCGGCGGACAATTTGCAGCCGCGGCTGCATTCGCTGCTGCTGACCGGTAGGGCGCGCGCGATCGGGCGCTCGGTGCGCGAGCTTGGCGTCGCGGGGCTGGTCGAGGTGACCGGCGTTCGCCGCAAGGGCGCGCGCTCGCAGGCGCCGGGGCCGGAGTTCGTGTTCGAAGAAGGCGACGTCGTCGTGCTGCTCGGTCGTCCGGAAAACCTCGCGATTGCCGAGCAGGCGCTGTTGAGGCGCTGACGCCGCCGTTGTCGCGCGACCTTCACGTGGCGCACAATCGCACCACACCCGGCGAAGACGCGAAGGACGTGCCGAAATGCGCACGGGCGGCGCGGCGGGTCCAACCAGGGAGACTATCATGCGCACTTCTCGCATTTTGCTCGCGGTTCGCCCCGTAGTCACGACTGGCTTGTTCGGTCTCGCGCTCTCGACAGGCGGCGGCGCGGCGTTCGCATCGGCGCCAAGAACGTTCGTGGCATCTGACGGTGCGGATGCCAACACTGCCGGCAATTGCTCGATCGCGCTTCCATGCCGCTCGTTCACGGCGGCACTCGGCGTGACGAACACCGGCGGCGAGATTGTCGTCAGAGACTCCGCCGGGTACGGCACGGTGTCGATCACAAAATCGGTGTCCATTATCGCCGCGCCCGGAACTTACGCAGGGATCAGCGTGCTGTCCGGCACGGGCGTCAGCGTCGGCGGGTCGGGTATCAACGTGGTGCTGCGCGGCCTCTCGATCAACGGCCAGGGCGGATCGCAAGGAATCAATGTTTTCGGCAGCAATTCGGAGGTTCACATCGAGAGTCCGGTGATCTCCAACATGATCGGTCCGGCCATCAATGCAAATTGCGCGGGATGCCGTGTCTACGTCACGGATGCAGAGCTCCGCACCAACGGCACCGAGGGGATCCGGGTAGCCGGTGGCGCGCGGGTCTATGTCGACCACGCTCGGATGGAGGAAAACCAGGGAGGCGGGGCCTCGGTGATCAACGACGGCGAGCTCTACGTACGGAACAGCGTCGTGCATCGTAACAGCACCGGTTTTCAGGCGATCATCTTCTCCGGTATCACCGGGACCGTCCGCCTGGTGGTCGAGCGGACGCTGATCAGCGGAAGCGGGTTCGGCGGCATCAACGTCCAGGTGCAGGGCAACGCGCCCAATCGGGTCGATGCGGTGGTGACTGGAACTACGCTCGTCGACAACGCCGGCGGCGGCTACAACGGGATCAACTTCCAGTGCTTCGGGACTGCGTCGGGCGTGCTCACGCTCACCGACAGCACCATCAGCCACCATCTTGCAGGCAATGCGTCGGGGCTGCAGGTCGTCGGCGGAGATTGCGTTGCGAGCGTCGGCCGGACGACATTCACGCGCAACCTGACTGGAATGACGGGAGACACGTCGACGCTCACAAGCTTTGGCAACAACGAGTTCGACCGCAACGACACCGACATCTGGGGCGCGTACACGACGAAGGCGACGCAATAGCCGACCGCGTGCGCGCGCCGCGGCGCGCCGAACCCGGCAACCCACTGCGGGTCATTGTGACGGCAGAGGCGACAGGCTACAATCGCCATCCCGCGTTCGTCCGCCCATTCCGTGTCGCAATCCACTGATCAGACCGCCGCTACCGGTGCGGTCCGCGCTCCCGATATTGCAGTCGAGCTTGCCGGTGTCACGTTCGGCTATGACCGCACGCGGCATGTGCTGGACGCTATCTCGATGACGATCCCGCGCGGCAAGGTCGTCGCGATCATGGGAGGTTCGGGCTGCGGAAAGACGACGATCCTGCGGCTGATCGGCGGGCAGTTGCGGCCGCAATCGGGGCGCGTCATCGTGGGCGGCCAGTCGGTGCCGGACCTCGACCGCGAGGCGCTGTTCGCGCTGCGTCGCAAGTTCGGCGTGCTGTTTCAGTTCGGCGCGCTGTTCACCGACATGACGGTATTCGAAAATGTCGCGTTCGCGATGCGCGAGCATTCGGACCTTTCCGAAGAGCTCGTGCGCGATCTCGTGCTGATGAAGCTCCACGCAGTGGGTTTGCGCGGGGTAGCGCAAGTCATGCCGGCCGAATTGTCCGGCGGCATGGCGCGACGCGTCGCGCTCGCGCGCGCCATTGCCCTCGATCCAATGCTTGTCCTGTATGACGAACCGTTCGCCGGGCTCGATCCCATTTCGCTCGGCGTTGTGGGGCAGCTCATCCGAAAGCTCAACGACGCGCTCGGCATCACGTCGGTGATCGTCACACATGACGTCTACGAATCGCTCAAGATCGTCGATTACATGTATTTTGTCTCGGCCGGCAAGATCATCTGGCAGGGCACGCCTTCCGAAGTGCGCACGACCGGTGATGCGTTCGTCCGCCAGTTCGTCGATGGCGCAGCGGATGGTCCTGTCCCGTTCCACGTGCAGGCGCCGTCATATCGCGACGAGATATTTGCCAATGCATAGCCCGGTCGCCCACTCGCTGCGTCGCCTTGGCAGCTTCGCGATCGATCATGTCGAGCGGCTCGGCTTCGCCGCGCGCTTTTTCGTCGCCGTCATACGGCACACGCCGGATGCGTTCCGGCGTCTGCACCTCACGTTGCGCGAGATTTATTTCTCCGGCGTGCTGTCGCTCGTCATCATTCTCATTTCCGGTCTTTTCGTAGGCATGGTGCTGGCGTTGCAGGGTTACGACGTGTTGCAGCGCTACGGCGCCGACCAGTCGCTCGGCGTCCTTGTCGCGCTGTCGCTCGTGCGGGAACTCGGGCCGGTGGTCGCGGGTCTGCTGTTCGCAAGCCGAGCGGGCAGCGCGATCACGGCGGAAATCGGGCTCATGAAGGCGACCGAGCAATTGGCGGCGATGGAAATGATGGCCGTCGATCCGCTGGCGCGCGTGGTGGCGCCGCGTTTTTGGGGCGGCGTCATCTCAATGCCGCTCCTAGCAGCGTTGTTCTCGACGCTCGGCGTCTTCGGCGCATACATCGTGGGCGTGCGCCTCATTGGAATCGACGCCGGCGCGTTCTGGGGCAACATGCAGTCCGCAGTGGATTTTCGGCAGGACATCGTCAACGGGGTCATCAAAAGCACCGTTTTCGGAATCGCGGTCAGCTTGATCGCGGTGTTCGAGGGTTACGAAGCGAAGCCGACGGCCGAAGGCGTGTCCAGCGCGACGACGCGCACCGTCGTGATGAGCTCGCTCGCCATTCTCGCCCTGGACTTCGTCCTGACGGTCTTCATGTTCAGAGGCGTATCGTGACGCCGCGGGTGAGTGAGCGGGGAGGGATTGCGTGAACCGAAACACCATCGACCTGTGGGTCGGGATCTTCGTGGCGGTCGGCATCGCCGCCATCCTGTTTCTCGCCCTCAAGGTCGGCAATCTCGTCACCTTCGGCAACACACCCGGCTATCGTCTCGAAGCCGCGTTCGATAACATCGGCGGACTCAAGCTCCGGGCTCCGGTCAAGGCGGCGGGTGTTGTCGTCGGCCGCGTCGACCGGATCCGCTTCGACCCGAAGACCTATCAGGCAGTCGTGACGATGAGGATCGACGACAGCAACGAATTTACCAACGACACGATTGCGTCGATCCTGACTTCTGGCCTGCTGGGCGAAGTCTATGTCGGCCTCGACGTGGGCGGCGACACCAAGATGCTCGCCAACGGCGACAGGATCGGCAAGACCCAGTCGGCTGTTGTGCTTGAAAAGTTGATCGGCCAATTCATGCTCGACAAAGCGGCCTCCGGAGGCAGCAAGTGAGCGCCGCAGCGCTGCTGCGGGTATCCGCAATTGTCGCCACCACGCTCTTCGCCGGGTGCGCGTCAGTGCCGTCGAAGGTTGATCCGCTCGAGCCGATGAACCGCGCGCTCTATCAGGTGCACGACGTCCTCGACACCAATCTCGTCAAACCCGTTGCGGAAGGCTACGTCGCTGTCGTTCCCAAGTTTGTGCGGACCGCGTTTGGCAACATCTTCAACAATATCGATGACCTCTTTTCGGCCGTCAATGGTCTGCTGCAGGGCAAGCTGGACAAGGCAGGCAACGATCTTGGCCGCGTGATGATCAATACCATGTTCGGCCTGGGTGGCATTATCGACGTTGCCTCCGACGCTGGCATCGAGCGCGGCAACGAGGATTTTGGGCAGACGTTCGCGGTATGGGGATTCCCGCAGGGCCCGTACCTGTTCATTCCGCTGTTCGGCCCGACGACGGTGCGCGACGGCACGGGCGTGCTCGTGCGCATCGCGGTGGGACCGGTCGGATACATCTCCGACGTTCCGCTCCGCAATTCGATTTACGGGCTCGGGTACATCGACCTCCGCTCGCAGGCGCTCGAAGGCGGCAGCATCGTAGACACGGCGGCACTCGACCGCTATATCTTCATCCGCAACGCATATCTGCAGCGGCGCCGCTACATGATCTACGACGGCAAGCCGCCCCCTGAACCCGAGGACGAGCAATGACAATGGCGAGGCTGGTTCGGTGCTCGTGCGCGATCGGCGCAGGATGGGCGCTGGCAATGATGCCGTGCGCGCTGCCCGCACAGGCGCAGGAAGCGCCCGACGCCATGGTAAAGCGCGTGTCGCAGGACACGCTCGCGACGATCAAGGGCGACCCGCTGATCCAGGCCGGAAACGAGGCACGCATTCGCGAAGTGATCGAGGTGAAGCTCATCCCTCATTTCGATTTCATGCGCATGACCGCACTCGCCATGGGAAAAAACTGGCGCACGGCGACCCCGGAGCAGCAAAAGCGGCTCGCCGACGAGTTCAAGACGCTGCTCGTGCGCACTTATTCAAGCGCGCTTACGAAGTATCGCGACGAGACGATCGACTACAAGCCGCTGCGGATGACGCCGGCCGACACCGACGTCACTGTCCGCACGGTCGTGATGAAAGCCGGGGGCCAGCCGATCCAGCTCGACTACAGTCTCGCGAAGGCGGCAGATGGCTGGAAGGTATTCGACGTCGTGATCAGTGGGGTAAGCCTTGTCACCAACTATCGCGACGAATTCAACGAGCAGATGAAGAACGGCGGCGTCGACGGCCTCATCAAAACGCTTTCCGACCGCAACAAGGGTGTCGCAGCGAAATGACGACGGAGTGCGATGCCTGCTCGGGGAGCGCATCCGGGTTCGTGCCGAGCCACGGAGGTGCGCGCTGGGCCTACGTGGGCGTGCTCACGTTCGCCGAGGCGGGCCCGGTGCTTGCCGCGTCGGCGACGCTTCCGCTGCCGCGCGAAGGCATTGTCGAGTGCAGCGGCATCGGCGCCTTCGATTCGGCTGCGGTTGCCGTGCTGCTCGCAATCAAGCGGCGCGCCGCTGCGGAGAGTCGACGCGTAATCTTTTCCGGTATTCCGGGCCGCCTCGAAGCGCTCGCGAAGCTGTACGATGTAGAGGAAATCCTGGCGGGCTGAAGTCGATCCGCGGCGCGCTCGCGCCGCGTTGCCCGTCTCCAGGATGTCTTCTGTCCGCCGCTCGCCTCCATGCCCGCCGCCGTCGAATTCGTCGATATCGCCCGCCGCTTCGGCAGCGTCCGCGCGCTCTCGGGTGTGAGCTTCACGGTCGAGCAAGGTGAATTCTTCGGTTTGCTGGGGCCGAACGGCGCCGGCAAGACAACGTTGATCTCGATCGCTGCCGGGCTCACCCGCGCGGATGCGGGAACAGCGCGTATCCTCGGCCACGATGTCGTGCGCGACTATCGGGAAGCGCGGCGAGCGCTGGGCGTCGTGCCTCAGGAGCTCGTGTTCGATCCCTTCTTCTCGGTGCGCGAGACGCTCGAGATCCAATCCGGCTACTTCGGCATCCGCGACAACGGCGACTGGATCGACGAAATCCTGCATCGGCTCGACCTCACGTCCAAGGCGGACGCCAACATGCGCTCGCTATCGGGCGGAATGAAGCGGCGCGTCCTGGTGGGCCAGGCGCTCGTGCACAAACCGCCGGTGATCGTGCTGGACGAGCCCACCGCCGGCGTCGACGTCGAGCTGCGGCAGAGTCTGTGGGGATTCATCCGTAAGCTCAACCGCGACGGGCATACGATCATCCTCACCACCCACTATCTCGAGGAAGCCGAGGCGCTGTGCGAACGGATCGCCATGCTTCAAGCCGGCAAGGTGGTTGCCCTCGATACCAAGCATAACCTCCTGTCTCGCTTTGCCGGCATCACCGTGCGGCTTGCCGCGGATCGCGTCCCGGCGGCGTGGCAGCCACGTGTGCTGCGCGAGGAAGGCGGCGTTCACTTCGTCGCACTCGACCATTATGCCGATCTCGAAATGCTGCTGCAGGAAATGCGACGGGAAGGATTGGCGATCCGGGAGCTCTCGCTTCTGGAAGCCGATCTCGAGGACGTTTTCCTCAAGATCATGGGCGGCGACCTTCGCGGCGCGCCGGCGGGGGCGCCGGTATGATCCGCGTTGCCGGTGCCGGATGGCCCACGCTCCTCTACAAGGAGCTGCTGCGGTTCTGGAAGGTCGCCTTCCAGACGATTCTCGCGCCGGTCTTGAGCGCACTTTTGTACCTGCTCATCTTCTCGCACGTGCTGGAGTCGCACGTCACGGTGTATGGCGGCGAGGTGCGCTACACGGCATTCCTGATCCCGGGCCTCGTGATGATGTCCGTGCTGCAGAATGCCTTTGCCAACAGTTCATCGTCGCTGATCCAGTCGAAGATCACCGGCAATCTCATTTTCATGCTGCTCCCGCCGCTGTCCCCCGGCGACCTTTATCTCGCCTACGTGCTGGGAGCGATGGTGCGTGGCCTCGTTGTCGGGCTGGGCGTTTTCGTCGTCACGCTGTTCTTCGTGCCTTCGCTGCTTGCGATGCCGCATCCGTTCTGGGCGCTCGTGTTTGCGCTGCTCGGCAGCGCCATCCTGGGCACGCTGGGACTTTTGGCCGGCATGTGGGCCGACAAGTTCGACCAGCTCGCGGTGTTCCAGAATTTCATCATCGTTCCGCTGACGTTCCTGTCCGGTGTGTTCTACTCGATTCATTCGCTGCCGCCGTTCTGGCAAGCGGCATCCCGCTGGAACCCGTTCTTCTATATGATCGACGGCTTCCGGTACGGGTTTTTCGGGCATTCCGATGTGGCGCCGACGCTCTCGCTTGCCCTCGTCGCAGGCTGCTGCGCAGTATTGTCGGTGATCACACTCATGCTGCTTCGGCGCGGCTGGAAATTGCGGCTCTGAGACCGCCCTATGGCTACTGCCGAATCGATCGAACGCTCCATCGCCGCGCATCTTCCCTGCGAGCATCTCGCCGTCCGCGGCGACGGCCAGCACTGGGAAGCGCTGATCGTCAGCGCGCGCTTCGAAGGGTTGCCGAAAGTCCGCCAGCACCAGCTCGTCTACGCGGCACTCGGCGACCGGATGCGTGAGGAGGTCCATGCGCTTTCGATGACGACGCTGACGCCCGCGCAATGGGCAGCGGCGCGGGCGGACAAAGCCTGACGTGGACAAGCTTGTCATCGAAGGAGGCGCACCGCTGCGCGGCGAAATTCGCGTTTCCGGCGCGAAGAACGCCGCGCTCCCTCTTCAGTGCGCCTCGCTCCTTACTTCCGAGCCGCTGGTTCTCACCAACGTCCCGCGCTTGAACGACGTACGGACGATGCAGACGCTTCTCGCGCAGATGGGCGTCAAGGTCGACACGCGCACCGCTGGCGCGGCGTCGCTCGATGCCGCTTCGATCGACTGGCCGCTCGCACCCTACGAGCTCGTGAAGACGATGCGCGCGTCGATCCTGGCGCTAGGTCCGCTGGTCGCGCGCTGTGGCGAGGCGCGAGTGTCGCTGCCGGGCGGTTGCGCCATCGGATTGCGTCCCGTCGATCAGCACGTCAAAGGACTCGCGGCGATGGGTGCCGCCATCGATCTCGGGCACGGCTATATCAGCGCGCGGGCGAAGCGTCTTACTGGCGCTCGCTTCGTGTTCGATGTCGTCACCGTGACCGGGACCGAGAACCTGATGATGGCGGCAACACTCGCCGAGGGCACGACCGTCCTCGAGAACGCCGCGCGCGAGCCGGAGGTCGCCGACCTCGCCCGATGCCTCACCGCGATGGGGGCGCGCATAACGGGTGCCGGCAGCGATCGAATCACGATCGAGGGCGTTGCAAAGCTCTCCGGCACGACGCACGCAATCATGCCCGATCGCATCGAGACGGGAACCTTTCTCGCCGCGGTGACCGCAGCGGGCGGCGAAGCCACGCTGACCGGCACGCAGGCCGACACGCTCGACGCCGTGCTCGGCAAAGTACGCGAGGCGGGCGCTGCCGTCACGGTCGGCGCGGACACGATTCACATCGAGCGAAGCGGCCCGGTGAAGCCTTTCGCTTTGCGCACTGCCCCGTATCCGTCCTTCCCGACCGACATGCAGGCGCAGATGATGGCGGTCGCCGCGTGCGCCGCGGGGACGACAACGATCACCGAGACGATTTTCGAGAATCGGATGATGCATGTGCAGGAGCTGGTGCGGCTTGGCGCCGATATCGACGTCGAAGGCAGCACGGCGATCGTGCGTGGCGTTCCGAAGCTGACGGGCGCCGAAGTCATGGCCACGGATCTGCGCGCCTCAGCCTGTCTCGTGATCGCCGGTCTCGTGGCCGCGGACAGCACGACGATCAACCGCATCTACCACCTCGATCGCGGGTACGAGCGCATCGAGGACAAACTCTCGGCGCTGGGCGCCCGGATACGCCGCGAGGCGTGAAGACGACTGTCGCTGCGATTCGTCGATGACCGACCTCAAGGACTCTCCGCTCGGCCATTCGACGACCTGGAGCAGCGCGTATGACCCGCAGCTGCTGTTTCCGGTTGAGCGCGCACCGCAGCGCCGCGAGCTCGGGATCGACGATGCGTTGCCCTTTCGCGGTGTCGACGTCTGGAATGCTTACGAGGTTTCCTGGCAAGACCCGCGTGGCAAGCCGGAAGTTGCGATCGCGACCTTTGTCGTGACGGCGGAATCGCCCCGCATCGTCGAGTCGAAATCGGTGAAGCTCTACCTTACCGCGCTCAACATGACGCGCTTCACATCGCGGGACGCACTGACCGAAACCATCACGCGCGACCTCTCGGCCGCCACGGGCAGCAGGGTCGGTGTGACGCTCACGGCGGCGGAGGGTTTCGCCGCCTTGCCTCGCGCCGAGCCCGCCGGCGAATGTCTCGATACACAGCCGCTTTCCAGCGATGGCGATGGTGATGGCGAGGCGCCGGTGCCCGGAGCGCTGGTGGCGCGGGGCGCGATTGTCGCCGAAACGCTTTTCACGCGGCTCTTCCGCTCCGTCTGCCCCGTTACCGGGCAACCGGATTATGCGAGCGTCGAGATCCGTTATTCGGGCGCGCGCATCGACCGAGCAGGGCTCCTGCGCTATCTCGTTTCGTTTCGCCGCCACGCGGGCTTTCACGAGCATTGCGCCGAACGAATCTTTGTCGACATTCGGCAGCGCTGCGCGCCGAGCGCACTCGCGGTGCACGCCCGCTTCACGCGACGCGGCGGCATCGACATCAATCCGTGGCGGACGAGCGGCCCGGAACCCGCGCCCATCAACGCGCGAACAGCGCGGCAGTGATCCTTTCGGTGCGCCGGGGGCGTCGCGCTTCCCCGCGGCGACGTCTTGGCGAACCACCATGCGCGCACCCGCAGCGCCGGCTTTGGCGAGCGCATCCAGCGCCGGCGTTGGGATGACGCCGATCATGGATCAACTTGGTCCGCGGCTTGCAATCTCCGTCCGGTAGAATGGAAACCCCCTCCGTGACTTTCGCTGTGACCACGCTCACGATTGCCCTTTCCAAGGGGCGCATCTATGACGAGGCGCTGCCGCTGCTCGCGGCGGCGGGCATCGTCCCGTCCGACGATCCCGACATTTCGCGCAAGCTCATTCTGGCCACGAATCATCCCGGCGTGTCCGTGATCATCGTCCGCCCCGCCGATGTGCCGACCTACGTGCAATACGGCGCCGCGGACGCCGGAGTGGCCGGCAAGGATGTGTTGCTGGAGCACGGTGGCGACGGCCTCTACCAGCCGCTCGATCTCGAGATCGCGCGCTGCCGGATGGTGGTGGCGACCAAGCGCGGATTCGACTGGACGGGCGCTGTCCAGCGCGGCGCGCGCATCCGGGTCGCGACGAAGTACGTCGCCACCGCGCGCGAGCATTTTGCGGCAAAGGGAATGCATGTCGACCTGATCAAGCTCTATGGATCGATGGAGCTGGCGCCGCTGGTAGGGCTCGCCGATGTGATCGTCGATCTCGTCTCCAGCGGAAATACGCTGAAGGCGAACGATCTCGTCGCGGTCGAGGAGATCATGCAGATCGGCGCGCGATTCATCGTGAGCTCGACCGCGCTCAAGCTGAAGCGCGAACGGATGCAGCCGCTGCTCGACGCGATGGCGACCGCCGTCGCAAAGCGCAGGACAGCATGACCAACGCCCTGCGCCGCTTGGATAGCGAGGCGCCGGGTTTCGAGCGCGAGCTCGCCGCGCTGACCGCGTTCGAATCCGCGCAGGATGCGGCCGTCGACTCCGCCGTTGCCGCCATCGTCGCCGATGTTCGCGTCCGCGGCGATGCGGCGCTTCTCGAATACACGGCGAAATTCGACCGTTTCTCGGCCTCCTCGGCAGCGGCACTCGAGATTCCTGCGAGCGAAATGCGCGCCGCCTTTGCGGCGCTTCCATCCACGCAGCGCACGGCGCTCGAGACGGCAGCATCGCGTGTGCGCGCGTATCACGAGCACCAGAAGTTGACGTCGTGGTCCTTTCGCGAAGCGGACGGCAGCGAGCTCGGTGCGCAAGTAACGCCCCTCGACCGCGTCGGTGTCTACGTGCCTGGCGGCAAGGCCGCATATCCGTCGTCGGTGTTGATGAACGTGATTCCCGCACGGGTTGCCGGAGTGCCGGAAATCGTCATGGTCGTTCCCTCCCCGGACGGCGTGCGCAATCCACTGGTGCTTGCGGCCGCACACCTCGCCGGCGTTTCGCGCATCTTCGCGATCGGCGGCGCGCAGGCGATCGCCGCACTCGCCTACGGGACGGCGACGGTTCCCGCGGTCGACAAGATCTGCGGCCCCGGCAACGCGTACGTCGCCGCGGCCAAACGCAGGGTATTCGGCGTGGTCGGCATCGACATGATTGCGGGCGCTTCCGAGATTCTGGTCATCGCCGACGCATCGGCGAACCCGGACTGGGTCGCCATGGATCTTTTTTCGCAGGCCGAGCACGACGAGCTCGCGCAGGCGCTGCTGGTGACGCCGGATGCGGCGCTGCTCGACGCGGTAGCGAAAAGCGTCGAGCGGCAGATCCAGGACATGCCCCGCCGGCCGATCATCGCGGCGTCGCTCGCGAAGCGCGGTGCACTGATCAAGGTTTCCGATCTCGATTCGGCATGCGCAATTGCAAACCGAGTGGCGCCGGAACATCTCGAGCTGGCGGTTTCGGACCCTGACGCATTGCTGCCGAAAATCCGCCATGCCGGTGCTATCTTTCTCGGGCATCAGGCGTCCGAAGCTTTGGGGGATTATTGTGCGGGGCCGAATCATGTGCTGCCCACCGGGCGCACCGCGCGATTTTCGTCGCCGCTCGGCGTCTATGATTTCCAGAAGCGATCGTCGGTGCTCCGACTTTCGCCGGCCGCGGCGCGCACGCTAGGGCCGGTTGCCGCGACACTTGCACGCGGCGAGGGGCTGGAGGCGCATGCGCGGAGCGCCGAGTATCGATTGAAGGGCATCTGATCAAGCGGAGGTGTCAGCGATGGCCAAGGTAATCGCGCTTTACAGGACACCCGCCGATCCGGCGGCGTTCGATCGCTATTATCGCGACGTGCATGTGCCGATTGCCAAGAAGGTCCCGGGGCTTCGTCGCTACGAAGTCTCGCGCGGCGTCATCGGCATGCTGGGCGGCCGCTCGCCGTACCATCTGATCGCGGTACTGACTTTTGATTCGGCGGCCGCCGTGCAGGCGGCACTGACGTCACCGGAGGGTCAGGCGACGGCGGCCGACATCGGCAACTTCGCAACGGGTGGCGTCGAGGTCTATTTCGCGGACATGGCGGAAATTTGAATCGGCGTCACGAAAGCACGATCCCAGGCGCGACGGCTGCAGAAATCGTCGCGGCCACCGTTCGCCCCGAGATCCTGGCGTTGACGAAGTACGCGGTCGCCAAGGCGACGGGGATGATCAAGCTCGACGCGATGGAGTCGCCGTTTTCGTTGCCGGCGGCCGTGCGCGCGCGAGTCGCTGCCGCGGCCGCCGACGTCCAGGTGAATCGCTATCCGGACGGTGGCGCGGATGCGCTGAAGGCGGCACTGATCCAGGCGTTCGCAATTCCGCCCACTGCCAGCGTCATTCTCGGTAACGGTTCGGACGAATTGATTCAGCTCATCACGATGTCGCTTGCGCGTCCGGGCGCGGCGATGGTCGCGCCCGAGCCGTCATTCGAGATGTACCGGATGGACGCGCTCTTCGCCGGCATGCGCTATGCCGGCGTCCCGCTGCGTGCCGATTTCGCGCTCGATCCGGACGCAATGGAAACCGCCATCGCCCGTGAGCGGCCGGCGCTTATCTACCTTGCGTATCCGAACAATCCGACGGGCAACCTGTTCGATCGCGCCGCGCTGGAACGCGTGCTGCGCGCAGCGCCGGGGCTCGTCGTCATCGACGAGGCGTATTACGCATTCGCCGATGCGAGCTTCATGCCGCGCCTCACCGAATTTCCCAACCTTCTCGTGCTGCGGACGGTGTCCAAGATCGGGATGGCGGGCCTGCGGCTCGGTTACGCTGTGGCGGCGCCGGAATGGATCGCGCAGTTCGACAAGGTACGCCAGCCGTATAATCTCAATGCGATGACGCAGGCCGTGGCCCCCGTTCTGCTCGCCGAGCACGATCTTCTTGCAGGATGGGCGGCGCAGCTGAAGACAGAGCGCACGCGGCTCGAAACGGCGTTGTCGGGAATGGCGGGTGTTGCGGTGTTCCCGACGCGGACCAATTTCGTTCTCGTACGGGTTCCCGATGCGCCGCGCTGGTTCGAGGCATTGCGGCGAGCGGGTATCCTGGTCAAGAACCGCCATGGCGCGCATCCGCTCCTTGAGCACTGCCTGCGCATCACGGTGGGCACGCCGGAAGAGAACGACGCGCTGCTCGCGGCCCTTGAAGCATTGATCGGATCATGACGACCTCACGCACCGCGAAAATCGAACGCAATACGCGCGAGACGCAGATCGCGGTCACCGTGAACCTCGATGGCACCGGTCGGGCCGAAGTCGCGACCGGGGTCCCGTTTCTCGATCACATGCTCGACCAGCTCGCGCGGCACGGGCTCCTCGACATCGCGGTCGCCGCGAAAGGCGATTTGCATATCGATGCTCACCACACCGTCGAAGATATCGGGATCACGCTCGGACAGGCGGTGCGCGAAGCCCTTGGCGACAAGGCCGGACTGACGCGCTTCGGCCATGCATATGCGCCGCTCGATGAAGCGCTGTCGCGAGTTGTCATCGACTTATCGGGGCGCCCCGGCCTCGAGTTCCACGTGCCCTTCACGCGCGCGATGATCGGCGCGTTCGATGTAGACTTGACGCACGAATTCTTCCAGGGCTTCGTCAACCACGCGGAGGTCACGTTGCACATCGACAACCTGCGCGGGCAGAACGCGCATCATCAGGCGGAGACCGTATTCAAGGCGTTCGCACGCGCGCTGCGCATGGCGATCACGCCGGATCCGCGCGCGGCCGGCGTCATTCCGTCGACCAAGGGAACGCTGTGACCAGACCGTGACAGCGCGAAACCGCCTGGGAAGCCCGGAATTCAGCCGATTCAAACACATCCGATGCCCGACATCGCCGTGGTCGACTACGGAATGGGTAATCTGCGCTCCGTTGCGAAGGCGCTGGTGCACGTCGCACCGCAGCGCGCGATCGCCGTCACCAGCGATCCCGCCGTCATTGGGGGCGCGGCGCGGGTTGTGCTGCCCGGGCAGAGCGCGATGCCTGACTGCATGCGGAGTCTCGACCAAAGCGGCCTCCGCGGTGCCGTGGTGGATGCCGCTCGCACGCGGCCGTTCCTCGGCATCTGCCTCGGCTTGCAGATGCTCTTCGACGTGAGCGAAGAAGGTCCCACGGCGGGACTTTCGGTCCTCCGCGGCCGCGTGGTGCGCTTTCGCAGCGAAGCGATGAGCCTGCCCACCGGCGCGCGCCTCAAAGTGCCCCACATGGGCTGGAATCGCGTAGGACAGTTCCGACGGCACCCGCTGTGGGAAGGGATCGAGGACGGCAGCCGCTTCTATTTTGCGCACAGCTATCACCCCGAACCCGCCGATCCCGAATTGACGGTCGGGACGACCGATTACCCGTTGGCGTTTACTTGCGCGATTGCACGGGCTAATATCTTTGCGACACAATTCCATCCGGAAAAAAGCCACCTCGCCGGATTGCAGCTGCTCGCCAACTTCGTCGCCTGGGACGGGCACAGCTGATCCGGTACGTATTGCCGCCCCGCCCGCTGCGCAGCGCCCTTCCTCCGCCGTCTTTCGACGCTTCCCGCCCCATGCAGATCATTCCCGCGATCGACATCAAGGACGGTCACTGCGTGCGCTTGAAGCAAGGCGAGATGCACTCGGCGACCGTGTTCTCCGAAGATCCCGCCGCGATGGCGCAGCACTGGCTCGAGCAGGGCGCCCTGCGCATCCATATCGTCGACCTCAACGGCGCCGTCGCGGGCGTGCCGAAAAACGAGCTCGCAATCCGTGAGATCGTGAGCGTCATCGGCGAGGAGATCCCGGTCCAGCTGGGTGGCGGCATCCGCGACCTCGACACGATCGAGCGCTATCTCGACGACGGCATCACCTACGTCATCATCGGCACCGCTGCGGTGAAGAATCCCGGCTTCCTGCACGACGCCTGCTACGCGTTCCCCGGCCACATCATCGTCGGGCTCGACGCGCGCGACGGCAAGGTCGCGACCGACGGATGGTCGAAGATGACGGGCCACGATGTCATCGATCTGGCGAAGAAATTCGAGGACTATGGCGTCGAGGCGGTCATCTATACCGACATCGGCCGCGACGGCATGCTGACGGGCGTCAACGTCGAAGCGACCGTGCGCCTCGCGCGCGAACTGAAGATTCCGGTGATAGCCTCAGGCGGCATCGGGTCAATCGCCGACATCGAGCAGCTCCGCCCGTACGAGAAGGAGGGCATCATCGGCGCCATCGCGGGCCGCGCGCTCTACGAGGGCAAGCTTGATTTCAAGGCGGCGCTGAAGGCGGCGAAGGCCTGACGGGACAACACCTTCAACCCGCGCAGGCGAGGCGTCTCATCCGCATGCGCGATAATGAGGGATGGGTCTCGCCAAGCGCATCATCCCCTGCCTCGATGTCGCCGCCGGACGCGTCGTCAAGGGCGTCAATTTCGTGAACCTGCGCGATGCCGGCGATCCGGTCGAGGTCGCGCGACGCTATGACGAGCAGGGCGCGGACGAGCTTGCATTCCTCGACATTCGGGCGAGCATCGAGACGAGGGGCCTCCTCTACGACATGATCGAGGCGGTCGCCGACGAAGTGTTCATTCCCCTCACTGTCGGTGGCGGCGTCAACGCGATTGACGACATCCGCGCGCTCCTCAATGCCGGCGCCGACAAGATCAGCATCAATACGTCCGCGGTCCGCAATCCCGGCCTCATCGAGGAGGCGGCCGCGCACTTCGGCTCGCAATGCATCGTCGCGGCGATCGACGCCAAACAGTCGGCGCCTGAATCGTGGGAGGTCTACACCCACGGCGGGCGCACGCCGACCGGACTTTGCGCGGTCGATTGGGCGCGCGAAGTGGCGGGGCGTGGCGCGGGTGAAATACTGCTTACCAGCATGGATCGCGACGGTGCCCGCAGTGGTTTCGACCTTGCGCTGACGCGTGCGGTGGTCGATGCGGTCGAGGTTCCGGTGATTGCGTCGGGAGGGGTCGGTTCGCTTGCCGACCTCGTGGCAGGAATTCTCGAAGGGGGCGCGGATGCCGTGCTCGCCGCATCGATCTTCCACTACGGCGAGTTCACGATCGCGCAGGCAAAAGCGGCGATGGCAGCGGCGGGCATTGAGATGCGCGTATAGCGGCTCGAGCGGAGGCCGAGCCGGCGCTCGGAACATCCTGCAGGGAGGCGTATCGTGGAGGCGGCGAAGATGAGGGTCGCGAGAGGATTCCGGCGTGGGTGACTGGCTCGATGACGTGAAATGGCAGGCGGACGGCCTCGTGCCGGCGATCTCGCAGGACGCGCGCACCGGCCGGGTGCTGACGCTCGCATGGATGAATCGCGAGGCGCTGCGACAAACGATGCAGACGAAGGAAGCGCACTACTGGTCGCGTTCACGGCATGCGTTGTGGCGCAAGGGCGAACAATCCGGCCATATGCAGCGCGTGCGTGAGATCAGGCTCGACTGCGACAACGACGCAATCCTGCTTGTCGTCGAGCAGGAAGGCGGCATCGCATGCCACACGGGCCGCGAGACATGCTTCTACCAGCGGCTCACCGAGGGGCGCTGGACGGCCGTCGAGCCCGTACTCAAGACTCCCGAGGCAATCTATGGCATCCGTTGACGCATCGATCGCCGCATCCGACGTCCTCGACCGCGTTGCCGCGACCATTGCCGCACGCCGCGGCGGTGACCCCGCCACCTCCTATGTCGCCGCGCTGTTCGCGAAGGGCGAGGATGCGATCCTGAAGAAGATCGGCGAGGAGGCGACCGAGACGGTCATGGCGGCGAAGGACGGTGATAAACTGCGCATCGTTGCCGAGGTTGCGGATCTTTGGTTCCACTGCCTCGTGCTGCTCGCCTGCCACGGGCTTGGCCCGGCGGACGTCCGCGCCGAGTTCGCGCGACGCGAAGGCACCTCCGGCGTTGCCGAAAAGGCGTCGCGCCGGCTTTAGCGCGCAGTGGCGCGAAACAGCGGAGACAAGACGGTGCAAGACTGCATCTTCTGCAAGATCGTGCGGGGCGAGATCCCGGCGGTTAAGCTTTACGAGGACGACGATTTGATCGCGTTCGACGACATCCACCCGCAAGCGCCCGTGCATTTCATGCTGGTGCCGAAGCGGCACATCGCGTCGCTCGCCGAGGCGACGGCAGATGATGCGCCTGTGCTTGGGCGCATGCTGACGCTCGCGAGCCGACTCGCGCGCGAACGGGGTTCGCCGGACGGTTTCAGGGCGGTCATCAACACCGGCCGCATTGGCCGCCAGGACGTTATGCACGTCCACCTCCACATCATCGGCGGCCCGGACCCGCTTGGGCGGATGCTGCCGCCCGACGCGCAATGATGCGTCGCGATCCGAATCACGAACAGAGGAGAACACCATGGGCGGTTTGAGCATCTGGCATTGGCTGATCGTACTGCTGGTCGTCGTGCTGATCTTCGGCACGAAAAAACTGCGCAACATCGGGGCGGATCTCGGAGGCGCGGTCAAGGGCTTCAAGGAAGGCGTGAAGGGTACGGAGACCGAGGCCGAGGCCGATGCCGCCAAAGCCGTATCCGCGCAGCAGATCGCCGGCACAACGATCGACGCCGAGGTGAAGAAAGAGAAGACGCCCTGATGCGCCGCTGATGTTCGACATCGGCTTTTCCGAGATCGTCGTCATCGCCGTCGTGGCGCTGATCGTCATTGGCCCCGAGCGGCTGCCCAAGACGGCGCGTACGCTGGGACATCTTTTCGGCCGCCTGCAGCGCTATGTTGCCGACGTGAAGGCTGACATCAACCGCGAAATGCAGCTCGACGAATTGAAGAAGCTGCAGCAGGAGGTCCGCCAGGCAGCGAACGAAATCGAGACGTCGGTCAACGCCGCGGCGCGCGACGTCGAATCGGGGGTCCGGAATGTCGCGTCGGACCTCAATGCGGCGGCGTCGACGCCGGCGGACGCAATCGGCGAACACGACGCCGCTCCCGCTCCCTCCGCAGCCGCCGCAACCGGACCCGCCGCGCCACCTGCCGAAATGACCGAACTGCCGCGTCAGCCTTCGCTGCCCGGTCTCGACCGCGGCTGACGTTCCCCAACCAAGATGACCGACGCTTCCCCGCCGCCAGACGGCGCGCAGGAAACCTTCATTTCGCACCTGATCGAGCTCCGCAGTCGGCTCCTGCGCTCGATCGTCGCCGTCGTCATCGTGCTGCTGTGTCTCGTCCCCTGGGCCAAGCAGATCTACGCGGCTCTTGCCGCCCCGCTGATGCAGGCGCTGCCGCCGGGTGCGACGATGATCGCAACCGATGTCACCGGAACATTCCTCGTCCCCCTCAAGGTGACGCTGATGGCGGCGTTCCTCCTCGCGCTGCCGTACGTGCTCTGGCAGGTATGGGCGTTCGTCGCCCCGGGCCTCTACCAGCACGAACGCAAGCTCGCATTGCCGGTGTTGGCGTCGAGCTTCGTATGCTTCGTCGCCGGCATGGCGTTTGCCTACTTCGCGGTGTTCCCGATCGCGTTCGGCTTCTTCGCCGGTTATGCGCCCGCCGGCGTGACGATGATGACCGACATCGACAAGTATCTGTCATTCGTGCTGACGATGTTCATCGCGTTCGGCATCACGTTCGAAACGCCCGTGGTCGTCATCGTGCTGGTGCGCTTTCGCGTCGTCACGCTCGAAAAGCTGCGCCGCATCCGGCCGTATGTGATTGTAGGTGCGACCGTCATTGGCGCGGTGTTCACGCCGCCCGATGTCGTGTCGCAGCTGATGCTCGCGATCCCGCTTTGGCTGCTCTACGAGCTCGGGCTGTTACTTGCGCGTTTCGTCGAGCCGCCGGTCACCGAAGAGATGCCGGGCGAAGCGAAAGCGCCGTAATCACTGGGCTTTGGGGCGCTTGCCAACGGTCACGTCCACGTCGCGCGCCTCGCGATCGTGCACGATCCTGACCTTGACCACGTTGCCGGGCGGCAGCTCGGCGATGCGCGCGAGCAATGCCGGAGTGTCGCGCGTCGGCTTGCCGTCGATTTCGACAACCACATCCTGCGGGTGGATCCCGGCGCGATCCGCCGGTCCGCCGCGCACGACGCCGCGGATTGGAACGCCGTTCTCGCCGTTGGTCGACCGCGCGATATCCGCCACCTGGTCCGCGGGCTCGATCCCGAACCAGCCGCGCGTGACTTCGCCATCCTTGATAATCTGCTCCAGCACGTTACGCGCGATCGATACCGGAATCGCGAAGCCGATGCCGAGCGATCCACCCGACTGCGAGAAGATCGTGCTGTTGAGCCCGATCAGGTTACCGGCGGAATCGACGAGCGCACCGCCGGAGTTCCCGGGGTTGATTGCAGCGTCGGTTTGAATGAAATCCTCGAAGCGATTGATGCCGAGGTGGTTGCGGCCGAGCGCGCTTACGATGCCCGCGGTGACCGTATTGCCGAATCCGAACGGGTTGCCGATGGCTAGCACGGTGTCGCCCACTTGCACGCGATCGAGGGCGCCAAACGTGATCGCAGGCAGGTTGTCCTGGTCCGCCTTCAGCACGGCGATGTCGGATTCGGGGTCGGTGCCGCGGACGTGCGCCACGATCCTCCGGCCGTCATGCAGCACGAGCTGGATATCGTCGGCTCCTTCGATCACGTGGTGGTTGGTCAACACGAACCCATCCGGCGAAACGATGACGCCGGAACCAAGGCTCGTGACGCGTTGATTGGGTATACGCGCGAGATCGGGAAAGTACCGCCGCATCAGCGCATCGTCGATGAGCGGGCTGCGCTGCCGCATGTCCTTGCTCGTGTAAATGTTGACGACGGCGGGCATCGCCTTCTTCGCCGCATCGGCGTGGCTTGCGACCGCCGCCATCGTGACCGGAGTCGTAGTCTCCTGGCGCAGCACGACGCCGATTTCGCGCATTCCGCTGCGACCCAGCAGATCCGGCCGCAGCGTCGCCACGACGAACAGCACGGCGAGGCATAACGTGCATGCCTGCGCAAAAAGCAGCCAGAGCTTGCGTGCCACGGTCATTCCGTCCGGAAAGCGATTCCACTGAATTATAAGCGCGCCGTCGAGCGAGACGGCCTTCGGCGACGAGGCCCCTCCAACCGGCTGATTCCGATCGGCTTTTCGCACTCGTCCCGCAGTCGGGCTTCCGGCGGGACGAGCAAATCCTTTATAATCGACAGGTTTGCGAGTCGGCGCCCCTTCGTACGGCGCGGATAGGCACCGGCAATCGGGGATGGGCGGACATGGCGGACGGGAATGTGGGGGAGCCCAAGATCGACGCGGGGAAGCGCCGCTTCCTCATCGGCGCGACGAGCGTCGTAGGCGGGATCGGAGGTGTCGCGGCAGCCTATCCGTTCGTGATGTCGATGTTCCCGAGCGAGCGGGCGCGCGCGGCCGGCGCGCCGGTTGAGCAGGATATCGCCAAAATCGAGCCCGGCCAGCAGATCACGCTCGAATGGCGCGGCAGGGTCGTTTGGGTCATCAACCGCACGAAACAGATGCTGGAAACGCTGCCGAAGCTCGACGCGCGTCTTGCCGATCCCAATTCCGACGTCCCGCAACAACCACCCTACTGCAAGAACGAGCACCGTTCGATCAAGCCCGAGTACCTCATCATGGTGGGAATCTGCACGCATCTCGGCTGCTCTCCCACCTACCGGCCCGAAGTGGCACCGGGCGATCTTGGAGCCGACTGGCTCGGGGGCTTCTTCTGCCCGTGCCACCAGTCGAAGTTCGACCTCGCGGGCCGCGTGTACAAAGGCGTGCCGGCGCCGACCAACCTCGTCGTTCCGCCGCACAAGTACCTGTCCGACACGATGATCGTTGTCGGCGTGGGACAAGACGGCAAGTTGGCATAGCTTAAGACGCTCCCATGGAAAAGCTACTCAGCTGGATCGACGCACGCTTTCCGCTGACCGCCCTCTGGGAATCCCAGTGGGGCAAATACATCGCGCCGAAGAATTTCAACTTCTGGTACTACTTCGGCTCGCTTGCCGCCTTTGTGCTTGTGCTGCAGATCGTCACCGGCATCTTCCTCACGACGAGCTACAAGCCGGACGCGACCAAGGCATTCGAGTCGGTCGAATACATCATGCGCGACGTGTCGTGGGGCTGGCTCATCCGCTACATGCATTCGACCGGCGCATCGATGTTCTTCGTCGTCGTCTACCTGCACATGTTTCGCGGGCTGCTGTATGGGAGCTACCGCAAGCCGCGCGAGCTCACCTGGATCTTCGGCTGCCTGATTTACCTCTGCCTGATGGGCGAGGCGTTCTTCGGCTACCTGCTGCCGTGGGGCCAGATGTCGTACTGGGGCGCGCAGGTGATCGTCAACCTGTTCTCGGCCGTGCCGATCATCGGCGAGGATCTCGGCGTCTGGATCCGCGGCGACTACACGATCTCCGACATCACACTCAACCGCTTCTTCGCGTTTCACGTGGTCGCCGTTCCGCTGGTGCTGCTGGGACTCGTCGCCGCTCACCTGATGGCGCTGCACGAGACAGGGTCGAACAATCCGGACGGCATCGAGATCAAGCAGCAGCCGCACGATCCCGCCACGGGCTTGCCGCTCGACGGCATTTACTCGCACCCCTATTACACAGTGAAGGACATCGTGGGCGTGGTCGTGTTCCTCGCGGTGTTTTCCGCTATCGTGTTCTTCGTGCCCGACATGGGCGGCTATTTTCTCGAGTACAACAACTTCGTTCCCGCCGATCCGCTGAAGACGCCGGAACACATCGCGCCCGTGTGGTATTTCACCCCCTACTACGCGATGTTGCGCGCGGTTCCGTCGTTCCTCGGCAGCCAGTTCTGGGGCGTGATCGTGATGGGCGCATCGGTGGTCATTTTCTTTGCGATGCCCTGGCTCGACCGCGGCGCCGTGAAGTCGATCCGCTACCGCGGCACGCTGTTCAAGGCCTGGCTCGCTGTCTTCATCATTTCGTTCCTGATTCTGGGCTACCTCGGCGTCGTGCCGATCACGATCTGGGGCCAGTTTCCGGACAGCTGGCCCGTGCTGGGCGGCGCCGACCGCGCGACCGTCCTGGCGCGCGTGCTGACCGTCGTTTACTTCCTGTACTTCCTTCTGATGCCCTGGTACACCGCGCGCGACAAAACAAAGGCGGTACCGGCGAGAGTCACCGGATGAAGTACAAGGTGCTGATCCTGGTCGGAGCGGCGGTCATTGCTGCTGCCGGACCAGCTGCGGCCTTCACCGGCAGCGATCTGCGGATGGAGGAGACGCCGATCAATCGTCTCGATGCCGAGTCGCTGCAGCGCGGCGCACGGACGTTCGTCAACTACTGCCTCAACTGCCACAGCGCGAAATACATGCGCTACAACCGCCTCACCGACATCGGCATCGATATTTCGATGATCGAGGACAACCTCATGTTCGCAACCAAGAAAGTCGGCGAGACGATGACGGTTGCCATGACGACCGCCGATGCCAAGGCATGGTTCGGCGTGCCGCCGCCGGACCTGACCGTCGAATCGCGGGTTCGCGGTGCGGATTGGCTCTACAACTATTTCCTCGCTTTCTATCGCGACGATGCCTCCGTCACCGGCTGGAACAACCTGGTGCTGCCGAATGTCGCCATGCCGCACGTGTTGTGGCAGCAAGCGGGCGTCAACCGCCTCGTGACACAGGAATTCAAGAGCCATGACCAGGCGCAGGCCGCCGCTCTGGGCGCGAAAGGGATTGTCCTGCTCGCCCCGGGCAAGGACGAGACGTTCATCGTCAAGACGCTGACGACGGAGACGCCGGGCACGCTGTCGCCCACCGAATACCGGACGATGGTCGGAGACCTCGTCAATTACCTCGATTACATGGCGGAACCCGCTAAAAACAAGCGGATCAGACTCGGTCTCGTCGTGCTCCTGTATCTCGCCGTGCTCCTATTCTTTACTTACTGGCTTAAGCGCGAATACTGGAAGGACGTCCACTAGGCTACACGTAAAGCTGCTGCCAGACCTTCATCGCGACGCTTCCGATTCGACGCTAAACCCGCATTTCACCGAAGTCCCCGGGCTCCTGCCCACTACGCGCGACCCGCCGCGCGCGAGGAGAACACAACCATGATGACGCTCTACTCCGGAACCACCGATCCCTTCAGCCAGCGCTGCCGCATCGTGCTGCATGAGAAGGGAATGGATTTCCAGATCATCGACGTCGACCTCGATCACAAGCCCGAGGACCTCGCCGTGATGAACCCGTACAACCAGGTGCCGGTGCTGGTCGAGCGCGATCTCGTGCTGCACGAGTCGAACATCATCAACGAGTACATCGACGAGCGGTTTCCGCATCCCCAGCTCATGCCTGCCGACCCCGTCATGCGCGCGCGCGCACGGTTGTTCCTGCACCGTTTCGAGAAAGAGCTCTTTATCCACATCGATGCGCTCGAGGGAAACAATCAGAAACAGATCGAGAAGGCGCGCAACCTGGTCCGCGACAGCCTTCTGCAAATCGCTCCGGTGTTCGCCAAGCACAAGCACATGCTGGGCGAGGAGTACTCGATGCTCGATGTCGCGATCACGCCGCTCCTGTGGCGGCTCGATTATTACGGCATCGCGATGCCGAAGCAGGCGGCACCGCTCATGAAGTACGCGGAGCGCCTTTTCGCGCGTCCTGCGTTCTCGGAAGCCCTTACCAGCGCCGAACGTGGCATGAGGAAATAAGTCCCGGAGCGACGGGCGCCCGCGCCGCCGGTCGGCCCGCGGCGGGTCCTTTTCGACCTGAGCTTGACCCGGCGCGCGCCGGGGGTAATATCTTCCCACCATGTCCGAGCAATCCGCCAAGCCGTATCTCGTCCGCGCCATTTGCGAATGGTGCGCCGACAACGGCCTGACCCCCTACCTCGCAGTCAAGGTCAACGCCCAGACGCGGGTGCCCGCCGCTTTCGTCAAGAACGGCGAGATCGTGCTCAACGTCAGCAATTCGGCGACGCGCCGCCTCACGATCGATAACGACTGGGTGCAGTTCTCGGCGCGATTTTCCGGTACCTCGCAGGAGGTGGCGGTGCCGATGAGCGCCGTTTCCGGGATCTTCGCCAAGGAGACCGGCTACGGATTCGCGTTCACGGTCGCGCAGGATCCGGCGGCCGCGCTGGCTGCCGCCACCACGCCGCTGGAGCACGACATCGATGCGGCGCTGGAAAAAGATGTCCAGGACGAGCGTGACGCGAAAGATGGCGGCAAGGGCAAGCCGCGTCCGTCCCACCTGCAGATCATCAAATAGCAACTCGAGCACCGCGCCGCGTGCTTTTGCGAGCGCTCAGAAGCGCACAGTGTGTCCGTTCGCGAACACGCGGACTCGCTCGCCGGGTCGCATCGTGAACGTAAACGTTGCGCCGGTGAACCGGACGTCGACACGGTGCGTGCCGGCGTACGGAGTCGGGACCGTGAGCGGATAGGGCGTCTGCGCGAGCATCCCCGAGCCGCCGTCGACGACTCGCGTCATCGTCACGCCCGGCGCGTTGTCGGGGCGTATGCGCACGACGCGCCCGAACTGGTTGCGGCGGCCGGTCGCGTCGACCACCTCGATGACCAGCGTCTGCCGGTTGATGCCGGGCGAGATGTTCCGCGCGACTACCGTCGGCCACCACTGGCTCGCGAGCACAAGGTCGATGGCGCCATCGCCGTCGTAGTCGTACGCAGCAACCGGCGAGAACGAAATATTGTCGATCAGCGTCAGCGGATCGCGTTCGAACCCAGCGCCCGTGTTCAGCAGCAGATAGGGCGCCTTCAAGGCGCCGCTGGCGACGATCACGTCTTCACGGCCGTCGCCGTTCAAGTCCGCGACGTTGAAGCCATACATGTCCCAGTTGAAGTACTGCGGCATCGCATCGCGGCGAGTGAAGCGCGCCCCGTCGAATTCCCACAGCGCGGGCCCGAAGACCGGGTGGTGGATGATGAGGTCGAGAAGGCCGTCGTTGTTCCAGTCGATGAACTTGATGCCTTCGTCGAAGTCGCCCGGGAGTCCGACAGCGTTGGTGACGTCGGTAAAAGTGAGATCGCCGTTGTTGTGGAAAAGGCGGCCGGCGACGTAGAAGTCGATCCAGCCGTCGCCGTCGTAGTCCACCGCCTGCGCTCCCTCGACTCGATGCGACAACGGCACGCCGCGCAGCGCGACGCCCGCTTTGTCGGCGATGTCGGTGAAGTGGCCGGTGCCGTCGTTGATCAAAAGATACGAATGCTCGCGCGGGTCGTTGTGGCTGTAGTAGGGGATGAACAGGTCGACCACGCCGTCGTTGTTGAAGTCGGCGGCGAGAATCGTCTCACCGAAGCCGCGAATGTCGAGGGCCGCAAAAGCCGGGTCTTCAACAAACCTCCCCTCGCCGCACCCCGAGGAAGAGGCGCGCGAAGGAGGCGGCGTTGTTGATGTCCGAGTACGTGTTGCAGACGAGATCGATGCGGCCATCGCCATTGAAGTCGGCGGCGCGGCAGTCGCGGTTGACGCGGCCCGGAGAGAAGAGATTGGCCAATCCCGCGGTGGCAAGGTCGATGCCAAGGATGCTGCCGGTTCCGTCGTTGCGGCCGCCCAGCGGTTCATACCGGCCGTCGCGATCGAAGTCGGCGACAACGGGCGACAGCAGGCCCGGCCCCATCGGTCCAAAGGGTCTCGCCTGTGCATCGAAAAGCACGGGGGCGGCGCTCGTTTCGACCACGAAATTCCCGACGACCGGAAGATCGGTCGCAACCCCGAAAGAATCGTAGACGATGGCCGACACGGAAGTCGGATCCGTGTTGACGATCCATTCGCCGCCGCGATAGATGACAAGGTCGGGCCGGCCGTCGTCGTTCCAGTCCGTGACGAGCGGGATATCGCCGGACAGGCCGCCGAAGGAGTACGTGACCAGCGCGGTGCCGTCACGATGCGTGTCGAAATACCAGGTGCCACCACGATAGATGCCGAAATCGGCGCGGCCGTCGCCGTCGATATCGGCGAGAACCGGAATATCGCCCGAACACACCGCCGAAATGGTGCTCGAGGGAAACTATGCCGTCGCGTGCGGAGCTGACGTACCACGTGCCGTTGCGGTAGATTACGAGATCCGCGTGGCCGTCGCCGTCGACGTCGCCGATGAGCGGAACGTCCTGCGGCGCGCCGCCCAATGTGTAAACGTCGTCCGCCGTGCCGTCCATGCCGCGGTCGACGAGCCAGACGCCGCCGTTGTACAGGATGAGGCTGCTCTTGCCGTTGCCGTCGAGGTCGCCCGCGAGCGCGTGCGTCGCGCTGACGCCGGGATAGAGGATGAGGTCGGAATTCGGTCCCAGCGCCATCCGGAAGTGGAACGCAAGGTCCGGCGCACGGTAGACGCCAATATGCGATGCCAACCGGTGAAACTTCGGTGAGGTAAGCGAACGTTGCAGTCGGCCGGCGATGGGCCTGTCTCCGGAGGCACCAAATGACACGATCCGCAGGCTCGCTGCGCCGCGCGGATTCGCGAGCACAAACCAAGTGCCGTCGCGGAAGATACCGAGGTCGCCCTTGCAGTCGCCGTCCCAATCGACGACGAAAGGCTTGTCGGCCGCGTCGCCGCCGAGCCGACCGATGACGGTCCGAGCGTGGTCTTCCGTCACGTCCGCATACCAGACTCCCGAGTTGTAGATGATCCGCTCGGCAATGCCGTCGCAGTTGATATCGCCGAGCGCGGGAAGGTCGCCGGGCAGGCCGCCGAACACATCCATATGGTTCGCAACACCATCGCGGCGAGTGCTTGCAAGCCAGGTGCCGTTGCGGTAGATCACGAGATCGACCTTCCCGTCTCCGTCGACATCGGCGAGGAACGGTACGTCGCCGGGCGCCCCTCCAAAGGTGTAGGTTACGTCCGGTATGCCGTCGCGGTCGAAGTCGACGGCCCAGACACCGGCGCGGTACGTCACGATGTCGGCAATGCCGTCGCCGTTCATGTCGGCAGCGAGCACGTGTTCAGGCGGCGGCGATAACCGCAACGTCCGGTCCACCACGCCGTCATAGTTGAAATCGAGGAAAAGTTCGCCTGTTGCGGGCCGGAACAGGCCGAGATCGAGCGGAAGGCCCGCCCGCGCCGATCCCGCGCCCAATGCCGTAGCGGCGACGGCGAGCAAGAAGGCTAAGCTGCGGGACCGAAGCGTCAAGGCGATCCGCCTCAGAAGCGCACAATGTGTCCGTTCGCAAACACGCGGACCCGCTCGCCCGGCCGCATCGAGAACGCATACATTGCGCCGGCGAACCGGACGTCGACACGGTGCGTGCCCGCGTACGGCGTCGGGACCGTGAGCGGATAGGGTGTCTGCGCAAGGATACCGGAGCCGCTGTCGACGACTCGCGTCATCCTCACGCTTGGCGCGTTGCCGGGGCGGACGTGCACGACCCGCCCAAACTGGTTGCGGCGGCCGAGCGCGTCGACCACTTCGATGATCAGCGTTTGCCGGTTGATACTGGGGGAGATGTTGCGCGCCACGACGGTCGGACGGATGCCGCGCGAGAGCACCAGGTCGATCGCGCCGTCGCCGTCAATGTCGCACGCGGCCACCGGGCCGAAGGACAGGTTGTCGATCAGCGTCACCGGGTTGCGCTCGAATTCGGCGCCTGTATTGAGCAATACGTACGATGCGGCTTCGGGCCCGCCGGCAAGGATCAGGTCCTCGCGGCCATCGCCGTTGAAGTCCGCGGCGTTCAATCCGTAAATGTTTGAACTGAGGTATTGGGGCATCACATCGCGGCGGGTGAACCGCGCCCCGTCGAATTCCCACAGCGCGGGTCCGAAGACCGGGTGGTGGATGATGAGGTCGAGAAGGCCGTCGTTGTTCCAGTCGATGAACTTGATGCCTTCGTCGAAGTCGCCCGGGAGTCCGACAGCGTTGGTGACATCGGTAAAAGTGAGATCGCCGTTGTTGTGGAAAAGGCGGCCGCCGACATAGAAGTCAATCCAGCCGTCGCCGTCGTAGTCCACCGCCTGCGCCCCTTCGACTTTATGTGACAACGGCACGCCGCGCAGCGCGACACCCGCTTTGTCGGCACTGTCGGTGAAGTGGCCGGTGCCGTCGTTGATCAAAAGATACGAATGCTCGCGCGGGTCGTTATGGCTGTAGTAGGGGATGAACAGGTCGACCGCGCCGTCGTTGTTGAAGTCGGCGGCGAGAATCGTCTCGCCGAAGCCGCGAATGTCGAGGGCCGCAAAAGCCGGGTCTTCAACAAACCCCCCCTTGCCGTTGCCCAGGAAGAGGCGCGCGAAGGAGGCGGCGTTGTTGATATCCGAGTATGTGTTGCAGACGAGATCGATGCGGCCATCGCCATTGAAGTCGGCGGCGCGGCAGTCGCGGTTGACGCGGCCCGGAGAGAAGAGATTGGCCAATCCCGCGGTGGCAAGGTCGATGCCAAGGATGCTGCCGGTTCCGTCGTTGCGGCCGCCCAGCGGCTCGTCGCGCCCGTCGCGGTTGAAATCCGCGATGGTCGGGCTCAGTATTCCCGCCCCTTGCGTGCGAATCGGGCGACCCTGCGCGGCGAACAGCACGGGGGTGACGCTCGTTTCGACCACGAAATTCCCGACAACCGGAAGATCAGTCGCAGCCCCGAACGAGTCGTAGATGGTGGCCGACGCGGAAGTCAGATCCGTGTTGACGATCCATTCGCCGCCGCGATAGATGACAAGGTCGGGCCGGCCGTCGTCGTTCCAGTCCGTGACGAGCGGGATATCGCCGGACAGGCCGCCAAAGGAGTACGTGACCAGCGCGGTGCCGTCACGATGCGTGTCGAAATACCAGGTGCCACCACGATAGATGCCGAAATCGGCGCGGCCGTCGCCGTCGATATCGGCGAGAACCGGAATATCGCCGAACACACCGCCGAAATGGTGCTCGAGGGAAACTATGCCGTCGCGTGCGGAGCTGACGTACCACGTGCCGTTGCGGTAGATTACGAGATCCGCGTGGCCGTCGCCGTCGACGTCGCCGACGAGCGGAACGTCCTGCGGCGCGCCGCCCAATGTGTAAACGTCGTCCGCCGTGCCGTCCATGCCGCGGTCGACGAGCCAGACGCCGCCGTTGTACAGGACGAGGCTACTCTTGCCGTTGCCGTCGAGGTCGCCCGCGAGCGCGTGCGTCGCGCTGACGCCGGGATAGAGGATGAGATCGGCGTCTGGACGCGCCGTCATCCGGAAGTCGAACGTGAAAATCGAAGGCTGATACGTGCCGAAATGCGACACCGTCCGTTGAAACTTCGGCGATGCAAGGTTGCGGTCGAGCCGGGCAGCGACTGGAACGTCGCCCGGCGCGCCATATGCCACCTGTCGCAGCGAGGGGGCGGCGGTCAGGGGATTGACGAGGACCATCCATATGCCGTCGCGAAAGATGCCGAGATCGGCGTTGCAATCGCCATCCCAGTCCGCGGCGAACGGTATATCGGCGGCGTCGCCGCCGAAGGTTGCGATCTGCGTCGGCGTGCCGTCGCCCGCAAGATCCGCGAGCCACTTGCCCGAGCGATAGATCATGCGGACCGCGACGCCGTCGCACTTGATGTCGCCGAGGACGGGGATGTCACCTGGCAGGCCGCCGAACATGTACTGGCGATCTGCAACGCCGTCACGATGCGTGCTCGCGTACCACATGCCGTCGTGGTAGATCACGAGATCGATCTTGCCGTCACCGTCGACATCACCCAGCAGCGGCACGTCGCCGGCCATGCCGCTGAACACGTAAGTCGAATCCGGAACGCCATCCTGGTTGAGGTCGACGGACCAGACGCCGGCGCTGTACGTGACGATGTCGGCGATCCCATCGCCGTCCATGTCGGCGGCGAGCACAAATTGGGGCGCCGGTGACAACGTGAGCTTACGGTCCGGCTTACCGTCACGGTTGAAATCGAGCAACAGCTGATTCTTTTGTGCGCGGTACAAACCGAGGTCTTGCGGAAGCTCGGCACCCGCCGTCCCCGCGCTCAATACGGCGGCGGCGAAAGCGACCACGAGGAAAAACCTGCGGGACCTGTACGTCACGAGCGCTGCCGGATCGTTGGACGGGAAGAGCGCCAGCGATGTCCCCCGGTTGGGGAGGTTGTTGCTTATCGGCAGGCGGCCGTAATTATGCCATTCGCGCGCCCGGCTGGCGGGTTATCCTGCAGTCGCAACGGCGACGCAGGTAAAATTACTGCCGGGCCGGCATAGCTCAGTTGGTAGAGCAGCGGTTTTGTAAACCGTTGGTCGTGGGTTCGATTCCTACTGCCGGCACCCACAAGCTATGGAAATGTCTGCCGGAAGAATTGCGGCACTTTCTTCTGTACCGCGACGAACCAGTGGCGGTGCAGCGATTCCGATCCCGCCGGTTCGAGCTTCGGGTGGGATTTCAGCACCCTTGAAAGTATCTCTTCCTGGTCGTGCTCGAGATCGACGAAGAGAATGTGCTTGTCGTTCTTGATGTGCTCTTCGAAACGCGCCAGATGAAAATTGGGCTTGTGCAGACCGAACAGCCCGCCTTCCCAAGTGGAGAATCCGAGGACGATGACGGCCAGAAAGATAAACGGTACCCAGCCGGCAGCCGTGTTGGTCCAGCCGGCGAAATAGGCGACCGCTAGCACCAGCACGAACAAACAAACGCCGACAGCGGCGCCGACCAGCGTCGAGTGAACGACGTCCTTTTTCATGAACGACTGAACCCGATGCAGATGCTCGTGGTGGTCGAGCTCGGCATCGTGCGCAGTGAGCACATGGATTTGCGGCGTGGAGACCCCGGCGCTCTCCAGCTGCTCTTCGATGGTTTCAAGGTCGTCGAGATCGTCGCTTATGAAGTAGTGCCTCAGCATCTTCATCTTGCTGTCCTTGTTTCCTCGTCCCTTGACCGCTCGCGCACGCCGCGCGTTACTTGGGATGCTGTGCCGGCGCTGCGACCGCGGGTGGGGCCCCGAAGAAAGTGCCCCGGGTGAGGAAGGTGTGATCACCTTCGCGGGCGCCGATCACCAGGAGCACCATTAGCAGCAGCGGTGGCACCAGGATGGCATACACGAGTGCGAGCCTCTCCCACACCATGTGCATGAAGACGGCGACGATCAGCCCCGCCTTCAGCATCATGAACGTGAGTATCAGGAACCATCTGAGGTAGCCCTGAACATGGAAGTAGTCGACGGCGTACGACGCGGCGGAAAGAACGAACAGCAACCCCCAGATCTTGAAATAGATGCCAAGTGGATGCTGTTGCCCTACCTCGTGATGCGCGGCCGCCGCGGCGTGATGCTCCCCGGCGGATGGGTGATGCTGCCCCTCTGCATGTGCCATGGTTGATCTACCAGAGATAGAAAACGGCGAAGATGAATACCCACACCAGATCGACGAAGTGCCAATAGAGCCCCATGGTTTCGACGATCTCGTAATTGCCTCTCCGGCCGGTCAGGAAACCTGGCCGTTGCTTGTCTAGATCTCCGCGCAATACCTTGATCGCTACGATGATCAGGAAGATCACGCCGATCGACACGTGGGTGCCGTGGAAGCCGGTGATCATGAAAAAGCTCGAGCCGAACTGGGCCGCGCCCATGGGGTTGCCCCACGGACGCACGCCTTCCTCGAAGATCAGCTTGCTCCACTCGAAGGCCTGCATTCCGACGAATGTGGCTCCCAATGCCGCGGTCGCCAGCAACAGCCAGAACGTCACGACGCGATTCTTGCGATAGCCGTAGTTGACCGCCAGGGCCATCGTTCCGCTGCTGCTGATCAGGATGAACGTCATGATCGCGATCAGGATGAGCGGAATGCTCTTGCCCCCGATCGTCAAGGCGAAAACTTCGCTGGGGTTGGGCCAGGGGACCGTGGTGGAGATGCGCACGGTCATGTACGAGATCAAAAACGAGCTGAAGATGAACGTGTCGCTCAAGAGAAAGATCCACATCATCGCCTTGCCCCACGGGACGTTCTTGAACGCCCGCTGGTCCGACGACCAGTCCGCGACGATGCCTTGCACGCCTCCGACGAGCGGAACCGCTTGTTCCGGATTTACCACTCCCGTCGCCACTCCCGGTTGCGTCATATCGTTGGGTCCCCTTAGGAATGTGTCTTCAGCAGCACGGCGAACAGCACGAGCCAGACCAGCAGCAGATAGTGCCAGTACACCGTGCAGAGCTCAACGCTGATTCGTACCTTGGCGATCTCGACGCCGCGCAGCACCTTAACCGTGGTCCTTCCCCAGACCCAGAGGCCGCCCAGCAAGTGGAGTCCGTGCAGCGCGGTCAGCAGGTAGAAAAAGGAGGCAGCGGGATCGGACGCGAGGAAGTAGCCCGCAGCGTTGAGCTGCTGCCAAGCCCAGAGCTGCCCGGCGAGAAACAGAAACGTGAAGACGCCGGCGCCGATGAGGCCGGCTCTTACTGGTTCCGCCTGTCCCCGTTGCGCCGCTGTGCGCGTCCATTGCATGGCGATGCCCCCGACGATCAGCACCGCGGTATTGAGCCACAGCACCTTGGGCAGCTCGAGCGTGGTCCAGTCGGCCTCCATCATCCGCATGTGGTAGGCGCTGATGAGGAGCGCGAACAGCGACGTCGCAACCGCGAGAAAGACACCCAGCCCGACTTTGATCGGCGGCAGCGGCAGCGTGCCTTCGCCATCGGCAGCGAGGGATTGCTGCTCGACCCATGGCTTGGCGTTCAACGTCGGCCAGACGAGCCATCCGACGATGATGGCCATGAGGACCGCGAGGACGAGTAACGAGGTCGTCATGGACGTTATTTCCCGAGCGGCTTCGGCGTGCCCGAAGCGTCGGGTTTTTGCGCACCGAGGTCAGCGGCGTCGAGCGCTCCTTCGAGACCCGCGGCCTTCCTGGTTGGCGGCTGATTCTGCGGGATGAAGTCCTCGGCCGCTCCCGGAACGCTGTAGTCGTAGGCCCAGCGATAAACCACCGGCAACGTCGGGCCGAAGTTGCCGTGCTTCGGCGGCGTGTCCGGCGTCTGCCATTCGAGCGTCGTGGCGCGCCACGGGTTGGGGCCCGCCGGCTTGCCGTGGAAATAGCTCCAGATCAGGTTGTACAGGAACACGACCTGAACGGCACCCACGATCAGCGCTGCGATGGTGATCGCCTCGTTCAGAGTCTGCGCCGATTCGGGAATGAAGACAGTGTTGCCCATCGCGTAATACCGGCGCGGAACGCCGAGGAACCCGAGGTAATGCATGGGGTAGTAGATCGCGTAGGTACCGAGAAACGTGACCCAGAAGTGGAACTTGCCCATCGTGTCGTTCAGCATCCGGCCGGTGATCTTCGGGTACCAGTGGTAGATCGCGCCGAACACGACGAGGATCGGCGACACCGCCATCACCATGTGGAAATGAGCGACCACGAACATGGTGCCGGAAAGCGGAATGTCCACCGGAACGTTGCCGAGGAAGAGACCGGTCAACCCGCCGTTGATGAACGTGAAGATGAAACCGATGGCGAACAGCATGGGGACGGTGAGGTGGATATCGCCCTTCCACAGGGTCAGCACCCAGTTGTAGACCTTGAGAGCGGTGGGAACGGCGATGATCAGCGTGGTAGTGGCGAAAAAGAAACCGAAGTACGGGTTCATCCCGCTTACGTACATATGGTGCGCCCACACAACGAAGCTCAAGCCGCCGATGGCGAGAATCGCCCACACCATCATCCGATAGCCGAAGATGTTCTTTCTTGCGTTGACGGCGATCAGGTCGGAAACGATGCCAAATGCGGGCAGGGCGACGATGTAGACCTCGGGGTGGCCGAAAAACCAGAACAGGTGCTGAAACAGGATGGGGCTGCCGCCGTTGTACTCGAGGTGCTCGCCTCTGGACACCAGCGCTGGCATGAAGAAACTCGTGCCGAGCGTCTGATCCAGAATCATCATGATGGCGCTGACGAAGAGCGCGGGAAACGCGAGCAGCGCGAGAATCGTCGCCATGAATATGCCCCACACCGTCAACGGCAGGCGCATCAGCGTCATGCCGCGCGTGCGCGCCTGCAGCACCGTCACCACGTAGTTGAGGCCACCCATGGTGAAGCCGATGATGAAGAAGGCGAGCGAAACGAGCATCAATATGATTCCCCAATTCGCACCCGGTGTGCCGGTCAGGATCGCCTGTGGTGGATAGAGGGTCCAGCCCGCACCGGTGGAGCCGCCGGGAACGAAAAAGCTCGCCACCAGCAGCAACACGGCGAACAGGTACACCCAGTAGCTCACCATGTTCACGTACGGGAACACCATATCGCGCGCACCGACCATCAGTGGGATCAAGTAATTGCCGAAACCGCCGAGAAAGAGCGCGGTCAGCAGGTAGATCACCATGATCATCCCGTGCATGGTCACGTACTGGAGGTAGTTGCTTGGATTGATGAACGAGAACGCGTGCGGGAACCCGAGTTGCAGCCGCATGAGTCCCGACAGCACGAGCGCCACCAGGCCGATCGCAATCGCCGTGATTCCGTACTGGACGGCAATGACCTTCGCGTCCTGGCTCCAGATGTATTTGCCGATGAACGTTTTCGGGTGGTAGAGCTCCACCTCCGGCACTTCGGCGGGTGGGGCATACAGCGTTTCGTCGTGAGTGGTGTAGGTCATCGCAAGGTCCTCGTTGCTAACTCGGTGACGCTCGATCGGTCAGGGACTCTCTTACCGCAACGTATCGATGTAGGCGACCAGGTCATCGGTTTCCCGGTCATTCGTCAGGATCGCGGCCATGAAGTTCATCTGCGGTCCGTACAGGTCCTTCGGATGCGTGCCGCGAATGCCCTGCCTGAAGTTCTTGAGCTGGGTGACCATGTACCAGTCGCTCATCCCTTTGAGCCGCGGTGCATTCGTTGCCTGCACGCCCTGGCCTTTCCCGCCGTGGCACGCCCCGCACGTGCTGACATAGGCCTCCGCGCCGTCCTTCGCGTTTCCCTTCACCGTGTTCGGGGCGGGGGTGTCGGGCAGTGTCTTGATATAAGCGACGACGTTCTTGATCGCGGCGTCGTCGGGCAACGTTGCCGCCATCGGCGCCATTACCTTGCCGAAGACTTCCTTGTCGTTGGTTCCGCGGGCGCCACTCTTGAAATTCCTGAGTTGCCGCACGAGATACCAGCCATCCTGTCCGCTCAACTTCGGCGCGTTGAGCGCGGGATTGCCTTCGCCCTGCGCACCATGGCACGAAGCGCATACCGCGTAAAGCGCCTGGCCTGCGGCCGCATTGCCCGGAACCTCCGCTCTCACTTGAGCGTACGTCGGGTAGCCCGCGTACCACGCCTTGAACGCGGCCTCCTCTTCCACGACGACCTTGGCCCGCATCGCGAAATGCGCGACGCCGCACAGTTGCTCGCAGAAAACGTCGTAGGTTCCGGTCCGCGTGGGCGTGTACCAAACGTAGGTGACGAGCCCCGGGACCATGTTCATCTTGGACCTGAATTGCGGCACCGTGAAATCATGGAGCACATCGATCGAGCGAAGTTCGAGCTTGACGGGCTTGCCGACGGGAAGATGCAACTCAGGACTCGAAATCAGGACGTCGTCCTGTCCCTTGGGATCGTCCGGATTCATGCCGAACGGATTCTCGTCGCTGACATAACGCGCGTCGACGGTGCCGAGCACGCCATCCGCGCCCGGAGAGCGATAGTTGAAGTTCCACTGCCGGGCGACGACCTCCAGCACTTGTGCATCCTTGGGAACATCGATCAGCTTCGCCCATGCGAAGAGCCCGGGGGCGAGCATCGCGATGACGCCCACCGAGGTCGCCAGGATCAGCGCTCCCTCGAGCTTCTTGTTCTCGGGTTCGTAATGCGCCTGCAGTCCTTTCCGGTGACGGTAACGCACGACCAGGTAGGCCATGAACAGATTGACGACGACGAAGACGAACCCGGTAACCCAGAACGTGAGTGTCACCGTCGAATCGATCGAGTCCCAATTCGACGCGATTGGCGTGAAGTACCACGGACTCAGGTAATGAAAGAGGACGGAGCCGACCACCAGCAGGACCAATACGATTGCTAAGACCATAGCGGCGATCCCCGTTTATTGGACAGAACTGCGCGGATGATAATCGATGAACTGCTGGGCGGGTTGTCCGCGCGGCAGGGGGTGGCGCCTTGCGAGCCGAGGCGCTCCGCGCGGTGGGCGTAGCGGCTCGCGCTCACGCCGCTTGGCCCGGTCTGGCTTTTCGACAGTGCGATGGCTTCGACGGAATGGTCAAAATTGAACCAGTTCATCTGCGTCCGAAATGCCGGGGCCGGCTCTCCCTTAGTCGGTCCCACGAGGTACGACACTTTATAATATATTGTGAACGTATTTTTCGTGGTCTACAACAATCACCGCATTGCCAACTTTCCGGGTATTTTTCGTTGTTTTCTGGCAGCATGCGGTTGCCCGCGTTTCACGATTTCAAGACCGCGCACCTGGATCGTAGGGCGCGTTCCAACAGCTTGATTGGAAAACGTTCCGCAACTCTGCGATCGCTTCGTAAGGCGTTGGTTGTGGGTTCGATTTCTTCTGCCGGCACGCGCAAAGGCATCGTAGACCGGCGCCGCGGGCGGATACGCAGGGCCCGTCGACGCGCCGCTTGGGATCGCCGGAATACGCCCGTCCATGCCGCTCGTGAGTTTCAAGCCGACGAAAGCCCGACTCGTCATCGAGGAGGGCAAGGACAGCGTGCTCGTGATGAAGGTCGCGCTCGCAAAAGGGGAAACCGTCGAGCTCGCAACTGGCGGGCGGCTCGAGTCGCTGTCCGGGGTGCTGCGCATTCGCGAGCGCAAGACGAACGGGATGCGCGGCAACGGTGCGATCGGCTCACTTATCTATATCGACGAATCAGGTCGCGGGCCGGAATTCGCTCCCGCCAAATTCCAGATCAACCTCGGCATGGCGGCCGACAAGTTCGAGCCGCTGCTGCGCGTCGCGCTATCGGGGCGGCTGCCCAACAAGTTCTTTGTCGATGCCGGCGAACGCGTGTCGGCGCGCGAAACCCGAGGCCTTTCGTATGGACTGCGGAGCGATGTGCGGACCAAGATCTGGGACACCACGTCGTTTCGCACGCTGCCCGTCACGAGCTTCGCGATGATCCTGCCCATCGACGTGCCGGAGCCGCGCGAGAATGGCGCCCCGGCTGTCGAGTCCTATCCTGTCGAGTCGATGGCGACCAATGCGCAGGTGGCGGAGCTCGTCGACGATCTGCTCGTGTTCCAAAGCGAGACGCGCAACATGCTCTATGCGATGGTGGCGGTGGTCGCTGTCGCCGTCGTGCTGGCGCTCGTCTTCGGGCTGCTGCAGCTCGTTCGTTGATCGTGCGGGAAACAAGGAAGCGGACGATGAATCAACTGGATTTCGTGAACCGGACGGCGATCGTGACCGGCGGTGCCGCCGGCATTGGCTTTGCAATCGCGCAGCGGCTCCTTGCGAGCGGCGCGACGGTCTCGCTGTGGGACCGCGATGCCGCGGCGCTGTCCCGGGCAGAAGCTGCGCTCGCGCGCGGCACGCGGACGCAGGCATTCGATGTCGCCGATCCGGCCGCCGTCGCGCACGCCGCGCAGGACGCCCTGCGCGCTTTGGGAAGAATCGATGTTCTCATCTGCTCGGCCGGCATTACCGGGCCGAATACCACGACGTGGGAATATCCGATCGACGCGTGGCGGCAAGTCATCGATATCAATCTCAACGGCCTCTTCTATTGCAACCGGGCCATCGTGCCGGCGATGCTCAAGAACGATTACGGTCGTATCGTCAACATCGCGTCGGTCGCCGGCAAGGAGGGCAACCCGAACGCGTCGGCGTACAGCACGTCGAAGGCCGGCGTGATCGGGCTCACCAAATCTCTTGGCAAGGAGCTCGCGAAGACCGGCATCCGTGTGAACTGCGTAACGCCGGCGGCCGTGCGCACGGCGATCTTCGATCAGATGTCGCAGCAGCACATCGATTTCATGCTGTCGAAGATTCCTCTCGGGCGTTTTGGCGGCGTCGACGAGATCGCCGCGCTCGTATGCTGGCTCGCGAGCGAGGAGTGCAGCTTCTCGACGGGCGCCGTGTTCGACTTGTCGGGCGGGCGCGCGACCTACTGAAGCTGTTCGCGCACGACGAGCACGATCTTGCCGACATGCGCGCTCGATTCCATCAGCGCGTGTGCAGCCGCGGCCTCGGCCAGCGGGAACTCACGATGGACAACGGTTTTCACCTCGCCGCTTTCGAGGGCAGGCCAGATCTCGCGCCGCAACGCCTGCGCGATCGCGACCTTTCGCTCCTGCGGGCTTGCGCGCAGCGTCGATCCCGTCACCGTCAGGCGCTTCAGCATGATGCGGCGCCAGTCGACCTCGACGCGGCTGCCGTGCAGAAACGCGATGATGACGAGCCGCCCCTCGAGCGCCAGGCACTTCAGGTTTTTTTCGATGTAATCGCCGCCGACCATGTCGAGCACGATGTCGACGCCGCGCTTGTCGGTGATGCGCGCGACCTCGGCCACAAAATCGTGCGTCCGGTAATTGATCGCATGCGCAGCGCCCGTGGCGAGGCAGAATTTCACTTTGTCATCGCTGCCGGCGGTCGCGATCGCCGTAGCGCCGAAGTGGCGCGCGACTTGTATCGCGGTCAAGCCGATGCCGCTCGTGCCGCCATGGATCAGCACCGTTTCGTCACGGCGAAGCTGTCCGCGGTCGACGAGATTGTTCCACACGGTGAAGAATGTTTCGGGCAGGCTCGCCGCCTCGATCAGAGTGAGCCCCTTCGGTACTGGCAGGCAGAAACCGGCGGGCGTGGTGCAGTACTCGGCGTAACCTCCGCCGGGCGTCAACGCGCAAACGGCATCCCCGGTGCGCCAGTCCGCGACGCCTTCGCCGCAAGTCACGATTTTGCCGGCGACCTCGAGCCCGATGATCGGCGACGCATCCGGTGGCGGCGGGTACGCGCCTGCGCGCTGCAGGCAATCCGGGCGGTTCACGCCGGCCGCGGCGACCTCGATCAGGACCTCGCCGGGTTTCGGCTCGGGCACGGGGCCGTCGGTCAGCGTGAGCACCTCGGGCGGGCCCGGCTCGCGGGCAACGATGTGGCGCATCAGGGTTGGCAGCGACATCGGCATCTCGTTGTCGTCGAATGAGCATTCCATTGTAGCGGGCGGAGCGCACGGGCTACACTGCGGCGACTCATGGACGACGTCCCACCGTCCGGCAACGTTGCGGCGCTGCTTGCGCACGCGGGCCGACGCTGGCCCCGATCGGCGGCTCTCGCGCTGGCGGATCGCGTCGTGGGCGATTACGCGACGCTCGCGGGTCGCGTCGCGCGCATCGCGGGCGCGTTCGATGCCACGGGGCTTGTCAAAGGTGAGCGCGTGGCGATCGTCTCGCGCAACGCCCCCGAATACATCGAAGCGCTGTTCGGTTGCTGGTGGGCGGGTCTCGTCGCGGTGCCGGTCAACGCGAAGCTGCATGCGCGGGAGCTCGCATTCATCCTCGAAGACAGCGGCGCCCGCTTTGCATTCGTCGATGCGCGATGGCAGGCAGAGATCGAGGGCGCATCGCTCGAGCGCGTCGTCGAGCTTGGCGGCGCCGAGTACGCGCGACTGTGCGCCGCGCAACTGCGCAGCGAGCCTGTGGCGTGCGTCGCCGCCGGATCCGGCATGGCTCTTCTACACGAGCGGCACGACGGGCCGACCGAAGGGTGTGGTCATCACCCACGGCAATCTGCGGGCGATGAGCGATTGCTTCCTGACGGACGTCGAAACCGTGGCGCCAGGCGACGCGATCCTGCATGCCGCGCCCTTGTCGCATGGTTCGGGGCTCTATGTGCTCCCGCACGTTCTCGCCGGCGCGACCAACGTCGTTCCGGAATCGGGCGGCTTCGATCCGGCTGAAATTGTCGAGCTGATCGACGTCTTTGACCACGCGCTTTTTTTTGCGGCTCCCACCATGGTGAAGCGGCTCGTCGACTCCACCGCGATACCTGCCGCGCGGCTCGATCATCTGAAGAGCATCGTCTTTGGCGGCGGCCCGATGTATGTCGCCGATTGCAAGGCGGCGTTCGCGGCGCTCGGGCCCCGCCTCGCGCAGATCTATGGACAGGGCGAGTCGCCGATGACGATTACCGCGATGAACCGTGCGCTGCTCACCGATGCGATCGCACGCGGCGACGATGCGCGGCTCGGTTCGGTGGGGATCGCGCAACACGGTATCGACGTGATCGTAGCCGGCACCGACGACATGCCGTTGCCGCAAGGCAATGTCGGCGAAGTCCTGGTGCGCGGTCCCACGGTGATGGCCGGCTATTGGATGAATCCGCAGGCGAGCGCAGCAGCGCTCGCGAACGGCTGGCTGCACACCGGAGATGTCGGCTCGCTCGACGCCGACGGGTTCCTTACTCTCAAAGATCGGTCAAAGGACCTCATCATCAGCGGTGGCTCGAACATCTACCCGCGTGAAGTCGAAGAGGTGTTGCAGAGTCACCCCGATGTCGCCGAAGTTGCGGTGATCGGCCGTTCGCATCCCGAGTGGGGCGAGGAGGTCGTCGCGTGCATCGTGGCGCGCGGCGATGCGACGGATCCCACGGCTCATCGGAACCTCGAGCAAGCCCTCGATATGCTCTGCCTCGACCGGATCGCGCGTTTCAAACGTCCGAAGGTGTACTTCTTTGTCGACGAGCTGCCGAAGAACAACGCCGGCAAGGTGTTGAAGACTGCGCTGCGCGAGCGCCTTGCGTCGATGCGTCAGCCGTTGTGATGCGACGATTGCGGCAGCGGCAACGTGAATGCAAAGGTCGAACCGGCGCCGGGCGTGCTCGTTACGCCGATCGTTCCGCCATGCAGCTCGATGAACTTGCGTGAAATGGCGAGACCGAGGCCAGTCCCCTCGACTTTCTTCGACGCGGTTCCAACCTGGCGAAACTCCTCGAACACCGTCGCCTGATCCTCCGGCGCGATGCCGACGCCGGTGTCCGTTACCGAAATCTCGGCGGCACCGTTCTGCACCCGGGCGCGGACATCGATCCGCCCGCCTTCGGGCGTGAACTTCAACGCATTGGACAGCAGGTTGAGAAGTACCTGCTTCACCTTGCGCTCGTCGCCGCGAATCGACCCCAGGCGCTCGTCGACCGTGTGAGCAAGCGTGATTCCGTGCCGGTTCGCCCGCTCGCGGACGAGGATCAACGCGTTGTCGATCGCTCCCGGCAAATCGAAGTCGGACGGCTCGAGCTCCATCCGGCCTGCCTCAATCTTGGAGAGGTCGAGAATGTCGTTGATGAGGGACAGCAAATGCCGTCCCGACTCGAGGATGTCCTTCAGGTATTCGGCCTGCTTGTCGTTGATCGTGCCGAACATCTGCTCGGACAACACTTCGGAAAAGCCGATGATCGCGTTGAGCGGCGTGCGCAATTCGTGCGACATATTGGCGAGGAACTCGCTCTTGTGCTGGCTCGCCACCTCGAGCTGCCGACTCTTGTGCTCGATCTCGCGGAAGAGCCGCGCATTCTGGATGGCCAGAGCAGATTGAGTAGCGAAGGTCTTCAGCAGCGCAATCACCTCTAGGGCGAAGTCGCCCGGGTTACTCCGGTTAACAGCCAACGCGCCGAGCAGACATTCCTCGTATAGGAGCGGCACTGCCAATACTGATCGATAGCCAGATCGAATGGTGACCTCCCGTACTCGGCTTTGGTAGGTGCTTTCGTCCGCGATGTCGCGGATTTCGACGGGCTCGCCTGTCAGCGCTAATCGCCCCAGCGCGCCCTCTCCTTTCCGGATGGGCGTGGCCCGGAGTGCTTCGACCAGCTCCTCGGGCAGCCGGTCGGTCGCCCGCAGGTAAAATTCCTCACTCGCTTCGTCGTACTCCCAAATCGATCCGCCATCCATGCCGGCGAGTTGGGCCGCGCGAGAGACGATGGTGGAAAGTACCGTCTCAAGATCGAGCGTCGAACTCACCGCCTGCCCCACCTCACCAAGCGCCTTCAGCTCTCCGACCGATTGCGTCAGCTCGGTGGTCCGCGCTTCGAGTTCCGTGAACAACCGGACGTTCTCGATAGCGATCACCGCCTGATCGGCGAACGTCTGGAGCAAAGCAACCTGCTTGTCGGGGAATGGCCCGAGGGTGCGGCCGACGCCGATGGCCCCGACAGGCTCGCCGGCGCGCAACAGCGGCACAGCGAGAATGCTGCGCGTGTTTCCGGCAAGCGACGCCGGCGTGATCCCATACTCGGGGTCCTGGAGAATGTCAGGGATCGCGACCACGCCGCCGGTCACAATGGCGCGGCCATGCGCGGTATCGTTGCCGGCGGGCCGCGGGAACGCGCTTCGCATCGCGTCGTCCGCACCGGCATCCCAGTTGGCAAACGCCGCCAGCGTGATCGATTTGCCATCGTACGTAGATACGGTCGCCGAGTTTGCGCGGCACAGCTTGAACGCCGCCGCTGCGATGGTATCGAAGACGGGCTGCACATCCCGCGGCGATTGGCTGATCACGCGCAGAATGTCGCTCGTTGCGGTCTGCTGCTCGAGGGACTCCGCCAGCGCGCTGTTGCGCTGCTCGAGTTCTTTGAACAGCCGCACGTTCTCGATAGCGATCACCGCCTGATCGGCGAAGGTCTGCAGGAGCATGACCTGCGATTCCGGGAAGTCGCCCGGCTCCGGCCTCCCCACCGCGATGCCGCCGACCGCTTTGCCGTCCCGCATCAGCGGCACCGCCAGAATGCTGCGGAAGCCTCCGGTCGCCGACGCTGCGGCGATCTGATACTCCGGATCGGCGAGGACGTCGGCAATCGTGCACACGCTGCCGCTCTCGATCGCACGGGTGACGGCAGTCGCGCGGCCGGGCGGCCGCGGGTAGAACAAGCGAAGCGTGTCGATGTACTCGGGATGCACGTTCACGAACGCGGCCAGATGGATGAGTTTGCCGTCATACGTGAACACGTTCGCGAACTGCGCGCGGCAAAGCGCGAGCACGGACCTCGCGATCGTGTCGAACACGGGCTGCACGTCGGTCTGCGACTGGCTGATGACACGAAGGATGTCGCTCGTCGCGGTCTGCTGCTCCAGCGCTTCCGTGAGGTCATGGTTGCGCGTTTCGAGCTCGTTGAAGAGTCGCACGTTCTCGATCGCGATGACCGCCTGGTCGGCGAACGTCTGCAAGAGCGCGATCTGCGTGTCGGAAAAGGGCTTGATCTCGGCGCGCCATACGCCGATGGCGCCGATCACTTTGCCGTCACGCATCAGCGGAACGCCCAACACCGTGCGCGCGCCGACCCAGGACCCGGGTGCATGCGCGAATTCCGGATCGTTGACGAGGTCATGCGTCTGCACGACCCTATGCTCGAGCGCCGCTCGTCCGGTCACCGTGTCAGGTCCGATCTTGCGCGGGAAGCCTTTTCGGAAGACGGCGCGCTCTTCGGCGGACAGGCCTGCGGTGGCCGCGAGGCTGAGCGTCTCGCCATCGAGAAGATAGACGCCGCTGAAGGCCGCATCACACAGCGACATCACCCTACGCACAATAGTGTCGAACACCGGCTGTACATCGGTTTGTGACTGGCTGATCACGCGCAGGATGTCGCTCGTCGCCGTCTGCTGTTCCAGCGCCTCGGTGAGGTCGCGATTGCGCTCCCCGAGTTCCGTAAACAACCGCACGTTCTCGATCGCGATGACCGCCTGGTCGGCAAAAGTTTGCAGGAGGGCGATTTGTTCGTCGGGGAACAGCCCCGGTTCGGGCTTGCCGACGGAGATGGCACCAATCGGGCTTCTGTTGCGGATCAACGGAACGGACAGGACACTGCGGAAGCCCGCGGCGCCTGAGGAAGCCGTGACGGCGTACTCGGCGTCTTCAAGTACGTCCGGAATCGCGACAACGCGACCGGTCAGGACCGCCCGCGTGGCCGCGGTATCGCGGCTGGGGGGCCTCGGGTACGTGCGGCGTACTGCATCGGCGCCTTCCGGATTGACGTTCGCGAAGCTCGCCAGCCGAATGAGCTCGCCGTCGAACGTAAAGAGCGTCGCCGAACTGGCGCGGCACAGTTTGAACGCCGCCGCCGCGATGGTATCGAAAACGGGCTGCACATCACGCGGCGATTGGCTGATCACGCGCAAGATATCGCTCGTTGCGGTCTGCTGTTCCAGCGCCTCGGTCAGCGCGCTGTTGCGCTGCTCGAGTTCCTTGAACAGCCGCACGTTCTCGATCGCGATCACGGCTTGATCGGCGAAGGTCTTCAGCAGCTCGATCTGCGTTTCGGGGAACGGCCCGGGTTCGGGTCGGGCGATGCTGATGGTGCCGGTTGGGGTCCCATCACGTAACAGAGGAACGGCGAGGATGCCCCGGAAGGGTGCGGCAGTGGTTCCGGCCCCGATTTCATAATCGACGTCCTCGAGCGTATCCGGGATTGCGACAACGGTCCTTGTCAGGATCGCCCTGGCGTTCGCAGTGTCGCGACCGGGGGGTCTGGGGTAGCGGCGACGCAGTGCATCCGCGCCCTCCGTACCTACGTTCGCGAGTGCTGCGAGCCGGATCAGCTCGCCGTCGAATCTCGTGACAACAGCCGAGCTGGCGTTGCACAGCTTCAGCGCAGCCGCCGCGATCGTATCGAATACCGGTTGCACATCTGTCGGCGACTGGCTGATGACGCGCAGAATGTCGCTCGTCGCTGTCTGCTGCTCCAGTGACTCCGCCAGCGCGCGGTTTCGTTCCTCGAGTTCCGTGAACAACCGCACGTTCTCGATCGCGATCACGGCTTGATCGGCGAAGGTCTGCACCAACTGGAGCTGCTTGTCGGAGAAAGGATTCACTTCGGTCCGGAAGAGGCAGATCGCGCCCAGCGGCACGCCTTCGCGCAGCAGCGGCGCGACGACAATCGTGCGGTGCCCGAATCGTCGCTGCAGCTCTCGTCCCTCCGGGTATTCCTCGTCGCTCTCGGCGGCGAGATCGCGCACGTGGATTATTCGTCGCTCGAGAACGCTGCGGCCGGAGACCGACCCGCGTACGACGGGGATCGCGACCGCCCCGATGCTGCCCGCGCCCTGCGCTAGGACGCTCGCGAACGGCCCCACCGCCGCCGCACCGCGCAGCAAATCGTCGTCGAGTCGCATGATGAAGACGTCGGGCGCCCCGCAAAATTGGGCGGCGGCCTCGACGACCGTTTCGAGCACCGGTTGAAGGTCGCCGGGCGAGCTGGAAATTGCCTGGAGGATCCGCGCCGTAGCCGTTTGCTGGTCGAGAGCCTCTTTCGTCTCGTTGAAGAGGCGCACGTTCTCGATCGCAATCACCGCCTGGTCGGCGAAGGTTTTCAGCAGGTCGATCTGCGTATCGGCGAAAGGCTTTGGAGCAGCTTTGAAAACGCTGATCGCTCCCATGGGAAGTCCGTCGCGCAACAACGGCACCGACAGGACGCTGCGGAAGGCGGCTGATTTTGCCGCGTCGTGGTAGACATACTCGGGATCTTGAAGGACGTCGGGGATGTGAACAACGCTGCCGGTGAGGATCGCGCGCTGGGTGGTACCGCCACGATTCGGCGGACAGGGGTACGCCGCGTGAAATGCGGCGACGCCTTCGGGGTTCATGTGGTGCAGTGCGGCGAGATGGATCAGCTCGCCATCGAACTTGCAGCAAGTGCTGAAACTTGCGTCACAAAGGCGCAACGCGTGGGCGGCGATGGTCTCGAACACCGGTTGCACGTCCGCCGGCGACCGGCTGATTACGCGCAGGATCTCGGCCGTCGCGGCCTGCTGCTCGCGCGCTTCCGTCAATTGCACGCCGAGCGTCCGCGGTTTTTCCGCGATCCGCGAGGGCGATTTGGTTGTCCGGACTCGCTTGGCTTTGGCCGCGGTACCGCGCGCAGTCATTGGCATCCCGTCGTCGTCACTTTCTCGGACAGGAGAAAGCCCCGGCGACGCTACCGCGTAGCCGCTGTCGGGTCAAGCTTCGTGGGCAATGGAGCCTCCACTGGAAACGCTCGGCGCGCGAGGATCAGCGACACCAGTGCCAGTGCGTAGCCGACGGCCAGCAACCACAATGTGGGGCGCATCCCGATGCTCTCTGCCAGCACCGCGCCGAGGATGGCTCCGACGGGTGTCAGCAACCCGTTCGCAACCTGGAACGTGCCCGCGGCGCGTCCGAGCGCTTCCGGCGGCAGCAGGCGTTGCCGCAGCGTCGTTTCGTTGATGAGGTAGACCGTCAGCACGCCGTCGCCGATCACTTGCGTTGCGATCAGAAAGGTCATCGCGATCCAGGGAATCGGGGGCGCCAGGGGAATGAGCACCTGCATCGCTGCGCCGAGCGCGAGCGAGCCGATCAACGTTCGCCGCGGGCCCCACCTAACGGCCGCGCGCGAGGCCATCGTCGCGCCCGCCAAAGCGCCAATTCCGCCGCAACCGATCGCAATGCCGAGTTCGGTCGGTGTGAGGCCGAGATCGCGCAACGCGAACAACGTGTAAAGCGACGCCATGAAACTGCCGAAGAGCGTCATGGTGGCAGCGGAGATGAACAACGCGCGGATCGCCTGATCGCGCCAGACGACGTGAATCCCGATGCGCACGTCCTCGATGAACGACGAGGCGGCGCTTGCCGTAACGATCGCCCCCTCCTTGCGGATTCGCGCGATCAGTACTGCCGACGCAGCGAAAGTCAGAGCGTCGACAGCGATCGCGAGTGGTGCGGTCAACCACGCGACCAACGCGCCTCCCAATGCCGGTCCCGAAATTTCGGCGATGGCGTCAACCGCCTCGCGCTTGCCGTTCGCGTCCAGCAACTGCTCACGGCCGACGAGATCGGCGATGAACACGTGGTCGGCGAGTTCAAACAGGACCGTTGCGATGCCGGTGATTGCCGCGATCAGATAAAGGAGCGGCATCGATAGCATTTGCCAGTACGCCGCAGCGGGAATTGCAAGGAGTGCAATGGCGCGGACGAGGTCGGATCCGATCAGAACGGGCCGCCTTCGATGGCGGTCGACCCAGCCGCCGCCCAGCCACGCAAAAAGCGCGCGCGGAAGCGTCAGCGTGACGGCAAGCAAGCCGAGGTCGAGCGCGCCGGCGCCGACGACCAGAATCGCGGCCATCGGCAAGGCAGTCCGGGTGATCCGCGAGCCGACTGCGGAAATGCCCTGCGCGCTCCACAGCAGCAGGAAATCGCGATGGCGCCACAGGTTTGGGGTGACCCGGCGCCCAGGACGCGCTTCGGCCTCCGCATCGGCGTTGTGAATCGTCATGCTGTGTGGGTCGGCCTCATGCGTCGACTCGCGATTGCTCGCTGCCCCTTGCCTTCGGCCGGTTCGGCCTCCGCACCGACTATTCGAATCGTTACGCAGAACTGTCGGCCTCCGAACGCGCTCTCGCTGGTTCGCATCCCCTTGCCTGCGGCTTGGGGCCCCTGCTCACCGTTCGCGCGCTCCCCCGGCTCGCCGCTCGCGCCGCTCGTTAGTAGACAACGCGGACGTTTTCCGGCGCGAGCCACTCGCGAAGCTGCGCGAGCAGCCCTTCGTCGGGGTCGACGCGCCACGACTCGGGCAGCTCGATCTCGCCGCCCACTCCAGAGTTGCGATACTCGACAACTATTCCGCAGCTGCCGTTGCGAAACGGACCCAGCATGGCGGCAAGCCTCTCCGCATCCGCGCCGCCGTTGCACGCGAGGCGCAGTGCCTTCGCGTAGCGCTTGCGGATGGCTGGAAGATCGTAGACGGCTTCGGCGACGACGCGCAGGCCCTGCATCTGCCCGTCGTCGGTGACACGTTGCTGAACTTTGGCGTCGATAATCACGAGCTGGTCGTCTCGCAGCAGGTTGCGCGCTGCGTCGAAGGTCTCATTGAAGACGACGACCTCGGCGGTGCCGCGGCCATCGTCGAGCGTCACGAACGCCATCTTGCCGCGCCGGCTCGACTGCACGCGCAACGCCGTCACGATACCCGCGATCATCACGGTTTCGCGCCGCGGCGAAAGGCTCGCGAGCGGCTGGCGGACCAGCGGAGCGAGCTCCGCCGCGTAGCCTTCAAACGGGTGGCCCGAAAGGTAGTAGCCGAGCGCCGCTTTCTCGTTGACGAGGCGTTCGCTCTTGGTCCACTCGCGCGCCAGCACCAGAGGGAGCGTCGCCGTCTGCGTGTCTTCGGCAAACAGCGACACCTGTGAGGCGGCGGACTCCGCGCGTTCGGCCTCGGTCAGCGCGACGCCGACGGAGGCGAACAGCGTAGCGCGCCGCGAATCGATCGCATCGAACGCGCCCGCGCGGACCAGCGACTCGACGACGCGCCGATTGACGAGGCGCTTGTCGACACGTCGGCAGAAATCGAACAGATCGAGGAAGGGCCCGCCGGATTCGCGCGCGGCGACGATGGACGCGATCGCGAGCTCTCCCGTGCCTTTGATGCCGCCGAGTCCATACCGAATCTGTCGCGTGTCAACCGGCTCGAAGCGATAGTTCGACGCATTGACGTCCGGCTGCAGCATTTCGAGTCCCTGCGCGATGGCATCGTCGCGGAGCTCGCGGACCTTGTCCGTGTCGTCCATCACGAGCGACAGGTTGGCGGCCATGAAGGCAGCCGGGTGGCGTGCCTTGAAATAAGCGGTCTGGTAGGCGATGAGTGCATAGGCCGCCGCATGCGACTTGTTGAAGCCGTAGCCGGCGAATTTCTCCATCAAGTCGAAAAGATGCGTCGCCTTGACGCGCGTGAGGTGGTTCGCTTCGGCGCCGGCGACGAAGATGTCGCGCTGTTTCGCCATCTCCTCGACGTTCTTCTTCCCCATCGCCCGACGCAACAGATCGGCGCCGCCGAGCGTGTACCCGCCGATCGCCTGCGCGATCTGCATCACCTGTTCCTGGTACACCATCACGCCGTAGGTCGGCGCGAGGATCGGCTCGAGCCGCGCGTCCACATAGTCGACCCGCTCACGCCCGCTCTTTCTCGCGACGTAATCGGGAATGAGCGCCATCGGACCGGGCCGGTAGAGCGCGACCAGGGCGATGATGTCTTCGAACCGCGTCGGCGGCGCCTGTTTGAGCAGATCGCGCATGCCGCGCGATTCAAACTGGAACACGGCGGTCGTATTGCCGGCGCGGAAGACATCGTATGCGGCCTTGTCGTCGAGCGGCAGCGTGTCCTGCGTCAGCGAAAACGACGGGTCGAGACGGCGAACGTAGCGCACTGTCCAATCGAGGATCGTCAGCGTCGTGAGCCCGAGGAAGTCGAACTTGACGAGTCCGATCGACTCGACATCGTCCTTGTCGAACTGCGAGACGAGACCTTCCGCGCCGGCCTGCGAGTAAAGCGGGCAGAAGTCGGTCAAGCGGCCGGGCGCAATCAGGACGCCGCCCGCATGCATGCCGACGTTTCGCGTGAGACCTTCGAGCGATTCGGCGAGCTCGAGCAGCCCGCGCACTTCCTCTTCACTTTTCTCGCGCTCGGCGAGCAGCGGCTCCATTTCGCGCGCCGTCTTCAGCGTCACGAGCTTGCCCGGCTGGAACGGAATCAGCTTTGCGATGCCGTCGCAAAACATGTACGGGAGGTCGAGCACGCGCCCGACGTCGCGTACGACGGCTTTCGCTGCCATCGTGCCGAAGGTCGCGATCTGCGAGACCGAGTCGGCGCCGTATTTCTTCTTGACGTAGTCGATAACGCGGTCGCGGCCGTTCTGGCAGAAGTCGATGTCGAAGTCCGGCATCGAGACCCGTTCGGGATTGAGAAAGCGCTCGAACAGCAATGTGTAGCGCAGCGGATCGAGGTCGGTGATGCCGAGCGCGTAGGCGACGAGCGACCCCGCGCCGGAGCCGCGGCCGGGGCCCACGGGTACGCCATTGCGCTTCGCCCAGTTGATGAAGTCGGCGACGATCAGGAAGTAGCCCGAGTAGCCCATCTGCACGATGGTGCGGGTCTCGAAATCGAGCCGGTCGGCGTATTCCCCGCGCTTGCCCGCACGCACGGCAGGATCGGGATAGAGCGACTCGAGCCGGCGCGCGAGCCCCGCCGCGGCCTCGTTGCGCAAGTGATCGTCCAGGGTGACGCCCTCGGGCGTCGGAAACGCCGGCAGATAATTCTTCCCGAGCGGGAGCGCGAAGTTGCAGCGCTCGGCGATCTTTACCGAATTGGCAAGCGCCTCGGGGAGATCGGAAAAAGCCGCCGCCATCTCGGCCTGCGACTTGAAATACTGGTCGGGCGTGAACCGTTTCGGGCGGCGCGGGTCGGCGAGCACATGACCCTCCGCAATACAAACGCGCGCCTCGTGCGCGCGGTAGCCGTCCGGCCGCAGAAACTGAATGGGATGCGTGGCAACGACCGGGAGCGCCGCTTCCTGCGCGAGCGCCACCGTCGCCGCCACGAGCGCGTCGTCGTCGGCGTGGCCGGCACGCTGAACCTCGAGGTAAAAGCGGCCTGGAAAGCGCGCCGCCCAGCTCCGGGCAGCCTTTTGCGCGCCCGTGCGGTTACCCTGCAGCAGCGCATGGCCGATATCGCCATCGCGTGCGCCGGACAATGCGATCAATCCGTCGGCGCCCTCGTCGAACCATTCGCGCTTCAGTTCCGCGCGACCGCGATATGCATTGCTGCGATACGCACGAGTCAGCCAGTTGGTGAGCTTCAGATAACCCGCGCGCGAGGCGACGAGCAGCAGTGTGCGAAACGGCTGGTCGCGCTCGGCGTCGTGCGTCAGCCAGACATCGCAGCCGAGTATCGGCTTGACGCCCGCGCCGCGGGCCGCGCGGTAGAACTTGACGAGTCCGAACACGTTGGCGAGATCGCCGATCGCGAGCGCGGGCATCGAATCTGCCACGGCGGCTTCAATGGCCTCGTCGATGCGGACGGTGCCGTCGACGATCGAAAATTCGCTGTGCAGGCGCAGATGGACAAAGGCGGGAGCGGACATGGCGGATGCAGGGGTGATGCTAGAATTTTACTCCGTTCATCGCGCACCTATCAGCCATGTCCTCGCGTTTCTTCCCGTACGCGCGTTCGCTTTTTTTCGCGGGGGCCTTGGGCGTGCTGCTTTGCGGGTGCGCAACGACCGCGGTCGGCCCGCGCGCCGGTCCGACCGGTGGCAGCGCAACTCCAGCCGCGCCGTCGAACGCCGAACCTCCGCCGCCCAACGTCAACCTCTCCGGCTTTCCGCTCCCCTATCGCCAAGGGTACGCGGACGGCTGCACGAGCGCTGCGGGCACCGAGCGCAAGGACACGACTCGATTCGCGGCGGACGGCAATTATCGAACGGGCTGGCAGGACGGCCTCGCGATCTGCCGCAAGAAATGATGCGCGACCGACGTGTCGCCGTCCGGACGCACGATTGAAGAACGCTACGTCGCAGCGGGTCGTTCTGCGCGGCCTTGCGCATCACGTGTTGACGTGGGGCGATCCGAAGGCACCCAAGCTCTTTCTGCTTCACGGGTGGATGGACGTCGGTGCGTCGTTCCAGTTTCTCGTCGACGGGTTTGCGCGCGACTGGTACGCGATTGCTCCCGACCTTCGCGGCTATGGCCGCAGCGAATGGCAGCCGCAGGGCTACTGGTTCGCCGACTACATCGCGGATCTCGAAGCGCTGGTCAATGCATTCGCGCCAGACGAGACCGTAAATTTGGTGGGCCACAGTCTCGGCGGGAATGTCGCGATGATGTATGCGGGCACGCGGCCCGCCCGCGTGCGACGAATCGTCTCGCTCGAGGGATTCGGTATCCCGGTGCAATCGCCCGATGTTGCGCCCGCGAAGATCGCGGCGTGGCTCGATGCGCTCGCCTCGCCGCCTGAATTTGCGCCGTATGCGAGCTTCGATGCCGTCGCCGATCGCTTGCAAAAGAACAATCCGCGCCTGCCGCGCGACAAAGCGGCATTCCTCGCTCGCCATTGGGCGGATGCCACCGCCGATGGCGGCGCGCGGCTCCTGTCCGACCCCCGTCACAAGCTGCCGTTTCCGACCACCTACCGGCTCGACGAAGCGATCGCCGTATGGCGCAAGATTGCCGCGCCGACGCTGTGGGTTGCCGCCGCGGAATCGACTATTCCGAAGTGGCTCAACGATCGTTCGGAAGGCGACGCGGGCGCCGACGGGCTCGATGGCGTTCGGCGCCGCATGGCGCATCTGGATGACGCCCGACTCATTGTCGTCCCGGATGCCGGCCACATGCTGCATCACGACCAGCCGCAACTTACGGCGGCGGCGATCGAAGCGTTCCTGATCTGAACAATGAGCAGTGGCTCGCTGTTCCTGATCTGCACGCTCATCTGGAGTTCGACATGGCTCGCGATCACCTTCCAGCTCGGGGCCGTGGCGCCCGAAGCTTCCGTCGCCTATCGGTTTGCGCTCGCCGCGGCGCTGATCGCCGGGATCTGCGTCGCCACCCGGCGCTCGCTGCGCTTGCCATTGCGCATTCATGTGCTGCTGCTTGCGCAAGGCGTGCTGTTCTTCGGCTTGAACTACATTGCCATCTACCGCGCCGAGCAGTACGTCACTTCGGGACTCGTCGCCGTCTTGTTCTCGACGATCGTATTCATGAGCCTGGTTGGGACGCGGCTCACTTTCGGCACGCCGATCACGGCGCGCGCCGTCGCCGGCGCGGCGCTCGGCGTCGGTGGCGTCGCGCTGCTCTTCCTGCCGGACCTCATCGCGATGCGGATGGACAGCAATGCTGCACTGGGTGTGTTCTTCGGCATCGGCGGCACGCTGCTTGCGACCGGAGGCAACCTGGTGTCGATGCGCCTGCAGCGCCTGCATCAGCCCATCATTGAAACGACAGCGTGGGGTATGGGTTACGGCGCGCTTGTTGCCGCAACCACGGCGACGCTGGCTGGCGTCACCTGGTCGTTCGATCCGCGCGTGGACTACATGGCGTCCCTTGCGTATCTCGCAGTATTCGGCAGCGTGGTCGCTTTTCTCGCGTACCTGACGCTGCTGAGGCAAGTCGGCGCGGGCCCGGCATCGTACGTCGGAGTGGCGACACCTGTGCTCGCGATGATGTTCTCGACGGCGTTCGAAGGCTACCGCTGGAGCGTCACCGGCATTGTTGGCGTCGCGCTCGCGGTAGCGGGCAATGTGCTCGTGCTGCCCGCTCCGCGCCGGAGGCGCGCTATTCGAGACTGAGCTTCGCGTCGACGATCAGTTTTTTCCAGCTCGCGAGATCGGACTCGATCAACGTCCCGAGCTTGTCCGGCGTGCCGGGGATGAGCTCAGCGCCTTCGCGCTCGAGCCGATCCTTGACCTCGCGCTGCGCGAGCACGCGATTCACTTCCGCGTTGAGTTTCGCGATCACTTCTGGCGCCGTTCCCGCAGGCGCGACGATGCCCCAATAGTTGATCACGTCGGCATTCGGCACGCCCTCTTCCTGCCAGCTTGGCACATCGGGCAGCAGCGGGGCGCGGCGCGCGCCCGTCACCGCGAGCGCCTTGACACGCTTTTCGGCGATGTAGGGCAAGGTTGCCGACACCGTCCCCGTCATTGCCTGGATCTGGCCCGAGATGAGATCGAGCGTTGCCGGCGCGATGCCTTTGTACGGGACGTGGACCACATCGATTCCGGCGCGGACGTTGAAGAGCTCGAGCGCGAGATGATTGATACTCGCGGGACCGGCGGAGCCGTAGTTGAGCTTGCCAGGCTCGCGCTTCGCGAGCGCGATGAATTCGCGCATCGTGTTCGCGGGCACCGCGGGGTTGACGACGAACACAAGCGGACTGGTGGCGATCGGCGCAACGGGAGCGAATTGCTTCACTGGATCGTACAACGCGTTCTTTGATGCAGCGGGGACCGTCGTGAAAGGCCCTGCCACAAACAGCAACGTGTAGCCGTCCGGGTCGGACTTCGCGACTTCAACGGCGCCGATTGCGCCGCCGGCGCCGGTCCGGTTGTCGACGACGATCGTCGCCTTCATCGACTCGCCGAGCTTCTGCGCGACATAACGCGCCACCGTGTCAGTGCCGGCGCCGGGCGGGAAGGGAACGACGAGGCGGATTGGCTTGGCCGGGTAAGTCGGCACCTGCGCCGCCGCGAAGGAGGGCAGAGCGAGCGCCAGCGCGAATGCGAATAGAGGTGCGAGATTCAATCTTCTCCTCAGGTCAGCCTCCACCACAATGTCGATGTGATTAGTCCTCGCCATCCTTCTTGATGACATCCACGTTGTGGCTCCGGCCGCTCGCCGTCGCTCGCTTAACGTTCGCTGCGCTCACGTTAGCCTCGCCGCAATGTCGACGTGACGTAGCGCTCAATCTTCGCCATCTTTTTTGATCACGTCGACATTGTCAATGAGTCTTGTGGTGCCGATCGTCGCCGCTCCGAGCACGATCAGCAGATTCGGGTGATCGTAGCCTTCGGGATGCGGAATGCGTAGCGCGAGACCATGGCGCACCGCGATGTAGTCGACCTTCCACCCGCGGTGCGCGAGCTCCATGCGGCCTGCGGCCTCGAGGTTCGCATAGTCGGTACGGCCCGTGGCGATGGCGTCGGCGATCTCGCGCAGCACACGATAAAGGTTGGGCGCCTCGGCGCGCTCTTCGGGACTCAAATAGGTGTTGCGAGATGCCAGCGCGAGCCCGTCGTCGGCGCGGACTGTTTCGGCCGGAACGATTTGGATCGGCATGTTGAAGCTCTGGACCATGCCGCGGACGATCTTCAATTGCTGGCGATCCTTTTTGCCGAACACGGCGACATCAGGTTGGACGAGATTGAAGAGCTTCAGGACGACGGTGCACACGCCATGAAAAAATCCCGGCCGGGACGCGCCTTCGAGCTCGTCGGCAAGCGGAGGCGGCTGCACGCGATAAACCTGCGGCGTCGGATACATCTCCTGCTCGTTTGGGGCGAACAGCACGTCGACGCCTTCGCGCTCGAGACCGACGCGATCGGCTTCGATCGTCCGCGGGTACCGGTCAAAGTCCTCGTTCGGCCCGAACTGCAGCCGATTGACGAAGATGCTCGTGACGACGGCGTCGCCGTGCTGCCGCGCGATTCGGCACAACGACAGATGACCGGCATGGAGGTTGCCCATCGTCGGCACGAACGCGACGCGCCCGGCGCCGCGGAGCCGCTCGGCGAGTTCGGCGGCGGTGGTAACGATGTCCATTCGGTGGCCTGTCGCGAGAGGTGGAGTAGGAATCGTGACGTGGCAGCTCGTCGGCCGTATCAAAAGCAGTGCTCGGCAGCGGGAAACGAGCCATCCCTGACGGCCGCCACGTAGGCCTTCAGTGCGGCTTCGATACCATCGGATCCGGCCATGAAATTGCGGACGAAGCGCGCCGCGCGGCCGGGCTGGATCCCGAGCGCGTCGTAGATTACCAGCACTTGCCCCGAACAGGACGCTCCGGCGCCGATGCCGATCACCGGGACCCCGGCGGCACGCGTGAGCGCCTCACCGACCGCGCTGGGTACGCATTCGACGACCAGCATCACCGCGCCGGCGGCGACCAGCGCCCGGGCGTCATCCAATAGCGAAGCGACGGCGTCCGGCGTCTTGCCCTGGACCCGGTAGCCACCCAGAGCGTGGACCGATTGCGGCAAGAGGCCGACGTGGCCGCACACGGGAATGCTGCGCGTGGTCAGGAATGCGACGGTGGGAGCGAGCCACGCGCCGCCTTCGAGTTTCACCATCTGCGCGCCGGCCTGCATCGCCGCCGCGGCGGCCGAGTATGCAGTTTCAGGGCTCGCCTGATAGCTTCCAAACGGCAAGTCCGCGATTACGAGCGCACGCGCGGCGCCGGCCGCGACGCAGCGAGTGTGATAAACGACGTCGGCGAGCGAGACGGGCACCGTCGAGTCCCGACCTTGGATCACCATTCCGAGCGAGTCCCCGACGAGGAGAACGTCGATGCCTGCGCGATCGCAGACGGCGGCGAGACTTGCGTCATAGGCTGTGAGCATCGCAATCCGGGTTCCCTCTCGCGCCATCGTTGCAAGCGCGCGTACGGTGACACGCGCAGGCCGGTCACTCGACGAAGCGGTCGAGGCGGACGGTGTCCCCATCGTGTCCCGGCCGTCAGGCGGCCTGTCCGAGGTTGAAGAACTCGCGGCGACCGCGCATTGCGCCGATCCGTTCACGCAGAAGATCGAAATGGTCGGGATTTTCGACGAAGTTGAGCCGCTCGCTGTTGACAATCATGAGCGGGGTCGTTTCGTACTGGTAGAAATAGCGGCTGTAGGCGTCGGCGAGCCGCGCGAGATAGTGGGCCGAAATCGTGCGCTCGAAATGGACGCCACGCCGGTGCACGCGGTCGATCAACGTCTCGACTGGCGCCTGCAGGTAAATCACGAGGTCCGGCGCCGGCGCGTCGACTTTCAGCTGCGAATAGACCTTTGTGTAGAGCGCGTATTCGGCGTCGGTCAGGTTGAGGCGCGCAAACAGCGGATCCTTGTCGAGCAGGAAATCGGCGACGGTCGCCCGGTGGAAAAAGTCGAGCTGCCCAACGTCGCGCAACAGATCGACGCGTTGAAAGAGAAACGTGAGCTGCGCGGGCAGCGCGTAACGCGCCATGTCCTCGTAGAAGCGCGGGAGAAACGGATTCTCGTCCGGCCGTTCGAGCAGCTCGATGCCGCCGAGATGGTGCGCCAGCTGGCGCGCGAGGCTCGTCTTGCCTGCGCCGATCGGGCCTTCAACAACGATATACCGGCAACTGGCGAGATCCATCAGGATGTCCGGCGTGTGTCAGCGGCCGATCTAGCCACGGATGCTGTCGACGAGACCCGCAAGCGCGGCGGCCGGCAGCATCGCCACGCATGGCGCTGCCGTCGTCAAGCCGGAGTTGCACCGCAAGGTCGGCTCCGGTTGCTCAATGCAGAACGTGCGAGCGTGTGCGCGCGATCCGCTGCGTGCGCACCGCCGGCAGGAAAGCGCGAGCGAGTCCACGCCCGGGAATAGTCACGCCGGGCGAAAGCTCGACCAGCGGACGCAGCACGAACGCGCGCGCGCCCATCCGCGGGTGCGGGACTTCGAGGCGAGGGTGATGCAACCGGGCGCGGCCGTAGAGCAGGACATCGAGATCGAGCGTGCGCGGCGCGTTGCGTTGATGTTGCCGCACGCGCCGATGCCGGCGCTCGATGGCCCGCAGGCGGCCGAGCAATCCGAGCGGCGACAGCGCCGTCTCCAGCGCGGCAACCGCGTTGATGAACTCTGGCTGCGGCCCGGGGGAGTCGATCGGCGCGCTGACATAGTTGGACGACACGCCGACGATGCGTGTGCGCGGCAATCGGGCGAGCGCGCGCATGGCGCGCGCGAGCTGGCGCCGCGGGTGGCGGAGATTGCTTCCCAGACCGACATAGACCCGCATCGCCTTCATTCCATTTCCATGCCCGCAGGCGGCGGCAGGTCACCCGACGTCTCTTCGCGGCGCTTTCTGCCACGGCCGCGCGATCGACGCTTTTTCTTGGGTCCTTCATCGGGCTTCAGCATCGCAAGGCGCTGGTCGTGACCGGCATTGGCAAAGCGATCCCACCACTGGGCGAGGTCTGCATGCTCGCCTTCGAGCTCGCCGCTTTTGCAGCGGAGATCGAGAAAATCCCAGCCGGCGCGATAGCGAGGGTGCTCGAGCAGCCGGAATGGCCGTTGCCCCGCACGTTGCTCGAAACGCGGCTGCAGCGACCAGATTTCCTTGATCGTCCCTTCGAACCGGCGCGGAATCGCGAGCTGTTTGGCCTGCCGGTCGAGCACAATGTCCATCGCGTCGAACAGGGCCGGAATGGACATCTCGCCGCGCGATTTCGCAGCCTTCCAAGTGGCCAGCACTTCGTGCCACAAGAGCGTCGCGAACAGGAAACCGGGCGAAACGCCGCGCCCGTCGCGGACGCGTTCGTCGGTGTTGGCGAGCGCCTGTTCGATGAAGCGCTGTCCAAGCGGCTGTTCCACGATGACGTCGAGAAGCGGCAGGAGGCCGTGCGATAGCCCGTGCGCGCGCAGGCTTTTAACCGTCGCGACGGCGTGCCCGGACAAGAGCAGCTTCTGCATCTCGTCGAAAAGCCGCGCCGGTGGCACGTTGCCGATGAGCGGCGCGAGCTTTGCGATCGGCGCCGCGGTCTTCGACTCGATCGCGATGCCGAGCTTCGCGGCGAGGCGCACCGCGCGCAACATGCGTACCGGATCCTCACGGAAGCGCGTTACCGGCGGACCGATGAGTCGCAAGCGGCGCGCCCGAAGGTCCGCCACGCCGCCGACGAAGTCCCGGATCTCTTCGCTGGCGGGATCGAAATACAGAGCGTTGATCGTGAAGTCGCGGCGCGCGGCATCCTCGGCGTGCGATCCGTAGACGTTGTCCGATAACAGGCGGCCGTGCTCATCGGCTGCTTCGTCGCCTTGCGCGGCGCGGAACGTCGAGACTTCAATTGTTTCAGCGCCTGCATGGACGTGCACCAGCCGGAACCGGCGGCCGATGATGAACGCGCGGCGAAAGAGCGGCTTTACTTGCTCCGGCCGCGCATCGGTCGCGATGTCGAAATCCTTGGGCTCGATGCCGAACAGCAGATCGCGCACGGCGCCGCCGACGATGTAGGCCTTGAACCCGGCGTCTTGCAAACGGCGCGCCACGTCGAGCGCGCCACGCGAGAGCTGGCCACGGCGCAAGGGATGGTCGGACGGGCCATAGATACGCTCTTTGCGCGCAGCGCGATGCCGGCCAGGGATGAGGCGAGCGAACAGGCGGCGGATCATCGCGCGGCCGGGTCCGGCGCGCCAGCTGCGGCGAGGCGGGAAAACTGCGAGATCGGCGTGGAACGTCGCCGTGCGCGGCGACGGCGAACGCTCTTTCGAGGGAGGGTCATCGAACCGGGCGGGAGCATAGCGGGCGCAGCACAATTTATCAATTGCACCGAACGGCCGTTAAATTGCTCCGACTCCATTATTCGAGGATAATTAAGGGTTTGCGGCCGTGCAATCACTGCTTCGGGCGCGCTAAGGAGTTTCCATGTCCTTCCAGCATGTCACGGTACCGGCCGGTGGCCAGAAGATCACCGTCAACAAGGATTCGACCCTTAACATCTCCGACCATCCGATCATCCCCTACATCGAAGGCGACGGCACCGGCCTCGACATTACGCCGGTGATGATCAAGGTGGTCGATGCGGCCGTCGCCAAAGCCTACGGCGGCAAGCGGAAGATCCACTGGATGGAGATCTACGCGGGCGAGAAATCCACCCGGGTCTACGGTCCCGACGTGTGGTTGCCTGACGAGACGCTCGATATCCTCAAGGACTATGTCGTGTCGATCAAGGGGCCGCTCACCACCCCGGTCGGAGGCGGCATTCGTTCGCTGAACGTCGCGTTGCGGCAGCAGCTTGATCTATACGTCTGCCTCCGCCCGATTCGGTACTTCAAGGGGGTGCCGACGCCGGTCAAGGAGCCGGAAAAGGTCGACATGGTGATCTTCCGCGAGAACTCGGAGGACATCTACGCCGGCATCGAATGGGATGCCGATTCTGCCGAAGCCAGGAAGGTCATCGATTTCCTGGTCAAGGAAATGGGAGTCAAGAAAATTCGCTTTCCCGCAACGTCCGGCATTGGCATCAAGCCCGTGTCGCGCGAAGGCACCGATCGCCTGGTGCGCAAAGCCATTCAGTACGCGATCGACAACAACAAGCCGTCGATGACGCTGGTGCACAAGGGCAACATCATGAAATTCACCGAGGGCGCGTTCCGCGACTGGGGCTATGCGCTCGCGCAAAAGGAATTCGGCGCGGAGCTTCTCGATGGCGGGCCGTGGATGAAGATCAAGAATTCAAAGACCGGTGGCGACATCGTCATCAAGGATGTGATCGCCGACGCGTTCCTGCAGCAAATTCTACTGCGGCCGGCTGAGTACAGCGTCATCGCGACGCTCAATCTCAATGGCGATTACATCTCTGACGCGCTCGCGGCAGAAGTGGGCGGCATCGGCATCGCGCCCGGCGCAAATCTGTCGGATACGGTGGCGATGTTCGAGGCGACGCATGGCACCGCGCCGAAATACGCCGGCAAGGACTACGTCAATCCGGGCAGCGAAATCCTTTCCGCCGAGATGATGCTGGTACACATGGGCTGGAAAGAGGCCGCCGCGCTGATTGTGAGCTCGATGGAGAAGGCGATTCAGGACAAGGTCGTCACTTACGATTTCGCACGGCTGATGCAAGGCGCCACGCAGGTGTCCTGCTCCGGCTTCGGCAAGGCGATGATCGAGAGGATGTAGCGACGCGAGCAGCGCGCCGGGGCCCCGGGCGCGAAGCGCCGAGGGGGAGCGCGCAAATGCGAGTCGGCGCTTGCGGCCGACAGCGCGGAACAACGATTCACGATGGCAGTGCGGAGGCCGCGACGCGCACGCCGGGGAACGCGCGAGCGGCGGAGAGGGGCCCCCGCGCGAAGCGCGAAGGGGATCGGAGCAAACGCGAGCGCGTTCGGAGGCCGACGGCTCGGCATCCGACCTGCATCGTCAGTGCGGAGGCCGAACCGGGCGCAAAGAGCCGAGGGGGAGCGCGCAAATGCGAGTCGGCGCTTGCGGCCGACAGCGCGGAACAACGATTCACGATGGCGGTGCGGAGGCCGCTCGACGAGCCGGAGGCCGAGCAGCAAGAAGCACCGATCCGCGCGTTGTACCGCACATGAAAAAAACCCGCCACTTCGGCGGGTTTTTCCTGTCGACCGCACCTTCCGGTGCGGGACTGAATGTCGGCTTTGCGTCAGGCGGCCTGAATATTGCTCGCCTGCTTTCCCTTGGGTCCAGTGGTTACTTCGAAGCTGACCTTCTGGCCCTCCTTGAGGGATTTGAATCCCTGCATGTTGATCGCCGAGAAATGCGCGAACAGGTCTTCGCCGCCGTCTTCTGGCGTGATGAACCCGTATCCCTTCGCGTCGTTGAACCACTTGACGGTGCCTGTTGCCATAGTGCTACTTCCTTCCAGGATGATCGAGAGGGTGTTGTTGTTTGGGCGGCAAGTACCAATTTGCGGCACGTTTGGGCGCACCGCAACAGCAGCCACTTGGGAGCCAAACGTTGCTTTTTTAAGCGCAGAATCCCGCTCTCGTCAAGCCAGACGGGCTTCAAACGCGGTTCCTCTTGAAAAATCTGTTGCAATCATCAAACATAGGGGCATCCCCTCCCGTTTCCACGCCGTGGAGAATGGCCAACAAGCAGCAAGACGGCGGAGTGCTCGAGGCCGAGAAAGTCCGCCTCAAACCGCCGCCGCTATTCAAGGTGCTGTTGCTGAACGACGACTACACACCGATGGACTTTGTCGTCGTGGTGTTGCAGACTGTTTTCGCGATGAGCCGGGAAAAGGCCACGCAGGTGATGCTGCAGGTGCATCGCGAGGGGATGGGGGTGTGCGGGACGTATGTCCGCGAGGTCGCGGCCGCGAAGGTCGATCAGGTGATCGACATCGCGCGCCGGCACCAGCACCCGTTGCAGTGCACGATGGAGGAGACTTGAGCGTTAAGGCCGTATGGAGCTGGTCACGCCGCAACCCGCGGCGCAACGGCAGCGGCCGCGAAAGGCAACCGAGATGATTGCGCAGGAACTGGAAGTCTCCCTCCATATGGCGTTTGTCGAGGCCAGGCAGAAGCAGCACGAGTTCATCACCGTCGAGCACCTCCTGCTCGCGATGCTGGACAACCCGTCTGCCGCCGAGGTGCTGAAGGCCTGTGGCGTTGATCTCGACGAATTGCGCGGCGTGCTGACCGACTTCATTGGCGAGCACACGCCGCGGCTGTCGCCGCACTCCGATGCAGACACTCAGCCGACGCAAGGTTTCCAGCGCGTGATCCAGCGCGCGATCCTGCACGTCCAGTCCTCAGGCAAGAAGGAAGTCACCGGCGCCAACGTGCTGGTCGCGATCTTCGGCGAAAAGGAGTCGCACGCGGTCTATTTCCTGAACCAGCGCGGCGTGACGAGGCTCGATGTTGTCAACTACATCGCCCACGGGATCACCAAGAACCCGCAGCAGAAGCCGGAAAAGGGCGAGGCGAAGGACGACGGCGACGGCGGCAGCGAGGGGCAGGGCGCGCTCGAGTCCTACACGCTCAACCTCAACCTGCTGGCGAAGCAGGGCAAGACCGATCCGCTCATCGGCCGCGCGCTCGAGCTCGAGCGGGTGGTGCAGGTGCTGTGCCGGCGCCGCAAGAACAATCCGCTCCTGGTCGGCGAGGCCGGCGTGGGCAAAACGGCTATCGCCGAAGGCCTCGCGCGCCGCATCAACGAGCGCGAGGTGCCCGAACTGCTGAAGGAATACCAGGTGTACTCGCTCGACATGGGCGCGCTGCTTGCCGGAACCAAGTATCGCGGCGACTTCGAGCAGCGGTTGAAGGCGGTGCTAAAGCAGCTTGCCGAGAATCCGAAGTCGATACTGTTCATCGATGAAATCCATACAATTATCGGCGCTGGCGCGGCATCGGGCGGCACGCTCGACGCATCCAACCTGCTGAAGCCGGCGTTGTCGACCGGTGCGCTCAAGTGCATCGGCGCGACGACGTACAACGAATACCGGCAGATATTCGAAAAGGACCACGCGCTGTCCCGGCGGTTCCAGAAGGTCGACGTGCCGGAGCCCTCGATCGCCGAGACCATCGAGATCCTGAAGGGCTTGAAGTCGCGCTTCGAAGAGCACCATGGCGTCAAGTACGCGCCGGCCGCGCTCACCACCGCGGTGGAGCTGTCGGCCCGCTTCATCAACGACCGTCACTTGCCCGACAAGGCGATCGACGTGATCGACGAGGCCGGCGCAGCGCAGAAGATACTGCCGAAATCGAAGCAGAAGAAAGTGATCAGCAAGACGGAGATCGAGGAGATCGTCGCCAAGATCGCACGCATTCCCGCAAAGAACGTCACTTCCGACGACCGCAACGCGTTGAAGACGCTTGATCGGGACCTGAAGAACGTTGTGTTCGGCCAGGACAAGGCGATCGACGCGCTGGTAGCCGCGATTCGGATGGCGCGCTCCGGCCTCGGCAATCCGGCGAAGCCGATCGGCAACTTCCTGTTCAGCGGCCCGACCGGCGTCGGCAAGACCGAGGTCGCGCGGCAGCTCGCGTATTGCCTTGGCGTCGAGCTGCTCCGATTCGACATGTCCGAATACATGGAACGCCACGCGGTTTCGCGTCTGATCGGCGCGCCGCCGGGGTACATCGGCTTCGACCAGGGTGGCCAGCTCACCGAAGCGATCACCAAGCATCCGTACAGCGTGCTCCTGATGGACGAGATCGAAAAAGCGCACCCGGATATCTTCAACATCCTGTTGCAGGTGATGGACCACGGAACGCTGACCGATAACAACGGTCGCAAGGCGGATTTCCGCAACGTCACGATCATCATGACCACCAATGCCGGCGCCGGCGAGCTCGCGAAGGGCACGATGGGATTCACCAACGCGCGCGAGGCCGGTGACGAGATGGCCGAGATCAAGCGTCTCTTCACGCCAGAGTTCCGCAATCGTCTTGACGCCACGATCTCGTTCGCGCAACTCGGCCACGACGTGATCTTGAAGGTCGTCGACAAGTTCCTGCTCGAGCTCGAGGTCCAGCTGCACGAGAAGAAGGTCGAGCCGTCGTTCACGCCGCAGTTGAAGGAGTTTCTCGCGAAGAAAGGATTCGATCCGCAGATGGGTGCGCGGCCGATGGCACGGCTCATCCAGGACACGATCCGCAAGGCGCTCGCCGATGAGCTCCTGTTCGGGCGCCTCGTCGGCGGCGGTCAGGTGACGATCGACGTCGACGAAAACGACAAGGTCCGCCTCGTGTTCGTGGAAAAGGAAGAAGCCGAGCCGGTGGCCTGAGCAGAGATCGATGACGAAGAAAACGGCGCCCGCGGGCGCCGTTGTTTTGTTCGCCCTTCGTTAAGCCAGCATGTCGGCCCAGACGTTTCTTGCCCACGCGAACGCGAAGACCCCTTCTGCGTTGCTTATCGCCGGGGACAGCCCGCCGGCGCCCTGAACCGGCAGCATTGTTTTCTTCTCCGGATCGTATTGATGCACCGACGCGACGTGAACTGAATCCTTGTCGGTGATCATGCTGTAGCAGGTATTGTTCAGCACAGGCGCAGGATTCGGCGGCTGCCCGGCGAGCATCGCGACCACCGCAGCAGCGCAGACCTTGGCGTGCTGATTCGCCATGTGCCCGGATTTCGGCATACCGGTCGCAATCTGTATCGCATCGCCGAGGATGTGAATGTTCTTCACCTTCGTCGACTCGAACGTGAGGAAATCGACCTCACACCAGCGGTCGTTCGCCGTGGCGACTCCAGCGGCCCGTGCGATCGTGCCCGCTCGCTGCGGAGGCAGGACGTTCAGAACGTCGGCACGCACGGGTTCCTGGACTTCGAACTTCGCTGTCTTGGTCGCGACATCGACGTCCGTCAGCACATGACTCGGCCGATATTCGACGAGGCCCTTGTATTCCTCCGCCCATGCTTTCTTGAACAGCGCGGGCTTCGATGTAACGTCGGGATTGCCGTCCAGGATCAGCACCTTCGATTTCGGTTTGGCCCGCTTCAAATACCAAGCGACTTGGCAAGCGCGCTCATAAGGCCCCGGCGGACAGCGATACGGCGCGACGGGAATCGACATCGCGAATACGCCGCCGTCCGGCATCGCTTCCAGCTGCCTTCGCAACGCCACGGTCTGGGGTCCGGCCTTCCACGCGTGGAGTATTTGCGCCTGCGCCTGCGCGTTATCGAGTCCGGGAACCTGATTCCAGATGAAATCCACGCCGGGTGAGAGAATGAGCCGGTCATAGGCAAGCTCGTTGACGCCCGTGAGCTTCAACACGCGCTTGTCCGTGTCGACGGCCGTCGCCGTGTCGCGAACGATTTTCACGCCGTGGCGTGAGGCGAGATTCGAGTAGCTTGTCGTCAGGAACGCGAGGTCTTGGCTGCCGCCGAGCACAAGGTTCGACATCGGACACGAGATGAATTCCGGGTTCGGTTCGACTAACGTCACGTCGATCGTGCCGTTGCTCCACATCCGGATGTATTTGGCGGCGGTCGCGCCGCCGAAACCCGCCCCAACGACGACGACCTTGCCGCCGGATCCCGCCGTCATCGACGCACAACCGGTAAGCGTCGGCGCCGCGGTTCCATTTAGCCCGGCAACGATCGCCGACTGCAGGAACTTCCGGCGGCTCCCGCTGATCGCGGCCTCGCATGCGTGATGACTCATTTACCCGCCTTCTGCTCGGCAAACCATCCGGCGGCGAGTTCGATCTGCGGGTCGGTATAGCCTTTGGCGAGTTGCGGCATGATGGTGCCGGGTTTCGCGCCTGCCTTGAAATCCTGCATCGTGCGGATGATGTCTTCCTTGCGCATGCCGGACAGGCTCGCGATTCCGCCGCGGCTTACACCGTTGGTTCCGTGGCAGTTGGCGCAACTCGCGGCGATACTTCGAGCGACATTGGCGTCCATCGTCTGCGCAGCCGCGGTGGCGGTGCAGAACGATACGCAGGCGGCAATGAAAACAACCGTGCAACGCATGATGCCTCCATCGGATTGGCTCGTTGCGAAGTCTGCAGCGGCGCTCGCGGCTGTCAAGAACAAGGCTGCCGGCGCGAATGTGGTTGCAATGACACCGACGGACTTCGGTAAACGGAAATGAATTCCGAAGTCTGCATTTGGTAAGCAAGTGCACACTTACAAACGACTAATAAATGAAAACCATTTAGATTCAGAAGCTTGCAAATAATGGATCTCCATGCCCGGAAATTAGTGACGGGCGCTCTTCCCGCGACGCAGCACTTTTTACAACGAATCAGCCGGTTTGCATTCCGGCATCCGGAAAGACATTTTAAGATCATGATTTTATGTGCGTTTCAATGTACTGCATTGCGGCAATTCCTCTTGTAACCGCAGCGTAACTTTGCTAACTTGGCTCTATCACGAGCGTCCGCCACCGACTTGTGGTGCGGCCGCGCCAGGGCGTGGATTCCACCTCATCCATACCCGCCCGTCCGGCCGAGCGATCCTCGCCGGGCCGTGCAGTGGAACGTCGCCGGCTGGGTTCGACGATGTTTTCACGCTGCGGAGAGTTGCGTGCGCGGGTTCCGCGACGCGACATCCGCTGACCAAGGTTCCGCCGCATGCAGGCGTGGCGGATTGGCCATGACGCAAGGAGATGGGAGCAGCGTATGAGTTACGATCTCGAAGCCGCACGGTTGAAGAAGGAGTGGTCTGAAAATCCCCGTTGGAAGGGCATCACGCGCGGCTACACGGCGGAAGACGTCGTTCGCCTGCGCGGCTCGGTACAGATAGAGCACACGCTCGCGCGACGCGGCGCGGAAAAGCTCTGGAAGCTCGTCAACGACGAACCCTTCGTCAATTCGCTCGGTGCGATGAGCGGCAACCAGGCGATGCAGCAGGTCAAGGCGGGCCTGAAGGCGATCTACCTGTCCGGTTGGCAGGTCGCGGCGGACGCGAATATCGCCGGCGAGATGTATCCGGATCAGTCGCTGTATCCGGTCAACTCGGTGCCGAACGTAGTCAAGCGCATCAACAACACGTTCGCGCGCGCCGACCAGATCCAGCATATGGAAGGCAGCGGCAGCCTCGACTACTTCGCACCGATCGTCGCCGACGCCGAAGCCGGATTCGGCGGTGTGCTGAATGCGTTCGAGCTCATGAAAGCAATGATCGAGGCGGGCGCCGCCGGTGTGCACTTCGAAGACCAGCTGGCGTCGGTCAAAAAGTGCGGCCACATGGGCGGCAAGGTCCTCGTGCCGACGCGCGAAGCCGTGGACAAGCTGATCGCCGCGCGGCTCGCCGCTGATTGCATGGGCGTGGCGACGATCATCCTCGCGCGCACCGATGCCGAAGCGGCGGATCTCGTCACGTCCGACATCGACGACAACGACAAGCCCTTCCTCACCGGAGAGCGCACCGTCGAAGGCTTCTACAAGACGCACAACGGCCTCGAGCAGGCGGTGTCGCGCGGTCTCGCCTACGCGCCGTTTGCCGATCTCATCTGGTGCGAAACCGGCAAGCCGGACCTTGCCTTCGCCAAGGCATTCGCCGATGCGATCCATGCGAAATTCCCGGGAAAGATGCTGGCCTACAACTGCTCGCCGTCGTTCAACTGGAAGAAGAATCTCGATGACGCGACGGTTGCGCGATTCCAGCGCGATCTCGGCGCCATGGGGTACAAGTTCCAGTTCATCACGCTCGCCGGGTTCCACAGCCTCAACTACTCGATGTTCAACCTTGCGCACGGCTACGCGCACGAGCACATGACGGCGTTCGTCGAGTTGCAGGAAGCCGAGTTCGCCGCCATGTCGAAAGGCTTTACTGCGATCAAGCATCAGCGCGAAGTCGGAACGAGCTACTTCGACGCCGTCACCACCACGATCCAGGGCAGCCAGGCGTCGACGACCGCGCTTAAGAACTCGACCGAGGACGAGCAATTCTTCGACAAGCCGAAGGCAGAACTGCAAGTCGCCAACGGCTGAACGACACGGCAATCTCCTGACGAACCGCGCCGCCCGCAAGGGTCGCGCGGTTTTTTTTACCTCGAATAGACTAGGGCGTGCCGAAGCGGACGAAGACCTCAGCGGCGAGCAATCATCCGGAGCGCCCGGAGATCCTCCGCGTCTTCTTTGCACTGTGGCCGGACGTATCCGCGCGGGAAGGCATCGCCGTGCTCGCGCATGACGTGGTCAGCCAGGCCGGCGGCCGCGCGCCGCGTCCGGAGAATATCCACCTGACCGTCGCGTTCGTGGGCAATGTCGAGCCCGATCGACTCGCCGAGCTGGAGCATATCGGCGCATCGGCCGCGAGATCCGCCGCGCCGTTCACGCTCACACTCGATCGACTGGGCGCGTTTCACCACGCGGGAATCACGTGGCTCGGCACCGACACGCTGCCGACGGAGCTCGAGGACCTCGTGTTCGCACTGCGCAACGGACTCGCGGCGGCAGCGTTTCCCGTCGAGCGGCGGATATATCGAGCACACGTCACGCTTGCGCGCCGCTGCGGAACCGTCGCGACGATGAAGATTGCGCCAATCAAGTGGCGTGTCGAACGCGTCGCGCTCAACGCCTCCGAATTGTCCGCTGCCGGTTCGATCTATCGGAAGCTCGCCGCTTGGCCGCTTGGCCGTTAGCTTGGTGCAAACGTCAGCCGTTACGCGGGACCACGCGCAATCGGTCGCGACGGGTCCGCGGACCATTCGCTCCACGACCCCGGATACAGCTTCGTTCCGGTGATCCCCGCAAGTTCCATCGCCAGCAAGTTGTGGCACGCGCTCACGCCCGATCCGCACGTGTTGACGATCGCCGCGGGCGGCGTCGTCCCGATCACAGCCGCGAAATCGGCGCGCAGCGCCTCGGGCTTCTTGAACGTTCCGTCGGGCAGGACGTTCTCGGTGTACGGGCGGTTGACAGAGCCAGGAATGTGGCCGGGGACGGGATCGACCGGCTCGACATCGCCGCGGAAACGCTCGGGGCCGCGCGCATCGACAAGCGTGAGCGAACGTTTGCCGAGGCTCGCGAGAACATCGCCCGCTGAAACAGTCGGACCGACGTGCCGGATCGCGAACTTGGCAGGACGCACGCTCGGAAATTCGGTGCTCACCGGGCGTCCCTCGCGCATCCACTTCGCGATCCCGCCGTCGAGCACGGCGACCGCATCGTGGCCGAGCCAGCGCAGCATCCACCACAGCCGCGGCGCATACATCGCGCCGCCTGAATCGTAGGCGACGACCTGCTTGCTTGAGTCGATGCCGAGGCTGCTGAAGAACGCGGTCGCATTTTCCGGCGAAGGCAGCGGATGCCGGCCGTTCCTGCCGGTCTTCGGTCCCGAAAGATCGCGGTCCATGTGGGCGAAGCGAGCCCCGGAAATGTGGCCCGTGCGGTATTGCGTTTCGCCCCACGTCTCCGGTTGCGATAGCTCGTGCCGCACGTCGACGATCACGAACGACGGATCGTCGATATGCGCGGCGAGCTCTGCGGTGGAGATTAGCGTCGAATGCACGACTGGTCAGCGCAACTCGACGTGAGGGTCGAGCTCGCGCCGGAGGAATTCGTGGAAGTGCTGCATGCCGTCTTCCATGGGCGACTGGTAGGGTCCCACCTCGTTGCGTCCCTGCTTGTAGAGGGCGCGGCGGCCGGCGTCCATGCGCTCGGCGATCTCGTCGTCCTCGTGGGCGGTTTCAAGGTAGGCCGCCTGCTCGGCCTCGACGAATTCGCGCTCGAATAGCGCGATCTCCTCGGGATAGTAGAACTCGACGATGTTGGTGGTCCGGTCAACGCCGCGCGGAATGAGCGTGCTGATGACGAGCACGTGCGGGTACCACTCGAGCATCACGTTGGGGTAGTAGGTGAGCCAGATGGCGCCGTGCTTCGGAACCTCGCCGCGGTAATAGTCGAGCACGGCCTTTTGCCAGCGCTCGTAGGTCTTGGTGCCCGCCTTGCCGAGGCTCGAGATGCCAACGGACTGCACCGACGCCCACGGCGCGAACTCCCACTTCAAGTCGTCACAGGTGACAAATCCGCCCAGGCCCGGGTGGAACGGGCCGATGTGATAGTCCTCGAGGTAGACTTCGATGAACGACTTCCAGTTGTAGTTGCAATCGTGAATCTCGACGCGGTCGAGCATGTGGCTCGAAAAATCGAAGTCGCGCACGCCGAGGGTGGCGAGATCCGCACGCACGTCGCGTACGCCATCGAACAACAGTCCGTTCCAGGTTGAAAGCGGGGTGCGTCCGAGGTTCAAGCACGGGTTGTCGGCGAAATGCGGCGCGCCGAGGAGATGGCCTTTGAGATCGTAAGTCCAGCGATGGATCGGACACACGATATTGGGGATATTGCCGCGGCCTTGCAGGATGATCGCCTGCCGATGTCGGCAAATGTTCGAAACGAGCTCGATGTCCTCCGCATTGCGGATCAGAGCCTGCGCATTGTCGCGCCATTGGAGCGCGTAATAATCGCCCGGATTCGGCACCATCAGCTCGTGGCCGACATAGCCGGGCGCGCGCGCGAACAACTGCTGCTGCTCGACGGCGAACACTGCAGGATCGCAATACCAGGAGGCGGGGAGCTGCGACGTGGCGCGCCGCAAATGCTCCGCCGAGGCGAGATTCGACATCGGCAGTTCCTTTCGTACAGATTCCGGTGAAAACCAACCCAACCCAACAACCCGGGACGATTACGGCGTTGATAGCCGCCCCGGACCGCTTTGCTAAGTCGGCCGCACGAAAGGTCGTGAAAGGCCGCGTCGCTGAAACGTGATATTCTACAAGACCCGCCAAAACACGGTCAACCAACACTGGACAACGGACCGTCGCGGAGTCTTAAGGTTCCCTTCGGCGCGCACGGACGCCACCAAGTTTAGCGCCCGCTGCCCGAACCCATGCCGGCCCGCCATCGATGACCAGGCAACCCGATCCTCCGTCAAGCTTCGAGGCCGCGCTCGCCGAGCTCGAGGAAATCGTCGCCACGATGGAAGGCGGGAAGCTGCCGCTCAAGGAGTCGCTGGCGGCGTATAAACGGGGCGCCGAATTGCTGCAGTATTGCCAGACGACGCTGAAGGACGCGCAGCAACAGGTGCTCGTACTCGAAAAAGGTGTGCTGAAGACCTTCGAGGCGGCCGACGCCGATGCTGCCGGCCGCGATGAACCCTGACGTTGCTTTAGCCGTCTGGTCCGGCGAGCGGCAGCGCCGAATCGAACACGTCCTCGACACCTCGTTGCCCGCCGGCGACGGTCCTGCGCCGCTTGTCGCCGCGATGCGCTACGCCGCGCTGGACGGCGGCAAGCGGGTTCGCCCGCTCCTCGCCTACGCCGCGGGTGAATTTGTCGGCGCGTCGCCTGACGTCGTCGATTCCGTCGCCGCGGCCGTCGAGCTCATGCACGCCTATTCGTTGGTCCACGACGATCTTCCGTGCATGGACGATGACACGATGCGTCGTGGCAAGCCCACGTGCCACGTCGCGTTCGGCGAGGCTACGGCGCTTCTCGCCGGCGACGCGTTGCAGGCACTCGCCTTTGCGATGCTCGCGCGCGGCGGCCTGCCCGACGTCGGCGGCGCTTGTGCGATGCTGGGCGAGGCGGCAGGTTGGCGTGGAATGGCGGGCGGCCAGGCGATCGATCTCGCCGTGGTCGGCACTACGCTTTCGCTAGGGGAGCTCACGACGATGCATCGAATGAAGACCGGCGCGCTCATCCGGGTGGCGGTGCGGCTCGGTGCCGGTTGCGGAAGAACGCTCAAAGCCGCGGAGGGCGAGGCGTTGGACGCCTATGCGAACGCGGCCGGGCTCGCGTTCCAGGTCATCGACGACGTCCTCGACGTCGAAGGCTCCGCGGACACTATCGGCAAGACGGCAGGGAAGGACGCCGCGCGAGGCAAGCCGACGTTCGTCGCACTGCTGGGCGTCGCGGGGGCCCGGGAACGCGCGGAGGCATTGCGCGTCGAAGCTCAGGGGGCGCTCACGCCGCTCGGAGCGCCGGCGCGCCGGCTCTCCGAGTTGGCCGACTGGATCGTGCTTCGCGACCGCTGATCGTCATGTATCCACACCTCGACCAGATCGACGATCCCGCCGCGCTGCGCCGGCTCGACCGTTCCGACCTTCCGGAATTGGCGCGCGAGCTGCGGGCGTTCCTCGTCGCGTCGGTTGCCCAGACGGGCGGCCATTTGTCGTCAAACCTCGGTACGGTCGAGCTCACGATCGCGCTGCATTACATTTTCGACACGCCGCATGACCGGATCGTCTGGGACGTCGGTCATCAGACGTACGCGCACAAGATCCTCACCGGCCGGCGCGCGCAGATGAACCGGCTCCGGATGAAGGACGGGCCATCCGGCTTTCCACGCCGCGCCGAAAGCGAATACGACCCCTTCGGCACCGCACATTCCTCGACCTCGATCTCGGCGGCGCTCGGCATGGCGATCGCAGCGCAGCAGCGCGGAGAGACGCGGCGCGTCGTCGCGGTGATCGGAGACGGCGCGATGAGCGCCGGAATGGCGTTCGAGGCGCTCAACAATGCGGGCATCGCCGGCGCCGATCTCCTGGTCGTGCTGAACGACAACGAGATGTCGATCTCCGAGCCCGTCGGCGCGCTCAACAGCTACCTCGCGCGCCTTCTATCGTCGCGCCTCTACAACACGATGCGTCGCGGCGGCAAGGAGGTGCTGTCGAAAGTTCCGCCCGTCAAGGAGCTCGCGAAGCGCTGGGAAGAGCACATGAAGGGGATGGTGCTGCCCGGCACGCTGTTCGAGGAATTCGGCTTCAACTACATCGGTCCGATCGACGGCCACGATGTCGACGCGCTCGTGCGCACGCTCGGCAACGTGAAGGCATTGAAGGGTCCGCAGCTGCTGCACGTGATCACCAAAAAAGGCTATGGTTACGCGCGCGCGGAGGACGACCCGATCCTCTACCACGGCGTGACCAAGTTCGACCCGGCAGTGGGTTTCACGCCGAAAGCGCCCGCGAAACCTGCCTACACGCAGATTTTCGGCGACTGGGTGTGCGACATGGCGGCGCGCGACGAGCGCCTCGTTGCGATCACCCCCGCGATGCGCGAAGGTTCCGGGCTCGTGCGTTTCTCGCACGAATATCCCACCCGCTATTTCGATGTGGGCATCGCCGAGCAGCACGCGGTGACGTTCGCGGCAGGACTCGCGTGCGAGGGCATGAAGCCTGTCGTCGCCATCTATTCGACGTTCCTGCAGCGCGCGTACGATCAGCTGATCCACGACGTCGCGCTGCAGAATCTGCCGGTGGTCTTCGCAATCGATCGCGGCGGCATCGTCGGTGCCGACGGAGCGACGCACATCGGCGCCTACGATCTTGCCTATCTGAGGTGCGTCCCCAACATGACGGTGATGGCGCCCGCGGACGAGAACGAATGCCGGCAGATGCTGTACACGGCGTTCACGCTCGACACGCCCGCTGCGGTTCGCTATCCGCGCGGCGCGGGCCCCGGTGTTGCGGTCGACACGCAGATGACGGCGCTGCCGGTGGGCAAGGGGGACGTGCGCCGGATGTCGTCGCGGCGCGCCGACCGCGTCGCCATCCTCGGGTTCGGTGCGGTGCTTCGCCACGCGCTCGCTGCGGGCGATGAGCTCGACGCGACCGTCGCCAATATGCGCTTCGTCAAGCCGCTCGACACCGCACTTGTCGCCGAGCTCGCGAATCGCCACGATGCACTCGTCACGATCGAGGAAAACGTCGTCATGGGCGGCGCGGGCAGCGCGGTCGCCGAGGCGCTCGCCGCGGCTGGCATCGAGATTCCCCTGCTGCAACTCGGTCTGCCCGATGCGTTCATCGATCATGGGGACCCCGCCGAGCTGCTCGCTTTGTGCGGGTTGGATGCCGCCGGCATCGTAGCTGCCGTCCAGGCGCGCTTCGGCTACCGGCGTCCCGAGGTGGTCCGCAAGCCTGCGGCTTAGCCGGGGAGTCTGCCTCGACGTCCCTGGATTACAATTCAACCCCATGAACCGGCCAGAGCGCCCGCAGACGATCTTCCCGATTCCCGACGTGCAGTCCGGGAGCGACGAGCGCGACATCGCGATCGATCAGGTCGGCATCCGCGGATTGCGGTACCCGCTGACGTTTGTCGACGCCGACGGCGTGGCACGTCCGACGATCGCGAATTGCAACGTTTACGTCGCGCTGCCGCCGGACCGCAAGGGCACGCATATGTCGCGGCTCGTCGCGTTGCTCGAATCCGTGAGCGCGCCGGGTGAACCGCCGCTGTCGGTGCACGCGCTGCGCGGCCTGCTCGACGCGCTGGTCGTCCTCCTTGAGGCGCCCGGGGGGCGCATCGAGCTCTCGTTTCCGTATTTCATCCGGAAGTCCGCGCCGGTGTCCGGGGTAGCAAGCCTTCTCGACTACGAAGTTCGCCTCGAAGGCGAGCTCGACGGCAACGAATATCGGCAGACGCAGACAGTCGCGGTGCCGGTCACTTCGCTGTGCCCGTGCTCGAAGGAAATTTCGGAGTATGGCGCGCACAACCAACGCTCCACCGTCACGATCACGGTGCGACCGGGCTCGCCTCTATTCCTGACCGAAATGATCCGGGTGGCGGAAGAGGAGGCGTCGTGCGAGCTCTACGGCCTCTTGAAGCGCGCCGATGAGAAATACGTTACCGAGCACGCCTACAACAATCCCAAGTTCGTCGAAGACCTGGTGCGCGGGGTTGCCGCACGTCTTGCCGCAGACCCGCGCGTGGATGGCTTTGCGGTAGAAGCCGAGAATTTCGAATCGATCCACAACCACTCCGCATACGCGCGCATCGTGCGCGGCCTCTAGCAGACCCGCCTACTTGAGCGCGGTTTCCTGCAGGAACCGGATCGTCACCTGGAAGTAGAAGTCGGCGTTCTCCTTCCGCGCAAAGCCGTGGCCCTCGTTGTCGGCGAGCAGGTACCACACCGGCACGCCGTTCTTCTTCACCGTTTCGACGATCTGCTCGGCCTCGGTGTAGGGCACGCGAGGATCGTTCCTGCCATGCGCCACGAACAACGGCCGCTTGATTTTCGCGGCATTGTTGACGGGCGAGATCCGCGTCAGGAATTCGTTCATCGCCGGATCGCGTTCATCGCCGTATTCGACGCGGCGCAAGTCGCGCCGGTAGCTTTCGGTGCGCTCGAGAAAAGTGACGAAATTCGCAATTCCGACGTTGTCGATCGAGCCGGCGATGCGGTCGGCGTAATGCGTGGCGACGGCAAGGCTCATGTAGCCGCCGTAGCTGCCTCCGGCAACGACGACGCGCGCGGGATCGAGATCGGGCTGCTTCGCGATCCAATCGAGCAGCGCGCCGATGTCGCGCACCGAGTCTTCACGCCGGGCGCCGTTGTCGAGCGAGACGAACGTCTTGCCGTACCCGGTCGAACCGCGCACGTTGGGCTGGATGATGGCGATGCCGAGCTCGTTGACGTAATAATTCCAGCGGCCGATGAACCCGGGCCGGGCGTGGGCTTCGGGCCCGCCATGGATCTGAATCAGCACCGGGCGCGGCCCTTCGAACTTTCGCGGCGGCCGGACGATGAATCCGCCGATTGAGCGGCCATCGAAACTCTTCCACTCGATCGGCATCGGGGCCTGGAATGTCATGGGGCCGAGGCCCTCCACGCTGCTTTCGGTCCAGCGCTCGACTTTTCCGGTCGTGGCGTCGAGCGCGTAGACATCGCCGGGGCTTTGCGCCGAATCGAGATTGAACGCGAGCAGACGCGAATTGTCGTGCCACCGCACGCCCTTTACGGTGCCAATTGGAACGGCGGGGCGCGGCAACTCGCGGCGCGTGTCGGCCGCGTAAAGCCGCAGAACACCCACCCCGGCTTCGTTGGTAATCGCGGCGATCGTCTTCCCGTCGGGCGAAACGGCAAGCTCCTCGGTGTCCCAGTTGTCCGGCCCGAAATAATCGAGCTTGCCGGTGGCGAAATCGAGGTACGCGGAGCGCCGGAATTCGCCGTCGCGATCCGTCGTCACGAAAAGCCCCTTGCCGTCGCGGCTGAATTCAGCATCTTCGGTCGCGATCGGTGGCGTTGGCGCGTCGGCCGCGGCGGGAAACACGCGGCGGCGCTCGCCAGAGGCGACATCGACGACCCACACGAAAGTTTCGTTGACTGATTTGAACTCGATCAACGCAAGTTGGCGGTCGTCGAACGAAAAATTCGCGGCAAACCAGCCGGTGCCCGGGAGCGTTGCGATTTTCCGCGGCCCCGAAGGGTTCAATGGGTCGAGCAGCGAGAGGTCGAGGGTCGGATTTTCGCGCCGGCCCGTTTTGTCGAGATCGGTCGACGCAACAAGGAGCCGGTTGCGCGCACGATTGATGGCGAGCGGACTGTGCGTGCGCGCAGGATCGGTCAGCAGGACGGGCTCTTTTCCGCCAGGGTCCTGGCGATAGATCTGGTTCTGCTCGTTGCCGCCGGTGTCCCGCGTGAAGACGAGCGTGTCCGGTCGGGGCGCCCACCACGCGCCGAAACGCACCGGATCGCTGAAGTCGGTGAGTTGCGCCGGGGAGGCGAGCGGGGCGCCGATCCGGAACAGCTGTGCGGTATTCGTGGCGCGCGTCGCGACGATCATCTCCCGTTTTTCCGGATGCCACGAGGCAAAGGCTCGCGGCCGGAATTCGGTATACGGCGCGACCGTTGCCGCAAGCGCGGCCGAGATCGGCGGGATGCCATCGGCTTTGAGATGGGCGTTCGGCGCGACGACGCCATCCTGCGCGCACGCCATTGCTCCCGCGAAGAGAACCCCCAATGCGACGGCGGCGAGCCTCCATTCCGCGCGATTAAGAAGCTTGTGCATGAAAATCCTTCGAGAACGCCGAGCGCAGCCGCGCCGACTGATAAAATTGGAAATCTTACCCGCTTCGGCCGCGAGCTCGCCGATCCCGATGCGCCCCGTCGCCGTCCTCCGCTTTTCGCCGACCGAAGGCCCCGCTTATTTTGCGGAGTGGCTCGATCGGCGCCGTGTCCCGTGGACCCTCGTGCCTCTCGATGCGGGCGCTGCCGTTCCTGGCGACCCGCGCGCATTTGCCGGCATCGCAATGATGGGCGGACCGATGAGCGTCAACGACGACGAGCCTTGGGTCGCACCGGTGTGCGATTTGTTGCGCGAAAGCGTCGCGACAGCCGTTCCGGTGCTGGGCCATTGCCTGGGCGGCCAGATGCTGGCGAAGGCGCTGGGCGCGCAGGTCACGCGCGCTCCGGTCGCGGAGATCGGCTGGGTCGACGTGCGGGCGACCGATGACGACGCGCGCGCCAAGTGGTTCGGCGGCCGCGACCGTTTCACGACGTTCCAGTGGCACTACGACGCGTTTGCACTGCCGCCGGGCGCCACGCGTGTGTTGACCAACGGCTTCAACAAGGACCAGGCGTATGTCGTCGACGACGTGCACATCGGCTTCCAGTGCCACATCGAGATGACGCCTGATCTTGTCGCGACGTGGCTTGCGAGCGGTGCCAATGAGCTTCCGAAAAAATCAAGCGACGCCGTGCAGAGCGCCGACGACATCCGACGCGATCTTCCCGCCCGCATCGACGCCCTACATGCCGTTGCGGATGACGTCTATGCGCGCTGGTCGAGCGGGCTCGTCCGCTAGCCTCCGATGCCGATCCGCGCGCTGACCGATCATCTGATCAACCAGATCGCTGCCGGCGAGGTCGTCGAACGTCCGGCAGCGGCGTTGAAGGAGCTGCTCGAAAATGCGCTCGATTCCGGCGCGACGCAAATCGATGTCGATCTCGCGGGCGGTGGCATCGAGCGCATTCGCGTGGCCGACAACGGCGCCGGCATCGAGCGCGAAGAGCTGCACCTTGCGGTTGCCCGCCACGCGACGTCGAAACTCGCAACCGCTGACGATCTTGCGGCGATTGCAACGCTCGGCTTCCGCGGCGAAGCGCTGGCGTCGATCGGCGCCGTATCCCGCTTGGCGCTCGCGTCCCGAGCAGCGGGCAAGCCGCACGCGTGGCGGATCGAAGTAGAAGGCGGTAGCGTTGGCGTAACGGCGCCCGCTGCGATCGCGGCCGGCACGACGGTGACCGTGCACGAGCTCTACTACAACACGCCCGCGCGACGAAAGTTCCTGCGCACCGGGGCGACGGAGTGGGGCCACTGCGAGGAAGCATTTCGGCGCGTAGCCCTCGCGCACCCGGACGTCGGCTTTACGCTGCAGCACAACGACCGCGTCGTCTATCGGTTGCTCGCGCAGGGCCGTCGCGCGCGCGTTGAGGCGCTCCTGGGCGACGACTTTGCGGCGAGCGCGGCGCAGGTGGACGCCCGCGCCGGTCCGCTCTCCATGGCCGGCTTCGCAGTTCGGCCGGCGTACGCTGCGCAGGCACAGGGTCAGTACACCTTCGTCAATGGCCGCTACGTGCGCGACCGCGTGCTTGCCCATGCGCTGCGCGAGGCGTATCGCGATGTGCTGCATCACGAGCGCCAGCCGGCGTACGCGCTCTGGCTCTCGCTCGATCCGCGGCAAGTCGACGTCAACGTGCATCCGCAGAAAACAGAAGTGCGTTTTCGCGAGTCGGGCGCCGTGCATCAGTTCGTCCGCTACGCGGTGGAGCGGGCGCTCGCTGTGACGGGTGCCGAGCAGCCTGCCGTTTCGGCTTCCGACCGGCTCGGCCTCGCCGCCGCGCGCACGCCGCCGCTCGCACCTGCGCATGAGACCGTGACAGCGCCTGCGCGTCCGTGGCCCTACACGCCAGCGCAGCAACGTACGATGTCGCTCGATGCCGGCGAGCCCGCAGCGTTCTATGCGCGGCTTTTCGGCGAACGTCCGCCGCCGACCGGAGATAAACCGGACCTCCCCGCCACCGCCGACGACCATCCGCTCGGTTTCGCGCTGGCGCAGCTGCACGGCATCTTCGTGCTCGCCCAGAATGGCAACGGCCTCGTGCTCGTTGACATGCATGCCGCCCACGAACGAATCGTCTACGAGCGATTGAAAGCCGCGGCGGACGAGCGCATGCCGGTACAGCCGCTGCTTGTTCCGGCGACGTTCACCGCGACACCGCTTGAAGTCGCTGCCGCCGACGAGCATGCCGCGACACTCGATCGCCTTGGCTTTTCCATCACGGCGATCGGACCATCGGCGCTCGCGGTGCGGGGCATTCCGGCGCCGCTTGCCGATGCCGATGCAGCGGCACTCGCGCACGCGGTGCTGTCGGAATTGCGCGAATTCGGCGGCAGTGAAGTGCTCGCCGCGCATCGTGACGAGCTCTTGTCGACGATGGCTTGTCATGCAGCGGTGCGCGCGAACCGCAGCCTCACGGTGCTGGAGATGAACGCGCTGCTGCGCGAAATGGAGGCAACCGAACGCGCGGGCCAGTGCAACCACGGACGGCCGACGTGGTATCAACTCAGTCTCGCCGACCTGGATCGCCTCTTCATGCGCGGTCGCTAGCGGCGATTTCCGATGAGCCCTTCGGTGTTGTTGATGGGCCCGACCGCGTCGGGCAAGAGTGCGCTCGCGCTCGCGCTGGCCGATCGGCTCAACGCTGAGATCGTCAGCGTCGACTCCGCGCAGATCTATCGCGGAATGGACATCGGCACCGCCAAGCCGGACGCCGCGTCGCGCGCTCGCGTCGCGCATCACTTGGTCGACATCGTCGAGCCGACCGAGTCTTACTCGGCGGCCCGGTTCCGGTCGGACGCGCTCGCGGCGGCGACCGAGATCCGCGCCCGCGGACGATTGCCGCTGTACGTCGGCGGCACGATGCTCTACTTCAAGGCATTGGTCGAAGGGCTGAGCGCGTTGCCGCGTGCCAACCCGGAGGTGCGGGCGCGGATCGACGCGCGCGCGGCGGCGGAAGGGTGGCCGGCCGTGCACGCGATGCTGGCGAAGGTCGATGCCGCGACGGCGAGCCGGCTGAACCCGGCCGATGCGCAGCGAATACAGCGCGCGCTCGAAGTCTTCGAACTTACGGGCTTTCCGCTGTCGAGGCTGCATGGCGCCCGTGAAGCGACGACGGCGCTGGGGCCGGCGATTGCCGTCGCGATCGTGCCGCCCGACCGGGCACAGCTTCACTCGGCCATCGCGGCGCGATTTGATGCAATGCTCGCTGCGGGGATCGTCGACGAGCTCCGCGGCCTGCGTGCCCGCTATGCGCTCACGCCCCAGCTTCCGTCGATGCGCTGCGTCGGCTATCGCCAGGCTTGGGACTTCATCGACGGCACGATCGACGCGACGACGCTTCGGGCGCGAGGCATCGCCGCTACCCGCCAGCTCGCAAAGCGCCAATTCACCTGGTTGCGCTCGACGTCGGCGACGATCTTCGACCCGACCGTACCGGATCTTGCCCTGCGCGTGCTCGCACACATCGAGCAGCAGGCCGCTGCGCTCCGCCGCAGCCTCACTCGTGCAATAATCCAACGTTCGAAGCGAACCGACCCGCATCGAATTGCGTCCAAACGCCATGCAAGCGCGCACTCTCTACGACAAGCTGTGGGAAAGTCATGTCGTTCGCACCGAGGCGGACGGCACCGCGCTTCTGTATATCGATCGCCACCTCGTGCACGAAGTCACGAGCCCGCAAGCGTACGAGGGTCTCAAGCTCGCCGGGCGCAAGCCGTGGCGCGCCGATTCGATTGTCGCCACGGCCGATCACAACACGCCGACGCAGCATTGGGATCGCGGGATCGACGATCCCATTTCGCGGCCTACAAGTCGAGACGCTCGACGCCAACATCCGTGCTACCGGCGCGAAAGCCTATTTTCCATTCCGCGACAAGCGGCAGGGCATCGTCCATGTGATCGGGCCGGAGCAGGGCGCGACGTTGCCGGGGATGACCGTCGTCTGCGGCGACTCGCACACGAGCACGCACGGGGCGTTCGCGTCGCTCGCCTTCGGAATCGGCACGTCCGAAGTCGAGCACGTGCTGGCGACGCAATGCCTGCTCACGAAGCAAGCGAAGGCGATGTGCGTCATCGTCGAGGGGGTGTTGCCCCCAGGGTGTACGGCGAAGGACATCGCCCTCGCCATCATCGGTCGCATCGGTATCGCCGGCGGCGGCGGCTATGCGATCGAGTTCGCCGGCAGCGCGATTCGCGCGCTTTCGATGGAAGGCCGGATGACCGTCTGCAACATGTCGATCGAAGCCGGTGCGCGCGCCGGCATGATCGCGGTCGACGACACGACGATCGGCTACCTTCAGGGCCGGCCGCTTGCGCCAAAAGGACAGATGTGGGATCGCGCCGTGGCTTACTGGCGGACGCTCACCTCGGATCCCGGCGTGAGGTTCGATCGTGTTGTCAACGTCGACGCGGCCACCATCAAGCCGCACGTCACCTGGGGAACGTCCCCTGAGATGGTGACGACGATCGATGGTCGCGTGCCCGATCCCGATGCGGAAAAAGATCCCGTGGTGCGCGAAGGTATCGAGCGCGCTCTTGCCTACATGGGGCTTGCCCCCGGCACGCCGATCGCCGATATCGCGATCGACAAGGTGTTCATCGGCTCGTGCACGAATTCGCGGATCGAGGACTTGCGCGCTGCGGCCGCGGTCGCGCGTGGCCGCCACGTCGCCGAGAACGTGAAGCTCGCAATGGTTGTGCCGGGATCCGGTCTCGTGAAGGTGCAAGCCGAGAGCGAAGGATTGGATCGCGTGTTCCGCGATGCGGGATTCGAATGGCGCGAGCCGGGTTGTTCGATGTGCCTCGCGATGAACGACGACCGGCTCGAGCCCGGCGAGCGCTGCGCGTCGACATCGAACCGCAACTTCGAAGGTCGCCAGGGAGCGGGCGGCCGCACGCATCTCGTCAGCCCGGCGATGGCCGCCGCGGCTGCCGTCGCCGGGCATTTCGTCGACGTGCGTCGTCTCGTGTAGTGCGGGAGACAGGAAACGATAATGGTGAAAAAAATCGCAGCACTTATGGTGATGGTCGGATTGGTCGGGGTCGCTGCGGCCTGCAACACGGTGGCCGGTGTCGGAGCCGACGTGAAAGCTGCGGGCGCCGGGATCGAGAAGGCGGCCGTAAAGGCCAAGACTTATTGGGCCTGTTAACGCTATGGACACAAACGCGTTGTACGGGCGAAAACGCCCAGCGCAAGGCGCGAAGGCGAAGGCGGGTCGGGCACCCGGCGAGACTTTGCAACGCAGCGATGGGCGTTTTCGGCAGCAACCCGAAGGGAACGCGCGGCCCGGGGCGCCACTCTTTGTTGCTCTCCTCGCCTTGACCGCCCGTCTCGGCTTCCGAATTTGTCAAATGAGCTGTCGCGATTGGCACCCCATGCCACTCGTTCGCGTATGCGCCCATAGCGTTAGCACGCCCTAATGGCGTAACGGAGATGCCGTGATCGACACCCGGGTTGCACTGGCCGCGCTCATCGCGTTCGCCGTTGCGGTGTCCGCCTGCACGGCCTTCAAGGCGCGCGACGCGGACCGCAACGAGGGCGGTGGCTCGATGTTTCGAGCGGCCGCGTCAGGTGCGCAGTGATGGAACCTTTTCGCGTACTGACCGGGCTCGTGGCGCCGCTCGACCGTGCCAACGTCGACACTGACGCCATCATCCCCAAGCAGTTCCTGAAGTCGATCAAGCGTTCGGGCTTCGGTCCGAATCTGTTCGACGCATGGCGCTACCTCGATCCCGGCGAACCGGGGAGAGACCAACGCAAAGCGGCCGCTGAACCCGGACTTCGTCCTTAACGATCCGCGCTACCGAGGTGCTTCGATCCTCCTCGCGCGCCGTAATTTCGGCTGCGGCAGTTCGCGCGAGCACGCCCCGTGGGCGCTGCTCGATTACGGCTTTCGCGCGCTCATCGCGCCGTCGTTCGCGGATATTTTCTACAACAACTGCTGCAAGAACGGCCTGCTCCCGATTCAGCTCACCATGCATGAAGTCGACCGACTGTTCGCCGACACCGCTGCATTTCCCGGCTTCAGCCTAACGATCGACCTCGATGCGCAGACGGTCGCCACGGCGGACGGATCGACGGTCTTCGGATTCGAGATCGAGCCGTTTCGCAAGCATTGCCTCCTGAACGGGCTGGACGACATCGGCCTCACGCTGACGCACGCCGACGAGATCCGTGCCTTCGAGGCAAAGCGGCTGGCGGCCCAGCCCTGGCTCATGTGAGCCGGTGAAAATCGCCATTCTTCCGGGCGACGGCATCGGTCCGGAGATCGTTGCCGAAGCCGTCAAGATTTTCGACGCGCTGCGCGGCGCCGGGATTGCCATCGAAACCGAGACCGCACCCATCGGCGGCGCTGGTTTCGACGTGGCGATGCAACCGCTTCCGGACGCCACGCTTGCGCTCGCGCAGGCCGCGGACGCCGTGCTCATGGGCGCGGTCGGCGGCCCCAAGTACGACACGCTGCCACGGGCGCTGCGGCCCGAGCAGGGGATCCTGCGCATTCGCAAGGCGTTGTCGCTGTTCGCGAACCTGCGCCCGGCGCTGCTTTATCCGGAGCTTGCCGCCGCCTCGACGCTCAAACCCGAGATCGTCGCCGGCCTCGATCTCATGATCGTTCGCGAGCTCACGGGCGACATCTATTTCGGCGCTCCACGCGGCCGCCGCAAGAACGCGGCCGACGATGACGAAGGATTCGACACGATGCACTATAGTGCTCCGGAGGTCGCGCGCATCGCACGTGTGGGCTTCGAGACCGCGAGAAAGCGCGGGAAAAAGCTTTGCTCGGTCGACAAGGCCAACGTGCTCGATACGTCGGTTCTCTGGCGCGAGATCGTCAGCGCGACGGCGAAGGAATATCCGGATGTCGCGCTGACGCACATGTATGTCGACAATGCGGCGATGCAGCTCGTGCGCAGCCCGAAGCAATTCGACGTGATCGTGACCGGCAATCTCTTCGGCGACATCCTGTCGGACGAGGCATCGATGCTCGCCGGCTCGATCGGGATGCTGCCGTCCGCCTCGCTCGACGCGTACGGCAAGGGACTGTACGAGCCGATCCATGGCTCGGCGCCCGACATCGCCGGACAGGACAAGGCGAATCCGCTGGCAACGATCCTGTCGGTCGCAATGATGTTCCGCTACACGTTCGAAAGAGCCGACATCGCGGACCGCATCGAAACCGCCGTGCGCGCGGTTCTCGCCGCCGGATTGCGCACCGGCGACATCGCTCTGCCCGGAGACCGGGTGATCGGAACCCGCGCCATGGGCGATGCCGTTGTCGCCGCATTCGAGCGCGCGACGTGAGTCGTGTTACGATTCCGCCCATGCATGACGTCTTTGCCGGTTTGAGCTCTCAAATCCTGCTGCGCGCTCGCGTCGCGGGAACCGGCACGCGCGCCGCCAACAACGCCCGCGCAACGAAAATCACGACGATCAAGACGACCTGACCCGTCGCCTCGGCCCCGCTGTCGCCTCCGCGAGCGGTTCCGGGGGCGGACAGAACGCGGCGGCGACAGACGATCAGGGTGGACGCAATGCGAGTCGGATTCGTCGGTTGGCGGGGAATGGTCGGTTCGGTGCTCATGCAGCGCATGATCGCCGAGCGCGATTTCGATCACATCGATCCGGTGTTCTTCTCGGTGTCGAGGGCCGGCGGCAAGGGTCCCTCGATCGGCAAGGAAATCGCTCCTCTCGGCAGCGCCACCGACGTCGCCGGTCTGAAGAGGCTGGACGCGATCGTCAGCTGCCAGGGCGGCGACTACACGAACGACATTTACCCGAAACTGCGTGCGGCGGGCTGGAACGGTTACTGGATCGACGCGGCGTCCACGCTGCGGATGGCCGACGATGCGATCATCATCCTCGACCCGGTCAATCGGCGCGTGATCGATGCTGCGATTCGCGACGGAATCCGCAATTACATCGGAAGCAACTGCACGGTCGGCCTGCTGATGATGGCGTTGGCCGGGCTCCTCGAGCGCGACCTCATCGAGTGGATGACTTGCATGACGTACCAGGCGGCATCGGGGGCTGGCGCGCAGAGCATGCGCGAACTCCTGTCGCAAATGGGAGAGGCTCACCTCGCCGCCAAAGATCTGCTGGCGGACCCGTTATCGTCGATTCTCGACATCGATCGCGAGGTCGCCGGCATCCTCCGGGACGGGACCTTTCCCACCGAGCACACGACCGTTCCGCTCGCGGGCAGCTTGATTCCCTGGGTCGATAAAGATCTCGGCAACGGCATGTCGAAAGAGGAGTGGAAGGGCGGCGCGGAGCTGAACAAGATGCTCGGCCGCGAGAAGAACCCAGTCACGGTAGAGTCGATCTGCGTGCGTATTGGAGCGATGCGATGCCACTCGCAGGCAGTGACGATCAAGCTGCGTCGCGATGTTCCGCTAAGCGAGATCGAGGCGATCATTGCGAGCGCGCATGAATGGGTGCGCGTCGTGCCGAATACGCGCGAGGAGAGCATTCGTCAGTTGACGCCTGCGGCGGTCACCGGGCAGATGACGGTGCCGATTGGCCGATTGCGCAAACTCGCGATGGGCGGCGAGTATCTCGGCGCGTTCACGGTGGGCGACCAGTTGCTGTGGGGCGCAGCGGAGCCGCTGCGAAGAATGATCCGCATCCTGCTCGAGCGGTGACGGGGAGAAAAGAGCCGATACCCGCGTATCATTCCCTCTTATGCCGCGGTTCGTGAGCCAGACGCGCTCGTATCCCGTTTGCGCAAGTTTTATGCGCTGTTCTGTACATGCGGCGGACGCGACAACGAGGGCAACCCCTGTTGCAGCGAGATTGCAACAACTTCGCTGAATAGGGTCCGCAGGCGTCTGGCGATACAACATCTTGTGGCCGGCGCGATGGGAGGACCAATCCCTTGCGCTCGGCGCTAGGATGTCGGCATGAATGTCGCCTCCGCCGACCCCAATCGGCGGAAAAAAAGCAAGCTAATACGGGGGTTTAGCTTGCGCCGCTAAACCCATGATGTTATGTTTGGTTGAAGAATCCGAAATCTCGGAAGGGGTCGGTATGCGAGCGAAACCCATCCTGACGTTGACTTTGTTGGCCACGGCGCTGTTGCTGCCCGGCACGGGCGCGGCCCTCGGTTTGGGCAAGTTAACAGTCAATTCGGCGCTTGGACAGCCGTTGTCGGCCCAGATCGAGCTCACCTCGGCGGCTAAAGAAGAGCTCGACTCCCTCGCCGCGAGAGTCGCCGATCCCTCGCTTTACCGCCAGAACAATCTGCCTTATCCGGGAGCGCTATCCCGCGCGCGCGTCACCGTCGACCGCGGTGCGAACGGCGAGCCCTTCCTGCGGATCACGACACAGGCGCCGGTCAGCGAGCCGTTCCTCGACTTGCTGATCGAAATCAATTGGGCATCGGGTCGCGTCGTCCGCGATTACACGTTCCTGCTCGATCCCCCGGGCTCGACAATGGTTGCCTCGCCGGTCGAGCCGGTCGCTCCGACAAGGATGGGTGCCGCGCCGGCACCGCAGCGTGCGCCTTCGGCCGCGCCGCAAGCGGCGGCAGCGCCGAAGCAAAGCGGCGACACGTATACCGTCAAGCGCGGCGACACGTTGTCGAAGATCGCGACGGAGAATCTTCCGTCGACGGCCACGCTGGATCAGATGCTGGTTGCGTTGTTCCGCAACAACAGCGATGCCTTCGACGGCAAGAACATGAATCGCCTTCGTACCGGAGCCATCATCACGATCCCCAGTCCGGACGAAGTTGGGGCGACGGCATCGTCGGAGGCGACGAAAGTCGTGCGCGTGCAAGCGAGCGATTGGCGCTCCTACCGCGATCGTGTCGCCGCCGCGGCTCCCGCAGCCGAGGGCACGGGCGGGCGCGCCGTGGCAGGCAAGATCGGCACGGCTGTCGATGACAAGGTACCGTCGCCGGCTCCCGGTCGCGACCAACTCCGTGTATCTCGCGAGGCTGGACAGGGCAAGGGCGCCGGCGGGGCTGAGGACGCGGTTGCCCGCGAGCAGGCGCTGAAGGAAGCGCAGTCGCGGATCGCCGAGCTCGAGAGGACTCTCAAGGATCTGCAGCGCGCGGTGGAGCTGAAGAGCCAGACAGGCGCGCAGATGCAGGCCCAGGCCGATGCGACGAAGGCGAAGGCCGCGGCGCCGGTCGCCGCACCGACCGCCACACCGGCGCCGATCACGACTGCACCGCAACCCGTTGTCGTTGCCAAAGCTCCGGAGCCTCCCAAAGTCGAGCCGCCCAAGGTTGAGCCGCCGAAAGTTGAGGCGCCGAAGACTGAGCCGCCGAAGGCCGCAGAGCCAGCTACCACCGAGCCGCCGAAAGCTGCCGAACCTGCAAAGAGCGAACCCCCCGCTGCTACGCCAGAGCCGCCGAAGGCCGTGCCGCCCAAAGCGACAGTGACCAAAGCTCCGGTGAAGGCCAAGGAACCACCGGGATTCTTCGACGATCTGCTTGCCAACACGCCGAGCTGGATGCTGGGCGCAGGGGCGCTCGTCGTGCTCGGCGGCATCGCCGCCCTCGTCGCCGCCCGCCGGCGGAAGACGACGAAGTTCGAGGACAGCATCATCTCGGGCACCGATATCAAGACCAACACCGTGTTCGGGTCGACCGGCGGCGGCGTCGTCAATACAGGCGACAATTCGCTCGCCAGCGACTTCAGCCGCGAAGGTCTCGGCAACATCGACACCGACGAAGTCGATCCGATCGCGGAAGCCGAGGTGTACCTCGCGTACGGACGCGATGCGCAGGCCGAAGAGATTCTCAAGGAAGCGCTGAAGAAGGATCCGAACCGGCAGGAGATCTATCTCAAGTTGCTCGAGATCCACGCGCAGCACAACAAGCCGTCGGCGTTCGAGACTGTTGCAGCCGAGCTCTACTCGGTGTCGCAGGGTCAGGGCGAAGTGTGGCAGAAGGCGGTTGGCCTCGGCCGACAGCTCGATCCCAACAATCCGATGTTCGCCGAGAGCGGCTCGGCGGCCACGGCAGCGGCCGCGGCTGCCGTTGCGGCGAGCGGCGCAAGGGCAGCGGTTGCCGAAGAGCCCGTGCACACCGAGCCCGTGCTGCGCGCCGAAGTGCCGCGCACCGAAGGTTCCGGTGTGCCGCCCCACGTCGCGGCCGACATTGGCGACACGGGGGGCGGACTCGACTTCAAACTCGACGAGGAAATCTCGATATCGCCGTCGTCCGGCGCCAAGACGAAATCGCCGATCGACATCCTCGCCGGCGCCGAAAGCGCGCTCGAGAAAACCGCGAAAAGCGCTACGGCGTCGACGGTGTCGGCGCTCGAGAGCGCAGGCGATCGCGCGAAGTCGGCGGCCGCCGTCGTGCACGACATGGACTTCACGCTTGATGCGTCCGACAAGCCGTCGCCCGCGCGCCACGCGCCGAAACAACCTGAGCCCGCTCTGGCGATGGGGCCCGCATCGACGACAGCGCCTTCGCTCGCGCGTCCGCAGGCCGCAATCGATCTCGACAAGCTCGATCTTTCGTTCGATCCGGACAAGGCAACGTTCGAGGATCCGACGCCGTCGGTGCTGGATGGCCAGTGGCACGATGCCGCCACCAAGCTCGATCTCGCGAAGGCTTATCAGGAGATGGGTGACGTCGAGGGAGCGCGCGAAATCCTGCAGGAAGTGCTGCACGAGGGCGACGAGCAACAGAAATCGGAAGCACAGTCGCTATTGTCGAAGCTCGGCTGATCGCGCGCTAGCCAGGAGCGGGCGGCGGAGCGCAATCCGCCGCCTGTTTTTTTGACGTCATTTCATGCGCATCGCTCTCGGCCTCGAATATTCGGGTGCGTCGTTCACCGGATGGCAGGCGCAGGCGGACGGGCGGGGCGTGCAGGACGCGCTCGAACGCGCGCTCGGCGTCGTTGCCGACACCCGCATCGCCACGATCGCGGCAGGCCGCACGGACGCCGGTGTCCACGCGACGCTGCAAGTCGTTCACTTCGACACAAACGTGGCGCGCCCGCAAAGCGCGTGGGTCCGCGGCGTCAATTCCCAGCTGCCCTCGGCAATCGCGGTGCAATGGGCAAAGCCCGTGCCTGCCGATTTCCATGCGCGCTACGCGGCGAGCGCGCGCCATTACACCTATCTGCTGCTTCCGCGAGCGACCCGGCCGGCGCTACTTGCAACGCGTGTCGGCTGGTACCATCGCTCGCTTGATGTCGCCTCGATGCGCGCGGCAGCCGCGGCGCTCGCCGGAACGCACGATTTCTCGGCGTTTCGGGCCGCCGAATGCCAGGCCGCGTCGCCGGTGAAGACGCTGTCGGCAATTGCGGTCGACGCCGACGGCGATTATGTTCGATTCGATTTTTCTGCCAACGCGTTCCTCCACCACATGATCCGCAACATCGTCGGCGCGCTCGTCTACGTCGGGGCGGGCAAGAAACCCGTCACATGGATTGCCGAGCTGCTGGCTCTGCGCGATCGAACGCGCGCCGCGCCGACCTTTGCCGCCGACGGGTTGTATCTGACCGGCGCCGACTACGATGCAACATGGGGACTGCCCCCGACGAAACGGCCCGTCCGGCTTCCTCTTTCCTGAGACTCGGGCAAGCGAGCATGCGAACACGAATCAAGATCTGCGGCATCACGCGTGTCGAAGACGCGCTTGCCGCGGCGCGCTCCGGCGCCGATGCGGTCGGGCTCATTTTCTGGTCCGGCTCGCCGCGCGCTGTCACCGTCGAAAAAGCTCGCGCGATCGTCGCAGCACTTCCGCCCTTCGTCTCCGTTGTCGGCCTCTTTGTCGATCCGGTACCCGCAGAGTTGCGGGCGACGCTGGCGGCGGTGCGGCTCGATCTGCTGCAATTCCATGGTCACGAGACGGCCGAATTCTGCCGCGAGTTCGGCCGGCCGTACCTCAAGGCGTTGCCGGTCGCGCCAGGGGTGGAAGAAGCCGGTTTGGTAGAATCCGCCGCACGGTACAACGATGCGGCGGGACTCCTGTTCGATGCGCCGCCCGCGGGCGGACAACCGGGAGGCACCGGGCGGACGTTCGACTGGAACATACTGCCAAGAGAGTTGATTCGACCGATTGTGCTGTCCGGCGGCCTGTCCGCGGCGAACGTCGGCGACGCTGTGCGTCGCATCCGGCCGTGGGGAGTGGATGTTTCGAGCGGCGTCGAAGCGGTCGACGCCGCGGGTATGCCGATCAAGGGCATCAAGGATCCGGCGCGAATCGCGGCTTTCGTCAAGGAAGTGCGCAATGCAGATGACTGATCTTCCTTACACGCTTCCCGACGAGCGCGGACATTTCGGGCCGTACGGCGGCGTATTCGTCGCAGAGACGCTGATCCGCGCGCTCGATGAGCTCAAGGAACAATACGCGCGCTACAGGACCGACCCCGAATTCGTCGCCGAATTCGAAGATGAGCTCGCGCATTACGTCGGCCGGCCCTCGCCTGTCTACCACGCGAAACGGTGGTCCGCGAAGGTTGGCGGCGCGCAGATCTGGCTCAAACGCGAGGACCTGAATCACACCGGCGCGCACAAGATCAATAACTGCATCGGCCAGGCGTTGCTCGCCAAACGTCTCGGCAAGCCGCGCGTCATCGCGGAAACGGGCGCGGGCCAGCACGGCGTGGCCGCGGCGACGGTTGCCGCACGCTTCGGCATGGAGTGCGTCGTCTACATGGGCTCGGAGGACATAAGGCGGCAGGCGCAGAACGTGTTCCGGATGAAGCTCCTGGGTGCCACGGTCGTGCCCGTGGATTCAGGCTCGAAGACATTGAAAGACGCATTGAACGAGGCGATGCGCGACTGGGTGACGAATATCGAGACGACGTTCTACATCATCGGCACCTGCGCGGGCCCGCATCCGTATCCGATGATGGTGCGCGATTTCCAGTGCGTGATCGGTCGCGAATGCCTCACCCAGATGCCCGAAGCCGCGGGCCGGCAGCCCGACGCCGTGATTGCGTGCGTGGGCGGCGGTTCCAACGCGATCGGCCTCTTCCATCCTTATATTCCGCACGCCAACGTGCGGCTGATCGGCGTCGAGGCGGCGGGCGAGGGTATCGCGACCGGGCGGCATGCGGCGTCGCTCTCCGCCGGGCGGCCGGGGGTACTGCACGGCAACCGCACTTACCTGCTGCAGGATGCCGACGGACAGATCGTCGAGACGCATTCGGTCTCGGCGGGGCTCGATTATCCCGGCGTTGGGCCGGAGCATGCGTGGCTCAAGGATACGAAGCGCGCCGAGTACGTGTCGATCACCGATGACGAGGCGCTCGCCGCATTCCACGAATGCTGTCGCATCGAGGGCATCATGCCGGCCCTCGAATCGGCACACGCACTGGCGTATGCCACCAAGCTCGCGGCGACCCTGGACAGGGACAAGATCCTGCTCGTGAATCTCTCGGGCCGGGGCGACAAGGACATGAATACCGTGGCAGAGCGCACGGGCCTCAAGTTCTTCTGCCGGCAGGAATGCGATCCCGCCGTTCGCGGGAAAAGGCCCGCTTGAACCGCATCGACGCCACGTTCGCGAAACTGCACACCGCAGGCTGCGCGGGGCTCATCCCTTACGTCACCGTCGGCGATCCGTCGCTTGCGATGACGCTTCCGATCATGCACGCGCTGGTCGCGGCGGGTGCCGACGTGATCGAGCTGGGAGTGCCGTTCTCCGATCCGATGGCGGACGGCCCGGTGATTCAGCGCGCGTCGGAACGCGCGCTGGCGCAGCGCGTGGGCCTCAAGGATGTGCTCGCGACGGTTGCCGCGTTCCGCAGGACCGACACGGTGACGCCCATCGTGCTGATGGGCTATGCGAATCCGATCGAGGCGATGGGCGCGACAGTGTTCGCCGATCGCGCGCGCGACGCTGGCGTCGATGGCGTGCTCGTGGTCGATTACCCGCCCGAGGAATCCGTCGAGTTCGCAGCCCTGCTGGGCGCGCGCGCCATCGCTCCGATTTTCCTGTTGTCACCGACGACGCCCGATGCGCGCATTGCGGCCGTCGCGCAGATCGCGCGCGGCTATGTCTACTACGTTTCGCTCAAGGGCGTGACCGGCGCCGGCCACCTCGACACGACGGAAGTGGCAGCGAAGCTCGCGGAGATTCGCCGTCATGTCCGGTTGCCGATCGGTGTAGGCTTCGGTATTCGTGACGCGGCAAGCGCGCAGGCCATTGCCACCCACGCCGACGCCGTTGTCATCGGGAGCCGCATCATCCAGGAAATCGAAAACGGTCCGCCCGCATCAGCCGCGGAACGCGCCGGGACGTGGCTCGCCGGGATTCGCAGCGCGCTCGACGCGAAACGGAGATCTTCGCTGGCGCGAGCGAGCTTCGCCGCAGCGCTCGATCCAGCTCCGGCCACAGCAACGCGACAAATACTGCGATGAGCTGGCTGCAGAAATTACTGCCACCGCGAATCAAGAGCACGCCGGGGACCAAGAAGACGGCGGTGCCCGAAGGGCTGTGGATCAAATGCCCTTCGTGCGAAGCAGTGCTTTATCGAACCGACCTCGAGAACAATCTTTTCGTCTGCCCGAAATGCGCTCATCACCAGCGCGTGCCGGCGCGCGAACGCATCGACCAGCTGCTCGATCCCGAAGGCCGCTTCGAGATCGGCTCCGAAGTCGTGCCGATCGACAGCCTCAAGTTCAAGGACCAGAAGAAATACCCCGAGCGGCTCGCGGCCGCACTGGAAGAGACAGGCGAGACGGACGCGCTTGTCGTGATGCAAGGAAGCATCAAAGGCGTGCCGCTCGTGCTCGCCTGCTTCGAATTCGAATTCATGGGCGGCTCGATGGGCTCCGTCGTGGGCGAACGTTTTGTGCGGGGCGTCCGCGTGGCCTATGAAAGCCGCATTCCGTTCGTCTGCATTTCGGCGTCGGGCGGCGCGCGGATGCAGGAAGGCGTCAATTCGCTGTTCCAGATGGCGAAGACGACCGCGGTGCTGCAGGAGCTCACCAAAGCGCAGCTGCCGTTCGTTTCGATTCTCACCGACCCGACGATGGGCGGTGTTTCGGCGTCGTTCGCATTCGTCGCGGATCTGGTGCTGGCCGAACCTGGCGCGCTGATCGGATTTGCCGGCCCGCGCGTGATCGAGCAGACCGTCCGCGAGAAGCTTCCCGAAGGTTTCCAGCGATCTGAGTTCCTGATCGACAAAGGTGCGCTCGACATGATCGTCGACCGGCGCCAGTTGCGTGACGAGTTGCCGCGGATGCTCGCGATGCTGACGAAGCAGCCCTCACCGACGACCTGAGACGCGGGTCGGGCCAACATCACGACACGCCGCCCCGCCACGGTTGCCGCGTGGCTCGCGCTTCTCGAGACGCTCCATCCGAAGGCGATCGCGATGGGGCTCGATCGCGTCGACGACGTGCGCGCGCGTATGGATGCGACGTTCGCTTGTCCCGTCATCACCGTCACCGGCACGAATGGCAAGGGCTCGACGTGCGCATTGCTGGAGTCGATGCTCGTCGCCGCTCGCTATCGCACCGGCGTGTACACATCGCCTCACCTGGTGTCGTACAACGAGCGCGTGCGCATCGATGGAACGCCGGCCACCGATGACGCGCTGCTCGCCGCTTTCAACGCCGTCGAGGATGCTCGCGCGGATGTCCCGCTGACCTATTTCGAATACGGGACGCTCGCTGCGTTCTGGCTCTTCGCGCGCGCGGATCTGGCGGCCGCGGTGCTCGAAGTCGGGCTCGGTGGACGCCTCGACGCCGTCAACGTCGTCGATGCCGATGTTGCGGTCGTCACCAATGTCGACCTCGATCACATGGACTATCTCGGCGCGACGCGGGAGGACATCGGACGCGAAAAGGCAGGCATCTTCCGCGCCGGCCGGCCGGCCGTGTGCGGCGATCCGAATCCGCCGTCCACCCTCGTCGCGCACGCGCGCGTTCTCGGCGTTCCGCTAACGCAGATCGGCCGCGATTATGGTTTTGTGGCGGCCGAAGGTCAGTGGGATTACTGGGGACCCGGCGGGGCGCGCCATGGCCTGCCGCATCCCGCGCTGCGGGGCGCCGTCCAGCTCGTCAATGCGGCGACGGCAATTGCGGCGCTCGATCTGCTGCGCGGTCGTCTTCAGATAAGTGCGGGCGCGTTGCGCACCGGTCTCGTTTCGGTCGAGCTCACCGCGCGCCTCCAGGTGCTCCCGGGACGCCCGACGATCATCCTCGACGTCGCGCACAATCCGCACGCTGCGCGCGTGTTGGCAGCCGCGCTCGGATCGATGGGATTTCATCCGCGCACGACCGCCGTGCTCGGAATGCTCGCCGACAAGGATCTCGACGGCGTCATCGCGGCGATGAAACCGCGCGTCGACCGGTGGCATGTCGCGCCGCTGCCGGGACCGCGCGGCGCGGACGCCGCTGCGCTGTGCAATGCGCTCGCGCGCGCCGGTGTCGCATCCGCCAACGTTCGCGCGTTCGATGATGTCGCATCGGCGTACCGCGCCGCGCGCGACGGTGCGGACGAAGCTGATAGAATTATCGTTTTTGGATCGTTCCTGACGGTCGCTGCGATCCTTGCCGCGCGGGAGCGGGACACGACGCATGGCTGAGCGCATTGCCGACAATGCCGACCTCGCGGTCGACGATCTGAAACGCAGGGCCCGGCGCCGCCTCGTCGGCGCGATCGTGCTGGCGCTTGCCGCGGCTGTAATTCTTCCAATGCTGCTCGAGAAGGAGCCGAAGCCTCTCGGCGACGATGTTTCCGTGCAAATTCCGCCGGTCGACGAAGGTCGCTTCATCAATCGCCTGACGGGACGGGAGCCGAAAGGCGCCGCGAAGTCCGACACCAAGTCGCTCCCCAAAAACGGCGCACCCAAAATCGAGGCGCCGGCGCCGGTGCTGACGCCTGCGCCAATCACCGCAGCGCCGCCTGCACCGCCGGTCACGGAAAACGCACCCGCGCCGGTAACCGTGACGGCTAACGCCGCGCCACCGAAGAAATCCATCTCCGAAGCCGAACAGCGCGTGCTTTCGCCTGGCCCGAAACCGGCAAGTAAAGAAAACGGCAAAGCCGAGGTGAAGGCATCCGACGAACCGAAGAGCGATGCCAAGGCGTCGCCGACAGCAGAGGCGGCGGTATCCGTTCCCCCCGTCGCCGAAGTAGCCGCACCGGCAGCCTCTCAATCATCCAAAGCGGAAGGCTTCGCCGTGCAAATCGCGGCGTTCACCGATGACAAGGGTGCGAGCGCGCTTGCCGCCAAGTTGAAACGGGCCGGCTACGCCTCCACGTACACCGAAACTGTAGAGACAAGCCGCGGCACGCTTTGGCGCGTACGCGTCGGCGGATATGGAACACGTCCGGAGGCTGAAGCCGCGCGCGCGAAGCTCAAGACCGAAGGGTGGAATGGTCTTGTAGTTGCCGCGAAATAGCGGCATGCGCGCTTCGACGCGGATCGCTGCGCCGCGTTTCGTGGACTGATGTGCCCCCGAGCTCACTGCGTTCGCCTCCCCCCGAGTGGGGTGCAGGCCTCCCTTAGGGCGGCCCGGCGGGAGGCCTCCGATGACCTATTTTGACTTGCTCGTTGTCGCGGTGATCCTGCTGTCGACGATCTTCGCGTATGTTCGCGGCGTCGTGCGCGAGCTCGTTGCGATCGCGAGCTGGATTGTCGGCCTCGTCGCGGCGCTGCACTATTCCGATTCGGCCGCCGTGCTGTTTGCAAGCTTCGACATTCCGCCGGTGGCGCGTCACGCGCTCGCGTTCGTGCTGATCTTGATCATTGTCCTGATCGCAGGCGGGATCGTCGCGACGCTCTTGCGAAAGATCGTGCACGGCGTTGGGCTCGGATTCGTCGATCGGCTGCTCGGCGCGGTGTTCGGAGTGTTGCGCGGCGCGCTTCTGGCCGTCATTTTTGCGCTGATCGCCGGGTTGACAGGGTTGCCGCGCCACGATTGGTGGCAGAATTCGACCTTTGGGCCGGTGCTCGCGGAGTCGGCGCTGGCATTGCGGCCGTACTTGCCGCCGGAATGGGCGGCGCGGCTCGATTTTTCGCCCTCGGGCAAAGCCCGGGCGAGCGGGACGCTCTCGGCATCGAGAGCGCTCGATGGAGAGATGGATCCATGTGCGGAATCGTAGGCGTCGTCGCGCATACGCCGGTCAATCAGCTCCTCTACGACAGCCTGCTGCTGCTGCAGCACCGCGGGCAGGACGCCGCCGGCATCGTGACCGGCGAAGGCGCGATGTTCCACATGCACAAGGGCGGCGGCTATGTCCGTGACGTGTTCCGGACGCGAAACATGCGTGAGCTCACCGGCAATCTCGGCATCGGCCATTGCCGGTATCCGACCGCAGGATCGGCCGCTTCGGAGCTCGAATCGCAGCCCTTCTACGTCAATTCGCCGTTCGGCATCACGCTCGCGCACAACGGCAATCTGACCAACTGCGACGCCTTGAAGAAGGAGCTCTTCCAGCTCGATTTTCGGCATGTCAACACCAACTCGGATTCCGAGGTGCTGCTCAACGTATTCGCGCTCGAATTGGAGCGCGCCGCCCACCACGCCCGGCTCGATGCCGATGCGATCTTCGCCGCCGTTGCGGGAGTCCACCGGCGTTGTCGAGGCGCGTACGCGATCGTCGCGATGATCGCGGGTTACGGCATGGTAGCGTTTCGCGATCCCTACGGCATCCGGCCGCTCATCATCGGCGTCAACGAGGCCATGGGCGGCAGCGAATACCTGGTCGCGAGCGAGTCGGTCGCGCTCGAGCCGCTCGGGTTCACGGTTCTGCGCGATGTCGCCCCCGGCGAGGCGATCTACGTCGACCAGACCGGCGCCTTCCATTCCCGCCAGTGCGCCGAACGGCCGCTGCTCGCGCCTTGCATCTTCGAGTTCGTCTATCTCGCGCGCCCGGATTCGGTCATCGACGGGACGTCGGTGTACGAGACGCGCCTCAACATGGGTGAGCAGCTCGCGAACAAGATTCGGGGAATGCCGGAAGCACGCGACATCGACGTGGTGATCCCGATCCCCGACTCGAGCCGGCCTTCGGCGCTGCAACTCGCCAACACGCTCGGGCTCACCTATCGCGAAGGATTCGTCAAGAACCGCTACATAGGCCGCACGTTCATCATGCCGGGACAGGCGATGCGTCGCAAAAGCGTACGCCAGAAATTGAATCCGATCGGCATGGAATTCAAGGACAAGGTCGTGCTGCTGGTCGATGATTCGATCGTACGCGGAACGACATCGCACGAAATCGTGCAGATGGCCCGCGACGCCGGCGCGCGCAAGGTCTATTTCGCCTCCGCGAGCCCGCCGGTGCGTTATCCCAATGTATACGGCATCGACATGCCTAACCAGGACGAGCTCGTCGCCACGGGTCGCAGCGAAGCCGAGATCGCGCGCTCGATCGGCGCCGATCTTCTGATCTATCAGGACCTCGAAGCATTGAAGACCGCGGTGCGCACGACCAATCCGCAGTTGAAGGAATTCGAGGCATCCTGCTTCGACGGCAAATACATCACTGGTGATGTGACCGCCGACTATCTGTCGCAGCTTGCGTTCGCCCGCGATGCGTCGCGCGGCGACCTCGATTCGGATTCGGCGGACGCGTCGGAGTCCGTGGCCGTGAGCGACTGAGCACTCGCGCGTCGCGGCCTCCGCACTGCCATGCGAACCGTCGCGTTGGTGGGGTCGGCCTCATGCGCCGACTCGCGATTGCTCCGATCCCCTTGCGCTACGCGCGTGGGGCCCCTCTCCGCCGCTCGCGTCGCTACTTGACGGCAGCGACCATGTAGTCGACGGCGGCCTTCACGTCGGCGTCGGAAAGATCCTTGTTGCCGCCCCTCGGAGGCATCGCGCCCTTGCCGGTCAGCGCTACTCTGTAGAGCGAATCGATGCCGGTGGCGAGACGTGGCCCCCATACCGCCTTGTCGCCGAACTTCGGCGCGCCCGCGATGCCGGCGCCGTGGCAAACGGTGCAGGTCGATTCGAAAATCTTCTTGCCATCGACCTTGGCTGCCGTTGCAGGAGCGGCAGGGGCAGCCGCCGCGGGCGCAGGCGCAGCGTTTGCAGCAACCACCGGTGCCGCGGCAGGGGCGGCGGGCGCCGCGGCCGCCGGTGCGGGGGGATCTTTCCAGTTCGCGCCGGCCTTGTTCGCCATGAACACCACCGCGCGCCCGACTTCGACGTTCGCGAGATCCGAGCTGCCGCCCTTCGGAGGCATCGAGCGAATGCCCTTGATCGCGTGATCGACCGTCGTCGCCTGTCCTTGCGCGACGACTTTCGTCCATGACGCCTTGTCGCCGAACTTCGGTGCGTTGAGCACACCGGCCTCGTGGCATGTCTTGCAAACCTGGCCGTAGACCTGTTCCCCTGTCATTTGTCCTTTGGGTGCCGCGGGCGCGGCAAGCATAACCTGACCTACCGGCCGGATGCGCGCGAGGATCGCGTTGTCGTCTTCATGCTCGCCCTTCGTGCCACTAGTGACGAGCTGCGAGAGAAGGAGGCCAAGCGCGATCGGCACGAGGAACGCCAGCACGACGACAACGATGAGCTGCTTCGGATTCTTGATCGGAGATGCGTGCGCTTCCTTTTGCTGCATGGTCGTTCCTGATCCGGTGGCGCTTGCGGTGGGGGGGTGCGTTTGCAACTGGAGTGGACGCCGCGCGCGAAACCCTCGCGGCGCGACGGAAACTGCGCGACATTATACCGCCGGTGGACGCTCGTTCGATGGCCGCGGTAGAATGCCGATCCGCGCGCCCGTAGCTCAGTTGGATAGAGTGTTGGTTTCCGAAGCCAAAGGTCACAGGTTCGACTCCTGTCGGGCGCGCCATTGTTGCAATGACGACTGACGAAGTGCCGACTGACGACAGTCAATCGCGCTTCGCGACGCAATCATCTCATGTCGTTTCCGTCGGCGGTGAACCAGCGTTGATCGCGTTACTATGGTGCCGGGCGTAACCGGTATGTGCGCTGCTGCATCAGCCGCGTAAGCGGGTTTTCAGGCCGGTTGTTGACGCGCTCGGCGCATAACGCGCTCGCCAGCGCTGTCTCTCCCGAACGTACCGCCGCCTCGATCAGCGTCAGGTCGAGCAGGTCGCGCTGCGCGTGGCTGCCGCCGAAGCGGTGAGCGATCTCGCGCACCGCGCGCAGGCGGCGCACGGCTCGCGCATAGTCGCCCCTGCCGAAGGCCTGCAGTGGCGAGCGTCACCGGGTGGCCGACCTCGCGCGTGAACGCCGCGTTGTCGTCGTTGCCGGCCATCGCCGCGCGCTGCGACTCGAGTCACCGCTTCGACGAGCTCGTTCAGCCCGGCGCCGATGAAGGCCATCACTGCGTGCACGTCGTTGAAGGCGTAGTTGCCGGCGCCGGCGCAACCGGCGTCCAGACGTCCGCGACGCTCTGCCAGCGCGTGCCGACGTCGATGCCGCGCAGATGCAGGCGCCACAGCAGGGCCGAGGCATCGATCAGGTCGAGCACGACGCTGGAGCGCGCGCCATGGATCGGGCCATCGAACAGCTTCAGCACCTCGTCGATCTCGCCCAGATCCAGGTGATAGAGCGCCAGATGCCACCAGAGGTGAACCTGGAAGAAGCTGTCCTTCGACCACACGTCCGGGTTGCGCGCGCATCCAGGCGATGCCGTCTTGCTGGCGGCTCTGCATTTCCATAACATGAGCCACCGCGTGCTGCGCCCAACCGTCGCGCGGCTCCAGCTCGACGCCGCGGCGGCCCTGGCGTTCGGCGCTGCGCATAGTCGCCGGTCTCCTCCAGGCCGAAGGCGTGCATGCCGAGCACGGCGTGATAGCCGGGCATGTCGCGCTGACCAGGCCGGCAGCGCGCGGGCGATGCGATCGCGCAGCATGCGCGAGTTGCCGGTATAGAAGTCGACCAGGTGGCCGGATCTGCAAGGCCACCATGTCGCGCGGATGCTCGATGCTGCACGTCCTCGAGCACGCGGCCAGCCTCGTGCCAGCGTCCTTCGACCAGGGCGGCGATCGCCTGCGATGTGGCCGCGTTCGCGCGCATTGGCGGCGCAGCGGCGTGCGGCGGCCAGGCTGTCGCGCGACCGGCAGCGCCTCGCGGCTCGGTGCCGAGCAGGTGCAGGTAGGCCTTGAGCACGTGGGCCATGACGAAGTCCGGGACCGCGCGAGCGCTGCGTCCACGCTCGCCACCGGGTCCTCGATGTAGCACTGGAACTGATGCAGCGCGCGCCCGTAGTGCTCCAGGCTCGTCGCGTCGGCACCGGTCAGCGCCAGATTTTGCGGGTCACGGGTGGTCATGATTCTCTCCTCCGAATGAGTTCACAGTCCAATCGGGTCGGATGCCAGGAATGTCACGCACATGTTGGCGTGACGCTTTCTTTCTGGTTGAATTGCACAGTCGAGAGAATAAGTCCGCGCACCCTATGAACTAAAGCCGATTCGGCAACGAACCGGACAAATGGGTCATGACGACGCAACCCTACTCCACCTACGGTAGCCATCCTCGCTTTCCCGGAAACGACGGCATCGATCGTCTACGGCATGTACGACCTGTTCTGTTCGGCGGGGCGCGAATGGGGATTCATCGTCGACGGACAGCCCGGTCCCGCGCTGTTCAGCCTGTTGTCATATCGGCGCACGGCGGTGTATTCGCGACGGCGAACGGTTTGCGCATAGAGTCGCAGACCACGATCGCGGAATTAGCCAATCCGGATATCGTGTGCGTGCCGGAGCTCGCGATTCCACCGGACGCGCCGCTCGACGGAGAGTTCAGCGAAGAGAAAGCGTGGCTCGCACGCTGCTATGCGCAGGGCGCCACCCTCGCCACCGCGTGTTCGGGCGCGATGCTGCTGGCCGAAGCGCGTCTGCTCGATGGTCATGAAGCGACCACGCACTGGGCCTACTGCGACGTGCTGCGCCGCCGCTATCCCGCGGTCAAGGTGCGTGAGCAGCGCGCACTCGTGATATCCGGCGAAGGTCAGCGTCTGGTGATGGCGGGCGGCGGCACCTCGTGGCTCGACCTCGCGCTGTATCTGATCGCGCGCTGGTCGGTGTCGATGCGGCAATGCAGGTCGCGCGCATCAATCTCATCGACTGGCACGAGATTGGCCAGCAGCCGTTTGCACGCCTGGCGCGCTCGCGTCAGGTCGACGATGCGGTAATCGCGCACTGCCAGACGTGGATCGCCGAGCACTACAACGAGGCGGCGCCGGTCGCGGCGATGGTCAGGCTGAGCGGCCTGCCCGAACGCTCGTTCAAGCGGCGCTTTCAGGTGGCAACCGGCATGTCGCCGCTCGAATACGTGCATACGCTGCGGCTCGAGGAAGCGAAGCAGATGCTCGAGTCCGAGGACAAGTCGATCGAGGCGATCGCCAACGAAGTCGGGTACGAAGACGCTGCTTTCTTCAGCCGGTTGTTCAAGCGCAACGTGAACCTCACGCCAGCGCAATATCGCAGGCGTTTCGGCTCGATGCGCAGGGCGCTGCGCGCTGCGGACTAGGACGAAAGACGACGGCGGCGGCGCTGGGACTGACGTTTCCGCCTTCGTTGCGATTGCGGGCTGACGATGTGCTCGCATGATGGAGTGGCGCTTCCGGTTCCATCGAGGGGATTTAGAACGCTACGGCAGCCCGTCCCTTCAGTTCCAGCACTTTCCGCGCCTCGTCGGGCGTGGCGATTGCAAGGCCCATCCCCTCTATGATCTGACGTACGGCGCGTACCTGCGCGGCGTTGGATTCAGCGAGCTTGCCCGCTCCGAGCCACAAACTGTCCTCGAGACCGACGCGCACGTTGCCGCCCATCGCCGCCGACATCGACGCGATCGGCAGTTGATTGCGTCCTGCGCCCAGCACGCTCCAGCGGTACTGAGTGCCGAACAGCCGGTCCGCGGTGCGCTTCATGTGCGCGACGTCGTCGGGATGCCCGCCGATGCCGCCGAGGATGCCGAATACGCTCTGGATGAAAAGCGGCGGCTTGACGACGCCGCGATCGAGGAAGTGCGCCGCCGTGTACAGGTGCCCGATGTCGTAGCACTCGATCTCGAAGCGCGTGCCGTTGTCCGCGCACGAGGTCAGGATGTACTCGATGTCCTTGAACGTGTTCCGGAAGATTCGATCCTCGGACCCGGCAAGATAGGGCCGCTCCCAGTCGTACTTGAACGTCGAAAACCGCTTCAACATCGGGTAGAGCCCGAAATTCATCGAACCCATGTTGAGCGACGCGACTTCGGGCTTGAGCTGCAACGCCGGCTGCAAGCGTTCCTCGATCGACATAGTGGCCGCGCCGCCCGTCGTGAAGTTGATGACGACGTCGCAGCGGCGGGCGATGTCGGGCGCGAATTCGCGGAAGTATTTGGGGTCCTGCGTCGGATGTCCGTCGACCGGATCGCGCGCGTGCAGGTGAACGATCGCGGCTCCGGCTTCTGCCGCGGCGACCGCGGCGTCGGCGATCTCGCGCGGCGTGACCGGCAAATGCGGTGACATCGACGGCGTGTGAATGCTGCCGGTGACAGCGCAGGTGATGATGACCTTGCGGGTTTCGCTCATGGTGACTCCTTCGTTTCCGGATCGGGTTGCCGGCGCTTGTGCGCGACGAGCGCCATCAGCCGGCGATCGCGCCAGCGCGTGCGTTGCGCGAGCACCTCGGGGCCGGCCTGCGGGCCCAACGCCGCCGCGACCCGCGCCGCATTGTCGCCATCCCACACCGCGGGCGACGGCGGCTCTTGCAGAAGCCGTCGATAGAATCCGCCGTAGCGCGCGCAATAATCGGCAACGCCGCCGGGTGCGTTGAGCTCGATCGTCGCGAGCGGCCCCATGAACGACCAGCGCAGGCCGAGTCCTTCGCGCACCGTCTTGTCGAGATCTTCCGGCGACACATAGCCTTCGCCCACGAGGCGCATTGCCTCGGACAAGAGCGCGCCCTGCAGCCGATTGAGGATGAAGCCGTCGAGCTCGCGGCGCACGACGATCGGTACCTGCCCGATTTCCGTGAACACCGCGAGTGCGCGCTCGATCGTCGCCGGCGCGGTCCACGGGGCACCGCACAACTCGACCACCGGCACGAGATGCGGTGGATTGACCGGATGCGCGACGAGACAGCGCGCGCGTCCCGCCAGCTCTTCGGTGAAGCGCGACGCGGGAATCGCCGACGTGGAGCTTGCGAGCACGGCGGAAGCTGGCGCATGTCGATCGAGTGCCGCGAATATCGTTGCGTTTATGCTCGAGCGTCTCGGGCAGGTTTTCCTGCACCCAGTCTGCCGTCGAGACCGCCGCCGGCAGGTCGCGCGTGTATTCGATCCGCGCGCGGGCCGCCGCGGGATCGGCGACGAGGCCGTGGTCCTGCTGCTCAGCGAGGCTCGCAGCGATGAACGTCGCCGCCGCGTCGAGCTGCGCCGGAACGCTGTCGTAGAGCCGCACGCGCCAGTCGGCACGGGCGAAGACCATTGCCCACGACCGGCCGATCAGCCCGGCGCCTATGATTGCCGCAGTCTTTTCCATCGTGTCACATCCAGAGTACGCGCCGTCGCAGATCGAGATCCTCGCGCAGCGCTCTCGCCGTGCCTTCGTGCACGACGCTGCCGCGTTCCAGTACGTACGCGCGGTCGGCAAGCGCCAGCACGAGATCGAGATTGTGCTCGACGATCATCATCGCCACCTCGCCACGCAGTTTGTCGAACGCTTCGAACAGCCCCTCGATGACCGCCGGCGCGAGTCCCTCGAACGGCTCGTCCAGCAGCAGCACGCGAACCTGTCCGGAGAGAGCGCGCGCGACAGCGACCATCTGCTGCTCGCCGCCCGACAGGAAGTCGGCCGGCGTGTCGAGGCGCGATTTGAGCTGCGGAAAGAATTCGAGGATCTTTTCCTCGCTCCATGCTACCCCATCTCCGGATCGGCGCTTCAGACGCCCGAGCTCGAGATTGTCGCGCACGCTCATGCCGGCGAAGAGCCCCCTGCCTTGCGGAACATAGCCGACTCCGAGACGGGCGATCTCCGCGGCCGGCCGTTCGCGAAGGTCGACATCGCCAAGGGTGATCCGGCCGCCGGCGGCGCGGGCGATCCCGATGATCGACTTTAGCAGCGTCGACTTGCCGGCGCCGTTGCGACCGAGCAACGCGACGATCTCGCGCTCGCGCACGCCGAGCGAAGCTTCGCGCAGGATGTGGCTCTTGCCGTAGAACGTGTCGATCCCCGTGAGCGTGAGGAGCGCCGACCCCACACCGATGCTGTCGTGGCCGCGGGCAGTGGCGGCAAGCATCGCGGTACCCGTGCCGATATAGACTTCCTGCACGACGCGACTGGCGCGCGCGTCGTCGGCGCTGCCCTCGACCAGCACCTTGCCTTCGTTCATCACGGTTACGCGGTCGGCAAGCGCGAACACGCGATCGATGTCGTGCTCGACCATCAGCACCGGAATTTCCGCCGAAATGCGCTTGACGAGCTGACTCACGCGTTCGCGTTCGGCGGCGGCGAGGCCGGCGAGCGGCTCGTCGAGCAGAAGGACGCGCGGCGCGGTCGCCAGGGCCAGCCCCATGTCGAGCAGCCGCTGCCCGCCGTACGAAAGGGCGCCTGCCTCGGCGCGTTCGATGCCTGTCAAGCCGAGAAATCGAATCAGCGCCGCGGTCTTCGAAGTGACCGCCGAGATCGACGCTGCGCGCCGCCAGCCATCGAAGTGGGAAGGATCGCCCGCCTGGACCGCGAGACGGAGGTTCTCCTCGACGGTCAACGCCGGGAACAGGTTCGTGATCTGGAACGAGCGGGCGAGCCCGGCGGCGACGATTCGCTGCGGTGGTTCGCCGGTGATGTCGCGGCCGTCGAGCAGCACGCGGCCGCGGTCCGGCGCGAACAAGCCGGACATCAGGTTGAACAGCGTCGTCTTGCCGGCGCCGTTGGGGCCGATCAACGCGTGCAAGGTCCGGTCGGTGACGGCGAGGCTCGCCTCCTCGACGGCGTGAATACCGCCGAACGCCTTGGCGAGCCCCTCCGCCACGAATTGCGTTCCGGTCGGCGCGCGTTCGTGGCGGAGAAAAGCCGGCAACGGAAGGCCCTGCTCGACGACGCGTCCCGCCATCGCCGCCGCTTCGACGACTTTCACACGTAACGGTGTCGGTCAGCCGTCGCCAGACGCCGACAAGTCCCGTCGGCGAGAACACGACGAAGACGACGAACAGCAATCCGAAGAACAGCAGCCAGTGCGCCGTGTAGATCGACAGATACTCGCGAAACAGGATGTAGAAGAGAACGCCCAACGCGGGACCGAGCAGGCTCCGCATGCCGCCGATGATCACCATCGCGAGGAGCTCGCCCGAGAACGAAACGGCAACCGGATCGGCCGACGCGAACCGGTGATGGAACGCGAACAACACGCCGGCCACGCCGGTGAGCGTGGCCGAAAGCACGAACGCAATCTGCTTGTAGCGATTCGTCGCATAGCCCGACGAACTGCGTGCGCTGCTCATTTTCGCGGATCGCAAGTAAAACGGTACCGATCGGCGAGGCGTGAAAGCGCGACAGCGCGTAGACGCAAGCGACGCCGAAGGCGGCGACCAAAACGTAATAGACCCAGGGATTTTCGAGGTTGACGCCGAGCCAATTCGCGCGCGTCACGCCGCCCAGGCCGTTTTCGCCGCCGGTAAATGCCGTCCATCGGTAAGCCACTGCGTAGGTGAGCGCCGCGAACGCAAGCGTCAGCAGGGAAAAATAGACGCCACGCCGACGCAACACGAGAAAACCGACGAGGAGCGACGCGACGAGCAAGAAGACAAGCGCAAACAGCGCCGGCCAGACGACCGAGCCCGCGAACCAGTGACGCTGCGCAAGCGCGGCGGCGTACGCACCAAGGCCGAACCACGCGCCGTGCCCGAATGACACGAGACCGGTGTGTCCGACCAGGATATTGAGCGCCATGCAAGCGACGGCGAAGATCACGACGTCGGTGGCGCTGGTGAGCGTGAGCCCGCCTGCGAGCAGCACGAACGGCAGCACTGCACAGGCCAGTGCAGCGATCACGACAGGTGAGCGCAGCCGATTCATTCGAAGCGCTGGATGCGCTCGCCGAAGAGCCCGCGCGGTCGGAACAGAAGCACGAGCACCATCAGCAGATACATCGATGCTTCGGCAGCGGGCGGAAAGAAGTACACCGTCAGTCCGCGCACGACGCCGACGATCAGCGCAGCCAGGACGACACCCCAGAACGAGCCGAGTCCGCCGATCACGACGACGACGAACGACGCGGTCAGGATGTCGGCGCCCATGGCCGGATGCACGCCCGTGATCGCCGCCATCAGCACGCCGGCGAGCGCGGCGAGACCGACGGCAAGACCGACCACGCTCGCCATGTAGGGTGTGAGCGAGATGCCGAGCGCCGCAACCATGTCGGGGTTTTGCACGCCCGCGCGCACGACGCGACCGAACGGCGTGCGCCGCAGCAGATACCAAAGTCCAGCCGACCGCGATGACTGCCACCACGAGCATCGCGAGCCGATAGCGCGAATAAATGAACTCACCGACCAGTATCTGGCCCGTCAGCGCCGGCGGAATGGAGAACGGAATCGGCGCCGCACCGAAAATCCAGCGCAGCGCCTGCTCGGCCACCATCGCAAGGCCGAACGTCAACAGCAGTCCCAAGGCCGGATCCTCGCGATAGAAGCGGCGGAACAGGTACCGCTCGATGACGAGCCCGATCAGGGCGACGGCAACCGGCGAGGCGATGAATGCGCCGGCATAGCCGATGTGATCGGCGAGCTTGACGGCGAAGTAGGCACCGAGCGCGTAGAACGCACCGTGCGCGAGGTTGACGAGGCCGCCCAGCGAGAAGATGAGCGACAGCCCGAGCGCGATCAGAAGGTAATACGCGCCGGCGAGCAGGCCGTTGACGACCTGCTCGAGGATCTGGATCGCGACCATGGAATGCCCGCGCGTCAGGGCGCGCGGGCCAGGAGCCTGTCGGACCGGATCCTAGGTCACGCCGGCATCGTGCAGTTGTTGTCCTCGCGTGTCGGCGCGATGACCTCGAGGTTCTGGTTCGCCGCGGGCACCGGCGGTGACGTCGTGAAGATATCCCACTGGTTCTTGATTTCCGCTGCAGGCAGGAAACGGATCGTGTACATCTCCTGCATCAGCTGGTGGTCCCAGTTGCGGTAGTAGCCCTCTCGCGTTTTCAGAACGTCGAATTTGGCGCCCTTCTCGAGGTGCTCGGCCACCTTGGCGGAGTCGGTGCTCTTGATGTCCGCCATCGCCTGCGCGAGGTGCTTGGTCGAAAGGTAATCCCCCCACGCCTGGTTGTCGGGCGGCTTCCCGTATTTCTTGGTGAAGGCCTCGATGAATTTCTGCGCGGACGGCGTCTTGACCTGGTGACTCCAGACAAGCGGCCAGATGCCGATCAGGTTGGCCTTGCCGGCGCCCCAGGCAACCGCGGTGTCGAAGGCGAAGCCGGCGACGGGATAGGGCAGCCCGTATTCCACGTATTGCTTCATGAAGTTCGTGATCTGGGCGCCGGCGAGATTCGAGACGACGACGTCGGGCTTCGCGTTGCGGATCTTGAGGAGATACGCCGAGAAGTCGGCGGCGTCGGTCGGCACGAGGTCGTCGCCAACGAACTCGGCGCCGTTGGCGAGCATGAAGCGTTTAGCGGCTTTGAGGAGATCGTGACCGAAGGCATAGTCGGCGGTCAGGCTGTACCACTTCTTGCCCTTGACCATGCCGTCGCGCAAGTGCGCCGTCCCTGCGGCGTACACGTACATCGTGTTCGCCGCTTCGGTGTGAAACATGAAGCGATTGCAGGCCTTGCCGCGGAGCTCGTCGGAGTTGCAGCCGGTGTTGAAGAAGATGATCCTGTTGCGCTGCGCGACCTGCGCGATGGCAAGGCCCGATGCCGAGCTGATCTCGCCGATGATCGCCGCCACCTTGTCGCGCTCGATCAGTCGCTCCGCCTTGGTCGACGCCGTCTGCGGATTCACGCTGTCCTCGGCGATCAGCTCGATCTTGCGCCCCATGATGCCGCCCCCGGCATTGATTTCCTCGACGGCGAGCGTGACGCCCATCACTGCATACTCGCCGAGCGGGCCAAGGAAGCCGGTGCGCGGTGTCAGGTGGCCGAAGCGAATCGCGTCGGATTGACTGCGCACGATTGCTGGAAAGCCGAGCGCGCCGAGTGCTGTGGCAGCTCCGGCACCTTGTAGAACCTGACGACGACGACGGCTGACCGGCGAGCGATTCATGACTCCTCCTTGGGGCACGAAATGACGGGCTTGGCGACTCGTGACGTTCGCTTGGGACATGCGGGGTGAGGATGGCAGTTATAATCCAATCGTCGACCCGCTGTCCATCCCGCTGTCCAATCCCAGCCACGCTTCTTCGCCTGCAACGCATGGACTTGAAGATTGCCGGACTGCGCGTGCTCGTGACCGCCGGTGCGTCGGGCATCGGTCTTGCCACGGCGCGCGCATTCGCCCGGGAAGGGGCGAGAGTGTTCATCTGCGATGTCGACCGCAGCGCGCTGGAGGCGGTTGCGGCGAGCGATGCGGCTCTCGCGCAGATCGAGTGCGATGTCGCTCATTCGTCCGCGGTGTCGCGGTTGTTCGATCTCGTGACCGCCGAATTCGGCGGTCTCGATGCGCTCGTCAACAACGCCGGCATCGCCGGGCCCACCGCCGCGTGCGAGGAAATCGCGCTTGCCGACTGGGAGCGCACGCTGGCCGTCAACCTGACCGGCCAATTCCTCTGCGCGCAGCGGGCAATCCCGTTGCTGAAATCGAGCGGCAACGCGAGCATCGCCAATCTCTCCTCGGCGGCGGGTCGCTTCGGGTTTCCGCTGCGCACGCCGTACGCGGCGACAAAATGGGGCGTGATCGGGTTCACCAAATCGTTATCGATCGAGCTCGGGCGCTTCGGCATTCGCGTCAACGCCATCTGTCCGGGATCGGTCGCGGGGCCACGGATCGACGCCGTATTCGCGAACCGGGCGGCGGCGCGTGGTATCACGCCCGAGGCCGCGCGCGAAGAAGCGCTTTCCAGGGTTTCGCTGCACCGCCTCGTCAGCGCGGACGACATCGCCAACGCTATCGTCTTCCTTGCCTCGCCGATCGGAGCCAACATCTCCGGCCACGCGTTGCCTGTCGACGGCGATACGCAGTCGCTCTCCTAGAACTGCTCAAAATGGCTGCGCGCTCCGACCGCTCGCCGGGATCTTGGCTAGGTTCCAGCTAGCGTACCTTCGGCGGAAGCCAGGCCGGCGCCGCGACGCCCGGCGCGCGCAGCACGCGGATCATTCGGACGGCTGCCTCGGTGCCCTGGTAGTAGCCCGGCACGCGAAACGTCTCGGCAAATCCCGCCGATTCGTACAGGCCGTGCGCCGCCTTGTTGCCGGCACGAAGCTCGACATGGATCGATGCGATGCCGGCGGCCGATGCCGATTCGACGAGCCAGTCGAGCATCCGCCGCGCAATTCCCAACCGTCTGCGCGCGGGATCAACCGCGAGGAGGATGAGATGCGCGCGCTCGTCGCCAAAGCGCATGATCGCGAACCCAACGGGCCGGCCCGGCTCGCGAGCGACCAGTGCCGTGGCAGCGGGATCGGCGATCAGCGTGGACATTCGAGGCGTACGGTATGTCCAGCCAAGTCCGTTCTCGATAAAATCGCGCGACATGCGGGCGAGCGCCGCCGCCTCGCCCGGTCGGGCCAACCCCAATTCGATCATGCGGTCTGCCATGCTTAAATTGTGCCACCGAATCGCCGCAAGGGCAGTTGGCGGTCCGGGGACGTCTGTCGAGGCGTCGCGGAAGTCATCACGAGGCAGTTGACTGAGATGGCCGAAACGAATGCTCGCGCTGCCGGTCCAACCCGGGATGCCGGAGCCGCGAGTCGGTGAGCGCAGGCCGGTGGCGGGCGAAGGAGGGCGAACGATGCAACGAACGAGTTACAAGCCGTTACCGATGGCGCGCATGCGTGCGGGAGTCGTCGTGCAGCCGCCCCTTGCCCAACCGAAGCCGGTACATCTCGATTCCCCCGCGATCGAGGTCATGACCGACTTGCGCCAGGTCGCGGCCGCGACGATCCGCGCCGAAGCGACGCTTGCCCAAGCCAATCGGGCGATGATCGCGCGCGGCGTACGGCTCCTCCTCGTCGTCGACGTGACGGGAACCGTCCAGGGATTGATCACTGCGCGCGACATCGTCGGCGAGAAGCCGGTCAATCTGCTGCACGAGACCCACGGTAAGCACCGGGAGCTGACCGTCGCCGATCTGATGGTACGCACGACCTCGATCGATGTTCTTACGATCGATGTGGTCCGGCATGCCGAGGTCGGCCACGTGATCGCCACGCTGAAGGAAGTCGGGCGCCAGCATGCACTGGTCGTCGATCGCGATCCGCTGACGCGCGAGGAGTTCGTTTGCGGCATCTTCTCGGCGACGCAGATCGGCCGCCAGCTCGGAATGCCCATTGCGACATTCGAAGTGGCGCACACGTTTGCCGAAATCGAGGCCGAGCTCGCGCGCTGAGCCGGCAACGCAGTTGGTCACTCAGTTGGTCGAACGAGGAAGGCGGTGCCGCGCGGGCGGCCTCCGAAGACCGGTACGACCGCGCGATCGCCCGATTCGACGCGGCGAATGCGGAAGATCCCAACCAGGAAACCGCACAAGGACGCTCGCGTCCGAAGGAGCTCGCTTACGCCGAGCAGATGTCGGCGATGCTCGCGCGATTTGCCCCGGACGCTTCGGAGGTTCTGCGCCTCGCGGCGCGCTGCCAGCACATCCGGCGCTGGACGATTCCTCGGGGCGATTACGCGATGGACCGAATCGGCTATCTGCAGTGGCGCAAGCGATTGAACAAGTTCCACGCGCAAGTCGCCGGTGACATTCTGCGCGACGTTGGCTATGACGACGCGACGATCGCACGCGTGGGCGCGTTACTGAAGAAGGAATCGCTGAAGGCGGATTCCGACGCGCAGGCGCTGGAGGATGTCGTGGCGCTCGTGTTCCTCGAGAGCTATCTTGCCGGCTTCGTGTCCGCGCACGTCGATTACGATCCGGCGAAGTTCGCCGATATCCTCGCCAAGACTGCAAAAAAGATGTCGCCGCGCGGCCGCGCAGCCGCGCTCACGCTGATTGCGCTGCCGCCGAGCCTCGCGCCAGTCGTCCATGGCGCGATGGACGTCATTCAGGATTCGCCCGCCGCCGCAGGCTGACGTCGCGGCCTGCCGCTTCCGCGATAGCGCCGACCCCATTCGAGAATCGGTTTTTCGAACCAATGCCATGATGCAGCGGCGAGAAGCACCGTGAGGCCGAGCGTAATGCCGAGCGCTTCCAGTGGTGTCAAATCGGGAATGCCGAGGCAAAGCTTGACCGCGAACATATGCCAGAGGTAGATGCCGTAACTCACTTCCCCCAGGTACCACACGGGACGGAGCGGCCACGACCGCGCGACCGAAGGGAGGTACACCGCCACAGCGACCACGCAGACAAAAAAGACGCCGAGCAGGCTGCGCCAGAAGATGATCATGCGGGGATCGTCCCAGTATTCGGAGTGCGACCAATAGATGCTCATGCAAATCGTTCCGGTGACGATCGCGCCGAGCGCCCACATCCAGCCGGCGATTCTGCGCGGCTCGGGTCGCCGATCGAACCAGAGTGCGAGGAAGATCCCTGCGCCAAACTCGTCGAGAGTGCCTGGCAGTTGCATCAACGTCATGAACAGCTGTGTGGGCCCGCGATCGATGAAAAAGAACACCATGACCGCGCGCCACGACAACGCGATCAGGATGCATACGAGCCAGATGCGCCAGCCGGCCGTGCGCGCGATCCGCGAAATCGACAAGGCCACGAGCAGATAGAATTGCATTTCGATACCCAGCGTCCAGTTGACGCCGTCGATTGCGGCGTACGTAAACGACGAGAACGTGTGCGTGAACGTGACGTGCGCGGCGATCTGCCAGAGCGCACGCAAGGGTTTATCGAAAAAATCCGGCTGGAACAACGCGATCCACAACGCGCACGTCAACAGGTAGAGCGGCACGATCCGCGACAGCCGGTGCGCCCAGTATTGCCGGGGGAAGGCGACAGGGTCCCGGCGCCACATCGCTAACGCACTCCGTGTGATCACGAAGCCGCTGATCACGAAAAAGAGATCGACCCCGATCCAGCCGATCCGGAACGCCAATAGCGGGCCCGACGTGGGAAACGCCTCCCACTTCATGTACGAGATGACGTGGTAGATGACGACCGAGATCGCTGCGTACGCGCGCAGCAGGTTGATGTTCTCGAAGCGTTCGTTCATTGTTGCTTTTTCGTGATATGCGCGCCCGCGGAGCGGGCAAGTTTGCGCTTGCTATTGCGGAGCGGGCAAGTTTGCGCCTGCTATTGCTCTTGTTTTACAGGTCCTGCTGTTCTTTCGTGATAAACGCGCCCGCGGAGCGGGCAAGTTTGCGCTTGCTATTGCCCCGCGTAGTGCGCGCGCAGAACCGCAAGCACTTCCGGACGGCTGAATTCGGGCGGCACCTCGGCACCTTCGGAGAGCCACTGACGTAATTGGGTGCCGGAAACATTGAGCCGGTCCGCGTCGTCGTGCGGGCAGGTCCGACCGGAAGCCATGCCGCCGCATCGGTAGCACCAGAATGTCACGTCGAACTTGAGCGGCCGCGTCCGCAACGCGTTGCTCGGAATTTCGTCGAAAATGCGGTGAGCGTCGAACGGGCCGTAATACTTGCCGACGCCGGCGTGGTCGCGGCCGACGATCAAGTGCGAGCAGCCGAAATTCTGGCGAAATACTGCGTGCAGCAACGCCTCGCGCGGTCCCGCGTAGCGCATGTCGAGCGGATAGCCCGCCTGGACCACGGTTCCCTTGACGAAATAATGCTCGGCGAGCGCGGCGATCGCCTTGGTCCTGACGTCGGCCGGAATGTCGCCTGCCTTGAGTGCGCCCAGCAGCGAGTGGACGAGCACGCCGTCGCACGTCTCGATCGCCACCTTGACGAGATACTCGTGCGAGCGATGCATCGGGTTGCGCGTTTGAAAGGCCGCGATCGTCGACCAGCCAAGCGAAGCGAACATCGCGCGCGTTTCGGCCGGTGTCATGAAAAGGGCGCCGAATTTGGTGCGAAAACCGCCGGTTGTCAGCACCCTCACGGCACCGGCCAGATTCACAGCGCCCTGATCCATCACCAGTTTCACACCGGGATGGGCTTCATCCGTCGTTCGAAACACCGAATCGCATTCGTGCGCCTTGTCGATCGCGTATTTCTCGGCAACCGTCATCGTCGCCAGGGGTTCGCCGTCGTCGGGATCGATGAGCGCGATGTCCTGGCCGATTCGCACGGAGTCCGCAAAGGGTTTGTCCGCAGACAACGTGATCGGGATCGGCCAGAAAAGGCCGCTCGCCGTCGTCATCTCGCCGCAAACGCCCTTCCAGTCCGCGTGCGACATGAAGCCCGAAAGCGGCGTGAATCCGCCGATGCCGAGCATGACGAGATCGCCTTTTTCACGTGAGCTGACGGTGAGCCGCGGCAGCGTCGACGCGCGACGAATCTCCGCGGCGAGGGCGTCGCCTTCGAGAAGCAGCGGTCGCAGTCCTTCGCCGCCATGGGGATCAACGAGCGGCATGATCGTTCCTGTCCCGGCAAAAGGTCGATAAGTATTTCATGGCGTGAGAACGATCATGCGCGGGGCGATTCTTTTCCCGGCTTGAACCAGTTGAGACGGGCCCGCAGGCGAACGACGTCGCCGACGATGATGAGCGTCGGTCCGTGCAGCGCCGCGCGTTCGGCGCGCCTCGGCAACGTCTTGAGCGTGCCGGTCACGACGCGCTGCGTGGCGGAGGTTCCCTGTTGCACGATCGCAGCCGGCGTCGTCGCGGCAAGCCCGTGCCGGACAAGCTCCGCGCACAGCACGGGCAGGCCGGGAAGCCCCATGTAAACGACGATCGTCTGGCGCCGGCGCGCGAGCGCGGGCCAGTCGAGGTCCATGCTGCCGTCCTGCAAGGTCCCGGTGACGAAGACGCAGGATTGCGCGCAGTCGCGGTGGGTGAGCGGGATGCCGGCGTAGGCGGCCACGCCGAGCGCCGCCGTGATGCCCGGTACCACTTCGAACGGGATGCCATTGGCCGACAGCGTGTCGATTTCCTCGCCGCCACGGCCGAAAATAAAAGGATCGCCGCCCTTCAATCGCAGCACGCGCTTGCCGGCCTTCGCGTAGCGGACGAGCAGGACGTTGATCTCCTCCTGCCGCATCGCATGATCGGCGCGCCGCTTGCCGACGTAGATCCGCTCGACTGTCGGTGGGAGCAGATCCAGCACCGCGGGCGAAATGAGGTTGTCGTAGAGCGCAATGTCCGCGCGCTGCATGAGCTTCAGCGCGCGCAGCGTGAGAAGTTCCGGCTCGCCTGGGCCCGCGCCAACGAGGTAGACCTCGCCGCGCGCCTTCGCGGGCCGCCGAGCAGGCATTAGATGAACAGCGTGACGTCGGACTTGCCGGCGAATTCGAGAAACGTCGCCGCCCCGCCGAATTCAATGCCGTCGATGAACTCGCCCTTGTCGAACTCGAAGAGGTCGAGCGTCATCTGGCAGGCAATCAGCTTCACACCGGCCTCGAGGCACGCCGTGCGCAATTCCTCGAGCGATGCCACGCCGTGCTTCTTCAATTTTTGTTTCATCATCATTGTTGCCATCGACTCCATGCCCGGAAGCGCGGCGATCAGGACAGGCATCGGCAACGGCATCGGCATCGCCGGATTCGCGAGCGGGCTGATCTTTACGTCGGACAGATCCTTGCGCAGCAGCGTGAGCCCGTAGAACGTGAAGAAGACCTGTACCTCGTAGTCGAGCGCCGCGGCGGTCGAAGCGAGAATGAACGGCGGGTACGCCATATCGAGAGCGCCCTTGCTCGCGATGATCGCCATGCGCTTCGGTTGCGGGTCCATCGAGTACTTCCTTTGGCGCGGCGCTACTTCTTCTTCATGTAGAAAACAAATTCCTTGTCCTGCTGCGTCGACGACAGCAGCGTGTGCCCTGTCTGGTTCGCGAATGCGTCGAAGTCCTTGACCGACCCCGGATCGGTGGCGACGACCTTCAGCACCTGGCCCGAGGTAAGCTCGTTCAGCGACTTCTTGGTCTTCAGGATCGGCAGCGGGCACGACAGTCCGCGCGCGTCGAGTTCCTTGTCGAAGTTCATGATCGGGTCCCCCATCATCATCGTTCCAGGATCAGCCTGAAGCGATTATAGCCGCGGGGAGCGCCAACCGAGCGCAAAGGCAGCCCCCTCGTTACAGGCCGCTAGGCCTTCGGCGCGTGCCTTGCGTGGCTGGGCGGCACGCCGAACCGCTTGCGATATTCGAGCGCGAACGTCGTGGAACTCCTGAATCCACAGCGTGCTGCGATCTCGCTGATCGTCGAACTTCCTTCGTCGAGCGCGCGTTGCGCATGATCGAGCCGCAGATTGCGCACATGCGCGACCGGCGTGACGCCGCGAAAATCGGTGAACGCCTTTTCCAGGGTCCTCCAGCTCACGCCGCAATGCGCGGCAAGCTCGGCCACGGTGAACGAACCGGCGATGTTGTCGGCGACGAAGCGATCGGCGCGCTTGAGAAAATACGGCTCGAGCGGCCGCTTTTGCGCTCCGGAATGCGCTTCCCCGGCCATGAGCGCAGCGTTGCGGTTGTACGCGCCGACGAGCTGCAGGTAGCGACGGTAGCTCGCCCGCGCGCCCGCACTGTCGCCCAATGCATCCTGGACGATCGACCGGTCGTATTCGAGGAATTCGAGCAGCACATTGAACGTGCCGGTCTCGCGGGCGAGCGAGAGTGCCACGTCGAGCTCGTGCAGCGCTTCGCGATGATGGCCGAGCACACGCAGTCCCCACGCCAGGTTCGAGCGCGTGACGATCTCGTCGTACTTCGCGCCGCGCGCCTGCAGCACGGCGAGACGTTTCCTGATCGCACGCACGGCCTTGTCGGCGCGGCCCAGCACGATCTCGAGGCGCTCGATGTTGCCCGCGACGTACCACGCCGCGAATTCATAATGCGCGCGCTCGGCGACAGCGCGGGCGCGCTCGAAATAACTGAGCGCTTCGCGCGCGTCCTGCTCCATCGGCTCGGCATCGTGCGGGTCGAGCGAAGAAAGGTGAGACCGCGCGTGCGGCAGATTCAGCTTCGACGTCGCGCGATCGAAGGACACGGCGCCGAGGACGTTCAGGACCTGGACGATCACGTAGTCGTCGCCGCTCGCCTCAGCGAGTGCGATGGCACGTTCGGCGAACGGGGCGACGGCGTCGTAATCGGCGCGCGCGAGCAGGATCGCGATCCGAATGCGCAACGCGAACGCTGCGTAAGAGCGATCGCCGCTTTCCTCCAAACGAGGGAGCAACCGATCGACGATCTCGTTGGCGTCGGAATAGCGTCCCTGGAAATAGGCGAGCTCCGCGCGCCACGTCTCGACGCGAAGCTCCGCGCCGTCACCGGCTTTCGATACGCTCGCGACCTTCGCGGCGGCGTCGAGTTCGCGCATAGCCTCCCCATGGTCGCCTTGACGCATCGCGCACGACGCGCAGACGAGATGCAGCTCGACGTGGTCGGAGGCGCGTCCGTCCGACGAAGTTTCGGCGATCGATCTGCGGGCGGCGTCGACCGCAGCGCGAAGCTGACCGGAGCGCGCAAGCTCCCAGGCCTGCCCGACGGGCCTTGGCGTTGGGGTTAGCGGGGGACCGCTTCATAGCGCCATTCTTCCGGATTTTGCGGGAATGGATAGCCCTCGCCTTCAGAAAACTGCGAATTTCGATAGCTTTGAGGGGCGGCGGAGACATCGCGCGTTGACCCACGCCTAGAATCACGTCGTACCAGACAAGGGAGCCTCGAAATGAAGAAGATCAATCGGGCCAGCCGCATCGCCGTTGCGGCAATCGGATTACTGGTGGCGAGTACTGCGTGCGCGCAGTGGATCCCTGTCGTTCCCGAGGGCAATGTCGATGACGATAATCACTACATTCTCGAATGCAGCGGCCAATGCCGCCCCGGCGCAGTCGCATCTCCGCCTTACTTTCAGTGGTCTTCAACGCCTGTCATCCTCTCCGACGGTCGGCGCCTGTTCGCAGGCCTCGCCGGCGATACCAAACTGGGGCGCTACTCGTTCGCGGTCAAGCGAACGAACCGTGATAGATCGCCGGATCTGAGCTTCGGTGGAGCGGGTTTCGTCGTCGTCCCCATCTGGGGCTACTACGAGGGGGCCGGTTATGTCGCCATGCAAGCAGACGGCAAGATCATTGTCGCCGGCGACGCGACCGATCCCAACGGCGCCTACGTGAAGCGACTCAATTGCCATCCGGCGTTGTGCGATTATTACCCGGTACTGATCAGGCTCAACGCCGACGGAAGCCTCGATCGGTCGTTCAATGGAAACGGCAAGATCGTCATCGCCATCGGCGACACAAACTCGGACCCCGACGGCGTCCAGACTTTCGGCACGCTCACGGGCATCAGCCTGGGGCCGGAAGGGAAGATCGTCACTTATGAAGGGACGACGGCAACGGCGATAGTGAACGCGGATGGCACGCTGGACACGTCGTTCCGTGGCACCGGCAAGGTCGCACGCGAGGTCCCCTTTGCCGATTACGAAGGCCTGTGGTACGCGGCTCCGGCGGAATCGGAGGCAGGCTGGGGGATCACATTCGCCCAGCAGAACGACACCATCTACGCCGTCTGGTACACCTATGAAGGCAAGGGGAACAAGCCGTGGTGGTACACGTTGACGGCCGTCAGGACATCCAGCGGAACCTATCAGGGCACACTCAGCGAAACCCGCGGTCCGCGCTTTGACTCGCAACCGTTCGATCGATCGCAAGTCGAGACGACCGCCGTCGGCGATGCAACGTTGACCTTCACCGACGCCGCGAATGGGATGTTCGAATACAACGTCTCCGGTGTTCGGCAAACCAAGAAGATCACGCGACAAATATTCGGCCCGCCGCCGATCTGCTACGGCGCGCAGGCGGATCCCGGGGTGGCCACCAACTACCAGAGCATATGGTATGCGACGCCCGCCGAGTCCGAGGCGGGCTGGGGCGTGTATCTGACGCATCAGGCCGACACGATCTTCGTCACCTGGTTTACGTATGGACCTTCCGGCGACCCGGTCTGGTTCGCGGGCACCGCGAAGAAAGCCGACGCCGGGGGCTACAACGGCATCCTTTACCTTACAAGCGGCCCGGCATTCGGCGCGGTGCCGTGGAAAAAAGATGAAGTCTCCGCTACGAAGGTCGGAACCTTCGCGCTCGGCTTCGCCAACGGCAACAGCGCGGATTTCAGCTACAGCGTGACGCTGGATTCGACGTCCGAGCCGATCGCGCAGCATAAGAAGATAACGCGGCAGGTGTTCCGCGACGTCGGAACGATTTGTTACTGAGGGGGCGCCGATCGTCGAGCACCCCGCCGCATCGCGCACCGGCACGAGATAACTGCGAATTTCGACAGGTTTGAGGGGCGGCGGAGACATCGCGCGTTGACCCACGCCTAGAATCACCTCGTACCAGGCAAGGGAGCCTCGACATGAAGAAGATCAATCAGGCTTGCCGCATCGTCGCTGCGGCAATCGGATTACTGATGGCGAGCACCGCGCTCGCGGAACGAGTCCCTGTCGGCCCCGAGGGCGATACGGATGGCAGTAATCACTACATCCTCGAATGCAGCGGTCAATGCCGTCCCGGCGCACTTGCTTCTGCGCCCATTCTGCAATGGTATCCGGAAACTGCGCTTGTCCTCTCCGATGGTCGGCGCCTGATTCAGGGTTCGGCCTTCGATCGCGATCGGACGCACTACTCCTTAGCGGTCAAGCGAACGAACGCCAATGGATCGCCGGACCTGAGTTTCGCTGGAACAGGGCATGTCGTCATCCACATCTGGGGCTACCGCGATGGCGGCGCATGGAACTGGGGCGAGCGACCTTTCGCTGCTTTCGCTGTGCAAGCAGACGGCAAGATCATTGTCGGGGGCAACGCGACGGATCCCAACGGCTTGGTCGTGCATGAACCCTGGTGCGCATACGGGGATTGCGATTATTACCCGGCACTGATCAGGCTCAACGCCGACGGAAGCGTCGATCGATCCTTTAACGGAAACGGCAGGATCGTGATCGCCATCGGCGACGCAAACTCGGACCAGCTCGGCGTCCAGGATTTCGGCACGCTCACGGGCATCAACCTGGAGCCGGACGGGAAGATCGTCATTTATGAACGAAAGACGGCGACCGCGAGGGTCAACGCCGACGGCACGCTGGACACGTCATTCGTTGGCACAAGGCAGGTCGCGCATGAGGTTCCCTTCGCCGATTACGAAGGATTGTGGTATGCGGCACCGGCGGAATCCGAGGCAGGCTGGGGGATCACGCTCGCCCAGCAGAACGACACTATCTACGCCGTTTGGTACACGTATGAAGGCAAGGGAAACAAGCCCTGGTGGTACGCGTTAACGGCCGTCAGGACGTCCAGCGGAACCTATCAGGGGACACTCAGCGAAACCCGCGGTCCGCGGTTTGACGCGCAACCGTTCGATCGATCGGAAGTCAAGACGAACGCCGTCGGCGACGCAACCTTGACCTTCACCGACGCCGCGAATGGGACGTTCGCATACAACGTTTCCGGTGTTCGGCAAACCAAAAAAATCACGCGACAACTATTTGGGCCGCCACCGATCTGCTACGGCGCACAGGCGGATCCCGGCGCGGCCACGAACAAACAGACCCACTGGTATGTTGCGCCCGCGAACCACCAGACCCTCTGGTACGCGGCGCCTGCAGAGTCCGAGGCGGGCTGGGGCGTGTATCTGACGCATCAGGCGGACACAATCTTGGTCACGTGGTTTACGTATGGACCTACCGGCGACCCGATCTGGCTCGCGGGCACCGCGAAAAAGTCCGACGCCGGAGGCTTCGACGGAACACTGTACGTCACGAGCGGCCCGGGGTTCAGCGTGGTGCCGTGGAAAAAGGATCAGGTCTCCGCTACCAAGGCCGGAACGTTCGTACTCTCATTTGATGATGACGACAACAGTGCGGACTTCAGTTACAGCGTGACGCTGGATTCGGTGTCCGAGACGGTAACTCAGAAAAAGAAGATTACGCGGCAGGTCTTCCACGACCTCGGAACGATTTGTTATTGATGAACGGATACGTCCGAAGGGAGCGTCAGAACATGAACAACACCATTCGAATCACCGTTCGACTTGCCGCGGTGATCGCTGGTTTGCTGTCCTCGCCGACCTTCGCCAGCGATGTCGACGGCGACAATCACTACATCCTCGAATGCGGCGGCCAATGCCGGAAGTTGACATCGACTGGCACCATAGGCCCCGGCTTCACCGGCGCCTGGTTCGATCCCGCGCAAAGCGGTCATGGCTTGTTTATCGAGGTGCTGCCTGACAAACGCATTCAGGCCGCGTGGTTCACGTTCAACCCGTCCGGCACAGAGCAGGCGTGGTTCGTCGGTGAGGGCACTTACGCAGGCAACACGGCGACGTTGACTGCCGTGACGCAACCCACCGGAGGACGGTGGATTCCGAACTTCGATCCAAGGCGCATCGTCGCCAATTCGTGGGGCGCGCTGACGCTCACGTTCACGAGTTGCGACCAAGGCATGGTCGCGTTCACTTCGACGAAGGGCTACGGCGCCGGGAGCATGAACCTGACGCGGTTGACGCAGCCCGCGGGATTGACGTGTCCGTAAGGAAAGCGCGGGCGGTGACATGACACGTTTGGGTGCTTACGCAGCTTGGACGATCTACGGCTTGATCGCTTGGATCGTGTCGGCGGGCGCGATGTTGGCGCCGGTGTTTGCACAAGACCCAAATGATCCGATTAATTCCACGCAATCGGTGCCTGTACCGACTGCGCAATGGGTCTCCACGCGCAGTCTGCTCGTCCCGCGCGCGAATCACACGGCCACGCTGTTGCATGGTGGCAGCGTGCTGATCGTCGGAGGAGCGGAGGACCGAAGGTCGGAGCTGTACGACCCAGTGACGAATACATTTGGCAGTGCAGCGTTGATGCAGCACTTTCGGTTCAGCCATACGGCGACGTTGTTGCAGGATGGCCGGGTCCTTGTCGCCGGCGGCTACGACCAGCTTGCGAGCGGCGAGGGAGGCTACTTCCGTTCGAGCGGGAGCGCCGAGTTGTACGACCCGGCGACGAACACGTGGGCAGCGACGGGCAGCTTGCCTACGTGGCGAACGGCCCATACGGCGACGCTCCTGTTGGATGGCCGAGTGTTAATCGTCGGAGGGAGCCTCGCAAGCATCAATTCCACAACTGGCGAAGCGCACCTCTACGATCCTCCGACGGGGACATGGGCACGCACGGGCGCCCTCGGAGGGAAACGCATTGGTCACTCGGCGAACCTGCTGCCGGACGGGAGGGTGATGGTAACCGGCGGAATTAGCGCCGAGCAGTCGGACGAATTGTTTGCAAGCACCGCGCTCTACGATCCCATAACCGGAACCTGGTCGCGCGCGGGCGATCTCGCCTTTGGGATGGCGGACCTTGCTACAACCGATCTGATCGGAGGCAACGTTCTGGCCGCCGGTGGCTTTCAGGACTCGGTCTGGGGGTCGTCGCAAGTAAGCGAAGTATTTAACCCGGCAACGGCCAAATGGACTCGGATCGCAGACCTCAAGTTCGCGCGTACGCATGCTACGGCGACCCGGTTGCTGGACAGCAACGTCCTGGCGGCGGGAGGGTTCCGCGCTTTCTGGGAGGAATCAGGGGTGGCGAGCGAAGTCGCGGCGGCGGAGCTTTACGATGTAAATGAGAAACAATGGCTTCCCGCCGGAAATATGGTGGTGACGCGATACAGCCACACGGCTACGCTGCTGAAGGACGGAAAGGTCCTTGTCACCGGCGGCGTCACACTCACTCCTGACGGCGGTGGACGAGCGCTCGACAGTGCCGAGCTGTATGGCATTTTTCCGGCAGGAACGATCGTGCCCGCATTCACAGGGAGCTGGTTTGACCCTGCGCAGAACGGCCACGGACTGCTTGTCGAGGTGCTGCCAAACCGCCATTTCCTCGCAGCATGGTTTGCCTTCAATGCCGCGGGAACGCAGCAGGCGTGGTTTGTCGGCGTTGGAACGTACGACGGCAACACGGCAACGATAAATAACGTGCTCCAGCCCACTGGCGGCCGCTGGATCCCGAATTTCGATCCGACCCATGTAGTGAAACACCCGTGGGGCGCGTTGAAGTTCACGTTCACCGATTGCACGCACGGCAAAGTGGAGTTTGTGTCGTCTGCAGGTTACGGGACGGGGAACATGAACCTCACTCGACTGACGCAGCCCGCAGGATTGACGTGTCCGTGAGCTATCGACATTTCCACATCGACACCGAGTCGAGGCTGCAAAAAGTTGTTCCGAATTTGGCTTACGTCATGAGAGAACCTCATATGAACGTGCCACCGAGCTTCGTAGGGATGAAGGCGAGAGTAGCGCTTGCGTTGCTGAGTTCGATGATGGCGTACGTCGTCCCGGCTACTCGCGCGGGTCAGCCCAATCGGAATCATCAGGCCGTCGTGCAATCGACCGTGACAGCGTGGCTGCCGACGGGAAATCTCAGTGTCGCGCGCGCCAGTCACACTGCAACATTGTTGCCGAATGGCAAGGTCCTGGTTGTCGGCGGTTTCGGCGGCGACCCGTATCCGCTCGATTCCGCGGAACTGTACGACCCCGCCACGGGAACGTGGAGCGCGACGGGCCACTTGAACGTCGCAAAAGCCGGTCATACCGCGACACTGTTACCGAATGGGCAAGTCCTGGTTGTCGGGCAGACGAACATCCGTACGGACGTGAATCGTGAGTCCCCGCAGTCGAATGCGGACAGCGCGGAGCTGTACGACCCGGACACGGGAACGTGGACACTCACGAGCCCGGGGGCGGGCTATTGGAACGGGCACACCGCAACGCTACTTCGTTCCGGCAAGATCCTGTTTGCCGCAGGGGCGGGCTCTCCTTATGGGGATTATCATTTTTCATCGGCCACTGCCGCTGCGCTCTACGATTCCGCCACCGGATCGTGGAGCGTGAACACCGGCAGACTGATTAGTCCGCGATTAGGTGCGCATCAGGCGACGCTGCTCGAGGATGGCAGGGTTCTCGTCACCGGCGGAACATACGACACAGACCTCAGCTACGGACTGCTGAACGCAGAATTCTACAACCCGGTCGCGGATGCATGGAGCGGTGCCCCTGATCTCCGTGTTCCGCGTTACGGACATACGGCGACGAGGCTTCTCGATGGACGGGTGTTGGTTGCGGGAGGCGACAGTCTGCAGGAGGGCAGTACGCTTTCGTTCCCCGCCAACAATACCGCTGAACTATTCGACCCCGGCATCGGGAATTGGATCACCGTCGGCGGCCTCAGTACAGGGCGTAGCGGACACACAGCGACTTTGCTATCGAACGGTGAAGTGCTCGTTGCGGGCGGGTACACGTTTACTCCGCCGAACTCCGGTGTCTATAACAAGAAAGCAGAGCGATACGATCCCGGCAGCGCGCTGTGGCATGAAACCAGCGACCTCAATGAGGCGCGCTCCGGCCACACCGCGACCCTCTTGCCGAGTGGCAAAGTACTGATTGCCGGAGGGTGGACCCCAAGCGGCGTTCTCAATAGCGCGGAGCTTTACAACCCGGTCCCCTCCGGAACCATCGTGCCGGCATTCACAGGCAGCTGGTTCGACCCGTCGCAAAATGGCCACGGACTGCTCGTCGAGGTGCTGCCAAACATGCAGTTCCTCGCCGCATGGTTCGCCTTCAATCTCGCGGGAACGCAGCAGGCATGGTTTGTCGGCGTTGGAACCTACACCGGCAACACGGCGACCATTGCCAATGTGATCCAGCCGAGCGGCGGTCGCTGGATTCCCAATTTCGATGCGGGCGACGTCGTGAAACACCCGTGGGGCACGCTGAAATTCACGTTCGCTGACTGCAATCACGGAAAGGTTGAGTTTGCGTCGTCTGCAGGCTACGGCACGGGAAGCATGAACCTCACACGTCTGACTCAGCCTGCGGGGCTGAGCTGCCCTTGATCCGGATTGATAGTTCAGATTCGCGTCGCGTCGATATCGACGTCGGAGCCATGCAGCTACTCGAAATTCCGCCGGTAGAAAAGTCCCAGCCCGCTGACCGTCCCCGCTTCCGCGCGCACCGAAAGTGAAGTGGTGAGGCTGTATTCGATGCGCAGCGCGTTGGTCGCAACGGTGAGTCCCTGCTCCCACGCGACTGTCAGTTTTTCGGTCAGGCGCTTGCCGATCGACACGACCTGGCCCGTCGCGTCCGGTGTTCCGCGCGCCGACACGGTGCGCGCTCCGGAGGCGCTGCTGCGAACCGAGATGTCGTCGAGACCCATCGACTGAGCGATCGACGTCGTCACCGGCTTGCTGTTCGGACCGAGCAGGGCGGCGGAGGCCGCTTGCAACGCCGCAAGATCGCCCCCTGACGAGCGATCGAGGCTCTGACCCATCACCAGCCACGAGAGCTTTTCGCTGTCCGGCACTGGCGGATACGAAACGAGTGTAATGATCGGCACTTTGACGCTTCCGGTCACCGCGACGCCCGCCTCGACGGGAAGGCCCCTGCGCAGCGCGATGATGTCGAGCCCCGGATTGTCGAGCGGGCCGTCGAATATGAGGCGGCCGGGATCGATACTCAGGCGTTGGCCGTACGCGAAATAGGTGCCGTTCACGGTAAACAACGAACCTTTGCCGGTAAAACCCGTGGCACCGTTGCGCACGCGCACGCTGCCGCGCAGGTTGCTATCGAGTCCTCGGCCGACGAAGGTCAGCCGTTCGCCGAGATCGAGCTCGACGTCGATATCGAGTGGTACGTCCGACTGGCGCAGTGTGTCGGTAGAGCGCCGTGGCCACCCTTTGACGACAACGTCATCGCCGAGCGTCGCGTTGGGATCGAATTCGTAGACGTAGCGGCCCTCGTCGGCTTTCAGCGATCCGTTGAGCGACACCTTGCCCTTGGCAAGCGCAAGCTTGCCCGCGCCTGACACGACGAGGTTGAAATTCGGCCGGTTGAATACACGGAATTTCTCCGCCTGCCAGGTGACATTCGCCGCCGCTGTGTCGACGGCTTCCGTGGCGGCGGCCAGTGATCCGCTGGCGTGGAAGGTGCCGTCACCGGCGGGAAATCGAGCTCGTCGAGCGTCACACGGCGATTCTCGATGTGCGCGTTGATGCGGCCATTTGTGAAATGGAGTCCCCACTGCGCTGCGTCGACACGAAGCTCGGTTCCGACGACCGTTCCGGACACCGGCGCATCGCGGATTGTCCCGCGCGCGGCAAGATCGAGATGCACGCGGCCGTCGATCACCGCGCTCGTTCCGGCCCAGGGCTGCAAGGGCTGGAGCGATGCAAGATCGGCGACAAGCGTGAGCGCGAGCGGCGCCGTGGGCGACAAGCGTCCGGGCGGTGCCGCGGGATCGGCGCCGATCGACAGCGTGGCGTCCGCCGTCCCGCTGCGCACGGACCGCAATTTCGCCGTCGCCTGTACCGTGTCGTCTTGCACTCGCGCGTTCACCTCCAATTCGGTGATACCGGCAGCGAGATTGGTCGCCGCAGTGTCGGTGTCGCGACCAAGCCACAGGTCGCCTTGCTCCCGGAAGACCGACACGGTGCCGGTCAGGCGCGGCGCTGCGGCTAGCGACCAATTGCCGCCAAGTGTCAGCGTCGAGCGCATCGGGAGGGGTCGCCCGGCAAAACGAGCGACGTTGGCGACGGGCACCGCCGCGAAGCGTCCGCGTGAGCTAATCCTGCCTTCGTCCCAATAGAATTCGCCGATGTCGACCGTCCCCTCCGCAACAGAGAGATGCGCTTCGCCCAGATGCGCCTTCCGGTGCGCAAACGACAACGTCGCCGGCGACACTAGACGCAGCGCCCATGGGCCTCGTCCGGCGAGCGTGTCGATAGTGCCGCTCCATCCAAGAGCATTCGGCGCGTCGCTTGCAGGATTTCCCTGCAGACCGCCGTGAGCGGTAACGTCGAGACCAAGCTCGTCGCTCGCGAGCATGATCGTCACCGTATGCGCAGCGAGCGTTCCGGCGACGCGAGCCTTAGCGCCGGTGACGTCGCCAGACGGGGTCTTGACGTTCTGCGCATCGACGTCGACGTTCAGCAGGCGCGACGTGAAATCCTTGCGCGCATTCGCGGCATCGGCGGGTGCGACGGTCGCGTGTGCATCAAGCTTGCCGATTGCGAACTCACCGCCCAGCGTGAGCTGCGTGCCTTTCGCGGTGACGTCGAAACCAGCGACCAGCGGTGCGCCCGTCATCTGCGCGTCCAGGTGCAGTGCGCCGTCGAGCGTCCGGGGGGCGGAGGCTGGAAGGAGTGGCACGAGATCTTTGAGGTGTGGCGCGTCGAGTGTGGCCGTCAACCGGTCGCCGGGTTCGCCCACGCTTCCGCTGCCGACGAGCGTCGCCGAGCCGATCGCAAGATCGATCGCCGCGTTGCGCAGATGATTCGCAGCGGCGCTGCCGCGCACCGTGCCGTGCAAAGGCGCGCTCGAAAGACGGCTTCCCGGCGCAATCGCGACATCCGCATCGACGCGCCACGCGGGCTTCAACACGCCGGTGAGGGTGACTTTGCCGTCGAGCGATGCGGCTGGATAAGCGCCGAAGCGCGAGGGGTCGAGGTGCGTGGCGGTGGCGTCGGCGGCGAACGCACGCTGTCCGTCGAGATCGAAACGTGCGTGTCCCGCCAGCTCGCCGCCGCCGGCGCGCGCGCGAAAACGCGTCACATCGACGCGGCCTTCGTCAAATCCAGCAGCGAAGTCGACGGCGAGACCGCCGCTCAATTGGCGGTCGACGAGATTGCCGCTGATCGTCCGACGCCGCGAGTCAAGGTCGGCGACAATCGAGCCGGCGAGGCGGGTCGTTACGAGCGGCGCAAACACGCGGTGTGCGTCGACGTCGCGCAAATCGAGTGCCCAGCTGCTGCCCGACGCGCCGGCATCGGCGCCGAGAGCGATGCGCGCTTTGCCAGTCGCCTTCCCGCCGCCTTCGAGATCGGCGGAAAGTTCGTCCAGCGTGATGCTCTCGGGCCGCCACGCGAAGCGCGCCGAAAGCGCGCGTAGGGGACTGCGTCCGGCGTCGAGACTTCCGGCGAGCGCATTGGTGGCGTCGATCGTGCCCGCAAGTCCGCCGTCGGCGGGTTGCGCGTTCACCTTCGCCGCCATGCGCGTGTTCGGCAATGCGGGCCCCCAGGCGGCGAGATCGACGTCTTGGGCGTCGACTGCCAACGATACGAGTGGCACTGTCGCCAGGGGCGAGAGCGCAGCATGCCCGGTGAGCTTTCCTTCGCCGGCGCGTCCGGTGACGTCGATCGCGAGCGAGGACAGCGTTCCGTTCATCGCAAGATTGATGCGCGCGTCGCGCAGCGTCGCATCGCCGGCGAGCTGCAAAGTTCCGTCGAGAGTAAAGGGTGCGCGAGCGCCGAGCGCGGCGTCGCCTGTCAACGTGCCGAACATCGTGACGACGCGCAGATCGTTCATCCGGTGCGCGTCGGCGCCACCGCGATAGCTGAACTCGAGGCCTTCCATCTTTCCGCCGCGCGTCCCGACGCGCCAGGCAAGAGACCCGACGGCCAGGCGCTCGATCTCGATATCGACGGGCAGCGCGAGACTCTCCGGCAGCGTCGCCGCGCGCTCGGAAGGCTTGAAATCGATCGACACCGCACGCGCACCCAAGCCATGAACAACGATGCCGCGCGACCACAAAACGGAAGGGAGCCACGTGAGCGCCACGTCGGTGGCTTCGACTTGCGTTTCGACACCGCGCCACGCGATGCGCCTAGCCTGCACTGTGTCGATCAATGTTCCCGTTGCGCCTTCGACCTCGAGCGCGCCGCCGCTCCTCGACGCGAGCTCGCGCACGAGCAGATCGACGCCCGTCTGCGTGTTCATCAGCACGGCGCCCGCGACGAGCACCATGACGACAATTGCGAAGACAAGCACCAGCGCGTGTCGCAGCAGCCGCCACCAGAGCCATCGCCGCAAGCGTCTCGGCTCGGCGACGGGCGGTTCGGTCTGCGCGGAGTTCATCGTCAGAACGTAAGTCCGACGGACAAGTGCACGCGGAACTTGTGGACGTCTTGGCCGTACGCCAAGTCCACGCGGAAAGGCCCGAGCGGTGAGCGCACGCGCGCGCCCACGCCGTAGCCAAGCGCAAGCCGCGCGTTCGACAGACTGTCGACGGCATTGCCCGCGTCGACGAAGGCGGCGACGCCCCACGCGTCCGCGATCCAGTGCGTCAGCTCACCATTGAAGACCGCGTAGTAGCGGCCAGGCACCGTCGCGTCGCCGTCCTGCACGCCGAGGCTCTCGAACGCGTAGCCGCGCACGGTCGTGTCGCCGCCGGTGCGGAATAGCAGCACTGAAGGAATGCCTTTGCGAGACTCCGCCAGCACGGCGCCCGCCTGCGCCCGAAACTGGAATTCGTTCTTGGCGTCGATTGGCAACCACGACGCGAAGCGACCGATGACGCGGCCGAATCCGCGCGTCGATACGCCTGGAATGCCGCCGCCGCCCTGGAGGCTCGCCATCCAGCCCGTGGTGGGAGAAATCAGGTTGTCGGTGCGACGCCAGTACTTCTCGTATTCGAGATAGGTCGCGTGCGAGTAGACCCATTCCGCGCCGGCGGGCTGCTCTTGATCGACGTAGAACGTCGCCGAAACGGCGCGCTCGTCGTGCTCCTCGATCGTGTGCCAGCGCGTGCCTATGGCGGCGGTTCGCGTGATGAGGCCTTCGATGTCGGTCCGTTCGGCGCCCACGTTATAAGTGCCGATCCAGCCGGACTCGTTCGGCGGCTGCGTGAAGCGCACGGACGCCGACTGCACTTTCGTCTCGAGGCGTCCCTCGACCAACATCTGCAGGCCACGACCGTTGATGTCGACATCGCGATAGCTCGCATTGCCGCGGAACTGCACGTCGGTCGAATAGCCAAGGCCGGCCTCGATGCGCCGCGTTGGCGCTTCGATGACCGCCACCTTGATGGTTGCGTCATCCGGTTGCGTCGTTTCGGTTTCCACCGCCGCCTGCGCGCTGGCGAAATATCCGGACGCGTTAAGCCGCCGGACAAAGCTGACCAGTTCCGATTCGTCGTACGGCGCGCCGCGCTTTATGGTGTTGAAGTTGCGCACGATCGACTCCGGATATCTCGACAAGCCGGTGATCGCGAGCTCGCCGAAACGAAAGGCCGGTCCGCTCGCGAGCTCGAGTGCCAGGTCGGCCGCCGCACGGGCGGGATCAATCGAGGCTTCGCTGTGTGTGATTTTCGCCGCCGCGTAGGGGCTCGCTGTGAGTGTGGCCTGCGCCGCTTCTTTGGCGGCGGTCCACGCCGGTTGGCGGAACCTCGCGCCGACCGGAAGGCCCCAGTCACGCTTCACTTTCGCGATGGCATCGGTGCCGCGTGGAACGTCGGTCGTGGCGGGACCGGTGACTTCGATATTGACCGACGTGATGAGCGTCGGCTCGCCGGTCGTAACCGTGAGCGTCACCGTCGGCGGCGTCGTGCGCCGATCAATCGTGACGTCGATCGTCGCGGAGAACCAGCCTTCGGCTGCCGCCGCATTGCGCGTTTCGTCGATCGCCTCGCGTGCGAGCCGGTCAAGAAGATCCTCGGTCATCGTGGAGTACTTCTGCCAGCGCGCGAGGCCGACGTCGCGCATCAAGGTGTCCTTGAGCGGCGAGGGCGCCTCGACGACCATCTTGTACGCGTCGCCCGATGTTTCGCCGGGCCCTTCCGCCGCGCGCGCTTCAGCGGCGAGGAGCGTCGTCGTCAGGAGCGTCAGCGTGACCAGCCAACGGGGCGACGTTCGGTTGAGGCGCGCGGCTGGGTACACGATCGCGATTATCGTTCATTGTCGTAGTGGACCGTTGCGGCGCGCTCTGGTTCGGCGGCAGCACCTCCCGCCGCGGCGCTGCAGGAAGCTCCGGGATCTCGCGGCGCGGGCGGTCGAGATTCCAGTTCACGCCCGGCGGATCACCGAATCCCCACAGAAACACGCCGACGCGCGACACACCGTCCCGGTCATAGCGGATCGCACAGCCGGCGAGCGTGCAAGCGAGCAACGCGGCGAACGCCCGCCCCATACACAGGCTCCTAGAAATTAGCGACCAGCGAAATGCCGAGCGCTGGTCCGATGTTGTAGCTGTTGCTGTAGAGGCCGCCGCCGCTCTCGGTGTCGACCTTGAGCTTGCCGCCCGTCACGATGGCGCCGTAGAAATCGAGCCGCGCGTCCTTCGTGAGCTTGCGCGTGACGCGCATGAACAGCGGAATGAAACTGTTCTCGCCGATGCCGCTCGGCGTCGGTGCGTCGGTCGCGAGCCGAAAACGGTAGTTGCGGTAGGTGAGCCCCTGCGCAAACTCCCAGCGATCGTCCGGCGAATAGACGAACTCGATGCCGGCGCCGCCGGCCGGGCCGGCCTCGAACGGATTTTGCAATCGCCACTTGTCGTTGATCTTCCAGTTAACGATGAAAAACGGCAGCACCTGCGTCTTGTCGACGCGGCGAAAGGCGCTGATGCCGAGGCCGAGCAGGATATCGGGCGAATAGGCCTTCGCTAGCGATGCGACCGCGCCATAGTTGAGCGCGTCGCCGGTGTTCGCCCCCGATTCGTAGGTCCACGAGACGATGGGCTCGACGTTGACGAAGAGGTCCGGCGCCCATGCATAGGTGAAATCGACGCCGACGCTTGGCGCGTTCAGGTTTTTCCACGGCGCGACGTTGCCGAATGCGGTCGGCGTATTGAAATTCCAGGACTGGTATTCGTAGCGCGCGACGATTCCGGCTGAAAACTCCGGCGTGAATTGGCGAGTTAATGTCACGTGCGCGTTGCCTCCCGCCCAGTTGAAGCGGCCGCCGCTATCGAGGTTCGTGTTGAATTGGGTGTATCCGGTGAACGACGCGGTCCCGCTCACGGCGCTTGCTGCTGCCTGCGCGAACGCAATCGCCGGAAATGCAAGCCCAAGGGCGGCGCAGATAAGAAACGAATGGGCACGGTAGGGGAATCGCATGCATGAACTCCGGAAGGTCGGACGGCGCGCGGCGATTCTACGCGTAACGGTGTTTATTGACGTATTCCACTGGCATGAAGCGGCGCACGAATCGGCGTATTGCACGTCGCGAAACCAAAACGATGCCATCGGAACGTGACCGACCGCTCGAAAGCGCCCTTTTTTGCATTTCGACGAGGCGTCTTTCGCTCCCCGGCAACAGGCGCGCGAGGGTGCCACGAACGATCGTACGATTCCAAGCTGGCCGAACCCCCATTTGTTGCTAATTTACCTTCGATATTGCGTCTAAGTATTTGTTTAATATACGAGAAGGATTTGGATGCAACATCTTCGCTAAGTCATTGTTCATAAAACGAAAAAGCATTGACCCGCCCGCTCGGTTGCACATATAGTGTCATCTGGTGGTAAAAAGTGGGTTGAAGTGGGACTTTTGACGCGTGATGAGGACAAGCCCTCGCGCACGCAAATGAGCGCTCACCTTCGCCCCGGCGGGAGGACGACAACGTGGCGCAGGGAGCGACAGGCGCAGCAGACAATGGTGGCAACGCTGTGTTTCGCGGCGTCTCGCAGCTTGCGCTCGATGCCAAGGGCCGGCTCGCGATTCCCGCCAAACATCGCGACGCACTCGCGCGTCGCGCGGCGGACGCCGATGCGTCGACGCCGGTCAACATCGTCATCACCGCGGATCCCTCGCGCTGTCTCCTCGTATACCCGCGCGCCGCGTGGGAGCCGATCCAGGCTCGGCTGATGGCGCTGTCTTCGTTCAATCCGGAGATTCGCAGCTTGCAGCGACTCATCGTCGGTTTCGCCGACGATGTCGACGTCGACGGCAACGGACGGATCCTGATTCCACCCGCGTTGCGCGAATACGCGTCGCTCGAGCATCACGTTGTCCTCGTGGGACAGGGCAACAAGTTCGAATTGTGGGATGCGGCGAAGTGGAACGATGTGACCACTCGCGCGAGTCCCTTCCCGCCGGGCGGGCTGCCGCCCGAGCTCGACGGTTTCTCGCTTTAGCAGCCGGTGCTAATGCCTTATGGCGTCCACGTTCCCGTCCTGCTCGAAGAAGCCGTGGCCGCACTGGACGTGCGGCCTGAAGGAACCTACGTCGATGCGACGTACGGCCGCGGCGGCCACGCGCGGCGAATCCTCGATCTGCTCGGCACTTCGGGGCGCCTCGTTGCGCTCGATCGCGATCCGGACGCCGAAGGCGCAGCCGCTGCAATCCACGATACGCGTTTCATTTTTCGGCGCGCATGGTTTTCGGACCTTGCGGCGGTTCTCGCTGATCTCGGCGTCGGGGCAATCGACGGCGTGCTCCTCGACCTCGGCATCTCTTCGCCGCAGATCGATGACCCCGCGCGCGGGTTTTCGCTGCGCGCCGACGGCCCGCTCGACATGCGGATGGATCCGGCGCGCGGTGAATCTGCCGCCGCTTTTCTTGCGCGCGCCGACGTGCGCGAATTGACGGAGGTGATACGCGACTATGGTGAAGAACGGTTTGCTCAATCGGTTGCAAGAGCAATTATTGCGGCTCGCGCGGTCGCGCCCATCGTCCGCACGCGGCAGCTGGCGGCAATCGTGGCCCAAGCCGTCCGCACGCGCTCGCGGGGTGATTGGAGTCAGGATCCGGCCACGCGGACCTTCCAGGCTCTCCGGATTTACGTCAATCGGGAACTTAAGGAACTCGCGCTGACGCTGCCGCGGGCCGTGCGCCTTCTCAATCCGGGCGGACGTCTCGCGATCATCAGCTTCCACTCGCTCGAAGATCGTATCGTGAAACGCTTCTTCGCCTCCGCATCGCGGCCCTTCGGGGGCGATCCTCGCGTTGCGCGGCTTGGAATCGCTGAGGCGATGCTACCCGGCGCGCCGCTGATCGGAATCGGCCGTGCGATTAGGCCCTCGGAACGCGAAATCGCGGCGAATCCGCGCGCGAGGAGCGCGACGCTGCGCGTCGCCGAACGCACGGCGCATCCGATTCCGGCGCATTTTGGCGCCGGGGAAACCAAGTGAACGACCGATGCTGCGCCTGAACCTCGTGCTGTTGGCACTCCTCGTCGCCTGCGGGGTTTCGCTCGTCACCTCGCGGCACCAGGCGCGCAAGCTGTTCGTCGATCTCGAGCGGCGGCAAGCAGAGGCGCGAAATTTCGAGATCGAGTTCGGACAGCTGCAGCTCGAGCAATCGACGTGGGCAATGCCGGCGCGGGTCGAGAAGATCGCGCGCGCGTCGCTCGGGATGCAGCTGCCCAGCGCGGCACGCGTCGAGATCGTTCCGACCGGAGGCGACCGATGAGGAGCAGCGCGGCAGCCCTACCGCGCGGCAAGACGCCCTCGCTCACGTTGCCGCGCTTTCGCGCACCGATCGTGTTCGGCGTGCTGCTGCTCGTGTTCGCGGTGCTGGCCGGGCGCTCGATCTACCTCCAATGGTTCGACAACGAGTTTCTGCAGGAGCAGGGCAGCGCGCGCTACAGCCGCGCGCTTGAAGTGCCTGCGCATCGCGGGCGCATCCTCGACAGGCTGGGCGAGCCGCTCGCGATCTCCACACCGGTCAAGTCGTTGTGGGTGTTTCCGGCGAAGTTCGAGGCGACGCCGGCGCAACTCGGGAATCTCGCGAAGGTGCTGGAGGTCAATCCGCAGGTGCTTGCGCGCAAGGTCGATTCCGGCGACGACTTCGCTTACATCGCAAAACAGCTTTCCCCGGAAGTCGCCGAGCGCGCGATGGCGCTGAAGATCGCCGGATTGAACGAGCACCAGGAATACCGCCGCTATTATCCGAGTGGCGAGACGCTGAGCCATATCCTGGGCTTTACCGGCGATCGCGACGTCGGGCAGGAAGGCATCGAGCTCGCGCAGCAGGAGTGGCTTGGCGGGCGTCCGGGGAGCCGCCGCGTCATCATCAACCGCCGCGGCGACGCCGTCGAAGATGTCGAGGCCATTCGCGCGCCGCAAGCGGGCCGCGACCTGGCGCTCGCGATCGACACGCGGCTCCAGCACATCGCGTTCCGCGAGTTGAAGGCGGCGGTCGAGGCCAATAAGGCAAAAGCGGGCGGGCTCGTCATCCTCGATACTCGAACGGGCGAAATACTGGCTCTCGCGAACTGGCCCACCTACAACCCGAACGCGCGCAACCGCGTCACGCGCGAAGCCATGCGCAATCGCGCGCTGACCGACGTCTTCGAGCCGGGCTCGACTTTGAAGCCGTTCACGATCGCGGCGGCGCTCGAATCCGGGCGCGTTCGTCCGGACACTGTGATCCAAACTGCGCCGGGAACGCTGACGATCGGCGCGGCGACCGTCCACGATGCGCATGTCCATGGCGCGCTCACCGTCGAGCAGGTCATTCAAAAATCGTCGAACGTCGGAGCCGCGAAGATCGCGCTGTCGCTGCCGCCGGAGACGATGTGGCACACGCTGTCCGAATCCGGCTTCGGAACGCCGCCGAAGACCGGATTTCCCGGCGAGGTCTCGGGCCGGCTGCGTCCCGCGAAGACGTGGCGCCCCATCGAGCAGGCGACGATGGCGTACGGCCACGGGATCTCGGTGAACCTGGTCCAGCTTGCCCGTGCGTACACGGTGTTTGCGAGCGACGGCGAACTGAAGCCGGTGACGCTGTTCAAAACGAGCGGGCCCGTCGCGGGACGCCCGGTGATGAAACCCGAAACCGCCATCGCCGTGCGGCGGATGCTCGAAATGGCCGTGCTCCCCGCTGGGACGGCGCCGAAAGCCCAGGTGCCGGGCTATCGGGTCGCCGGCAAGACCGGGACCGCGCACAAGCTGGAAGGACATGTCTACACCGCGAAGTTCGTGTCGTCGTTCGTCGGCCTTGCCCCTGCTTCCGCGCCGCGGCTCGTCGTCGCGGTGATGATCGACGAGCCAGGCGCCGGTGCGCATTACGGCGGTGACGTGGCGGCGCCTGTGTTCGCCGCGGTGACCGGCGCCGCCTTGCGCATGCTCGCCGTGCCGAATGACGCGCCGGTCGACAACGTGATCCTGCCGCCGCCAGGTACCGCGGTCGACGAGGACACGTGATGGCATCGCTGCCCATTTCCGATCTCGACGTGCCCGCGCTGCTGACACGGCTCGGCGCCAAGCCAAAGCGCATCACTGCGGACAGCAGGCAGGTGCGGCAGGGCGATGCGTTCGCGGGACTTCCCGGCATCAGCGTCGACGGCCGCGACTTCATCGCCGATGCGCTCGCCCGCGGCGCCGGCGCGGTGCTGTGGGAACCGCAGGGCTTTTCATGGCATCGCGAATGGAACGCGCCGCATCTTCCGGTCGAGGACTTGCGCGCAAAGCTCGGCGTCATAGCCGATTTCATTTTCGGCAGTCCGTCGCAGGCGCTTTGGGTCGTCGGCGTCACAGGTACCAACGGCAAGACCTCGTGCACGCATTGGATCGCGCAATGCCTCGATCGCTGCGGCCGTCGTGCGGCGATTGTGGGCACTCTCGGCGACGGTCTTCTCGGCGCGCTCGAGCCCGCAACACAGACCACGCCGGATGCAGCAAAGCTGCACGAGATGCTCGCGCAGTACAAATCCGCGGGCGCGCGATCGGTCGCGATCGAAGTGTCGTCGCACGGGCTCGACCAGGGACGCGTCAATGGGGTGGCGTTCGACGTCGCTCTCTTCACGAATTTGTCACGCGATCATCTCGACTACCACGGCACGATGGCGGCCTACGGCGCGGCGAAAGCGAAGCTTTTCAGCTGGTCCGGGCTGCACGCCCAGGTCATCAACGCCGACGATGCGTTCGGGCAGAGCCTCGCGGACGCGGCGCGCGCACGTGGCCAGAAGGTGCTGACCTACGGCCTCGCGAACGCCGATGTTGCGGCCACGGGAATCGCCAGCGTAAGTCGTGGAATCACATTGTCGGTGGCAACACCTTGGGGGCGTGGCGATCTTGCGACCGGCCTCGTCGGCGCGTTCAACGCGTCCAATCTGCTGGGTTGTCTCGCGGTGCTGCTGGCGAGCGACGTGACGCTTGCCGATGCTCTCGCAGCGCTCGCGACCATGGAGCCGCCGCCAGGGCGGATGCAGAGGCTGGGTGGCGGAAACGAGCCGCTCGTCGTCGTCGATTATGCGCATTCGCCGGACGCACTCGAAAAGGTGCTGACCGCGTTGAAACCTGCAGTCATGGAAGGCGGCGAGCTCATCTGCGTCTTTGGGTGCGGCGGCGACCGCGACGCCGGCAAGCGTCCGGAGATGGGGCGCGTCGCATCGACGCTCGCCGATCGCTTGATCGTCACCAGCGACAACCCGCGCAGCGAGGATCCGGCGGCGATCGCGAGCGCGATCGTCCATGGAATTCGCGACACCGGCAACCGGCGCTGGGTTGTCGACCTCGACCGCGGAACGGCGATTAACGCGGGAATCGCCGGCGCCAACGCCGGCGACGTCGTGCTGATCGCGGGCAAGGGCCACGAAGACTACCAGGACGCGAACGGCATCAGGACGCATTTCTCCGACATCGAAGTCGCTGCCGCGGCGCTTGCCGGCAGGAGCGCAGGATGATGGATACGGCAACCGCAGCCCGCGCCGTCGCGGGGCACGTCGTCGGAGCAAACGTGCAGTTCACGCGCGTCGTCACGGACACGCGCAAGGTGGCGCCCGGCGACCTCTTCGTGGCGCTTCCAGGCGAGCGTTTCGACGGCCATGACTTCGTGCCGGTGGCATTCGAGCAGGGAGCGGTGGCGGCGTTGGTGACCGAGCATCGTGCGGCGGCGATTTCCGGCAACCTCATCGCAGCGCCGGATTCACAGCGCGCGCTCCTGGCGCTTGCGGCGCACTGGCGCGCCCAATTCGGCATTCCGGTCGTCGTCGTCGTCGGCAGCAACGGCAAGACGACGGTCAAGGAGATGTTGGCGGCGATCCTGCGCGAGCATTTCGGCGCCTCGCACGTCCTCGCCACCGAAGGCAATCTCAACAACGCGATCGGGTTGCCGCTGACACTGCTCCGTTTGCGAAGCGTGCATCGCGTCGCGGTGATCGAGCTTGGCATGAATCATCGGGGCGAGACCGCCGAACTTGCGGCGGTCGCACGACCCACGGTGGCGCTCGTCAACAATGCGCAGCGCGAGCATCAGGAATTCATGCACACGGTCGGCGAGGTCGCGGCGGAGCACGCCGACCTGATCCTTGCACTGCCGCCGGGAGGCATCGCGGTCATGAACGCCGACGACGCGTTCGTCGATGTCTGGCGCGAAGCCGTGCGGCAACAGCCCGGTGTGGGAGGGGTCGAATTCGGTCTCGATCATCCCGCCGCGGTGCGTGCCCGGTTCACGCCGAGCAGGGAAGGCTCGACGTTGATGCTGTCGACCCCCGCGGGCGATGCGACGGTCGAGCTTGCGGTTCCCGGACGACACACGGCGGCGAACGCGCTCGCCGCGACAACGGCTGCCCTTACGATCGGTGTCTCGCTCGAAGCGGTCGTGCGCGGGCTCGCTGCGTTTCGTGCAGTGCCAGGCCGCCTCGCGGCGATGCGCGCGGAAAGCGGCGCTGCGGTCATCGACGACACGTACAACGCGAACCCGGACTCCGTACGCGCCGCTGTCGCCGTGCTCGGCGCAGCGCCATCGCCGAAATGGCTGGTGCTGGGCGACATGGGCGAGCTCGGCGCGGAAGGCCCGGCGTTTCATCGCGAGGTCGGTGCCCTTGCGCGCGAGAAGGGAATCGATCGGTTGCTGACGACCGGTACACTGGCTGTGGAGGCGAGCGCCGCGTTCGGTGCAGGGGCCGAACATTTCGCGACCGTCGATGCGCTCGCCCGGCACGTCGTCGCGTCAGCCGGGTCGGATGTGACGGTGCTCGTCAAGGGCTCGCGCTTCATGCAGATGGAGCGCGTGGTTGCAGCACTCACGGGCGCCGAGACCCCCCCGGAGCATGCTTCGCATGCCTCCCCCCAAGCGGGCCGCCGTCCTCGGGGCGGCCCGTCGGACGGCGCGCAAGGAGCGTACTGATGCTCCTGTGGCTCGCCGACCTCCTCGCCAAGGACATCCGCGCGTTCAATGTCTTCAGCTACCTCACGTTGCGCGCAGTGCTGTCGTGCATGACGGCGCTCTTCATCTCGTTCATCGTCGGGCCGCGGATGATCACATGGCTCTCGCGGATGAAGATCGGTCAGGCGGTGCGAAACGACGGTCCGCAGACGCATCTCACCAAGGCCGGAACCCCGACGATGGGTGGCGCGCTGATTCTCGTGTCGATCGCCGTGACCACGCTTCTTTGGGGCGATCTCACCAACCGCTTCGTGTGGGTGGTGCTCCTCGTCATGGTCGGATTCGGCACCATCGGCTGGATCGACGACTGGCGCAAGGTCGTCCATCGCAATCCGCGCGGTCTTTCCGCCCGCCAGAAGATCGCCTGGCAATCCGCGATTGGATTGATCGCCGCGGTCTACCTCGCATTCTCCGTGTCGGCGCCGGACAACGTTCAGCTGCAAAAGCTCTTCTATGCGTGGATCGGCAGCGGCTTCAACGTCAACCTGTCACCGAAGACCGATCTCATCGTGCCGTTCTTCAAAACAATCTCGTATCCGCTCGGCATCTGGGGCTTTATCGCGTTGACGTATTTCGTCATCGTCGGCACCAGCAACGCCGTGAATCTGACCGATGGGCTCGATGGCCTCGCGATCATGCCGACGGTGATGATCGGCGCTGCGCTCGGAATCTTCGCCTACGTCAGCGGCAATGCAATCTTCGCGCGCTACCTGCAGTTTCCGCTGATCCCGGGCGCTGGCGAACTTGCGGTGATCTGCGGCGCGATGGCGGGCGCTGGACTCGGCTTCCTCTGGTTCAACGCGTACCCCGCCGAGGTGTTCATGGGCGATGTGGGCGCGCTGTCGCTCGGCGCTGCGCTCGGCACGATCGCCGTGATCGTCCGCCAGGAGATCGTCCTATTCATCATGGGCGGCGTATTCGTCGTCGAGACGTTGTCAGTGATGATCCAGGTGGCGTCATTCAAGCTCACCGGTCGCCGCGTGTTCCGGATGGCGCCGATCCATCACCACTACGAGTTGAAAGGGTGGAAGGAAAATCAGGTCGTTGTTCGGTTTTGGATTATCACGATGCTGCTGGGTTATTCGGGCTTTCGAGTCTGAAACTAAGGTGACATGAAGCTACCGGACCACGACTTGATTTCGGTGAAGGCTAACCTGAGCGAAGCGAAGGTAAGCGAGCGTGCCGCGCGAGCGGCCGGAGCCAAAATCAGTTCGTTACCTCGCCCTGGATCATCACGATGCTGCTCGTGCTGTTCGGGCTTTCCTCGCTGAAACTGCGCTGATGGAATACGCCGGACGCAACGTTATCGTACTGGGCCTCGGACTGACGGGGTTCTCGCTCGCGCGTCATCTCGCGGCGCGCGGCGCTTTGGTGCGCGTGGCCGATACCCGTCCCGCGCCGCCATTCGCGGATCGCTTGAAGATCGCATGTCCCGATGTCAGGCTGACCACCGGCCCGATCACGGCGGAGACGCTCGCCGGCGCCGATCTGATCGCGATAAGCCCCGGGATTGCTAAGGAACAGGAACCCGTGGCCGCAGCAGTGGCACGCGGCGTCGAGCTCGTCGGCGACATCGAGCTTTTCGCACGCGCACTTCCAGCCGGACAGAAAGTGTTGGCTGTCACCGGATCGAACGGCAAGACGACCGTGACCGCGCTGACGGGATCGCTCGCGAGCGCGGCAGGACTCGCGACCGAGGTCGCGGGCAACATCGGCGAAGCGGTGCTCGATGCGATTCCCGCAAACGGCAAATGGCCCGATGTCTTTGTGCTCGAGCTGTCGAGCTTCCAGCTGGAGACGACGTCTTCGCTCGCGCCGGTCGCTGCCACCGTGCTCAACGTCACGGAGAATCATCTCGACCGCTACGCCGGCATCGACGCCTACGCGGCGGCGAAAGCGCAAATTTTTGCGTGCGGTGGCATGCAGGTGCTGAACCGCGACGATCCGCGTTCGCTCGCGATGCGGCTTGCCGGGCGCCTCGTTCAGACGTTCGGTGCAGGCGTTCCGGAGTCCGAAGAGGCGTGGGGCATCGTCGATCGCGGTGGTGATTCAGGTGGTGCCTGGCTTGCGCGTGGCGGAGCGTTGCTGATGCCGGTCGCGGACTTGCATCTCGTTGGCCGTCACAACGCGCAAAACGCGCTCGCCGCATTGGCGCTCGTGTCCGCGGTGGCGAAGATCGACCGTTCGGTGACGAGCGCGCTCGCCCGCTTCGAAGGGCTGCCGCACCGGATGCAGCGGATCGCCGACGCGCGCGGCGTCACATACGTCGACGATTCCAAAGGCACGACGATCGCCGCGACTAAGGCGGCACTGGAGGGGATCGACCGCACAGTCGTGCTGATCGCGGGCGGCGACGGCAAGGGCCAGGATTTTGCGGCGTTGCGCGGCGCCGTCGACGCGCGCTGCCGCGCGGTACTGCTCATCGGCCGCGACGCGCCGCTGCTCGCGCGTGCATTGGAGGGATCGCGCGCCGCTGTGGAAACCTGCGCAACGCTGGACGCGGCAGTCGCGCGTGCCGTTGCGATCGCGCTGCCGGGCGATGCAGTGCTGCTGTCACCTGCGTGCGCAAGCCTCGACCAATTCGCCAACTACGTCGAACGCGGACAGCGCTTCGCGACCCTCGTCCATTCGCATACGGCGGAGCGCGCGCATGCGTAAGGCGATCACATCGACGGCGGTGCTGCGGCCGTGGGGCGGTCCAAGGGTCGTGGCGATCCTGGGTGCGCTGCCGCGCAACCCGCGGACGATGCTCGCCTACGACGTGTCACTCGCGTGGGTATCGCTCCTTCTCCTCGCCGCCGGGCTGGTGATGGTCTACTCGGCGTCGATCGCGATGGCCGAGGCGTCGTCGTACACGGGATTTCGCGCCTGGTACTTCTTGTTGCGGCACGGGGTCTTCGTCGCAACCGGACTCGCCGCCGCCTTCGTTGCGTTCCAGATTCCGATGAAGGCGTGGCAGCAGCTTGCGCCGTGGGTGTTCGTGTGCGCCGCGTTGCTACTCGCGCTGGTGCTCGTCCCAGGTATCGGCCGTTCGGTCAACGGCAGCCGCCGCTGGCTGTCGCTCGGCATCGTCAATCTGCAGCCGTCCGAGTTGATGAAACTTGCCGTCGTGCTCTACGCCGCGAGTTATGCGGTGCGCAAGGCAGCGTTTCTGCATGCGCAACAACCATTGAAGCAGACGCTGATCCGCGGCTTTCTGCCGTTGTTCGCGGTGATGGTCGCGACCGCGGCGCTGCTTTTGCTGGAACCCGATTTCGGTGCGTTCGTCGTCATCGTCGCGATCGCGTTCGGCATTCTCTTCCTCGGGGGTCTCGACTGGCGCCTCTTCCTCGGGCTGGTCTTGCTCCTGCCGATGGGGCTTGCTGCGATCCTCGTTGCCGCCCCTTACCGCTTGCAACGCCTTGCCGCATTTCTGGACCCGTGGTCGGATCCTTACGGCAAGGGCTACCAGCTTTCGCATTCGCTGATTGCTTTCGGCCGCGGCGAATGGTTCGGCGTCGGACTGGGATCGAGCGTCGAGAAGCTCCTGTATCTGCCCGAGGCGCATACCGACTTCCTGCTCGCCGTGATAGCCGAGGAGCTCGGCTTCGCCGGTGTTGCGGCGATTCTGGGACTCTTCGTCTGGTTGCTGTACCGCGCGTACGCGATCAGCCGTCAATCGGCGCGTCTTGAGCGCCCGTTCGCCGTGTTGACAGCGCAGGGCATCGGTATCTGGATCGGCGTGCAGGCGATCATCAACATCGGCGTCAACATGGGCGTGCTGCCAACGAAAGGGCTCACGCTGCCGCTGCTCTCGTTCGGCGGCTCGGGCATCGTCGCCAACTGCGTCGCGGTGGCGATCCTCTTGCGCGTCGATTATGAGAACCGCAGGTTGCTCAGAGGATTCGCGGTATGAGCGCCGCGGCCATGACGGGCACCGTGATGATCACGACCGGCGGCACGGGCGGCCACATTTTCCCCGGGCTCGCGGTAGCAGCGAACCTCGATGCGCGGGGATGGCGCGTGTTCTGGCTCGGCACGCGCGAAGGAATGGAGGCGAAGCTCGTGCCGCAACACGGCGTCGCGTTCGAAGGCGTGTCGTTCGGCGGCGTGCGCGGCAAAGGGCCGCGCCAATTCGTGCTGGGCCCTTTCGCGCTTGCAGGTGCATGCTGGCAAAGCCGCGGGATCATCCGTCGCCGCGCTCCGGACGTCGTGCTCGGTTTTGGCGGATTCGCGTCGTTTCCGGGCGCGCTGATGGGTGTTGCCGCCGCGAAGCCGCTGGTGCTGCATGAACAAAATGCGGTTGCCGGACTCGCCAATCGCGTGCTCGCATATGGCGCCGACCGCATCCTGACCGGATTCCCACGCGCATTCGGCGGACACCATGCGCGCAAAGTCGAATGGGTCGGCAATCCCGTGCGCGACTCGTTCGGAAGTGTACCGGCGCCGGATGTCCGGTTCGCCGGACGCACCGGTCCGTTGTCACTGCTCGTCGTCGGCGGCAGCCTGGGCGCCGCCGGACTCAACGATCGCGTGCCGAAGGCGCTCGCGCTGCTACCCCCGGCTTCGCGGCCGCATGTCGTTCACCAGGCGGGCGAACAGCATCGCGATACCGTGCGCGCCGCCTATCGTGACGCCGGCGTCGACGCGGAATGCGTCGCGTTTATCGACGATATCGCCGCGCGTTACGCGACTGCGGACCTCGTGATCTGCCGCGGCGGCGCGACGACCGTCGCCGAACTCGCCGCGATCGGTGTCGGAGCGATCGTCGTTCCGCTGCCTGGCGCTATTGCCGACGAGCAGAGCGCCAATGCGCAATTCCTGGTGGACGCCGGCGCGGCCGTGAAGATTGCACAGTCGAACCTCACGCCGGAATTGCTGGCGGAGCGCATTCAATCGTTTACCCGCGACTCGTTGCTCGCGATGGCGCTGGCAGCAAAAAAGGTCGCGCGTCCCGACGCCGCCGCGCGTGTCGCGGACGCATGCATCGCACTGGGGGCACCCGCGCGATGAAGCACAAAGTGAAGCGCATCCATTTCGTCGGCATCGGCGGCGCCGGGATGAGCGGCATCGCCGAGGTGCTCGCGACACAGGGCTATCAGGTCTCCGGCTCCGATCTTGTCGCGAGCGCAGTCACGCGTCGGCTCGCGAGTCATGGCGTGCGAATCGCGATCGGCCATGATGCCGCACACGTCGAAGGCGCCGACGCCGTGGTCGTATCGACTGCGGTTGCCCCCGGCAATCCCGAGATCGCCGCAGCGCGCAAGCGCGGAGTGCCGATCGTGCCGCGTGCGCTGATGCTGGCCGAGCTGATGCGGCTCAAAACCGGGATCGCGGTCGCCGGCACGCATGGCAAGACGACGACGACGAGCCTCATCGCGTCGGTACTGGCCGAAGGCGACCTCGATCCGACGTTCGTGATCGGCGGCCGGCTCTTGTCCGCCGATGCCAATGCGCGCCTAGGCAAAGGCGATTTTCTGGTCGCGGAGGCTGATGAGTCCGATGCGTCGTTTCTCTATCTCTCGCCGGCGCTGGCTGTGATCACCAACATCGACGCCGACCATATGGAGACGTACGGTCACGATTTCAGCCGGTTGAAGCGCGCATTCATCGATTTCGCGATGCGATTGCCGTTCTACGGTGTCGTCGTGCTGTGCCAGGACGATGCCAACGTGCGCGAGATCGCGCCGGAAATCGCCAAGCCGAAGGTAACGTACGGGCTCGCGCAAGACGCCGAGCTTCGCGCCACCGATGTCGCGAATGTCGCCGGCCGGATGCGTTTCGTCGCGCGCGCCTCGCGGACGCCGAATCTCGCGGTCGAGCTCAATATCCCTGGCGTGCACAACGTGCGCAACGCGCTCGCCGCCATCGCCATCGGACGCGAAGTCGGCGTCCCGGACGCGGCAATCGCGAAAGCGCTCGCGGATTTCCGTGGCGTGGGCCGCCGCTTTCAGCGTTACGGCGACGTCCGCCTGGACGATGGCGTGTTCACACTGATCGACGACTACGGTCACCATCCGGTCGAGATGGCAGCGACGATCGAAGCGACGCGCGGTAGCTTCCCCGGCCGGCGGCTCGTGCTTGCCTTCCAGCCGCATCGCTACACGCGCACGCGGGATCTCTTCGAGGACTTCGTGAAAGTGCTGTCGACGGTCGACGTACTCGTGCTGGTCGAGGTGTACCCCGCGGGTGAGTCGCCGATCGTTGCGGCAGACGGGCGCGCACTCGTGCGGGCGGTGCGTGTTGCCGGCAAGGTCGAGCCGGTGTTCGTCGAGACGATTGCTGACGTGGCGGCGGCAATTCGCGCCGTCGCGCGCGACGGCGATGTCGTCGTGACGATGGGCGCGGGTTCCATCGGGCAGGTGCCCGCTCTGTTGGCGGCCGCATGATGATGAACGAGCCGCGCCAGTTCGCTTCGCTCCGCGGCACGCTCGCGCGTGGAGCGCCGCTTGCGCGCTATACGACGTGGCGATGCGGCGGTGCCGCGGATCAGCTGTACGTGCCTGCGGATCGCGACGATCTCGCCGCTTTCCTCCGCCAGCTGCCGCCGGACGAGCCGGTCACCGTGCTTGGGCTTGGCAGCAACATGCTCGTTCGCGATGGCGGCGTGCGCGGCACCGTCGTCATCATGCATGACCCGGGCGCCGCGCTCGCGGTGGCAGACGGCCTCATTTATGCGGAAGCTGCCGTCGCCTGTCCTAAAGTCGCGCGCTTCGCGGCATTGCACGCGTGCGCAGGCGCGGAGTTCCTGGCCGGCATTCCAGGCACCATCGGCGGAGCGCTGGCGATGAACGCCGGCTGCTACGGCGGCGAAACGTGGCGCAACGTCGTTCGTGTCGAAGTGCTCGGCCGCGATGGCCGCTTCGAAGTGCGCACGCCTGCCGACTACGCAATCGCTTATCGAACGGTACGGCGCGCCGATGGGAGCGCCGCCGACGGCATATTCACCGCGGCCTGGTTCACGTTTCCGCCCGGGGACGTCACGGCGGCGCGCGCGCACATCAAGACGTTGCTCGCGCGGCGCATCGCGACGCAGCCGCTCAGCCTGCCGAACGCGGGAAGCGTTTTTCGCAATCCGGAAGGAGACCACGCGGCGCGGTTGATCGAGAGCTGCGGGCTCAAGGGTTTCACAATCGGCGGTGCGGAGGTGTCGGAAAAGCACGCCAACTTCATCGTCAATCCGCGCGGTGCAGCGAAGGCCGCCGACATCGAGAGAATCATTGCGCACGTACGCGAATCGGTGCGCGCAAGGACCGGAATCGACCTCGTGCCCGAAGTGCGCATCATCGGCGAGGTATTGCGATGAGCGCCGCCGGGCCGCCCCAAGGCGCGAAATACTCCCCCTCGGGGGCAGCGCAGCGGCCGCATTGGCCAATGAGGCCGCAAGCGTGGGGGCACACCCATGAGCGAATTCGGCAAAGTCGCGGTGTTAATGGGCGGGCCGAGCGCCGAGCGGGAGATATCGTTCCTATCCGGCAATGCCGTGCTGAAGGCGCTGATCGAGAAGGGTGTGGATGCGCACGCGTTCGACCCGGCAGTACAGGACGTGTGGACGCTGAAGCGCGAGCGATTCGACCGCGTGTTCATTGCGTTGCATGGACGTTTTGGCGAAGACGGCACCGTGCAGGGTGCGCTCGAGACACTGAAGATTCCCTATACCGGCAGCGGCGTGATGGCGTCCGCGCTGGCAATGGACAAGTGGCGGACCAAGCTCGTCTGGCAGGCGACCGGCATCCCGACGCCGCGTTATCAAGTGGTCACGGCAGCCACTGACTGGATGCGCGTTGTGGCCGAGCTCGGACTTCCGCTGATCGTCAAGCCGGCGCGCGAAGGTTCGACGATCGGCATCACCAAGGTCGGCACCGTCGATCACGGCGAGCTTGCGCTTGCCTATGGCGAGGCGGCGAAGCACGACGATCTCGTCCTCGTCGAGGAGTTCGTGGCGGGGATCGAATTGACGGTCGGGATTCTTGCGGGGCGCGCGCTGCCGCTGATCAGAATCGAAGCACCGCAGGGCAACTACGACTACCACGCCAAGTATTTTTCGGACGAAACGAAGTACTTCTGCCCGTGCGGACTGCCGGATGCGGTCGAGCGCGAGATCCAGGCCGCGTCGGTCGCCGCATTCGATGTCGTCGGCTGCACGGGATGGGGACGCCTCGACTTGATCCTGCGCGCCGACGGCTCGTATTCGTTCCTCGAAGTGAACACATCACCGGGCATGACCGGACACTCGCTGGTGCCGATGGCGGCGAAGCAGGCGGGCATTTCGTTCCCCGAACTTTGTGTGGCGATCCTGCGGAGTGCACATGTGGGATGACCCGAAACAGCTGAACGCCATCGCCGCCAGCCTCGCGTTCGTAGCCGTTGGCGCGCTGGTCGTGGGCGCACTCGCGTGGCTCTTCCGCCAGCCCGCATTCGCGTTTCGCGAAGTCGTCGTGATGACGCCGCCGGCGCGGGCGAGCGCTGCACACCTCGAAGCGGTGATTCGCGACGAGATCGCGGGAACGTTCTTTACGCTGAATCTCGACCGGGCGCGCGCCGCGCTGGCGCAAGTGCCTTGGGTGCGCCGTGCGTCGCTTCGCCGCCAGTGGCCGCAACGGCTCGAGGTCACGATCGAAGAGCATGAGCCGCTCGCTCGCTGGAACGACGACGCACTCGTCAACGCGAACGGCGAAATCTTCACCGCCGATTTCGAGGGCGACCTGCCGCAGTTCCAGGGTGCTGACGCTCGCGTTGCCGAAGTGACGGCGCGCTATCGCGAGTGGTCGATGGAGCTTGACTCGCTATCGCTCGCCGTCCACGAGATCAAGGTGTCCCCGCGCGGCGGCTGGCGCCTGCGCGTGATCGGTCCCTTCGGTCCGCTCGACATCGAACTCGGCCGGGAGGAGCCGGGCGAGCGACTCGCGCGTTTCGTGGCGGTCTACGGCCGAACGATCGCGACGCTTGCGCGTGCAGGCACCCGCGTCGACCGGGTCGATCTTCGCTATCGCAACGGCTTCGCCGCGCGTGTACCCGGGTTCCGCGAGCGACCCGCGAAGAAAGCAGGGGCCGCCTGATGCGCAACGACGGAAAAATCGAGGGGATGGTGGGCCGATGGTGAAGGAAGCAAAGAACCTGATCGTTGGACTCGACATCGGCACGTCGAAGGTCGTCGCGATCGTGGCCGAGGTGACGCCTGAGGGCACGCTCAACATCATCGGGCTCGGCACCCAGCCCTCCCGCGGGTTACGGCGAGGTGTGGTCGTCAACATCGAAGCGACGATGGCGTCGATCCAGCGCGTGCTCGAAGAAGCGGAGCTGATGGCGGACTGCCGGATCACCGAGGTCTACACCGGGGTCGCGGGAAGCCACATTCGCAGTCTCAACTCGAGCGGCATGGTTGCCATCAAGGAAAAGGAAGTAACGCAGGCGGACATCGACCGCGTCGTCGAGACGGCGAAGGCGATCGCGATTCCCAACGACCAGCAGATCCTGCACATCCTGCCCCAGGAATTCATCATCGACGGACAGGAGGACGTGCGCGAGCCGCTCGGCATGAGCGGTGTGCGCCTCGAGGTCAAGGTGCACATCGTGACCGGCGCCGTGTCGGCGGTCGAGAACATCGTCAAGTGCGTGCGCCGCTGCGGGCTCGAGGTCAAGGACGTGATCCTGCAGCCGCTGGCGTCGTCGATCGCGGTGCTGAACGACGACGAGAAGGAATTGGGCGTTTGCCTGATGGATATCGGCGGCGGCACGACCGACATCGCGGTGTTCGCGAACGGCGCGATCCGTCACACGGCGGTGATCCCGATTGCCGGCGACCAGGTTACCAACGACATCGCGATGACGCTGCGCACGCCGACCAAGGAAGCGGAGGAGCTGAAGCTGCGCCATGGCTGCGCGTTGCGGCAGCTCGCGGACCCGAAGGACATCATCGAGGTGCCCGGCGTCGGCGAGCGCGCGCCGCGCAAGTTGTCGCGGCAGACGCTGGCCGAGGTGATCGAACCGCGGATCGAAGAGCTTTACACGCTCGTGCAGGCGGAATTGCGCCGATCCGGTTTCGAGGAGCTCCTGTCATCCGGGATCGTGCTGACCGGAGGCACGGCGCTGTTGACCGGAATGACCGAGCTCGGCGAGGAAGTCTTCCATCTCCCGGTGCGCATCGGCGTACCGGCCTACGTGGGCGGACTTGCCGATGTGGTGCGCAGCCCGCGCTATGCGACCGCGGTCGGGCTCCTGCTCGAAGGACGAGACCAATACCTGCAGGCGCGCGAATCGCGCGCCCGGACGACCGGGATCTCCGGCGCCGCAGAACGGATGAAGCAATGGTTCAAGGCGAATTTCTGATTCGAATATTCAGGGAACAACAGTCAACAACCGAAACGAAGGCGACTTCAACACTGCAATCGCATCACTGACAGGAAAGGAGCACACCATGTTCGAAATCATCGATCAGTCCCCCCAAGAGGGAGCCATCATCAAGGTCATCGGCGTCGGCGGTTGCGGCGGCAACGCGGTCGAGCACATGATCAGCAAAGGTCTCGTCGGCGTCGAGTTCATCAGCGCCAACACCGACGCGCAGGCATTGAAGCGCTCGACGGCGCCGATTCAATTGCAACTCGGCAGCAACCTGACGCGCGGGCTCGGCGCGGGAGCGCGACCGGAGATCGGCCGCGATGCCGCGGTCGAGGACCGCGACCGCATCGCCGAATTGATCGACGGTGCCGACATGCTGTTCATCACCGCCGGCATGGGCGGGGGCACGGGCACTGGCGCGGCGCCGGTCATCGCGGATATCGCGAAAAGCATGGACATCCTGACCGTTGCCGTCGTCACGCGTCCGTTCGACTTCGAAGGCAAGCGCAAGAAGGTCGCGGATGCGGGCATCGAGGAGCTCAAGAAGAAGGTCGACTCGCTGATCATCATTCCCAACGACAAGCTGATGCAGGTGCTGGGGGAGGATGTGTCGGTGCTCGATGCGTACGCGTCGGCCAACGACGTGCTGCACGGCGCCGTGTCCGGCATCGCCGAGGTCATCAACAACGCAGGTCTCGTCAACGTCGATTTTGCCGACGTGCGCACGGTGATGGGCGAGGTCGGGATGGCGATGATGGGATCTGCATCGGCCAACGGCGTGGACCGCGCTCGCCTCGCGGCGGAGGCCGCGGTGAAGAGCCCGCTGCTCGAGGACGTCAACCTGCAGGGCGCACGTGGCGTTCTCGTCAACGTGACCGCCTCGGCGGGCCTCAAGATGAAGGAGTACCACGAGGTGATGAGCACGATCCGCGAGTTCATGGCGGAAGACGCGCTCGTGATCGTCGGTACGGTGATCGACGATTCGATGGACGAGCACCTGCGGGTGACGATGGTTGCGACCGGACTCGGGCCCGCAACGGCGAAGCAACAACAGCGCACGCCGAACATGACACTGGTCGAGCAGGTGCAGGTTGTGCAGCGGACCGGGACGGACAACGTGGGCGTCGCGTCGGGGTCGGTCAACTACGATGACCTCGACCAGCCCGCGGTCGTGCGCCGCGGGCGGACGCCGTCGGCAGGCGCCGCGCCGGCGTTCGATGCGGCCGAGATCCCCGCGTTCCTGCGGAAGCAGGCGGACTGACGACCACCGGAGCCATTCTTATGCTACAATTCAACGCTAAGCCCTTGACCCGGCGCGCGATTTGGTCAGGCTGATTCCCATGCTCAAGCAACGAACTCTCAAGACGACGATCAAGACGACAGGGGTCGGCCTGCACACCGGTGCGCGCGTCGATCTCGTGCTGCGGCCGGCGCTGCCCGACGCCGGCATCGTGTTTCATCGCGTCGACCTGCCGGCGGTGGTTTCCATCCCCGCCAACGCGCGCCATGTCGGCGATACCCGGCTATCCTCGACGTTGCGGCAGGACGGCGCATCGATTTCGACGGTCGAGCACGTGCTGTCGGCGCTGGCGGGTCTCGGCATCGACAACGTGCACATCGACGTCGCCGGTCCGGAGATTCCGATCATGGACGGCAGCGCGAGTCCGTTCGTGTTCCTGTTGCAGTCGGCAGGGATCGTCGAGCAGAACGTCGCCAAGAAATATCTGCGCGTGGTCGATTCGGTCGAGGTGCGCGACGGCGACAAATGGGCGCGCTTCGATCCGTTCCACGGTTTCAAGCTCGACTTCACGATCGACTTTCCGCATCCGATGTTCGGCTCGGAAAACAGGCAGGTCGTCATCGATTTCGCCGAGCATTCCTATGTCAAGGAAGTCGCGCGCGCGCGGACGTTCGGCTTCATGCACGATGTCGAGGCGATGCGTGCGGCCGGACTCGGCCTCGGTGGCAGCCTGCAGAATGCGATCGTGCTGGACGATTTCAGCGTGCTGAACGCCGAAGGTCTTCGCTACGACAACGAGTTCGTCAAGCACAAGGTATTGGACGCGATTGGCGATCTCTACTTGCTCGGGCACCCGCTGATCGGACAGTACACCGCGTTCAAATCGGGGCATGCGCTCAACAATGTGCTTGCGCGGACGCTGCTCGACCGCCCCGACGCATTCGAGCTCACGACGTTCAAGGCCGAGAACGACGTTCCCACCGCATTTCAGGGCTGGCAGCTGTCGCCTGCCTGAAGCGCGCGCGTCGCTGCGTCCTTGTTTCTCGTCCGGCTGCTGCTGTACCTGGCGCTCGCGGCCATCGGCGCGTCGGCTCTGCTGTATCTCTTCTCGCGCGACCGAAAGTATCTCAAGTTCATCGGCCTCGTGATTCGTTTCACGATCATTCTCGGCGTGATCGTGTTCCTGTTCTTCGCCTTCGAGCGCATCGTCGGGCCATCGCTGTAGCCTCCGATGCCGCAATGCGGCGTAGGTTATCCGGCGCGGCGGAGAAATCGGATCAGCGCCACCTTGAGCGGGCCCGCCGGCAATTGCTGCGCCAGGGTCGCCAAAGGACGAAGAACGCGTCTATCGAGTTGTTTTTGCACGGGCTTTTTAGATTCTCGTACTGGACTTGCAACTTGCACGCGCACCCGGATTGAAGTAAATTCGCACCCTTCGCGATGCAACTCCGCGATAAGGTCGGGGGCGCGCTGCCGGACAACGGCGGCGATCGCACCGGCGTCGGCAATCAGGTTCAATTCGGTCCCGCGTTCTTCCGCGACGCGAATGCGTTCGGCGAGCGGGCGCGGCAGGTGGCGGCGAACGATGGCCGTCAGCATGGCTTCGCGGCGTCGCCGCGCGTCCCAAGCGGCTAGCACCTGGTCGGTGGCAAGAATGTGCTGCAAGGATTGCGGCGATCGCGCCATGGTCGGTGGCGATGTTGACCGTCGGTCGCGCCAGGGCGCGCGGGCGACAGGAATAAGGAGATGCCCAATTGAACATCATTCTTGTGTCGAGCGCTACGGCGCGCGCCCGAACGTTGACGCTTAGCTGGCGCCACGGGATTGCCGGTGGTTTCGCGCTGCTCGTGTTGTTCATTGGCTTCACGCTGATCTTCAACTTCGTCACGTTGCGCTACGCGGCGGCCACGCAACACCCTTGGCTGCAGGCGATCGTGCTCGCCGATCAACGCGAAGAAGCGCAGAAGTCGCAGGAGATCGTGCAGGGACACCTCAACGCGATGGCGCTGCGCCTCGGCGATCTGCAGGCGCAGATGATGCGGCTCGACGGACTCGGCGAACGACTCGCAAAGATCGCCGGGCTCAAACCTCAGGAACTGCAGTCGCTGCAATTGGGCAAGGTGCCGCCGCGCGGCGGAGCGGAATCCTCGATCCCATCGCGCAATTTCACCGTCATTGAGTTTGCGGAGCTGCTCGCAAAACTCGCGCGTCAGGTCGACGAGCGCTCCGACCAGCTCGGCGTGCTCGAGGCATTGCTGGTCCAGGATTCCGCCAATCGCAAGTTTCTGCCGACGCTGGCGCCGATCGTCGATGGCTGGTACTCGTCCAACTTCGGCTATCGGGTCGATCCGTTTACGGGAACCAAGTCCTTTCACGAAGGGATCGATTTCCCCGCCAATGTCGGAACCGCGATCGTCGCTGCGGCGAGCGGCAAGGTGGTCTACGCAGGGTATCACGCCGAGTATGGTAAGATCATTGAGATCGACCACGGCAACGGGCTCCTGTCCCGGTACGCCCACGCCTCGCAGATTTCCGTGAGCGAAGGCGATCTCGTGGTGCGCGGCCAGCGACTGGGATCGGTCGGTTCGACCGGGCGTTCGACGGGGCCGCATCTGCACTTCGAGGTCCGGCTGAACGGCGTCCCGCAGAATCCTGCGCGCTTCCTGGAATCCACTGGCTGAATTCGCGGCTGCGACGCCGACGAAATGAGGGGTGAGGCGGTCCTCACCCCTTGTTTTTTGTCCCGGCGGTCTCACGTCCAACCGACATGATCTCCAACATCCTCACCCGCATCTTCGGCAGCCGCAACGAGCGCCTCCTCAAGCAGTACGCAGTGGCAGTCCGGCAAATCAACGCGCTCGATGCGACGACGTCTGCGCTGTCGGACGAGGCACTGCGGGCCAAAACCGCCGAGTTCAAGGATCGGGTCGCGAAAGGCGAGGAGCTCGACGCAATCCTGCCTGAGGCGTTCGCCGTGGTTCGCGAGGCCGGCAAGCGCGCGCTTTCGATGCGGCATTTCGATGTTCAGCTGGTCGGCGGCATCGCGCTCCACAACGGCAAGATCGCCGAGATGCGAACGGGCGAGGGCAAGACGCTGGTCGCCACACTTCCGGCGTACCTCAATGCGCTGACCGGCAAGGGTGTTCACATCGTCACGGTCAACGACTACCTCGCCCAGCGCGACGCCGACTGGATGGGGCGAATCTATCGCTTCCTCGGTCTCACGGTCGGCGTCAATCTTTCGCAGCTCGATCACGATGCCAAGCAGGTGGCGTACGCTGCCGACATCACGTACGGCACCAACAACGAATTCGGTTTCGATTACCTGCGCGACAACATGGTGTACGAGGCCGCGCAGCGGGTGCAGCGCGGACTCGTCTACGCGATCGTCGACGAGGTGGACTCGATCCTGATCGACGAAGCGCGCACACCGCTCATCATCTCCGGCCAGGCCGACGACAACGTCGACCTCTATTACAGGCTGAACGAGCTCGCACCCAAGCTCACCCGCCAGGCGGAAGAAAAAGGCCCGGGCGACTACTGGGTCGACGAGAAGGGCAGGCAGGTGCTGCTATCGGAGGAAGGGCACGAGCACGCGGAGGAAATCCTCACCACCGCCGGCCTGCTCCCCGTAGGCAGCAGCCTCTACGATGCGCACAACATCGCATTGATGCACCACCTCTACGCGGCGCTGCGCGCGCACGCGCTTTTCCTGCGCGACCAGCATTACGTCGTGCAAAACGGCGAAGTGATCATCGTCGACGAATTCACCGGCCGCCTGATGTCGGGCCGCCGCTGGTCCGAGGGATTGCATCAAGCCGTCGAGGCGAAGGAAGGCGTGCCCATCCAGCGCGAGAACCAGACGCTCGCCTCGATCACCTTCCAGAACTATTTCCGCATGTACGGCAAATTGGCTGGCATGACGGGCACCGCCGACACCGAAGCGTTCGAGTTTCAGCAGATCTACCACCTGGAAACGATGGTGATCCCGACGCACATGCCGATGATCCGCCAGGACGAGAACGACCAGGTCTTCCGCACGTTCCAGGAGAAAGTCGACGCGATCGTCTCCGATGTCAAGGATTGCTTCGATCGCACCCAGCCAGTGCTGGTCGGCACCACGTCGATCGAGAGCTCGGAACTCCTGTCGAAGCATTTCGAAAAGCAGCGCCTGCCGCACGAAGTCCTGAACGCGAAGCAGCATGCGCGCGAAGCCGAGATCGTTGCCCAAGCCGGAAAGCCGAAGGCAATCACGATCGCGACCAACATGGCCGGCCGCGGCACCGACATCGTGCTGGGCGGGAGCCTCGAGCCGGCGATTCTGAAACTGCGCGACGAGGAGGCGGTTCCCGCCTCCGACAAGGAGAGGCAGATTGCGCAAATGCGGGCGGAGTGGCAGGTGCGACACGACGCAGTCGTCGCCGCTGGCGGACTTCATATCGTCGGCACCGAACGCCACGAGTCGCGGCGCATCGACAACCAGCTGCGCGGCCGCTCCGGCCGCCAGGGCGACCCGGGGAGCTCCCGCTTCTACCTGTCGCTCGAGGACCCGCTGCTGCGCATCTTCGGCGGCGAGCGGCTCGGCGTCATCATGCAAAAGCTCAAGATGCCGGAAGGCGAGCCGATCGAGCACCCGATCGTCAACCGCTCGATCGCCAAGGCGCAGACGCGCGTCGAGGCGCGGAACTTCGACATCAGGAAGCAGCTTCTCGAATACGACGACGTCGCCAACGATCAGCGCCGCGTCATCTACCAGCAGCGTAACGAGCTCCTCGAGTCCTCCGATATTGCCGACACGATTCGCGGCATGATTGGCGGCGTGGTCGAGGACACTTTGCGGCGTTACGTGGCGCCTGAATCGGTCGAGGAGCAGTGGGACATCCCGGGGCTCGAGTCGTCAATGGCGTCGGAATTCCAGATGCAGGCACCTGTGACCCAGTGGCTGAAGGACGACCCCGAGCTTACCGACGAAACGCTGCGCGCGCGGCTCACAGAACTCGCGCTCGCGCAATATGCGGGCAAGGAAGGGCTTGTCGGCGCGGATCTCATGCGCCAGTTCGAGCGCAGCCTCATGCTGCAGACGCTCGACTCGCAGTGGCGCGACCACCTGGCCAATCTCGACCACCTTCGGCAGGGCATCCATTTGCGCGGGTATGCGCAGAAGAACCCGAAGCAGGAGTACAAGCGCGAATCGTTCGAGCTCTTCTCCGACATGCTCGACCGGATCAAGCTCGATGTGGCGAAGGTTGTGCTGACAGTGCAGGTTCGCACACAGGAAGACGTGCAGGCGGTCGAGGAAGCGCCTGCGATGACCAACGTCAGGTACCAGCATGCCGATTACGACGACGCGCTCGGCGCCGCGCGTTCTGGTGACGATGTGGCAGTAGCGGCGCCCCCGGCGGCGCCGTTCGTTCGCGGCAGCGAGAAGATCGGGCGCAACGATCCATGCCCATGCGGATCGGGCAAGAAATACAAACATTGTCACGGGCGCCTCGCATGAATGCGTTGCGATGCGCCCGAGTCCTCGGCGACGGGCCCACCGCGTTGAAGCGGTCGCTTCCACGCCGCCTAACGCGCCGAGCCCGTCGCCCGGATTGAGGTAACACCGGGAGCGCGCGGATGCCCGTTCGTTACACACCGCCGAGGCCTGCGGATCTCCTGCCCGTCAGAGGCGTGCGGCTCGGCACGGCCGCCGCCAAGATCAAGAACTGGCAGCGCGACGACCTGCTGCTCGTCGCGTTCGACGAAGGGACGATTGCGGCGGGCGTATTCACGCAAAACCGCTTCAGCGCGGCGCCGGTGGCAGTGTGCCGCCATCGCCTTACAACTGGTGCCACCGCCGGCATCCGTGCGCTGGTCGTCAACGCAGGCAACGCCAACGCAGGAACGGGTGAGTCCGGCATTGCCGACGCAAATGCCACCTGCGAGGCGGTCGCTTCGATTCTCGCGTGCAAGGCTGTCGAGGTGCTGCCGTTCTCGACAGGCGTCATCATGGAGCCGTTGCCCGTCGCGAAGATCGTCGCGGCGCTGCCGGCGGCGAAGGCGGCGCTTGCATCCGATCATTGGTTCCGTGCCGTCTCGTCGATCATGACGACCGACACGGTGCCGAAAGGCGCATCGCGACGCGTGGCGGTCGATGGCGTTGCGGTGACCGTCACCGGTATCGCCAAGGGCGCCGGAATGATCCACCCCAACATGGCCACGATGCTTTCGTTTATCGCGACCGATGCGCCGATTGCCGCGTCATTGCTGCAGGCGCTGACGCGCGAGATTGCCGACGCGTCGTTCAATTGCGCGACGGTCGACGGCGACACGTCGACCAACGACAGCTTCGTGATCGTGGCGACCGGCAAGGCCGCGATGGCGCCGGTAACGCGTTACGACGACGCGCGCGCCGGCGCCCTTCGGGGTGCGCTCGCCGAAGTGGCGACCGAGCTTGCGCAGGCGATTGTCCGTGACGGCGAGGGGGCGACCAAATTCATCACGATCGCAGTCGAGGGTGGCCGTGACGCGGCCGAATGCCGCAAGATCGCGCTCGGCATCGCGCATTCGCCGCTCGTCAAGACCGCCTTCTTTGCCTCCGATCCGAATCTCGGCCGCATCGTTTGCGCCATCGGCAATTCGGCGGCGCCCGATCTCGACCCATCGCAGGTATCGTTTCGCCTCGACGACGTGCGCGTGGTCGATGCGGGCGGACGCTCGCCGTCGTACCGTGAGGAGGATGGTCAGCGTGTGATGAAACAGGACGAGATCACCGTCACAGTGGCGCTCGGCCGCGGCCAGGCGACGTCGCGTGTCTGGACGTGCGACTTTTCGCACGATTACGTTTCGATCAACGCGGATTATCGAAGCTGAGCCGCAGCTCTGGCGAAAGCTCAAACCGATGGCCAACGCCGCCGAAATCGCCGCGCTTTTCCGCCGCCTCGAAAGTATTCTCGCGCGCGTCGAGTCTGTCCTTCCGCCGGCCCCGCCGCCGCCCGACTGGAAAGTGACTGCGTACCGTTGGCGCAAACGCGCCGGACGCGGCTACCTGCAAGCCGTACGTCATCCGCACGCTATCCGTCTCGACGACCTCGTTGCGATCGAGGCGCAGAAGGCGGCGATCGACGCCAACACGCGCCAGTTCGTGGCGGGACTGCCCGCGAACAACGTTCTGCTGACAGGGTCGCGCGGCACCGGTAAATCGTCGCTGGTGAAGGCGATGCTCGCGAAGTATGCCGCCAAAGGCTTGCGTCTCATCGAGGTCGACAAGGCCGATCTCATCGACCTGCCCGACATCGCCGAGCTCGTGGCGGATCGGCGCGAGCGCTACATCGTCTTCTGCGACGATCTGACGTTCGATGCCGGTGAGGCCGGTTACATGGCGCTCAAGGTGATGCTGGACGGGACGATCGCCGCAGCGTCGGCGAACATGCTGATCTACGCGACCTCGAACCGCCGCCATCTGCTCCCCGAATATTTCGCCGAAAATCTGGAGACGAAGCACATTGGTGAAGAAGTCCATCCGGGCGAATCGGTGGAGGAGAAGATTTCGCTGTCCGAGCGCTTCGGCTTGTGGATCTCGTTCTATCCGTTCAGCCAGGACGACTATCTCGCCGCGGTCGCCGCATGGCTCGCGGCATTCGATGTCGCGCCGGCGCGGTCGAAACACGATGCGGACGCGCGTCACCGGGACGCGCTGCAATTCGCGTTGCAGCGCGGTTCGCGCAGCGGCCGCATCGCGTGGCAGTTCGCGCGCGGTTATGCGGGCGCTGCCGCGTTGCAAAAGAAATTGCGCGGAGCGTGACCGATCGCCTCATTCCGGTCGCCGCCGCCGTCATCACGCGGGCCGACGGCCGGGTGCTCCTGGCGCAACGCCCGCCCGGCAAGGCTTTTGCGGGCTATTGGGAATTTCCGGGCGGCAAGCTCGAGCCCGGCGAAGACCCGCGCGACGCGCTGATCCGCGAGCTCGCGGAAGAGCTTGGGCTCAAGGTGCGTCGCGCCGCACCCTGGCTCGTCCAGCGCTTCGTTTATCCGCACGCTCACGTTGAGCTGCATTTCTTCCGTGTCTACGAATGGGACGGTGAACCGGTCGGGCATGACGGACAGGCGTTCGCCTGGCAGATCCCCGGCGCCTTCGACGTTGCGCCGTTGCTGCCCGCCAACACGCTTGTCCTGCGCGCGTTGACGTTGCCAGCGGTCTGCGGGATTACCATGGCAGGTGATTTCGGAGAGGCCGCGTTTCTTGCGCGCGCGCGAAGCGCCGTGGGACGTGGGTTGAAGCTGATCCAGTTGCGCGAAAAGGATTGGCCTTTAGTGCGCCAACGCGCGCTGTACGAAGCGCTCGCGGAGATCAGCCGGCCTGTCGGCGCGCGCATCCTGCTGAACGGCAGCGCGGAAAACGCGCACGCATGGGGATGCGACGGCGTGCACTGGACATCGGCCGCGCTCGCCGCTGCGAATGCGCGTCCGGCCGATCTCATCTGCTCGGCCTCGTGCCACACACGCGAGGAAATCGCGAAAGCCGGCGCGCTGGCGCTCGACTTCGTCTTGCTCGGTCCAGTTGCGCCGACTCCGTCCCACCCCAACGCAATTTCAATCGGTTGGAACGGCTTCGCCGCGCTTGCCGCACGGGCGTCGCTGCCGGTGTTCGCTCTGGGTGGATTGGAGCCCTCCGACCTCGACACCGCCATTGCACAGGGCGCGCACGGGATTGCCCTGCGCCGCGCCGCCTGGCGTTAGGACTTGTTTCAAATAGCCCGCTCGCCCGATAGTGCAAGGCGTTGAGTCGTGCCCGCCCGGCCGCCCGAAGGGGACGATGCGCCCCCTCTGGGGGCAGCGAACGGAGTGAGCGTGGGGGTTCAGTCAGGCCCACTGGATTTGCCGCGCCTCTCCGGAATGCGAGGATGACGCGCGAGCAGCATCAGGGCGCCGATCAAGATCAGCAGCACCGAGATGAGCAGTGTCCAGCGCATCCGGTACTGGTCGTGCAGAAACCATGCAACACCGACAGCCATCAACGTCGGACCGAGTACCACCGAGCTCTTGGTGATGCCGTCCATTACGAGAATCGCCAAGCCACCGGCGACGAGAGCGAGCGATGTGACCGAGTCGACATCCGGCAACCAGCCGAAATACCAGATAAGCCCGAGGACACCGACGATGATCAGCGTGATCGGCATGGCGGCATTGCGCATGCGGCGTTCCTCAATCCATCCGGTGTTCGCGTCGTGCTAGCTGCGCGGCGACTTGTCACCCGGGGCCTCGCCCGGCGCAGCCTCGTCGGACTCCGACGGCTCGGCGAGCGGAATGCGGTACGCCTCAGTCGCCCAGGCGCCGAGGTCTATGAGCTTGCAGCGCTCCGAGCAGAACGGACGCCATCGCGACGCCGGCGTCCATTCGACCGCCTTGCCGCATTGCGGGCACGGGACCACCCGCGGCTTGTTCATCGGTGCATCCACTGCATAGGACGGCCAGTCCTCAAACCAATTGTGCAGCGCGCGTTTGATCGCATCGGCTTCGCGCCGCGACGTTTCCAGCATGGGCGCTGCGAGAGAACGAGTGGCGCTCCTTTGCGCGAGTATGAACCGTCTCGAGACGGGTTAGCGCTACAGATTACAAAACATCAGCTCGAACTCGACATCGCGATCGAATACGGTTCCTCGATCCATGCCGGTGACGCCGATGAATCGGATGTTGAGCGCATACTTGTTGGCGCTAATTTCCGGCACGCAGGGAACATTGTTCTCGACGGAGAGACGCAGCAGCTGTGCAACCTTCGATGTCGTAAGCATCAACTGGAACACGCCGCGATAGGCGGTCTGCCGGCTCGCGCGGCCATTGTCGCGCAGCAGCCGAAGAATGATGGTGAGCCCGGCATGGATCGGCAGGAATGGCTCGAGCCATGCTTTGAGATCGTTCTGACGCGCTGCGGGGTCGGCGTTGAGCCAGTAGTGATAGGCGGGAAGATCGAACTCGCAGACGCCGCCGGGGAGCGCCGTGCGCTGCTTGATCGTCATCAGCCACTCGTTTTCGCGCAAATGCGCTCCCGCCCGGCCGGTCTGACCGAGTAGCGCGGAGCTCGCCTTCTCGATGTCGGCAAGGAGCGCCTCCAGAACGCTCGTCTCGATTGCGGGATTGTTGCGCAGCGTGCCGAGCATCTGCTTCTGCCGTTCGAGCTCCTGCAGGATGTCGGTCTTGAGATCGGCTCGCGCCGCGACGTCGGTAATTTCGAAGAGCGCGAGCAGCGCCGCGTGATGATCGGGCCCTTCGGTACGCGAGGCGAACAATTGCGCGCGCCGGTAGAGATCCTCGAGGCGCATCAGCGTGCGGATGCGCTCGTTCAGCGGATGCTCGTAACGGATCACGGCGGGCAGCAGGAAGGGCGGAGAATGCTATCCCGGCATTCTGCCCGAAGATGGCATCGCGCGTCCCGCTTCGGCGGCCAGTGTCCGATAGCGGCGGTCGAGTACCGCTACCTTGGGCGCAATGTCCGAGGCGGGTCCGACGTTGTCGAGGACGTCGTCAGCGCGGGCGAGGCGTGCCACGCGCGGAAGTTGCGCCGCCATGATCGCGCGGATTTCGTCGGGCGCGAGGCCGCTGCGGCCGGCGACCCGGCGCACCTGTTCTTCCTCGGGGCAATCCACGACGAGTATCCGTTGGACGAGCGATACGAGCCCATCGCGCTCGAGCAGCAGCGGCACGACCAGCATGCCGTACGGACTCTGCCACCGCATGATCTCACGCTTCGCGGCATCGCCGATCAGCGGATGAAGGATTGCTTCGAGTCTTGCGCGCACTGCGGGGTCGGCAAATGCCCGCCGCCGAAGCGCTCCGCGGTCGAGCGTGCCGTCTTTTTGGAGGATCCCGGTGCCAAATGCTGTGACAATGGCGTCGAGACCTGCAGTCCCGGGCCGTGTCAGCGCGTGCGCGAGCAGGTCGGTGTCGGTCACAGCGACCCCGAGTTCCGCGAATGCGTCGGCGACCGCTGACTTGCCGCTGCCGATGCCGCCGGTCAGTCCGACGATATAGGGGGCGCTCACGCCATTTTCACGGCAGGTAGAGCTTGGTCAGCGCGGGGCCGAAGAAGAGTGCGATCGCGCCGGCGATTGCGAGGAACGGACCAAAGGGGATTGGAACGTCGTGCGCCCGGCCCTTGATCGCAATGAGCGCGAGACCGATCACGGCCCCCACGACGGAGGAGAGCAGCACGATCAGCGGCAGCATCTTCCAGCCGAGCCATGCGCCCAGCGCCGCCAGCAGCTTGAAATCTCCGTACCCCATTCCCTCCTTTCCGCGTATGAGCTTGAACAGCCAATAGATCATCCAGAGCGTGAGGTACCCGGCAACCGCCCCGATGACGGCGTTTGCGAGCGGCGTGAACAGCCCCCATAGATTCACGACAAGGCCCGCCCACACCAGCGGCAGCGTGAGATCGTCCGGGAGAAGCCGAGTATCGGCGTCGATCATTGTCAGCGCCAGCAGCGTCCACAACAGCACGCATGCCGCGGCGCCTTTTGCCGTCGCGCCGAAGGTGACGATCGCCGCGACTGCCAACACGCCGCCCAGGATTTCCACGATCGGATAGCGGATCGATATCCGCGTCCTGCACGCCTTGCACCTGCCGCCGAGCGCGATCCAGGACACAACGGGAATGTTCTCGAGCGCGGTGATCGCGTGACCGCAGGCGGGACACGCCGATCGCGGCACGATGAGATTGTACGACGGCTCGTCGGCGATCTCCTCACCGCGCAACTCGGCGCACTGCAGGCGCCAACCGCGGTCGAGCATTTTTGGCAAGCGGTGAATGACGACGTTGAGAAAGCTGCCGACACAAAGGCCGACCAGCGCTGCTGCAACGATCCACAGCGTGGACTCGCTCATGGCGAAGGACGCGCCGACAGCTTCGGTGCAGGCTCATGCGCGCAGCGCGTGATGCCGGAGCCAAAGCTGCCGACACAAACGCCGACCAGCAGTGCTGCGACGATCCACAGGGTGGACTCGCTCATGGCGAAGGAGGTGCCAACAGCGGCGCCCCCGAGCGTCAGCTCCGGAGCGCGGACCCCTGCGCCGATTGTGTCAGACAACCTGACCGAGCTTGAAGATCGGCAGGTACATGGCGACCACCAGTCCCCCGATCACCACACCCAGGAACACGATGATGAGAGGCTCGAGCAGGCTCGAGAGCGCGGCGACTGCGTCATCGACTTCACGCTCGTAGAATTCGGCGATCTTGCCCAGCATGTTGTCGAGCGAGCCCGACTCCTCGCCAATCTGCGTCATCTGGAGCACCATCGATGGAAACAGCTTGGAATTGGTCATTGCGTTGGTGAGGCTCGTGCCGGTGCTGACTTCGGTCTGGATCTTCTTCGTGGCAACTGTAAAGACAGCGTTGCCCGCGGCGCCGGCCACCGCATCGAGCGACTCGACAAGCGGAACGCCGGCCGCGAACATGGTCTGCAGCGTCCGCGTCCAGCGCGCGATGGTTGCCTTCTCCAGGATCGCTCCAATGACCGGAATTCTGAGCATCAGCCGGTCCATCGTGAAGCGCAACGCCGCCGATCGCCGGTGCATATAGACGAACCCGACAATTGCCCCGATGAGAACGAGGAACCCTAACCACCACCATGCGACGACGAAATCGCTCATCGCCATGACGATCAGGGTAGGCGTAGGCAAGTCGGCGCCAAAGCTCGCGAAAACTTGCTTGAACGCCGGAATCACCCAGACCATGATGACCCACACCACCAGCAGGGCGACCACGATCACCGAAATCGGGTAGAACAGCGCCGACTTGATCTTGCCCTTGATCGCGAGGATCTTTTCCTTGTAGGTTGCGATCCGATCGAGGATCGCATCCAGCATGCCGGCGGTTTCGCCCGCTTGCACGAGGTTGCAATACAGATTATCGAACTGGATCGGATGCGCGCGAAACGCCTGCGACAGGCTGGAACCCGTTTCGACCCGGCTCTTCAAGTCCATCACAAGGCGCGAAAATCGCGGGTTGCTATGGCCACGGGCGACGATCTCGAAGGATTGCAGCAGCGGGACGCCGGCACGGAGCATGGTAGCGAGCTGTCGCGTGAAGAATGTGATCTCTCTTTCGCCAACCTTCTTGCCGCCCCGGAACGTGAGCTTCTTGATCTTCTGGAGCCGAATGCCCTGGCGACGGAGGTTCGTCGTGACGACCGTCTGCGACGCAGCCTTGGACTCGCCGCGGATTTGCCGGTTGGCGCGGTCGACGCCTTCCCAGACGAACGTGTACTCCTTGACGTCCTTGCGTGATGCGGTGGCAGTGGCCATGTTGGGTTTCCTGTCTGGCGAGAGCGGTTCGCGCGCTGGGTTCGCCTTACTCGTTGGTGATAGCCTCGATTTCCTCGAGCGAGGTGATGCCCTGCTTCACCTTGATCAGGCCCGACTTCCGCAGGTCGCGCACACCTTCCTTTTGCGCTTGATCGGCGATGTCGAGCGCCGTGCCGCTTCGCATGATGAGCTGCCGCATCTCGTCGGAGATCGGCATCACCTGGTAGATGCCAACCCGACCCTTGTAGCCCGAGCCCTTGCACTTGTCGCAGCCGACCGGGCCGTACGGCTGCCAGCTGCCGTCGATCTCTTCCTCGGAGAAGCCCGCGCGGGTGAGCGCTTCGGGGGGGATGTCCTTCGGTTGCTTGCAGTTCATGCACAGTTTCCGGCCGAGGCGCTGCGCCGTGATCAGGATCACCGACGAGGCGACGTTGAATGGTGCGACGCCCATGTTCAGGAGCCGCGTCAGCGTCGTCGGCGCGTCGTTCGTGTGCAGCGTCGCGAGCACGAGGTGGCCCGTCTGCGCCGCCTTGATTGCGATATCGGCAGTCTCGAGGTCGCGGATTTCGCCCACCATGATGATGTCCGGGTCCTGCCGCAGGAACGACCTGAGCGCCGTGGCGAAGGTGAGCCCCGCCTTTTCGTTGATGTTGACCTGGTTCACGCCGGGCAGCTGGATTTCGGCAGGATCCTCGGCCGTCGAGATGTTGATGCCCGGCTGGTTCAGGATGTTGAGGCAGGTATAAAGGGAGACCGTCTTTCCGCTGCCGGTCGGTCCGGTGACGAGAATCATCCCGTACGGCCGGCCGATCGCGTACATCAGCTGTTCCTGCTGGTCGGGATCGTAACCCAGCGCCTCGATGCCGAGCTTGACGCCCGCAGAGTCGAGGATACGCATCACGATCTTCTCGCCGAAGAGCGTTGGTAGCGTGCTGACGCGAAAGTCGATGGCCTTCGATTTCGACAGCACGAGCTTCATCCGGCCGTCCTGCGGCACGCGCTTCTCCGAAATATCGAGTTTCGAGATCACCTTGATGCGCGACGCCATCTTGTCCTTGATCACGAGAGGCGGCTGCGCGACTTCCGAGAGGATGCCATCGAGCCGGTAGCGAATGCGGTAATACTTCTCGTAAGGCTCGAAATGGACGTCGGAGACGCCCAAATTGATCGCGTCGATCAGGATCTTTTGAATGTATTTGACGACGGGCGCGTCGTCGACTTCGGAATTTTCCTCGTCGGTGAGCGGGGCGGGCCCGACGGACTGGAGATCGAGCTCCAGATCCTCCATCGCCGACATCTCGTTGAGCGTCGCGCCTTTCGCTTCGGTCAGCTTGGCGATCGCCTGCTGGAGCTTGTCGTCCTCGACCACGACCGGCTCGACGACGAGGTTCGTCTTGAAGCGGACTTCTTCGAGCGCCTGGAGATTCGCCGGGTCCGATGTCGCGACGTAGATGCGGTTGCCGCGCTTGTGCAGCGGCATCACGCGGCGGGCCTGCGCCATCCGGAGATCGACCAGGTCCTTCTGGATCTGGTCGAGGTCGAACGCGGCGAGGTCCATCAAGGGCACGCCGAAGGCGCGCGACCCAAATACCGCCAACTGTGTTGCGGACATTCGCTTGCCAAGCAGCAATTGCTCGACGAACGAGACGTTCGCCTGCTGGGCCTGCGTTTGAAGCACCTCGGCGTCGTATTCCGACATCATCCCGTGCTGCGCCAAGGCGCGCGCGAGTCCGCTCAGATTGCGCGTGGCGGCAGCTTGGGTGGCCATGGTCGGGTGGTGTCGAAGGCTTCGGGTTATCGGCGAAATGCAGGGCTATCGGAAAGCCTAAGCAAATTACATGCCTTTTTGTGGCCCGACCGCTCCCTTTCGCATTATTCCAACCGCATAAAAGTTAAGCAACTGATGATGCCTGTCCGCCCTGGCTTTGTAAAGCCGGGGCCGCCGGGGCACGCCCCACGGGTGGTAGCAACCGTACCACTTTCACCACCCGGTCCTGGGTTTGCAGTATTTCGATACGCTGGCCGGCAAGGGCGACCTGGGTGCCGGCCTCCGGAATCTCTCCCAGTTGCTCGACGATCAGTCCGTTGAGCGTTTTCGGCCCATCCAGGGGAAAGTGTGTGCCGAGCTTCCGGTTGAGGGTCCGGAGCACGGCCATTCCGTCGACGACCACGCTGCCGTCGGGATCCCGGACCCACGTCTCGCCTCCGGCCGGCGCCTGTGTGGTGAAGTCGCCGATGATCTCCTCGATGATGTCTTCGATCGCAACCAGGCCCTGGAGCTCGCCATACTCGTCGACGACGAGTCCGAGGCGCTCCCGGTCGGTCTGGAACTGCTGCAATTGGACGAGCAACGGCGTACCAGCCGGTACGAAATATGCAGGCCGAAGGATCGAGCGCAACGCCGCGCCGTCGATCGTCCCGCCGTGCAGCAGCGCGACCACTTGCTTCAGGTGCACGATGCCGACGATGTTGTCGAGCTCATCTTCGAAGGCGGGAAGCCGCGTGTGATACGACGTCGCGAGCTGCTCGGCCAGATGTCCCGGTTTTTCGTTGAGGTCGATCGCGTGGATTTGATTGCGCGGTGTCATCACGTCGTCGACGGTGACCGCTCCGACATCGATTAGATTGGCGAGCATCGCGCGGTGCTTGCCGCGAAAGTACTGCCCCTCGAGAACGAGCGAACGAAGCTCCTCGCGAGTCAATGTGGTTCCCGTCGTCGAGCCGGTTGGAATGCGCAACAGCGTGAGCACGCCGCGCACGAACAGGTTGACGAACCACACGACGGGGGTCGCCGCCTTCAGCATGGGCGTCAGGACATAGCTGACGACGGGTGCGATGCGGTCGGCGTGCGCCGCGCCGACGACTTTTGGCGCGATCTCCGAGAACACGAGGAGAGCGAACGTAATCGCCAGTGTCCCGACCGCCAGTGCCAACTCGCCTTCACCGAACATTCGCTTGGTGATGACCGCAGTGAGCGTCGCCGCCGCCGCCGCGACCAGCGTGTTGCCGAGCAGGATGACGCCCAGCAGCTTGTCGATCTCAGCGAGCAACGCGAGAGCCCTGCGCGCGCCATGAGAGCCGCGATGTGCACGGTGCTTCAGCCGATGCCGATTGGCCGCCATCATCGCGGTCTCGGCGATCGAGAAGAATCCGGAAGCGGCAAGCATGAGCACGACCGCGATGACGAGCGTGCTGGTCGGAATGTCGTCCATCTAGGGCCTGTTAACGCTATGGGCACAAACGCGTTGGACGGCCGAATACGCCAAGCGCAAGGCGCGAAGGCGGGCCGGCTGCCCGGCGAGACTTTGCAACGCAGCGGTGGGCGTATTCGGCAGCAACCCGAAGGGAACGGGTGGCTGGGGCGCCACTCTGCGTTGTCCTCCTCGCGAAGACGCCCGGTCTTCGCTTCGTCGTCCGCCTTGATTGGCGCCCCAAGCCACCCGTTCGCGTTTGCGTCCATAGCGTTAACAGGCCCGTTCCAGTTACCGCCGCAGCAGCACCTCGAGCACGAATTTCTCGCCGAGATAGGCGAGGAATACGAATAGTGTTCCGGCGACGATCCATCGCAGCGCCACGCGGCCCCGCCATCCGTATCGCCAGCGTCCCAGCAGCAGCGCGCCGAACGTTACCCATCCGAGCAGCGAAAAAACGTTCCGGTGCGTGAACAGCATCGGCTTGCCGAAGATCTGTTCCGAGAAGAACATGCCGCTCGCAAGCGTTAGCGTGAGCAGCACGAAGCCCACGGCGACGAGGCGGAACAAGAAACGCTCGAGCGTCAACAATGGCGGCAATCCCGCCGCGCCCGGATCAGGCAGCCGCCGTCGCAACCGCTTCTCGAGCCCCATCAACAGCAGTGCCTGCAAAGCGGCGACGAGAAAAAGCGCGTACGAGACCAATGCGACGGCGATATGCAATGCGGCCCAGGGCTCGCCCGCATAAGGAAAACGGTGCGGATTCGTGATGAAGGCTGGCAACAGCGACGCGATCGCGGCGACCGGCAGCACGACGGTGCCGACCGCCGGCAGCGTGTGCAGCAGTCCCGAGGCCCATGCCACTAGCGCAACCAGCGCCGCGACGACCGATATTGCGTTCGGCAGACTGAGGTCGAGGCCCTCGGGCGTTGCGAATTCGGCTCCCGCCATCCATGCGTGCAGCAGAAGCGCGCCGGGCACGAGTAGCGCGGGCCAGGAAAACGCCATCGGGGACGGTACCGGCGGGTTGCCGGACGCTTGAAGGGCCGGTTTCGGCCATCGCACCCACGCGGCCAATGCATACAAGGCGGCGACCGCGACGTGGAGTAAAATCATCGGCTTTCGTTTGCGGCTTGCGGCGTAGGGCGCCGCACCAAGTTTACCCCGCGCCGCGCCCGTCGGCGCGTGGGGACCTCTCACCCGGGACTCCGGATGTTCGATACCCTGACCCTGCGCCTGTCTCGCGTCGTCAAGTCGTTGCGCGGCGAGGCGCGCCTTACCGACGTCAATATCGCCGACGCGCTGCGCGAAGTTCGCTTGGCGCTCCTTGAAGCCGACGTCGCATTGCCGGTCGTCAAGGATTTCATCGCCACGGTCAAGGAAAAAGCGGTTGGCGAGGAAGTCGTAGGCTCATTGACGCCAGGGCAGGCTCTCATCGGTGTCGTGCATCGCGAGCTCGCTGCTTTGATGGGCACCGCCGCGGCGCCGCTCAACCTTGCGACGCAGCCGCCCGCGGTGTTTCTTCTGGCCGGCCTCCAGGGTGCCGGCAAGACGACGACGGCGGCGAAGCTCGCGCGCCTCCTGAAGGCGCAGAAGAAAAAGGTCCTCGTCGTGTCCGTCGACGTTCATCGGCCCGCCGCTATCCAGCAGTTGCAGACGCTTGCATCCCAGGTGGACGTCGATTTCTTTCCGTCGGCCCTGGGCGAACAACCTGCGGCGATTGCCGGAGCGGCAGTCGACTGGGCGCGCAAGCATTACCACGACATCGTGATCATCGACTCGGCGGGGCGGCTCGCGATCGACGAGGCGATGATGCGCGAGATCGCCGACGTGCATGCCGCTGCCAAGCCGATCGAGACCTTGTTCGTCGTCGACGCGATGCAGGGCCAGGACGCCGTCAACACGGCGCGCGCATTTCGCGACACGCTGCCTCTCACAGGCGTGATCCTGACCAAGCTCGACGGTGACGCGCGCGGCGGCGCTGCGCTGTCCGTACGGCAAGTGACCGGCGCTCCGATCAAGTTCGTCGGCGTCGCGGAGAAGATCGACGGTCTCGAGGTATTTCATCCGGAGCGCATGGCCTCGCGCATTCTCGGCATGGGCGACGTGCTATCGCTGATCGAGGATGCGCACAAGTCCGTCGATCTTGCGCAAGCGGAAAAGCTCGCGAAGAAGGTGAAATCCGGCAAGGGCTTCGATCTCGACGACTTCAAGGCGCAGATCGGCCAGATGCGCAAAATGGGGGGGCTCGCCGGGATGGTGGACAAGTTGCCCGCCGAGCTCGCGCGCGCCGCCCAGAACACGAACGTCGATGAGCGCAAGATCGCGCGGATCGAAGGCATCATCAACTCGATGACCCGCGCCGAGCGGGTCAAGCCGGAGCTCCTCAAAGCATCGCGCAAGCGGCGGATCGCGGCCGGCGCAGGCGTTTCGGTGCAGGAAGTGAACCAGCTCCTCAATCAGTTCGAGCAAACGCAAAAGATGATGAAGATGGTGGCGAAGGGTGGCATGCAGAAAATGCTGCGCGGGATGAAAGGAATGATGCCGGGCCTGCGATGACCGGTAGTGACGAACGTCACGGGGCTGCGGCTCTGATAACGTCGTTTAGAATCATGTGCTTGCTGCAAATTTCGGCTCGCGACGGGTGGCGCGAGCGGAGTCGCCGCGTTCGCCGCGGCGATCTTGCCGCGATGGTCATTTTCCTCGTATAATTAAAGACTTTTCTCCGCTTACGGACGCACTGGACATGGTCATCATTCGGCTTGCCCGCGGGGGTGCCAAGAAGCGCCCCTTCTTCAACATCATCGTCACCGATTCGCACAATCGCCGCGACGGGCGCTTTATCGAGCGCGTGGGTTTCTACAACCCGATTGCCGGCGAAGGTGAAGAAGCGCTGCGCATTTCGCAGGAACGCATCAGCTTCTGGCAGGAACGGGGGGCGAAGCTGTCCGACACAGTGGCGGGACTCGTGAAGAAATCGGCGGCGCCTGCAAAGGCGACAGCCGAGCCTGCGGCGGCCTGACATCGCCGACGCCACCGGTTCCGTGCCGCCGGCGACCCCAGAGGCGGAAGACATCGTCGTGATGGGCCGAATCATGGCGCCCCATGGTGTCCGCGGTTGGGTCAAGATCAGGCCGGTTTCGGAAATCCCTGCGGCGCTGCTCGATTACAAGAACTGGTGGGTGCGCGACGCGCGCGGAACGAAGTGGCGCGAAGTGCAGCAGACAGCCGGCCGCATGCATTCGGGTGTTTTGCTGGTTGCAATTTCGGGTGTTGCGAACCGCGAAGAGGCGCTCTTGTTGCGCGGCGCAGACATCGGTGTTTCGCGCGCGGCGCTTCCGCGTGCCAAGAAGGATGAGATTTACTGGGTCGACCTCGAAGGTCTCGAAGTGGTCAACCGCCAGGGCGTCACGCTCGGGAACGTTGCGGAGGTCCTCGAGCACGGCGCACATCCGCTTTTGCGGGTCGTGGGCGCAACGGGACCAGCGCGGCTGATTCCGTACGTGCCGGCGATTGTCGAGCGCGTCGATCTGAAGGCACGGCGGATCGATGTCGATTGGGGTGAAGACTATTAAGCGGTGACCGATGCGGTTCGACGTCGTCACACTGTTTCCGGAGCTGGTCGATCACGCGTCGCGGTTCGGCGTTACCGGCCGTGCGTTGGAGCGTGGGTTGTGGCAGCTCGGGACGTGGAATCCGCGCGATTTCTCGACGGACAACTACCGGACTGTCGACGACCGCCCGTATGGCGGCGGGCCGGGGATGGTGATGCTGGCGGAACCGCTAGCAAAGGCGGTAGCGGCGGCGCGTGCCGCGCAGCGCAGCGCGGGATACACGACGACACGAACCATACACCTGTCGCCGTCGGGCGCTCCACTGATGCACCGCCGCGTGACAGAACTGGCTTCAGCGCCGGAGACGGCGTATGTTTTGGTAGCGGGCAGGTACGAGGGAATTGACGAGCGCTTTGTTGCGCGCGAAGTCGACGAGGAGATCGCGATTGGCGATTTCGTCGTGTCGGGCGGCGAGCTTCCGGCGCTGATGCTGATCGATGCGGTCGTCCGGCAGCGCCCGGGTGTGCTGAACGATGCGGAGTCAGCGGCGCAGGATTCGTTCGTCGCGGGGCTGCTCGATTGGCCGCATTACACGCGGCCGGAGTGCTATGAAGGCGGAAGTGTGCCGCAGGTGTTGCTCTCCGGGCACCATGAGGACATTCGCCGGTGGCGGCTCATGCAATCCCTGGGCAGAACAAAGGAACGACGGCCCGGCTTGCTGCAAGATCGGACCCTGTCGAAGGAAGAAGCGGCATTGCTCGCGGACTATGAGCGCTCGTCGCAGCAGCAGCAGTAGCAGCAAAGCGGCGACGCGAGACGGTCGCCGTGTCGAACAAAGCGCGCGCATCAGGGATTGCCCTGCGCTGCTCGCCACAACGCAATGAACGGAGCTAAGCATGAACATCATCGAAACGCTGGAGAAGGAAGAAATGGCGCGACTCGGGAAGACGATTCCCGATTTCGCGCCGGGCGATACGGTCATCGTCAACGTGAGTGTCGTCGAGGGCGAGCGCAAGCGAGTGCAAGCCTACGAAGGTGTAGTCATCGCGAAGCGCAATCGCGGTCTCAACTCCTCGTTCGTCGTCCGCAAGATCTCGAGCGGGGAAGGCGTCGAGCGCACGTTTCAGACCTACTCGCCGCTCCTCGCCTCGATCGAAGTGAAGCGCAAGGGGGATGTGCGTCGCGCCAAGCTCTACTACCTGCGTGACCGGTCGGGCAAGTCCGCGCGGATTCGCGAGAAGCTCGCGCACACGCACAAGGACAAGGCGACGGAATAGGGCACTGTGCAGCGCGCAAAAAGGGCAGCTTTCGAGCTGCCCTTTTCATTTGCGAGGGTTTCCTGCCGAATTCGGTGGAATTCCCCCAATTCGGCCTGCTTCTTGCTTACCTCCCCTTGCTTAAGAAGGTGATTTCCCCGAAGATTCCTGCACCAAGGCGGCGCCTTTTCGGCAGGCCGTCCACGAGATGAGAGCGACGCTTTACGAAGCACTGGGCATACCGCAGGCCGCCTCGGATGAGGAGGTCCGCGCCGCGCTGCGCCGCCTGATCCGCAAATATTACGCGAAGACCCGCGACGGCCAGGGCAATGTCGAAGAGGCGCTACGTTTCATCAATCATGCCAGCCGCATACTGGGAGATCATGACCGGCGAGTCCGTTACGACGAGGAGCTCGCCGTTTCGGACGGCACGACCGAGCAGCGGATCGCTCACGTCGTCAGCAATGCGATGGCGGAGCAGGGCGAGCAAACCGACGTAAAACCGCCGGAGGCCGAGCCCGAACAGGACGAAATACTCGAGACCGGCCTCGACAGCGAGTTGCCGGCGGAGCGCATCTTTCAGCATCCGGGGCTCACGGAGCGCGTCGCGTCGTTCGGTCGTTCGACGCTCGTGACCGCTGCGCTGTGTGCGCTTTTCGGCGCCTTCATCGCCGCGGCGATCGTCGCGGTCACGCCCGCCGATACCGTGCTGGTCGCAAAGCAGGTACTGGTCTGGCTCACGTTGACGCTCCTCGTACTGACAATCGTCTATGGCGTCGTCCATGGCGTTGCGTGGTCGCGCCGACGTCAAGGGGCGCCATCTCCGGTGCTGGTTCCAACAACGGATCTCGCGATCCTCAACTGGCGACGCGAAAAGAGCGTGTTCCTGGGCACGAATCAGCCACAGGAAGATGCGAGCTGGATCTTTCAGCTGCGGATGGCGGAGCTCGAGCGCGCGAAAGCGGGTCGCACCAGCGAGCCGCGTCCGTGGAACCGGCTCGCGGCGCGCCTTTTCGATTACGCGATCTGGGGTCTCGTGCTCGCGCTATTGCTCTCCGAGCTGCGCGGAGCGGGGGCGATGCCGGAAGCGCTCGCGTTCTGGGTCGGACATCCGCTGCTGGCGCCGGTCCTCATCACCGGCACCTGGGTACCGATCGAGGCGCTGCTGATCGCCGCATTGCAGACAACTCCGGGCAAATGGCTGTTCGGATGCTACCTGCAGTTCTCGATCTCGGACGCCTACGCGAGCCGAGACACGCGCTCGCAGCTTCGCCGCGGTTTGCAGCGGGCGTTCCGCGTCTGGTGGGAAGGGGTCGGCTGCGGCTTCCCGTTGCTGGCGCCGATCCTGATCGCCGTTGCGTACGAGAAGGTCGGGCAGAACCAGGAGACCGACTGGGACTTCGCTCAGGATTGCCTCGTCACGCATGGCCCCCCGGGCGTGCTCAACGCGGTCACCGGCGTGTGCGGTCTAGCCGCAATGCTCTGGCTCTATGGCGTTGCGTGGCACCAGCCGATGGCGCAATCGATCGCCTGGGCGCGCACGTCGCTGACCGATGCACTGCCGTCAGCGCAATCGCTGTTTCCGCGCGGATTCTCCGGCGGGGCCACGACGGGTGTGAGCGGCGGCATCAAGCCCGCCCCGGCCGCAACGCCGTCGCCGATAGCAGTCACCGCGCGGGTGCCGGAGGCGTCGTTCGGACCCGTCGACCCCGTGCTCGAGGCAGAGTTCGCCGACAGGCGCGCGCGCGCCGCAGTGCTCAAGGTCGAAGGACCGCGGATGCTGCAGGCCGGCAACTGGCGTCGTGCCGCGGAGTTGTGCCGGGCATGGACCGATCTGGAGCTCTCCAACTCCGACGCCTGGCGCTGCCTTGGCCAAGCGCTGCAAGCGCAGGGCTATCACCAGGACGCGATCAACGCATTCCGCAAAGCGAAGCAGTACGATCCGAGCGACCGCACGCTGGATGCCGCAATCGACCGCAGCCAGAAGGGCATCGTCGCCGACTTCATCAGCCGCAACAGACGTTAGGCAAGCGTCATTTACCGCGGATCCGGCGCACGAGCGCGGACGTCGATCGATCGTATTCGAAGGGAATGGCGACGAAGCGGCCGCCCGCTTCGATCGTCTCCGGAGCTCCCGCCGTGCTGGCTGCCGTGTAATCGCCGCCCTTAACAAGAATGTCGGGCCGGCACGCGATGATCAGCTCGCGCGGCGTGTCGGCGTCGAACGGAACCACGAGATCGACCGCGGCCAGAGCAGCGAGCACCGCCATCCGGTCTTCCAGCGGATTGAGGGGCCGATCGTCCCCCTTGCCGAGCTGCGCGACGGAGGCGTCGGTATTGACCGCCACCACCAGCGTCGCGCCAAGCGCGCGGGCTTCCTCGAGGTACGCAACGTGGCCGCGATGCAGAACGTCGAACACGCCGTTGGTGAACACCAGTGGCCGCGGCAGCCGCGCAATACGCTCCAGCGCGTCGCCCGACGTCGCGATTTTCGCTGAGTAGCGCGGCGCCAATTCCAGGCCCCTAGTTCTTGTATTCGAACACCTTGACCACTCTTGCGACGCCCGCGGTCGTCGCCGCGATCTGTGCCGCCTGGGTTCCCTCCTCGCGCGACATGATCCCCATCAGGTACACGACGCTCCGCTCGGTGACGACCTTCACGTAGAGCGCCTTGAGCTTCTCGTCTTCGAGAAGTCGTGTCTTGACCTTGGAGGTGATGTAGGTGTCGTTCGTCCGGGCGCTGAGGTCGGTCGCCGGCCCGATCACCATCTCGTTTTGCACCATGCGCACGCGATCGGTCGATTTGGCGATCTTGGTGATCTCGTCCTGCACGATCGTCGACGGCGCCTCGCCCGTCAACAGGACGATGCCGTTGTAGCTCGTCGCGTTCAAATGGACCTCGCTGCCCCAGCGGCCGCCTGCAGTGGTCGTGATCTTGATCTCGATGGTCTGGTCGTCGAGCTGGGCGCCGGTCGAGCGCTGGTCATTGGCGACGACCGCCGTGTAGCCGGCGCCGACAGCGATCACCGCCGCCGGCGCGCAGCCGTCGAGAAGCGGGATCGCGGCGCATAGCGCGACGAGAATTGTCGTGCGCAGGCGCGCAGGTTCGGACGTCATGGCTCTTCTCCAAGCAGTGCATTGTCGACCGCGTCGCAGAGGCAGTGAATCGTCAGCAGGTGTACTTCCTGGATGCGGGCGGTACGGTCGTGCGGGACACACAGATGCACGTCGCTCTCACCAAGCAAGGAAGCGATGCGGCCGCCACCGCGGCCGGTCAGCGCGACAACGCGCATTTCACGATCGCGCGCCGCTTCGATGGCGGCGATCACGTTGCCCGAGTTGCCGGAAGTCGAGATCGCGAGCAGAACGTCGCCTTTGGCACCCAGCGCGCGAACCTGCTTGGCGAAGATCTGCTCGAATGAATAATCGTTCGCGATAGCGGTCATGATCGATGTGTCTGTGGCAAGCGATATGGCCGGAAGTTCCGGTCGCTCGCGCTCGAAGCGGCCGACCATTTCTGCTGCGAAGTGCTGCGCATCGCACGCCGACCCGCCGTTGCCGCATGCGAGAATCTTGCCGTCGGCAAGCAGGCACTCGGCGAAGGCGTCCGCTGCGCGCGCGATTACCGGGGCCAGTGCTTCGGCCGCTTCCTGTTTCAGGCGGGCGCTCTCTGCGAAATGCGTGCGGATACGTTCTACGGGATCCATGAACCGGCCGATTGAGATTCGGGCGGATTGTAGCAAGATTGGGCCCCTCTACACCGCCACCACGTCGCGCAGCCACTCGATACGCGCCGGATCGAGTGCATCGAGCAATATTGCATCGAATCGGCACACTGGAGTTTGCTGGAGTCGCGCGAGATAGAGACCTGCCGCGGCGATCATCCGCGCGCGTTTCGCCGCCGTGATGCTCGCGGCGGCGCCGCCGAAGTCGCCGCGGCGCCGGAGCCTCACTTCGACGAACACCAGCACGTCGCCATCAAGGGCGATGAGATCGAGCTCGCCGACGCGGCGGCGCCAGTTGCGCTCCACGATCACGAGACCGTGACGGGCGAGGAACAGGGCGGCCAGCGTCTCGGCCTGCGCGCCGTGGCGCGCGCGCACGCTCAGGGTGATCCGGCCGGAACCACGAGGCCGCTCTTGAACTGCAGCGCGCGGCTTTCACGCGTGAACTGCCGTGTCGAATCGAGCGTCAGATGGCCGGTCGCGCCGTCGAATTCGACGCGGTCGGTGCGGCCCTCCGCAAACCGTTGGGCCACACGAAAAGCGTCGACGCCGAGGGCGTAGAGCCGGTCGAGCGTTGCGCTCGACAGAGGCGGTCGCGGGATACTCGCGAATTCCCTGGCATCGGGGTTGGCGAGCCACGGAATATCGACGAAACGCACATCCTCGAGCTCACGCAATGTCTCCCGCGGCTGGCGATCGTTGATGCTGCTGCCTGCGTAGGTGGCGATCGTTCCGAGATACGGTTTGACGAGAACCGCGTCGGCGCTGTCGACGGCGAGCAGCGCGACATCGACCGGCCTCCTTGCAAGCTCGCGTTTGAGAAGGACAAGCGCGTCGGGCGAACGGTCGAAATGCAGGCTGATCGGAGCGGAGCCGCCCTGCGCCATCCAGGTCTCGGCGAAGGCGGCGGCGAAGCGCCTATGCAGCGGTGTGTCGACGCTGATGACGGCCGCCGTGCGTGCGCCCGAATCACGAGCAAGCTTTGCGAGCTGCCGCGCGTCACCTTCGACACCGAGAGTCAGCGCGAACATGTTCGGAGGGAGCGTAACGCCTTCGTCCACCTGGTTCAGCGCCAGCACCAGCGGCGACTCGACGCCCATCACAGCAATCGCTTTCACGTCGTCGCGCACCAGCGGACCGACGATGACGCGGGCGCCGGCCTCACGTGCCTGCGCGAACGCGGTCTCGACATCGTTGTCGCCATGGGCGATCACGAGCGTGTGCTCGTTCGCCGCCGCGGCCGCAGCGAGAAATCCGTCCTTCACCGCGAGCGATGCGCGACCATACGTTCCGGACGTGAGCGGCAGGACCAGCGCGATCGACGCCGTCACGCGCTGAGGTATTGCGGTCAATTCGTCGTCGTTCCTTGCCGGCGTGGTTTGCGCGGCGGACAATGCGGGGTACGCGCAGGTGGCAACGACGAGCGCGGCCACAAACGCCGAAGCGATTTGCGTGAAGACGCGGCGGCATTGGCGATGGACGGACATGCGGCGATTGCGGATCTGACGTGCAGGCGACTGAGTCCGGCGATGATGCGGTGGCAGCGCACGATGCTGCGTCGCGCTTCAGCGCCGCGGGAGGAACATTATATGTGGTCGCGACGCCGCTCGGTAACCTGCGCGATGTGACGCTGCGCGCGCTCGACGTGCTCGGGAGCGCGGACGTCATCGCCGCCGAGGACACCCGCGTGACCGCAGTGCTGCTGCGGCACTACGGCATCGCCACACGCCCACTTTCCATGCACGAGCACAACGAGGCGCGTCGCGTTGCGCATATCGAACGCCTCCTCCGTGCCGGCAAGAGTGTGGCGTTGGTGAGTGACGCAGGCACGCCCGCAGTAAGCGACCCGGGCGCGAGACTCGTTGCCGCCATCCGGAGCGCCGGGCTGAACGTAGTGCCCATTCCCGGCGCCAATGCGGCCGTCGCCGCGATTTCGGCTGCGGGGCTCGACGCCGAGCGCTTCGTTTTCATGGGCTTCTTGCCGCCTGCCGCGAAAGCACGGCGGGCGCTTCTTGCTTCGGTCGCGCAGTTTGCCGCTCGCAATCGTCATCTACGAAGCCCCGCATCGCGCTGCCCGCACGATCGCCGAATTGACGCAAGCGCTCGGGGGCGGACGCACTATCTTCATTGCGCGCGAGATCACCAAGAAATTCGAGACGCTTGCGCGCCTTCCGCTCGACGGCGCGGCGGCGTGGCTCGAGGCGGATCCGAATCGGCAGCGCGGCGAATTCGTGCTCGTCGTCGATCGTCCGGCGGATACGGCGTCGAAGGACGACGATGCGCTACCATTCGACGTCGATCGACTGCTGGCAGCGCTCGCGCAAGAACTGCCGCCGACGCGCGCTGCACGAGTGGCCGCCGACGCGACCGGACTCGCGCGTGATGCGCTCTACGCAAAAATTCGCGCACTGAAGCCCGCGACCGACTGATACCCTCGATACCACCGTGATCGCAGGGGTTCGGGCCGCTGCGCTACACTCGCAAGATGGACGCGCTCGCCGAATCCCTCGACTCGCGAGCACTTTCCGCACCGGGGTGGGAGGCGCGCCTCCAGCTGTCTTTCGAGCGCGACGCGGCGCGCACGGTGCTCGCAGATCGCCGCCATCTCGGTCCGCTCCGCGTGCAGAAAGCCTTTTACCCGGAAGGACCGGAAGTCTGCCAGGCGATCATCGTGCATCCGCCCGCCGGCATCGTCGGGGGCGACCGGCTTGCCATCGACATCGATGTCGGTGCGCGCGCTCACGCCCAGATCACGACGCCTGGTGCAGCGAAGTGGTATCGGTCCGCGGGCGTTGACGCCGTCGCATCGACGAAGCTCGCGGTTGGCGACGGTAGCGTGCTGGAGTGGCTGCCGCAGGAGTCGCTGTTGTTCGACGGCGCGCGCGCGGCGATCACGCTGCGCATCGACCTTGCGGCCGACGCACGGTTCGTAGGCTGGGACATCGTGGGACTCGGGCGGATCGCTTCGGGCGAGCGTTTTGCAAGCGGCCGGCTTCATCAAACCGTAGAGCTGTGCCACGAAGGCGCTTTGGTGTGGTGCGAGCGCGCGGTGCTGGAAGGCGTATCGGCGGCGCTCCAATCCGGTGCGGTGCTGGCCGGCGCGCCGGCGTTCGGCACGATGATCGTCGCCGGCGCGGTCGTCGACGACACGTTGCTCGCGACGTGCCGCTCCATCGCGCGCGCGTGCGATGGAGCCTCCGTTACGCGCTTGCCCCACGTGTTCGTTGCTCGCTATCGCGGCGATTCGGCGTCCGCCGCGCGCGCTTTTTTTGCGCTACAGTGGAATGCGTTGCGACCGACGCTCGTCGGCCGCGCAGCGGTTTCGCCGCGCATCTGGAGCACCTGAAACACACGCCCTGCTGGAAGCAGAAACGCCGTGGAACTCACCCCTAGAGAGAAAGACAAGCTGTTGATCTTCACCGCGGGGCTTGTCGCCGAGCGGCGGCTTGCGCGCGGATTGCGCCTCAACTATCCGGAAGCCGTTGCCTATATTTCCGCCGCGATCATGGAGGCCGCGCGCGACGGCCGCACCGTTGCCGATCTAATGAGTCATGGCGCGACGCTGCTTACTCGTGCACAGGTGATGGACGGCATCGCCGAAATGATTCCCGAGATCCAGGTCGAGGCGACGTTTCCGGACGGCACGAAGCTCGTTACCGTGCACCACCCCATTCCATGATTCCCGGTGAAGTAATGCCGCGGGACGGCGAGCTCGAGCTCAACAGCGGCCGCGCGACGATCGTCGTTGCCGTCGCCAACACCGGCGACCGACCGATTCAGGTCGGCTCGCATTATCACTTCGCCGAGACCAACGATGCGCTCGCATTCGATCGTGCGGCGGCGCGCGGCTTCCGCCTCAACATCGCGGCGGGCACGGCGGTTCGCTTCGAGCCCGGACAAAAGCGCACGGTGGAGCTCGTCATGCTGGGTGGAGAGCGCATCGTCCAGGGCTTCAGAGGGGCAGTGATGGGACCGCTCGACGAGGCCCGCGGCAAGACCAAACCGAAGCCTCGCCCGGGCAAACGGAACGTGCGATGAAAATCGGTCGCCGCGCTTACGCCGAAATGTTCGGTCCGACGACTGGGGATCGCGTTCGTCTCGCCGACACCGATCTCGTCGTCGAGGTCGAGCGCGACATGACGGTGTATGGCGAGGAAGTGAAGTTCGGCGGCGGCAAGGTGATCCGCGACGGCATGGGGCAGAGCCAGCGGCGCGCGAAGGACTGCGCCGACACGGTGATCACCAATGCGCTGGTCATCGACTGGTGGGGCATCGTCAAATGCGACGTCGCGATCAAGGACGGCAAGATCGCGAAGCTCGGCAAGGCGGGGAATCCCGACATCCAGCCCGGGGTCGACATCGTGATCGGCGCGGCGACCGAGATCATCGCCGGCGAAGGGCTGATCGTCACGGCAGGCGGCATCGACTCGCACATCCATTTCATCTGCCCGCAGCAGATCGACGAAGCGCTGATGTCGGGTGTCACGACAATGCTCGGCGGCGGCACGGGACCTGCCACCGGAACGTTTGCGACGACATGTACGCCTGGTCCGTGGCATATCCATCGGATGCTCGAAGCGGCCGAAGCGTTCCCGATAAACCTGGGCTTCCTCGGCAAGGGAAATGCGAGCCTGCTGCCGCCACTGGTTGAACAGGTCGAAGCGGGTGCGATCGGCTTGAAATTGCACGAGGATTGGGGTACCACCCCCGCGGCGATCGACGCTGCCCTGAAGACCGCCGACAGGATGGACGTGCAGGTCGCGATTCACACCGACACGCTCAACGAATCCGGATTCGTCGAAACCACGCTCGCGGCGATTGACGGCCGGACGATCCACACCTATCACACCGAAGGCGCGGGCGGCGGCCACGCGCCTGACATCATCAAGGCCTGCGGCGAGCCCAACGTGCTGCCGTCGTCGACAAATCCGACACGACCGTACACCGTCAACACGATCGACGAGCATCTCGACATGCTGATGGTGTGTCACCACCTCGACCCCGCGATCGCCGAGGACATCGCGTTCGCCGAATCGCGAATCCGTCGCGAGACGATTGCCGCCGAAGACATCCTGCACGATCTCGGCGCGTTCTCGATGCTGTCCTCCGATTCGCAGGCGATGGGACGCGTCGGCGAAGTGATCATCCGGACATGGCAGACCGCGCACAAGATGAAATCGCAGCGCGGCAAGCTGCCGGAAGATCCGGCCGGCAACGACAATCATCGGGTGAAGCGCTACATCGCCAAGTACACGATCAACCCGGCTATCGCACATGGCATCGGCCACGTCGTCGGTTCGGTCGAGCCCGGCAAGGTCGCGGATCTCGTGCTGTGGAAACCGGCTTTCTTCGGTGTGAAGCCCGCGTTGATCGTGAAGGGGGGGATGATCGCGGCAGCGGCGATGGGGGATCCCAATGCGTCGATTCCAACGCCGCAGCCCGTCCACTATCGCCCGATGTTCGGCGCCTTCGGCAAGGCGCTGTCGACGTCGATGACGTTTGTGTCGAAGGCGGCGCTCAAGAATCCGGCGGTTGCGAAGCTGAAGCTCGGCAAGCCGCTCGTTGCCGTAAAGAACACGCGGCGGATCGGCAAGCGCGACATGAAGCTCAACGATGCGATGCCGCGCATCGATGTCGATACCGAAACGTACGTCGTGCGCGCCGACGGCAAGCTCCTGACATGCGAGCCCGCAGCCGTGTTGCCGATGGCGCAGCGATATTTCCTGTTCTGACACCTCATGCTGATCGTCCGGCGAAAGACCGCGCCGCAATCGCGTACTGACGCCTTCCTCGTGCTGCCGTTCGAACTGCGGCAGAAAAGCCGGCTTCGCACCGTGGTCGACAGCGGCGAGGAAATCGGACTCTTTCTCGATCGCGGCACGATGCTGCGCGGCGGCGACATGCTCGAGGCCGACGATGGCCGGATCGTCGGCGTGCGCTCGGCCGATGAGGATTTGCAGGAAGCACGATGCGCCGATGCCGAAAGCCTTGCGCGTGCGGCCTGGCATCTTGGCAACCGTCACGCCGCGGTGCAAGTCGGCGATGGATGGCTGCGCTTTGTCGCCGACGACGTTCTGGCCGCGATGCTGCGCGGTCTTGGCGCTACGGTGTCTTCGGTGCGCGCGCCGTTCGAGCCCGAAGGGGGTGCGTACGGCGGTGGCGATCATGCGCACGCGGCGGAAGCGAAGCACCGCGGGATCATCCACGATTTCGCCGAGCGCAAGATCACGCGATGATTCCGGACGCCTCACTCGTTCTCGTACGCGTGCTGCAGCTTGCGAGCCCCACGCTGCCGATCGGGGCGTACAGCTATTCGCAAGGATTGGAATGGATCGTCGAGGAGGGCACGGTCCACGACGCTGAAACCGCGCGAGCGTGGATCGGCGGCGTGCTCGATCACGTCATGGCGACAGGCGAGGCCGCCGTCGTCTGGCGGCTGCTGGTCGCGGCGGAGCGCGCGGATTGGCAGGCGGTTACGCGGTGGAACGCATGGTTTCGCGCCTCGCGCGAGACCGCCGAATTGCGCGCTGAAACGGAGCAGATGGGCGGCTCGCTCGCCAGGCTTGCCGGCGATCTCGACATCGTCGACACCGAGGCGAAGGCGATCCTTCCCTCGCTCGCACCCGTCACGCTGCCCGCGTCGTACGCGCTCGTCGCGCGCGCGTTTGCCGTGCCCCCCGATGCCGCATTGATTGCGTACGTCTGGTCGTGGCTCGAGAATCAGGTGATGGCGGCGATCAAAGCCGTGCCGCTGGGCCAGGTCGCCGGCCAGCGGCTGTTGCTCACACTTGGTGAGCAAATTCCTGCGGCGCTGGCGGTTGCGAGGGCTGTCGCGGACGCCGACGTCGCGAGCTTCGCGCCGGGTCTTGCGCACGCGTCGGCGCGCCATGAGACGCAGTACACACGACTGTTCCGGTCTTGATCTAAGTATCGATGAGCTCCATCCAGCCATTGCGGGTAGGCATCGGCGGTCCTGTCGGATCCGGCAAAACGGCGCTGACGCTCGGCTTATGCCGCGCGCTTCGCGACCGTTACCAGCTCGCCGTCGTCACCAACGACATCTACACCGAAGAAGATGCGCAATTCCTCGTGCGGCACGAGGCGCTCGCCGCCGACCGCATCATCGGCGTCGAAACCGGCGGTTGCCCGCACACGGCGATACGCGAGGATGCGTCGATCAACCTCGAGGCGGTCGATCGGCTCGCGCGGCGTTTCGGCAATCTCGATATCGTTTTCGTCGAAAGCGGCGGCGACAATCTCGCCGCGACGTTTTCCCCCGAGCTGTCCGACTTGACGCTCTACGTGATCGACGTTGCCGCGGGGGACAAGATTCCGCGCAAGGGCGGCCCCGGCATCACACGATCCGATCTCCTCGTCATCAACAAGATCGACCTCGCGCCGATGGTCGGCGCGTCGCTCGACGTGATGGAGCGCGACGCGCGAAAGATGCGCGGCGATCGGCCCTTCGTGTTCACCAATCTCAAGAGCGGGCAGGGCCTCGATGCGATCGTCGAATTCGTTGTCGAGCGGGGGATGGTTGACCCCTGAAGTCGATACGTTCTGACGTGCCACCGTGACGCTCGTCCAAAGTGGTGCGCCTTGATTTTGCAGCGCACCCTTTTGGTGAGATAAGCTGCATCGCTCCAGTGCAACTTCCGCAGTCTTCGGACGACAATCTCCGTAACGTCTTGAATCGTTGTTAATTGCCAAGCGGGTCTTTGGCATGGCATGGATTGTGCGATGCATCATTGCAGAGTCCCGGCGCAGGGTGGATTGGCAACGCAGAGGCGGCCGCGGCTCGTTTCTCAATGGGCGCAGTCATCTCAATCCAGGACACGGGGACCTCCATGCAACGCAGAAACTTCATCAAACGGCTGGCATTGTCGGCTGCGCTCGCGGCGGTCGGCGTCACGGCCGCCACGCAGGCGCAAGCCGCCGACACGATCAAGGTCGGCGTGCTTCATTCGCTGTCGGGCACGATGGCCATTAGCGAAACGGTGTTGAAAGACGTCGCGCTGATGACAATCGACGAGATCAACGCGAAGGGCGGTCTGCTCGGGAAGAAGCTCGAGCCCGTCGTCGTCGATCCGGCGTCGAACTGGCCGCTGTTCGCGGAGAAAGCACGGCAACTGATCTCGCAGGACAAGGTCGCCGCAGTCTTCGGCTGCTGGACCTCGGTGTCGCGCAAGTCGGTGCTGCCGGTGTTCGAAGAATTGAACGGCGTGCTGTTCTATCCGGTGCAATACGAGGGCGAAGAGCTGTCGAAGAACGTGTTCTACACCGGCGCTGCGCCCAACCAGCAGGCCATTCCCGCGGTCGAGTACCTGATGAGCAAGGAAGGCGGCGGCGCCAAGCGCTGGGTGCTGCTCGGAACCGACTACGTCTATCCGCGCACGACCAACAAGATCCTGCGCGCGTTCCTGAAGTCGAAGGGCGTCGACGAGAAGGACATCGACGAGAAGTACACGCCCTTCGGCCATAGCGACTACCAGACGATCGTTGCCGACATCAAGAAGTTCGCCGCCGGCGGCAAGACCGCGGTGGTTTCGACCATCAACGGCGACTCGAACGTGCCGTTCTACAAGGAGCTCGGCAATGCGGGCCTCAAGGCAACCGATGTCCCGGTCGTGGCATTCTCGGTGGGTGAGGAAGAGCTCCGCGGCGTCGACACGAAGCCGCTGGTCGGCCACCTCGCGGCGTGGAACTACTTCATGTCGCTCAAGAACCCGGTCAACGAAGATTTCAAGAAGAAGTGGGCTGCTTACGCCAAGGCGAAAAAACTCCCCGGCGCCGACAAGCCGCTGACCAACGACCCGATGGAAGCCACCTACGTGGGGATGATGATGTGGGCGCAGGCGGTCACCAAGGCCAAATCGACCGAGCCCGACAAGGTCATCGCGGCGATGGGCGGACAGACGTTCAATGCGCCGGATGGCTTCGAGATCAAGATGGACGAGAAGAACCACCACCTGTGGAAACCCGTGTTCATCGGCGAAGTGCAGGCGAACGGGCAATTCAACGTCGTCTGGAAGACCAAGGGTCCCATTCGCGCGCAACCGTGGAGCCAGTACATCGCGGGCAACGACAAGAAGAAGGACGAGCCGGACAAGAAGTAGTCCCGACAATCTGCTGTGCGCGCCGCGGGCGATGGCTTTCGATCACTGGCCATCGCCCGCGTCGTTTGAATAACCGAATGGATGCGTGATGAGCGTTCTGCGCATGGTTATCGCAATGTTTATCGTGCTCGCGGCAATGACGGGACCGTGCGCGGCGTTGACTGTGACTCCGGATCTCGCCAGGGACCTCGCGCTCGGAGAAAACGACGCGAAGGTGCAGGCGATCGGGGCGCTGGTGGCGTTGGGCAACGCCGATGCGCTCGCCGTACTGCAAGCGCTCTCAGACGGCGAAGTGCAGACCGCGGGCGAGCAGGTGCTGTGGATCAAGGATGGCAAGGCGACGGACCTCGCGACGGGCAAGCTCGTCATGCCGCTGCCGGAAGCGCGCGACGATGTGATTCTCAACAATCGCGTGCGGCGCGAGCTGGCGACGGCAATCGCCGCGCTCAAGCTCACTGCACCGGAGCGCGAAGTCCGGCTCGCCGCCGCCAAGGAGCTTCAAAGTGGCGCCGACGAGGCGATGCTGCCGGCGATCGAGCGCGCGCTCGCGAACGAGCAGGACGCCGGCATCAAGGCGCTGCTGACGCTGACGCAGGCGACGATTCAGCTGTCGAGCAGCGACAAGCCGAAGCGCATTGCCGCCATTCGCGCGCTTGCCGAAAGCCGCGACCCCAACACCAAGATGCTCTTGCTGCCACTCCTCGAGAAGAAGGGTACGGACTTCAAGGAGTCCGATAACGACGTGCGCGCCGAGGCTGAAGCGTCGCTTCGCGCGATCGAAGGCCGGCTCTCGACGGGCGAAACGATCGGCCGCATCTTCAGCGGATTGAGCCTCGGCAGCATCCTGCTCCTGGCCGCCCTCGGGCTCGCCATCACGTATGGGTTGATGGGCGTGATCAACATGGCGCATGGCGAGCTCATCATGATCGGCGCCTACGCGACCTACGTCGTCCAGAATTTCTTCCGCGCCTATTTGCCGCAGGCGTTCGACGCTTATCTCATCGCGGCGCTCCCGGTCGCGTTCATGGTGTCGGCCGTCGTCGGCATGGTGCTCGAGCGGAGCGTGATCCGTTTTTTGTACGGGCGGCCGCTCGAGACGCTGCTCGCGACCTGGGGCATCAGCCTGATCCTGATCCAGTCGATGCGCACGCTTTTCGGCGCGCAAAACGTCCAGGTCGAAAATCCGAGCTGGATGTCGGGCGGCATCGAGCTCATGACAAACCTCGTGCTGCCGTGGAACCGCATCGCCATCATCGTCTTCGCCGCCGCGGTGGTCACGCTCATCTCGCTGTTGCTGAGCCGAACGCGACTCGGGCTGTTCGTTCGCGGAGTAACGCAGAATCGCCCGATGGCGAGCGCACTCGGTGTGCCGACCAACCGCGTCGACATGTACGCATTCGGGCTGGGGTCCGGGATAGCCGGGCTCGCCGGTTGCGCGCTGTCGCAGATCGGCAATGTCGGGCCTGACCTCGGGCAGAGCTACATCGTCGACTCTTTCATGGTTGTGGTGCTGGGCGGCGTCGGTCAGCTGGCCGGCACCGTCTATGCGGCGATCGGCCTCGGCATCGTCAACAAGCTGCTCGAGTCGTGGTCGGGAGCGGTGCTCGCGAAGATCGCGGTGCTCGTCTTCATTATCGTGTTCATCCAGAAGCGGCCGCAGGGACTGTTCGCGCTCAAGGGCCGGATGGCGGAAAGCTGAACGTCGACTACAACGCGTGCCCTCGATGAACGCTCCGTTACCGCCGCCCCTGCGTGTGCCGTTGAAGGCCCCGACGCATCTGGTGCTGACCCGGCCCGGGTGGGTCGCGTATGTGGTCGCCGCTTACGTCGTGCTCGTGCTGATGCCGACGGCGTATCTGCTGCTGCCGGCGGAACATCCGCTGCATCTGTCCGATTATTTCGTGACGCTGACGGGCAAGATCATGTGCTACGCGATGGTCGCGCTCGCGATGGATTTGATCTGGGGTTACGCCGGCATCCTGTCGCTCGGCCACGGGCTTTTCTTCGCGCTCGGCGGCTACGCGATGGGGATGTACCTGATGCGTTCCATCGGGCATGAGGGCGTCTATCACAGCGACCTGCCGGACTTCATGGTGTTCCTCGATTGGAAGGCGTACCCCTGGTACTGGAGCTTGACAGATCATTTCTGGTTCGCGGCGCTGCTGGTCGTGCTGGTGCCCGGCGTGCTTGCGTTCGTATTCGGGTTCTTCGCGTTCCGCTCAAGGATCAAGGGCGTTTATTTCTCGATCATCACGCAGGCGCTCACGTACGCGTTCATGCTGCTGTTCTTTCGCAACGACACGGGGTTCGGCGGCAATAACGGCTTCACGGACTTCAAGAGAATTCTGGGCTTTCCGATTGCCGCACCTTCGACGCGCGCGGCGCTGTTCGTCGCCACCGGTGTGGCGCTGCTCGCTTCGCTGCTCTTGTGCCGGTTCATCGTGCAGTCGAAACTCGGGCGCGTCCTGACCGCGATACGCGACGCGGAGAGCCGCGCCATGTTCATCGGCTACAACCCGCTTTGGTACAAGCTCTTCGTCTGGACGCTGTCCGCTGTGCTCTGCGGCATCGCGGGCGCGCTCTATGTGCCGCAGGTAGGGATCATCAACCCGGGCGAAATGTCGCCGGCGAACTCGATCGAGATCGCGATCTGGACGGCGGTGGGCGGACGCGGCACGCTGGTCGGGCCCATTGCCGGCGCGTTCCTGGTGAACGGCGCCAAGAGCTGGTTCACGCAGGCGTTCCCCGAAATCTGGCTGTTCTTCCTGGGGCTGCTGTTCGTCGTCGTGACGTTGTTCCTGCCTTCCGGTGTCATCGGGCTCCTGCGGCGCCGCCGCTCGCACGGGAGCGCCTCATGAACGTGCTGGAAACGGCCGACAGCGGATCCGCGGGCATTTCCCAATCGGGGATGCGTGTCGCCGGCGGTGGTGTCGACACGACACATGGCCCGATTCTTTATCTCGACGGCATCACCGTCAGCTTCGACGGCTTCAAGGCGCTGAACGACCTCTCGCTGACGATCGAAGACGGTGAGCTGCGCTGCATCATCGGGCCCAACGGCGCAGGCAAGACGACGATGATGGACGTCATCACCGGCAAGACGCGGCCGGATGCGGGCACCGCGTTCTTCGGCCAGACGATCGATCTCACGCTGTTGACCGAAGCGCAGATTTCTCATGCCGGCGTCGGCCGCAAGTTTCAGAAGCCGACCGTCTTCGAGCAGCACACCGTTTTCGAGAACCTCGAACTTGCGATGAAGGCCGACAAGCGTGTGCGTGGAACGATCGACGCGCGTCTTTCTTCCGTCGATCTCGACCGTATCGCGGACACGCTCCGCCAGATCCAGCTCGTGGAAAGCGCGGGGCGTTTCGCGGGATTGTTGTCGCACGGACAGAAGCAATGGCTGGAGATCGGAATGCTGCTGATGCAGGAGCCGCGCCTGCTCCTGCTCGATGAACCGGTCGCCGGCATGACCGACGACGAGTCGATGCGCACCGCGGAGCTCTGCCAGTCGCTTGCGGGACGGCACTCGGTCGTCGTCGTCGAGCACGACATGGATTTCATCGCGCGGATCGCGCGCAAGGTCACCGTGCTGCACGAAGGTAGCGTGCTCGCCGAGGGACCGATGGATGTCGTGCAGGCCGATCCGCGCGTGATCGAAGTCTATCTGGGACGCTGACATGGAACTACCCCCGTGCTCGCTTCGCTCGCCTCCCCCAGAGGGGGCTCGTCAGTCCCTTGGGGCGGCCCGGCGGGACTGACATGCTGACGGTCAGTGCGCTCAACCAATATTACGGCGGCAGCCACACGCTGCGCGACGTCGCGTTCGAGGCGCCATCAGGCGCCGTCACGACGATCCTGGGCCGCAATGGCGTCGGCAAGACGACGCTGCTGAAGTGCCTCGCCGGACTGCTGCCGGCGCGCTCGGGCACGATCCACTTCGACGGCGCCGACGTGACGTCGCTGCCGCCGCACCAGCGCGCGCGCCTCGGCTTCGGCTACGTGCCGCAGGGCCGCGAGATTTTTCCGCGCCTTTCCGTTCTCGAGAATCTTCGCTTGGGACTCGCCACGCGACCGGCGAACACGCCGATTCCCGAACGCATCTTCGAAATGTTCCCGGTGTTGCGCGAGATGCTGCACCGTCGCGGCGGCGATCTTTCGGGCGGACAGCAACAGCAGCTCGCGATCGGCCGGGCGCTCGCGATGGCCCCGAAGCTCCTCGTGCTCGACGAGCCGACGGAGGGAATCCAGCCGTCGATCATCAAGGACATCGAGCGGGCGATTCGCAGGCTCGCGGCCGAAGGCGAGATGGCGATCCTGCTGGTCGAGCAGTACTACGACTTCGCGCGCTCGCTCGCCGATCGCTATGTGGTGCTCTCGCGCGGCGAGGTGATCAAATCGGGCAAGGGCGCCGACATGGACGCCGACGGCGTGCGGGCGTGCCTGACGGTCTGATCGCCGGCGAGCGCGCATCCGGGGCGGAGGGCGCCCGGTTGCGCTGGTTGGGCGCTATTTCGACCCGAACTTAACCGATTGCCCGTTCGTCACGTCCCACGCCGTGCCGTCGACGAGACTGATCCGGTAGAACTCCCGAAGCACGTTGCCCATGAACCCGATCTCGACGATCGACACGTCGCTGAACTGCGTGTCGATGCCGTTGGGCAGGATGCGATTCATCTCGTCCGCCACTTCCTTCATCGCCGCCTGGATGCGCGCGTCGTACGGCGTCATGCTGTACACGAGCGTGTTGTGCGGATTGTGCGACGCGGTCTCCTTCCCGTCCTTCATCACGTTGACGCCACTCACGCCGACGGTGGCGACGAGCTCCCTGGCGGCGTCGCCCATCTTCGCGTACACCGGCCCCGTTACACGCGGCAGCGGCCCGTCGCGCAGCGGCGTCAGCGCGGCCGTGGCGACCGTGTCGTAGGCCATCATGTCGGTGAAGCCCTGGCCGCTCTTGACGACGCCGAGGTCGAACCACCATGGCGCGCCCGCACCGGCAGAAGCCTCGGTGTTGTAGAAATTCTTGAGCGTGAGCTTGAGGACCGGCGGCACCTTGGGCAGCGCCGCCAGCATCTTCCGCGGCGTCGACGGGTCGGCGTTGTGCAAGTGGACAACGGTCACGTGCTGCAGGTTGAACGTCCTCGCCTCGGCCACGAGACCCAACTTCACGAGGCGCTCGCGCAGCGGCGGATAGATCTTGCTGTCGAGGACGTCCGTCGCGTCCTTCGGCAGCCGGTAGACCAGCCCGTAGGTTGCCTTGTGCTCGCGGAACTCGGGCTTTCCGATGGCGCTGTTATCGATCGTCTGGGCGTAGGCGTAACCGGACAGGCCCCAGATTCCGAGGGTGGCGGCGAGAGTCGTGCGGAACGCGTTCATCGGACCTCCGTTGTTGATGTTGTCCGGAAACGAGGCGGGCGCTGCGAATCGGCCGGGTACCTTGGCCGGGACGCCAGACTACACCCGTTTGTGCGCCAGGGGCGACGGCGGCGAAAGACGCCGATCCGCCCCGATCCGGGCCCGGCCATTGATTTCGGTCAAGGCCGCGCGTCGCGGACCCCGCGACAATCGTACTCATTCGCGGGAGTACGTCCGCTTATCGGGAGCTGAAATGGCATCCGCCGCCGCTGCCGACCTCGTCCTCGACACCGCCCTGGTGAAGAAATACGACGGGTTCGGTCCTCGCTACACGTCGTATCCGACCGCCGATCGCTTTCACACTGGTGTCGGGGCCGAGCATTACGTCAACGCGATCCACGCGCGCAACCAAGAGAAGCCGACAGCGCCGCTGTCACTGTATGTGCACATCCCATTCTGCAACACGATCTGCTACTACTGCGCGTGCAACAAGGTCGTCACCAAGGATCACGGGAGGAGCGCCAAGTACATCAAGTATGTCGGCCGCGAGATCGAGATCGTCAGCGGCCTGATCGAAGGCGGCCCGCCGGTCGAGCAGCTCCATTGGGGCGGCGGGACGCCGACATTCCTCGCCCGCGACGAGATGTCGACGCTGATGGGCGTCCTGCGTCGCGGCTTTGTATTCGCGCCCGATGCTGAGGTGTCGATCGAAGTCGACCCGCGGAAGGTCGGCGCCGACACGATCGCGTTCCTCGCCAATCTTGGCTTCAATCGGATCTCGGTCGGCATCCAGGATTTCGATCCGGTGGTCCAGCAGGCGGTGAACCGGATCCAGACCGAGGCGGAAACGATGACGGTGATCGACGCCGCGCGCGCCAACGGCTTCGTGTCGGTCAACGCCGACTTGATCTACGGGCTGCCGCGCCAGACGGTCGAAGGATTCTCGGCGACGCTCGACAAGGTGATCGCTGCGGCGCCCGACCGCATCGCGCTCTACAGCTACGCGCACGTGCCCCATCTCTTCAAGCCGCAGCGGCGCATTGACATCGATGCGCTGCCGAAGCCGGAGACGAAGCTCGCGATCCTCGCGCTCGCGATCGAGAAGCTCGGCCGCGCCCGCTACCTCTACATCGGGATGGACCACTTTGCGAAGCCCGGCGACGAGCTCGCGGTGGCGCAGGCGCAGCGGAAGCTCCATCGCAACTTCCAGGGCTACTCGACCAAGCCTGACTGCGACATGCTGGCGTTCGGCATCTCGGCGATCGGCAAGGTCGGCGCGTCGTATGTCGCCAACGTGAAGACACTCGACGAGTACTACGACAAGCTGGATTCCGGCGCGCTGCCGGTGATGCGCGGTGTCGAGCTCAATGCCGACGACCTGATCCGGCGCGACGTGATCCAGAAGCTCATGTGCAACTTCGAGCTCGATTTCGCCAAGCTGGGCGCGCATTACGGCATCGATTTCGCGGCCTACTTCGCGCCGGACCTCGCCGAGCTTGCGCCGCTCGCGGCCGACGGTCTCGTCGAATTGAACGAGCGCGGCCTCAAGGTCACGCTGCGCGGCCGCCTGCTGGTGCGCACGGTGGCGATGCATTTCGACCGCTACCTGCGCGAGACGCAGCAGAAGACGCAGTACTCGCGGGTGATCTGAGCGGCTCGTCGCGTCCCCGGGCCCTCGATCGATCGCCGATCCGGTTCCGCGGCCGCCGTCAGTCGGTTGCCGGAGGCGCCGCCAACCAACGCCGTCTTCCGGCTGGCGTCATTATCCCGCGTTCCCTCCGGGCCGCCTCGGTTGCGATCTACAAAGCGACGCTCGCCGCTGATGGAGGGGCCCCGATTTTGCGACCCGCCATTGCGGAAATATCGATCGACGTGGCCGCGAGCGCTCAACAGTTGCCATGTACAACTTCGGCTAGTCGCGGCCACAGCGCGCTCTATGACATCCGCATGCAGGCGTGCCGACGAAGTGAGCTACCACAAACTGTGGAATATTCGACAAGAACTGTGTCGAAATAAATTACAAAGCATGCTTGACACCTCGTGTCACGAGAGTACAAATGCGTCTTCGTTCAAGGAGCGCAGGGTGCGATCGAGCACCCGATTGGTCGGCGCCGGCTAACGGATCCATCGAACGATCACAAGGGGACTCAGTATGGCTAGCTTGCGCAGGTTGCTCGGATTCCTGATTGCGTTGGTGCTCGTCGCGTTCTCGTTGCCCGCCCTCGCCGACAGTGGCGACAAATTCAGTGCTGTCATGTCGCCCACGTCACCCCCGGCGCAGGCCGGGCCCATTACATTCACGGCCACGATCAAGAACCTAGCCAAGTTCGACTACCTCAAGTCGTACACGATCACGGTCCCCGTGGGGCTGACGATCAGCGGAACTCCGACCGCGTCATCGGGCAGCGTTTCGGTTTCGGGACAGGTCGTGTCCGTAAGCGGCACGCTCGTGGCCTACACCAAGACAACCCAGTTGACGATCAAGGCGACTCCCGCGTCGAGCCTCGGCTGCAGCTCGAGCGTGTTGGCCTGGGTGGCCACCGCGAAGGGTGGGCTGTTCGTAAACAACGAGGTTTTCACGCCTGATTCGAGTTCCGTCCTGCAGACGACTGTCACGCCGCTGTGCTACACGCTCACCTACGGTGCGGGAAGCTGCGCTTCCATTACCGGGACGTCGCCGCAGACAGTAAGCGCGGGAGGATCGGGCAGCGCAGTGTCGGCGGTCCCGCAGGCGCACTACCATTTCGTCAGCTGGAGCGATGGATCGATGGCGAATCCGCGCACCGATACTGGCGTGAACGCCAATGTGAACGTCACCGCTTCCTGCACAATCGATACCTTTACCCTCACGTACACGGCGGGGGCAAATGGCACTCTCACCGGCACGTCGCCGCAGACGTCGGTGCCCTACGGCGGATCGGGCAGCCCGGTTACGGCGCAGGCCAATGCACTGTTCAGCTTCGCGAGCTGGAGCGACGGTTCGACCGCGAATCCGCGCACGGACAACCCCGTGACGGGCAACATCAATGTCACGGCAAGCTTCGTGGCTAACACGCTGACGATCACCTCGGCGCCGACGAGCGCCGCCGTTAACGTGCCGTTCGCGGTGGTCGTCAATACGAGCCCTGGGTCGCCGACGGTTTCCTATATCTCGAGTTGCGGGGCGACGAATGCAGTTCCGCCTACCACTTCCGGGAATTCGACCACGTTCTCGCTAAAGATCCCGACGCCGGGCGTCTGTAATTTCACGTTCTCGGCGACGAATTATCCGTCGGCGCCGCTGAGCCTGACGGCGTTCGCGGTCCAGGCAGACCATTGCTCCCAGCCGGACGCGTCCTCCGGAGTCACCGGTTCCACGTTCGACGCATCCGCTACCTGCGGTTCCGGCGTCGGCGTCAACGTCAGCGGCTTTGCGGCCGGCTTCCGCAGCATCAACAAGGACCTGACGTGCCCTGCGCTCAACTTCACCCTGACGAACAACATCTGCGGCCCTGGCCCGACGCAGGATGCGAGCGGCAAGACGATTCCGACGAATGCCGTCAGCCTGGTCTGGGATTCCTTTCAGCGAGCGGCGTTTACCTACACGGTCACCTGGAAGGCCGAGTATGTCAACCCGGTAACTGGGTTTCCGTTCGCCCAGAAGACGCAATACTGCGCGGGTCCGGGCACGAATCCCTGCGACGTCCTCAAGCCCCTGAAGGCGTGCCTCAGTCCGCTGGTGGAGTTTGCGTCGATACCTGCCGGCGAGCCGGCGTGCATCTCGGAGGAGGATTGGGTGACCGTGCCACAGTCGGAGTGCGCTGGGCTGGATATCCCGACCGGTGCAACGAGTACTCCTGCCTGCATACGGGCAACGACGGTCACGACCGACTCGATTGACCCGCCGATCATCCGTCCCTGATAGTCAGCGCGTTCTGCTTCCACACGCTCGAAAGGCGGCCCTCGCGGCCGCTTTTCGTTTGCCCGGGTGGTCAGCTGATCGTCGGAGACGCGGGCAGCGCGCGGATCTTGAGGGTCGCGATCGCCGCTCGGCTCTCGTCGAGCGTCTCCTGTGGCGGCTCGACGCCTTCGAGGTGATCAAGCTCGATCAGCGCATTCAGCGTCAACGCCGCCTCGAAGCGCTCGTTGCGTTCGCGCGCGACCGCGAGGCTCGTCTCGAATGCCTCGCGGGCGCCGAAGGGGTCCCCTTGCATCAGCAGCGCATAGCCGCGAATGCGGTTGAGCAGAGGCGTCAGCCGCGCGATCGCGCCGGATGAATCCGGCTTGGCGAGGATCTCGTCGGCCAGGGCGAGCGCTGGCTCAGGCTCGTTTTTGAGCAGATGGCATTCTGCGAGCCGTGCGTCGATGTCCAGCACCTCGTGCTCGGCGCCGACGTCGGTCAGAAGCGTTCTCGCCTCGGCGAGACGCGACCGCGCCTCGTCGACCCTGTTGCCGCGCAATGACACTCGGCCCAACATCCAGACGCAGTACCCGAGGAAGTAGTGATGCTCCGACGCCTTCCAGACGGGCACGGTCTTCTGGAGCGTCAACTCGGCCTCGGCGAGCTCGCCGCGATCGCTCAGGACCTCGGCAATGCCCAACGACGCGACGGCCGCGTTCAGCCGATCGCCGACCCTGAGCAGCTCGTCACGGCCGCGCACGAAGTAGGCCATGGCGTCGTCCCAACGGCCGTCCCAGTAGCATGCGGAGCCGAGGTTGGACAGGATGCTCGCCTCCCGGACGCGATTGCCCGAGCGTCGATGGGCCTCGAGCGCCTTCAGCATTAGCGCTTCGCCGCCCTCCTTGCCGAGCACGCTGTGGCCCCATCCCATCACCATGTAGGCGTCGCCGATGAGTTCGGGATCGTCCACCGCCTCGGCCTCGCGTGCTCCCTGCTCGGCCCATTTCAGCGCGTCCTCCGTGCGACCCTGCGCCTGCAACACCCATGCACAATAGACGCTGGTCGCCGCGACCTGCCGCGTGGCCTCGGGCCCGTGCACACCCTCGAGCGTCTCGCGTGCGCGCTCGACCCAACGCAGCGCCTCCGGATAGCGACCGAGCTTCTCCTCGACGTGCGAGTGTTTCACCAGCAGTTCGGCCTCGAGCAACCTCTCACCGACGACGTGCGCATGTGCGGCAGTGTAGGCGTCGAGCGCCTTGCGGTATTCGCCCGCCTTGTACCACGCATCGCCGAGGGTTTCCTGCGTGCGCCCGATCTCGCGCTTTGGAAGGTCCGGGATCTTTCCGGCTGCTTCCAGCGCGCGTGCATAGAGCCCTGCGGCTTCGACGTAGGCGTAGACGTCTTCCGCGCGCTTTGCGGCCGCCGTGGCGTATCGCCAGGCGGGGCGGAACTCGCCGGCCTCGAAGTAGTGCAGCGACAGCATGGCCCCCGCTTCCTCCGGGAAATCCATCTCCTCTTCGATATGCGCCGCGACCGCGCTATGGAGCTGTCGCCGGAGCTTGAACGGCAGGCCCTGATAGGCCGAGTCGCGCAGCAGCGTCTGGCGAAAGCGTAGGTAGCCGTCGGGTTCCTCGTCGAACAGGTCGCCCAGCTTGCCCAGCGCGGCGGCGTCCGGCGCCGGACCGTCCTCCTCGGCATAGAGCCACTTCAACATCCTCGGGTGGAACGTGAGGCCGAACACCGCGACGCGACGGACCAGCGCGCGATCTTCCGGCGCCAGCGTGTCGATCTGCGTCATCGTGGCCGCTTCCGCGGACTCGGGCAGGTCCGCGACGCCGCCGGATTCGATCGCCGAGCGCACCAAGTCGCGAAGGAACTGCGGATTGCCCCCCGATCGGTTCGCGACGACTTCGAGCGCGTGGGCCGGTAGCGGAGTCTTCTCGCGCTGCCAGCTGAGCCAGCCGCAGCGCATCCTGCGGCGCAAGCGGCTTCAACTCGACGCGGACCAGCTCAGGCGCCTCGCGCGCCTCGAATCCGGTGCCGGAAGCGCGGCGCCCGATAGCGAACAGCCACGACCGCGCGGCGAGCCCGCCCGTCAGGTGCGCCAGGAGTTCGGCCGAGGCCTCGTCCATGTGGTGCGCGTCGTCGATCTCGAGCAGCAGCTTGTCGGGCACAACGGCCTCGAGGAACCGGGCCACGGTCTCGTGCAGCTTCGCGCGGCGATTGCTCTCCGCCAACTGCAGGACCTCGGGCGTGGCGGCCATTTCGACATCGATCACGGCAGCGAGCAACGGCAGCCACGGCTCGAGATCGGTCGCCTTGATCGCCACCTCGCGCGCGGATTCGCTCCACGATGTCGGCATCGGGCGAATCCCGGCCGAACCCGAGCATCTCGCGCAGCAGCTCGCGCCAGACGACATACGGGATCGACGACGTGTAAGCCTCGCAGGCGGCGTGCTGCTTGTTGAACCCTGCTGCGCCGTCGCGCAGCGCCTCGAGCAGACGCGTCTTGCCGATCCCGGCGTCTCCTACGACCTCGATCAGGCGGCCTGCTCCCGAGCGCGCGCTCGCGAACGCCTTGCGGATGACCCCCAGCTCGGCGTTGCGGCCGGTCAGCGGCAGCCGCTGCAGCGTCACCTGCCGCGTGCGCGAGCCTTCGGCGCGGCCGACCGACCACGCCTGCACCGGCTCCGCCTTGCCCTTCACCGCAAACGGCTCGAGCTGGGTGGTATCGAACAGCGTGTTGGAGCGGTCGAGTACGTCGGCCGTCGCATAGATTTCGGCCGGCGCCGCCGGTTCTGACTGCGCCATCAGCCGTGCGGCGAGGTTCACTGCGTCGCCCATCACCGTGTACGTACGCCGATACGCGGGACCGACGTCGCCGGCGAACACCGCGCCGCGGTTCACACCGATGTGGATGGGGAGCAGGAAGCTTGTCGTCCACGATCGCGCGCAGCGCGAGCAGCATGTGCTCCTCGTCGTCGCCGGTCACCTTCGGTGCACCCGCGGTCAGGATCAACTTGCCGCCATCGGTGTCGACGTCGGAGGCGAGGAATGCGACGCCCTGTGCTTCCGCCGCCCGCTGCGACGACCGTCACCAGCTGCTGCAACGCGTCGGCCGCGATGTCCGTGCCCTGATTCTCGATCAGCGCGTCGGTGCCGCCGTATCGTATGAACGCCACGGTGACGGGACGGTGCTCGGGCTGCGCGTTGGCGTCGCGCAGGTGCTCGCGCACTGCGGCCGGCAGGAGCTGGGCGATGGCCTCGGGCGCCATCTCCGGACGCGGGCGCAGCGGCAATCTTCTCGAACGTCCCCGGCGGCTCGCATTTCAGGAGCCGGCCCGGTTCCTTCGAATCGCCGATGCATTCGCCCGGAAGCAGCGCTGGCCGTCTCGGCGCTGACGACGATCTCGCCCGCCGCGGCGCCGTGCTGCATCAGGACGAGGCGAGTCCACGCCGGACCGGTGGCCAGCAACTCGAGGTGGGAGGAACCTACGGCGAAAAAGTGAAATTCGTCCGGAGTGCACGCCCTGCGCCATTCGCAGCGTGACCTTGGCGTCGGGCAGATCGATGCGGCCGACGTCGTCGAGCACATCGCGCATCAGCACGGCGGCGCGGCATGCGCGCGCCGCGTGACCTTCGCCGTCGAACCAGAGGAGCAGCGCGTCGCCGCCGAACTTGAGCAGGCTGCCGCCGCTCTCGTACGCGACCGCGAGCATCGACTCGAAAACGCGTCCGATGACTTCGGTGATCTGCTCCGCGCCTTCGCGGCCCTTGCGCGCGAGTTGCTCGGACAGCGCCGTGAACCCCGAGACATCGACGAATGCGGCGGTGCCGTCGACGGTCCAGCCGCGACTGCCGGGGTCGTCGACCAGGTGCTGCTGCAGCATCCGCGCGACGTAGCGACTCGCGCGATCGGCAACAGGAGCCGCGCCCAACGCTGTGGGTTCGCGCGGTTCCTTTGTGTCAACAAGTTCGTTCATGGTCCAGCGGAGCGAATACCCGCTCGGGGCCAAACATATAAGTTTACTTGATCGGTCGGGCCGATCACGCGTATCGACACTCGAAGCCGATCTCAAAATCGGGGCGAAGACTAACCGAGTACTTCGCCGATCCGTTTCCGGCGTTCGAGCTCCGATTCGAACTCCTGAAGCTCGGGGCCGAGCGCGTCGCGCGCGGAGATCAAGCCGACCGGATGTCCGTCCTTGACCACGGGCACGTGGCGAAAGCCACCCTCGTACATCATCAGCAGCGCGAATCCGACGGGCTTGTCGGGATCGATCGTCTTCGGATTGCGCGTCATCACGTCGCCAAGTTTCGTGGCATTCGCGTCGCGACCTTCGGCCAGCACGCGCGACACCGCATCGCGCTCCGTGAAGATGCCCACGAGGCGCCCGCCGTTGACGACCAAAACCGAGCTCACGTTGCGCCGTTTCATCTCCCGCGCCGCGTCGCGAACCGTCGTGCTTACTGGCGAAGTTAGGATCTTCTGCTTGGCGATGACGCTTTTGATCGGACGTTGAGGCATGACGGGCTCCTATTCCCACAAATCGACGCGCTCGCCGCCGTTGCGCAGGCGCTCCGCGCGCGCGACGATGAAGCGCTGGAACGAAGGCTCGCTTCGGTAAGCGCCGCTCGCGACGTAGTCGAACGCCGAAACGAAATGAAATCCCCGCATGTAGGCATCGATGCGGAAGACCTCGCGTCCGCCCGCATCGAAGAAAACGATTGTCGGCGTGTAGGTGACGCCGAGGTCGCGCGCCCACGCGTCCGCCTTGACGTTGGCCCCGCCGGGCGTCGTCACATCGGCGCGCGCGCCGAGGCCGAAACGGGCGACGTCAAAGCGAGCGAGCTGGCGCCAGGACGTCGGGGCGGCGAAACATCTCATTGTGCATTTCGTCGCAGGCGTCGCAATTCGGCGTCTCGAACACGACGGCGAGCGGTTTGCCGGCGGACTTGCGCGTCAAAACGTAGGGAGGCTTCATGAAGAACGGCTCCGCCGCGAGCGTCGCGCTCGCCGCGCGATTTGTTCGGCGTGCCATGTAGGCCGCGAGCGTTTCCCGTCTTTCATTCTTGCCGGCGACGTAGTCGAGCACCGCCTCGAACTTGTGCGGCGGGTAGTAGCCGTTGAGCCGCGCGACGACGTTTCCCTTCTCGTCGAAGAACAGGAGCGTTGGCGTGAACTGCACGTCGAGCACGCGGGCGAGCGTCTTTTCGCTCATCGTGCGCCCATCGAGCCACGTGACTTCGCGGTCGCCCCAGATGTTGAGCGCGATCGCGACGAAGTGGCGCCTCGTCTTGTCGACGATATTCCGTTGCGAAAAATTCGTCACCATCAGCTGGCGACAATAGGGGCAGCCATCCTGGCCGAAATAGACCATCAGCCGTCGTCCATCCTTGGCGGCATCGGCGATGTCCTCGCGAAAGTCGAGGAACGTCTCGGCGAACCAGCGCGGGATATCGATCGCGTACGGTGAGGCCTCCTGCGCGCGCGCGCCGCCGGCGAGCGCGGTGAGCGCGAGCAAGCCGATCACGAAGGCCGTTCTCATCGGCCGTGCCTCGGTTGGTTGTCGTCCCCGCACATTTGGTAACTGAGCGGGGACCCGGTGTCGTCGAGCGAAAGACGCTGGGTTCCCGCCGTTCCGCGGGAACGACGGAGTTTCGCGGAGCATGCTATTTCGGCGGCTCCGCCGGCTTGATCGCGCCCACCGCGGTAAGAATGTCGATCGGCACCGGAAAGATGATGGTCGAACTCTTGTCGCCCGCGATGTTGCCGAGCGTCTGCAGATAACGGAGCTGCATCGCCTGTGGCTGTCGCGCGAGCATCTGCGCCGCCTCCAGGAGCTTCTCCGCCGCCTGCTGCTCGCCCTCGGCATGGATGATCTTGGCTCGGCGCTCGCGCTCGGCTTCGGCCTGACGCGCAATGGCGCGCACCATCGATTCGTTGAGATCGACTTGCTTGATCTCCACCAACCCCACCTTGATCCCCCATGCGTCGGTCTGAGTATCGAGCACCTGCTGGATGTTGAGGTTCAGCCGCTCGCGCTCGGACAGGAGCTCGTCCAGCGCGTGCTTGCCCAGCACGGCGCGGAGCGTCGTCTGCGCGAGCTGGCTCGTCGCCACAAGATACTGCGCGACCTGGATCACCGACTTTTCCGGATCGACGACGCGGAAATAGACGACCGCGTTGACCTTGACCGACACGTTGTCGCGGGTGATCACGTCCTGCGGCGGCACGTCCAGCACGATCGTGCGCAGATCGATCCTCACCATCTGCTGGATTGCGGGGATGATCAGGACCAGCCCCGGCCCCTTGACCTTCCAGAAGCGGCCGAGGAGGAAGACGACTCCACGCTCGTATTCGCGCAGCACGCGGAACGACGAGATGACCAGCCCGGCAAGTACGAGGAGCATCACGCCGCCGAATCCCAAGCCGAAGCTCATCGTCCAGTCTCCTTTGGTGGATCCGCCCTGCGGCGCAACGGTGAGCACCAACCCGTCGCGCCCGGTCACTCGTACGACCTGACCTCGCTTCAGCGGCACATCCGATCTCACGCGCCATTGTTCGCTGTGCACGCGCGCCCAGCCTTCGCCGATCAGATCGTCGAGCACGAGTCCGCTGCTGCCGAGGAGCTCCTCGCTGCCCGTCACGACGGGCCGCCTGCGCGCTTTCAATGCGGCACCCGAGACGAAGAAGACGAACGCGGCGGTCACTACGGCCAGCCCTGCGATCAGCGTGTACGGAATGCCGAATGCCGGCACGTCGGTGTCGATCAGCAGCACTGCGCCGATGACGAACGCAATGATGCCGCCGACGCCCAGCACGCCAAAGGTGGCGAGAAACACTTCGGCGATCATGAACGCGAGACCCAGCAGGATCAGCGCCAGCCCTGCGTAATTCACCGGCAGCATCTGCAGCGCGAAGAGCCCGAGCAAGAGCGCGATCGCACCGGCGACGCCGGGCAGCACGAATCCGGGGTTCGAGAACTCGAAGAAGAGGCCGTAAATGCCGATCATCATCAGGATCAACGCGACGCTCGGGTTCGCGATCACGGCGAGCAGGCGGTTCCTCCAGTCAGGCGCGAACGTGACGGCCTCTGCGCCCTTTGTCGCCAGCGTCTGCTCGCCGCCAGCGGTCGTTGCTTTGCGGCCGTCGAGCTTGGCAAGAAGATCCGGCACGTCGCGGGCGACCACGTCGATCACGTTTTGCGCGAGCGCTTCATCGGCCGACAGGCTCACCGCCTCGCGCACCGCGCGCTCGGCCCACTCGACGTTGTGGCCGCGCATCTGCGCCAGGCCGCGGATGTACGCCGCGGCATCGTGCACCTGCTTGCGCTCCATCGCCCCGCCCTCGTGCGCCGGCGCCGACTTGTCGGACTTTTCCGCTTTGCTGTCCTTCTCCGCTTTGCCGTTCTTTTCGGGCGCCGGGCCCGTGCCGCCGATGCCGATCGCCACCGGTGTCGCAGCGCCGAGGTTCGTGCCTGGCGCCATCGCCGCAAAGTGGCTAGCGTAGAGGATGTAGGTGCCGGCGCTCGCGGCCCGCGCGCCGCCCGGAGCGACGTACGCGGCAACCGGCACACGCGATGCGAGGATGGCCTTGATGATGTCGCGCATCGAAGTATCGAGGCCGCCTGGCGTGTCGATTTCAAGCACGACGAGGGCCGCCCCTTCCTGCTCGGCGCGGGCGAGGCCGCGCAGGACGAAATCGGCACTCGCCGGGCCGATCGCGCCGGTCAGCGGCAGCACGACCACCGTGCGCGGCACAGCCGCTTCCGCGACCAGCGCCCAACTGAGCGCTGCGGCGGCGGCGATCCGCAAGAGCTTCACTCTAAACCTCGTCTGCTCGGCCCGGATGGAAGCCGGTGACGCCTCCATTATTGCAGAATCCAGCTAGCGCGGTCACCGCGCTTCGCGCACCGCCGTTCCGGCGCCGAACCGGGTCCCGCGACGCGCTGCCATCTCCTGCCCGATCTGCCGCAGCGCTTCTGCATCGAGGAGGCGCGTCGCGAGCGGAATCAAGAGCCGCTCCTCGCGCAAGATATGGGATGCATACATCTCGCAAATGTCGTCGACCTGCTTCGGCGAGAGGTTGGCGCGAACGGAAGCGGAAATGCCGGCGAGCAGCGGACGCAACCGGCGCCAGCTCGCCGCGAGCGCATCGTGATCCTGCTCGAGATCTTCGATCAGCGGTCCGGCGTGGGCGTGCAATCGCGGAAACAGGCTTTCTTCCTCGTCGGCGTGGTGATTGGGCGCGGCGCCATCGAAATATTTCATGATGGCGCGAGCGGCGGCGCGAGCGTCGTCGTCGCAACCATGCTCCGGCAGGTGGCGTTGCAGCCTGTCGAGCGTTGCGAGCTCGCGCTCGATGCGGCGGTGGCAGGCAACGAGCATCGCCAGCGGGTCATCGAATCCGGGCGCGGCTGACGGAAAGAGGTCTGGGGCCATCGGCGGTGCGTTCAGTAGGTCTCGACGTGATAGCGACCCGACGCGCGCAGCTCCGGCAGCAGCATATCCCACTCGGCGCCGTGGGCGCGACAAACATCGCGGAAGGCCTCGTCGACGCCTTGCTCCATCCCCTTCAATCCGCAGATGTAGACGTGACAGCTCGCGTCGGCGATCAGCCGCGCAACATCGGCGCCGCGCGCGCGGATGCGGTCCTGCACGTATTGCTTCGGCTCTCCTGGAACGCGGGAGAATGCGAAATTGATGTCGATGAAATCCTTCGGCAGCTTTTGCAGCGGCCCGAAGTAGGGCAGTTCGCCCTCCGACCGCGCGCCGAAGAAGAGCATCAACTCACCGCCTTCGCGCAATCCGATGCGGCGGCGGCGTCGCTCGGTCATCGCGCGCATCGGCGCGGATCCGGTTCCCGTGCAGACCATGAGCAGGCTTGATCCCGGATGATTCGGCATCAGGAACGATGCGCCGTACGGCCCGACAACGGTAACCTGGTCGCCTTTGGCGAGATCGCACAGATAGTTTGACGCGACGCCGCGCACAGGCGCGCCGTCATGATCTTCGGTGACGCGCTTCACGGTCAGCGAGAGGTTGTTGTAGCGCGGCCGCTCGCCATCGCGAGGGCTCGCGACCGAATAAAGGCGCACGTGATGCGGCCGGCCGCTCGCGTCCGTTCCCGGCGGGATGACGCCGATCGTCTGGCCTTCGAGTACCGGAAACGCAGCACCGCCGAAATCGAGCACGAGGTGCCGGATGTCGCACGACGCATCGTTGGCCGTGAGCTGGAAGTTGCCGGTGACCGTCGCGAACCGCCGGCTTGGCCAACGAATAGAGATTGACGTAGGGATGCGCGGCCGACCAAGGCGGCGGTGCGTCGCCACCCTGGCCCGCCGTCGCGACTGACCTTATACGCGCGACATCGTCCGGTAGTTTCCGCGCCGGCGTCGGTCGAAATTTCAGCCTGTGCCGGCAGGCTGTCCCAGGTCAGCTGCTCGGCGATCGTATACGGATTCGCGCGGTCGACCTGCCGCCAGTTGTCGATCGCGCCGGTCGGACACGGCGAGATGCACTCGTTGCAGAAATTGCACTTCGCAGCGTCGACGACGTAATTGCGCGCGTCGTGCGTGACGGCATCGACCGGACAGGTCTCCTCGCACGTGTTGCAGCGGATGCAGATCTCCGGGTCGATGAGGTGCTGGCGCAGCACCTCGACGATCTGTGCGTTGGCGCTCATTCGAGGGTGTCGGGCAATCGATCAGTTGAATCGCACGTATTCGAATTCGACAGGCTGGTTGTTGATTCCGCGCGCCGGAGGCGCAATCCAATGCGCGAACTTGCCGGGCTCGGCGACGCGCCCCATCAGCGAGGCGACGAATGCGCGGTCGCTCTCGGAGGGCAGCCAGGCCTGCTGCCGGTGCACCCAGTCCGCCTCCGACAGCACGTCGCCATCGGGATCGACGCGCACGGCGGACAGCGGCCCAATCTTCCGGTTGAATGCCTTGTGCGGGGCCCGGAGGCGAAACGCGACGCCGCTTTTGTCGATGATCTTGTTCCACCGCTCGATGCCTGCGACCGCGTCCTTCACGTAATCGTCTCGCAGCTTCTCGTTCAACGCGTTCAACGCGGGTGCCTGAACGACCGCCAGACGGCCATCGCGCACCTCGAGAACCGGATACGTTGCGCCCGCGAGCAGGTGGTCGTCGTCGAGCTTCGTCTCCTCGAAGCGTCCTTTGAGACCGGTCGAATAGAAGGTTGCCGCGTTCGACGAAACGTCGGCGCCGAAAAGATCCATCGTCACGCTGAAGTGAAAATTGAGATAGCGCTGAATAGTTGGCAGGTCGATCAAGCCCAGCGCGCGGATCTTGGCGGGATCGTCCACTTTCTGCTGGACCATCGCCTCGCAGGTGCGCTGGATGATGCGTCCTACACCCGACTCGCCGACGAACATGTGGTGCGCCTCCTCGGTCAGCATGAAGCGCGTGGTTCGTGCGAGTGGATCGAAGCCCGACTCGGCGAGCGAGCAAAGCTGATACTTGCCGTCGCGGTCCGTGAAATACGTGAACATGAAGAATGCCAGCCAGTCCGGCGTGCGCTCGTTGAAGGCGCCAAGGATGCGCGGATTATCCGCGTCGCCGGAACGGCGCTCGAGCAACGCTTCGGCTTCCTCGCGGCCGTCGCGGCCAAAATAGGCGTGCAGCAGGTAGACCATCGCCCACAGGTGGCGGCCTTCCTCGACGTTGACCTGAAACAAGTTGCGCAAGTCGTAAAGCGACGGACAGGTGAGTCCGAGATGGCGCTGCTGCTCGACCGACGCGGGCTCGGTATCACCCTGTGTAACGATGAGCCTTCGGAGATTCGCGCGATATTCGCCCGGCACCTCCTGCCACGCCGGCTCGCCCTTGTGCTCGCCGAAATTCACTTTGCGCTCGACCTCGGCCGGCGCGAGGAAAATGCCCCATCGGTAATCCTGCATCTTCACGTAGTCGAAGTGCGCCCAACCCTTCGGCTCCACGCTGATCGCCGTGCGCAGGTAGACATCGGTGCTGGCGGTTCCGTCCGGGCCCATTTCACCCCACCAATCGAGGTACCCGGGTTGCCACTGCTCGAGCGCACGCTGGAGAGTCTTGTTGCTCGCGAGATCCACGTTGTTGGGGATTTTCTCGCTGTAGTCGATGCTCATCGGGACATCCTCGGAATGATGCGGTGGGAAATCTTGATCAGACGCGCTGCCAGTCGAAGCGCGCCTTGCTGCCGGTCCCGAATATCTTCAGCGCGCCGTTTTCGCCGACGGCATTGGGACGGATGAAAATCCAGTTCTGCCACGCGGACAGGCGACCGAAGACGCGCGTTTCCATCGTTTCCGTCACGCCGAAGCGAAGGTTCGCCTCCATGCCGGTCAACGCGTCCGGCGACAGGCTCGCGCGCTCTTCCAGCGCGATCCGGATTTCGTCGGCCCAGTCGAGATCGTCGGGTGCCGCCGTGACAAGCCCCAGCTCCATCGCCTCTGGCGCCGCGAGCGTGCGTCCTAGCGCGCTCTTTGCCGCGGCGATTTGCGCATCCTCCTCGTAGAAACGCGCGGCGAGACGATACTGGCCATTGACCATCGGGTACGACCCAAAATTCATCGTGGAGACTGCGATCGTCGGTGCCGCGGCGTCGTCGTCGGGGAGCGCGAGCATATAGCTGCGGTCGGCAGCGAGGGCCAATTCGAGGAGCGTTCCGGCGAAGCAGGATCCGGGCTCGATCAGCGCATATAGAGTGCGCGACGTGACGTCGAACCGCGCCAACGTTCGCCGCAGCATGCCGATCGTTTCGCGGACGAACCAGTCTGCCTTGAAGCGATCGAGCGTCGCGTCCGCCGCAAGCGCATGCGTCGCGTCGCCGGTCGTCTTCAGCACCCACGTACCGAGCTCCGGCTCGTTGGTGCGCAACAGCAGCATCGCATCATCGAGCTCACGCGCCATCGCGAGCGGCCACCATGCCGCGCCCTGCGAGCGGATTTCGTCGAGGTCACTGGGCGGCGTCGACGACGGTGCAGCGACGGTGAGGGTCGCGTTGCGCGCCTTGCGATCGAAACGCACGTCGACGTGCGTGTAATGGATGCCGCCTTCGTCGATTGTGCGCGCGAGCGGCGGTAGCGCGACACCCTGCGCATCTTTTGGTCGATCGGTTTGCTCGGCGAGCGCCGTCGCGCGCTCGCGCACTTTCGCCGCGAACTGCTGCGGCTTCGCGTAGTCGTCGATCAGCCGCCATTCCTTGGCCCTCGGCGCGCGCACGCCTTCGACCAGCGTGCAGAAGATGTCGGCATGGTCGCGCCGGACGCGACGCTTGTCGGTCACGCGCGTGAGGCCGCCCGTGCCGGGCAAAACGCCGAGCAGCGGCACTTCCGGCAGGCTGACGGCCGACGAGCGGTCGTCGATCAGCAGGATCTCGTCGCACGCGAGCGCCATCTCGTAGCCACCACCCGCGGTGGTTCCGTTGCAGGCGGCGACGAACTTGAGGCCCGAATGCCGGCTCGAATCCTCGATGCCGTTCCGCGTCTCGTTGGTGAACTTGCAGAAATTGACTTTCCACGCGTGCGTCGAGAGCCCCAGCATGAAGATGTTCGCGCCGGAACAAAAGATCCGCTCGCGGCTGCTCGTCATGACGACGCAGCCGACCTCGGGATGCTCGAAGCGAATGCGCTGCAGCGCGTCGGCCAGCTCGATGTCGACACCGAGATCGTACGAGTTGAGCTTCAGCTTGTAGCCCGGCATGAGGCCCCGATCCTCGTCGACGCCGAGCGCCAGTGTCGCCACCGGCCCGTCGAACGTCAGCTTCCAGTGCGCGTAGCGATCGGGCGCGGTGTCGTAGACGATCCACCGTTTTTCCTGCGGTGCGCTATCGCGTGCGAGCGCTGTCGATGCGGTTGCCATGGTTGCTCCTTGCCGCTATACCGAAACAGCCTCGCGCAACTTGCGCAAGCTTTGCTCGGGGCGTTCGCCGGTGGTATCGAGTGTCGCGTCGGCCTTCCTGTACAACGGCTCGCGCGCTTCGAGGATTTTGGTCAGGTCTTCCATCGCCTCGGCGTGGCCTTGCATCGGCCGCAAGTCGCCTTGCGCGACGACGCGCGCCATGTGCTCGTCGGGTGCGGCCTTAACCCACACGGTCAGGCAGTTCTGCAAGAGCAGGTTGAACGTTTCCGGTTCCGATACGATGCCGCCGCCCACGGTCATCACCATCTCGGGATGCGTTTCGAGCGTTCGCGCAAGGCACCGCCGCTCGATTCGCCGATAACCCGCTTGCCCATAAAGCAGGAAAACTTCCGATAGGCTGATTCCGGCTTCGCGTTCGATCTCGCGATCGAGCTCCACGAACGGAACGCGGCGATCCGTCGCGAGCGACGCGCCCAGTGTCGTCTTGCCGGCGCCGCGCAGTCCGATCAACGCAATACGCTTCTTGCGCGCGGCTTCCTCGTGGCCGAATTCGCGCATCAGGCGGAAGACCACGTCTTCGAGCCGATGCTCGGGCAACCGGTCCAGGAAACGCCGAATCAGCCGCTGCTCGACTGAATTTGCACTCGGCTCAATGAGGCCGGTCAACTGCACGCCAAGTGCGCGCGCGACGCTGCGCAACAGGAGGATCGACGCGTTGCCCTCGCCGGCCTCGAGCTGCGCAAGATAGCGTTCCGAAACTCCGGCGCTCTGCGACAGCGCCTTGCGAGCCATGCCCTGGCGCTCGCGAGCCTCGCGAACCTGGTGGCCCATTGCGAGCAGGAAATCCGCATCGGCGGCAAGCTGCGCGGCTTCCGCCGACGAGCTGGTTTCCCGAGGTTCTGTAGCGGTAGTCATTTGGAATGGATCGTGCGCGAACGGTGATCGGCAATATAATGCATACATTCTGAAGCCGTCAAGCACTTTATATGATGAGAGTTTCTCGGTAGAAGCAAGAGTGAGTGAGGCAGCGGCGGCGGATCCTATCGATAATGAGGGTCGCCGAGCCCAATCGTGACTGCCCCCTCGACATGTTGTATTGTGCTTGACGGTCAGATGGACATGATCTAAAGTGCAACAACCTGCGAGGAAGCGCCCGTGACCCAAACTGAATTCGCGAACTTGATGGCGACGACCACCGCTCGCATCGAGGGGCGTCCGTTGGACGCAGCGCTCGAGGCGCATCTCAACGCGACAGTTCCGGCAGGTGGCGATGCATTCGATGCGCTCGCCCGGGCCTGCAGCAGCGGCATTGCTGCGGGCTGGATGTGCAATCGCGAGCATGGCGGCATCAAGTACGGCCGCGTCGTGAAGCCGAGTCCAGCGACGCACGGGTTTTCGGTCGACGTGGTCGAGATGGACAACGTCGCAGGCGGCCATCACCGCCATCCCAATGGCGAAATCGACTTGATCATGCCGCTCGACGACACGGCGGAATTCGACGGCCGCGGCGCGGGTTGGCTAGTATATGGACCGGGCACCGCGCACGTGCCGACTGTTGCCGGCGGCAAGGCGCTCGTGCTCTACCTGCTTCCCGAAGGCGCGATCGAATTCACGAAATAGCGACATAAAGGCGCGGACGAAGCCTTCGCGCCCTTACGCCGTACAAGGAGGAGCGCGTCATGCCGTCCTTAAGCAAAGCCGATCATCGGCTCTGCCCACCGCAGATGGAGATCCCGCGCGACTATAACGCCGCGCACGACCTCATCGAGCGCAACCTCGCCGCGGGTCGCGCCGGCAAGCCAGCTTATATCGACGATCAGGGCACGTACACGTACGGCGACTTGGCCGAGCGGGTGAATCGCTGCGCGAATGCGCTCGTAGCACTCGGATTGCAGCCCGAGCAACGTGTGCTGCTCTGCCTGCTCGACACGATCGATTTTCCTGCCGCATTCCTGGGCAGCATCAAAGCCGGCATCGTGCCGGTCGCCGGCAACACGCTGCTGACGACCAAGGACTACGACTACATGCTGCGCGACAGCCGCGCGCACGCGCTGATCGTGTCGGCGCCGCTGCTTCCGGCATTCGCGCCGCTGCTCAGCACGCTGCCGCATCTTACGCACGTCATCGTGTCGGGAGGGTCCGCAGGCGAGTCGGGCTCGCATCACTCTCTCGCGAAGATCATGGCCGCGGCGGAAACAACGTTCTCGCCCGCCGATACGACTTGCGACGACGCGTGCTTCTGGCTTTACTCGTCGGGCTCCACGGGCGCTCCCAAGGGTACCGTGCACACCCAGTCGAGCCTCATCGAGACCGCCGAGCTCTACGCGAAACCGATCCTCGGTATTCGCGAGGATGACCTCGTCTTCTCCGCCGCCAAGCTGTTCTTCGCCTACGGGCTCGGCAACGGTCTCACGTTCCCGTTGTCGGTCGGCGCGACGACGGTGCTGATGGCGGAGCGTCCCACGCCGCAGGCCGTGTTTGCGCGACTCCTGAAGCATCAGCCGACGATCTTCTACGGCGTGCCCACGCTCTTCGCCGCATTGCTCGCGAGCCCCGATTTGCCGGCGCGCGGGGCATTGAAGATACGCCGCTGCACGTCAGCGGGTGAGGCGCTACCCGCGGACATCGGCCGGAGGTGGACCGAGCATTTCGGCGTCGAGATCCTGGACGGACTCGGGTCGACCGAGATGTTGCACATCTTCCTGTCGAACCGGCCCGGCGACGTTCAATATGGGACAAGCGGCACGCCGGTGCCGGGCTACGAGCTGCGGATCCTGGGAGACGATGGCGCGCCCGTTGCGCCAGGCGAGGTCGGTGAATTGCAGATCAACGGACCAACGGCTGCGATGGGATACTGGAACAACCGCGAGAAGAGCCGCGGCACTTTCCAGGGACCGTGGACGCGAAGTGGCGACAAGTACTCGATCGACGCGAACGGCTACTACGTCTATTCCGGCCGCAGCGACGACATGCTCAAAGTCGGTGGCATCTACGTGTCGCCGATCGAGGTGGAGTCCGCGCTGATCACGCATCCGGCGGTGCTCGAGGCCGCGGTGATCGGCAAGGAGGACGACGAGCATCTGACCAAGCCCGTCGCGTACGTTGTGCTGAAAAGCGGCAATCAACGCTCCGACGCTCTGGCCGAGGAGCTTCGCCAGCATGTCAAATCTCAGCTCGCGCCCTGGAAATATCCGCGCTGGGTCGAATTCATCGACGAGCTGCCGAAGACCGCCACAGGTAAGATCCAGCGCTTCAAGCTGCGCGCGATGGCAGCGTGAGTTTCGAGGGAGGCACGTAACCGCGTGCCGCACGACAAGGCAACGGCAAGGCAAACAAGGAGACTGTCATGAAACGAACCGGATCCATGCGCCGCGTCGGCGCGATCGCCGCTGCCGTTCTGGCCGCCGGCATGCTGATTGCGGCAAGCCCCGCGCTTTCGCAACAGCAAGGCAAGCTGAAGGTCGGGCTGATGCTCCCATACACTGGCACGTACGCCGCGCTCGGCAATGCGATCACGAATGGCTTCAAGCTCGCAGTCGAGGAGAACGGCGGCAAGGTCGGCGGCCGCGAGATCGAGTACTTTGTCGTCGACGACGAGTCCGATCCGGCGAAGGCCCCGGAAAACGCGAACAAGTTGATCAAGCGCGACAACGTCGACGTGATGGTCGGGACGGTGCACTCGGGCGTCGCGCTCGCGATGTCGAAAGTGGCGCGCGACACCAACACGCTGCTCATCATTCCCAACGCAGGTGCCGACGACATCACCGGGCCGCTGTGCGCCCCCAACGTCTTCCGCACCTCGTTCTCGAACTCGCAGCTGGGTATTGCAATGGGCAAGGTGATGGCAGATCAGAAAAAGAAGACCGCCGTCACGATCACTTGGAAGTACGCGGCGGGCGAGGAATCGACCGGGGGCTTCAAGGAATCGTTCGAGGCGGGCGGCGGCAAGGTGGTGAAGGAGTTGTTTCTGCCGTTTCCCCAAGTCGAGTTCCAGCCGCTCCTGACCGAGATCGCCTCGCTCAAGCCGGACGTCGTCTATGCATTCTTCGCGGGCGGCGGTGCGGTCAAGTTCGTCAAGGATTACGCGGCGGCGGGTCTCAACAAGTCGATTCCGCTCGTCGGCCCCGGCTTCCTCACCGACGGCACGCTCGAAGCGCAGGGCGAGGCAGCGCAGGGAATGCTGACGACGCTGCACTATGCCGACGGCCTCAACAACGCGAAGAACAACGCATTCCGCGCTGCCTATATGAAGGCCTACAAGTCCGAGCCCGACGTCTATGCGATGCAGGGCTACGATGCGGCGCAGCTTCTGATCGTGGGGATGAACGCAGTGAAAGGCGACACGGGCAAGCGCGCCGAGCTCGTGAAAGCGATGGAAGGAGCCAAGATCGACAGCCCGCGTGGCGCGCTCGCGCTCAACAAGGGCCACAACCCGATCCACGACATCTACCTGCGCAAGGTCGAGGGCAAGGAAAACAAGTACGTCAGCGTCGCCGTCAAGAATCTGACTGACCCGCCCCGCGGCTGCAAGCTCTGATAACGTTGTAAGATTGCGCGCGGGCAGGCGCCTTGCCTGCCCGCGCTTTTTTGCCGGGCGCATTCGCCGAGCGATGGATGTCTATTCGTACCTGATCCAACTCCTGAACGGCCTCCAGTACGGGCTGCTCCTGTTCCTGGTCGCCTCGGGCCTGACGCTCATCTTCGGCATCATGGGCATCATCAATCTCGCCCACGGCAGCTTCTACATGATCGGCGCGTATATGGCGTTCTCGCTGTCGACGCTGACAGGAAGCCTGTTCATGGCGATCGTCGTCGGCATCGTGCTGTCGGTGCTCCTCGGCGTCGTGCTCGAGTGGGCGCTGTTCTCGCACCTGTACAAGCGTGATCATCTCGAGCAGGTGCTGCTGACCTACGGGCTCATTCTGGTGTTCGAGGAGCTCCGGAGCCTCATCGTCGGCAACGACGTGCACGGCGTTACGGTGCCGGAGATCTTCAATTGGTCGGTCCCGCTGACGCAAACGCTTTCCTATCCCGTGTATCGGCTGTTCATGTCGGCCGTGTGCATCGTGCTGGCGGTGCTGCTCTACCTGCTGATCGCGAAAACCCGGCTCGGCATGATGATCCGCGCCGGCGCGTCGAACCGCGAGATGGTGGCCTCGCTCGGACTCAACATCAACCTCGTCTATCGCGTCGTGTTCGCGCTGGGTGTTGCACTCGCCGCGTTTGCGGGGATGATTGCGGCGCCGGTCTCGTCCGTCTATCCGGGAATGGGCACCAGCGTGCTCATCATCTGCTTCGTCGTCGTCGTCATCGGCGGCATCGGCTCGATCTGGGGCGCGCTCGTCGCGGCATTGCTGATCGGCCTCGCCGACACGTTCGGCAAGGTTTTGATACCCGAGGCCGCGGGTGTGGTCGTCTATGTGCTGATGGCGGCGATTTTGCTCTGGCGCCCCGAAGGTCTCTTCCGCCGGGTCTGACGATGCAAACCGACTGCGCGAACCGGCAACGCCCATGGTCGGGTTGACACGGTGAATCGAACGCGGATCGCCGTGGGAGCGGCGCTCGCGCTGTTGACGCTCTTCCCGTTCGTCGGGGCGACTTTCTATACCGAGCTCGTCACGAAGATGATGATTCTCGCGATCTTCGCGCTGTCGCTCGACCTGCTCGTGGGCTACACGGGACTCGTGTCGTTCGGCCACGCGGCGTTTTACGGCGTCGGCGCGTATACGCTCGGCCTGCTCACGCCGAAATACGAGGCAGCCAGTCTGTGGCTCACGCTACCAGCGGCGATTGCGCTTGCTGGACTCGCCGCGCTTGCCGTCGGCATCTTCGTCGTCCGGGTGAAGGGCATCTACTTCATCATGGTCACGCTCGCCTTCGCGCAGATGTTCTATTTCGTGTTCCACGATACGAAGTTCGGCCGCGGTTCCGACGGGATCAGCATGAACTTCAAGCCGGTCGCGACCATCGGCGGTGTGACGCCGTTCGACCTCGCGAACACAACGCAGTTCTACTATTTCGTCTTCGCCGCCATGCTCGTCGTGTTCTTGTTCCTGCGCATGCTGCTTCGCTCGCCGTTCGGCCGGGCGCTGCAGGGCATTCGCAGCAACGAGCACCGGTTGCGCTCGCTCGGGTTTCCGGTCTACCGCTACAAGCTTGCAAGCTTCGCGATTGCCGGCGCGCTCGCGGGTTTAGCAGGCTACCTGTCCGCGTTGCAGTTCGGATTCGTGAATCCCGAGCTCCTGTCCTGGCACCAGTCGGGCAACGTGCTGCTGATGCTGATACTGGGCGGGCAGGGCAGCCTGTACGGCGCGGTCGTCGGCGCCGTGGCGTTCGTCGCGCTGCAGGAGATCTACTCGTCGATGACGACGCATTGGCAGCTTCTGCTCGGCGCCACGATCATCGCGCTGGTGATCTTCCTGCCCGGCGGCCTCGCGAGCGTGGCGGGACGCTTCAAGCGCAAGCTGATCGGCGGCAACGAAGATGAGTGAGTCGATACTCGTGACGCGCGGCCTTTGCCGGCGGTTTGGCGGCTTGATGGCCGTCAGCGAGGTCGCCATCGAACTGGAGAAGGGCCGGTTGCACGCGGTGCTGGGCCCCAACGGCGCCGGCAAGACGACGCTCATCAACTTGCTGTCGGGCGAGCTTGCCGCTTCCGCAGGCAGCATCCGCTACAAGGGAGAGGACATCACACGACTGTCGCCCGACCGCCGATCGCGCATCGGCATCGGTCGCAGCTTCCAGAAGACGAACATATTTCTCGCCTTCACTGCGTTCGAGAATTGCCGGCTCGCCGCGCAGTCGCGAATTCCGCGCGCCCTCCATATCGCCTCCGATGCGGTCGCCTATGCGCCGGTTTGCGCGGCGGCGCGCGACGCCCTCGAAGCGGCGGGACTTTCGGGACGTTCGGAAATGGTTGCTTCTGCGCTCTCGCACGGCGAGCAGCGCCAGCTCGAGATCGCGATGGTGCTCGCAACCGCTCCAGAGGTATTGCTGCTCGACGAGCCGCTCGCGGGTATGGGCTCCGAGGAGGCGGCGCGCATGGTCAAGCTTCTGAAGAAAATCACGCCGGACCACGCGTTGCTGCTGGTCGAGCACGACATGGATGCGGTCTTCGCCGTCGCCGATCGGATCACCGTCATGGTGAACGGGCAGGTTCTGGAGAGCGGCTCGCCGCAACAGATCCGCGCAAGCCCGGCGGTCCGCCAGGCGTACCTGGGTGACGCAGTGGAATAAGGTCTCGTGATGAGCCTTTGCGTGAGTTCGATTCAATGAGCGAAGCGATCCTCGAGGCGCGCGAGCTGCACGCGTATTACGGCGCGAGTCACATCCTGCACGGCATCGACTTTCGCATCGACCGCGGCGAGACGGTTGGGTTGATGGGCCGCAACGGCATGGGGAAGAGCACGCTGATCCGCAGCATGCTGGGCATCGTGAAGCCGCGGCACGGCGAGGTCTTCGTCTGCGGAACGCCCATGACCGGCGCGGAACCGTTCCTCGTTGCGCGCAAGGGGATCGCCTACGTTCCCGAAGGGCGCGGGATCTTTCCGAATCTGACGGTGCGAGAGAATCTCGTCATGTCGGCGCGCGCGGGTCCCGAGGGCCGCAGCGACTGGACGTACGATCGCGTGCTCGCGACCTTTCCCCGCCTGACAGAGCGGCTGGAACAGGGCGGCTGGAGGCTCTCGGGCGGCGAACAGCAAATGCTGACGATCGGCCGTGCGCTGATGACCAACCCCGATCTGCTTATTCTCGACGAGGCGACCGAAGGCCTCGCGCCGCAGATCGCGAAGGAGATCTGGCGGATCATTGACGATATCCGCGGCCATGGGATCGCGGCGCTTATCGTCGACAAGAACCATGCGGCAGTGACTGCGATCGCCAACCGCAACGTCATTCTCGTGAAGGGGCGCATCGTGTTCCAGGGCGACAGCGCAACGCTGCTCGCGCAGCCTGAACTGCTGCACAAGCACCTCGGAGTGTGAGGAGCGCCGTGTTTACCGAGGTGGGTGGCCAACGCATTGAATACGAGCGGATCGACGTCGGCGGGAAAGCCCGGCCATCGCTTGTGCTGCTGCACGAAGGCCTGGGTTCCCTTTCAATGTGGCGCGACTTTCCGAGCCGCCTGGCGCACGCAACCGGATGCGACGCGCTCGTCTATTCGCGCCATGGTTATGGAAAATCCGATCCGCTGACCGCGCCGCGCCGAGTCGACTACATGCACAACGAGGCGCTGCACGCATTGCCGGAGCTGCTGGACAAGCTCGCGATTGCGCGACCAATCCTCGTCGGCCATAGTGACGGAGGCTCCATCGCGCTGATTCATGCCGGCGCTGCGATCCGGCCCGTTGCCGCCGTCGTCACGCTGGCGGCGCACGTGCTGGTCGAGGACCTCTCGGTCGCGAGCATCGAGGAGTCCAAGGTCGCCTACGAAACCACCAACTTCCGGGCGAAGCTCGCGCGCCATCACGCCGATGTCGACGGGGTGTTCTGGGGCTGGAACCGGATCTGGCTTCATCCCGATTTCCGCGCCTGGAACATCGAGGTCTACCTGCCGCGCATCGCGTGCCCGGTGCTCGCAATCCAGGGCGAGGACGATGAATACGGGACCATGGAGCAGATGCGGCGAATCGGTTCGCAGGTGCGCGACATCGAGCTCGTCGAGCTCGCGGATTGCCGGCACTCTCTGCACAAAGACCAGCCGGAGGCTGTCCAGGACGCCATCACGCGGTTCGTCGACCGCGTCACGTCGTGATGCTCTCGTCCGCTACGGATTTCGCAAAGCCATGACGACTTTCGCACCGTTCGAAACCGACAAGCTGATCCGGTTCCACCACTGCGATCCGGCGGGCATCGTGTTCTACCCGCAGTACTTCATCCTGTTCAACGAACTGGTCGAGGACTGGTTCAACGGCGGTCTCGGCATCGACTTCGGGGACTTCCACGCGATCGACCGGCTCGGCGTGCCGATGGCACACATCGAGTGCGACTTCCTGTCGCCCTCGAAGGTCGGAGAAGTGCTGCGCTTCCGGCTCGCCGTGAAGAAGATCGGCAACAGCTCGCTCACGCTGGCCGTGGACGCGCGGGCGAAAGACGAGGTGCGAGTGCGCGCGACTCTCGTCGTTGTCCTCGCGTCGCTTGACGCGCACCGGCCGGTGCCATTCTCGCTGCAGCTGCGCGAGAAGCTGGTGCGTTTCCAGATGTAGCCCGATCACGCCGGCTGGATTGCGCGACATTCGACCTCTACGCGATCTTGTCCTTCAATTGCATCGGGTGCACTTTACTTGCGGCATCACGCCGCCACCACCGCCGTAGCTTCGAGCTCGATCTTCGCCGGGCTGTCGAGGAGGTCGGAGACGAAGACCATGCTCATCGCCGGATAATGCGTGCCCATCCGGCGGCGCCAGATCGCGCCCATCTCACGGCGCGCTGCGAGATATGCCGGCTTGTCCGAGCAATACGCGGTCATCCGGCAAATGTGGCGTACTTCGCCGCCGGCTTCGGCGAGCACTGCAAGGACGTTGGCGAGCGCCTGATCGAACTGGGGCGCGATCTCCGCCGAATAAAACCGCTGGTGCGCGTCCCAACCGACTTGTCCGGCGATAAAAACGATCCGGCCGGGTTCGACGGCGATTCCGTTCGCGTATCCGATCGGCTGCGCCCAGCCTTTCGGCAGCAGGACTTCCACGTGCGCCCCTTCAATCGGTGTAGAGAGGGGGGTCGGGGTCGACCGCCCAGTCGCTGCGCGGTTTCGGCACCTTCTTCATCCACGCGCGCACGAGTGCGACGTGCTCCTTTTCCTCGGCCTGCAGTTCGCGTGCTGCATCGCGCACCGCGGCAACGGTCGCGACGCGTGCCAACTCCGCAAAAAAGCGCTCGGCACGCTGTTCGGCAGCGAGTGCGAGCTGCAATGCGTGCCACGGTTGCATCAGGTAATGCACAGCGTCGACAGGCGTCGTCTCCGGAGGTTCGTGGCTTGGCCAGGCGCTGTTCCGCGGCGTCAGCGGCGGCGACTCCGACCAGCCCATCGTCGCCATGATCTCGTCGGCGTGTTTGCTTTCATAGTTCGCCATTGTGCGGAACATCGCCGCGACCCCTGGATTGTTGTGCATCTCCATCGCGTCGGCGAGATCCGAGTAGCGTTGCGCGGCTTCGATCTCCATCTCCCACGCCTGCGCCATGAAATCGATCAGCGAGCGCGGCGCCACGATCCCGGATTCGGCTGACTGCGCGCCGGCTTTTCTTGCCGGCCCCATTGGAGCGTTCCGCTTGACGGGAGGTGTCTTCGCGACGGGATTTCGTGTCACGGTCTTGCGCGCACGGGCGATCACACGACTCATAGTTCGAACTCCACTTCAAGGTCTGCGGCAAATGTTTTGGACTCGTCGACCCGTGCCGGATACGGGCGGCGGCTGCCGGCGTACAGCACGCCGATGTTGAAGCCGTCGTCGGTCATGATTCGCCGGGCCGCGCGGGCAGGATCGCTGGTCTCGCTGACTGGTGCGGAATGCGCGAGTTGCTTCCACTCGCGCTGCTCGGGTCGGAACGTGACGCACGGCGAGAGTACCTCGACGAACGCGAAACCGGGATGGCGGATTGCCTGCGCGATGATTTCGGCAGCGCCGTTCGGGTCGCCCGCAAATGCGCGCGCGACAAAGTTCGCGCCCGAGGCAAGCGCGATGACCAGCGGATGGAACGAGCGCACCCCGGTGCCCCCGGGAGAGAGCTTCGAGTCCCAGTCGGGCTCCGTGGTGGGCGAGGGCTGCCCCTTCGTCATTCCGTAAACGTGGTTGTCCATCACGATGTAGGTCATGTCGACGTTGCGCCGGCAAGCGTGCAGAAAGTGATTGCCACCAATCGAGTAACCGTCGCCGTCGCCGCCGGTGACGATAACTGTCAGATCCGGCCGCGCGACCTTGAGTCCCGTGGCGGCCGGCAGCGCACGCCCGTGGATGCCGTGGAAGCCGTAGCACGTCGTGTACGCGGGGATGCGCGACGAACAGCCGATGCCCGAGACGACGGCGACCCGCTCGGGCGGGACGCCGATCTTGGCGAGCGCTTTAGTCAGGGCGGAGAGCACCGAGAAGTCGCCGCAGCCGGGACACCAGATCGGTTTGTAGCTCGACTTGTACGACGCCGGCGTCAGCGCCGAAGGGGCAACCAGGTCGTTCATGCGGCCGCCTTTGCGAGGTGATTCCTGCGCGCCCACTCGAGGATCGCGTTCGTCACTTCACCGGGCCGCATCGGCAGCGGTCCCGGTCGATGGTAGCCAGCGGGCTTGCCGGGGAGGTCGTAAACGGAGCGCAGGTATCGCAGGAGCTGGCCGCCGTGATTCTGCTCGACGACGAGGACTCGAGATGTACCCGCGAGTGCCGCCTCCATCTTCGCGGGCTGGGCGGGCGCGAGCAGACGCAGCGCGATGAGACGTGCGGCGACCCCTTCGGCGGCGGCGCGGGCGACGGCTTCGCGCACGGCGGCGGTCACCGAACCGAACGTGATCACCGCGAGGTCGCCTTTGCCCTCGATGTCGGCCCACCATCTGCCGTAGTCATGCTGCAGCAGCTTGCGCTCGCGCTTGTCGAGTTGGACGGCGTGATCGCGCGCACCGCTGCTTGGAATCCCCGCTTCGGTGTGCTCGAGGCCGTCCGCCGTGTAAACGATGCCGGGCGTACCCGGGATCGCCATCGGTGAAATGCCCGATTCGGTATTCCGGTAGCGCTTGTAGTCGGGGGTGTGCGGCGGAGCGGTCAGTCGTGCGCCTGCGAACGCTACGTCGGCGGGACGGTCGACGATCGCACGCGACTGACCCATGAACTGGTCGGACAACACGATCGCCGGCGCCTGCAGCGTCTCGGCGAGCGTCACCGCCCACTGCGCCGTCGCGAGGCAGTCGGAAATCGATGTCGGGGCCAGCACCAGCCGTGGCGCATCGCCGTGCAATCCGCTGACCGCGAACGACAGGTCGCTTTGCTCGCTCTTTGCCGGAATGCCGGTCGAAGGGCCGCCGCGCATCACGTCGACGACGACGATCGGGACTTCCGCGCTGACGGCGAGACCGATGCCCTCGGTCATCAACGCGAGGCCCGGGCCGGCAGTGGCGGTGAGCGAGGGCACGCCGCCGTACGACGCGCCAATGATCATGTTGATCGACGCGAGCTCGTCTTCGGCCTGAAGCAGCGTGCCGCCGACTTTGATCAGCGCGGGCGCCATCCACTCCAGGAGCTCGGTCGCGGGCGTGATCGGATACGCGGCGACAAACCGCACGCCGCCGCGGATGGCGCCGAAGCCGGCAGCCTCGTTGCCACTGATGAGCCAGCGCTTGCCTTGCGCCGGCCCGGCGGCGCCAAGCGCAGCGACTCCATCGATGCCGGCGGCTGCGGCGATGCCTGCTTCGAGCGCGGCGAGATTTGCGTGTAACGATTCCGCGGTGCGCTTCCACGAGTCGCGTACTGCAGCCTCGAGTGCGCGCGCTGGAATGCCAGCGAGCGCACCGGCGAGCCCGAGCGCTACCATGTTCGTCCAGCTGCCGGCAATGGCTTTCGCTGTTTTCTTGAGCGGCCGCGTCACGTGGCGCGCGCCGGTCGCCGTGAAGGCACCGGGTGGCTCGCCTTCGTCCGGGTCGCCGATCATCACGCTCGCAGCGGACAGTGGAATCTCGTCGGCAAAGCGGTTCACGTTTTGCCAGTCGATCGCTAGCAACACGTCGAAGGTGTCATCGAGCGTGTCCATCGGTGCGTGACCGAGCCGGACCAGCGCCGCGGCCTCGCCACCGCGGATCTGCGGCCCGCTCGTGCGCACCATCAGTCCATAGAAACCGGCGCGCGCGGCCGCGTCGAGCAGCAACGTGCCCGCGGTCATCACGCCGCTGCCTCCGCTGCCCGCCAGCGCGATCGACAAGCTCGACGACGCACGTCGCGGCGACGCCGTCGCGGCGGTCTCTTCGTGCGTCGTCATCGTCGTCTTGGCTTGCACACCGTTCCTCTTCCGATCCGTCCCTGCAGTTAACCGGCTTCGTGCGCGGGGGTAATTGATGCAGATCAATGCGTGCGCAAAGACGCTCGCGCAAGATGGATTCAACCAAACCGGTATTATGGTACTGTAATACCAGAATAGGCCGAGGCAGGGTGCTCCCTCAAGCGCGACCGGCGCCGGTACACCCTCGAGAAGGAGACATTGCGATGAGCATCGAAGCTCTCCGCTGGTTGATGACGGCAGTGAAAGCACCCCTCGAGCGCGCGCCATTCGTCGCCGATCCCGGGCCCGGCGAGGTTGCGGTCGCCATCGCGGGGTGTGGCGTCTGCCACACCGATTTGGGTTACCTCTACGATGGTGTACGCACCAATCACCCGCTGCCGCTGGCGCTCGGTCACGAAATCAGCGGCCGCGTCGTTGCCACTGGACCGGGAGCCGAAAGATGGCTCGCAAAGCCCGTGATCGTCCCCGCGGTGCTCCCGTGCGGCGAGTGTGACCTTTGCCGGCGCGGATTGGCGCCGATCTGCCGCGCGCAGAAGATGCCGGGCAACGACATCCAGGGCGGATTCGCGTCGCATATCGTCGTTCCCAGCCGTGGACTCTGTGAGGTTGACGAAAAGCGGCTCGCGAAGGCAGGGCTCGAGCTCGCCGACGTGTCGATCGTCGCGGACGCGCTGACCACGCCCTATCAGGCGGTGCGCCGAGCCGGTGTTGCGCCGGGGAGCCTCGCGATCGTCGTCGGCGCCGGAGGCGTGGGCGGCTATTGCGTCCAGATCGCGCGGGCATTCGGCGCGAAGGTGGTTGCAATCGATGTCGACACCGAGAAACTCGCGGCGATCTCGCTTCACGGCGCGGCGTTGACGCTTGACGCCCGCGCGCTCGACGGCAAGGCGATAAAGGCCGCCGTCAGTGGGTTCGCGAAGCAGAACGGCTTGCCTGCCACCGAATGGTTCATCTTCGAATGCTCGGGCAGCGCCGCGGGACAACTCACCGCGTTCGGACTGCTCGTCCACGGTGCCACGCTTTCGGTCGTCGGCTTCACGATGGACAAGGTCGAGATCCGCCTTTCCAATCTGATGGCCTACGACGCTCGCGCGCTTGGCAACTGGGGTTGTCCCCCCGAGTCCTATCCCGCGGCTCTCGAACTCGTGCTCGACGGCAAGGTCGCCATCAAGCCTTTCGTCGAAGCACATCCGCTCGATGACATCAACCGCATTTTCGCCGCGGTTCACGATCGTGAGATCAAGAAGCGCGTGGTTCTGACGCCCGCGCACTGAGGAGACTTCGCATGAATGCCCCCGACGCCATTTCCGCGACGCGCGCCTTCAAGAATCACGACCTCGTCGATGACAACGCGAAACCCGGCGTTCGCCACGAGAAGCGGCCGGCCATGCTGCCCGACGGCAAGGTCGTGCCCGGCCTCTACAACGCCTGGATCACGCTCGACAATCCGGCGCAGTTCAACTCGTACACGACCGACATGGTGAAGGGCGTCATTCTCGCGTTGCGCGCGGCATCGAATGCGCGCGACGTCAACTGCGTCGTGTTCACCGGCGCCGGTGACCGCGCGTTTTGTACCGGCGGCAACACGAAGGAATACGCCGAGTATTACGCCGGCCATCCGCAGGAATACCGGCAGTACATGCGCCTCTTCAACGACATGGTCTCGGCGATCCTCACCTGCGACAAGCCGGTGATCTGCCGGGTCAACGGGATGCGCATCGGCGGTGGGCAGGAGATCGGGATGGCGTGCGATTTCTCCGTGGCGCAGGACCTCGCGCGTTTCGGCCAGGCGGGCCCCAAGCATGGCTCTGCGCCCATCGGCGGCGCCACTGACTTCCTGCCGGTGATGGCCGGCGCGGAACGCTCGATGGCGGCGTGCGTGCTATGCGAGCCTTTTTCCGCGCACAAGGCGTACTGGATGGGCATCCTCACCGACATCGTTCCCGCGCTCAAGATCGATGGCGAATTCGTTGCGAACCCATTGGTCGAGACGCAGCAGATGACGGACGAGTTCGGTCGCTTCGTCTATGGTGAACCGAAGTCCGGCGAGGCGCTGAAGGCAGGCAAGGCCCTGATGTCGCGCGGCAGCGTCGATCTTTCGATGCTCGACGCGAAAGTCGGCGAGCTCTGCGCAAAGATACTGCTCACATTTCCGGACTGCACGACCAAAACGCTGGAAGAGCTTCGCAAACCCAAGCTCGACGCTTGGAACCGCAACAAGGAGAACTCGCGGGCATGGCTCGCGCTCAACATGATGACCGAGGCGCGCGCCGGTTTCACCGCGTTCAACGAAGGCGCAAAGGACGATCGTGAAGCCGACTTCGTCATGCTGCGCCAGAAGCTCGCTGCGGGCGAGAGTTGGGTGGGTCCGCTGCACGACTCGATCCAGCCGAAGAGCGCGCGCAAGGGTTGAAGGGTAATCGTGGAATCGCCGCTGCGGGATCGGGTCGAGCGTAACGGCGCGCTGCTGCATCTCACACTTGCGCGGCCGAACGCCAATCTCGTCGATGCCGCAATGACCGCCGCGCTGGATGGCGCGTTCGTTGCATACCGAGCACAGTCGGGCCTGCGCGGCGTGCTGCTCGACGCCGAGGGTCCCCACTTCAGCTTCGGCGCCAGCGTCGAGGAGCATTTACCCGATCGTTGCGCTGCGATGCTCGCATCGCTGCACGCGCTCGTCGTCACCATGCTCGAGTTCCCGGCACCTATCCTGACGGTCGTCCACGGCCAGTGTCTGGGAGGCGGCCTCGAGCTGGCGCTTGCTGGCAGCATGACGTTTGCCGCTCCCGACGCGCAGTTCGGGCAACCGGAATTGAAGCTTGGTGTGTTTGCACCGGCGGCGTCGGTATTGCTGCCGTACCGAGTGAATCAGCCGTCCGCAGAGGACCTGCTGCTCTCGGGTCGCTCGATAGGAGCCGCCGAAGCGAAGACGATGGGGCTCGTGCAGGTCGTCGTCGACGATCCGCAGGCGGCGGCACTCGCCTGGTTCGATCAGCATCTCGCGGGAAAGAGCGCCGCATCGCTGGCGAGCGCCGTCACGGCTGCGCGCGTCGCCATGGTCCGCGACGTTCGCCATCGGCTCGCCGAAGTGGAGCGGCTCTATCTGGACCGCCTGATGGCGACGCGCGACGCGAACGAGGGTCTGGTCGCGTTCCTCGCCAAACGCAAACCCAATTGGGAGCACCGCTAATGATTGAGACTCCGCCCGTCATCAAGATCGTCGAGCGCTGCCAGGCGCTGTTCGAGGATCTCGATTTCAGTGCCGTCAAAGCGTGGAAGGCGGCCGTGCCGGGACGCAAGGCGATCGGCTACATGCCGGTCTACGTTCCGCGGGAGTTGATTCACGCGGCAGGGATGCTTTCGGTCGGAATTCTCGGCGGCGGCGACCAGATCGAGGTGATCCAGGGCGACGCCTATTATCAGAGTTACATCTGCCGCATTCCGCGATCGACGATCGAGCTCGGGTTGACCGGGCGTCTCGACTGCCTCGACGGCATGCTGTTTCCATCGATCTGCGACGTGATCCGCAATCTGTCCGGCATGTGGCAGCTCCTATTCAAGGACAAGTACGTCAAGTATTTCGACGTGCCACAGAACTACGTGGACGCGATCGGCGGCAGGTTCTACATCCAGGAGCTCGAGCTGCTGCGCGAAGATTTGGGCAAGCTGCGCGGGTCGCCGATCACGAACGCCGAGCTCAATGCATCGATCGGTGTGTTCAACGAAAACCGGGCCGCGATCCGCGATCTCTACGGCTACCGCGCGGCGAAGCCCTGGCAGGCGCCGACCTCCGAAGTCTACCTCGTGCTGCGCGCCGGGATGGTGCTGCCGCCCGAGGAGCACACGCAACTCATCCGCGACTATCTCGCCTCCGCGGACGCGCTGCCACGGCCGCAGCGCGACAATGCGCGTGTGGTGCTGACCGGCGCCTTCTGCGAGCAGCCTCCACTGGCACTGATCAAGTCGATCGAGATGTCGGGCTGCTACATCGTCGACGACGATTTCATGCTGGTGACCCGCTGGCTGATGGACGACGTTCCAGTCGACGCCGACCCGCTCGATGAGCTGTCGAAAGCTTTCCTCCACCGCTCGGCAACCACGGCAGCGAAGTACGAGACGACGCGGGAGGAGAAGGGCGTGTTCCTGCTGAAGCAGGTGAAGACCCGCGGCGCCGAGGGCGTGATCTTCGCCGCACCATCGTTCTGCGACCCCGCGCTGCTCGAGCGCCCGATGCTGCAGGACGTGCTCGGCAAGCACAACGTGCCGCACACCGCGTTCAAGTACGCCGAGAACACGGGTCAGATGGCCCCGATCCGGGAACAGTCGGGAACGTTTGCCGATTCGATCAAGCTATGGAGCGCCGCATGAGCACGCCGATTTCGATGATGCCGTCCACCGGCAAGAAACCCGCCGCGCCGGTCCAGAAAGAGGACGCGATGTGGCTGCAGAAGGAGATGATCAACAGCAATTACCACGACCTCGCGCAGGCGCACGAGAAAGGCCGCAAGGTGGCAGCGACATTCGTGCCCGGCAACCTGAACGAGCTGCTGATGTGCTTCGACTTCGCGCGCAGCCTGCCGGAGACCAACGCGCTGCAGAATGGATTGCGCAAGAAATCCGGCAAGTTGATCATGGATGCGGAGCGTGATGGCCAGTCGGAAGACGTCTGCACCTATGTGAAGGCCGACCTCGGCATGATGTTGGGAGGCGAGATCGGACCCACCGGCGAAGTGCTGCCGAAGCCCGACATCCTGCTGCTCTCCTACACCGGCTGCTTCACGTTCATGAAGTGGTTCGAGCTGATACGTCACAAATATGGCTGCGAGACGGTGATGCTGCACGTACCCTACCAGGGCGACGGCAGGATTGCGCCGAACATGCGCGAATACGTCGTGAAGCAGCTGAAGGACACCGTGATCCCGACGCTCGAGCGCGTCTCCGGTGTCAAGTTCGATATCGACCGGCTGCGCCAGTACATGAGGGAATCGCAGAAGGCCGAGGACGATCTCGTCGCCGTCCTTCAATCGGCGAAGAACCGCCCGTCGCCGATCGACGGCTATTTCGGCGCCGTGTATTACATCGGGCCGATCTTCACCGCCTTTCGCGGCATGCCGGAAGCAACCGAGTACTACCGCGTGCTGCGCCATGAGATCGAGCAGCGCGTGCGCGAGGGGAAGGGGCCGATCACGCCCGACGGCGAAATGGGTGAAGAGAAATACCGGCTGGTGGTCGAGGGGCCGCCGAACTGGACCAGCTTCCGCGACTTCTGGAAGATGTTTTACGACGAGGGCGCAGTCGTCGTCGCGTCGACGTACTCGAAGGTCGGCGGGGTCTACGACTTCGGATTCCGCCACGACGCGGATCATCCGCTGGAATCGCTCGCCGACTACTGCCTCGGCTGCTACACCAACCTCAATCTGCCGTCGCGCGTCGACATGATCTGCAGGTACATCGATGAGTACCAGGCGGACGGCCTCCTCATCAATTCGATCAAGAGCTGCAACAGTTTTTCCGCGGGGCAGCTCCTCATCCTGCGCGAGGTGGAGAAGCGCACCGGCAAGCCGGCCGCATTCATCGAAACCGACCTCGTCGATCCGCGTTACTTCTCCGCAGCGAACGTCAAGAACCGGCTGGAGAGCTACTTCCAGATGGTCAAGGCCAAGCGCGTCGCGGCTGGCGCGGTCCACTGAAGGGGCTACGCATGCGCTGTTTCATCGGCATCGACCTCGGCTCGACCACGACGAAGGCCGTGGTCATGGACGAGAACCAGAATGTGCTGGGGCGCGGCATCACCAACTCGCGTTCCAACTACGACACGGCGGCGACGATCGCCAAGCAGGAGGCGCTGCTCAACGGCCGGTTCTTCCTCTTCCGGAAGGCGCTTGGGAGTACCGGCGCGTTGAACGGCGCGCTCGACGCCTTCCTCGGGCAGCTCGAGCGCGATTTCCGGTCGGAACAATATCTGGAGCAGCTCCGCGATCTCGAAGCCACTTGCCAGAGAAATCTCGCGACCGCCAAGTTCGGTGATGCGACGAAGGCCGTGGGCGAAGCGCTCTGCGAAGTATTCCGGCGATTGACTGTCGAAGCGCCGATGCTCTTTGCGCCCGGCGCTAAGCGCAAGTCGGACTTCTTCCGGGATATCGCTGGCAGCCAATACCTCGCAATCGGCGAAGCGGTCGCCAAGGAAGCGGGGATCCGATACGACTTCCTGCTCAACGTGTTCGACCGCTCGATCATTGAAGTCGAAAACCGCGTTTACGGCGACTCGATCAAGCGGCATCTGCTCGCGGCACTCGAGCGCACGTTTGTCGAATTGCCCGACACGGCAAGTCGCAGGATCCAGGTAGAGGCACCGATCAAGGGTATTCTCGACACGCCGATGGAGGAAACCTACGTCGTCGGCACCGGCTATGGCCGCGCACGGCTTCCGTTCTCGAAGGAGCACGTCCGCTCCGAAATCCTGTGCCACGGGCTCGGCGCGCACGTGATGTACCCGGGCACGGCGACGGTTCTTGACATCGGCGGCCAGGACACGAAGGCGATCCAGGTCGACCCGAGTGGAATCGTCGAGAGCTTCCAAATGAACGACCGCTGCGCCGCGGGTTGCGGGCGTTACCTGGGCTATATCGCCGACGAGATGAACATGGGTCTCCACGAGCTCGGACCGATGGCGATGAGATCCACCAAGACGATCCGCATCAACTCGACATGCACGGTCTTCGCGGGCGCCGAGTTGCGTGACCGGCTGTCGCTCGGCGACAAGCGGGAGGACATCATGGCCGGATTGCATCGGGCGATCATTCTGCGCGCGATGTCGATCCTCGCGCGCTCCGGTGGCATCCGCGACCAGTTCACGTTTACCGGTGGCGTCGCGAAGAACGAAGCAGCCGTAAAAGCATTGAAAGATCTAGTCCGCGAGAACTACGGCGAGCTCACGCTCAACATCAACCCCGACTCGATCTACACCGGCGCTCTGGGCGGCGCGACGTTCGCGTGGCGCGCGGTGGTCGAGGAGGGCAAGACCGCAGAGGCACGTGCATGATTCACACCATCGGCATCGATATCGGCTCAGGCGCCGTCAAGACGACACTGTTTTACACCGATGGACAGACGCAAAAATGGCTCGCCAGGCGCTGCGAGCGTATCCGTCGCCGCGACCCGATGACGCTGGCGCAGGAAGGCCACGACGGCGTGCTCGTTGAGGCAGGGCTGGAGCGCCAGGACGTCGCATATATCGCGACCACCGGGGAGGGCGAGAACGTCAAGTTTGCGACCGGGCACTTCTACTCGATGACCACGCACGCGCGCGGTGGCGTGTTCCTGCATCCGGGCGTCAACGCCGTCGTCGACATCGGCGCGCTCAACGGCCGCGCGATCTACGTCGACCCGCGCGGCAAGGTCCTCTCGTACAAGATGACGAGCCAATGCGCATCGGGATCCGGCCAGTTCCTCGAGAACATCGCCCGCTATCTCGGCGTCGCGGTGGAAGAGATCGGATCGCTTTCGAAAACGTCGCAGAATCCGGAGAAGTGCAGCTCGATCTGCGCGGTTCTGGCCGAGACCGACGTCATCAACATGGTGTCGCGTGGAATAGCTACGCCGGATATCCTGAAGGGCATCCACCTTTCGATGGCTTCACGGATCGTGAAGCTGCTCAAGGTGACCGGCATCAAGGACGGCACGGCGCTCATCACGGGCGGCCTTGCGCTGGATGAGGGCCTGCTCGCCGCGATCCAGGAAGAAATGATCAACGAGAAGGTCAACGTGACCGCCGTCAGCCATCCGGATTCGATCTATGCGGGCGCGATCGGGGCGGCCTTGTGGGGAGCGTTCCGGCACGGCAAACTGCGTGAGCTGCAGGAGCGCGCCGCCGCCTGACCTCGCGAGGAGACTCTTATGGCACTGGTCATCAACGACAACTGCACCGCCTGCGACGCCTGCAAGCCCGTGTGCCCCAACGAGGCGATCAGCGTCGGCGACCCGATCTACGTGATCGACCCCATGAAATGCACCGAATGCGTGGGCGCCGAGGACGAGCCGCAGTGCAAACTCGTCTGCCCCGCCGACTGCATCGTCGTCCATCCTGACTTCCAGGAGACGCCCGATCAGCTGATGGCGAAATACGAGTCGCTGCACGCCTGAGCGCAACGCACTGCGGGCGCTAAGGCAGCGCAGCCTTGGCGCGTCGTGCGTACAGCCCGCTTGCCACGGCGATCGCGGTGCCGAGAATGAATGTTGCGAGCGCGACCGCGTTCAATATTCCTCCGGCGCGGGTCCAGTCGGAGCGGTCTGCAGCATCGCCTGCAAGCCGCACGACGAGCGACAGGTGCAGGAGCACGAGGGGCCCATAAAACGCCGGGCGATACGGGATCGGCACGCGCAGCACCGCCGGGAAGATGATCGGCGCATGGCCGAACACCATCGAGAGCACGAATCCCAGCGCAAGCGCATGCACCGCCGCATCATAGGACGGCGTTCCTGGCACCAGGCCACCCGCTACGAGCATCACCACCGCGCCCGTTGCGAGCCACACATAGCCTGACAGCAGACACACAGCGATGTAGCGCGTGAGGCCCGTGGCACGCACCGTGCGGCGGGCGAGGTCCTGCTTCATAAGCCAGATCGACAGCGCAAGAAGGCCTGCGGCGAAGAGCGGCCCGCCCCACGCTCTTTCGGCACCGGCCAACCCTGCGCCGACGAAGACGAGGATCGTGGCGAAGGTGCCTTCGGCAAACCGCGATGGCTTCAGGAACCTCGACAGCTCGAGCCGTTCACCGGCAATCGTGAGAATCAAAAACGCAAGCCACCACGTTACGACGGCATGGACGTTAGATCCCGTCGCCCAAAGCAGATTGCCGACGGTCCATGCGAGAGATCCCGTCACCGGCGTAAACGAGAAAAGCGCACTCTGCCGCCGGTTCGCGGCCCGCTGCGCCATCGCGCTACCAGCCGAAATGCTCGCGCGCGACACCCGTCATCTTGTCAGGGGTCCACGGCGGATCCCAGACGAGGCGGATGTCGACGGCCACGGGCGGCGGAACGATCGCCGCGATAGCATCGCGAGCCTGTCCCATCATCATGTCTGCCATGGGACACGCCGCGGTCGTCATCGTCATGTCAACGCGAATGGCGTCAGCGTCGACCTCGATGAGGTAGACGAGCCCGAGATCGACGATGTTCATGCCGGCCTCGGGATCCTCCACTTGTCGCAGCGCCTCTCGGATTGCGTCGTCGTCAGGCATCAGGGTCATCGGAGCCCCTACGGTCGCTTCGGTCGCGCGCCTACACGCGGCGCGAGAACGCGATGCGCTGTGACGGCGCGAATCCGACGTCGTACAGGAAGCCCAGCAACGCGAGATCGTGCGGGGCAACGACGGTCTCGATGCGCTCGATGCGCAACGCGCCCATGTTCGCGAACAGCTGCGACAGCAACGCGTGGCCGACGCCGCGATGCGCGTAGGCGGGATCGACGCCGATCGTGTCAAGCACGGCGGTCGGCGCTGTGCGGCCGAAGTCGCCAAGATCGACCCGCGCCATGAGGTAGCCGGCGACCGCGTGGTCGTGTCGTGCTGTCAGCGACACGCCGATTGCGGAGTCGGTCATCGTCTCCGCGAGCTTGCGCGTGACGTACTCGGTGCGATCGCGCCCCGTGATGTGGCCGTCGATGCGGACGATGTCGGCGACGTCTTCCGGCCGCATCGCGCGCACGTCGGCCAGATCGCGGGCCAAGCGCTCGAAATCGTTGCCAGAGTCACCATCGAATGTGATTTCAGGTGGAGGCCCTTCGTCCACGCGGTCGCGCACCCGGTCGTCGCGCTTCGGCGCGTACTCGCCTCCCTCCACCGCGCAGTCGACGACATGATTGGCCGCGACGCGAAATTCCATTGCGTCGAGCCAGCGCAGCATCCCGTGATCATTCCACTCGGCCTGCGTGCGAAGCTCATGCACGCCGTGGCGGCGGGCCCAGTCGGCGAGCGCGTGGTGAAGGCGCCGGCCGATGCCCTTGCCCCGCGCGTCGGCGCGTACGCCGACGACTTCGATCCGCAAAGCAGGTTCGCTGCGTCCGAACTCGCCTTCCAGCATGCGCGCGAGTATGTAGCCGGTGAGCGCGGAAGAATCCGTTGCGGCGAACTGGGCGTGAAGCTTGGGCGCACCGATTGCCGCCTTCAGCCGCCGCTCGAAATAGGGGCGTCGCGATCGGCCTTCGATCGCCGCGTCGATCGCAACCACCGCGCCGAGATCCTCCCGGGCAAGTGGACGAATCATTACGTTCGCGACAGCAGTTTCCATCGGGGTTTCGCGGGTATGGTCCGGGCATCAGCTCGATGCGTAGGCGAAAGCCAGCTCGCGGTCCGTGTTTTCGTCCAGCAGATCATCCAGCATCGGCAGTAGCGCCATCGTTTCCTTCTGGATGTGGGAATCCAACCGCTCCACCAATTCGGGAGTGCCTCGCTTCAACGCTTCGAATCCCGCGGTGTCGAGCGTTCCTGCGGCGGCTGCGCGCGCGAGCGGCAACAGTTCCGCGGCGACAGCGCGAATCGTCTCGTGTTCCTCAGCGAGCAGCGCGACGAATCCGTCTTCGCCGGCCGCCGTGAGCCGCGGGAACAGCTCGTTTTCCTCGAAGCCGAAATGGCGGCCGATATGCTCCTCGATGAATCGCGCGAGCGAGGACGCGACGCGCGAAATTTCTTCCGCCTCATGGGTGCCGGCGCGAGCGACGCGCGAGAATGCCTGCCCAGTACGACCGAGGAGGTCGAGCGTGGTCCGGTGCTCGTCATCGAGCGCACGGCTGACCTCTTTCATCGATTTCTCCGGCTATTATGGTATTACGGTACCAAATTACCTTATTTGACGCGGGTGGTCCATTGATGCCGGTCAAGCATTGGCGCAGCGAACTTGGTACGAGGCGGTGCGGCGAGCACCGCCGCAGCGCTCGCATTCGCGGTTGCGGCTTCGGCGATTAGCGGCTATTCTGGCATTTGGATACCGATTTTTGCATTGATCTGGGTCATTCTTTGGAGGGGAGATTGGGCTTGACGCAGGGGGCGAGGAGCAAGAGCGGCAGCAAGCGCCGGGTCGCGGCAGGTGCCGATCCCGCGCCAACAGTGTCGATCCGTCCCGTGCGGCGCGGAGACCTCGACCCGATCATCGCGCTCGACGCGACTGTTACCGGGATCGAGAAACGAGGCTACTGGCGATCCATCTACCAGCGCTACGGAGCGACGCCCGAGGCGGGCCGGCAGTTTCTGGTGGCGGAGGCGGACGGGCGCGTTGTCGGCTTCGTGATCGGCGAAGTGCGCGACTGGGAATTTGGCTGGCCACCTTGCGGCTGGGTTTTTGCGATCGATGTCCAGCCCGACGTGCGGCAGGCCGGTGTGGGCACACGCTTGCTCGCGGCGATCTGCGCCGCATTCCGGCGTGCCGGCGTGCGCACAGTGCGCACGATGCTCTCGCGCGATAACACGCTGATCCTATCGTTCTTCCGAAGCCAAGGGATGATGGCCGCGCCCTTCATTCCGCTGGAGATGGAACTCGATCGGTGAAACTTCAGAAGAACACGTCGCTCGCGCTCTATAGCGTCCTTGAATTCGCGGCGGATGCGACGCGCCACATCTCCGCCGCCGAGATCGCTCAGAAGTACGGCGTCTCGCCGCATCACCTCGCAAAGGTACTCTCCGAGCTCGCGCGCGCGGGCGTAGTCGAATCGGTGCGCGGCGTCGGCGGCGGCTATCGGTTCGCCGGTAACCCGCGCCGGCTGACGTTGATGGATGTGATCCAGCTGTTCGAGGATTTCGGCCCACCCGAGCCCGCCCGGCGGGAGCCTGGCGAGCGCACCCCCGTTGGCCGGGCTCTGGGGACCGTACTTTCCGAAATCGACGAGATGGCGAAGGCGACCATGAGTTCCGTCACGCTGGCGACGATGCTGCGCATCATCGAGCGCCAGCGAAAGGCGTAGGTGGCCCTTCGCGTAAAATCCGTATTTTTGGACTTCGCATGACTTCCGACGATACCCGCCCCCATGACGGCGGCTGCACATGCCGTCACGTGCGCTACCGTATGACGACGGGCCCGATGTTCGTACATTGCTGCCATTGCCGCTGGTGCCAGCGCGAAACCGGTGCTTCGTTCGCACTCAATGCGATGATCGAAAGCGATCACGTCGAGCTGCTTCATGGCGATGTCGAAATGGTGAACACGCCGTCCAACAGCGGCAAGGGCCAGAAGATCGCGCGCTGCCCGAAATGTCACATCGCGGTCTGGAGCCACTACGCGGGTGCGGGTGACGCAGTGAGCTTTGTGCGGGTCGGGACGCTCGACGAGCCCGATCGCTTCCCACCGGACGTGCACATCTTCACCGCATCGAAGCAGCCTTGGGTCGTGCTTCCGGCGGGTGTGCCCGCGGTGCCGGAGTATTACAAAGCGGCCGAGCTGTGGCCGAAAGAGAGTCTCGCGCGCCGCGAAGTCCTGCTGGCCGCGAAGAAAGCGCGCGAGGCCGGCGCAGAGCGATCATGACCGACTCGTGCGAGCACTTCAGCGAAATACGCCCGGTTGAGCCAAGCGCCGACGGTTGCGAGGATTGCATCAGGATGGGTGCGAAGTGGACGCAGCTTCGCGTGTGCCTCACCTGCGGCCATGCCGGATGTTGCGAGGATTCGCCGCATGCGCACGCGCTTGCGCATTTCAACGCCACAGGCCATCCGATGATTTCGTCGCTCGAGCGCGGCGAATCCTGGGGATGGTGTTACGTTCACCGCCGTTACTTCGACCCGATGCCTGGCAAGCTGCCCAAGCGGCGCTCCGGGCTCAAGTCGCTTGTCGGCCGGCTCGTTGGTCGATGATCCGGCCGTGCGTCCGGGGTCGCCGTACGAAACCTCGAACGGTTGCGCGGATTATTGCATGACGCCACGCTACTCGCTGGTCATTCCCGCTTACAACGAGGAACAACTGTTGTCCCGCCTGCTCGATTCGATCGAAGTTGCGCGAGACGCCTATGCCGACGCCGGCGGGGTCGAGGTCATCGTTGCCGACAACGGCTCGACGGATCGTACAGCGAGCATTGCCGCGGCGCGCGGCTGCAACGTTGTGCAAGTCGAGAAGCGCGTCATTGCGGCCGCGCGCAATGGCGGAGCGCGCGTTGCCCGCGGCGAGATTCTCACCTTCATCGATGCGGATTCTCAGGTTCATCCACGCACCTTCGCCGAAATCGACGCCGCACTCGCAACGGGGCGCGCCGTCGGCGGCGCCACCGGCGTCACGCTTGAACGCTGGTCGGCCGGCATCGCGGTAACCTGGCTGCTCATGATGCCGATGGTGCTGATCACGGGCATGGACACCGGGGTCGTGTTCTGTCGCCGCGCCGATTTCGAGGCAATGGGCGGTTATGACGAAAATGTGCTGATCGCCGAGGACGTCGCTTTCCTCCAGGCGCTGCGGCGACTGGGGAAGACGCGCGGCCAGCGACTGACGCGCGCGACGCGCGCAAAGGCCGTTGCGTCGACGCGCAAGTTCGACGAATTCGGCGACTGGCACTTCTTCCCGCTTTTGTTTACCGGAATGCGTTATTTCCTGACGCGCGACATCGGCGGATTCGGGAATCGCTACTGGTACAAGCCGAAGCGCTGAATCCGGCGCTTCATGACATCCGGCATTCGTCAGGCTGCTGCCGCGACCTTCGGGCCGGCGTGCTTTTTGAGCTTGAAAGCAAGGACGACGAGCAGCGCGCCGTACGCCACGGCGAACACTCCGATCAGCCAGAGCACGGCCATTGCGCCCGCGCCCGGATTCACGATCATGACAATCCCGAACAGCACCGAAATCGCGCCCGAGAGGATCAGCAGCCAATCGTTCTGGATCTCCTTGCGCAGCCGGATGGCGGCGGCGATTTCGAAGATTCCGTGAACGATGGCCCACGCTGCAATCAGGAACAGCAGCGCAACAGCAGTCACACCCGGCTGGATGAACGTGAAGATCCCGGCTGCGATGCCGATGACGCCGACCAACACGACCTGCCACATCGGCTTGCCGGAGTCTTTCGTCTGCCAGCCGCCAATGAGCGCAGCGACACCGTCGACCAGCGCATAGGCGCCCCAGAACAGCACGAGCGTGATCAGTGTCACTCCCGGCCATGCCCACGCGAGAATGCCGAACACGATGGCAGCCAAGCCTCGCAACAGCACGAGCCACCACGTACGTCCAAGCGTTTGCAGCAAGGTTACGTCCATGTCGTCTCCTCCGTTCAGTTGGGGCGCGAGAGCGGCCGCGCCGCGTCGATTATCGAACGCTAGGATTGCCGGCGCAACCGCGCATCGGTTGTGGGCTGCTTAACGATTCGCGCAAAGGGAAAACGGAATGCGCGCTCGGCCGGCACCCGCGGCGGGTAAGCGAGCGTGTAGTTTTCGCGATCGAGGGCGAGGTTCGGGTTGTAGAACGGATCGGCGCGCACGCCGTCGCCCCACTTGCCGATGAGGTAGCGGAGCGCGTCGCGGTCGGCGGCCTCCTGCTCGGGGCGCAAATAGTAGCCGCGCGATGCGGACTCGAAATGATGGATGAGCGGCCGATTGACGATGACGTTGTAGCGTCCGTGCGCACCTGCCGCAAGACAGAGATCGACATCGTTGTAGGCCGCCGGCAACGCCTCGTCGAAGCCGCCCAGCGTTTCGAACAGCTCGCGCCGGATCACGGCGCAGGCGGCGGTGACGGCGCTGACCGCGTGCGTCAAAAGACCGCGGTTGCGGTAGCCGCGAAAGTCCGCAGGCCGTCCCTGAAGCAGATGGTGGGTAAGGGCGAACGCGCCGAGCAACACGCCGGCGTGCTGGATCGTGCCGTCCCCGTATAGAAGCCGCGCACCCACGACGCCGACTTCGGTTTGCAGTGCAAGCGCCGTCATCTCGTCAAGCCAGTCAGGCGCAATGACGTTGGTATCGTCGTTGAGGAAGCACAGCACGCTGCCGGTTGCCGCACGCGCCGCGAGATTGTTGAGGCGGGCGAAGTTGAACGGAGCGGGGTCGTGCAGCACGCGTACGCGCGGCGTGGACGCGAGGCGCGCTAGCAACGAACGCGTTTCCGGAAGGACGCTGCCGTTGTCGACGACGATGAGATCGAGGTCGGGGTACACGGTGCGCGCGAGAACGCCATCGGCGGCGGCGGCGAGCAGGTCCGGATGATCGCGCGTTGGAATGATCACCGTCACGCGCGGCGGCTCCTTCGGTAGCGGAAGCCGCAGCCGCCAGGTGCGCGGGGTAAGCGGCTCGTACTCAGGACGCACGGCGAGACGCTCGAAGTGCCGGTGCGCCGGTCGCGGCGCCTTGCTGCCATCGCGCGGCCGATGAGCGCGATGGATCAGGACACGCGGCAAATGCGCGATTGTGCGCGGAGGTGCCGTCTCGGCGATCCGCCACAGCAGGTCCCATTCCGATTCGGGTGCGGTACCTTTGAATGTGGCGGCGATCGCATCGCGGCGCGCGACGGCGCTGCGCATCAGATAGGGTTCCTGCGCGAACAGGAAGGGATCCCAGCACGGCTTGAAATCCGGATTTCCACGGGTGCCGTCCGATAGGCGCTCGTCGTGGTCGACGTACGCGAGAACGGTGGACGGCGCCGATCCGAGCTCGAGCGCGAGCTCCGCGAGCGCATCGGGGCCGAGGACATCACCCGCGGTCAGCACGCCCAGGTAATCGACGTCGTCGCGCGTGGCGAGCCGAGCCAACGCGGCGAGTGCGGCAGGTTCGTCAGAGACGTATTCGACCACTCCAGGAGGGTGCACCTGCGCTTGGAGCGCGGCCGATGTTTCGGCTCGCGCTCCGGCGCGAGTCTCGGAATCCTCGACCACGACGAGGGCGAAGCGCGGAACGTGGGGCAGCGCAGCGAGACGTTCCTCGAGGAGCGCAATGTGGAGCTCGCTCCTCGTGTCGTGCTCCGCGGCCCAGGCGCTGTAGTCCGAGAACCAGTCCGTGCGCATCCGGTTGCGCTCGATCAGCTTGTCGAGGCGGCCGCCGCGCAGAATTCGCCAGGCCTTGCCCGCGAAATGCGGCAGCAGCCTCGGGTTGGCTCGCACGCGATGCCACTGCCGTGAAAAGGCCTTGCGCAGTGCGCGGGCGCGGGAGACGCGACGGGAGGTCATTGGATGTGATTCAGATCTGCGTTACGAAATGACGCGACGCGCTCGTCCGCAGTGCGAATTGTCGCCCAGATGCTGCGTGCGCGATACCCCGAGCAGCGGCCGTGGATCAGGGAGCGGCGGCCTCGATAAAGATGTTCCCGTACTGTTCCACCATCGAGTCGAAGTCGGTGAGCGCGTCCAGGGCCGGCACCGCGTTGCCGGCCAGACGTTCGCGCAGCTCGTCATTGGCAACGAGCCTGCTGATCGCCGCGGCCAGCGCGTCGACGTCGCCCGGCTCGTAGAAAATGCCGTTGACGTCGTCGCGCACCTGCTCGCGGATCCCGAATACCGGCGTGGTGACGATCGGCAATCCCCAGGCCATCGCCTCGAGGATAACGCGCGGGTAACTCTCGACGCGTGAAGTACAGACGAATATGTCGGCTGCCATGAAGTATTGCGCGACGTCGGCGGTCTCAGGGACGAGCGTCACGCGCGCGCGGCGCTCGTCGGACAGCTTGCCGACAAGGGTGTGAAGCGAGCGCTGGTATTCACTCTCGCGGTCGCCGACAAAAAAGGTCCGCGTGCGGAGTGCGTCTGCGCGCGGCACGAGCGGAAGCGCCTGCGCGAGATCGTGCTGGCCCTTACGCTCGCACACCGTTCCGAGCAAAAGCAGCACGATTTCGCCCGGTTCAACGCCAAGTGCGCGCCGGGCCTCGTCGCGATCGATGCCCTTGGCGGCCGCGACAAGCCGGCGACGATCGAGCCCGTTGTGGATCACGGTGAAGTTGTGGCGCGTATCGAGCGCCGTCGAGCCCGCCGCGGTGGCATGCGCGACGAAGACGATACGATATGGATAGGCGTAGCACGCTAGCGCTCGCGCTGCGACGGGTTCAGGATACTGACGGAAATAATCCTGCCATGGTTCGCTCTCGCGCGGGTTCCAGATCGACGGCAACCCGATCCGGCGCGCGGCGTCGATCGCGTAGAACGTTTGCAGCGTATTCCCGTACACGACATCGACGTCGAGCGTGCGGATCCAGGCGGCGAAGCGATCCTCCGCCGCGTCATAGTCGACGCCCATCGTGACACCGGCCAGCGGGTGCGGCGACACGTGCACGGGGATACCCTCGTGCTCGTAGGCGGCGCGCAGCGGACCGTCAGCGGGAGCATAGACGACCGGTGCGATGATGCGGCGCCGCTTCAACTCCGCTGTCATCTCAAACTGACTGTACGGCGCACCTTCCCAGTTGAGGTTGAACGCGCACATCAGCGCGCGCACCGGACCCGGCGGCGCGCTGGTAAACGCCCGCCGAGGCTGGATCGCGAAGTTCCCGTCGGCGAGCGACAGGTTCGGGTTGTAATAGCGCTCACGCCGGCCGCCGTAGCGCTTGCGATACGTGGCCGGTTCCCGTGGGTCGTCGGCGAAACCGCGCGAAGGGCCTTCGTGATGCGTGAGCCGCGCCTCCGCCGCGTAGACGCAGCGCAATCCGGCGGCCTCGAGCCGAAAACCATAGTCGACATCGTTGTACGCCACCGCGAAGTGCTCGTCGTCGAACCCGCCGAGGTCGAGAAAGACCTGTCGCCGTGTCAGCATGCACGCGGCGGTCACGGCGCCGTAGTTGCGCGTGACATCGATATAGGAGAGATAACCGTGAGCTTCGGGAGGCGCGAACTTGAAAGCGGACCCCGCGAGCCCGTCGTAATAGCCGTGCACGATGCCTGCGTGCTGGATGGTTCCGTCGGGACAGGTGAGCTTAGCGCCGACGGCGCCGACACCGGGCAGTTGGGCATACCCCATCATGCTCGAGAGCCAGCGCGGCTCCAGCACCTCGGTTTCGTCGTTGAGAAAGAGGAGATACTCGGCATCGACTTCTTTCGCCGCGACGTTGTTGACGTGGGCGAACGAGAAACGGGGTCCGGCGTTCGGCACGAGCAGCACGCGATGCGGGAGGTGCGAGAGGTAGTCACGCGTCGCGGGATCGTCACTGCCGTTGTCGACGACGACGATCTCGTAATTGCGGTACGTCGTGCGCGACAGCGAATCGATGCAGCGCGCGAGCACGTCGCGCCGATTTCGGGTTGGGACCAGCACCGCGACGTGAGGGCCGTCGTCGGGGAATTCGTGGCCGAACACGCCCACACTGGCGCGCACGGCCCACTCTGGTTGCACCGCGCGGCCGCGGCTGCCGCGGCGCAGGAGCGCGTCGTCAACGGCGAGCAGACCCGCCGCGAAGCTTTCGGGCTTCGCGGATCCCGAGGTAGCCGTCGATCCGGGCGTGGCTCGCCAGTGGTAGAGGACGAGCGGGACGTGGACGATCCTGCGCGCTCGTTCGCTCGCGCGGAGCGCGAAGTCATAGTCTTGCGATCCTTCGAAGCCGGCGCGGAACCCGCCGAGCTCCGCGAACAGAGACTGCCTCACGACGAGCGCGTGCGCAAGGTACATGTAGGAGAGCAGGAGCTCCGGCGACCAGTCCGGCTTGAACTGCGGCGCATAGCGGCGACCGTCGGTGCCGATCTTGTCGTCGTCGGTGTAGAGCAAATCGGCGTCGGGCGTCGCGGCAAGCGCTAGCACGATTTCGCCCAGCGCGTCGGGCGGGAGCTCGTCATCCTGATCGAGGAACAGCAGGAAGGCACCGGTAGCGAGCTCCGCCGCCGAATTGGTGGCGTGGCTGATATTTCCGTTCTTGCCGCGTGCGGCAAACTTTATTCGCGGGTCGGTCGCCGCGAGCGACGACAGATGCCGCGCAAGCGCCGCATCGCCACTGGCATCGTCGGCGATGCAAAGCTCCCAGTCGACATGCACCTGCGCGTAAACGGTCGCGATCGCCCGGTCGAGCAGCGCCCTGTCCGGACGGTACACCGGCATCACGATCGAAATCGCGGGCAGCGCCGGCGCAGCCGCCAGCCGTGCGTTGAGCCACGCGGCGCGCCGTTCTGACCATCGGTTCCATTCGAGCCAGGCGTCGTAGCGATCGGCAACGGCGGGCAGGCTGAATCCGGCCGGCAACGCATGCTGTGCTGCCGCAGGCGCGCGGACAAGGTGCCACGCCTTCCGTGCGAGGCGCGGCCAGTCACGCGGTCGCGGGAAGTGGCCACGGCGCTCGATCCAGGCACGGCCCATCGCAACCACCGAGGCGAGGGCCCTGGTTCGCCGCCTGAGCGCGCGTGCGCCACGCACGGCGATCGAATCGGCGCGAACGTGGATGCTGCCGGAACTCTCGACCGTCAGCGTCTGGCCCGACTCGAGCTCCCCTAAGAGCGTGATGTCGTACCGTCCCGGTGGCAGATCGATGTGCGCGTCGAAGCCGCACTCGGCCGCCCGCGAATGCTGGCCAAAGACGCGCGCGACATCTGGGCGCGGGGTCGGGTAGGTGCACTCGTGGACTGCGTCGCCGATCCGCAGCGCGACGCGCATGACGCGCGCCTGCGGGTGGAAGCACCAGCCGGACGCATGCACCGCGCCGGGAGGGACGCGGGTGGCGCCGGGCGACTCCACATAGCCCATGAGCGGCGCGAACGCGACGTCGACCGTGCGCCGCAGGAGCTCGAACTCCGGCGCGCCATCACGCAGCGCAACGAGCGCGACCTCATGCCGGCCTGGCGCCAACGGCAACGCGACGCTGAAACCGCAGGTGGCTGCGGCCGGAAGTTCGGGGTGCGCCGCGGCGATGTCGGCGCGCGCAACACCGAAGTGCACGGCGTGAACTGTGTCGCCGATTCGAAGCTCGATCGTCCGCACCGGCGCGGTCACGCCGAGGCACCATCCGGTCAGGACGCGGAGCGGCTCCTGAGGCGGCCAATCTGTCGCGCCGTCGAACGCAAACAGGACACCATCCGCGGCCGACGTCGCTGGGGTGATCACGCTTTCGCGACGCGCCGTGCGAGGCGCCCCAGCCAGGTCTCGTCGAGTTGCGCGAGTCTGTGCGCCGCTACATCGAGCTGGTGCGACAGGGTGCGCACGTGCGCTGTCGATTCAGCCAGCTGGCGTTCCAGCATCGCGATGCGTTCGCGTGCCTCGCGCTCGAATTGGGCGAGGCGCGTTCGGTCGGCCGTGAGCTCCTGCTCGACAGCCGCGCGTCGTGCAAGCTCGGCGGTGAGCGCCGACACCGCTTCTCCAGTCTGCTTCGCGGTCGCTGCGAGCGCGTCACGTTCGCGATCGCGGATCGTGAGATCGCGTCTGAGCGCATCGGTATCGGGTGCCAGTTGCGCGAGCTTGCGCTCGAGTTCGTCACGCTCGAGGCGCATCGCGTTGAATTCGGCGCCGAGCACCGACAGCTCCTGGTGCGTTGCGTCGAGATTTTCCTGCCACTCGGCTTCCTGCAACTCGCGGGAGAAATGCGCCTGCCGCGCGAGTTCGACCTGTCCGACGAGCGAATCGATGTGGATGCGGGCCTGCTCGATCTGCTGCTCCTGATTTTGTGCACCAAGCCGGGCGTGGTCGATCTGCTCGGCGAGACGCGCGATCGTTGCGCGCTCATCGCCCAGTTCCTGCTGCTGGCGAGCAATGGTGTCGCGAAGCTCTCGCTCGACCGTGCCGATGCCACTCGTGCCCATCGCGGCAATCTCGGCGCGCAACGATTCACGGACCGCGGCCAGGTCGGCGCGGGTCAATGCAAGCTCATCGGAGCGCGCACGCAGCACCGCTTCGACCTCGTCGCGCGCGCCATGCGCGGCGCGCGCGGCCTCGATATTGCTCTCGAGTTGCTGGATGCTGCGCCGCGCGTTGTCGACTTCGGTCGCGCGCTGTCGGGCAGCGGCCTGGGTGGCCTCAAGTTCCTGCGCGAGCCACGGTGGCATGGCCACGGCCAACGCCGCCCGCGCCGCAGCGACGAGCGCAGCTACTGCCGGCTGCGGATCTTTGCCGGTCGGAAGATCGGCGAGTTTTGCGTATCCGCCATCGAGCGCGGCATCGAGACCCGACGCCAGGTTTTCGCGCGCTGCGCGTTTTGGGCTCTCGTGGTGCTGTCGCTTCAAATCCGGCTGCACGACGTCGGCCGCGGCCTTTTTCTGCGCGGCGGAGGGTTTCAGCGGAAACGACGCATCCTCGCAGATTCGGGTGAGGGTCCCGGCGACATCGGCGAGGAGAGCGTCATACGAAACCATTGCGCGCGGCAACCCGCGCGAATCGCGCTCGGCGTCGACGACATGCGCATACCACATGGCGAGCGATTTTTCAGGCGCGAATTGATCGCGTCGCGCGAGCGAAGCGGCGACTTCCATCGGTCGGCGCACCATCAGCACGCAGGACAAGGTGAAGCCCGCCTCTGTCAGCACGTGACGCCAGAACGGCAGCAGCCGGCATAGCCGCGGGTCCTTTAGCACCGCGTACTTCGAATCGCCGAATTCGGCGGCGACGATCCGGGCGGCGTCCGCTTGCAGCGCCTCTATCGCGGGCAGCGCCGCCCAGCCCGCAGGCAGCGGCGCCACGCTGTCCCAGCGTGCACCAAGCCGCTTCAAAATTTCCTCGTTGAGATGAACGACGGGCGCGCATTCCCAGTAGCCTTCCACATTGTCGGCAGTCGCAGGCATAAGCTGCGTGCCTGGAAACGCACCGGATTTTGCGAACGCGCCTGTCAGCGCCGACGTGCCGCTGCGATGCATGCCGAGAACGAGGATCAGGTGCCTTTGCATTGCGTGATGGTACCGTCAAGGCAGCCGGAAAAGGAGCGGCACTTCGAGTGTACGCGGATGATGAATGCCGTGCTCCCAGAGTCCGTCCTCGCCCCAGCAGTCGCCGTGGTCGGCGCACACGACGATCGCTGCCTCGTCGAAGGCGGTAAACAGTGGCGCGATCTCGCGGTCGATCCATTCGACGCACGCGATCTGGCGGCGGCGCGACTCGGCGGCATCGTTGTCCGATCCGAACGCCACGCAGGGATTGACCGCTGCGTCCCAGTCGGCGCCTTCGTGCCAATACGGAACATGGGTTTCGCCAAGATTGGCGAACGCGAAAACCGGTAGGTTCGCAGCGTGCGCTTCCTCGACCTCGCGCAGCAGAAAAGCGCGTTGCGCGCGGAATCCAGGGCCACCCGTATAGAGGAAACGCTCGAAATCCGCGGTGAGTGCCCTGCCTGTCGTGGTTTCCGGATCGAACCAGCCGACGGCCCCGGTGCCGATCGCTCTGTAGCCGCGTTGGCGAAATCCATCGACGATGTTGCGTCCCGACAAATCGACCCATGCTTCGGCGAAGCCGCGATGCCCGCCATCGGTCATTCGGAAGATCTTGCCGAACTTGGAATTGACGAAGCGCTCGCGGCGAGCCGGGTCGCCAGGCGTGAAGCCCATGAAAAACGCCGCATGCGCGCCAAACGTGAAATGCGACGGAGAGAACGCGCGGACGAGGGGGCCAATGGCGCTCAAGTTCGGCGTTTGCGCGGCGACGAATGCGTCGTAACGGCAGGAGTCGAGCGTGACGAACAGGACATCGGCATCTTGCTTCATGAAGGACTCACGGGCTCGCACGTGAGCTTCAAGTCGACGAGCGCAAGATAGGCGTCGCGGTCCGGCTGCTCGATGTCGAACACGAGCGCGCCGACCTGCTTGTCGATCGGAAACGAAAGCTGCCCCGAGCGGCGATTCTCGAGCCGCAACGTAATCGACCACGGTCCCGCGCCGAGGCGCGAATGCAGCGCGCAGCGCAGCGTCATTCGACAGAGGCCCCCTTGAGAAGCCGGCTTGTCGATCGGGAAAAAAGCGCCCCCCAGCTCGCGCGCCTGGCGATCGTGCACGATGACGGACAAGCAGGGCTGCGCCACATGGTCGGCGAACTCCACTTCGACATCGAAAACGAGATCTTCGCCGTACGCCGAGGTTGCGCGCGTAGTGCCCGACTTGCGAAACGCGGCACGAGTAATGCGACCTTCACCCGTGCCGAACGCGATGCCGTCGCCGTCGCCGACGAAAGGCTTCAGCGCGACCGGGTTGCCGGCCTGCGCGCCTTCCTCCTGTCGGATGTCGAGCGCGTAGTGCTCGGTGATCACTTCCGGTTTTCCCTCGGCCTTGAGGCGCCCGCGCTCGAGGTAGATCGCGCGCTGGCAGAACGACTTCACCAGCGCGGTATCGTGCGAGACGAACAGCAGCGTGACGCCACTTTGCGTCAGGGAATCGAGCCGCGCAACGCATTTGAGCTGGAATGCAGTGTCGCCCACGGCGAGCGCTTCGTCGACGATCAGCACGTCGGGCTCGACGTTGACGGCAACCGAGAAGGCCAGGCGCATCATCATGCCGCTCGAATACGTCTTGACGGGTCGATCGATGAACTCCTCAAGGCCGGAAAACGCGACGATGCGAGGCAGCCGCGATTCGATTTCGCTCCGCGCGAGGCCGAGGATCGCGCCGTTGAGAAACACGTTCTCCCTTCCCGAGAATTCAGGATTGAAGCCGCTACCGAGTTCGAGCAGCGCCGCGACTCGCCCGCGAACCGTCGCCGTGCCCGTGGTCGGCGTCAACGTGCCGGCAATCAACTGGAGCAGCGTCGACTTGCCCGAGCCGTTGCGGCCTATGATGCCGACGGTCTCGCCGCGTGCAATTTCGAACGAGACGTCCGACAGCGCCCAGAACTCCTGGAAGAATTGCCGCCGGCCGCGAAAGAGCGACTGCAGCAGCCGGTCGCGCGGCTGCGCGTAGATTTCGTATCGTTTGCCGAGGCCGCTGACAGCGATGACAGCTTCGGGCGCGCCTGCGGAGGAGGGCGGCGCGGACTGGACGGCAGCGTGCATGATCCATCACTATACCGTGGCGGGGATACCGCCGTCATTGATTGCGAGGCGACGGCTATAATCGCGCCGCATGGTCGCCGCCCGCTTTCCCTCCGATCCGCTGTCGTTCGTGCGCACCGTTGTCGCACAGCATGAGCTTGTCCGCGAGCTCGTGCGCGGCGACGTGGCCGGCCGCTACCGCGGATCGGTACTGGGGATTCTGTGGTCGCTCGCGTCACCGCTGCTCCTTCTCGCCGCGTTCACGTTCGTGTTCGGCACGGTATTCCAGGCGCGCTGGGGTGGCGCCGCGGCCGGGCACGGCGAATACGCGTTGCTGCTCTTTCCGGGCATCTTGCTGCATGGGCTGATGGCCGAAGCTGTGACGCGCGCGCCGGGCCTCGTCACCGCAGTGCCGAACTACGTCAAGAAAGTCGTGTTTCCGCTCGAACTGCTGCCGTTGATGGCGGTGGCGAGCGCGCTTTTCCATGCGCTGATCGGCTTCGCCGTTTTGGTGGCGGTTCTGCTTGCTGTCCACGGCGGACTGCCGGCAAGCGCCATCGCGTTGCCGCTCATTTTGCTGCCCTATGTCCTGCTGATCCTCGGCGTCGCGTGGATTCTGGCGGCGCTCGGCGTTTATTTGCGCGACATCACGCAGGTCACGGGACTGGTCACGATGCTGCTCATGTTCCTGTCGCCGGTACTTTATCCGGCAAGCGCCCTGCCCGCCGAATACCGTCCGTGGCTTTGGCTCAACCCGCTCACGCTGCCGCTCGAGGAAACGCGAAGCGTGTTGATCGAGGGCCAATGGCCGGAATGGCAAGCGCTAGCCGTGTACACCATTATTGCGGTGGGTGTTGCTTGCGTGGGCTATTGGTGGTTCCAAAAGACCCGCAAAGGCTTCGCCGACGTCGTCTAATGCCTTCTCCGTTGGCTGCCGCTGGTGATGTGCAGCCGGAAATTACTTTTCCGAGTAGCGCGCCCTAAGCGCCGCGACGCGCGCTGACGACGCGGCGTGCCACTCGGCCAGCATGATGAGGGCGAACAACAGCCGCTCGCGCGCGACACCGGTCGCGAGGTCGGCATCGACGACGGCCACGAGCTCGGTCATGTCGATCCCGGCAATCGCTTGCGCGCCGAAATACGCGGCCGGGCCGCCGTGCGATTGGAGCCATTCAGTGATCCAGGCGCGCATCGGCAGCACGAACCCGTGCTTGCGTCGCGTGTGAATCCTTTCCGGCAGCCAGCGCCGCGCGGCCCGGCGCAATGCGACTTTGCTCTGTCCGCCGTTCATTCGCTCCGCAGGCGGCAAGGCGAGCGCCGCGGCTACGAGATCCGGTTGAAGAAACGGCGCGCGCCCCTCGAGGCTCACGGCCATGGCCATTCTGTCGTATTTGACGAGAAGATCGTCCGGTAGCCACGTGGCGAGGTCTGCCGCCGTTGCGCGCTGCAGCGGATCGTGCGCACCATCGAGCCAGCGGATGAGGTCCGTCTCCCATGCGTCGGTGCCTGCTGCTACGTGCGGCAGGAGCCTTGCGCGACCCGCAGTGTCGGTGAGGAGCGGAAAGCCCGAGGGCGTGACGGGCGGCGAGTTGTCGATCAGATGGATCGCTCCCGTTGGATCTCGTGCGCCAATCACACGCTTCACTGACGCGAGCACGCCGGGGTTCGGCGCGAACGGGCCGTAATAGCCGTAGCCGGCGAACACTTCGTCGGCGCCTTCGCCCGAGAGGACGACGGTGGCATGCTGTCGCGCCTCGCGCGAAAGCCAATAGACGGGCAGAAGCGCCTGGTCGCCGAGGGGCTCGTCGAGCGCCGCGGCGACCAGGGGCAAGAGGGTCGCAAAGCTCGTCTCGTCGAAACGGAAATGATGGTGGCGGCTGCCAATCGCCGTCGCGAGCTCGCGCGCGTACTCGCTTTCGTCATGCTGGGCCGACGCGAATCCCATCGAGAAAGTGAGAACACCAGGAAGATGTCGCGCCGCAATCGCTGCCACGATCGAGCTGTCGAGGCCGCCTGAAAGAAACACACCGACCGGAACGTCGGCGACGAGTCTCGATGCCACCGCGTGCTCGACAAGGGAGGCAAGATCGTCATCGCCAAGCGGAGTTGCCTCACCGAGTGGCGCCACGTAGTAACGGAAGCGCGACGGAGTGGGGGCGTCGAGCGGAATAGTGAGGCGCTCGCCAGGCAACACTCGACGAACACGCTGATAAATTGTCGCGTCGCCCGGAACATAGTGGAGGGCGAGATAGCGTTGTAGCGCAAGCGGATCGATCGCCGCGCCGACCCACGGCAGCGCGGCGAGCGTACCAAGATCCGAGCTGTAGGCAAAAAGGCCGTCGCGCGCCGCGTAAAAGAGCGGCTTTTCGCCGAAGCGGTCGCGCGCAAGGTGAAGCACACGCGCATTGCGATCGAGAATCGCAAGCGCGAACATGCCATCGACACGGGCGAGAAGGCCGTCGATGCCCCACCGGTCGTAACCTTGCGCGAGGATCTCGGTGTCACTCGCCGTTGCGAACCGCGCGCCCGCGCGCTCGAGATCAGCGCGCAATACCCGATAGTTGTAGATCTCGCCGTTCTGGAACGCGAGCACCTGCCCGTCGCGTGCCGCGAGCGGTTGCTGGCCCGTTGCAAGATCGATGACGGACAACCGCCGCATGCCCATCGCGACGCCGGGCTCGACATGGATCCCCTCTTCGTCCGGTCCGCGATGACGAATGGCGTCCAGCATGGCGGCAAGCACGCGCGGTGCCGTGCACTGTGTAGAGTCAATGATGCCGGCGATGCCGCACATGGGAAGTGGCGCAGGGAAGAAAACCTCAGGGCTGCCGCAGGATCATTCTAACCCGTGCGGCGCGGGTTCCTGCTGACGCGACGTTAGTGGAAAACGGCTACTTGCCGACTGGTTCGTTGCGCCGCCGCTCGTACACGAATCCAGGCATGTCCCCCGCCTGCCCGAAGCTGAAGGAGAGCGTGGCCGTCCCATCGGGATCCGGCTTCACATACCAGGTTCCATCGCGGAAGATCGCGAGCGTATAGCCATTCGCGGCCTTCGCATCCATCGACCAGCGGGGAAGCAGCAGCGGAATGTCCCGTGCAGAACCGCCGAAGGTGTGGGTCGCATCGACGACGCCGTCGCCATTCCGGTCGAGATACCACGTGCCCTGCCGATAAACACCGTACACGACATTCCTGCGATCGGTCTCATTGCCGGCGCCGGCGACATTGAGAACGACCGGGCGATCGCCGCCGGTTCCGAGCCCGAACTCGGTTGTGACTTCGCCGCTCGCCTTTTTGGTTGCGATGTACCAGCGGCCGTCGCGAAACACCCCGTTGTCGGCAATTCCATCACCGTCGAAATCGGCGCAAAACGGCAGGTCACCGTTTCGGCCGAGCACGAGATCTCCTTTCGGCGGCCGATCCGGCCTGCCGGACAGGAACCAGACGCCGTTGGCGAATACGCGATAGCCGGGCGGATTTTCCGGATCGCTGTGCGGGCAAGCGAGACCGATGTCGCCCGGTGTTCCAAACGGAACGACTTTCTTCACGTCGTGCGCATAGTCGAGGCTCGCGCCCGGCACCGCGCCGGAATCGAGATAGAACTGGGCCGCGGTGGAGCGATAGAGCGAAAACCGGACGAGGCGGGCGTCAGCTCCATCACGCAACAGAACGTAGATGATGCCGGCGAGGAGCACGGCGACTGACAGCCACAGCAGCGAGCGGCGGGGCAATGCCATCATCTCCGAACAGGGTGGGTGGAAACGCAGGCAACAGTATGGCCGAATGTCAGTTTGGCGCGAACCCCTTACGCACGGTGCGCGCCGATCGATTCATGCGAAACTCGCGCATCTGCTCTTGCCTTCATCGCCACTCGTTGTCTCCAATCCTCTCCGTGCGCTTCAACTACATCCAGATTCTGCGCTTTCTCGCTGCGGCGGGCGTGCTGCTCTATCACGGTCACTACTACGTCGGCGAGCTCGTGTGGAAGACACCGCTGACGCGGGCATTCGATTTTCGCTTCTCGTGGGGTGTCGAGCTCTTCTTTGCCATCTCCGGATTCGTCGTCTCGCATTCGCTGACGTTTACGACGCCGGGCCGCTTCCTTGTGCTTCGCATGATCCGCATCTACCCCGCGTTCTGGCTGGCGGCGGCAATCGCGATCGCGGTCCAGGGTGTGCTCGGCGGCCACCCGTTCACTGACGGACTGGTTCCGGCGCTGACGCTCATGCCCGTCGGGGGCGCTGACTATCCGCTGGGGGGCGTCGAGTGGAGCCTTGTTTACGAGGTATTTTTCTATGCGGTGCTGGCCGCCGTCGCGCTCGTGCCTGCCCGCAACGCGCGCGAGTGGGCGATGGTGGCATGGCTTGCTTCGATTGTGGCGATGCGAATCTTCGGACCGATCCGAGCCACGTCCTTTACGCCCTCGCTCGGCACAATCGCCTTCTCGGCATTCAATCTACCTTTCATCGCCGGCGTGCTCGCGTATTCATGGTTCGGTCACATCGCAAGGCTTCCACTTGTTCCACTCGTGTGTGTCGTTCCCGTCGCGCTTTTCGCTGCGGGAAGCGCCAACAGCGCCGAAATTCAGCTCGGAGCGCAGGCCATTGGCTTTGCCGCGCTCGTGCTCGCGGCGGCGGAGCTGTCGCGTCGTCGTGACGCGTCCGTTACGAATCCATTTGTCAAGCTGGGTGACTGGTCATACGCCCTGTACCTGGTTCACGTTCCGGTGATTACGGGAGTGCTTGCGGCCGCGCAATTTGCGGCAACCAACGCCAACGCCGCGTTTGTCGTGGTTGTGCTCGCGGCGCTCGTCGCGGGCTCTGCATACGGTATCGTAGAAACGAGACTCTACCGTCGCAACCGGGCGCTGCTCAACCGGTATTGGCCGAAGCGCCACGTCAATCCAGGCGCCGCAGACGCCTAGCGACCCGCGCGCGCTATCGAAGTCTTAGCCACGAGGTCCTGGTGGTTGCCGACGTACGCGGGAATGAAGGTCACGAACGATACAGCACCGAAATCATCTCGGGTCCGGACAACTCAAAATGGCGGATTTCGAACAAATTGCCGAGGTGCTCGCGGGCGCGACAGAGGAATTCGAGCCACGAATTCCCGTCCCACACATGGAAGTGAATGCTGTAGCCGACCGCAATGCAGGCTTGCGCATTTTCCTCCGCCGCGTCGTCGTCTTCGAACTTGTTGACGAGCTTCGCCCATTCGAAAAAGTGGCCATGGCGCGAAGCCCTGCCGCCGTCCGCTTCGTCGGCGACAAGGTGGGCGAATGTCGTCAGCGGCCTCGCAACGTCGAAACCGCACCGCATGTTGGGCATCGCGTAAAAAAGCCATCCGCCCGGCGCCACTTTGCGCAGATGATTGCGCAGCGTCCCGAGCGGATTCTCGCAATGCTCGAGCATGTGATTGGCGATCAGGAAGCCGACGGACGCATCGGGAAATTTGTCGAGACGCTCCCCGTCATCGACGACGTCGACCGGCACGAAGCTGCTTGCATCGAGTTCGGGATATTGACGATGCAACTCCGCGACGGCGCGGAAATCGACATATCGAACGATTGCGCCCGGCGGCAGCGGCGTCGGCGCATCGAGTGCGCCGATCTCTATCCCGCTGCCAGTGAGGTAGCGGGCCGCAATGCGCTTTCGTTCGGCAATGAGGTCGTCGGGCAGGCGCATGGCGGCGCGGCAATTATACTCGACCCGCCGCACGAATCAGCCGTGTGAGTCCTGGCGTTGTCGATTCGGTGCAAACGCTACGCCGTCTCCGGCTCACCCTGCCACAGCATGTCGTAGCCGAGTTCCTTCGTTTCGGTGCACATGTCGGCCAGCGCGCTGAACTTGGCCTTGAATATCTCGTCGGCGTGCGAGCGCTCGTGTTCGTCGTACGAGCGCCAGTATGTGACGATGGCGACATGGTTGTCGGCGCCGCGCGACGCGGAGAGCGAGCCTTCGTCGGAAACGAAACCCGAAAACGTGAACACCTGGCCGGCGATGAAGCCGCCCTTGTCGCCGCCGTAGGTATCCTTGACGACGTTGCACATCTCGCCCAGCGCGAGCTCGACGTCCTCCATCGCGGTCCCCGGCTTGAGCTTCACGGTGTTGAACAGCATCTTTGCCCCGAAGGGAATGGTGATCGGCCCGAACATGCGATTCTCCGGCGTGGGGGATCACGGGATTTTACGCCGGTCGCCAGAGGACAGCGTCGACGGCGGAGCGGCCATGCGCTGTTGCTGCCGCATTGCGCAATACGGATTTCCGGGTTTATATTGGCCTCAGAACCGCATGTCGCGTGGCCATGCGGGGAGCGACTTGGCAATGCCGACTTTCTTCTGTTCTAGATCAACGAGCGATTCCAGCGCTTGCCCCAGGATGGGACAATTGCGACGCAAGCAAGGCGGCGGTGCAATAATCTCCATCCAGTCTTTCAAAGAACGGTCATGCGACTCTCAAAGTATGTGAAGTTTCGCGAAGAGAAGTTCGGCGGCGTGCTATTCGAGACGCGATCCGAGAAGGTCTTTACGCTCAACGCCGTGGCGACCGCGGTGGTTCGAGAGATCAATGCGGGCTGCGACGAAACCGAGATCGTGTCGCGCCTGAAGGAACGCTACGAGGACCGCGACGGAGTCGTCGAACGCGAAGCGCGCGCCTTCGTCGCCGACCTGCGCGAAAAGGGCCTGGTGCAGGATTGACACCGTGACGGAACAAGCGACGTTTTCTCCACCCGAACCGCCGGCGGCGGCCGCCGAATCGATCTCGGCCGAATCGTCCGATCTCGGAGCGCCGCTCTACGTCGCCTGGCAGGTGACGAACGAGTGCAATCTCGCCTGCCTTCACTGCATCGAGGAAAGCGGCCCCGGCAAGGCGTTTCGCGATGAGCTGGACGAAGAGCAGATCTTCAACATTCTCAAGCAATTCATGGACCATCAGATTCCGTATCTGTCGTTTTCGGGCGGAGAGCCGATGGTCCACCCGCTGTTCTTCAAGATGGTCGAATATGTCTGTTCGCGCGATGGCGAGCTCAAGATCGAAACCAATGGCCATTTCCTCACGCCGGATAACTGCGCGCGCCTGAAGGAGCTTGGCGTGAAAGCCGTTCAGGTAAGCCTTGACGGCGCGACGCGGCCCACGTTCAACCGGATGCGCGTGCGCGGCGAATTCAACGTGGCAATCGACGGTGTGCGCAACCTGCATGCCGCGGGCGTGCCCATCGAAATCAACTATTCTCCGACCTGTTTCAACGTCCACGAGATCGGCACCGCCATCGACCTCGCGCACGAGCTTGGCGCGTACAGCTTTTACACCGGGCGCACGATGTACACGGGCAACGCGGTGAAGGCATGGCACAAGCTCGCGCTGACCGAGGAGCAATACGTCGAATTCTTCGAGACACTGCACAGGAAGACCGAAGAGTACCGCGGCCGCATGCGGGTGCATTTTCACGAAATGGGACTGCTCGAGGAATTGCGCTACCGGGTGCACCACCCGGCGGCTCTGCTGATCGTACTTCCGAATGGCCTCGTCAAACTGATCAACGCGCTGCCGTTCATCTGCGGCGACTTGCGCCGGCAATCGCTGGCGGACATCTGGGCCAACTTCCAGCGCGCATGGAAGGATCCCCGGGTCGCGCAATTCATCGATGATCTTGCGACCGATCCGGGCAAGACGTCGACGCTGCATCACTGGGTCTACGTTTGACTGCTGCCGCAAGCATGACGACGCGATGAGCACGCCGGCGAATCAATTATTGGGAGATACTTCGCCCGCGCATCGACTGCTGTCGATCTTCAGCATGGTGCGCTATCGCTTTTTCCTCTACGCCGGTCTTTTGCCCTATGGACTGGGCGCTGCATGGGCCTACGCAGCGACCGGCGGCCTCGACGCGCCGATATTCTGGAGCGGACTCCTTGGTGTGGTATTGGCGGTCATCGGTGTCGAGGCTTTCAACGAATACTTCGATTCGCGGATGGGGACCGATCGCGTCTTCAATCCGGACGACTTGCCGCCGATGTCGAGTGGGATCATGTGGTTGGGGATCGCGGCGTTCGCCGGAGCGTTGGCGGTAGGCATTTACCTCACGATACGCGGCGGCTGGCCCATTCTCGCGTTCGCGCTGTTGGGGGGCATGGCGGCCATCTTCTACGTGGCGCCTCCCATCCGCTGGGCGTACCGCGGCCTTGGCGAGTTAGTGATTGCATTGTCGTATGGACCGTGGATGGTCCTCGGCAGCGTCTACCTTTACACCGGTGCCGTTTCGTGGGGCGCGTTCTTCGCATCGCTGGTGCCGGGATTTCTCATCATGGCGCTGGCGGTCGTCAACGCGATTCCCGATTTCCATCAGGATCGCCTGGTCGGCAAACGCAACCTGGTCGTTCGTCTGGGCAGGAAGCGCGCCGTCTGGCTCTATGTGGCCTTGGCGGCAGCAGGTCTCCTGATCGTACCGTCGGGCGTTGCGGCGGGTGTGTTTCCTGCCGCCTGCCTTGCCGCGCTTCTCGCGTTGCCGTTTCTCGTGGCAAGCGGGCGCGGCGCCCTCGCTACCTACGAGGCGCCGCGGCTCTTCGTGCCCGCCATTCGCAGCATCGTGCGCTGCTATCTCGTTGCGATGATCCTGTTTACCGCGGGCATACTGCTCGCAGGCGGGGGGCGGTTCGGATGAGCCACCACATTGACAGCCTGCGCGCACCGTTGTTCGTTTCCTGGCAGATCACGCGCGACTGCGATCTTTGTTGTCTCCACTGCTGTACCGAATCGGCGCCGGGAAAGGCGCTTGCGGACGAGCTCGATGCCGATGAAGCGATGAAGCTGGCAGGCGAGATCGTGCGCAACGACGTGCCCTACGTCATGCTTTGCGGCGGCGAGCCACTCATCGTTCCCCATTTCTTCGCGCTGGCCGAAGCGCTGGGGAAGGCGGGCGTTCAACTCAAGATCGAAACCAACGGACAGCGGTTCGACACGGAAGTCGCGCAGCGCCTCTCGCGTCTTCCGATCCGTTCCGTCCAGATCAGCCTCGACGGCGACAGCCAGGAAACCTACGAACGCCAGCGGCCCGGGGGCTCGCTCGCGAAGGCGCACGCGGCCTGCAAGGCGGCGCGGGCGGCCGGCCTGCCGCTCGAAGTTACATTTGCGCCCACAAGGCTCAATATTCACGAGCTTCCCGCCGTCATCGAACGGGCGAGGAAATTGGGCGCCTTTCGCTTCAATACGGGAAAGCTCATGCGGATCGGCACCGCGGCCCGTCTGTGGGCCAAGCTGGAGCCGGCCGCCGCGGCCTACCGGGAGTTTCGCCGCGTGCTGGAGGAGCAACGGCCGCTTGTTGGACACGAAATGGAACTCTGCTATATTCCCTTCGACATGACCGATGCGTTGCGTGGGAGTCTCGACGAACCCCCGGCAACGATGCTTGTGTTACCGAACGGCTGGGTTAAGGTTGCGGCGGCCCTGCCGTATGTTTGCGCTGATTTGCGCCGCAAGACGTTGGCGGAAGCGTGGGAAGCCTACTGCAGCGCGTGGCGGAACAGTGCCGTGGCGGCGGCGGTGCGCAGAGCAGTTGGCGATGAATCGAGCCACGCCAAGGCCAATGCCTGGACGATGGTACCTGTGGCCCAAGTCTGAACGGAGGGAGCATGAGCGAGCTTAGCGTGAAGTTGGAAGGCGACAAATCGGCCGCAACCACGACCGAGAAGGCGAAGCCGAACGAAAAGCTGGCCTGGGAAACCCCCAAGCTGGAAGACGTGTCCGAACAGGTGATGGCGCAGCCGTACATCCGCTTCACCTAGACGTTCGAGCGTTTCATGTTGGGGCGCGCGGTCGACGAGTACCGGGCGCCCCTGTTCTTTGCCTGGCAGCTGACCAATCGCTGCAGCGCGCGATGCATCACCTGTTGCGAGGAATCGGGACCCGACAAGGCCTGGCGCGATGAGCTGACGCGCGACGAAGCGCTCGACGTGGCGCGGCGAATCGCCGACTTCGGCATCCCCTATGTGGCTTTCGGCGGAGGCGAACCGCTCGGGGTGCCTCATTGCTGGGAAATCTTCGACCTTCTTGCCGACGCCGGAGTGGCGCTGAAGCTCGAGACGGACGGCAGTCGCATCGATGACGCAGCAGCCGACCGGCTCGCCACGCTCGCTGTCCAATGCGTGCAAATCTCGGTCGATGGCGCGACGGCGGCGACTCACGACCGCGTGCGCCCAGGGTCCAGCTTTGCCGCGGCCGTTGCCGCCATCAAGAGACTTGCCGCGCGCGGGCTTTCGCCGCAATTCGTTTTCGTGCCCAACCGATTCAACCTTCACGAGATCGTCGCGGCCTATGATCTCGCGGCGTCGCTCGGCTGCGGCGTCTTCGTTACCGGGCCGTTGATGCGCCTTGGCCGGGCGGCCGCGCATGGGAGCAGATTGCCTGCGGCGACCTGGAATGGCGGCGCGCAGTCGATGCGCTCAGGGCACACGCGGCGGCCTGTGACCCCGGCGTCGCCCTCTCGATCTATCCGTGGGATATCGTGACTGAAATCGAGGCGCGTCTCGAGAGTCCCCAGGCCATGCTGCTGGTGGTGCCGAACGGCAAGGTCAAGCTTCTCAATGCGCTGCCGTTCTCGCCGGCCGACTCTGCGCTGCGACACGCTCGAGCAGGCGTGGCATGCGTATCGGGAGGCGTGGCGGACAAGCGAAGTCAGCGATTTCGTCGGCGCTTGCCGAACCAACCCGGGGTTGCTTCGGCACGCCAACGAGACGTGGCCAATGGGGATGCATCGACGCGAAGGCAACGGCCGGCCACCTCGTTGACCTTGCGAGTGCGCACGCGCATTGCTGGCGAACCCGCATCGAATTTGGGCGGCGGCTGTGGCATTTGCGCGTTAGCGTACAAAGGTCTAGGATGGCGGGGTCTGCCGCGTACCCCTGCGCTACCTTCCGAAAACCAGATGGCGATCTTCGCAGTGGATTCCGCACCGGCTTTGGCCCCGCCACCCGCGGTGTGCTCGCTCCACGAGCTCAAGAGTCCCAACGGCGATCGCACGCTTTGCGAGCTGTCCGACGGACTCGAGCCCGAAGCGCTGCGTCAGCTCGATGCGGTCACATCGGGTTGGGTGCGCCTCAGGAGGGGCGACGCCCTCTACCAGACGGGCGACCCTTTCACGGCGCTGCATGCGATTCGACAGGGTTCATGCAAGACGAGCGTGCTCGACGAAGACGGGCGCGAGCAGGTCATCGGTTATCACATGCTGAGCGACATCATCGGCGCCGACGGCATAGGCACGGATCGGCATGAATGCGAAGCGGTTGCCCTGGAAGATTCCACGGTTTGCACGTTGCCTTTCGAACGCCTGGAACAGGTGGCGCGCGGCAGTGCCCGGCTGCAGCACAATCTCCACCAGTTCCTGTCCAGGAACATCCGCAACGATCAGGTCATGATGCTGCTCCTCGGCAGCATGCAGGCCGAGGAACGGCTTGCGGTGTTCCTGCTCGACCTGTCGGCCAGGTACCGGGAGCGCGGCTATTCTTCGACCGAGTTCGTGCTTCGCCTGACGCGTCAGGAGATCGGCAGCTACCTGGGGATCAAACTCGAAACCGTCAGCCGGGGGTTCTCGCGCTTTCAGGAGGAGGGACTGCTCCAGGTGCAGGGCCGGGTGGTCAAGCTCCTCAATTTGTCGGCGGTGAGACGGCGCGCCGGTTGTCGCCACTGAGACAGGTCTCGCGCGCCCGGGCGCCACCGCCGCCAGCTCAACACTAAGCCGACGCGACGCGGCGGCTATTTCCAGCCTGTCCGTACCATCTTGCGGCGAATGAATGCGATCTGCGTCGCGAGCGGCAATTGCTTGGGGCACACGTCGTGGCAGGCGAGCAAAGACATGCAGCCGAATACGCCGTCGTCGTCGCCGACCACCTCATAATAGTCTGCGTCCGTGCGCGAATCGCGCGGATCGAGATGGAACCGTGCCATCTTGTTCAACCCGACCGCGCCTACGAAGTCCTCGCGCATGCGCGCGGTGCCGCACCCGGCGACACAACAGCCGCATTCGATGCAACGGTCGAGCTCGTAGATCTTTTGCGCAAGCTCCGGCTCCATCCGCTCTTCGAGCCGAGAGAGATCGATCTCCTGCTCCTTCAAATGGACCCAGGTCTCGAGCCGCTCGCTCATCGCCCGCATCCACTTGCCGGTGTTGACGGACAGATCGCCGATGAGTTCGAACACCGGCAGCGGCGCCAGCGTAATCGTCGACCCGAGCTTCTTCGTCAACGTGCGGCACGCCAGTCCGGGACGGCCGTTGATCACCATCGCGCAGCTGCCGCAAATGCCGGCGCGGCATACGAAATCGAACTGCAGCGACGGATCGTGTTTTTCGCGAATCTCGCTCAGCGCGATGAACAGCGTCATGCCGTCCGCCTCGTCGAGCGTATACGTCTGCATGTGGGGCGGCGTGGCCGGATCCTGCGGGTTATAGCGCAGAATGCTGATTTCAAGCTTGCGTGGCAATTCCGATCCAGCAGGCTCACCCGATGGGCGAGGAACCCGCTTCATCACGGCCGTATTCATCGCTGCGCGCTCGCTATCCGTCAAACGGTCGACTCGGTGCGAATCTTTTCACCGAGCGGCTCATCGAGTCGCTCGTTAAGGCCGCGAAAGCGCTCCGGAAGCAGTTCCTTGTACGGCATCAATGCATCCTGGACCGCAAAACGGTCGATGCCGTTCATCTTTGTCCTGACCGCCTCCACTTCCGCAGCTCGTCGCGGGGTGTCGGGATGCTCGATGTAATCCTTGGCTCCGTATCCGCGCCAACCGGGCGGCAGTTCCATGCTCCTCACATCGAGCGCCTCGTAGTCGAGCGTCGGCGCCGTCGCGGCTTCGTCCTTCCAGACGGCAAGCGTGCGTTTGAGCCAGCGTGAATCGTCGCGCCGTGGATAGTCCTCGCGGAAATGCGCCCCGCGGCTCTCGGTGCGCGCCAGTGCGCCCGAGGCAACGCAAAGCGCAAGCTTGAGCATTTTCTGAATCCGGTAAGCGGTCACGAGCTCCGGATTCGCGCCGCGCGCCTTGTACTTGACCCCTATGTTGCGGCTGCGCACGAGCAGCTTCTGCAGGTCGTCCACCCCGCTTGCGAGATCCTGCCCGTTGCGGAAGATGCCGAACTTTGCCGTCATGATCTCCTGCATCGCAACGCGCAGCGCCGTCGCGTCCTCGGTGCCGCCTCCATCGACGAGATGGTCGAGCTTCGCCTGCTCGCGATGCAGAAATTCATGGATCAGGCCCGTCGAGATGTTGACGGCGTTTTCGGGGCGGTCGCAGAAATCGCCGATGAATTCGCCAACCAGCATGCCGGCAACGACGGTCTCGGCCACCGAGTTGCCGCCCAGCCGGTTGAATCCGTGGATGTCCCAGCACGATGCTTCACCGGCGGCGAAGAGGCCTTTCAACGTGCGGCTCTCGCCCGTGTGATTGGTGCGGATGCCGCCCATCGTGTAATGCTGGGCCGGACGCACCGGAATCTTGTCGACAACCGGATCGATGCCGAGAAAATACTGGCAGATCTCCTTGACTTCGCGCAGATTGTTTTCGATATGCTGCTTGCCGAGCAGCGTGATGTCGAGCCACAGGTGATCACCGAAGCGCGACTTGACGCCCTTGCCCTTTTTTAGGTGCTCTTCCATGCGCCGGGCCACGACGTCTCGCGAGGCGAGTTCCCGCTTCTCCGGCTCGTAGTCCGGCATGAAGCGGTGGCCTTCGGCGTCGAGCAGCAGTCCGCCGTCGCCGCGGCAGCCTTCGGTGACCAGAATGCCGGCCGGAAATATGGCAGTCGGATGGAACTGCACGGCCTCCATGTTGCCGAGCGCGGCGACGCCCGTCTCGAGCGCGATGGCCGAGCCGATACCCTCGCAAATCACTGCATTGGTCGTCACACGATAGAGGCGACCCGCGCCGCCGCTCGCGATCGCCGTCGCCTTCGCGACGTAGGCTGCGAGCTCACCCGTGGTCAGGTCGCGCACGATGGCGCCGTAGCAACGGCCGCCGTCGTGAATCAGCGCGATCGCCTCGGTGCGTTCGTGCACCGGGATCGAGTTGGCGATCGTTTGATCGCTTATCGCATAGAGCATTGCGTGACCGGTGCCATCCGAGACGTAGCAGGCGCGCCACTTCTTTGTCCCGCCGAAGTCGCGCTGCGCGAGCAGTCCATGGGCCTCGTCACGCTCGGTAATCGTAACCTTCTTCCCGTTGATGACGACTTCGCGGTCGCCTTTGGTTACGCGGCTCCATGGCACGCCCCATGCGGCGAGTTCGCGAATCGCTTTGGGCGCCGAATTGACGAACATGCGCACCACGCGCTGGTCGGCGCCCCAGTCGCTGCCGCGGACCGTGTCTTCGAAGTGGACATCCTCGTTGTCACCCTGAGCCTTGATGGCGTTCGCGAGCGAGGCCTGCATGCCGCCCTGCGCAGCGGCCGAATGAGAGCGTTTCGGCGGTACCAGCGACAAGACAATGACGTCGTGGCCGCGACGCTTCGCGCCGATGCCCATCCGAAGGCCCGCGAGACCGCCGCCTATCACGAGCACGTCCGTGTAGATGACTTTCATTTCGGGCCACCGGACGGTGGACTCGCAAGCCACGTCGGCACATAGCGTTCACCGTAGTGGTCCTGATGCTCGATGCCGATTTTCATATAGGCGGCGAGCGTGGCGAGCCCAAGCGCAAGGAAAAAGACCGTGATCGACCATTTGACGATCTTGAGGCGCCGGCGCATCACGTTCGGACTCCCCGCGCCGAGCCAACCCCACTTCACGGCCAGGCGATAAAGGCCGATGCCGCCGTGCAGCTCGACGGCGAGGAGGAGTAACAGGTAGAGCGGCCACAAATAATCGCTCCAGACGCGATCCGCAGACTCGAAGGGCCCGATCCGGTCCGGTCGGGTAAGCATCAGGTACAGGTGGACGGAAGCGAGGAAGAACAGCGCAAAGCCGGTGAAGACCTGCCACAGCCATAGCGTCGTGTCTTCGTGGTGCATGACGCGCATGTGGCCGCGGTAGGTCGCGAGCTGCCGATAGTTGATTGGAAACTTGCGCAACGCTAGGAATGCGTGTCCGACGAACAGGACAATGACGCCGGCGACGACGATCGAAACGAATCCGGGATGCGATGTTCCCAGAAAGAAATAGCCCTCGAAGAACTTGGTGATCGTCCACATCGCGTCCTTGGAAATCAGGATCGACGAGACGAAGAACATGTGCCCCCACATGAACAGCGCCAGCAAGAAACCGCTCGCGCTCTGCGCGAAATCGAGCCGCGCGGGCCAGCGGCTCTTGCGCGCCCGATCCGTCAGTCCGGCGCCGGCGATAATCTGGCTGCTCGAGTTCATCAAGTCTTCCCCTGCGCGGACCGCCGGCGCGCGAGCACGCCGAACTGCGCTTGAAGCGATTCGATGGGCCGTAAAGCTTGTGGCCGCAAGTCGAAATCAAGCGTATCGCCCGACCGGGCTCGCACCCTTGACTTGCATCAAGGGAAGGGTCGACAAGGCTTGCCTCGCGAATGACAGAGTAGGGACAATCATGAATCACCGGCGCCTCGGGGCGAACCGCTGCTACGCGACCGCCACAGAGTAACTGCCATAGGTAATTGCCACAAGGTAACTTCCACAAGGTAACTGCCATAAGGTAATTGCCACAAAGTAGGCACGGCATGTAATCCAGCATGCCAGGAGGACAACGTTCCAGCTCTCGGCTGTAGGTGCTGCAGACGTGGCATTCGCTGCACTTACCCAAACCCACCATGTGCAGCGAAATTTCTCGAAGCCTGCGGATGCTGAAGCAGGGCTGGCCGTGCGATGCGATCGCCGAGGCGATCGCGATGTGCCGACCGTCGTTGATCTGCGCGTACTCCGACACGCCGCAAGCCCGCATTCTCGAGCGACTGATCGAAATGGCGAAGGCGGGCACGCTCACAAATTGCGAGCTCATCAACGTCACATCGGATTTCGCCGCCATGTCAGTTGCGATCGGCGCATCAGCCGCCGGGACCCGCACCTACACGGCAACCTCGAGCCAGGGCCTGTTGTTCATGGCGGAGGCCGCGTACACCGCCGCAGGGGCGGGATTGCCTATCGTGATGACCATCGGCAACTGCGCTACGAGAACGCCTGTCAATACCTGGAATGATCACACCGACAGCATGTCGATGCGCGATGCCGGGTGGATCCAGCTCTACGCGGAAACGAATCGGGAGGCCGTCGATTTGCACGTGCAGGCATTCCGGCTCGCCGAAGAGCTGTCCTGCCCCGTCATGGTATGCGTCGACGGCCTCGAGCTCGCCCGCGTCGACGGCCCCACCGCGTTGACGCAGGCGCAGGTAGACGCCTATCTGCCACCGTTCAAGCGTCGGGAGTCGGCCGCCACTGCAGGCTCTGCTTTCATCGCCGGGGCGGCCGACTCGGAAACTTACACCGAAATGCGCTACCTTGCGCACCACAGGCAGTTGCGAGCGCTCAGCGTGATTCCGCGATTGGCCGGCGAATTTCAGGCTCGATTTGGCCGGCCTGCGGGGGGCCTGCTGCGGACATATCGAACGGAAGATGCCGAAACGGTCATTGTCGCGCTGGGCTCGGTCAATGGCACCGTCCGCAAGGTCGTCGACGAGCTGCGTGCGGAAGGCATGCGCATCGGATCGGTCAACCTCTGCTCGTTCCGGCCGTTCCCGCTGGGCGCGCTGCGCGACGCGTTGCAGGGCGCAAAACGCATCGTGATCCTGGAGCGATCGCTCGCCGTGGGCCTGGGCGGCATCCTGTCCGACGGCGTGAGCAAGAGCGTCGCGGGCATCGCAATCAGGATATATACGGTGATCGCGGGTCTTGGTGGACGTGGGATATCCCCGGCGTCGTTGAGGCAACTGTTCGATGATGCCGCCCAGGACGAGCTGGAGCACGTCACATTTCTGGATTTGAACGCGGAGCTCGTCGCGAGCCAGCTCGAGCGCGAAATGCGCACGCGCTGCCACGGGTCGCAGGTACGCGAGAGATAGCCGCAGGTACATTCGACGTTGACAGAACAGATTGAGGCAAAGCAAATGAACGATTCTCTATTCGCAAGATCGGTCTCGGTGACGCGCGCACCCGCCAGTGGCATTGCGCTGTTGCGCGATCCCCTGTGGAACAAGGGCACGGCGTTTACGGAGACGGAGCGCGATGCGCTTGGTTTGCGCGGTCTCCTGCCGCCGCGGGTCTTTACGCAGGAGCAGCAGGTTGCGCGTGTTTTGGAGAACTTCCGCAGCAAGCCGCACGACCTCGACAAATACATCAACCTGACGGCGCTGCACGACCGCAACGAGGCGCTCTTCTTTCGGGTGCTGATCGACCATCCCGACGAGATGACGCCGATCGTCTACACGCCGACGGTGGGTTTGGCTTGCCAGCAGTTCGGGCACATCTTTCAGCGACCGCGCGGCATCTTCGTCAGCGCGAATGATCGCGGTCGGATCGCGCGCGTGCTCGCCAACTGGCCCCGGCGCGACGTCGCGATCATCGTGATCACCGACGGCGAACGCATCCTCGGTCTGGGCGACCAGGGCGCGGGCGGAATGGGAATTCCCGTTGGCAAGCTGTCGCTTTATACCGCGTGTGCCGGCATCCCACCCACCGCGTGCCTGCCAGTGCTGCTCGACGTCGGCACCAACAATGCCGAGCTGCTGAACGACCCGCTCTATCTCGGTCTTCAGCAACCGCGATTGCGCGGCGACGAATATGACGCGCTGGTGGACGAATTCGTGACCGCGGCGCAGGAGATTTTTCCGGGCGTGGTCATCCAGTTCGAGGACTTCGCCACGCAGAACGCGTTTCGGCTGCTGAGCAAATACCGCGATCGAATCCCGACCTTCAACGACGATATCCAGGGAACCGCCGCGGTGTCGCTGGCGGGCATCCTGTCAGCGCTTCGCATCACCGGTGGCAGGCTCGGCGAACAGACGCTGCTGTTCCAGGGCGCCGGCGAAGCGGCCACCGGCATTGCCGACCTGGCGGTGACGGCGATGGTCGCGGAGGGCCTCGATCCGGGTGCGGCACGCCGGCGTTGCTGGCTTTTCGACTCCCGCGGCCTCGTCATCAAGCAGCGAACCGATCTCGCGGCGCACAAGCAGCCGTACGCCCACGAACATCCGTCGGTCGATACGCTGTTGAAGGCGGTGAATGCGCTACGTCCCACCGCGATCATTGGCGTTGCGGCAGTCGCCAACGCATTCAACGAGGAAGTCGTTCGCGCGATGGCATCGCTCAACCGGCGGCCGATCGTGTTTGCACTTTCGAATCCGACATCAAAAGCGGAGTGCACGGCAGAGCAGGCATATCGCTGGTCGGACGGCTGCGCGATCTTCGCCTGCGGCTCGCCTTTCGACCCCGTCACCGTCGCCAACCGCCGCTTCGTGCCGCGTCAGGGAAATAATTCATATATCTTCCCGGGCGTGGGGCTCGGGGCCATTGCGACTCGCGCAACCCGCGTCACCGATGAAATGTTCATGGCAGCCGCACGCACGCTTGCCGAGCAGGTGACGCCGGCCGATCTGGAGCAGGGGAGCATGTATCCGCCGCTCAAGCATATTCGGGATGTGTCGGCGCACATCGCGGCGGCGGTGGCCGCGGTTGCATATCGCCAGGGATTCGCGCGCTTGCCGCAACCGCCGGATCTCCTCGCGTTCATGAAGTCGCAGATGTACGAACCGAACTACACCCCGTACATGACATGAAAGAAAGGTGCGAACAATGAGGGAGACTGCTCTGACGATGCTTCGCCACCACCCGTTCGTGGCGGAGTTCGAGCCACGTCACATCGAGAAGCTCGCGACCTTGGCCAAGGAAATCCGGTTCGACCGCGACCAGGTCCTGTTTCGCGAAGGCGATGAATGCACCGAGTTCTACTTGATTGTAACGGGGCTGGTAGCGCTCGAAATCGCGGCACCGGGGCATACGTTTCGCGTCCAGACACTGTTCGCCGGCGATGAACTGGGGTGGTCCGCATTGCTGATGGGCCGCGGCAAGCATTTTCAGGCCCGCACGCTGGAGCGGGTTGACGCGCTGGCATTCGAGGGTGCGGAGCTGCTCGCTGCGTGCCGCGAGGACACGCAGTTCGGGTTCATCCTGATGCAACGGCTGCTTGGTGTTGTCGCTGAACGCCTGCAGGCAACACGTCTGCAGCTCCTCGACATGTACTCGCCGGTGGCAGCCCGAGCGGGTGCGTAGCGCACGAGGACGCCGACGTCCTCGTACCTTTCGGCGCAGGAGTAGGCAGACCGGCAATCGGTCACGAGTGTCTTAGGCCGCTTTCGGCCAGAAGCAGACCGTGAACTTCGCCACCCAAACTGCCGGGAAGCGGTCACTCATCTCCGTCGGGGAGCGCGCGCGAATTGACCTGGCCCCGCTCGCCCGGTTATCTCAGCCACCGAGATCCATCTTTCTGTTCACCCTGACCCCCGCCCGCCGAATCACCGCGCGCAGGAATCGGCGTTGCCGCACTTTGCAGGCCGGCATCGCGGTGCAGGTAGGAGCGCGTCTGCGCGGGCTCCGCCAGCCCGCGCTGCCGCCGACAGGCGGGGAAAGCGGCCGGAAGGATGTTGCCCGCAGCTTCAATCTGGCGCAAAGTACCCACATCGAATGTCGGGGCATTGTACCCTGACCATCCGAACGGGGGGGCCGTGCGGTTGGCGACGCTCGCATTGGCGGCGGTAATCGCCTGCACCTATCTGGGTGCATTCGCGCGGAGAGCGTTGCAACCCATCTCGAGTCGTCCTCGTACTCGGTGGCCAACTCGCATCGCAAAACGGCCAGCGAAGTTCATCGGCGCCGTATTCGCGCTCTGCAAGGCCGGGGTGGAAATTGCAGGTAGCACCTCTGGTCCTCAATGGGCAGCCCTTAGGCGCGTTCCTCATCCGCAAGTTAGGTCTCGTCACGCATTCGGATAGAACGAGGCAATAGGAAATATCGTCGCTTGACGCGAGTAGCGCGAGTTGTCATCAAGGGAGGAAAGCCATGAGCGTCATCACGCAAGCAAATTTTGCACTCGCGGCATTATTGCTATTTGTAAATCATCCGGATGTGTTCGCGCAGGCCCCGCTACCTACCGTTTCCTTCGTGCAGGCATCCAACGTTTCATGCAAGGTCGGCCGTCCCAACGTGAAGCCTGGCGAGACGGTAACGTGGCAGGGACAGTGCGCAGATGGATTGGCCAGAGGGGCGGGCGTAGCGCAGTGGTCACAAGACGGCAAACCAACGCTTCGCTTTGAGGGAACCTTCGCGGGCGGCTTGCTTGATGGAAAAGGCAAGATGACGACTGCGGAAGGGGACCGGTACGAAGGTGATTATCGTAACGGAATGCGACATGGCTACGGCATATATGGCTCCGCTGATGGATCACGCTACGAAGGCGAATACCGCGACAATCAACGCAACGGCACTGGAGTAGTCATCTCTGCTACGGGCCAACGCACGCGTGGCATATTCAAGGACGGCACAGTTATCGAGCGCCTGCCGGCTGCGGAATCGAGTGCAACCGCGCGGACGACTGCAACGCCCACAACAGAAACGAGCGGCGCGGCCGGTCTTGTGGCAAAGGGCGGGCAGAGCACGGCAATTCGTGAGCCAATTAACGATTCTGCCAACCAGAGTAGAGGATCTTCGCCAATCCCATTGCCAGGCCACCCTCCTCCCCCAGGAGCAAAGGCTCACATCCTTTCGGTGGCGTCTCCTTGGGGAAAAGAGCTCCACATGAACTGCAGCCATGGGACGGACGGGGAGACGGTGGTTCCGGAAGGCTTGGACCCAAAGAGATCTGTCTCCTCTGGCAAGTATGCTCTCGCAAATCTGCCTGATGATGCTTTGTTAAGGTTTCTTAGTCAGGTGGAGTCATTTATTCGGAAAACATGCGCCGACGTCGGCTTTAATATTGGACCGAATGCGCGAGTGCCGATCTACCTCTTTGCCGACGCGCTGCCCGCGCGGTTTGGGAGCGATCGTTTTTCGGTACCGGTATATGCCTACCGAGATGATCGCTATTGGAACGTCACAAACAACGCTGCATATTCATATGCCCGCCAACAGGAGCAAGAGAAGGCGGCCGCGGCGCAACAGCGCGCTGAGTCGGAGCGGCAAATCCAAGAGGCGGAGCGCAGACGCGTTGCGGAAAAGGCGGAGCAAGAACGGCTGACCCAAGCAAAACAACGGCAAGAACAGGCGGCTGCCGCCCAAGCAGAAGCACAGAAGAAAGCGGCCGATAGCGAAAAGGTGAAGATGGGCCGTGTTGACAAGTTCGCAAAGAAGCACAGTTTGTTAAACAAGAAGCCTAAGGGCCTTTATGCCAATCCGTTTGCCTTTGAAGGCGATAGGCTATTTTTGGTTGTGGCCTTTGAGCAAATGCAATCCGCAACCTCGGGAATGTTCTATTTGCCAGATGAAGGAATACTTGTCGTAAACGACGTTCCGAAAGGAGCGTTTGTTAAGAAAGGCAAAATTCTTCTGGCTGCAAAGGTGCTGGGAAACGTAAGGTTTGATGGCGTCGTTGGCGGATTACTCCAAGTACACGGTATGGTGCCAAACCTCAAATTCCTCGGTGCCATAATCTGCGACGACGATAGCTGCGACCAAATGGATGAGAAGTGACAGCGATGCATCATCGACGATGCCAAGACGCGAATAATTGCCATGTCTGAAGCGCAGAAGGCATGGTGCCGCCAGAACGAACCACCGCAGGGATAGATTGTGGTGCCAAATGCTTGAGCCACCACGATCGAAGATGATTCGGCGTTTCGTGGGATCTCCGCGTGCAGGATTGGTCAAGAATGAATTGGAGAGTGGTGTGCGGTATCGCGCTTTTCGCCCTCCGTCCCTCAGGAGATGCGTCGGATGTTGCCGATGAAGCAGACTCGGTGTCTGGTCAACAGGGGAGCGACTCTTGAGGCTTGCGGTGTGAGGCGTGCGGGAGAGGGCATTTGCGGGGTTAGGGGAGGTGATCCGGTCGTCGCACAGCAGCGCAAGGTTGGCAACGGGGATTGCGCCTGTGCGGATGTCATCAAGTCGTGTGGGCAGACGCTCTAGGAAGTTGACATGGGGTGGCGCTTGCTGCCCTACGTGGGAAGGAGGGATTGTGATGTATGTGTCGTCCTTGCCGTGGCGCCGTAGCGCCGCGGGCGTATTTTTGTGCGCGCTTGCCCTGCTCTCTACTGCGCTTCCTGCCGCCGCCCAGTTCCAGCCTGTGTCGGGGCGCGAGTACCGCGAGTTCTATAACCCAGTTAACCCAGTGCGCGGCGAAGCGGTCGTCGGTCTCGCCGTTGCGCCAACAGAAATGGCCCAACAGTCCGGTGTGGTGCAGGTCTATCTGCCGCAACCATGGTCAGGCGAGATCCACATCGAGACGGCGACGGCCGATGGCCGCTTCCGCGGCGAGGGCGTGTACGCCGGCTCGACCAAGGGCAAAGAGTGGGTCTCGCTTGTGCTCGCTGGACCCTCGCCGCCCAGCGGCAAGCCGCCGCCCTCTCGACCAGTTAGCCCCACAGCGCTCGCGATCGCTGCACGAGATCCGGGTGGCGCGCTCTATCTCGTACGCTGGGGCGACGCGCCACTTGTGGGCGCGCCCGAGCGATTGAGACTCTACGTCAACAGCCGCCGCGCGGACATTTTCGTGCGTACAGGGGCGCGTGTCGTGCGTTGCGCGCCTATAGGTATCCCGCAACCCGTGCGCTTCGATACGTATTGCGATCTGGCGATCACGGACCTGCAGGGAGACGGACAGGTGGGGCTTATTCGGCGCGACCAATTTGACGAGCAGACGCAGACCTTCACAGTTCACGTGCCATGATTGCCTCGAAAAATGGACCACGGAAGCATCGGGGCATTCGTCGATGGATCCAGAAAATTCGATTGCGCGGTCGGCCGTGGGAGCTAGTTTTGGGCCTGCTGTTTGCAGGGGCAATTGTGTCGTGGCTGCTGCTCCCCGCATCCAATGCAACCATAGCAATTGCCGCCCACACGGGTACGCTAACGCTGGAGGTATTGTGTGGCGAGCGACTCGTTTGGGATCTGCCAGCGGGACGGATCGGGCCACGCAGCGCCTTACCCGTCGGCGCTCTAGGCGGTACAGACCCGACCCGGGCAGGAAACGTGACACTGGTCCTCACGGCCGGAGCTCAGGTGCGACTGATCTCTGCAACGCCCGGCGTCTTCCGACTCTCGGTTGGACGTGCCGAAGGTATTGCCCGCGGCTGCGGGGCTGAATCAACGCCATCCTTCCAGGCTTCCGTCGATGGGATACCGCTCACGGACGATCCCCAGGGGTTCAGTTACGCCGCCAAATCGACGGAGTCTAGCCAAGGCTCACACGAGCTGGCGCTGCCATTATCCGGGCATATTCTCCTCGGCCAGCCAGTCCAACAGGGGGCAGGTTGGGCGACAGACGCGGCTGGAATTCTCCAGTCGGGCACGGCGACGCTGCGGGTAGTCCCGTTATTCAGCGACGAGCGCGTAACGCTGAGTATCGAGAATCTCGATGAAGGCAGTCTCCTTGACACTCACGCGTGCCTTGACGCCACGGCCAATGCAGCAAGTCGCTGCCCTTCGCCTGACGTTGCGCCTGCCCGTGGCTTCCTTCATACAATGCCTGGTGGAGGTCTATCAGTACAGATGTACGTACGGGGACCTGTGGGCGTTCAAGCGTATAGCGGTGCCGACCAACACCTTCTTACTATCCCAAACACCACCGCCGCTTGGCGCTCGGACATTCTCAGGTTTTTGGCCGTGCTTATCGGTGTGCTGGTTGGATTCTGGGAAAGCGTACGCAAACTTTTCGATTTCTTGACCGGCAGAACTCGACAAGATGGCGACAAGGAGAATACGAAATTCCGGGACGATGCAATAGTGGATGGCAATGAACAGATAGACGAAGAACGGAAATCAAGTAAACGTCAACGTGCCCCGATCTCGCCCGCCGTACTGCTGATTTTGGTACTCGGCGGCATCACGCTCGGACCCGCCTCAACTCCCGTCCGCGCCGAGCCGGTCGAGATCCGACAGGGGAGCTACACCGGTGCGGGGTACTCATTCCGCCGCGGCACCGCGTGCCTGATAGTCACCGCGCGTCATGTCGTTTCGGAGATCGGCAGCTCCGTTACCGTGCTGGACCGCACTGGTGCGAAAGCGGAAGCAAGCCGAAGCTACGACAACGAGTCATACGACCTTGCATTGATCACACTACGCGACAGCCCCCCGGCCGTGGCTTGTACGACGACGTGGCCGGACGTGGCGTGGTTGCGGCGCGCAAGTTTTACAACGGGAAGTGAATTCCAGGTGGTACGACACTATCCGAGTGGGAAAGAATCGATCGTGCGCCTCAAGTACGCTGGTGGCACTAAGGATCGGCTCACGCTCGCGCCTGTCGACAAGTTGAATATTATCGAGTCCGACAGCGGTGCTATTGTCATGCTCGATGGTCGAATCACAGGGATCGTGCAAAGCGTCGATACTGGGACTGATCGCATCAATGTGCTGAGGTTCGATTCAATCGACCAGCTGGTTGGCGACCGCTTCCGCGGGAGTTCGGCCGGCCGTGTGGTCAGCTACGCCGGCGTCTTGTGGCACGGCCGCGAGAATCCGACGTGGAGTACGTATGTTCAGTCCTGGATTACTGAAAAAGCCGGGCGAAGTGTGATTCCGGTGTCGCTTGCTGCGGGCAGGGCGCCTTCGGCCACTTGCGAGGTCAAAGTGGAGGTCCTGTCTTGGGATCGCGTCGCAGTCCCGAATCCCGCATACGACAGTGTGCAGCTCCAACTGAAGGCTTGTGGCAAAAAGGGTTTCATCTTCGAGACAATGTGCAAGAGCGCCCAGACGCAGGCGGCTAGCACGCCCCGGCAAGTGCAGAGTCAAAAGATCGCAGTCAACGTAACGGTCACACCACCCGGCGCTGCGGCTCTGAGTAAACTTTCGACGAGCACGCACGTGCCACAACCGGGCGCTACCCTTAGCCAAGCGGAGATTGAACTTGGTAGTTTGCAGGCGGCCGTCGGCCCAAGCCTCACGGACCTGCTCGCTGGCGGAGGGTGCGACTAATACAGACAGTATCAATGCTATAGGTAGGAACCAGTGCATGACGGCCGTGACGAAGCTAGCCGCTCATTCTCACCCTAGTGACAAAATTTGTGGTCCCCCGTTGCCGTGATCTGAACGGCTGATCTCATCGATTTCTATGACTGCTTCGGAGCACTCTGGCCGGCAGCTCGGGGTCGTAAGCAGCCGCTGATGACGATGGGTCGGTCGTGCACGTCACCTATGGCAAGGCCATGCGTGGCCTAGGGTCCGTTGAACTCCTACTTAGGGTCGATGACGGCCCTTCACTATGCTCGAATGTGGCCGGGCAGCGTCCGCGCGGTGATTCAATGAAACGTCAGTCTATCTCGCCTCCGAGGACGCCATGAAGTAACTGGTCGACTGCATCCCGACACCGAAAAGCAAGCCGGCGGCAAGACGGTACTAAAGCTGGTCGATCATCCAGCCCGGAAATACCGAAATCGCGATCATCAACAGCAGGCAGATGAATCCGGCGCCAAGCGCCAGGCCACGCGGTGCGGCTTGGCCGCGCGCAGCATCTTCTGTGCTCATAAAGAGATACTGGATGACGCGCAGGTAGAAGTAGATCCCAAGGTAGCTGCCGACCAGTCCCAGCACGCCATAGACCGTGAATCCGGCGGCGATCACGTTCTTGAAAATCAGGAACTTTGCGACAAATCCGGGGAGAGGGGGAATGCCTGCCAGCGACAGCATGGCGATGGCGATCATCAGTGCTGCGTAGGGCCGGCGATGGAACAGCCCCTTCAGGTTGTCGAGTCGATCCCGTGCCGCGTCGTCTTCGTCGGGCGGAAGCGACGCAAAGGCAAGCAGATTCATGAATCCGTAGACGAACACGTAAAAGACGATCGCCTGGAATCTGCCGGGAGCATCGCCAAGGAACGCATAGAAAAGGTAACCCGCATGCGCGATCGACGAGTACGCGATCATCCGGCGGAAGCTTTGTTGCCGCATCGCGGCAAGATTGCCCCACACAATCGAAAGCAAGGGGAGCAGCGCGAGAAGATCGGCGATCGGGCGCTCCACGTTCACCGCGGCAAACAAGCGAACGGCAGCCAGCAACACCCCCGCCTTGATTATCGTGGCCATGTAGGCGGTGACGGGGACTGCTGCGGTCTCGTAGGCATCCGGTGCCCAGGCGTGAAACGGCACGATCGCAGCCTTGAGGAAGAAAGCAACGATCACCAGCACGACGGCCATGCGCGCCATGATGTCGGCCGACCCCAACGAATTCGAAAACGCGGAAAGCGCGAGCGATCCGCTGGCGCCGTAAAGGAGAGAGACGCCCATCAGCAAGGTCGCTGTCGCCGCGCCGCCGAGGACGAGATATTTGAGCGCGGCCTCGGCGCTTTCCGGCCGCCGATACGCGAGCAGCACCAGCACGTACACGGGGAGCGACATCAGCTCGATTCCGAGGAAAAGCGTCAGGAAGCTGTCCGCCGACAACAGCAGGCAGACCCCATAGAGCGACGACAGAAGAAGGATATGGAACTGGCGCTGCGCGATCTCGTCCCGCGAGATGAGCAGTACCGGCACGGCGAGCGCGAGGACGACAGCCTTCGCCAGCAACGCCGACGGATCGACCGAAAAGTGACCCGGGAACGCCGCGAACTCGTAGCCATTCAAGGACAGCCAACCCGCTGCAGCGGTGGCAAGGATCAACGCGATGCAGCGATGCCGGCAACGCGCTCCGCTCCCTCGCCCCGCCGACCTCGAGGCCGATGAGCACGACGATGCCGGCAAGGAGAAGGTTCTCCGGCATGAACGAAATGACGACGTTGACCCAGTTCATCGGGTTTCCCTGGTTTCTGCCGTGCCGGATCCGGGCAATTCAGTGCGCGAAGCGGTCAGATCTGCCTTGTCGCGAATCGCAACGGACGTTCCCGTTCGCTCTGCGGCAACGCGCTGCTGAAAATCGCGCGCCGCGAGCTCGGTCTTGCGCAGTGGCTCGGCCGGAAACAGTCCTAGAGCAAACACGGCCACGACGAGCGTCGCCAGGATCACCCTCTCGCGCATGTTGATGTCGACGAGAGGCTGATGCGGGGCCTTCGCGACGCCGAACAGGAAGCGCTGCGCGAACCACAGCATGTAGAGCGCCCCCAACACGACGCCGGCGACGGCGCTTGCACTCACGAGCAGCGGATACGTCGCGCCGTGCTCGTATTGCGGCCAGGCACCGTTGAACGAACCGAGCAGAACGAAAAACTCTCCCGTAAACCCGCTGGTCGTCGGCAGGCCGATGGCCGCTAGCGTCAGAACCGCGACGAATGCCGAGTAAACGGGCATGAGCTTGGCGAGCCCGCCGTACGCGGCAAGCTCGCGCGTGTGGCAGCGTTCATAAACCATTCCAACGAGCAGAAAGAGTCCGCCAGCAACAAGGCCATGGCTTACCATTTGGATCACGGCGCCCTGGATTCCGATCAAGTCGAGACTGATGAGCCCGAGCATCACGAAGCCCAGGTGACTGATCGACGAGTACGCGATGATCTTCTTGATGTCGGTTTGCACCAGCGCGAGACAGGCGCCGTAGATGATGCTGACGACGGCGAGGGTTCCGATGAACGGAGCGAACAATCGCGTGGCGTCGGGGAACAACGGGAAGCCGAGCTTCATGAAACCGTAGGTTCCCATCTTCAGCAGGACACCGGCGAGGATCACCGAGCCCGCCGTTGGCGCCTCGACGTGGGCGTCGGGAAGCCACGTGTGCAAGGGGACGATCGGCACCTTGATCGCAAACGACAGGCCGAACGCGGCGAGCAGTATCGACTGCACCGAAAGCGGAAGCTGCGCACGGTATAGATCGGCGAATGCAAAGGATGTCACGCCCGACGTGGCGCCGAGCGAATACACGAGATAAATCACCCCGGCGAGCATCAGGATGCTGCCGAACGCCGTGTACAGGACGAACTTGAACGTGGCGTAGATGCGCCGCTCGCCGCCCCAGATGCCGATGATGAAGAACATCGGGATCATCATCGCTTCCCAGAACAGGTAGAACAGGAAGAGGTCCTGCGCGACAAAGGCCCCCATCATCGCGAACTGGATGAGGAAGACCATCGCGTAGAAGAGCTTGACGTCTTTCTGGATCGCGGTGAACGATCCGGCGACCACCAGCGGACCGAGAAACGCGGTCAACAGGACGAGCAGCAGGTTGTACCCGTCAAGGCCGATCTGGTAGTAGACGCCCCAGCCGGCGATCCACGGTATCCGCGTTTCGAATTGCAGCGCCGCCGTGCCGGCGTCGAACCGCGAGTAGAGCCACGCGGTAAGGACAAACTGCAGGACCATGACAAAGAGCGAGAAACGGCGTACGAAATCCTCTTGCTTGGGTGGCACGAGAAGGAGCATGCCTGTACCAAGCACGGGGAGGAACAGCACGAAGTTGAGGATCCCGGATTCAGCCATGGCGCCAGCTCCATGCAATCGAGGCGACGATGCCGAGGACCACGAAGAGCGCGTAAAGATGCAAGCTGCCGTTCTGCACGCGCCCCATTAGGCCTGCCGTGCGCTGCGCCAGCGCAGCCATCCCGTTCAACGTGCCGTCCAGCAGCTTGCGATCACCGGTCTGCAGAAACAGCCGATCGGAGATCCAGTACAGCGGCCGCGTGATCAGAAGATCGTAGGCTTCGTCGACCCAATATTTGCCGGAAAGCAGGCGATGCAGCCCATCGAAGCGGCGTTGCATCCGTGTCGCGCGTTCGGCATTGGCGCCGAACATGAACGCGGCGCCGATGAGGCCTGCGAACGCGAGCGCGACCGAGACAATGATCAACGTCGATTCCAGGTGCTCGAGCTCATGCGGCACCTCGGGGACCGGCAGCAGGGGGGCGAGATAGTGCGGAATCGAGACGAAGCCGCCGATTGCGGACAGCACGGCGAGCACCACCAGAATTCCCGTCATCGAAGGCGGCGACTCGTGGACATGGTGCTCCGTTTCAGGCGTCATCCGCGACGGGCCGAAGAACGTGAGCCACAGCAGGCGAAACATGTAGAACGCCGTCAGCAGCGACGTGCCTGCGGCGATGAGATAGAGCAGCGGCGAACCTCCGTTGGTGCTGGCGAAAGCGAACCACAGGATATCGTCCTTCGAGAAGAAGCCGGCCAGCGGCGGAATGCCCGCAATGGCGGCCGTCGCCACGGCGAATGTCACGAAGGTGATGGGAATCTTCCGCGCGAGCCCACCCATCTTCCTGATGTCCTGTTCGCCGCCGAGCGCGTGAATCACGCTGCCCGCGCCCAGGAACAGGCAAGCCTTGAAGAACGCGTGCGTGTAGAGATGGAAGATGGCGACGCCGTAGGCGCCGACGCCGAGGGCGACGAACATGAGCCCGAGCTGGGATATCGTCGAGTAGGCCAGGACCTTCTTGATGTCGGTCTGCACGACGGCGATCGTCGCGGCAAAGAACGCCGTCGCGACACCGATTGCGGCGACGATGGCACTTGCTTCCGGCGCGTGAACGTAGATGCCGGACAGGCGGGCGACAAGGTAAACGCCCGCGGTGACCATCGTTGCCGCGTGGATCAGCGCCGAGACCGGCGTCGGGCCGGCCATCGCGTCGGGCAACCACACATGAAGCGGTATCTGCGCCGACTTGCCGGTGGCGCCGATGAACAGCAATATGCCCACGAGGCTTGCGGAGACGGCAGGAGCGGGAGCGCTCATGAACGCGGCGTTGATCCGGACCATGTCGAGCGTCCCGAACGCCTGATAGAGCACGAACATCCCCAGCAGGAAGCCCGCGTCGCCGATCCGATTGGTGATGAAGGCTTTCTTTCCCGCCCGGGCCTTGTCGGGATCCTCGAACCAGAATCCGATGAGCAGGTACGACGCCAGCCCCACGCCTTCCCAGCCCACGAAAAGGACCAGCAACGATTTGCCGAGCACCAGCATCAGCATGAAAAAGAGGAACAGGTTCAGATAGGCAAAGTAACGGGCGTAGCTCGAGTCGCCCTTCATGTAGCCGGTCGAATACACGTGGATCAACGAGCCCACGCCGGTTACGATCAGCGCCATGACCGCGGTCAGGCGGTCGAAATAGAACGCAATCTCGAACGTGCGATCGCCAATCGTCGCCCACGTATAGGCAGTCTCGATCAGGGGCGCGTCGAGAGCCCGCAGCTGCAGGAACGACTGCACCGCCAACGCGAAGGACAGGATCGGCAACCCGCATCCGACGGTCGACACGAACCGCGTGCCGAGACGGTTTCCCGCGAGGCCGTTCAGCAGGAAGCCCGCCAGCGGCAACGTAACGATCAGTAGAAGCGCGTGTTGCACCGGCTATCCCTTCAGATCGGTGTAGGCGTCGAGATCCATCGCACGCTTGCGCCGCACGAGCAGCAGCACGATCGGAATCGCAATCGCAATTTCGGCGGTAGCGACGACGAAGATCAGGAAGACGAGCACCGCGCCCGCCGTCGATCCCCCCTGGCGCGCGAAAGTGACAAGGCTCAGGTTGACGCCGTTCAGCATCAACTCCATGCACATCAGCATGACGAGGACATTGCGCCGGACAATGACGCCGAGGAGTCCGAGAGCGAACAGCGCCATCGACACGACGATCAGCATTTGCACGCTATCCACGGTGGCGACGGCCCACTTGAAGCACGGCCAGCGCGGCCACGACGGCCGCGACCAGCAACACCGAGACGAGCTCGAAATGGAGCCAGTATTCGTTCAGGAAGGCAATGGAAAACTCCTTGAGCCGGAAAAGGCCGCCGCCCGCCGCGCCGCCTGGTGCCGGCAGAGAACGCCAGACGCCATGGCCCAGAATTGCAAGCAGCAACACGAGCCCGGCAACGCCCGGTACCAGCAGGCGCGAATAACGTCGTGTGTACGAGAGGTCGCCAACATCGAGCAGCATGATCGCGTAGACCATGAACACCATCACCGCGCCCACGTAGATCAGAACTTGAAATACGGCAATGGCGTGCACGTCGAGCAGCGCGTAAACGGCGGCGAGCGACAGCATGCATCCGATGAGCGCAAGGGCGACCCGCATCGGGTTGCGCAGGACGATCATGAGCGCAGCGGCGGCAAGCGCCGTGCCCGCGAAGAGGTAGAGGAGCAGCGTTTCGATCATTGGGGTTGGCTCCTCGTGTCCTTGCGCGGCGCCGGGGGATACGGCTTGGCGACGTCGCGTTGCGGATTCCAGTTGAGGAGCTCGGGGAGCGAGAGCCACAGCGCGTTGCGATCGTACGATGGAAGATCGGGAACTTCCTTCACCATGCGGATGGCGTCCTCGGGACAGGCCTCGACGCACAGCCCGCAGAAAATGCAGCGCGAATAGTCGATTTCGAAACGCGCAGGCGACTTCGGATGCGCCGGATCATCGGGATCGAAGGCCGCTTCGATCTCGATGCACTTCGCAGGGCACACCGTTGCGCACAGATTGCACGCGATGCACTGCGGCTTGCCGTCCGGTCGCTGCGTCAGCAGGTGCTTGCCGCGATTGCGTGCCGCGTAGTCCGCGCGCGTTTCCTCCGGGTAGTACGTGGTGAGGGCGCCCTTGCGAAACGTCATCCAGTGCCACATGTTTTTCATGAAAACGCCGCCGGTGATGCCGAGGCCACGCATGATTTCGAACAGGTAGACGCTCTCCCACCACGACATCGTGGGCGCGTTCCAGTATTGCTTGCGCCGGAAGGGCTTGTTGCTCGAACGGACGCTCATGAGCGCAGCGCCCATACCGCGACGACGGTGACAGCCAGGTTGACGAGCGCCAGCGGGAACATGAATTTCCAGGCAAACCGCAGCAGCTGGTCGTATCGGAACCGCGGCAGCGTCCAGCGCACCAGGATCTGGAAGCTGCATACGAGCAGCACCTTGGCCAGGAACACACCCAGCTGGATCACGACGACCAATGCATGCGGGAGCGCCACGACATGATCGCCGGGCAGGACGAAGCCGGCGTCGGTCATGAAGGGCAGGTTGTAGCCGCCGAGAAAAAGCGTGGTGAAAAGCGCACCGACGATCGCAATTTCGATGAATTCGGCGAACATGAAGAGACCCATCTTCATCGCGCTGTATTCGGTGTAATAACCCGCGATGAGCTCCGATTCGGCTTCCGGCAGATCGAATGGAATGCGTTTGTTCTCGGCGATGGCGGCGGTGAGGAACAGGATCGCCGCAAACGGCTGGTAAAAGATTCCCCAGGCGGGCAGAAAGCCCAGAAGCGTTCCGGACTGCTGTCGCGCGATCGCATTGAGGTCGACGGTGCCGAAGATCACGATGAGCCCCAGCGCAGTCAGCCCCAAAATCAGCTCGTAGGAAATCATTTGCGAGCCCGCGCGTAGCGCTCCCAGCATCGAGAATTTGTTCGACGACGACCAGCCCGCAAGCATTGCGCCGATGATCGTCAATCCGCCGAAAGCGAAGACGATCAGCAAGCCGGCATCGAGGCGCGCAATCTGCAACGGGTAGGTCCGGTCGCCGAACCATGCGGCGATGGCGGGTATCCCGTTAAAAAGGGCGCCGGGATTAAGCGTCCCGCCGAAGGGTATGACCGCGAACACAAGCAGCACCGGCGTGAACACCACCCACGGTGCGATCGCATAGGCGAAGGCGTCGTAGGTGTCGGGCTTGAAATCCTCCTTCAGCATCATCTTGATTCCGTCGGCCAGGCCGTGGAACAGCCCCAGCCACACGAGCTTGATGTTCGTGAACGGAATGCGCACATAGGCGCGGTTGGCGCCGATGCGATCGGCCATGATCGCCGCCTGCTTGCGTTCCACCCAGGTCAGCACCGTCCCGAATATCAGCAGCACGCTCACCGCGTAGCCGATGTAGACGACGTAGACGACGAGGTCCTGCATCATGCGGGCGCCCACGCGAACGCCGCCAATTCGGCGAACAGCACTTCGGCATCGGCCACCGAAGCCTTTTTGGGAAAACACGGCTCGAATGCGCTCACCGTGCCCTGGAAGTTGGTGTAATGCCCGCGCCGCTCGGTCTGGATGCTGATGGGCAGGAAGACGTCGGCGTGGCCGTTCTCGGGCTGCAGGTACGAATTGAGAAAGATGATCTTCGCCTTCGCCGGGATGCGCGCGAAGTCGAATCCCTCGCCCCAGATCAGCACCAAATCCGTTGCATCGTCGAGCGTCGCGCCGTGATCCACCCCGGCGAACAGCGCGCGAGCCCCGGCAGTATTCGGATTCTTGTCGGCTTGAATGAGCAAATCGTCTTCGATGTGCTCGCCGGACTGGCGCGCGCTGTCCTGCTTCACGAAGGTGATGAAACGCTTGCCCAGTGTCCGCTTGAAGGCGGCGAGCTCTTCGTTGGAGCCCCAGTTCGAGACGAAAGCGACCGGATACGCCGCTTTGGCGATCAGCCGGTGTGCCGCTTCGATAGCGGTCGACAGATCAACCGGATGGCCCTTCTTCATCGCCTGCACGGCACGCGGGCGTTCGAAGATCCGCGCGAGGTCGCGCCCTTTGTTGCAAATCCACGGACCGTTGACCGCCGGATTTTCGAGCGGTGTGACGCGTTCGATGCTGACGTTCTTTGCCGGATCGAGCGTGTGGAGCTTCCACTCGGCCTTGCGATGCCAGATCTGCACGGTGCAGCCGCGCGCGCATCCCGGGCAGATCGAGGGCGTGGGCTTCAGATACCAGACGCGCGCCTTGTAGAGGAACGACCGCGACAGCAAGGCGCCGACCGGGCAGATATCGATCACATTGTCGGAATACGGATCGGCGTCGAGCGCGTGGTCTTCCGAGGCGCGGACGAGCGACGCATCGCCGCGTTGCGTGATCCCCAATGCGTTCGACTTCGAGATCTCCCGCGTAAAGCGCACGCAGCGCGAGCAAAGGATGCAGCGCTCGTTGTCGAGCAGAATCCGCTCGGACAACGGGTGGAACTTGGTCGAGCGCACCTTGACATCGCGCGACACCGACGGCGCGCCGTTGTACGCGTAGTGGAAATCCTGCAGCGTGCATTCGCCCGACTTGTCGCAGATGCCGCAATCGACCGGATGATTGAGCGTCAGCAGCTGCATGATGCCCTTGCGGTATTCCTTCACCTTGTCGGAGTCGGTAAGCACTCGCAAGCCCTCGCTCGCCGGCATGTTGCACGCGATCTCCACCCAGCTGCGGTCCTCGATCTGGATCGCGCAGATGCGGCAGTTGCCGGCGACCGATAGCTTCGGGTGCCAGCAGAAATACGGGATGAAGATGCCGTTGGCACGCGCGACTTCCATCACCGTCTGGTTGCGCTCAGCCTCGAAGGGCTTTCCGTTTATGAAGATCTGCGGCATTCCAGATTTCCGTCGTATTGCGAACGCTTGTTTTCGATGAAGTACTCGAACTCGTCGCGGAATTTGGCGAGGATGCCGATCGTCGCGTAGCCGGCGGCATCGCCCATGCCGCATATCGTGTTGCCGTCGTTCCAGCGCGAGATTCCGATCAGGCGGTCGAGATCGTCCAGCCTGCCGTCGCCGGAGACGATCCGGTCGATGATCCGGTGCATCCAGCCGGTGCCTTCGCGGCACGGCGTGCATTGCCCGCACGACTCGTGGTGATAGAAGCGCAGCATCACCTGCAGCAGTCGCACCATGCAGGTACCGTCGGCGATCGCTACCATGCCGCCCGATCCGACCGACGAGCCCGCTGCGTTCAGCGATGGATGGTCGAACGTGACGTTGTCGACTTCGGCGCCCGTCAGCACTTTGGTCGAGATCCCGCCCGGAATGAGCGCTTTCAGCTTGCGCCCGTCGACCATGCCGCCGCAGTCCTCGTACAGGAACTTGGCCAGCGGGTAGCCGTACTCGACCTCGTATACGCCCGGCCGCGCGATGTGGCCTGAGATCGACACGAGCTGCGTGCCAGGGGATTTGGCGGTGCCGAAGCTCTTGTACCAGGCGGCGCCATTGGCGACGATGCCGGCAACGTTGGCAAGCGTCTCGACGTTGTTGACCACGGTCGGGCGTTTGTAGAGGCCCTGCACGGTCAGGCGCGGCGGGCGGTTGCGCGGGTAGCCACGCTTGCCCTCCAGCGACGACAAAAGTCCCGATGCCTCGCCGCACACGTACGACCCCGCGCCACGGTACGCAACGATGTCGCACGCGAAGTCGGTACCGAGGATGCGCTCGCCGAAGTAGCCCGCGTCATAGGCCTCCTCGATCGCCGCGGCAAGTCTCTGGTAGGGAACGTCGAATTCGCCGCGGATGTAGATGAAGGCGTGGCGGACCTGCAACGCGTAAGCGCTGATCAGCATCGACTCGAGCAGCAAGTGTGGCGCGTTCTCGAGAATCCAGCGGTCCTTGAACGTGCCGGGTTCCCCTTCGTCGGCATTCGCGCACAGGTAATGGGGCTGGCCGTCGTTGAGGTTCACCACCGACCACTTGCGCCCCGCCGAGAATGCCGCGCCGCCGTGTCCCAACAACCCTGCGCTCGTCACTTCCTTCGTGATTTCCGCGGGCTGCATCGAAGTAAGCGCCTTCGCGAGCGTGGCGTAGCCGCCGCGCGCCCGATAGTCCGCGAGCGTGTGCGACGTCGCCGTCACCGGGAAGGTCATCAGCAGCGGCTTGCCGGGCATGTCAGTCGAGCTCCGCGAGGAGCTTGTCCAGCTTCTCGATGCTCATGCTCTCGTGATACTTGTTATTGACGACGACTACCGGCGCCGTGCCGCAAGACCCCAGGCACTCGGCGGTGGCCCACGTGACCCGACCGTCCGGCGTCGTCTCGCCGGGACTGATTCCGAGCTTCTCTTTAAGGTGCGCCATCAGGCGCTCGGCACCGCACATCGAGCAACTGACGTTGCGACAGGTCTCGACGTGCCAGCGTCCGATCGGCGCGCGCCGGAACTGCGTGTAATAGGAAAGGACCTCTTCGATCTGGATCCGCGGCACCTTGAGGTATTCAACCAGGCCATCGATGTCGCTGTCGGCGACGTAAGCCGCGGTCCTCCTGGATGCGGCGGACGCACGGGAGGACGAGCGATGACTCGAATCCCGCCGGAAATCGGCGGCGCAGCACATCGAATTCGGGAATGAGATGCTTCATCGATCGCTCACCTTGCTCATCTGTCACACTCTCCGCCGATCATGTTGACCGAGCCGAACGTCGGAATGATGTCAGCGAGCTGGTAGCCCTCGAGCATGCGATGCACGCCGCCCATGTGCACGAAGCTCGGCGAGCGCACGTGCATCTTGTACGGCATTCCCCCGCCGGTGCTCACGAGATAGAAGCCGAGCTCGCCATTCGGGGCTTCCTGGGCGGTGTAAACCTCGCCCGCAGGAACCTGCGGTCCTTCCATGATCAGCTTGAAGTGATTGATCAGCGATTCGATTTCCGAATACACCAGGTGCTTTTCGGGAAGCACGCAACGCCGGTCGTCGACGTTGATCGGGCCATCGGGCAACCGTTCCATGATTTGGCGGATCATGTGAACGGATTCGTCCATCTCGCGCATGCGAACGTAATACCGGTCGTAGTTGTCGCCGTTGATCCCGACGGGCACTTCGAAATCGAGCTCGCCGTACGCGAGATAGGGCGCGTCCTTGCGCAGATCGCGCGGCACGCCGGTCGAGCGCAATATCGGGCCCGTGAAGCCCCAGTGGACGGCGTCGGCCGCCGAAATCACGCCGACGTTGCGCGTGCGGTCGATGAAGATGCGGTTGCGATCCATCAGACCGTGGATGCGGCCGACGAAATCCTCGTACTGGACCAGGATTTCGTCCAGCCGCTGCAGCCAGCCTTCGGGCAGATCGCGGGCGAGACCACCGATACGCCCGTACGTATAGGTGACGCGCGCCCCGGTCAGAGCTGCGAGATGCTCGTAGACGTAATCGCGAATCATCACGAGATACAGGAACGCCGTCATCGCTCCCAACTCCATCAACGACGCCGCGATGCAGGTGAGGTGATCAGCCAGGCGCGAGTATTCGGAGAGCAGCGTGCGCAGGTACTTGCACCGTGCCGTGATCGTGATGTCCATCAGCGCCTCGACGGCTTCGCAGTAGGCGAAGTCGTTGATGAGCCCGGAGCAATAGTTGAGCCGGTCCACGTATGGAATCAGGTTGGTCCAGGTGTGCGATTCGCATTCCTTTTCGAACCCGCGGTGCAGATAGCCACAATGCACGTCGACGCGCCGGACTTTTTCACCGTCCAGCGCGGCGATAACCTGGATCGTTCCATGCGTGGCCGGATGCGACGGGCCGATGTTGACGATGACCTCGCCGTCGTCCTCGGCGACGAGCGCCGATCGGACCGGGTTGGGAAGCTTGGTCTCCAGCATCGGCTTCTCTAAGCGCGATACGGAACAAGCGGCTGCTCTCGTTCCTTCGGATAATCCTTGCGCAGCGGGTGACCTGCAAACCCTTCGTAGAGCAGGATCGGCCGCAAGTCGCGATTGCCTCGGAATGCGATGCCGTACATTTCGTGGCATTCGCGCTCCATGAAATGCGCGGACCCGTACAGCGACACCAGCGAATCCACCGTGGGGTCTGCCTCCGAAACGCGGGTCTTGACCCGCACGCGGACGAAGTGCTTGGTGGAATAGAAGTGATACACCACGTCGAAGCGCAGGTCCCGTTCCGGCCAGTCGACCGCTGTGACGTCGAGAAAGAGATCGAATCCGAATTCCGACTTCAACTCGCGCACGACGCCGACCAGAGCGGCGCGATCGGGTGTCACGACGAACACGCCGCGCGACAAGCTCACTTCGCCAGCCGCAGCGCCCAAACGCTGCCGCAACAGGTCAAGGGTCGGTAGCGTCATGTCAGAACCTCTCGTTAACGATCGGGTGCGGCGAGCGAGCAATGCGATCCTGCAGCTTCATGATTGCGTCGATCACGGTCTCCGGCCGTGGCGGACAGCCCGGAACATAGATATCGACCGGAATGATCTTGTCGATGCCCGCGACCGCGGCGTAGTTCTGATAAAACCCGCCGCTCGTCGCGCACGCGCCGAACGCCATCACCCACTTGGGCTCGCACATCTGCTCATAGACCTTGAGCAGGACCGGCGCCTGCTTGTGGGTGAGCGTGCCGACGACCATCAGCAAGTCCGACTGGCGGGGGGAAAATCGCGGCAATGCCGCGCCGAAGCGGTCCGTATCGTAGGGCGAAGAGCTCACCGCCATGAACTCCATCGCGCAGCACGCCGTCACGAAGGGATACGGGAAAAGCGAGAACTTGCGCGCCCAGCCGACAAACTCGTCCTTCTTGGTCGAGAAGTACTCGAATGCGGGCGACGGCGCATTGGCGGCGCGGATCGGAATCGTCTTCGCAACCATGGCTACTCCGTCACCGCTTCCAGGAGCCTCGCCCGGTAGACGTACAGCAGGATTGCGACCAGCAGGAACACGAAAAGGAAGAAGGTGAAGAGCATGAATCCGGTGAGCGGCTGCGCGCCAAGTGCCCAGATGTAGAGAAACACGGTCTCCAGATCGAACAGCAGGAACGCGATGGCGACGCCGTAGTATTTGATCGGAACGGCCTTCACATTGCGTGTGTCGACGGGCGTTGCGCCGCACTCGAAGGGCTCGAGCTTCATCGCCGACGCCGCCGGTTTCGGCCCGAGCAATCGGTTCATAAGAAGCGTGACCGCAACGAAACCCAGGATCGCCATCAAGTACAAGATCAAAGCGCCGTAAGGGTTCATGTTTCCTGCTCGGTTTCTCCCCAGTTGTGTACGGTAAGCGCGCGGGTGCCGGGTCCGTTTGACTTGGATCAACGGACCGCAAAGGCATGCCGCGTTGCTCTCGCCGGCCGAAGTACGCGTTAGAGGCTATTTGCCTCGCTGGTGCGCATGACATAGATCAACTTCGGCCGACGGGGATTGGAGTACGTTTTGCGAACGTCGGGCGGTATGCCCAGCCAAGGCAGCGCGGTCACACGCTTCGGCCACGTGCTGCTCGATCCGAGCGCGATCGTCGCCAACATGCACCGCGCCTATCAGAACCCGGTTTTTTTCGACGCCCGTTATGCGGTATTCATGACCGGACCTTCCGCTACCGCCGACATCGAAGGCGTACTGATTCATGACGCCCAGGGCATCCGAACCCTGACTGTGTTCCCGGTGTCGGCATGAGCCTCATTCCGAAAGACATCACGCCGGTCTACAAGGCCACCATCGGCAAGGGAACCAGCGCCAGGCGGTGGCAACGCCCGGTCTACGTCGACCTGCTGCCGCCATGCAACCATGCATGCCCGGCGGGTGAAAACATCCAGGCGTGGCTCGACCTCGCGCAGGCCGGACGTTATGAGGAGGCCTGGCAGAAATATATGGAAGAGAACCCGCTGCCGGGCACGCACGGCCGCGCCTGTTATCACCCGTGCGAGAGCGCGTGCAACCGCGGTCAACTCGATCAGCCGGTCTCGATTCACTCGCTCGATCGCTTTCTCGGTGACCTTGCCACCGAAAAGGGTTGGCAGGTTGCGGTCAGGCCGCCTACCGGCAAGCGTGTTCTCGTCGTCGGCGCCGGGACCGGCCGGGCTGTCGTGCGCCTATCACCTGAAGCGGATGGGCCACGACGTCGAGATCCGCGATGCGAGCCCGGAGCCGGGCGGCATGATGCATTACGGGATTCCGCAATACCGGCTGCCGCGCGAAGGTCTCATGAAGGAGATCGAGCGCATCCGCGCGATGGGCGTCGCAATCGTCTGCAACTATCGCGTCAACGACGTGGTTGCGGAGAAGGACGCCGGCCACTTCGATGCGGTGTTTCTTGCCGTCGGCGCCGAGGTGGCAAACCACCTCGACATTCCCTCGATGGATGGCGGCAAGATGATCGACGCGCTCGAGTTGCTGGAGCAGGTCGAGCAAGGTCACCCGCCCAAGCTCGGCCGCGTGGTCGGGATCGTCGGCGCAGGCAACACCGCGGTCGACGCGGCGCGCGTCGCGCGGCGGCTTGGCGCCGAGGAAGCGATCCTGATCTATCGCTCCGACCGGCAACACATGCGGGCGCACCCCGAAGAGGCGAAAGAGGCGTTCGCCGAGGGCGTGAAGGTCAAATGGATGTCGACCGTGAAGCAGTTCGGCAACGACGAAATCACCGTCGAAGAAATGCAGATGCTGCCCGACGGGAAGGGCACGATCGGCACCGGCAGATACGAGCACCTCAAGACCGATTCGCTCGTGCTCGCGGTGGGAGAGCACGCGGACGTCGAGTTCCTGAAGACGCTGTCCGGCGTCAAGATCGGGCGCGGCGACGTCGTCGAAGTCGACGCGCACATGAGCACCGGGCACCCGGGCATTTTTGCCGGCGGCGACATGATCGGCGGCGCGCGCACGATGACGGCTGCCGTGGGCCACGGCAAGAAGGCGGCGCGCAACATCGACGCCTGGTTGCGCGGCGAGGTGTACGCGCAAAAGCCAAAGCACGCGATCATTGCCTTCGAGGCGCTCAACCTGCCCGTATTCCTCGACGCGGATCGGCGCGAGCATGCGGCAATCCCGGTCGCGAAGCGGATGGGCTTCGAGGAAGTGGTCGCCGGCCTCACCGAGCCGGAAGCGCGCTACGAGGCGAGCCGCTGCCTTTCGTGCGGCAACTGCTTCGAGTGCGACAACTGCTACGCGTCCTGTCCCGAGCAGGCGATCATCAAGCTCGGCAAGGGTCGCTTCTATCGCTACGACTACGACCTTTGCACCGGCTGCGCCGTGTGTTTCGAGCAGTGTCCCTGCCACGCGATCGAGATGGAGCCGGAGCGCCGCATGGCAACCGCGCCGGCCACCGGAGACCCGATGCCGATGAAGTTCAAGGTGCGTCCATGACATCCACTGGAGGCGTCGACATGAGCAGCATCCGGACCGCCGTCATGGACGGCAACACCGCGGCCGCGCACATCGCCTACCGCGTCAACGAAGTCGCCGCGATCTTTCCCGATCACGCCGTCGTCGACGATGGCCGAGCTGGCCGACGCGTGGGCGGCCGAAGGCATCAAGAACATCTGGGGCAACATTCCGGTCGTGCAGCAGATGCAGTCCGAGGGCGGCGCCGCGGGCGCCGTGCACGGTTCGCTGCAAAGCGGCGCGCTCACGACGACGTTCACCGCCTCGCAGGGCTTGCTGCTGATGCTGCCCAACATGTACAAGATCGCCGGCGAGCTGACGCCGTGCGTATTCCACGTCGCCGCACGCTCGCTCGCGACGCAGGCGCTGTCGATCTTCGGCGATCACTCCGACGTGATGAGCGCGCGCATGACCGGCTTCGCCATGCTCGCCGCCGCATCGGTGCAGGAGGCGCACGATCTCGCGCTGGTCGCGCAGGCGGCGACGCTCGAGTCGCGCGTGCCGATCATGTACTTCTTCGACGGCTTTCGCACCTCGCACGAGGAAAACAAGATCTCGATCATTCCGGACGACGCAGATCCGGGCGATGATCGACGACGATCTGGTGCGCGCCTTCCGCGCGCGCGCGCTTTCGCCCGGAGCATCCGGTGGTGCGCGGCACCGCGCACAACCCCGACACCTTTTTCCAGGCGCGGGAAACCGTCAATCCGTTCTACGAGAAGATTCCGGGCATCGTCCAGAAGGCGATGGACCGGTTCGCCGATCTGACGGGGCGACGTTATCGACTCTTCCGCTACACGGGACATCCCGAACGCCGAGCGCGTCGTGGTCGCGATCGGCTCCGGCTGCGAAGTGCTGGATGAAACTGCCGCGTATCTCAATGACAAGGGCGAGAAGGTCGGCGTGCTGCAGGTGACGCTCTACCGGCCGTGGTCCGCGCGAAGCTTTCCTGGCCGCGATGCCCAGATCGGTAAAGGCCGTTGCGGTACTCGACCGGACCAAGGAAGCGGGCGCGCCGGGCGAGCCGCTCTACCTCGACGTCGCTTGCGACCTTCGCCCATGCACGTCGCCGCCGGAAAGTGGCCGGCGATGCCGAAGCTGATCGGCGGGCGCTACGGGCTGTCGTCGAAGGATTTCGATCCGGCCATGGCGAAGGCGGTCTTCGACGAGCTCAAGAAAGCCCAGCCGAAGCACGGCTTCACCGTCGGCATCATCGACGACGTTTCGCATACGAGTCTCGAGTACGAGCCGTCATTCGACATCGAGTCGCCCGACGTCGTGCGCGCGCTCTTCTACGGGCTGGGGGCTGACGGCACCGTCGGAGCGAACAAGAACTCGGTAAAAATCCTCGCCGCCGACCGCGGCTCGGCACGCGCAGGGCTACTTCGTCTACGACTCGAAGAAATCCGGCTCGTACACGATCTCGCATCTGCGTTTCGGGCCGAAACGCGTGCGCGCGCCGTATCTGCTCAAGTCGGCGAGCTTCGTGGGCGTGCACAAGTTCGACTTCCTGTTCAAGCAGGACGTGCTCGGCGCGGCGGCGCCCGGCGCCGTCGTGCTCATCAACAGTCCTTACGGGCCGGACAAGGTCTGGGACGAGCTGCCGCGCAAGGTGCAGCAGCAGATCATCGACAAGAAGCTCAAGCTGTTCGTCATCGATGCATCCAAGGTCGCGTTCGACCTCGGGCTCGGTGCGCGCAGCAATACGATCCTGCAGACCTGCTTCTTCGCGCTCTCGGGAGTGCTGCCTCGCGACGAGGCCATCGCCGCGATCAAGAAAGAGACCGAAAAGACCTACGCGCGCAAGGGCACCGAAGTCGTGAAAAGGAACTTCGCCGCCATCGACAATGCGCTCGCCAACCTTTGTGAAGTGAAGATGCCCGGCACCGCGACGAGTAAGCGGAGCGTCCTCAAGATGGTGCCGGACACGGCGCCCGAGTTCGTGCGCAACGTCACCGCCGTCATGATGGAAGGCCGCGGCGACACCTTGCCGGTGAGCGCGATACCGATCGACGGCACCTTCCCGACCGGAACGACGAAATACGAGAAGCGCAACATCGCGGAGCAGGTGCCGATCTGGGAGCCGGACCTGTGCATCCAGTGCGGGCAGTGCTCGATCGTCTGCCCGCACAGCGTCATCCGCGCCAAGTATTACGACCGCACCCGCCTTGACGATGCGCCTGCGACCTTCAAGGCGGTGCCGATCAACGCGCGCGGCTATCCCGATTCGCGCTACACGCTGCAGGTCTACGTCGAGGACTGCACCGGCTGCGGCGTGTGCGTCGAGAACTGCCCGGCGCACAGCCCGGACGACGACAAGGTCAAGGCCATCAACATGAAGCCGCGGCTCGAGCATATGGAACCGGAGCTCGCGAGCATCGCATTCTTCGAGAAGCTGCCCTGGGCGGACCGTACGCGCGTCAACTTCGCCAACGTTCGCGGCGTGCAGTTCATGCAACCGCTGTTCGAATTTTCGGGGGCATGCGCCGGCTGCGGCGAAACGCCGTATCTGAAGCTTCTTTCGCAGCTCTTCGGCGACCGTCTGCAGATCGCCAACGCGACCGGCTGCTCGTCGATCTACGGCGGCAATCTGCCGACCACCCCGTGGGCGACCGGCCCCGACGGCCGCGGGCCGGCGTGGGCGAACTCGCTGTTCGAGGACAACGCCGAGTTCGGCCTGGGCTACCGCCTTGCGATCGACAAGCAGGCCGAGATCGCCAAGGCGCTGGCGCGGAAGCTGGCGCCGAAACTTGGCGAGGATCTGGTGACGGCAATTCTCGAGGCGCCGCAGGTCACGGAGTCCGATTTCCGCGTGCAGCGCGAACGCTTGCGGCGCTCAAGGCGAAACTCACGAGTGCAGGCGATGCGGACGGCAAGAATCTGCTGGCGCTTGCCGACTTTCTTGCTCGCCGGTCGGTGTGGATCGTCGGCGGCGACGGCTGGGCCTACGACATCGGCTACGGCGGGCTCGACCACGTGCTCGCCTCGGGACGCAACGTCAACGTGCTGGTGCTCGACACCGAGGTCTATTCCAACACCGGCGGGCAGGCTTCGAAGGCGACGCCGCTCGGCGCCTCGGCGAAGTTCGCGCAGCGGGCAGGAAAATGCCACGCAAGGACCTCGCAATGATGGCGATCGCCTACGGCAACGTCTATGTCGCCCAGGTGGCGATGGGTGCCAACAACGAGCAGGCGGTCATTGCATTCCGCGAAGCCGAAGCCTACGACGGTCCGTCGCTGATCCTCGCCTACTCGCAGTGCATCGCGCACGGCACCGACCTGCGCCACGGCATGAAGCAGGCGGCGCGGGCGGTGGCGAGCGGCCACTGGCCTCTGCTGCGCTTCGATCCGACCATGCGCAACCGCGACATGAATCCGTTTCGTCTCGACTCGACGCGCCCGCGAATTTCGCTCGAGGAATACCGCGACCGCGAGGTGCGCTTCAAGGTCGTCGAGCAGACCAATCCGAGCGAAGCACGACGCATGCTTCAACAGGCGCAGCTTGCGGTCGATGAGCGCTACAAGCTGTACGAGGACCTTGCCGCCCGCGACGGCAGCCGGTTCCTTCCGCACTGGGAGAACGTATGACCATGGATCTGTCGACGAACTATCTCGGGCTGCAACTCGAGCATCCGATCGTTGCGTCCGCGTCGCCGCTGACCTCGACGGTGGACGGCATCCGCGCGCTCGAAGATGCCGGTGCCGCGGCGGTGGTCATGCCGTCGCTGTTCGAGGAGCAGATCCGCGCCGAGGACACGGCCTACGCGATGTACACCGATCACGGCTCGTACAGCCAGTCCGAGGCGGGCAGCTACTTCCCGCAGATGCCGGACTACGACAGCGGTGTATCGGGCCACCTCGATACGTTGCGGCGCGCGGTCGCGGCCGTTGACATCCCGGTCATCGCGAGCCTCAACGCCGTCAGCGTCGAGGGTTGGGTCACCTACGCCGCCCGGCTGGAACAGGCGGGTGCAGCTGCGCTCGAGCTCAACATGTACTTCATCCCGACCGACCCGACGATGAGCGGCCAGGACGTCGAAGCGCACTACATCGAGGTCGTGCGCGCGGTAAAGCGCGCGGCGAAGATCCCGGTCGCGGTGAAACTCTCTCCCTATTTCAGTTCGATCGGGCACATGGCGCATCGGCTCGTCGACGCCGGCGCCGACGGCCTCGTCTTGTTCAATCGCTTCTACCAGCCGGATTTCGACCTGGCCACGCTGGCGGTCGAAGCCGATCTGAAGCTCAGTTCGACGTACGAATCCGGGCCGCCGCTGCTGTGGATCAGCATGCTCGCGGGCAGGATCGAGGCGTCGCTCGCCGCCACCAGCGGAGTCGACACCGCCGAGCAGGTCATCAAATACCTGCTGGTCGGCGCGGATGCAGTGATGACAACCTCGGCGCTGTTGCGCTACGGGCGCACCTACATGGCAAGGCTCGTCGCCGAACTCTCGGCGTGGATCGAAGAGAACGGATATCCCTCCGTTTCCGCGATCCGGGGACTGAAAAGCGTAAAGCAGCTCGACAATGTGGGAGAGCTGCTGCGCGCGCAGTACATGAATCTACTTACCGAATATCTCCCGAAGCACCTCGCCGCCTGAGCGCCGGACACTCGTTCCGGCGTTGCTCTGCCTCTGCCTGCGTCAACCGTCAACGGGGATGTCGCCTCCGATTCGCTGCGCGACCGCCGAGGGCGTCGGCGAGAACCACAGCTGATACATCGCCACCGCCCACATGAAGGCGAAGCACAAGCCCATCATTGCGCCCGCGAAGATCACGACCCAGGCGAACGGGTGATAAAGCTTGGTGAAATACCACGAGCTGACGTCCAGCGCAATGGCAACGAAAGGCAGCGCGACGACACTGCACTTGAGCCACACCGGCCGCACGTACGCGTGGCTGTAGATCAAGCCGACGATGAAGAAGACGAAGGTGAGCCCGAACAGGTGGATGTGCGACACTCGAACGAGCGTGAAGACGTCGGTACCGGTGTCGAGCTCGGACACCTTCTTCAGGTTGTCGTATCCGCTCAGGTTCTTGAGGTGCGGATTGCTGCCGTCGTGACAGATCATGCAGCGCTTTTCCAGGATCGGCCGGGCGTCCGTTTCATATTTCGCGCGCTCGGCACCGCCCTGCACCCAGGCAACGAGCACGTTGACCTCATCGGATGGCAGCATGTTCGACATCGGGCCGCGCAGCGCCGATTCGAGGCGCGAGGCCTTTCCGCTCCCGGAGTAGGCAACGACGAGATCCTCGTAGGTAAGCACGAGTGGATTCCCCCCGGCTCGCCCGGCGTACGTGTGGTAGAGGTTTATCAGTGCGAACAGATAGGCCATCCCGAGGATGAGCAGCGTCGCCGTGTACAGCACGCGCTGACTGTACGGCAGCTCGGAATAATGGCGATACAGCCGGTGCAGCGGAGCATCATTCATCGTCGTTCCATTGATCTTTGCGAGGAGCGCGGATCTATTTGCCCTTGAGCGAGCCATAGTAGGCAGCGAGGTTCCCGATGTCCTCGTCGCTCAGTCCTTGCGCGAAGTTCTTCATCATCGGATTGCTGCGCTTGCCCGATTTGTAGTCCTTCATCGCCTGGGTAAACTTGTCCGTCGCCATCCCCGCGAGTGCCGGACTCGGCGCCTTCCCCTCGCCATTGGCACCGTGACATCCGGCGCAAGCGCCAGCCTTCGCCTTGCCCGCCTCCGCGTTTCCGTCCGCCCATGCCGTACCGACATTCCCAAGCAGGGCGAGAATCCCTGCCGCTAACAGCGCGCTTTTCATCGTAAGGCTCCTTGTTTCAACGTCGCGTTGAGATCATCGGGCACAATCGGCACGAGGCGCGCCGGTCCGATGCCGTTCACTTGGAGGGCAGAATTACGTACACCATGGCGCGAGCTCTCTGCCGCGCGTAGTAAGCCGCGAGATTTTCGACATCGGTCTCCGTCAGCGCCTCCGACATGGCGGCCATCTGCGGACTCTTGCGGGCACCGGTTCGGTAGGCATGCAACACCTGCTGCAGATAGTCGAGGCGTTGCCCCGCGAGCGCAGGCATCCGCGGATCCGTGCTGTTGCCGTCGACGCCGTGACACCGGTCGCACCGCTGCACCCACTCGGTGGACGTGAGTGGCTTCCTTACCTTGGACGGCTGCGGCTGCTGTGCCGCGTAGAAAGCGGCCATGTTCTTGACGACTGCGTCATCAAGTTGCGCCACCAGACCTTTCATCGGTTCATCGCGACGCGATCCGTCCTTGTAATCCCGGAGCGCGACAACGAAATATTGCGCATCCTGTCCGGCGAGGCTCGGGATCGCGGGATTCTCGCTGACCCCCTGCTCGCCGTGGCACCCGGCGCACGCTGCAGCAGCCTCCTTGCCGGCGGCTTGGTTGCCGGCGACAGGATTCTCCGTCCGCACGGGTTTTTGCAGCGCGTAGTAGAGCGCGATGTTGTTGATGTCCGTGTCGGTGGCGCCAGCAAGCGCCGCTGTCATGACCTCGTTCCTGCGTTGGCCGCTCTTGTAGGCCTTCATCGCGGCGACAAGATATTTCGGATCGAGCCCGGCAAGGCTCGGCATGCCTGGAATCTTGCCGGCGCCGCCTTCACCGTGGCACCCGCCACACGGAGCGGCGGCCGTCTTGCCGGCCTGCACGGGGTCGGGCATCGCAGGTGGGGCCTTTGCGCCCTCGGCCGAGCCGACTCGCGCCGTATCGAGGCTCGCGTAGTAGGCCGACACCTTGACGAGCGCGTCGTCACTCAGGTCGCGAACCGCACCTTTCATGGCGTCGTCACCACGCTGGCCCGATCGATAGGCCCGCAGCTCGACGTATAGATAGCTGGGACGCTGTCCCGCGAGATGCGGCACGCCCTTGGTGACGCTGATTCCGTTCGTGCCGTGACACTTGGCGCAGGAGGCGTCAGCCACTCGCTTTCCGTCGGCAACATCGCCTGCGTTCGCGTACGCCGCGCGCAGATCGTCGCCACCTGGTGTGACCCGCGCGGGCTGCGACGCCGCGCTCCCGGAATAACTCATGCTCGTTACGGCAGCGATTACCGTGAATGCAACCGAAGCCATGACACGCGCGTTTTTTCTCATCAGGACTGCCTCCACCATGGCCGGAGATCGCCCGGGCGGACAGACGGGGGACGAGCCACACCTCGCGTACTTCCGAAATCAGTCATCTTTGGCCTGGCACGATCGTCGTATGTGCTCATCGACGCGCGTACTCGAACCGGGCCTGAATCGATTCCGGCGTGCCGGGTCGCATGATCCGCACCGTGACTTCGTACGGACCTGCCCCGGCCATGGCGAAATAATTCCCGTACGTGCGCGCATCCTTGATCGTGACGGGCTCAAGCATCATTTCCGGCCCGGCTCCCGTCGCTGTCGAGACGCGCGCCCTCACCACGGCATCCGGAATGCGTCGACCGGTATTGGCGTCGAACACGGCGATCGTCACGTAATACTGGTCGGGGCCCATCGGAACGGCGCCGTAGACTTTCTCGGGATACTCGCCTGGATTGCGCCGCATCACTTCCGTGGGCGTCGCACCAAAATAGACCGCGGTCCCATCGACCACTCTGTAATCCGGGCCGGTGGCGCCAACCGCCGCCGCAGTCGTTGTCGCGGGAGTGGCGCCAGTGTTGATCATGTAGACGATCGCAGCGCGAAGCTCGGCGTCCGTGAGATCGGCTTGACCACCACGGGCTGGCATGCCGCCGTGCCCCTTGATCGCCGAACGCACGACGACGTCGAGTCCTTGGTTCAGGCGCGGAATCCACGCAGCCCGATCGCCCATCCTGGGCGCGCCGCCCGCGCCTGTCTCATGGCACTTCACGCACCGTTCCTGGACGATCTGCAGCCCGGTGCGGTCGGTCGTGCGGGTTGTTCTGCTTATAGGCTCAGTCCAGTGGCCCCCGGACTGATTCACCATGTAGGTAATGGCGCGCTCGATTTCGGTGTCCGTGAGATTGGGATTGCCACCGTGCGGCGGCATTTGCCGAATGCCTTGGAGCGCGCTTTTCGTGAGGCTGGTGAGTCCCTGCGCCGCAAGCTTCGTCCAAGCCTTCTTGTCACCGATCTTCGGCGCGCCCTGGGCGCCCGTGCCGTGGCAAGCCACGCACAATGCGTCCACGACTTCCTTGCCGCTGCGTTCCTTGAGTTGCGCCCGTACCGGTCCTGAAATTATGCACGTTGATGCGAATGCAAGGACCGCGACAACCGTCAGCGGTCTCCACGTTTTCGCGAAGAACGGATGTTCCGCACTCGTGAGCTCCCGCTGCATTCAATCCTCCGTACGGCACCAAGCGCCAGCCCTCTTGTTTTTTCTTTTGGGCCGATCAATGGGACGCCTTTTCTCTCGTGGCGGCCTTGACCTGCGTCAAGCTGGTGCACCCGTGAGCCCCGTATTGTTGGCATACGGACACAGCAAGCGCATCGCGCTCGGCGGTTCGAACATTTCCAGGCGTACGGCGGCGGGAATGTGTCACTACTGTTGCATGCGCAACGCATGCACAGTTCCGCCCGGTTCTCGTCGGGACGAGCCGCGCGTCAGCCCGTTACCATATTTGCAACTACGGCTGATCAGAGTTGCAAGATTCTCGACAAGACTTGACCTAGATCATCCCCTGGCAATCTGCGTAGTCAGAGACTATTCTTCAGTAGGTGGCTAGTTCGCATGGGTGGCGCCGAATGCGCGGACGTGCCGGTCGCAACACAGCATGGGAGGGGTAAGCATGCGGCTCAAGAACTCCGTTGCGGCATTCGGGTTTGCCGCCATTCTCGCGACACTTCCAGGCGCCCCCGCTTTGGCCCAGTCGACGCCTCCCAAGGGGCCCGTTGCCCCCGTCTGCGCGAACTGCCACGAAGCCCAGTGGAAGGCGATCGATCTCTCGGCGCACGGCGCGAAAAGCGATGCTGACGGCAGCATGTGCCAGGCATGCCACGGCAGCGCCGCCGAGCACCTCAAGGATCCCACCAAGTTCAAGCCGGCCAATCCATTCGGTCCGGGCCACACGGCCGACGAGCGGACCACGGTCTGCCTCGCCTGCCACTCGGGCAACCGCAACCTCGCGTTCTGGACCTCCGGCAAGCATCAACTGAACGAGGTGACGTGCGCGAACTGCCACAGCATCCACGGGGAAAAGCTCTTCCCGAGCTACAGCGGGCTGAACCCGGTGCCGAAGAACGTTTCCGTCAACAAGTTCACCACGACGTTCCTGCCGAACCAGGCCGAGATCTGCTGGCAGTGCCACCAGCCGATCCGGGCGGCGAACTTCAAGCCTTCGCATCACCCGATCATCGAAGGCAAGGTCAAGTGCTCCGACTGCCACAACCCGCACGGCGCGATCACGCCGGCCATGCTGAAACAGCCGACGATCAACGATCAGTGCTACTCGTGCCACGCCGACAAGCGCGGACCGTACGTGTTCAACCACCCGCCGGTCGAGGAGAACTGCGCGACCTGTCACAACCCGCATGGTTCGGTTCACAACCGCCTGCTGAACGAGTCAGCACCGAACCTCTGCCAGGACTGCCACGACGGATCCAGGCATCCCGGCACGGTGTACGGCGCCGCCGGGGCGTACAACTGCCAGCCCGGCGATACGTCGACGACAACGGTTGGCGGCGTTGCGTACCCGAACTGTCCGCCGAGCAGAACCGGACTGCCCAACCCGGCTGTGAACAACCGTCTCGTGGCGCGCGCGTGCAACAACTGCCACACCGCGATCCACGGCTCGAATGCGCCGGGTAACCGCGGCAAGTTCTTCACGCGATAAGGGAGGGAGACGATCATGTCCAAGAGGCTTCTTTCCACCCTCATCGCAAGCCTGTTCGCCGCTGCGCCGGCGTTCGCGCAAAGCGACGAGGATCCGATGCGCGTCCAGGGCACGGCGACCCTCGGCGGGCTGTACAACAACACCGATGCTCGGGACACCGCGAGGCTCTTCGAATACCAGGACTTGGGCAACGGCGCGCTGTCGAACGTTGGCGTCCAGGGCCGCAGCAGCCGGACTTGGTTCCAGGGCTACGGCGAGAACTTCGGCCGCACGGATCAGTACATGTTCCTGCGCGGCGGCATGTACGACGTGTTCAAGGCGGGGGCGTACCTGAATGACATCCCGCACACGTTCTCGTCGAACGCCTATACGCCGTTCACCGGGAGCGGCGGCAACGTCCTGACGGCGACCTTTCCACTGGCCGCCCTTCCGACCAATCCACCGACCGCGGGCTGGAACAGCTTCAGGCTGGGCTACGAACGGCGCGACGCGGGAGGGTACGCCGAGTGGCAGAAGAACACCCCGTGGTACTTCCGCGTCGACGGCAACCAGGTCACCTTCAGCGGCACGCGGGTGGGCTCCGCCGCCAACGGCACCAGCCCGGGCAACGGCTATATCGATTTGGCGATCCCGCAGCAATTCAAGACGAGCAATTGGGGCGTCGAGGGCGGATACCAGACAGGCAAGGCCACGTTCGCGCTGCGCTGGGACTACAGCAAGTTTGAGAACGACAACCCGACGCTGCTGTGGACGAACCCGTTCTTCGGCCCGACGTCGACGACGACCAGCAACCTGTACGACACGACCTACCTCGCGCCGAACAACTCGTTCAACAAGTTCACCCTCTCGGGCAACTACCGCGACATGCCGTGGCGCTCGGTGATCTCGGCGCGCTACACGTGGGCGAAGACGACGAGCGACTTTCCGCTCGGGTTGACGGCGCTCAACTCCGGCGGCGTCTATAACAGCACGCTGCCGGGCGAGAACAACTTCAACGGCGAGAACATCAACCAGTCGTTCGCGCTCGCGTGGACTGCGACACCGTTCGCCAACTTCGACACTCGCGTCTACTACTACTGGACGAAGCTGCAAAACAAGTCCGACCTGGTCGAGTTCGGCAACGCGCCGACGGCGCCGCTCGCGAGCGGCCTCGGCTGCGGCAACTTCGTGGTGGCCGGCGTTCCGACGGGGACGGTCGGCAACTGCGAGAACGAGCTCTACAACTACACGAAGAACAACGTCGGGTTCGACGCGTGGTGGCGGTTCGCGCGCGCCCAACGGTTCGGCTTCGGCTGGGACTACAACAATCTCGACCAGACGCGCGTCGACTACGACAAGGCGCACTGGAACAAGCTGTGGGCCGAGTACAAGAACACGATGCTCGACACGGTGTCTGGCCGCTTGAAGTACCAGTACATCAAGCGTGATGCGGATCTCAACTTCACCAATGACCCGCTACCCGTCGGGGGAGCGAACAATCCGAACTTCCTGCTCCCGTTCACGTCGGCGTTCGACCTGCAGAGCAACACGACCAACCTGTGGAAGCTCTACCTCGACTGGACCCCGACCGCGAACACGGGCCTGTCATTCGAGGGCACTTGGGCGAAGATCGACTACGACGATGTGACGTTTGGTCGCACCAGCAACGACAAGCAGGGCTACTTCCTGACCGGCTACTGGAACCTGTCCGACAAGTGGAAGTTCAATGCGTTCGGCAGCTGGGAGGAGACGAAGTATCCGTCGGACCACCGCTACATCGGCACCGTGGCCGGCGGGCCGAGTCCTCCGCCGGGATTTTGCGGCAACCTGCCGGGGACGAGCCCCCCGTCGTCAACGCGAACTGCTACGACCCGTTCGCGCCGCCGAGTCCCAACAATTCCTATAATTGGAGCTCGCAGACCAAGGACACGACCTGGATGCTCGGCGTCGGCGCCGACTGGCAGGCGATGGAGGCGCTCAAGGTCACGGGCTCGTACCTGTACGTGAAGAACGAGGGCAACGCGACTTTCGGGGTGCAGGACAACATTGCCATCAGCCCGACGCCGCTGACCATCAACAACTTCGATAACAGCGATCAGCAGTACTTCAATCTGAAGGGCATCTGGAGCTACGGCAAGAACTGGTCGTTCACCGGCGGCTACTCGTACATGAAGTACAGCCACGACGACGTTGCCACCAACGGGTACACCTACGTGCTGCCGATCGTCACCAACAGCGGCGCGGGCGGCGTCGTTCCGAACAATCCAAAGAGCACTTCATTGAGCTACGGTAACGGCTACGATGCCTACACCGACGGTCACTCGAACCTCTTCTATGTGCTCGTGACCTACCGGTTCGACGCGCCCCCGCTGCCCGTGGCGCCGCTGCGTGTCGCGGAAGCGCCGAAGGCCGCGCCGCCGCCCCCGCCGACACCGACACCGCCGCCAGCCCCGGCTCCGCAGGTGCAGCGGATCACGCTCGACTCGAAGGCGCTGTTCGACTTCGACAAGGCGGTCTTGAAGCCCGAGGGCAAGGCAGCGATCGACAGCCAAGTGGTCGGCAAGCTGTCGCAGGTGCAGAAGTTAGAAGTCGTGCTGGTGACCGGACATACGGACCGCCTGGGCACCGAAACCTATAACCAGAAGCTGTCGGTGCGTCGCGCGGACGCCGTGCGCGACTACCTGGTCAGCAAGGGCGTGCCCAAGGACAAGATCGAAACGATCGGTATGGGCGAGAAGCAGCCGGTGGTCCAGTGCGACCAGAAGAACCTGAAGGAGCTGATCGCGTGCCTGCAGCCGAACCGTCGTGTGGAAGTGGAAGTCAAAGGCGAGGCAAAGAAGTAATCGCCGCGTCCGCTCCGCATAAAGCCCCGCCTGGTGCGGGGCTTTTTCTTTGCCCAACGTGAAACATCGGTGGCTGCGGACACGGTTGACACAGGTCAACAGGGTTTCCGGCGATATGAATCATCGTACGGGTGCGAAGTGAAATAGCTCCTCGCAATACTCGCCATCCGTCTCCGCGAAAAATGAACCCTGCCGGAATCACGCTCCTGATGCTGGCGGCATTCGGAGGCTTCTTCTATCTCGCGTGGCGCAAGCTTTCCATCGTCGTCGCGCTGAAGCCGGAGGTCCGATGGGACGATCCGCGCTCGCGCTTGAAGGCGCTGCTCGAAAACGGCTTCCTGCAGTCACGAATGATCCGCGGCGAGTGGAAGCCGGGGATCATGCACGCGGTCATTTTCGGCGGCTTCCTGGCACTGTTGGCGCGCAAGCTGCAACTGATCGTCATTGGTTACGACCCGGCCTTCGTCTACCCAGGGATACTCGGCGCCGCATTCACGTTCGGCAAGGACCTGGTCGAAGTCGCGGTGCTCGTTGCCGTCGGCTATGCATTCTTCCGCCGCCTGGTGCAAAAGCCGGCGCGCCTCGAGCGCAATCGCGAGGCGCTCCTCATCTTGTCGCTGATTGCGGCGATCATGATCACCGACTTTCTGTTCGACGGCTTCCGTTTCGCGCTCGCGGGGGCGAGCGACCCCGCGATCGGGCACGAAGCGCGCTATGCCATCGTCGGCGCGAGCATCGCCCGCGGCTTCGCCGGCATCGACGAGCCGACACTCAACGTCGGTTATCAGCTCTCGTACTGGGTGCAGATGGCTACCGTGTTCGCATTTCTCGTCCTGCTTCCCGTTGGCGAGCATTTCCACATCGTCACTGCGCTTCCACGCTGTTTTTCGGCAAGCATCCGCCGTCAAACCGCGTCCCGACGGTGGATCTCGACAAGGTAATGGGAGACGCCACGGGCGACAACATCAAAGTCGGTATCCGGAACGCGGCCGATCTCACATGGAAGGACGGACTCGATGCGTTCACGTGCACCGAATGCGGCCGCTGCAAGGACGCCTGCCCGACGTTTCTCACCGGCAAGCCGCTCGCGCTCAAATGGGTATTCGACGAGCTCAAAGGACACTTGGCCGCGCAGCGCTCGGCAATCGTAGGGCACGACGAAGCCGCGCTGCCGCCACTCGTGCCCGCGGTGATCGCCGAAGACACGCTATGGGCATGCACGACATGCGGATACTGCGAGGCCGCTTGCCCGATTGAGCTCGAGCATTTGCCGAGGTTCTTCCGGCTGCGCCAACACCAGGTGATGATGGAAGGCGTGTTTCCTCGCGAACTGAAGGCTGTGTTCGACGGCTATGAAGTGCAGAGCAATCCATGGGGCATGCCAGCCGAGACGAGAGGCGACTGGGCACAGGGCCTCGATCTGAAGGTTGTCACGACCGCGGACGACGTGAAGGGACTCGACTGGCTGTTCTACGTCGGCTCTGCACAATCGTTCGACCCCAGGGGTCGGAAGATAGCGCGCGCCTTCGTCGCGATCATGCAGGCGGCGCAGGTGCGGATCGGCATTTTGGGTGCGGCCGAGACCTCCACCGGCGAATGCGTTCGGCGCGCCGGGAACGAAATGCTGTTCCAGACACTCGCGAAGAATCTCGTGGCGACGCTGAACGGGCTCGGCGTCAAGCGGATCGTCACTTGCGATCCGCACGCCTATAACAGCCTGCGGAACGAGTACCCCGAGTTCGGCGGCCATTTCGAGGTCGTCCACCACACCCAGCTCATCGCCAAGCTGATTGCAGACGGTCGGCTCAAACTCTCGCCACGGCACGAAAAGGTGATCTATCACGAGCCCTGTTACCTCGGGCGGCACAACGGCGAGTACGAGGCGCCGCGCCGCGCGCTTGCCGCGGTCTGCCGCGATGCACCACTCGAGTTCGCGCTTGCGCGGGAAAAATCGATGTGCTGCGGTGCGGGGGGCGCGCGCATGTTCATGGAAGAAAAGATCGGACGCCGCATCAACGTGACACGGGTCAAGCAGTCGCTCGAGCGATCCCCGGCAATCATTGCCACCGCATGCCCCTATTGCGCGGTGATGATCAGCGACGGCGTCTCGGCGCTCGGCCGCGATGGCGGCATCGCAACGCGCGACATTGCCGAGCTCGTCGCCGAGTCGCTGGTACCGGCGACCGCGCCCACTTAAAGCTGCGTGATGTCAGGGCGGGCGGCGCTTAGTAGCGCCCGTGCAGCTTGTAGATGTAGTTGGTGAGCTCAACGGACTGCATCGACAGCCGGCGTTGGATCTGGTGGACCGCCCTTACGATCGCGCGCATGACCTTGTATACGACGTCCGGATGCGAGTGGAGAAGCGTTTCGAGTTTCTCCCGCTCGAGACCGAGCACGCGGGTGTCCCCGCTCGCCACGAGCGACGCATAATGTACCGTGCCGTCCATGAATCCAAGCTCGTCGACGAATTCTCCGGCACCGATCGTAAAGAACGTCACCTCATCGCTGCTGCCGACATTTTTCACGACGCAGAGCATACCTTTGTCGATGGCATAGAGGTGATTGTCGGCGTCGCCTTCCTTGACCAGGATGTCGCCATCCTTCAGGTCGCGCAACGTGATCAGTTGAGAAAGCAGGCGGCACTGCTCGTCGTTCAGCTCGGCGGCGAGCTTCGAATCGCGCAGCGCGTCGAGGCAATTACGGTCGGTCATCGTCAGTCGCTCCTTCCAGCAGCTTTCCCTCCGAGGACTTGCTCGGCGCGGCGAACATAGGCATCGACGAGGGTATTCGCAATATTGTCGAATACGGGGCCAGCGAACTTTGCCATCGCGGCACTTTGGAACTCGTAGCGCAGGAAGAACTCGACCTTGCAGGCGGCGGCGGCCAACGGCGCGAGCCGCCACTCTCCCTCGAAATGCCTGAACGGCCCTTCCTCAACGCGGATTGCCATGAACTCGGGGCGGCGCTTTGGGTTACGCGTAACGAAGTGAAATCGCACGCGATGGTAGTCAACTGTAATCCTCGCCGAGACGACGTCCTCGTCGCGCGACAGCACCGTCGCCTCGGAACACCAGGGCAGGAAATCCGGATAGTGCTCGGCCGCCTCGATCAAATCGAACATGCCTTCGACTGGAAAAGGGAGGAGCACGGATTTTCGGACCTCGTTCACGTCACGTCCGACGTCCTGGACCTCCCACCGCGCGTCACCAGCGGGCTCATGTCAGGCTAGCGCGTCCCGGGCGCCACGCTGTTGACCCACATCAAGCACGGTGGCGGGCGGCGCGTGGTTGTCACCAGCTTCAATATGTGGCACCTTTGCTCTGGGCACGTCCGCGCTGGCGGTCCGCCTTACGCGACCGTCCAACCTTTTCGGGAGGAGCAAGCATGAAGTCTATTCTGATTGCAGCGGTTGCGACCATCTGCCTCGCTTCGGCTCAGGCGGCGATCGCGCAGGAGGCATTGGCCAAAAGCAGCGGCTGCCTCAACTGTCACGCCGCGGACACCAAGAAAGCCGGGCCGTCGTTCAAGTCGGTCGCCGAAAAATACAAAGGGAAGGCCGACGCGGAGGCGACGCTGGTTGGCAAGCTGAAGTCGGGCACGGGCCATCCGGCGCAAAAAGCGAGTGACGATGACCTGAAGTCGCTCGTGAAGTGGATCCTGTCGATGTAACGTCGCTGTATCCGCGGGAGCTGTATCTCCAAAGGCCAGTCTCGCGACTGGCCTTTCGGTTTTGGCCTGCACGACTGACGCAATTTCCCATTGAGAGCAGCAATGTTTGCGCAGAGTCGACGCGCATGCAGATGGGCGTGACGAACGCATGCGCCCGTTGATCCACGTCAACCTGACATGCGGACATGGATGTCATCCTGCAGCCTCAGGCAGCGATCGCCGCGCGTGAGCGAATTTTCGTTTGACGTGGCGTTTGCCCGGCGACGTGGATTCGCGGTCCAAATTTCCCGTGATTGCAGTCCGAACGATACGTGCGATCCTGATCGCCTGGCTGGCGGCGAGCGCCGTCGTGCAGGCGGCGACGAAACCGGCACCCCCACCGGCACCCAGCGTCACCGATACCTGTCTCATGTGTCACGGGGACAAGGACGCCAAGGGCGCGAAGGGAAATTCGATTGCGGTCGACGCCGCGAAGTTCACCTCGTCGGTCCACGGCAGTCTGAAGCTCGAATGCACCGCTTGCCACGCCGACGTGTCCGCACAGAAGATCCCGCACGCGGAGAAGCTCAAGCCCGTCAACTGCGCGACCTGCCACGAGCAGCCGGTCAAGGAATACGCGACGACCGTCCACGGCAAGGCGCGCAAGGGCGGCAACGAAGTCGCCGCGACCTGCACCGACTGCCACGGGACGCACGACATCCTGCAGGCGAAGAACCCGGCATCGCGGACGAACCATGCCAACGTCGAAAGCCACCTGCTCGCGCTGCCACGGCGACGACGCGACGATGGCCAAGGGCAAGCTGCCGAGCGGCAGCGTCGCCGGCAAGTTCCACGACAGCATTCACGGCAAGGCGCTCAAGGGCGCCGCGCAAGGCTCGGCGCCGACGTGCACGAACTGCCACGGCGCGCACAGCATCCTCGCCAAGAGCGAGGAAGGAAGCCGGACGAACCGGGCGAAGAGTCCCCGACACCTGCGGTTCGTGTCACTCGCCGGAGCGCACCGCGTACATGAAGGGCATGCACGGCAAGCTCCGCCAGGACGGCGTGCTGGCCGCGCCCGGGTGCACCGACTGCCACAGCGCACACGCGATCCAGCAGCACGAGGCGCCGACCTTCCAGACCGAGGTGATCAAGGAGTGCGGCACCTGCCACGCGGATTACCTGTCGACGTACCGCGACACGTTCCACGGCCAGGTGACGGCGCTGGGCTACTCGCGCATGGCGACCTGCGCGTCGTGCCACGGCGCGCACGAGGTGCTGCCGGCGTCGAATCCGGCGTCGAAGGTGTCGAAGCAGAACCGGCTCGCGACCTGCCAGACAATGCCACGCCGCGCGCCGGTCCGAACTTCGCGAGCTTCGATCCGCACGCGAACCGGCACGACAAGGCGCGCGATCCGATCTTCTACTACGCGGCGAAGTTCATGGAGATCCTGCTGTTCGGGGTGTTCGCGTTCTTCGGCATCCACACCGTGTTCTGGCTCTACCGCGAGCTGCGCGTCAAGTTCGGGCGCAGCAGGCGGCGACGGAGGCCACTGATGACGACAGCTACCGCGAATCCCGCGGCTTCGGCCGGAGGCGCCGCGCGCGGCGCGAGCCTCGGCCAGCGCTACTACCGGCGCTTCACGCCGATCGAGCGCGTCATGCACGCGGCGCTCATGCTGACCTTCGTCGGCTGCGCGCTGTCGGGCCTGCCGCTCCTCTACTCGAACAAGGCGTGGGCCGCGACGCTGGCGCGGATGCTTGGCGGCTTCGATGGCGCGGGCCTCATCCACCGCTTCTGCGCCTTCGTGATGATCGTCGTGTTCGTGAGTCACGTCGTGCTCGTCTTCTCGCGGGCCATTTCGCGCGGGCAGCTCCTGTCGATCTTCTGGGGCCCGGACTCTTTGGTCCCGCAGCCGCAGGATGGCATCGACATCTGGCGCAACTTCAAGTGGTTCGTCGGCCGTGGCGCGCAGCCGCAGTTCGACCGCTGGACCTACTGGGAAAAGTTCGACTACTGGGCCGTTTTCTGGGGGATGTTCATCATCGGCGGCTCGGGGCTCCTGCTCTGGTTCCCGGTGTTCTTCTCGAAGGTACTGCCCGGCTGGATGTTCAATATCGCGGCGCTGGTCCACGGCGAGGAGGCGCTGCTCGCCGTCGGCTTCATCTTCACGTTCCACTTCTTCAACGGCCACGTCCGGCCGGCGAAGTTCCCGATGGATACCGTGATCTTCACCGGGCGCATCTCCGAGCACGAGCTCAAGACCGAGCGCGCCGTCGAATACGAGCGGCTGGTACGCGAAGGCCGCCTGGCAGAGAAGGAAGCGCCGCCACCGACGGCCGAGTCGAAATGGTTCGGATGGACCGTCGGCGGGACCACCCTCGCGCTCGGCATCGTCGCGATCGTGTTGATCGTCTACAGTATCTTCTAGATAATCCGGTCTGAGGGATCGCAAACAAACCGATATAACCGCAGTGAATGCGCTTGCGCGGCGCGGTTGACGCACCGCGAGAGATGCGCAGACCGCAACGCGAGGAGGGGCGATGAGGATCAAGCTGGGGCGGCGCACGCTGGTGACGGGTGCGGTCACGACGGTCGTCGTGGGCCTGATCGCTCTGGCGATCCTGGGCGCCGGCGGCATCGTCGCCTGGGAATACAGCAACAGCAACGCGTTTTGCACCAATGTCTGTCATGCGGTCCATCCGGAGGAGCCCGTCGCGCATGCGGCGTCATTCCATGCTCGCGTCAACTGCGTCGAGTGCCACATGGGCCGTCTTTCGACGCTCCAGCTGATGGCCATCAAGCCGACGCACATCAACGAGCTCTGGGGGATGATCGTCGGCTACGAGCGTCCGACCGTGACCCACAGCCTCCGCCCGGCGCGCGAGTCGTGCGAGGCCTGCCACTGGCCCGAGTCGCGACACGACGACACGATCCGCTACAAGTATCGCTTCGGATCGGATCCGAAGAGCACGCAAGGGCGCACGACGCTGCAGATGCACACCGGGGCGGGGCCCGCTCTCGCCAGCGGCGACAAGGACATCACTCCGCAGCTCCGGCCGGGCGGCGCCGTCGCCAAGGGCATCCACTGGCACATCGCGCAAGACGTCGAGTACGTCGCGCTCGATCCGCAGAAGCAGAAGATCCCGCTGGTCGAGGTCCGCGGCTACGACGGCAAGGTGAAGGCGACCTACTTCGACGCCACCGCCGGCGTGACGCGCGCCGACGCCGAGAAGATGGAAAAGCGGCGGATAGACTGCATCGACTGCCACAACGCCTCGGGCCATCCCTTCACCAATCCGGCGAGACTGGTCGACGACGCGATGGAGGAAGGGCGTATCGACCGGAGCCTCCTGCCGTCGATCAAGGCGCGCTCGGATACGATCATCCAGAAGTCCGCCGGCATCGGTGGCCCGGACAAGGAGCGCGCCGCGAAATTCGCCCAGATCATCGCCGCGGAAGCGCCTAAGGACGTTCCCGCGAAGACGAAGGACGCCGAGAAGAAGTTCGCCGACACGATGCAGCAGATCCTGATGCTGACGTCTTTTTCCGGTGATCACAACGGCAAGCCGCTCACCTGGAAGGACTTCCCGAACAACGTCGGGCATTTCGATTCTCCCGGCTGTTTCCGCTGCCACGACGGCAAGCACATGAACGAGAAGGGCGAGGCGGTACGTCTGCAGTGCACGCTGTGCCATGCGCTGCCGCAGGTCGAGCGCGAAAACGGCCAGCGATCGGTCGCCTCGACCGTCGCGCCCGGCATGACACCACCGGATAGCCACGACGCGCCCAACTGGATGCACGAACATCGCTCGAAGATCGACGATTCGTGCGCGACGTGCCACGGCCCGATCAAATGGGGCAACGAGGGCGGCAGCTTCTGTGCGAATCCCGCCTGCCACGGACGCAAGTGGCCCGAGCTCGATCTGAACGCCAAGCCCCCGCAGGCCGCGGCTGTCAAGGCAACGTCAACTGATGCGCCGAAGAGCACTCCCGCGCCGGAGAAGAAGGCGGCGACAGCCGACAACAAGAAGGCGCAGGGCAAGTAGCTCGTACCGCGACGCGCACTCGGACCACTGCGAGTTGTCCTGGTCGCCGATAGACCGCGCGCCAATTGCGGACGCCGGCCTGCGCCGGCTTTCTCGTTTGCGGACGCGACCCTCGTACCTCTGAACGGGATTGGCGTAGACTTGCCGGTCCCCAACGGCTGCGAGCTCCGTAAATGTCGAGTTCAGGTAGTCCTCGGTCATCGGCATTGGTCCTTCCTGCATCCGTCAACATCAGCGACGTCAAGACGCATTGCCTCAGCTGCAGTGTGCGGGAGCTGTGCCTGCCGGTCGGGGTTGATCGCGACGGATTGCGTCAGATCAACGCATTGGTGACCGAGCGCTTGCGGTTCAAAAAAGGCGACACGGTTTACCGAGCAGGCGACCCGTTTTCGGCACTCCATGCCATACGCGTCGGCTCATGCAAGACCACCGTGCTCGGTGAGAAGGGGCACGAGCAGGTGGCGGGCTACCACATGGTCGGCGACATCGTGGGGATGGACGGGATCGGAACCGAACGCCACAGCGGTCAGGCAATGGCGCTCGAGGACACCGAGGTTTGCGTCCTGCCATTCGATCGGCTGGAGGAACTCGCGCGGCATGTCGTTCCATTGCAGCGAAACCTGCACAAGGTGCTGTCCGCCGAAATTACGCGTGACCAGAACGTCATGCTGATGCTCGGCAGCCTGCGTGCCGAGGAGCGGTTAGCGGTCTTTCTGCTGAATCTGTCGCACCGCTACCGCGAGCGCGGCTACTCGGCGACGGAGTACGTGCTCCGGTTGACGCGGGAGGACATCGGCAGCTACCTGGGGCTGCAGCTCGAGACCGTGAGTCGCGTGTTGTCGCGCTTCCAGGCTGCCGGAATGATCCAGGTGCAGGGCCGGGTGGTGAAGTTGCTCGATCTGCCCGCGTTGAAGCAAATCGCCGGTCAGCGGTGCTGAGATTCGGTCAGCCGAGCTGTATGGGGAGCTCGTCGACGTAGCACCAGCTCGAGTGTACGGCTCGACTCACGATTCGCGGTCCGCGAGATAGTGCGACGATTTCGTCGTCGTGCCTTCGACCAGGTATTGCGTCGCGCCTCGCAGGATGTTGCGGTCGGCCACACTCGCACGTTCGTGCTGGCGCAGATGCTCGACCCACGATTCGTCCATGAAGCATTCGACGAAGTGGCCGGGTTCCTCGGAATCGTGGAAGAGCTGCCAGAAGTACGCGCCGTTGCGGCGACGCATGAGGCGCACTTCCTGCATCGCCGCGACGAAATCGGCGCGCTTGTCGTTCTGGATCCGATAATCGATCGTCACCATGACGGACATGTCCGGCTCCGGCGTTTCCGCGAGCAGTGGCAGCGGCCAGTCCATCGTCGGCGTGAAATCGAGCACCTCGTGCTGCCCGAGCCTGAATCGCCAGGTCAAGGCTACAGCGACCGCCATCCCAACGGCAGCGATCGTCAGCGCGGAAGGAATGCCGATACTCGTGGCGACCTGACCCCAAAGGATACTGCCGAGCGCCATGCCGCCCATGAAGATCACGACAAACGCCGCGAGTCCGCGCGCCCGCACCCACGGCGGCAGCGTGAGCTGCGCCGACACCTGCAGCGCGGACAGGATCGCGATCCAGGCGGCACCGGTCGCCAGCATCGCGACCGCCAGGAGCCCCAGGTTCTGCACGTACGCGAGCGCGAGCGCCGCGCCCGCGTAAAGGAGACTCGCACCCGCGACCACCACGTCGCGCGAGAGTTTCGCCCGCACCCGGGGCAGCAGCATCGCGCCAGCGACCGCGCCGATCCCGATACAGGTAAGCAGCAGACCGTAGATCTCGGGGCCGCGCTGCAACTCGCGCCGCACGATGAGAGGAAAGAGCGACCACGTTGCGCTCGCGAATACGAAAAATGCGCTTCCCCGGATCAGCACGATCTGCAGCGCGCGCGTATGCAAGACGAAGCGCACGCCAACGCGCATCGCGCTCGCGAAGCGCTCGGCGGGCAACGAGCTCTTGTGATGCTCCCGCCGCCAGCGCAGCAGCACCGTGAGGATCCCGATATAGGAAAGGGCGTTCAGCACGAACACGAGCCAGGGTCCGACCGCCGCGACCAGCGCACCGGCAGCCGCGGGGCCGATGGCGCGCGACACGTTGATCGCGATGCTGTTGAGTGCGATAGCTGCAGGCAACTCGGCCGGCGGCACGAGATCGGGAACGATTGCTGACCATGCCGGCATCACCACGGCCGCGCCGACGCCGAGCGCGAACGTGAAGCCGAGGAGGACCCACGCGGTCGTCAGGTCGAAGAGCGTAAGGACCCCCAGAAGACCCGCGACGATCAGCAGGTAGACCTGGACGACGATCAGCAGGCGCCGGCGATCGACGATGTCGGCAATCGCCCCGGCCGGGAGCGCGAGCAGCATGACCGGGATGCTGTCGGCAGCCTCGACCAGCGCGACCAACGACGGCGACGACGAGAGCGAGGTCATGAGCCAGCCCGCGCCCACATCCTGCATCCACGTTCCGACGTTCGAGACGATCGTCGCGATCCAGAGTCCGCGGAAAAGCCTGTTCCGCAGAGGACCCCAGGGCGAAGCGGCCGCGTCGCCGGTTGACGGCGCCGCGCTGGCAGTCACTCAAGCTCCATCGCGAGGTCGTCGATGTAGCACCAGCTCCAGTCTTCGCCTGGCTCGAGCGAGGTGACGATCGGATGCCGCGTCTTGTGAAAATGCTTGGTCGCGTGCTTGTTCTTCGAGTCGTCGCAGCATCCGACGTGCCCGCAGGTCCGGCACAGGCGAAGGTGCACCCATGTGTCGCCCATCGCGAGGCATTCCTCGCACCCGTCGGAGTTGCGGACATCGGTCTTGACGAGATCGAGGTGGCTGCACTGCCGAGGCATGGCGAATCCTGATTCGTGCGGCTACTTCCGCAGCGCCGCCTCGACGGCAACGAACAGAGCTTTGAGATCGTAGGACACATCGCAGATCCGCCCGTCGACGAAAAAGGTCGGCGTCGACCGAGCGCCGCTCTCGCGCCCGCTCTTGATGTGATCTCGAACCCGTGGCAGGTGGACGCCGTCATTCATCCCCCGATCGTAGGCAGCGAGGTCCAGCTGCAGCTGCGTCGCATAGCCGCGAAGCTCCGGCATTTCGAGATGAGACTGGTGCTCGAACAGCATGTCGTGCATCGGCCAGAACTTGTCCTGCTCGCCCGCGCATTCCGCCGCCTCCGCCGCGCGCAGCGCGTGCGGGTGGACTTCCTCCAGCGGGAAATGACGGAACACGAACCGGACACGGCCGGCGAAATGATGGAGCAGGAGCTTGACCGCCGGAGCGGCTTGCTTGCAATTCGGGCACTCGAAATCGCCGTACTCGACGACGACGATGGTTGCGTGCGCGGGACCGATGGCGTGATCGGCCGGACTTACGGGAACGGTGAGCTCGAACATGATCGATCCGATTTGACGGTTGCAACTGCCGCGCTTCTCAAGCTGTTGTCATGCGGTGCGGTCCCGGAGGAGCTACGCCGGGAGCGCCGCTTTCACGACGGCGCGCAAGATAACGATGAATCTGCGCGACCACCGTGGCTCCTTCGCCGATAGCACCGCCGACACGCTTGACCGAACCCGCGCGCACGTCGCCGACCGCGAACACGCCTGGAATGCTCGACTCCAGCGTATCGGGCTTCGTGCCGTCGGCCGGAATTGCCGCGTCGCCGGTGAGAATGAAACCGTTATCGTCGAACTTCATGCCGCAACCTGCAAGCCACCGTGTCTCGGGATCGGCCCCCACGAACAGGAACACGTTGCGAATCGGGTGCCTGCCTTCGGCGCCCGTTCGACTGTTTCGCCAGGAGACCGCGGCAAGTCCTTCCGCCGGATCACCGTGAAACTGTGTGAGCTCGGAATGTGAATGAAGTTCGATGTTGGGTGTCGCTTCGATGCGATCGATCAGATAGCGCGACATGCTGGCGGCAAGGCCGCTTCCACGTACGAGCATATGGACTTTGGCGGCATGCTGCGCGAGGAATACCGCAGCCTGCCCGGCCGAATTACCGCCGCCGACGAGGATCACCTCGCTGCCCGCACACATTTTGGCCTCGAGCGCGGAGGCCCAATACCAGACGCCACGACCCTCGAATTCGCCCAAGCGCGGCACGTCCGGCCGCCGATACTGCGCGCCACTGGCGACGACGACCGTGCGGGCCCGAAGCGTGCGCCCATCGCGTAACTTAAGGTCCAATTCGTCATCGGGCCGACTGCGCGCGCATTCGAGCGCCGCTGCCTGCGCCGGAATCATGATCTCGGCGCCGAATTTCTGCGCCTGCACGAAGGCGCGGCCGGCAAGCGCCGGTCCCGAAATGCCAGTCGGAAAGCCCAGATAGTTCTCGATCCGCGAGCTCGCCCCTGCCTGGCCGCCATACGATCGGCAGTCGAGCACGACAACATGCAATCCTTCCGACGCTGCGTAAACGGCTGTCGCCAATCCTGCGGGGCCGGCGCCCACGACAGCGACGTCGAAGAGCTCCCGATGCTCCGACGTGTCGATCATGCCAAGGCAACGCGCCAGCGCGTCTTCGGACGGGTTGAAGAGCACGGAACCGTTGGGGCAGACCGCCAGCACATCGGCGAGCGATGCGCCGTATTGCGCCACTAGCTCCGCCGCGCCTTCATCCTGCGCGTCGAGGACGTGGTAAGGGTGACCGTTTCTCCTGAGGAAGTTCTCCAACCGCAGCACGTCCGCCGATTGCGAACCGCCGATCAATACCGGACCGCTCGACCCGGACTCGATCAGTCCCACGCGTCGCAGGATCAGAGCGCGCACGATCCGTTCACCAAGGTCCGCCTCGGCGACGATCAGCGCGCGCAGCTTCTCGGGTGGCACCAGCAGCGTCTCGACGTCGTCATGCGCGTGCGCATCCACAAGCGCGGAGCCGCCCGACAATGTTGCGACCTCGCCGAGAAACTGCCCGTGCCCATGGGTGACAAGCGGCACGACGTGACCCAAGCCGTCGCGCTGGCTAAGCGTGACTCGGCCTTTCAGCACGACGAACATGCCCGGCCCGGGCTTACCGGCCGTGATGAGAAGCTCGCCATGGGCGTAGCGTCGCGGCGTGCCAAAGCGGCGGATGCGCTCGATCTCGGCGTCCGTCAGCACCGGAAACATCTGATGGCGTCGGGACATGACCCCGACCGGTTGATCGTCAGCCATTGGATTTTGCGGATTCGATTTTATTCCATGCCCGTCTCCCCGTGAACGCACGGAGACGCGACGTGACGGACCTATCGTAGAATAAGATAACAGATCGCTCCGCAGGATTCTCGCGATGAAATCCTCCCTCGGAAACCGACCGGAAGTCTGGCTTGCGGCGGGTATTCGGACACCGTTCGCCAAGGTCGACGGACCGCTCGCCAAATTTGACGCGATTGCGCTTTCCGTTCCTGTCGTACAGGAAATGGTCCGCCGGCTGGATGGCGCAACGCCGGACTTTGCGGTGTGGGGAACCGTGGTCCCCAATCTCACGTGGAGCAACATCGCACGCGAAGTATTGATGGACGCCGGCGTGCCACCGACCGTCCCTGCGTTCTCGACCGTCATGGCTTGCGCAACCAGCATGATCGGCGCGATCGAGGCTGCCGGAATGATCGATGGCGTTCAACGCAATCTGGCGCTGATCGGCGGGGTGGAAAGCATGAGCCGGATCCAGCTCGGTCTGGGGCAGCGCCTTTCCGATTGGATCCGCCGGTTCCAGCAAGCGCGATCGCTCGGCCAGAAGATTGAACGCCTCACGGATCTGCAGGTTGCCGATATCAAGCTCTACATCCCGTCCATTACCAACCGCACGACGGGGATGAGCATGGGTGAGCATACGGAGATCACGGCGAAGGAGTGGGGCGTCGGGCGCGAGGAGCAGGATCGGATCGCGCTCGAGAGTCACCAGCGCGCAGTGGCTGCGTGGGGGCGCGGATTCTTCGATGATCTGGTCATTCCGTTTGGAGGGGTGGATCGGGACACGCTTCCCCGCAAGGACACGTCGCTGGAGAAGCTGTCGTCGCTCGCGCCGTCGTTCGATCGAACAAGTGGCCGGGGCACGCTGACCGCCGGCAACTCGTCGCCGCTGACCGATGGCGCCGCGAGCGTTTGGGTCGCGTCCCGGGCCGGACTTGCGAAATTGCCGGCGAATTCCATCGCCGCGAAGCTGATCGACTGGGAGATTGCCGCAGTCGACTTTCGGACAGAAGGTTTGCTGATGGCGCCCGCCTTCGCGATACCGAGGCTGCTTGCGCGCAACGGCCTTGCCTATTGTGACATCGATATGTGGGAAATCCATGAGGCATTCGCAGCGCAAGTGCTCTTCCACATCAAGGCGCTCGAAGATCCGGGGTTCGTGCGCGGCAAGGCGGGGGTCGACGCCAGCTTGGGAGCTTTCCCGCGCGAACGCATCAATCCGAACGGCGGCAGCGTTGCGCTGGGACATCCGTTCGGCGCAACCGGCGCGCGGATACTGAGTCAGGCGGTGAAGGAAATTGCGCAGCGGCCGCCGGGGCAGCGGTGCATCGTCAGCATCTGCACGGATGGCGGTCAGGGCAGCGTGGCGTTGCTGCAATCCACGTGACGGCAGCAGGCGTTGGGTGGGCCCGGCTGGATTCGAACCAGCGACCAAAGGATTATGAGAATCGACCTCAACGAACGGGATATTCTGAATCAAGCTCTTGCAACACACGCCAAGTTTCAGGAGCAGGCGCACGCAGCCTAGAACGAGCCGTACGAAGCCGAGCAAAGTCGCGCAACACCTACGCCGCCAACTCTATCGACCGTGTCAGCAAGTGATCCGAAGATCGTAATTGCATGCGCGCACAACGGCCACAGCAGAGCTTTGTCGGGTGCAACGTCCTTTTGCCTAATTCTTGAGCAGCTTTCGGATCTCAACGTGTCGCAAACCACAAAATCAACGAACTATTAGTCGTTACCTACCCGTCCGCGGCAAAGCCAGCCGACCGACATCAACACGATCAGAAATGCAAGGATTGCAAGGTTCGGCCATGCAATCGTTGGCACGATGAGTGTTGGCGCCGCCGGGGAGGGCCCGACGAACTTTCCCCAGGCAAACGGCGTGTCCCCCACAGGGACTTGAGCAAGGACGCTATTGCTTGCAAGATTGACGACGGCCACGTCATTGAGCCCGATGCGCGAGACATACAGCAAGCTCCCCGATGCGTTCGTGTCGATGCCCCATGGAGTACCCGGGCCGACGGGAATGTTGCCGATGAGCGTGGCTGCAGTTGCGTCGATCGCTGCGATGTCTTGGGAATTCCCGTTGGCGACGTAGACACGTGTGCCGGACGGATTCACCGCGACGCCGATCGGCGTCAAACCGCCGGTGGGAACCGTGGTGGCAACCGTGTTGCTTGCGGTGTCGATTACCGCAAGGGTGTTGTTGGTCCCGATCGCGACATAGACCTTCTTGCCGTCGGGACTGGTGGCAACCCCTTGCGGTGGCCCCGCAACGGGTATCGATGAAACGACACTGTTCGAAGAGGTGTCGATTACCGAAACCGCCATCGCCGAGCCGCTAGACACGTAGGCCATCGTTCCGGTGTTGTTAACGGCTATCGCGATTACAGTCGATCCGACCGCGATCGTCGAGACCGTGCTGTTGGTCAGTGTGTCGATGACGCTAACCGAGTTACTCAGGCTGTTCGTTACATAAACCCTCGTTCCGCCAGGATTCACTGCCACTCCGGTTGGATGTACTCCAACAGAGATGGTCGCCAAAACGCTGTTGGTCTTTGCATCGATAACGGACAACAGGTCCACGTTGTAGTTCGTGATGTAAACCCGGCTGCCATCGGGATGGATCGCAACCCCGTAAGGGCCTGCGGCCACCGGGATGGTCGCCACTGCCAAATTGGTTGCTGTGTCGATGACCGTCACCGTGTTGGAGTTGTAATTGGGGATGTAGGCCAACGGCGCAGAATGCGCGGCTGTGCACAGCAGCCCAATCAGGATCGCCAGCACTCTCGCAACATGGAAGCGCCCGTTTCTCCACATGTCGCCAAGCCTCCCATTTCACAGAGCGATGTTGTTGGCCGGCGCGCGACAAGAGTTCGCAACGCCCTGGCCTCGTTCGATGCGATGTTACCGTTCTTGTGCTATCCGGGGCTAGCGATTAGCGCCACCATTCGCTTTCACTCGATAATTCGAAGCCTCACTTGGAGAGCGCCTAACGAACCAAGCTAACCGGCGACCCACGGCCGGCGCGAAGCGCTGCCAGCGGGGCTGAGCCAGAGGAACCGTTAACGCAGTAACGTCGTACCAATCCTTTGAAAAGCTGGGTGGGCCCGGCTGGATTCGAACCAGCGATCCAAAGGATTATGAGTCCTCTGCTCTAACCATCTGAGCTACGGGCCCCGGCTCGCGATCACGAACGGAAAAGTATATCCGACGCCGTCGCGACCGAAGCGTTTCGCTGCGCCAATTGCGCGCATTTGCGTTGTTCCGCGCTAGAATGGACCGCAAAGACACGGTGCCGGTGCTCGCGCGATGCAGGGCCGGCACGCGAGCGCCGACCGTGGAGGCAACGCAGATCGCGGTCCGCGTACCGCTATCCCGCATCCGACGCTGCCCCGCCCCATGACGACGCTGCAGCACTATCTCCGTCCGCTGCTCGTGCCGGCCTCGGTCGCCGTGGTGGGCGCGACGAACCGCGCGGGATCGGTGGGTCGCGTGCTGATCGAGAATCTGCTCGCGGGCGGCTTTGCGGGCGAGCTCTACTTCGTCAACCCGAGGCGCAAGCGCGTACTCGGCCAACGGTGCTTCGCCTCGCTCCGCGACATCGGCAAGCCCGTCGAGCTTGCGCTGATCGCAGCGCCCTGTGCGGCCGTCACCTCCGTCCTCGACGATGGCGCGCATGCGGGCGTCAAGGCCGCGGTCCTCCACTCGTCGCCGCCTGTCGACGAAAGCGAAGCCCATCGCTTTCTGCGCGCTGTCACGGCGACGGCGCGCAAGCGAAGAATTCGGGTCCTCGGACCGCACGCGTTCGGTGTGATCCGCACCGACATCGGGCTCAATGCGACGATTGGAACGGTTGCTGCGCGTCCGGGGCGGCTTGCGCTCATCGCTCAATCGGGAGCGGTCTGCACGGCGATGCTCAGTTTCGCCACGCCATTGGGCATCGGCTTTTCGACCGTTCTTGCGTTGGGAGCCGCGTACGACGTCGGATTCGGCGACGTGCTCGATGCGCTCGTCCACGATCCTGCTGACCGACGGCATCCTGCTGTACGTCGAGTCGGTGCGCGATGCGCGCCGGTTCATGTCCGCGCTGCGGGCCGCCGCGAGGACCAAGCCGGTGGTTGTATTGCGAGGCGGCCGATCGAGGGAGCGGGATGCGGTCGGACTCGATGCGCCATCGCCCGATGCAGTGTTCGACGCGGCGATGAAGCGCGCCGGAACGGTGCGCGCGATCACCTACACGCAGCTTTTTGCTGCCGCGCGGATTCTCGCGATGGGCAGGATTCCGCGCGGCGACCGGCTTGCCATCGTCACCAATGGGCGCGGCCCGGGCACGATGGCCGCCGACACGGCTGCCGATTGCGGTGTTCCATTGGCCGTGCTCGCTCCGGAAACGGAGTCCGCGCTGGCGAGAATATTGCCCGCTCATATGTCACCGTCGAATCCCGTCAACGTGCGCAGCGACGCGTCGCCCGCGCTCCTTGCGGCGGCGGTGGCGACGACATTGCATGACCCCAATGTCGACGCCGTGCTCGCGCTGCACGTCGACCGGCCACTGTCGAGTGCTACGGAGGCGGCGCGTGCAGTCGCTGTCGCGGCGCTCGGCGCGTCGAAACCAGTGCTGGCAGCGTGGCTGGGCGCGATCGAACGGCCGAACGTCCGCGACGCGCTGCATGCGGGCGGCGTCCCGGACTTCTACACGCCCGAGAATGCGGTCGAGGCGTTCTCTTTTCTTGCCGCCTACCGTCGCAACCAGGCGTGGCTGCTCGAAGTGCCGCCGTCGCAACCGGAGCCGCGGCCACTCGACATGGCCACGGCGGAAAGGATTCGCGCTGCCGCGGCGAGCGCGAACCGGACGCTGCTTACCGATTTGCAGACGCAACAGTTGCTGAGAGTGTTCGATCTGCCCGTCACGCGCGCGGATGCCGCCGACACGCTGAAGGAGGCACTCGCGGCGGCGCGCAAGCTCGGCTATCCGGTGACGCTGAAGCTCGATGCGCCGGGCCTTCCTGCAAAGTCGCCGCTGCCGCTCGCGCGTACCAATCTGCGCGACGGACGAATGCTCACGCGCGCGTACGGCGAACTGCAAGACGGCGTGCGGCGAGCCTTCCGCCGCGAGGATATTCATGCCGGTGTGATCGTGCGCAAGGAAGTAAGGCTCGCAGAAACGCACGATGTCGCGATCGGAGTTCATACGGACGCTGCTTTCGGGCCGGTGATCACGTTCGGCAACAGCGGTGCGATTGCCGACAGTGAACGCGTCGTCCTGTTGCCGCCACTGAACGAACGCCTCGTGCTCGACGCGATCGGTGGCACACGTGCCGCGAAGGCACTGCGAGCGGGGCGCGACCTGGCCCCGTCTTTCGGGCCGCTGGTGCGAGTCCTGCTGCAGGTGTCAAGCCTCGTCTGTGCGTTGCCGTGGGTACGCACGCTGACGCTCGACCCGGTTCGAGTTGGCGACGAGGGGACGGTGATCGCCGGCGCGCACGTGGCCATCGATCTGCGGCGGCGCTTTGTCGCGTTGGGCTACCGCCATATGGCGATTCACCCGTACCCGATCGAATTGGTCGGCGATGCAACGTTGCGCGACGGGACCACGCTGCACGTCCGGCCGATCCGGCCCGAAGACGCCGAACTGGAGCGCGCCTTCGTGAACGGACTCTCCGAAGAGACCCGCTACTTCCGCTTCTTCTACCGTCTGCACGAATTGACGCCGGCGATGCTCGCGCGCTTCACGCAGGTCGACTACGACCGGGAGATGGCGCTCGTGGCGATCGACGATGGCGCCGGGGCGAAGGCCGACGCGGCATTTGTCGGGCTCGCGCGGTACACGACCAATCCGGACGGCGAGAGCGCCGAGTTTGCGATCGTCGTCGCCGATGCATGGCAGGGACGCGGCGTTGGCCGGCTCCTGATGCAGCGCCTGATCGATTGCGCGAAGCGGCGCGGCCTGTCGCGGCTCGAAGGAACCGTGCTGCGCGCCAACGCCAACATGCGGAAATTCTGCGAAGCGCTCGGGTTCGTCGCGCACGATGATCCCGACGAGCGGGAACAGGTGACGATGGTCCTCGACATGACCTGAGCGCGCGTCGTTTGCGGTTCATGGAATAATGGAAGCCGCATTGCGGACCGGGTGCACGCATCCTCCCTTTGCGCACGGTACGGACAACATGCCAACAAGGAGAATTGCCATGAGAGGAACGTTGCAAATCGGGATTGGCGCCGCGCTGGCGCTTCTGGCTATCGGAACCGTCGGTGCCGCGCATGCGCAAACGTCGTCGATGACGTTTTTCATCACCAGCGTGGGATCAGGCAAGGGCGCCGATTTCGGCGGGCTCGCAGGCGCCGACAAGCATTGCCAGACGCTTGCCGCGGCGGCAGGCGCGGGGGCCAAGACCTGGCATGCGTATCTCAGCACCCAGGCGTCCGGCAGCTCACCCGCCGTCAACGCAAAGGATCGAATCGGAAAGGGTCCTTGGCAGAACGCGAAGGGTGTCGTCGTCGCCAAGGATGTCGCCGAGCTTCACGGCACCAACAATCTCAACAAGCAGACGGCGCTGACCGAAAAGGGTGACGAGGTCACCGACAGCAAAACACCCCCGAACAAGCATGACATCCTGACGGGCTCGCAGCCCGATGGAACTGCGTTCGCGGGCGCCGAGGACAAGACCTGCGGCAACTGGACGAAGAGCGGAGATGGCTCGGCGATTGTCGGCCATCACAACCGTGCAGGACTCGACACGAGCCCGCCGGCGTTGTCATGGAATTCGTCGCATCCGACCCGCGGCTGCAGCGACGATGCGCTGAAAAGCACCGGCGGGGCCGGACTGCTTTACTGCTTCGCCGTCAACTGACCGGCGCTTCGCCTCAAGAAGCGAGCGGCGCCTTCCGCGGGCGACGCCGCCAGCCGACGATCATTGCCAGCAAACCCGCGCCGACGAGAGCTGTTGACGCGGGCTCCGGCGTATCGCGCGGCGAGAGTCCGGTGATGAAATCCTGCCGGTCTCGTTGTGCAGGAGCACGACGTCGTAGTTGTCGGTGTAGTTGAGGAGATTGTTCAGCCACATTTGGGCAAGCGTCACCGTCGCGGCGTGACCGTTGGGCGTTCGTCACCCTGAATCGCACCAACACCGAGATCGAGGTCTCCGTCGTAGATGATTTCCCAGATCGCGAGCTGAAACGCAGCGGAGTGCGTCGTATCGCTCAAGGCGGAGCCATAGGCCTCGTGGAAAAGCTGCCCCAACATCGTGTAGGTCGCATCGTTCGGGATCGAGGGCGTGTAGTCATAGCTGTGGTTGAAGCGAAGTTCTGCGTGAGCTCGGCGCACCAGAACTGAATCGGGTCACCGTCAAACGTTCCGACGAATCCACCCGCCCCGGGGGACCCTCCGATGCTGAGGCCGAAACTCTGCGAGCCGTATGGCGTAGCCGGTGCCGATCAGTACGCCCGCCTGAACCGGCGTGGCAAGACCAAGCGAGGTCGCCAGCGCACCGGCAACGAGTGCACGCTGCAGCAGCGTCGGGATTTTCATGTTTGTGCCCCCTGAACTTGCGAAAGGAATTAACGTCTCCGACGAGGTTCAGAGCAACTTCCGTTCCGGTCAGGCTGAACCGATAATTTCGCATATGATTCAATGGTATACGGGCACAAACTTGTAGGACAAAGGGTATCCTACAAGAATTGTAAGAAAATCCGACGGGTAGGATCAGCAGCGCGAGCAGCGCCTGGGAGGGGAACAAATCGATCGTGCCCAGCACGCCGGCCGATATCGATGGCGCAGGGCTTAGGCGCGTCGCCAGGCAGCGGTGTAGCGGCGTCCAAAGAAAACGCCCCGGGGTTGCCGGGGCGTTTTCATTTGCAGCGTGACTTGCGCGTAATTATTCGCCTTCGAGAAAACTCCGCAGTTTCTCCGAGCGCGACGGGTGCCGCAGCTTGCGCAGCGCCTTCGCCTCGATCTGGCGGATCCGCTCGCGCGTGACGTCGAACTGCTTGCCGACTTCCTCCAGCGTGTGGTCGGTGTTCATCTCGATGCCGAAGCGCATCCGCAGCACCTTCGCCTCGCGCGGGGTCAGCGTGTCCAGGATGTCCTTGCAGACATCGCGCAGGCTCGCGTTGACCGCGGCATCGGACGGCGAGACCGTCGACAAATCCTCGATGAAGTCGCCGAGATGGCTGTCGTCGTCGTCGCCGATCGGCGTCTCCATCGAGATCGGCTCCTTGCTGATCTTCAGGATCTTGCGGATCTTCTCTTCCGGCATCTCCATTTTTTCCGCGAGCAGCGCCGGCTCGGGCTCCTGCCCGGTTTCCTGCAGGATCTGCCGCGAGATGCGGTTCATCTTGTTGATCGTCTCGATCATGTGCACCGGGATGCGAATGGTGCGCGCCTGGTCGGCGATCGAGCGCGTGATCGCCTGCCGGATCCACCACGTGGCATAGGTCGAGAACTTGTAGCCGCGGCGATATTCGAACTTGTCGACCGCCTTCATGAGACCGATGTTGCCTTCCTGGATCAGGTCGAGGAACTGCAGCCCGCGGTTGGTGTATTTCTTGGCGATCGAGATCACGAGGCGCAGGTTCGCCTCGGTCATTTCACGCTTCGCTTTCCGCGCCTTCGCCTCGCCCTGCGACATCTGCTTGTTGATCTCCTTCAGGTCCTTCAAGGGGATCATCACGCGCGACTGAAGGTTAAGAATCCGCTGTTGCTGTTCGACGATCGCCTGCCGGTACTTGGCGAGCTGCTCGCTGTAGCCGTGATGCGCGGCAACCTCGCGATCGATCCAGCGAAGCGACGTTTCGTTGTCCGGGAACTTCTTGATGAACTCGGGGCGCGGCATGCCGCCCTTGTTGACGACGAGATCCTGGATCTTGCGCTCGATCTGGCGGATGTTGTCGACCTCGCTGCGCACCGAGTCGCACAGGCGCTCGACCTGGCGCGCGGCGAAGCGGATCTGCATCAGCTCGATCGAGATCTTCTTTTGCAGCTCGAAGTATTTCGGCGCCTTGTGGCCATCCTTCGTCAGCACGACCAGCATCCGCGCGAAGAGGCGGCGAATCGTCGCGAAGCGCGCCAGCGCGGCGACTTTCAGGCGCTCGAGGTTCTCCGCGGCGATCGCGCCGGCGTCGCCTTCGTCCTCTTCCTCCTCGATTTCGTCGTCGGCGTCTTCGAGCGCGTCGAGCTCCTCGTTGAAATCCATCAGACCGTCGACGAGATCGTCGATCTTCAACTCGTCCTTCTCGATCCGGCCCGCGAGCTCGAGGATCTGCGCGACCGTCATCGGGCAGGCCGAGATCGCCATGATCATGTGCTTCAGCCCTTCCTCGATCCGCTTGGCAATCGCGATCTCGCCTTCGCGGGTCAGAAGCTCGACCGAGCCCATTTCACGCATGTACATGCGCACCGGGTCGGTGGTGCGGCCGAATTCGGAATCGAGCGTCGAAACGGCGGCTTCGGCGGCCTCCTCGACGTCTTCGGCGGGTGCCGTGGGCGCAGCGTCGGACAAGAGCAGCGTTTCGGCGTCGGGGGCCACGTCGTAGACCTGAATCCCCATGTCGCCGATCATGCTGATGATGCCTTCGATCTGCTCGGCGTCGAGAACGTCGTCGGGCAGATGGTCGTTGATTTCGGCGAACGTAAGGAACCCGCGGTCCTTGCCGAGCACGATCAGGCTCTTCAGACGGCGCTTGCGTGCCTCGACGTCGGCGGGCGTGAGAACGCGCGGCGCGATCTCGGCATGCCGACCGTTCTTGCCTTTGCGACTGGCGTCTTCCGCCCGCTTGCCGGCGATCTTTGCGGCGATTTCGCCCGCAGTAGGCTTGCGGCCCGGCGCGGGCGCTGCGACGGCAGCGCCCTTCTTTCCTGGAACTGCCGGCACCGGCTTGGCGACGGGCTTGGCTGCCGGCTTCGCGGCGGCGGGCGCCGGCTTCCCGGTCGGACGCGCTTTCGACTTGGGAAGCGCCTTCGCGGCCTTGGATTTTGGCGCCGGTTTCTTGGCGACGACCTTTTTCTTGGCCGCGGGCCGTGTCGATTTCGCCTTCGGACGCAGGACCCGCTTCTTAGCCTTGGGGCGACTGATCTTCTTCGGCGCGCTCTTCTTTCGGACCGGCTTGGCGCGTTTGCGCGCCGCAGCACGGGCCGACTTGCGGACCGGTTTGCGGGACTTCGCCTTGGCGTTCGACTTGCGAGCGGACTTTGCGGGCTTTTTGGCCATGATCATCCTGGAAATCGGGTGCTTCTGGCCCCTATATCGGGGCAAACGGGCAAACCGCAAATTTTAACATGGGAAACCGCCCGTGCCTGCCGTGTCGGCCACATTTCCCATTTGCGGGCGTTCGCGCGGTCTCACGACCGGTTCCCCTGTGCCACCGGCGGGCTGCCCGACGCGCCATGACGAACGATCTCGAGTTGCCGCAATCGCTCGGTTTCCTCCGGTGTGGCCAGCTCGGCGGCTTCGGCACCCGCGGCGGCTGAAACGGGTCGCCCGGCGCGCTTCGCCTGTTGCCAATAACGCCGAACCCCCGCCTTCAGATGTTCGGCCGCTTGCTCCGGGGAAATGCCCCGGTCTTCGGCGCCGACGAGCGCCTCGGTCAGGACCGGCTCGAACGGCGTGCCCGCAAAATGCTGGATAACGCCGGCGGTGGTGAGTGGGTACTCACCGGCAGCGCAAAATCGCGCCAATGCGGTAAGGGCGGCACCCTCGGCGGAACCGTCGTCAGGCTCGGGAACAATTTCCGAGCGCGCCAACTCGGGTTGGAGCAGCAATCCCTGGATGAGTTCGCGCACCAGCGATGGGGCCTGCCGATGGGCAGGTCCACGCGAAGTGGCTGGTCGCGACGATCGATCGGTAGACGGCGCCGACGCACGGGCACGCAGATCATCGAGCTGCAGGAGATCGCGCAACTCGGTTTCGGGCAACCCCGTGAGTTCCGTCAGGCGGCGCCGAAGCAGCGCCGAAAGGATCGGCGCCGTCAGTTGGGCGAGATAGGGCCGGGCGGCGTTGACGAGCGCGGCTCGGCCCTCGGCTGAGGTGGGCGGATGCTCCGCCGAAAGCTCCGTCAAAAGGAATTCGGACAGCGGTGTCGCGCGATCGAAGAGCGCCTCGAACGCGGATTTGCCTCGCTTTCGCACATAGTCGTCGGGATCCTCGCCGTCCGGGAGGAACAGGAACGACGCGTTCTTGCCGTCGGCCAGCGCCGGAAGCGTGTTTTCGAGCGCTCGCCATCCGGCTTTGCGCCCCGCGGCGTCGCCGTCGAAGCAGAACACGACGTTGTCGGTCTGCCGAAAGAGCTTTTGCGAATGCACCGGTGTCGTCGCGGTGCCGAGCGTGGCGACTGCGTAGTCAATGCCGTGCTGCGCGAGTGCGACGACGTCCATATACCCTTCGACGACGACCACACGGGCGGCTTCGCGGATCGCGCTACGCGCAAGATAGAGCCCGTAGAGCTCGCGGCCCTTGGAGAATACGGGGGTCTCCGGCGAGTTGAGGTATTTCGGCTCGCCCTCGCCCAGTACGCGTCCGCCGAAACCGATCACCTGGCCGCGGCTGTCATGAATCGGGAACATGATCCGGTCGCGGAAGCGGTCGTAGCGCTTGCCGCCATCGCCGGCGATGACGAGGCCGGCGGTTTCGAGCTCGCGGGCTTCGTAATTGTCGAATGCGGCCGCGAGCGGCTGCCATGCATCCGGCGCATAACCGACACCGAAACGCGCGGCGATCTCGCCCGTCAGCCCGCGCCCCTTGAGGTAGTCGATCGCGTGCGGCGCTTCCTTCAGCTGGGCGCGATAGAACTTCGCCGCGGTCAGGAGGAGGGACGCGAGATCCTGCGCCTGTTCGCGCCGCTCGGTTTCGCCCGGCCGGTTTTCCACGCGCGGGACCTCGAGTCCCGCGTCGCGCGCCAACTCCTCGACGGCTTCAGGAAATGTCTTGCCGCCGTATTCCATCAGGAATCCCACCGCGGTGCCGTGCGCACCGCAGCCGAAGCAGTGATAGAACTGTTTCGACTGGCTGACGGTGAAAGAGGGCGTCTTCTCGCCGTGGAAGGGGCAGCAGGCGACGTAGTTGGCGCCCGCTTTCTTGAGGGGAACATAGCGATCGATGACATCGACGACGTCGACGCGGGACAGCAGCGTTTGTATGAAATCGTTAGGAATCATCGATTTAACGCTGTGTCCAGAAAGGCAGAACCTCGCGGTCGACCCGCGGAGCGAGCCGGCCGGACGTCTCACACGGCAGGGAACATCTCAATTATAGGCAACCGTGCGCGCGGCGGAAGGGCGGCGGCAAAAAGATGGAGCCCGGCGCCTCCCGGGGGAGCAAAAAGATGGAGCCCGTCGCCTCTTGGGTGACCTCCGGTCACCGCGGGGCGCCGTCATTTCCCTAGCTGCGCCTTGACTCTAGCCGAAACGGCGCTCATGTCGGCACGGCCGGCGAGCTTCGGCTTCACGATCGCCATCACCTTGCCCATTGCGGCCATCCCGCTCGCGCCAGTGCCTTGGACGGTGGTGATCGCCGCGCCGATCTCGGCGTCAATTTCGTCGTTGGTCAGCTGCGCCGGCATGTACTCGGTAAGCACCGCGACTTCTGCGCGCTCGATTGCCGCAAGGTCTTCGCGATGGCCCGCTTCGAACTGCGCGATCGAGTCCTTGCGCTGCTTCAGCATTTTTTCGATCACCGAGAGGACGTCACCATCGGCGAGCTCGATCCGTTCATCGACTTCGCGCTGCTTGATGGCCGCCAGCAGCATCCGGATGGTCGACAGGCGCGCGGTGTCCCTCGCGCGCATCGCGGTTTTCATGTCCTCGGTAATGCGGGCTTTCAGTGTCATCGGCGGCTCCGGAAACAAAAAGGGCGAATCGCTTCGCCCCTTGTCGCAGAAATACGGTCGAATATGATCAGTAGAGCTTGGGCGGCAGCTGCTGGCTGCGTAGCCGCTTGTAATGGCGCTTCACTGCCGCGGCGAGCTTGCGCTTGCGTTCGGCGGTCGGCTTTTCATAGAACTCGCGCGCACGGAGCTCGGTCAGGAGGCCGGTCTTCTCGATGGTGCGCTTGAAGCGGCGAAGCGCCACTTCGAAGGGCTCGTTGTCGCGGACACGAACGCTGGGCATGAAACAGAATCCTTTTGGTTACAAAGCCTTGCGCTAACTAAACATTATAACAGCGAGCTCTTGGCACCGCAACCCCACCCGCAATACCGCCTCGTATAATCCGCTCGATGCTTGTCCTCGGCATCGAAACGTCCTGCGACGAAACCGGCCTCGCCGTCTACGACACCGAGCGCGGATTGCTTGCCCATGCGCTGCACTCTCAGGTCGCGATGCACGAAGCGTTCGGCGGTGTGGTTCCCGAGCTCGCGTCGCGCGATCACATCCAGCGCGTCGTGCCACTCGCGAAGCGCGTTCTCGCCGAGTCCGGCGCGACGTTGCAGGATCTGGACGGCATTGCGTACACGCAGGGACCGGGGCTCGCCGGCGCGTTGCTGGTGGGCGCCTCGGTGGCGAGCGCGCTCGGATTCGCGCTCGGCAAGCCGGCGGTGGGTGTTCATCATCTCGAAGGCCATCTGCTGTCGCCGCTGCTGGCCGATCCGAAGCCGGAGTTTCCGTTTGTCGCGCTGCTTGTCTCGGGCGGGCACAGTCAGTTGTTCGACGTCGAAGGCGTCGGACGTTACCGGCTTCTCGGCGACACGCAGGACGACGCCGCGGGCGAAGCGTTCGACAAGACGGCGAAGCTGCTGGGGCTTCCCTATCCGGGCGGTCCCGCGCTCGCGGAATTGGCGGCGTCCGGGCGCGACGGTGCAGTGTCGCTGCCGCGACCGATGCTGGACAGCGGCGATCTCGATATGAGTTTCAGCGGCCTCAAGACCGCGGTGCTCGTGTTGGCGCGGCGGCAGGAGCGCAACGGAACGCTGAATGAGGTCGACAAGGCCGACATCGCGCGTGAATTCCAGCATGCTGTGGTCGACGTGCTCGTCGCGAAGGCGCTCGCGGCGCTCGGCGTCGCCGGGCGCGACCGCTTGGTGGTCGCCGGTGGCGTTGGTGCCAATCGCGAGCTCCGTTCGCGACTGACCGAGGCGGTTGCAAAGCGCGGCGGCGAAGTGTTCTTTCCCGACCTCGCGTTTTGCACGGACAATGGCGCGATGATTGCACTTGTGGGCGCGCATCGTTTGGCCGACGCAACGCGCGGGGATTACCCATTCTCAGTGCGGCCGCGCTGGGAGCTCAAATCACTCGGCGCGCCCGCGACTGCCGCGCCGTTGCGGTGAAGGCTAACCCGCGGCGGAGCCGCCGTTTGCCGTAGGCACAATGGCTATCGATTGCGTTGGTCGGAGCCCTGCGTCTGCGGGAGGAACAATTTTCCGATTACGAGTTCACGGTGCGACCCCGCTGGGATCTCGCGACAGTAGGGGCCACGACTGTCAACGTCCGATGATTCGTTCTTCGCCAGACAGCAACTGCCGAATGTTCGCCCGGTGCCGCCAGAACAAGAGTGCTGCGATCGGCACCCAGATCCAGGCGGTGAGCGAGTTGCCGAAGACGTAGAACGCGCCGATCGGCGCCAGCAGCGATGCGGTCAGCGCGGCGATCGAGCTGATCTTGAATCCGAACGCCATCACGAGCCAGATCGTGGCGAGCACGAGTCCGACCGGCCACGACAGCGCGAGCATGATGCCGGCAGCCGTCGCGACGCCCTTGCCGCCGGCGAAGTGGTGAAAGACGGGATAGAGATGTCCGATGAATACGGCCAACGCAACCGCAGGCACCGTCCACTCGGCGACGCCGGACGACGTCCCGAAGTGCTGCGCGAGAAACACGGCGAGCCAACCTTTGGCGCCGTCGCCGACAAGCGTCAGTGCGGCCGCCGCCTTGTTGCCGGTGCGTAATACATTGGTCGCGCCCGGATTGCCCGAACCGTAGTCGTGCGGATCGGGCAGCTTCATCACCTTGCTGACGACGACGGCGAACGAGACCGAACCGATTAGATAGGCGACGAGGACGAAGGCGACAGAGGGCAGCATCTATGAATGCGCGCAAAGGGCGTCGGTTAGAATGCGCCGGGGGATTATAAGCGGCATGGACACGATCTTCATTCACGACCTTCGCATCGAAACGCGCATCGGCGTCTATGACTGGGAGCGGGAGCTGCCGCAAACGGTGCGTGTCGACGTTGAGCTTGGCCTGCCGTCAGAAAAAGTCTTCCGCTCCGGCGATTTCGCCGATGCGCTCGATTATTCGGCGGTCGTCAAGCGCTTGCAGGCATTTGCCGCGAATCATCCACACCAGCTCCTCGAGCGCTTCGCCCAGGCGATCGCCGATGTCGTGCTTGGCGAGTTCGGTGCTCCCTGGGTCAAGGTCCGCGTAGCGAAGCTGGCGCCGGTGAAGGGCGTCAAAGAGCTTGGCGTCGCCATCGAGCGCAGCAAGAAATAGCGCAAACTTGCCCGCTCCGCGGGCGCGCATATCACGAAAAAGCAACAAGGTCGGAGCGCAACGAACGCCCCCTCCGAGAACATCAGGCGTGTCTTCAGCCGCGCGGATGGTGTCGCGCATGCAATTCCTTCAGGCGTTCGCGCGCGACGTGCGTATAGATCGTCGTTGTCGTGATATCGGCGTGCCCAAGCAGGAGTTGCACGACACGTAAGTCAGCACCGTGATTGAGGAGATGTGTGGCGAACGCGTGCCGCAGCACATGCGGCGACAGAGACGCCGAGGGTATCCCCGCTTTCACCGCGTAGCGCTTCAACAGCGCCCAGAACGCCTGCCGCGTCAGCGGACCGCCGCGCGCTGTGACGAACATCGCGTCGCAAAGACGCTTGCCCGAAAGCTCCACGCGCGCTGTGGCGAGATACCGCTTGATCCATACGATCGCCTCCTCGCCCAGCGGCACGAGCCGCTCCTTGCTGCCTTTGCCGAGGACGCGTACCACACCCATGTCGAGCGACACTTGTGCGAGCTTGAGGCCGGTCAGCTCTGACACGCGTAATCCGGTCGCGTAGAGCGTTTCCAGCATTGCGCGATCGCGCAGGCCGAGCGCCGTGTCCACACTGGGGGCGTCGAGCAGCGTCTCTACCTGGTCTTCGGAAAGATTCTTCGGCAGCCGTCGCGGCAGCTTCGGAGCGCGTACGCGCGCAGTCGGATCCGAGCGGATCGTCGCCTGCTGCATCTGCAGCGCATAGAATCGACGCAGCGAGGAAAGCCGACGTGCGATGGAAGTCGCTTTGGCCTTCGCGCGAAACTGCTCGGCGAGCCACGCCTCGACGTCCATTCGCTGCGCAGCAAGAAGTGCACGTCCGCGTTTCTCGAGCCAAGTCGCCCATTGCGTGAGATCGCGACGATAGCTTGCAAGCGATGCGGCGGCGAGGCCATCCTGCAGCCATACCTGGTCGCAGAACGTGTCGATCAAATCCGCCGCGGGGCCGGGCATCTTGCGTTCATGCGCCGAAGCGGTAACCCTCGTGCTTCAGCAGCCAGCGTTTGACGGCGAGCGGATCGCCTTCGCTCGCGTTCATGAATCCGCCCAGCATGCCCATGCTGCCGATGACCCGATGACACGGCACGACGAGCGCGATCGGATTTGCGCCGCATGCTTGTCCCACCGCACGCGGCGCGGAGCGCACGACGCGCGCGATTTCACCGTACGTCCGAGACTCGCCGACGGGAATTGCGGCGATGGCATCCCAGACGCGGCGCTGGAAGGGTGTGCCGCGCGGCGCGAGCGGCAGCTTGAAGCGATGGCGCGGATCGTTGAAATACTGTTCGAGCTCCTTCACCGCGCGCTTGGCTGCCGGATCCGTGGGAGCGGCGGCACGCTCGCTCCTTGGGAGGTACTCGATGTCGGTCACCTCGCCATGCGCGGTACGGATGCCCAGCACGGCAAACGGCGTCTTGATCTTCGCGGCGTAGGGAGAGAGGGATTTCATGACGGCACTCCTTGCGACGTACGCAGTGTCACCCGAGCTTCATCTGTTGCGGCAGCCAGGTCACCAGCGCACGGAATGAACCAGATCGCGAGCGTAGCGCCGATCATCAACGCAAACATCGGCAGCGCATTCCTTGCGATCCACGTAATTTGCCGGTTCGTCATTCCCTGCAGCACGAAAAGGTTGAAACCCACCGGCGGAGTGATCTGCGCCATCTCGACGACCAGCACGATGAAGATGCCGAACCACAAGAGATCGATACCGACCGCCTCGACCGAGGGAAGAATCACGCCCATCGTCAGCACGACCATCGAAATGCCGTCGAGAAAGCAGCCCAGCACGATATAGAAAACCGTGAGCGCCACGATAAGCGCGAATGCCGAGAGGTGCAGGCTGCCGATCCATTCCGCGAGGTGCCGCGGCAGTCCGATATAGCCCATCGCCAGTGTCAGAAACGACGCGCCTGCCAGGATCAGCGCAATCATGCAGTAGAGCCTCGTCGCGCCCATCAAGCTGTCGGCAAAGGTTCGTCGATTGAGCGAGCCCTGCACCGCGGAAATGGCGAGCGAGCCGACGACGCCGAATGCCGCCGCTTCCGTCGCCGTCGCCACGCCGGCGTAGATCGAACCCAGCACGGCGACGATCAGCAGCACGACCGGAAGCAGATGGCGCGACGCGTGCAGTTTCTGCAGCACCGTAGTTCGCTCGGTGGCGGCCGGGATGGCGTCCGGATGCAGCAGCGCCCAAACGATGATGTAGCCCGAGAAGAGCGATGCGAGGAGTACGCCCGGGAACACACCGGCAATGAACAGCTGGGCGATCGACACGTTTGCGCTGACCCCATAGACGATCATGATGATCGACGGCGGGATGAGAAGCCCCAGTGTTCCGGCGCCCGCCAGCGTGCCGATGGTAATGTCCTCCGGGTAGCCGCGCGCCTTCAACTCGGGCAGCGTCATCTTGCCGATCGTCGCGCAGGTGGCGGCGGAGCTGCCCGACACGGCGGCAAAGATCGTGCAGCCGATGATGTTCGTGTGCAGCAGCCGGCCCGGCAATCGCTCGAGCCAGGGGGCGAGGCCACGGAACATGTCTTCGGAGAGTCGCGTGCGGAACAGGATCTCGCCCATCCAGACAAAAAGCGGCAGCGCGGTCAAGGTCCACGACGACGCCGATCCCCAGACCGTCACTGCCATCGCATCGCCGGCAGGGCGCGACGAGAACAACTCCATCCCGAACCACGCCACGCCGAAGAGCGCGAGGCCGATCCACACGCCGCTGCCGAGTAGCACGAACAACACTACGATGAGCAGCGTGGTGATCAGCGCTTCCATGGCGATACTGGTGCGTGATCATTCATGGTGCAGTGCTTCCTCCGGCATTGCATGCGTGCGTTCGCGGCGCCATTCGAGGACGAGCGCATCGACGAGCGCAATGACGAGAACGAGGCTGCCAAACGCCATCGCAAGCTGCGGAATCCACAGCGGTGTCGCGTCGTTGCCAGTGGAGATGTCGTTGAAGTCCCACGATACGAACACGAGCCGCACGCTGTAGAGCGCAAAGAGAGCAGCGAGAAGCGATCCCGCCGCGAGCGACCAGAGTTCGAGTCCACGTCGTGCTTTTGCGCCGACATGCTCGAGGATCAGCGTCACACGAATGTGCTCGCCGCGGCGGAACGTGTGGGCGAGTGCCAGAAATCCAGCCGCTGCCATGCAATAGCCGGCATAGGCATCGGTGCCCGGGACAAACCACCTGAGCAGCCTGCTGCTGACGCCGAGCAGCACCATCGCGAGCGTCCCCACCATGAACAACGCCGCCAGGATGCCGGCGGCGTCGTAAAGCGCGTCGAGCGCCCTGCGCACCGTCATTTGCGCACTGTGCCTATTACATCCCGCGATAGGCGTCGACCACTTTGCGTCCATCATCTCCCGACTTGCGCAGCCATTCGGCAAGCATGTAATTGCCGACCTTGCGCAAGTCCGCGGTCAACTGCTCGGATGGCGCGACGATCGTCATCCCCTTGTCCTTCAACTGGGCCAGGTACCAACCGTTCTTCTCCTCGGAGACCTTCCAGCCACGTGTCTCGGCATCGGCTGCAGCCTTCAGCACTGCCGCCTGCGTCGCCTTGTCGAGCGCGTTGAACGCCTTCTGGTTGACGATGACCGCGTTCTTTGGCAGCCACGCCTGGGTATCGTAGTAGTTCTTGATGTGCTCGTAGGTCTTCGAATCGTAGCCGGTCGCGCCTGAAGTCATCATCGAGTCGATGACGCCGGTAGCGAGCGCCTGCGACACCTCGGCCGCCTGCACTGTCACGGGTTGCGCGCCGACCAACTCGGCGATCTTCGACGTGGCGGGGCTGTAGGCGCGCCACTTGAGACCTTTCATGTCGGCCACCGAGTTCAGAGTACGCTTCGAATAGATTCCCTGCGGCGGCCACGGCACGGCGTAGAGCACCTTCATCCCCTGCTTCGCGAAATGTTCGTCGAGCGTTTTCCGGGATGCCTTGTAGAGCTTCAAGGCGCTGCCATAGGAGGTCGCGAGGAACGGTATGCCGTCGACTCCGTAAAGCGGATCCTCGTTCTCGAAATTCACGAGCAGAATTTCTCCGGCCTGTGCCTGGCCTCCTTGCACGGCGCGCTTGATCTCCGGAGCCTTGAACAACGACGCGTTCGAGTGCACCGTAATCTTCAACTTTCCGTCCGTGGCCTTGTCGACGTCGGTCGCGAACTGCTGGATGTTTTCCGTGTGGAAATTGCTGGCGGGATAGGCCGTCGGCAGGTCCCATTTGGTTTGCGCGAACGCGGGAAGCGCGAGTGCGAGGAGGGCCGTCGCGACGATGACAGGCAGGCGATTCATCCTGGGGCTCCTGATAGGCAGTCGAAAGCGGTGCCGCGGAAGGCGCCGGGTTGGTCGCGTTTTACCACAGAATCACGGGGGCGGCGAACGGCGACGGCCGACGACGATCCGCCACCTATAATGCGCGCGTGGCGGCGCTTCCGCGCCCGCGGACAACCGGCGACTTCGGCATGTGGCAATTCTGGATCGACCGCGGTGGCACGTTCACCGACATCGTCGCCCGCCGGCCCGATGGATCGCTCGTCACGCATAAGCTTCTGTCCGAAAATTCCGCGCGTTATGCCGATGCCGCGGTGTTCGGCATTCGCGAGCTCCTGGGCCTCGCGCCTGGCGCGCCGATTCCCGCCGGCATGATCGACGCGGTCAAGATGGGAACGACCGTTGCGACCAACGCGCTGCTCGAACGCAAGGGCGAACGGACTGTGCTCGTGATTACGCGCGGCTTCGCTGACGCGCTGCGAATCGGTTATCAGAACCGGCCCAAGCTCTTCGTGCGCAGGATCGAGCTCCCGACCTTGCTTTACGAGCGCGTCATCGAAGTCGACGAGCGAATGGGCGCGCATGGCGAGCTCGTCGTTGCGCTCGACGTCGCAGCAGCGCGGCGAGATCTCGCGATGGCACGCGCGGCGGGGATCGAGTCGGTGGCGATCGTGCTCATGCATGGCTACCGGTTCCCGCAGCACGAGCGCTTGCTGGCAGAGCTTGCGCGTGAACTCGGCTTCACGCAGATATCGGTGAGCCACGAGGTAAGCCCGTTGATGAAGCTCGTCTCACGTGGCGACACGACCGTCGTCGACGCTTATCTGTCGCCTATCCTGCGGCGCTACGTCGGTCAGGTCGAACACGAGTTGCGTGGCGGTGGAACGGGAGCCGCGACAGAGATCGCGATGAATGCGAGCCGGCGAGGAGCCGACGACGAGACAGTACAGTTAGTGCGGCGAGGAGGAAGCGACGATGCCAATGAAGCAGGCGCGCGATATCTGCCGCGGCTCCAGTTCATGCAGTCGAGCGGTGGATTGACGGACGCGCACCGCTTCCAGGGCAAGGATGCGATTCTGTCCGGGCCGGCAGGAGGGATCGTCGGCGCGGTCGAAGTGTCGCGGCTCGCCGGATTCGACACGATCATCGGCTTCGACATGGGCGGAACGTCGACCGACGTGACGCATTACGCCGGCGAGTACGAGCGCGCGTTTGTCACCGAGGTCGCCGGCGTGCGCCTGCGCGCGCCGATGATGCGCATCCATACGGTCGCCGCTGGCGGCGGCTCCGTCTGCACATTCGATGGTGCGCGCTTTCGCGTGGGACCCGAATCGGCGGGAGCCGACCCGGGACCCGCATCGTACCGGCGTGGCGGACCGCTTACGGTCACCGACTGCAATGTGATGGTCGGCAAGCTCGATCCGGCGCTCTTTCCCAAGGTATTCGGGCCGAACGGCGATCTGCCATTGAATGCGGATGTCGTGCGCGAGAAATTCTCCGCATTGGCTGCCGAAATCGCCGCGACGACGGGGCGTTCGAGTGCGCCGGAGGAGATCGCGGAGGGCTTTCTGGAAATTGCGGTCGCCAACATGGCGAACGCGATCAAGCACATTTCCGTCGAGCGCGGTTATGACGTCACCGAATACACGCTGTGCTGCTTCGGCGGCGCCGGGGGCCAGCATGCATGCCTTGTCGCCGACGCGCTGGGGATGACGCGCGTGCTGCTGCATCCTTTTGCCGGCGTGTTGTCAGCCTACGGTATGGGGCTCGCCGATGTCCGCTCGCTCAAGCAGCACGCCGTCGAGGCAAGGCTCGCGGCCAATACGCTCGCCGGGATCGAAGCGGAATTCGACCAACTCGAACATGACGTGCGCAACGATGTCGCGGCGCAGGGCATTCCAGCGTCGCGCATCACCGCGAAACGTACGCTTCATCTCAAGTACGAGGGAACCGACACGACGCTCGAAACCGGCGTCGCCGGCGTTGCCACTATCGTCGCCGAGTTCGAGCGCCGCTATCGCCAGCACTACGGATTTCTGATGCCGGGCAAACCGCTGGTAATCGAGGCGATCGCTGTCGAGGCAGTCGGCCGTTCACACGATGTGCGCGAGGCTACGCCTTCTTTCGCGCCTCGGGCGGGCACGCTGCGTCCGTTGTCCACCAACCGGATTTACACGGCAGGCCGTTTCCGCAATGCCGAAGTGTTCGATCGCAAAGACATGCGGCCAGGCGATGTGATTGCCGGACCGGCGGTGATTCGCGAGGACAACGCGACGACGGTCGTCGAGCCTGGCTGGCGCGCAACCTTCACCGCGCGTGGCGATCTCGTCCTCGATAGGATCGAAGCCGCGCGGCGCGACCATGCGATCGGAACCCGCGCCGACCCGGTGCTGCTCGAAGTCTTCAACAACCTGTTCATGGCGATCGCCGAGCAGATGGGCGTTACGCTCGCCAATACCGCGTACTCGGTCAATATCAAGGAGCGGCTCGATTTCTCCTGCGCACTGTTCGACGCCGACGGGAACCTGATCGCCAACGCACCGCACATGCCTGTGCATCTCGGGTCGATGGGCGAGAGCGTGCGCACGATCATCGACCGCCGTCGCGGGACGATGCGTCCCGGCGACGCCTACGTGCTGAACGCTCCTTACAACGGCGGGACCCACTTGCCCGACGTAACGGTGATCGCGCCGGTGTTCCTGCAAGCGCAACAGCCGGATTTCTATGTGGCGAGCCGCGGTCATCATGCGGACATCGGCGGCATAACGCCAGGCTCGATGCCCGCCGACTCGACGCACGTCGACGAGGAAGGCGTGCTGCTCGACAATGTTGAGCTCGTTGCCGAAGGCCGCTTCCTCGAAACAGAGATGCGAGCGATTCTCGCCGGCGGCCGCTATCCATCGCGCAATATCGACCAGAACATGGCCGACCTTCGGGCGCAGGTCGCGGCGTGCGCGAAGGGCGCGGATGAGCTCGCGAAGATGGTCGCGCATTTCAGCCTGCCCGTGGTGCGCGCCTATATGCAGCACGTGCAGGACAACGCGGAGGAATCGGTGCGGCGCGTGCTCGATGTGCTGACCGATGGTCGCTTCGAGTACGAGATGGACAGCGGCGCAAGAATCGCCGTCGCCATTTCGATCGACAAGGTAGCGCGCGAGGCGACCGTCGATTTCACGGGGACGAGTCCGCAGCAGCCCACCAATTTCAACGCGCCTTCCGCCGTTTGCAAGGCTGCGGTCCTGTACGTCTTTCGGACGCTCGTCGACGACGAGATCCCGATGAACGCGGGATGCCTGAAGCCGATCCGGATCGTCATTCCCGAAGGCTCGATGCTGTCGCCCCATTATCCGGCCGCGGTCGTGGCGGGCAACGTCGAAACCTCGCAGACCGTCACCGACACGCTCTACGGCGCGCTCCGCGCGCTCGCGGCGTCGCAGGGGACGATGAACAACTTCACGTTCGGCGACGATACGTACCAGTACTACGAAACGATTTCCGGCGGCGCCGGAGCCGGCCCGGACTTCGACGGCGCGTCGGTCGTCCAGACGCATATGACCAATTCACGCATGACCGATCCGGAGGTGCTCGAGTGGCGCTTTCCGGTACGGCTCGAAATCTTTGCGATAAGAAAGGGAAGCGGCGGTGCGGGTCGCCAGCGCGGCGGCGACGGCGCCCTGCGGCGCCTGCGTTTTCTGCAACCGATGACGGCCGTGATGCTCGCCAACCATCGGCGCGTCGCACCGTTCGGCGTCGCCGGCGGCGAGCCGGGCGCGCTCGGACGCAACTGGGTCGAGCGCGTGGACGGTCGGCGGGTGGAATTCGGCGCCACGTGCGCGGTCGAAATGGGCGCCGGCGATGTCTTCGTGATCGAAACACCGGGGGGTGGCGGCTTCGGCGCGCCACCAGTTGCGAGCCCCGCTCGCAGCGGGGGCGAACGCGGCGCATAATCGCGCCCAATTCGAAAACGGAGGCACGGATGGCCAGCATCTACGATTTCAAAGTCAAGGACATTCACGGCAAGACCGTCGATCTCGACGTGTACAAGGGAAAAGTGCTACTGGTCGTCAACACCGCCAGCAAGTGCGGTTTCACGCCGCAATACAAGGGACTGGAAAAGCTTTACGAAAAGATGCACGGCAAGGGGCTCGAGATCTTGGGCTTTCCGTGCAACCAGTTCGGCGCGCAGGAGCCGGGGAGCGAGGAAGAGATCGAATCGTTCTGCGAGGTCAATTACGGCGTCACGTTTCCGCTTTTTGCCAAGGTCGACGTGAACGGCGACGACACGGCGCCCGTCTACAAGTACCTCAAGCACGCGAAGCCGGGGCTTCTGGGCTCCGAGGCGATCAAATGGAACTTCACCAAGTTCCTGGTTGACCGTAATGGCAACGTCGTCGAGCGCTACGCGCCGAAGGACGAGCCCGAGAGCTTCGCGGGCGATATCGAGAATCTGCTCTAATCTTCCACTGATGAGGGCTCTCGCCAAACCGGTCGCGCTGTTCGTCGCGGCGGTCATTCTTGCGGCTGCTGCGGGCGGTGCCCGTGCGCAGGCCGATCCGAGCAAGGTGCTGCGCGTGGTGTTTCCGGTCGCCGAAACAGGGTTCGATCCGCAGGCGTGGATCGACGCCTATTCGGACTACATCAACACCGCGATCTTCGACCCGCTGTACAGGTACGACTATCTCGCTCGGCCTTACCGGATCAATCCGAATACCGCGGCGCTCCCGACGATCTCCGCGGACGGGCTCACTTGGACGATCAAGGTCACTCCGGGCAACTACTTCGCCGACGATCCCGCGTTCAAGGGAAAGAAGCGCGAGCTCGTCGCCGCCGATTACGTCTACTCATGGAAGCGGATTCTCGACCCCAAGGTCCGTTCGCCGAATCTCCAGGTGTTCGACCAGCTCTTCGTCGGTGCCGACGCGGCGGTCGCGAAAGCGAAGGAGACGGGCAGATTCGATTACGACGTTCCCATCGAAGGACTGCGCGCCGTCGACCGGTACACCCTGCAGCTCAAGCTGACGCATCCGGCCTACAGCCTTCTGTCCGACCTCACGACCACACCCACGGCGGCGGTTGCGCGCGAAGTGATCGACGCGTACGGCGACACGAACGCGTGGACGATGGCGAACCCCGTCGGCACCGGACCCTATCGCTTGCAAGAGTGGCGCCGCGGCCAGAAGATTGTTCTGGAAGCGAATCCCGGCTTTCGCAAGATGCTGTTTCCGGAAAGCACCGACCCCGCGGACAAGCAGATCATGGCTGCGATGAAGGGCAAACGGCTGCCGCTGATCGGACGCGTCGAGATCAGCATCGTCGAGGAAAGCAATCCGCGCCTTCTGAGCTTCGAGAAAGGCGCGTTCGACTATCTCACGGTTCCCGGCGACCTCGTCGCCAACGTGACCGACCTCCGTGACGGCCTGCAGCCGCGATTCGTGAAGGCGGGGGTCAGGCTCGCGCGCGGCATCCAGCCGGCGATCAACTATACGTATTTCAACATGGAGGATCCGGTAGTCGGCGGCTACACCCAGGAGCGGATCGCGCTGCGTCGCGCGTTTGGCATGGCGTACAACTGCGAAGAGGAAATCCGCGTGCTCTGGCAGAGTCAGGGGGAGTGCGCTACGCAGCCCGTTCCGCCCGGTGTCAATGGCTACGATCCCGATTTCAAGGGTCACATCAAATACGACGTCGCCGGCGCCAAGGCGCTCCTCGACAAGTTCGGCTTCGTCGATCGCGACGGGGACGGCTGGCGCGACCTTCCGGACGGCAAGCCCCTCGTCATCTCGATGGGCACGACTACAGACGCCCGCGGGCGCCAGTACGAGGAGATGTGGCAGCGCAGCCTCAACGTCATCGGCGTGAAGGTACAGTTCGTGAAGCAGAAATGGCCCGACCTCCTCAAGATGGCGCTCGCCGGGCAACTGCAGATGTGGTACCTCGGAAACATCAGCACGACCACCGACGGTTACGGTTTTCTGGGCCTCCTCTACGGCGGCCACGCCGGGCTCTCGAACCTGGCGCGCTTCAAGCAACCGGATTTCGATCGCCTCTACGACCGCTCTCGCAGCCTGCCCGACGGCGCGGAACGGACCCGGATGTTCCGCGAAATGTCGGCCATTGTGTCGGGGTACGCACCGTGGTATTTCGACGTCTATCGCTACGAAAACGTGATTCGCTACCCCTGGATAATCGGCTACAAGCACAGCGTCTTCCAGGCGCACCCCTGGCAATACTACGATCTCGACATGAAGATGCCGCGCACGCCGGTCGCACCATGATTGCCCGCGCAGTCGTGGTTTTCGCCGCGGCACTGCTCGCGACGATCTCGCCCGCCGCGCTCGGCGCCGACATGCAGAAGGTGCTGCACGTCGCGTTCGTCGCGCCGGAGAATGGCTTCGACCCGCAGGCTACGACCGATCTGTACTCGAACTACGTCAACCGCCAGATGTTCGATCCGCTCTACAGGTACGACTACCTTGCGCGACCGTACAAGGTCATCCCGAATACGGCCGCCGCGCTGCCGGAGATTTCAGCGGACGGCATGACGTGGACGATCCGGATCAAGAAAGGAATCTATTTCTCGGACGATCCGGTGTTCGGGGGCCGGAAGCGCGAGCTGACCGCCGACGACTACGTCTATTCGTTCAAGCGGCTGATCGATCCACGGCTGCGCTCGAACAATGCGCAGATCCTCGACGACCGGCTCGTCGGCGCGAAGGCGATGATCGAAGCGGCGAAAAAGTCCGGCGCGCCGGACTACGATGCGGTCCTCGAGGGCGCGCAAGCGATCGACCGCTACACGCTGCGGCTGAAGCTCAACTTCCCCGCCTATGATCTTCTTGCGGACCTCACGGGGTCGTCGACCGCCGCGGTCGCGCGCGAGGTCGTCAAGGCGTATGGCGACGGGAGCGGCTGGGTCATGGAGCATCCGGTGGGCACCGGTCCGTATCGGCTGGCCGAGTGGCGGCGCGGTCAGAAGATCGTCCTCGAGGCGAGCCCGAGTTTCCGCGACGAGTACTACCCGGCAAGCTCGCAGCCCGATGACCGCGCGCGGGAGGCCAAGATGCGCGGCAAGAAACTGCCCGTGATCGGCCGCGTCGAGATCGCCATCATCGAGGAATCGAACCCGCGGCTCCTCGCGTTCGACAGCGGGGAGCTCGATTACATTTTTGTGCCGACCGACCTCGTGCAAAAGGTGCTGGACGGCGACAAGCTCAAGCCCGAGCTCGCGGCTCGCGGCATCGTCCTCGGGCGAGGCGTGCAGCCCTCCGTCGTCTACACCTATTTCAACATGGAGGACCCGGTGGTCGGCGGGTACGGCAACGACAAGATCGCGCTTCGCCGCGCGATCAGCATGGCCTACAACAACGAGGACGAGATCAAGGTGATTCGCCTCGGGCAGGCGATGCGCGCAACACAGCCGATTCCACCGAACGTCATCGGCCACGACCCCGACTTCAAGGGCGGCGCGCAGTATGACGTCGCTGGCGCCAAGGCGCTGCTCGACAAGTTCGGCTATGTCGACAAGGATGGCGACGGTTGGCGCGACATGCCGGACGGCAAACCGCTCAAGCTCACGCTGGCATCCGACCCGTCGGCGATCTACCGGCAGTTCGACGAGCTGTGGAAGAAGAGCATGGACGCGGTCGGCATAAGGATCGACTTCACGAAGCAGAAATTTCCCGACACGCTGAAGCAGGGGCTCGCCGGCCAGCTCCAGATGTGGGGCCTCGCAAACGCCAACACGAATGACAACGGCAGCACGTTCCTCGACCTTCTTTACGGCCCGCACAAGGGAATGTCGAACATCGGCCGCTTCGATCTGCCCGAGTTTAACGCGCTCTACGATCGCGCAAAAAAACTGCCCAATGGCCCCGAGCGCGTAAAGCTCTACCGGGAGATGTCGAAGCTCGTGGTCGCGTACGCGCCATGGGTGCTGCACACGTATCGGATCGAGAACATCGTCATCCACCCATGGGTCGAGGGCTACAAATACAATACGTTCGATCCGCATCCGTGGATCTATCTCGACCTCGATCTCGCGCAGCGCCGGGGCGCGAAGCGTTAGGACCGCCATGCCTCCGTCGTCGCGATCGGATGCCCCGTCCCGCGCTCGATCGCGGCTCGCCACGCTGACGGGAAAGCAGCTCGCATGCGCCGCGCTCGTCGCGCTGGCGGCGCTCGCTGTTACGGTGCGGGCCGGGGACTCGCCGCGCTGGGCGGATCCCGCGAAGACGCTGCGCGTGATGTTCCCGATCGCGGAGACCGGATTCGATCCTCAGCCTTCGCAGGACTACTACTCGGGCAACATTATCCGGTTGATGTTCGATGCGCTCTACGAGCCCGACTATCTCGCACGTCCCTACCGGTGGGTGCCCAACACCGCTACGGGGATGCCCGAGATTTCGAAGGACGCGGTGACGTGGACGATCCGCATCAAGCCCGGAATTCACTTTGCCGATGATCCGGTGTTCAAGGGCGCAAAGCGCGAGCTGACCGCGGAGGATTACATCTACTCGTGGAAACGCCTGGTCGACCCGAAGGTCCGCTCGCCGAACGCGTACTTCATCGCGGGCAAGCTGGTCGGCCTCGACGCCGCGGTCGAGAAAGCGAAGGCTGCCGGCAAGTTCGACTATGACGCCGAGATCGAGGGCATGAAGGCGATCGATCGCTACACGATCCAGCTCAAGCTGACCGAGGCCGATTACACGCTATTCGGATTTCTGACGCAGACCACGATGGCCGCCGTCGCACGCGAGGTCGTCGAAGCGTACGGCGATGCAAGTACCTGGGTGATGGCGAACCCGGTGGGAACCGGCCCGTACCGGCTGAAGGAGTGGCGGCGCGGGCAGAAGATCACGCTCGAAGCCAATCCGAATTATCGGGAAGTCTATTTCCCGGCGCTGCCCACGGATGCTGACGCGGCGTCCAAGGCGGTCGCGGCGCAGATGAAGGGCAAGCGATTGCCGCAGATCGGCCGGATCGAGATTTCGATCATCGAGGAATCGAATCCGCAGCTCCTCGCGTTCAATTCGGGCGAGCTCGAATACGCTAACGTGCCCGCAGATCTGGTGCCCAAGGTTCTCGACGCCAACAACTCGCTGCTGCCGCCCTATCGAAAGGAAGGCGTGATCCTGAATCGCGCGACGCAGCCGGCGTTGCAATTCACGTACTTCAATATGGAGGATCCAGTCGTCGGCGGCTACACGCAGGAGAAGATCGCCCTTCGGCGCGCGATCATCATGGGATTCAACACGCCCGATCTCATCAAGGTCTGGTACCAGAACCAGGGAATGCCGGCGACGCAGCCGGTGCCGCCCGACGTCAGCGGTCACATCGCCGGTCTCGACGTCCACGCGCCGTTCGACCCGGCAACCGCGCGGGCGCTCCTCGACAAGTTCGGCTACAAGGATCGCGACGGCGACGGCTTCCGTGAGCTGCCGGACGGCAAGCCGTTTACGTTGATGATGGGCTCGCAGCCGACGGGTCGCGAGCGCGAGCGCGACGAGCTCTGGAAAAAGAGCCTCAACGCGATCGGAGTCCGTGTCGATTTCGTCAAGCAGAAGTGGCCCGACCTTCTCAAGATGGCGCGAGCAGGGCAACTCCAGTTCTGGCAGGTCGGCTGGATCACAACCGCCGGCGATGGCGACGCGTTCATGCAGCTCCTCTACGGGCCGAACGCTGCGCAGTCGAATCTCGGCCGTTTTCGCAACGCCGAATACGACGAGCTGTACCGCAAAAGCAAGCGCGTCCCGCCTGGCCGCGAGCGCGAAGAGCTCTACGCGAAAATGGACCGGATCGCCGCGGTCTACAACCCGATGGACCTCGGCGTCTATCGGGTCGAGAACACGCTCACGCGCCCTTGGCTACTGGGGTACCGCAAGCACATCTACTTCGAGCATGCGTGGAAGTACTACGACCTCGATCTTGCGCGGCGGAAATAGATGGACCCGGCGCTCGTGGACAAAAACCGAACGCCGCGCGGAACTCGGGTGGGCCCGGCGCTCGCGCGGCAAAAAACCGACGCCGCGCGCCGTACTGATTCAAGGCGAAGCCACGGCCGGAATTCTCCGCCAGAGCCGCCGACTGGCCGGGGGCGGCAAACCGGCGTACGTCCGTAACTGATGCGGTTGTAACGTTGCGGCGACGCGACAGCCGGTCGGTTTGCCACGCCGGATTGCGTGCTCGTGGATTGCGGCGCCAGCCACCGCCGCGTAAAATAGACGGCACAACAATGCAGCCTCAGGAAAACCCGTGACCCACGCGCATCTTCACCTGCACTCGCTGTCCGCATTCACGGAAGCGATTGTTGCGCGCGTCCGTGGCATCGGGATGTTCGATGGACGGCCCGCGCAGCGAGGCGGCGCGCAAGCTTCAATGCCGCCGTGGGCGATGCCGTCGAGCCGTCGCCGCCGCATTACGTCGTACAAGCAGTAGCCGCCTGGCTGGTAATCCCGCCAGGCAACAGGCGGGAACCAGTTGCAGCTTCCATCCGCCTGTCTTTTTTGCACTATCCGATGATGGTGCGTCCCGGCATTGCCGGGAGTGAACGGAATGAACAGGCAATCTCATGCGGCTCAAACTTACGCTCAGGCGCGCATTCAAGGGACTCTGGCGCAGTCCCGATTTCGTGAAGCTGTGGACGTCGCTCACGGTGACGGCGTTCGGCTCGCAGATCACGAATCTCGCGCTGCCGCTCACCGCCGCCGTCATGCTCCATGCGACACCGTGGCAGATGGGCGTGCTGGTCGCGCTCGAGACGTTGCCGTTCGCGCTCGTGAGCCTGCACGCCGGCGTGCTGATCGATCGCGTGCGCAAGCTGCCGATCGTCATCCTTTCCGACATCGGGCGCGGCCTCGCGCTGCTCGCAATTCCGGTGGCCGCCTGGTTCGACGCGCTGTCGATGGAGATCCTGTTTGCCGTTGGCTTCTTTTGCGGCATCCAGAACGTCGTCGGCGGCGCTGCATACCAAGTGCTGCTCGCGCAACTGGCGGGACGCAAGCGCCTCGTCGAGGCCAACGCGAAAGTGACGCTCGGCGAAACGTCGTCAGCATTGATCGGTCCCGGCCTTGCCGGCGGGCTGATCCAATTGCTGACGGCGCCGTTTGCGATCGTCCTCACCGCGTGCTCGTTTTTCGCCTCCGCGCTGATGCTGCGGCGGATTCACGCGCCGCAGGATGTACCGCACCCGCGGTCCTAATGCCTCGGTCGCGACGGAGATTCACGAAGGGCTGAAGCTCGTCTGGAACAACCGGACGCTGCTTGCGCTCGCATGGGTCGCCGCGCTGTGGCAGATCCTGCACCACATGCAAATCGCGGTGCTGATTCTGTTCGCGACGCGCGACCTTGGGCTGTCGGCAGGCGCCATCGGGATCACGTATGCGTTTGGCGGCGTCGGCTGCGTCATCGCAGCTGGACTGGCCGAACGGCTGTCGGCGCGTTTTGGCGTCGGGCCCGTCATCGGACACGGTCTCTTCCTGACCGCGCTCGGATGGCAGGCGTTCGGACTCGTTTCGGGTTCGCCGGGGGTGGCGACGTTGGCGCTCGGTCTTGCGATGCTCGTTTTCGATTTCGGCGCCATTCTCTACGCGATCAATTATTTGTCGTTGCGACAAGCGATCACGCCGGACCGGTTGCTCGGGCGAATGACAGCGACGATGCGCTTTCTCACGGTGGCCGCGGCGCCGGCGGGTTCGCTCGTGGGCGGGGCGCTGGCAACCGCGGTGGGCTTGCGTGCGACGCTGCTTACGGTCGGGGTGCTGGGCCTTGTGTTGACGGCGGCGGCGGTGTATTGGTCGCCCGTGAGAAGGCACATGACGCTGCCTGCGGTCGCAAGCGACTGATGAAGGTATTTCTCGCCCTCATCCCTGCCATCGCCGCGTTCGTGATCTCTGGTTGTGATTCCGCCAGGTCGGCAGCGGCGCGGGCGGGGCTGACCGGCTTCGAGACGCGTTGCGAAACGGCGCTGGCGCCGACGCGCATCGACATCGTGATTGCGCCCGTCGTTCATGGCACCGACCGAACCCGTTCGTGGCGCGAACTGACGGCCAAGAGCGGCGATGAAACTTCCGACCTGCGCGCGGTCGGGTTGACGACGGCGCAAATCGGTCATCAGGCGCTGGTGGAGACAGCAGGGATCGAGAATCAGCGCGACGGCCGAGTTTGCGTGCGACCCTCGATCCGCGTCGAGCTGTCGGCCACGCCGATGACGGTATACATCAGCCGGGAAATCGCGGGGGATCCCTGCCGTGATGCCGCGGCTCTGGAACACGAGTTGAAGCACGTCGCGGTCTACGAGGACGAATTGGGACGGATCGCGGATGACGTGCGGAAACTGCTGGCAGCGAACTACGACAACCGGATTTTGTACTACCCCAGCCGGTCGGAGGCGCAGCGCGAAACCAAGGAGGCGCTGGGCGCGGAAATTGGCCCGATCCTGGCGGAAGATGCAAGGCGGATCAAGGAACGCCAACGCGCGATCGACACGCCCGAAGAATACGCGCGCGTCTCCGCCGCGTGCGGCGGAATGATCGTCAAATGAGCATCAGGCGAGCTGGAAGGGATAGATCGATGGCAGGCGCAGTATCCGCGTGAGCTCATCGAGCGCGCGGCGCGACTCGTCGATGAGCGCTGGATCGGCGAGATCCGGCGGCGCGATGCGATCGCGATAGTTGCGCCGGATCCAGTCGGCGAGCTCGTCGGCAAGGCTCTCGTCGAGAAGCACTCGCGCACCGATTGCCGCGCTCTCGACGCCGGTGAGCGGCACTCGGAGCCGCAAACACGCAGGTCCGCCGCCGTTTTCCATGCTCTCCTTGAGGTCGAAGGTCAGCAGCTCGGCAATCGGGCCGCTGCTTGCGAGCAGGCGGTCGACGTACGCGGCGACTTTGCCGTTGGTGCGCACTTGCGCGGGGGCAACGAGCAGGAAGCGGCCGTCTGCGCGCGGAAGCAATTGGCTGTTGAACAGGTAGGTGTCGACGGCATCGGCGACGCTGACTTCGGAATCGGGAACGATGATCGCTTCGAAGGTCGCCCCGACCGCCGCCGCAAGCCGCGTGATGACACTCGGCTGATCGACCCACGCGCGTTGGTGGCAGAAAAGCAGGTTGCCATGGCCGACCGCGATGACGTCGTTGTGGAAGACGCCGGCATCGATGGATTCCGGGTGCTGTTGCGCGAACACCGTGCGCGAAGCGTCGAGGCCGTGATGGCGGGCGACTGCCTCGGAAGCCTCCCGCGTCTGCCGTGCCGGATATTGGCGGGGACGGCCTGCCGATTCATCGTACGCCGCGCGGCCATATACAAAGAATTCGATGCCGGAAGCGCCATCGACGCCGCCCAGGCGCGTGTGATTCGCCGCGCCTTCGTCGCCGAGCTGCAGCGAGGCTGGCAGGGGATCGTGCACCGCGAAATGCGTCTTGTCGGCGAAGATCGCGCGCAGCACGCGGGTGGTCGTAGGTGCTTCGATCGAACGGTGAAAGTGGCTGACAAGATTCGCCGGCGTGAAGTGAGCACGGCCGTCGGCCGTGTCAGCCGACGGGCTGACGGTGGCCGCATTCGCGACCCACATCGCAGCCGCCGACTGGCAGGCGGCAAGAATGCGTGGCGCCTCGCGCGCTGCCTGCGCGACGATTTCGCCATCGGCCCCGGAAAAACCCAGCGCGCGCAACGCGGGAAGAAACGGTCGCTCATGCGGAGGCAGCACCGCCTGCGCATAGCCACGGGCCGCGAGCGCGCGCATCTTGGCAAGTCCTTGCAATGCCGCTTCGCGCGGATGGGCGATCTGTTGCGCGTGTCGCTCGGCGGCGAGATTGCCGCGCGCGAGGCCGGCATAGTTGTGCGTCGGCCCCGGGATGCCGTCGAAATTGACCGTGGCGTCGAGGGCGGGTCCGCTACCGGCGGCGGTCATCGGTCCCTCGGCGATAGCGGAACCGCGCGCACGAGATCCCCCTCGGCGACGCCCAACTGTAAGGCGGCATAGGGCAACAACGGAAAGCGGTCGACGCGTGCGGACGCCTGCACGAGCAGCGCCCGGTACGACTCGAACTTGCGGTTCGTCACCAGCCAGATCACGTTGTGCGAGAGGGTGTCCGAAACCGGATCGCCGTCGCCGATCTCGACCGGATACACGCGACTGCTGCGCACGGCGTGGATGTTGTCGCGAAAGCATTCGACAGTGGGACCGGCGTCGAAAATGTCGATGTACCCTTCGTAGCGGAAGCCTTCCTGCTCCAGCATCGCACGCGCGGGCTGTGTGTCATCGTGAACTTCGCCGATAACCGACCTCGCCGCCTCGGGCAGCAGGTTTACGTACACCGGATGACGCGGCATCAGCTCGGCGACGAATGATTTCTGGCCGATGCCCGTCAGGTAATCGGCGGTCTTGTATTCCATCGCGAAGAAGTGCCGGCCAAGCCCCTCCCAGAACGGGCTCTTGCCGTCCGCATCGAGCTTGCCGCGCAATTCGGCGATGATTTTCGGCGCGAAGCGGTCGGCGAATTCCGCGATGAACAACAAGCGGCTCTTCGCGAGCAGCGGCCCGTTTCTCGCGTGCCGGAAGCCATGGTCGAGGAACAGCGAGCAAAGCTCGCTATGGCCGGTGTGGTCGTTTTCGAGGAACAGCGTCGGAACCGCCGTGTACACCGACAGCGCGCGCGACGCGTGAACGATGGTGCCGACGTGGTAGTTGTACCAGGGCTCGTTGAGGCCGACGGCTGCCTCGATCGCCGAGATGCCGACGACGCGATTCGACGTCGAATCGACGAGCACGAAGACGTAGCATGCGTCGGCGCGCAGCGCAGTGCCCGCGAAAGACGCAAGCGAGCGCTCGATGCGCGAGGAAAGGCGCTCGCTGTCGGCGGGAAGCGTCGTAAGCCCGTGTCCCGTTCGCTCGGAAAGCGCGAGCACGGCCGGGAGGTCGTCCCGCGCGATCGGCCGGACGAAGAACATCGCTGTTACGTCAGCGCGCGGTTCAGTGCGGCTTCGAGCCGCGCCAGGCCTTCGAGGATCTCGTCCAGGCTTATGACGAGCGACGGCGCGATACGCATGACGTCGGGACCCGCGACCAGCACGATCAGTCCCGAATCGCCCGCGGCTTTCATGACATCCATGGCCTTGCCCTTCCACGGCGTGTCGAGCTCGGCGCCAAGCCAGACGCCTTCGCCGCGCAGGTCGGAGAAAACCTTGCGGCGCGCGTTGATCGCTTTCAGACCCTCCATGAACAACGCATGGCGTGCCTTCACGCCGTCGAGCACTTCGGTTGTGTTGATGACGTCGAACACGGCGCCTGCGACCGCGCATGCGAGCGGATTGCCGCCGTAGGTTGTGCCATGCACGCCGACGCCGAACGCGCCGGCGATTTCGTCGGTGGTCAGCATCGCCCCGACCGGAAACCCGCCGCCGAGGCCCTTGGCGCTGGTCAGGATGTCGGGGACGATGCCCTTTTGCATGTACGAGAACAGCGTGCCGGTGCGCCCCATCCCGCTTTGTATTTCGTCCAGAATGAGGAGCGCGTGATGCTCGTTGCAAAGACGACGCGCGGCCTGCAGGAATGCCGGCGTGCCCGGCGTCATCCCGCCTTCGCCTTGCATCGGCTCGAGAATCACGGCGCAGATGTCATCACCGCCTTCGTCGCGGAACGCCGCCTCCAGCGCGTCGACATCGTTGTACGGGATGTGCGTAAAACCGGCGGGATTCGGGCCAAACCCCGACGAGTATTTCGCTTGCCCGCCGGCGGTGACCGTCATCAGCGTGCGGCCATGGAACGCGTTGAGCGTTGAGATCACGCGGAATTTGTGCGCGCCGTAGCGGTTGTTGGCATGACGGCGCGCGAGCTTCAACGCCGCCTCATTCGCCTCCGCCCCGGAATTGCAGAAGAATGCGCGCTCGGCGAAGGTCGCATCGATCAACCGTTTCGCAAGCCGCAAGGCAGGCTCGTTGGTCATCCAGTTGGAGACATGCCAGAGCTTGCGCGTCTGTTCCTCGATTGCCTTCACCATCGCCGGATGACAATGCCCGAGCGCCGTCACTGCGACGCCGGCCGCGAAGTCGATGTACATCCGGCCAGCCTGGTCCCAGACCCGCGAACCCTCGCCGCGCACCGGCACGAACGGCGCTGGGGCATAGCAGGGAACCATCAGCTCGTCGAAGGTCGCGCGCGTCACCGGCATCGTGGCGGCGTTGCTGGCGGGCAGCGCAGCGTCGCGCCGTGATGACGCGGCAATCACTTCCTTGGCCGATGCGGAAAGCGGAGGGGACATGGTGGAGGTCATTGGACTACCCTCCGCGCTTCGCGCTTCGGGGCTAATTCGCGCTTGGGGCGGCCCTGCGCGCTCATGCGTTCACCGCGACCGCCGCGACGACCTGGATCTCGACCTTGTATTCGGGAGCTGCAAGGGTCGCTTGCACGGTCGCGCGCGCAGGCGTGGCGCCGGCGACAACCCATTTCTCCCACACGGCGTTCATCGCCGCGAAATCGGCGATGTCCGGAAGATAGATCGTTACCGAGAGCAGATGGGATTTGTCGCTGCCGGCCTCGTGAAGCAGCGAATCGATTTGCGCGAGCACCTGCTGCGTTTGGCCAGTGATGTCGGCCTTGGGATCGGCGGCGACCTGTCCGGCGAGGTAAGCGGTGCCCGACGTGCGGTTGATCACGACGTCCGAAAGGCGTTTGCCGACGTGGCGGCGTTCGATGAACATGGTGCTATCCTGAACCGAGGAAACGCCCCGAGACGGGGCGGCGACCCCATTGTAGCGGAGATGACGCCCCGGATTGCCCTGACGCTCGCCGCGGTTCTGATGTTCGTTGGCGTCGCCGCCGGCGCGTTCGGCGCACACGCACTTCGGGCGCGGCTCACGCCCGACGCGCTTTCGATCTGGCAGACCGCCGTCCAATACCACCTCTGGCACGCGCTCGGATTGCTGGCGGCGGGGCTTCTGCTTCTGCAACGACCAGACAGCGCGCCACTCGGTGTTGCAAGCTGGCTCTTCGTCGCCGGCATCGCGCTCTTTTCCGGAAGCCTCTATGCACTGGCGCTGACGGGCGCGCGCGGCTTTGGGCCCGTCACGCCCATCGGAGGGATCGCGTTCCTCGCGGGCTGGGCCGCGATGGCGTGGGCCGCGTGGCGGTGGTGACGCTCCGGCCCGACCGACACATCGCCTTCCCGGCGTGGCAGTGGCCTGTACCTCCGTAACAGGCCGCTAGGTGACGTCTGATCCGACCCGCGTCGTCGCGACGCTGTCCGCCTTGCGTGCGTAGCGCGCGTAGTACAGGCGCGCAAATTCAACCTCCGCCGGCTCGCCGCGCAACGCAAAGCTGCGCCCCGTTCGCGCGAACCCGGGATGATAGAACGGGTCCGCTTCGATGACCTGACGCCACCGCCCGAACATGGTGGCGATCTCGCGCTCGTTTTTCGCTTCGCCGCGACTCACTCCCTCGTGGTGGATCAGCATCACGTCGGGATCGACGATCACGCGATAGCCTTTCTGCAGCAGCCGCAGGCAATAGTCGACATCGTTCCAGGCGACGGGGAGATCGATTTCGTCGAAGCCGCCGGTTTCGAGGAAAAGCTTCCGTGGCGTGAGCAGGCACGCGGCGGTCACCGCGGCCACATCGCGGACGGCTCGCTTGTAGCTCAACGGTCCCATGTCGTCGGCCGCGTCCTTTTCTCCCTGGAAATAATGGCCGGTCAATGCCTCGTGCCCCATCACGACACCAAGGTGCTGAATGCGGCCGTCGGGATACAGGAGCTTGGCGCCGACCGCGCCGACGCCGTCCATGCGCGCGAAGCCGACCATGCGCTTCAGCCAGTCCGCCTGGACGATCTCGGTGTCGTTGTTGAGGAAGAGCAGATAATCGGCGCCCGTCTGCCTCGCCGCGGAATTCATGAGCGCAGAAAAATTGAATGCTCCCGGAGACGCAATGACGCGATGGCGCGTCGCGCGCAGATACTCGCGGGTCTCCGGCTGCGCGCTGTCGTTGTCGACAATGATGATCTCAAGCGCGGGATAATCGGTAGTCTTTTCCAGCGTCGAAACGCAGCGGGACAGAAGCTCGAGGCGATCGCGCGTCGGAATAACGACGGCGACGGACGGAAATGACGTGGGGCAGAAGTCGAGACGGAAGACGCCCACGCCCGCGGTGCGTGAAAGCTCCGGCCAACTCGCTTCCGCCTCGATCCCCGAGCGAGCGAGATGTTCGTTGAGCGCGGCGAGCCCCGAGTGAATCGAGTATTGCTTCTGGGCGCCGCCCGACGACGTGGATTGCAAATGGCGCCGCCAATGATAGAGGACCTCGGGGAGATGGACGATGCGCTGCGTCCGTTCCGCGACACGCAAGGCGAGATCGTAGTCTTCCGCGCCACGGAATTCGGCGCGGAGGCCCCCGAGCTCGCGGATGAGGGACGCGCGGTAGCATTTGATGTGCCCCCAGTACATGTACGAGCGAAGGAGATCGGGACTCCAGTCCGGCTTGAGGCGCGGCTCCGTCCGGCTGCCATCGGGCTCGAGGATGTCGTGATCGCTGTAGACGACGTCGACGCCGGGGTGGGTACCGATGGTCTCCGACAACAGCGCGACGGCATCGCAGCGCAGGACGTCGTCGTGATCGCAGAAGGCGAGGTAGTCGCCGGTTGCCATTGCGATCCCGTCGTTGCTTGCGACGGCAATTCCGCCAGCCTGCTCGCGTCGCTTCAGCACGACCTTTGAACCATGCTGCGCGGCGAACTCCTCCAGCATCCTCCACGGCTCCGCGGTGGTGGAACCGTCATCGACGGCGCATAGCTGCCAGCGACCGCACGTCTGTGCGGCGATCGAGGCGAGAAGCTCGCGCAGGAAATCCGGCGGTGTCTCGTGCACCGGAACGATGATGCTGATGAGCGGGTCGGCCGGATCGCAACGATGCGACCGCGGAACGTCTCGTTCGGCGAGGCTCATCCATTTCCGGTAGAGCTCGCGGTCTGCCTCCTTTTGGCTTCGCTGGCGCGCGCCCTGCGCGCCAGGGAACCAGCGACGCCATCGGCGGGCCACCGTCTGCGCCAGCGGCAGGCGCGAGACGTGCACCTCGTGGCGGCCTATTTCGACAGGTACGCAGACGGAGGATTTCGCCATCACCTTGACGGTGAGCGCCGGTGCCCACGAGCGGCGCACAGGAATCCAGCAGTGGAAGCCGCAGTAAAGCGCGTGAACGATGTCGGGATACGCGCGCTTCACATCGACGCGCGCTTCGAAGCACTGCGATTTCTTCACCTTGGAACCGTTGACGAAGACCTCGACCTCCGTTTCGTGCCCCGACGCGTCGAACGCCCAACCCTGCACCAGCAAATCGTCGCCGGCGACGACACGCGCCTCGCCCCGCGGGTAATCGAGCGCGCCGACCACCCCTGCCGGCGCGTGCGGCGGCAACGATTCGTCGTTCCGCGGCTTGACGGCGATGCCGCTCGTGCGCATCGGCAGGATCGTCATGTTGCCGAAGCCCTCTTCCGCGAACCAGCGGAGCAACTCGTCTTCCGAGTGATAGCTCCGGTACTGCGGCGAATACCAGTCGAAGTTGAGGAATTCTGCGATCTTCGGCTCTGCATGGCCGCCGACGGCGAACACGGCGTAGAACTTGGCGAGCGCAATCCGACCGTCCTTGGCGGCGGCGTCACGCCAATACGTCATTCGTCCGAGCAACTTGCAGAGCTGGTACAGCCAGCGCGGAGGCAGGCGGCACGTGACGGGCCTGATCAGGTCGTCCTGCACGAAATGCACGGTGCGGGCGTAGAGGCCCCGGGCGTCGAGGCCGGTCTGCCGCTCGGTCGGATAGAGCCAGACCGAGAATCGTCCACCAGGCGCCACCAGCGCCGCGCTGCGCTTGAACGCCATTCGGCAATCGGGCGTGTGGTGCAGCACGCCGACCGAATACACGTAGTCGAACGTTCCCGGCCGGAACGGAGGTTCGAGGATGTTGCCTTGCACGAGCAGCACGTTGGGGAGATCGCGCGTGTTCGCGCGCGCGCGCTCCAGCGAGTGGCTGATGTCGAGTCCCACGGCAAGCGCGGCATGTCCGGCCATCGCCTTCACATACTTCCCCATGCCGCATCCCATTTCGATCACCATGCGGCCGGCCAGCGAAGACGTATCGATGCCGCGCACGTCCTCTTCCTTTGGCACGTAGGTGAAGATGTCGGAGAAGAACACTCTGCGATAGAAGTCGCGGTCGAAGCCTGTCAACGCCGCCAGAGTGACGATGTCCTCTTCCGGCGTCGTGACCTGATAGGTGTTCCATTCGAATCCGAACGCGCGCGCCGTCTTCTTGTGCAGCCTCTCGAAGCGGCGAATCTCCCGGTAATCGGGATCGAAGCCCATCGACGCCAGCACCGCCGCGTGCTTCTCACAAAATTCGGGGGCGGAGGCCAGCGCGTTGGGAAGGATTCTCGGGATTCCGCCGGTGATCGGATAGATGCGCTGGCAAGGAGCGCAGCGCAGGATGCCTTCTTCGATGTCACCCTGCGCTTCCCGCAGCACGGTGAGCTCGAAGTCGCCGTGGCATTGCGGGCAGCAGAGAAAGTCAGCGTGTTCAGTTCGCAATTCGTCGTACTCCGTCAGGAAAACAGCTTAGTCAATCTTCGCTCCGGAGTCTTTCACGACTTTCGCCCACTTCGCAGTTTCCGCGGCGATGTGCTTCGCGAAATCGTCCGGTGTTCCGCCGGCCGCATTCGCGCCCTGCTTCGCGAGCTTTTCCTTCGCTTCCGGGGTGGCGAGCCATTTCGCGATTTCCGCGTTGAGCTTGGCGACAATGGGGGCCGGCGTTCCGGCCGGCGCGAGGATGCCGAACCACGATGACGCTTCGAAACCGGGCAGCCCGGATTCAGCGAGCGTCGGCACGTCGGGCAGCGCTGGCGCGCGGGTGAGGGACGTCACGGCCAGCGCGCGCAACTTGCCTGCCTTGATCTGCGGCAGCGACGGCGGCAGGTTGTCGAACATCATCTGTACCTGTCCGCCGAGCAAATCCTGCAGCGCCGGTGCGCTGCCCTTGTACGGGATGTGCGTGATCTGCACGCCCGCCATCACCTTGAAGAGCTCGCCGGAAAGATGAATCGACGTCCCGTTTCCCGACGACGCGAAATTGAGCTTGCCGGGATTCGCCTTCGCGTAGGCGATGAGCTCGGCCACCGAGTTCGCCGGCAGGGCAGGGTTGACGACCAGCACGTTGGGAACACCGGCGACGAGAATCACCGGCGTGAAATCCTTCACATGGTCGTATGGCATCTTCGCGTACAGGCTCGCATTGATCGCGTGTGTGCCCACGGTCCCCATTTCGAGCGTGTAGCCGTCGGGCGCGGATTTCGCCACCAGCTCTGATCCGATGTTGCCGCCGGCGCCCGGACGGTTGTCGACGATCACCGATTGCCCCCAGGCCTCCGTCAGCTTCTGCGCGACATCGCGCGCGAGGATATCGGTCGCGCCGCCGGGCGGAAACGGGACGACGAGGCGGATCGGCTTCGTCGGATAGGTCTGCGCGGACGCCGGCGCGGCAACGAGCGCCAGCGAGACGCCAGGACCCAGCGGTGCAGGATGGAGGTCATGTGCATTCTCCGCTCAGCGTTCACCCTGATCGACTTTGGCACCGGACGCCTTCACGATTCGCGCATATTTGGTCAATTCGGCGGCGATGAACTGCGCGAACTGCTCCGGCGTATTCGGCGAAGGTTCCGCGCCGTCGGAGACAAATTGCGCACGGATGTTGGGCGCGTTCAGGATCTTGGTGACATCGGCATTCCATTTGGCGATGATCGGCGCGGGCGTACCGGCCGGCGCGAACAAGCCGTACCACGTCGAGATGTCGAATCCCGGCAGACCCGCCTCGGCCATCGTCGGAAGGTCCGGCGCGAGGCTTGACCGCTTTGCCGTCGTCACCGCCAGCGCGCGCAGCTTGCCGCCTTTCACCTGCGCCATCGCGTTGGCGAGGTTGTCGAACATGAACTGGGTGTCGCCTGCCATGAGCGCCTGCGTCGCCGGCGCGCCGCCTTTGTAGGGGATGTGGACCGAGTCGGTGGCTGTTTCGACCTTGTAGAGCTCGCCCGCGAGGTGCCCGGCGCTGCCGTTGCTCCCCGAGCCGAACGACAGCTTGCCAGGATTCGCCTTCGTGTACGCAATGAATTCCTTGACGTTGTGCACGGGCGAGCTCGCGTTGACCACGAGCACGTTGGGCGTGACGGCGATCAGCGTGATCGGTGCAAAATCCTTCACCGCGTCGTACGGCATTTTTGCGTACAGGCTTGGATTCACGCGCGTGCGTCGACAAGGCGCCGAGCAGGATGGTGTAGCCGTCGGGCGGCGCTTTCGCGACGAGATCGGCGCCGATATTGCCGCCGGCCCCGGGCTTGTTCTCCACCACCACCGGCTGGCCCCAGGCTTCCGTCAGTTTTTGCGCGATCAGCCGGCCCGCGAAATCCAGCGAACCTCCCGGCGGGAACGGAACGACAAGGCGGACGGTCTTTGTTGGGTACGGTTGCGCTTCGGCCGCCGAGGGTACGGCAGACGACGCGCAGGCCGCGGCCAGCACCACGACAATGGTTCGAAACAGCGGATTCATCGCGGATTTTCCCATTCGGCGGACTCCTTCACATTCTAGCAAGGCGCCCGCGCCGAGTTTGCCGGGTCGGAGCGCCCCGGCGCATAATTGACCCTTTTGGCAACTTTCCGAATCCTCGCATGGCAATGAACAAAACCGTCGTCGGCGCTCTTGCAGTGCTCGTGATCGCCATCGCGGCGGGCGCGGGTTTCTGGTTCGGCCAGCAGCGGGCGCCTGCCTCGGAAGCGACGGCGGGCGCCACGTCGGGTGCGCAAGCGAAGGCGGTCTGGGACCTCGGGCCAAGCGCCCGGTGCGGTGGCGGTCGAGGCCGTCAAGGTCGCGCGCGTGGCGATGCCGCAGACGATCACCGCGGTGGGTAGCCTTCGCTCCGACGAGTCCATCACCTTGCGGCCGGAAGTTGCGGGCCGCATCAGCGCGATCCTCTTCAACGAGGGGCAGCGCGTCGCCAAAGGCGCCACGCTTGTGCGGCTCGATCCGTCGATCAACGAGGCCGACACGCAGCAGGCGCGCGCGAACTTGAAGCTGGCGCAGTCGAAATTCGATCGTGCGACCGATCTTGCCAAGAGCAACTTCATTTCCGGTCAGGCGAAGGACGAAGCGGAAAACAACTTGCGGGTCGCCGAGGCCGCGCTGCAGCTCGCAGAAGCGAAGCTCGCCAAGATGGAACTCAAGGCACCCTTCGCCGGGATCATCGGATTGCGCGTGATGTCGGTCGGCGATTACGTGAAAGAGGGTGCGGACATCGTCAATCTCGAGTCGATCGATCCGCTGAAAGTCGACTTCCGGGTTCCCGAGATTTACCTGCGCCAGGTCCAGGTCGGCCAGGCGCTCGAGGTCACGCTCGACGCGCTGCCCGGCAAGAGCTACGAAGGCCGAGTGTTCGCGATCAACCCGCTGGTCGACGCGAACGGACGCTCCATTGTGATCCGTGCGGTGGTGAAGAACCCCGACACCGCGCTGCGGCCCGGCATGTTCGCGCGCGTGCGCCTCATTACCCGCGACCAGCAGGATGCGCTCGTCATTCCCGAGCAGGCGATCGTGCCGCAGGGCGACGAGCAATACGTGTTCAAGGTCGTCGACGGCAAGGCGCTTCGCGGCAAGGTTACGGTCGGCCAGCGCCGCGACGGCAAGGTTGAAATCGTCGGCGGCCTCGCGAACGGCGATGTGGTGGTGAGCGCGGGTCAGGCGAAGCTCCGTGACGGCGTCATCGTGTCGATCGTCGGCAATGGTGTTCGAGCGGTCGCCGGCGGAGACGCGAAGGATGGAGCGGCACCGGCGCCCGGGACGGCCGCACCGACGGGCTCCGCGCCAAGAACCTGACGTCGAGAGGATCGACGATGCAGCTACCCGAGATTTGCATCAAGCGGCCGGTGTTCGCGACGGTGCTGTCGCTCATCATCCTGCTTGTCGGGTTGATCTCGTACACCCGCCTGCCGGTGCGCGAGTATCCGCGGATCGACGACCCCGTCGTCAGCGTTTCCACGGACTATCGGGGTGCTTCGGCCGAGGTCGTCGAGTCGCAGGTGACAAAACCGCTAGAAGACTCGCTCGCCGGCATCGAAGGCGTCGAGGTGATGACCTCGCAGAGCCGCTCCGAGACCTCGCGTATCAATGTCCGCTTCACGCTGAAACGCGATCCCGACTCGGCCGCCGCCGACGTCCGCGACAAGGTGGCGCGCGCCCGCGGCAAGCTGCCCGACACCATCGATGATCCCATCATCGCGAAGGTCGAGGCCGATGCCAATCCGATCATCTACATCGCGGTGGAGGCCGGATCGCAGACGATGCTCGAGGCGTCCGACTACATCAAGCGCTATGTGCAGCCGCGGCTGTCCGTGCTGCCGGGCGCCGCCGACGTGCGCATTTTCGGCGAGCGGCAGGTGTCGATGCGCATCAACCTCGACCGAACTAGGCTCGCGGGGTACAAGCTCACGGTGCAGGACGTCGAGGACGCGATCCGCCGGCAGAATGCCGAAATTCCTGCGGGCCGCATCGAATCGCAGACGCGCGAGTTCACCGTGGTCGCCGAGACAGATGTCCGCAACCCCGAGCAGTTCAACAACATCATCGTCGCCAATGTCGGCGGTTACCCGGTACGTATCCGCGATGTCGGCAACGCCGAGATCGGACCGGTCGAGGAGCGGATCATCTCGCGCTTCAACGGTAAGCCATCGCTAAACATCGGCGTCATCAAGCAGGCGGTGGCCAATCCGCTGGAACTGTCGAAGGCGGTGCGCGCCGAAGTGGTCAAGATGAACGAGGCCATGCCGCCGGGCATGAGGCTCGTGGTCGCCTACGACACGTCGGTATTCATCGACCGTTCGATCGCCAACGTCTTTCGCTCGATCGGTGAAGCCGTCCTCCTCGTTGTGCTGGTGATCTTCTTCTTCCTGCGAAGCCTTCGCGCGACGGTGATTCCGCTGGTGACGATCCCAGTTTCGCTGATCGGTGCCTTCGCGCTGATGTACGTGCTCGGCTTCACGATCAACACGCTAACGCTCCTGTCGATGGTGCTGGCGATCGGCCTCGTCGTCGACGACGCGATCGTGATGCTCGAGAACATCTTCCGTCACATCGAGGCGGGAATGCCGCGCCGGGAGGCTGCGATTCAGGGCGCGCGCGAGATGGGCTTTGCGATCGTCGCGATGACGCTCACGCTCGCTTCGGTGTTCGCGCCGCTGGCGTTCGCCACCGGCCGTACCGGCCGCCTCTTCATCGAGTTCGCGCTGACGCTCGCCGGCGCCGTGCTCGTCTCGGGCTTCGTCGCCCTCACGCTGTCGCCGATGATGTGCTCGTTGCTGCTGCGGCACCAGGAGCGGCACTCGCCCATCTACAACATGATCGAGGGGTGGATCGTCTCGCTCACCCGGGGATACCGTTCTTCGCTTCGCGCGGTGCTGCATCACCGCATGTACGTCGTGCTCGCCTGGATCGTCGTCCTCGGTCTCGGCGGGCTCTTCTTCACTCTGCTCAAATCCGAGCTTGCGCCGATCGAGGACCGCGGAATCGTATTTACGCTGGTTACTGCGCCCCAAGGCTCGACGCCGCAATTCACGGCGGACCAGATCAAGCCGGTCGAGGAGATGTTCGCGCAGATTCCAGAAGCGGCGGCGTACACGGCGATCTCCGGATTCCCGACCGTGGTCGACGGCAACGCAATCCTGCGTCTCAAGCCGTGGGAAGAGCGGACAAAGAAGCAGCAGCAGATCACCGACGAAGTGCGGCCAAAGGTGATGGCGATTCCCGGCGCGCTCGCGTTCCCCATCAATCCGCCCTCCCTTGGGCAATTCTTCCGCTCGACGCCGATCGAATACGTGGTGATGGCGCAGGTGCCGTATGCCGAGCTGCAACGGATCGTCGATCGGTTCCTCGAAGAGGTGCGCAAGTACCCTGGCATCCAGAATCTGCAGATCGACCTGCGACTCAACACGCCGGAAGTGCGCGTCACGATCAACCGCGACAAGCTCTCGGACATCGGCATCCCGGTGGAAACTGTGGGCCGCACACTGGAGACGATGCTTGGCGGCCGTCAGGTCACGCGGTTCAAGCGGGAGGGCGAGCAGTACGACGTGATCGTCCAGGTCACGCCGGTCGACCGCTCGACGCCGGCCGATATCAGCGACGCCTACGTGCGAGCACGTGACGGGAGCATGGTGCAGCTTTCGAACCTGGTGGCAGTCAAGGAAGGCGTCGCGCCGCAATCGCTCAATCACTTCAACCGGCTGCGAGCCGTCAAGGTCACAGGCACGCTCGCGCCAGGCTATGCAATCGGCGAGGCGCTGCAGGCGATGGAAGCGGCCGCCAAGGTCGCGCTGCCGCCCACCGCATTGACCGACGTCGACAACCAGTCGCGCGAGTTCCGCAATTCAGGGAAGGAAATCTACTTCACGTTCGTGCTCGCGCTCATGTTCATCTATCTCGTGCTCGCGGCGCAGTTCGAGAGCTTCAAGCACCCGTTCGTGATCATGCTGAGCGTGCCGCTGTCGATGACCGGCGCGCTGTTCACGCTCTGGCTCGCCGGCGGCACGCTCAACATCTACAGCCAGGTCGGGCTCGTGACGCTGGTCGGCCTCATCACCAAGCACGGCATCCTGATCGTCGAGTTCTCGAACCAGCTCCGCGCGAAAGGCGAAGCGCTCGTCGACGCGGTCGTCGATGCCGCGACGCTCCGCTTGCGCCCGATCCTGATGACGACCGGCGCGATGGTCCTGGGCGCGCTGCCGCTGGCGCTCGCCCATGGCGCCGGCGCCGAATCGCGGACGCAGATCGGCTGGGTGATCGTCGGCGGCCTCACGTTCGGGACGTTCCTCACGCTGTTCGTCGTTCCGACCGCTTATACGCTGCTCGCCGGTGGCCGCCATGCCAAGACGGACGAGCGGACGGCCGCCTTGCAGCCGCAACCGGGGCATGCCGATTGAGCTGCCGCTGCGTGAACGTTTGAAATAGAATCTTCACCTAGAAGAGGCAGTCTGCCCGTTCTGTCTGGTCCCCGAGGAGGAGCTCCATGATTTTCCGCATGCGCATTACCCGCTTCGCGGCGGCGCTGGCCGTCGCCGCGCTTCCGCTTACGTATTCCGCCGCCGCGTCTGCGGTGACCGAGATCCAGTGGTGGCACTCGATGACGGGCGCGAACAACGACCGCGTCAACGCGCTCGCCAAGCGCTTCAACGACAGCCAGTCCAACTACAAGGTGACCGCGGTCTACAAGGGTCAGTACGACGAATCGATGACGGCGGCGGTGGCCGCGTATCGCGCCGGCAATGCGCCGGCGCTCTTGCAGGTATTCGAGGTCGGCACCGCGACGATGATGTCGGCGAAGGGCGCCATCAAGCCCGTGCACGAGGTGATGGCGGCGGCGGGCGAAAAATTCGATCCCAAGGCGTACGTGCCGGCGGTCGCCGGCTATTACACGAACACCAAGGGACAGATGCTGTCGTTCCCGTTCAACAGCTCGACGACGGTGTTCTATTACAACAAGGACGCGTTCGAAAAAGCCGGCCTCGACCCGAACCAGCCACCCGCGACCTGGCAAGGGGTGGTCGCCGCTGCGGCGAAGATCAAGGCCGCGGGCGTGCTGCCCTGTTCGTTCACCACGGGCTGGCAATCGTGGGTGCAGCTCGAGAGCTTCAGCGCGTGGCACAACCTGCCGTTCGCCACCGAGCAGAACGGTTTCGCCGGCAACAACCCCAAGCTCGTGTTCAATGGCCCCCTGCAGGTGCGCCACATCGCCGACATGCAGGAATGGCTGAAGAAAGGCTATTTCACCTATGCCGGTCGAAAGAACGAGCCGGAGGCCAAGTTCTACAGCGGCGAATGCGCGATGATGACGACGTCGTCCGCCGCGTATGGCACGGTCAAGCAGAACGCGAAGTTCAAGTTCGGCATCGCGCCGCTTCCGTATTACGCGGAAGTCGCCGGCGCGCCGCAGAACACGATCATCGGCGGCGCGAGCCTGTGGGTGATGGGTGGCAAATCGAAGGACGAGTACAAGGCGGTCGCCAAGTTCCTGACGTTCCTTTCCCGCCCGGAAATCCAGGCCGAGTTCCACCAGGCGACAGGCTACCTGCCGATCACGATGGCGGCCTACGAGCTCACCAAGCAGTCGGGCTTCTACGAGAAGAATCCGGGCACCGACGTCTCGGTCAAACAGATGATCGTCAAGACCACCGACAAGTCGCGCGGCATTCGCCTCGGCAATTTCGTGCAGATCCGCACGATCATCGACGAGGAGCTCGAGGACGTCTGGAACGGCAAGAAGACGCCGCAGTTCGCCCTCGACACGGCAGTGGCGCGTGGCAACGAGCAGATCGCGAAATTCGCGCGTACCGCGAAGGAATGATCGAGACGCCCGGCGTGGCCGCCGGGCTTCCGACGTGCGCGGAGCAAGTCCGGCCCGTGCAGCGACACTCGCGCTAGCGGTTGCGGCGGGCGGCGTCTAAGGAACGAAGGTTCGCGATGGCGATGGAGAAGCGCGCACGGTTCCAGTCGAAGTGGCTGCCATACGCGCTCGTCGCTCCGCAGATCGCCGTCACCGTCGTCTTCTTCTTCCTGCCGGCCGGCGAGGCGCTCTATTATTCGGCGCACATCCAGAACGCCTTCGGCGGCAATCTGGAGTTTGTCGGGCTCGATAATTTCCGCGAGCTCTTCAACGACGAGCTCTATCTCAACTCATTCCGAGTCACCGCGGTGTTCTCCGCGCTCGTCGCGGTGATGGGGCTTGCCATTTCGCTGGTGCTCGCAGCGTTTGCGGATCGCATCATTCGCGGCGCGACGAGTCTACAAAACGCTCCTCATCTGGCCCTACGCGGTCGCACCGGCGATCGCCGGCGTACTGTGGATGTTTCTGTTCAATCCCACGCTCGGCATCATCGCGCACTGGCTGAAAACCGCCGGCGTCGACTGGAACTACCTCCTCTACGGCGATCAGGCGATGCTGCTGATCGTGATCGCCGCCGTCTGGAAACAGGTCAGCTATAACTTCCTGTTCTTCCTTGCCGGCCTGCAATCGATCCCAAAATCGCTGCTCGAGGCCGCCGCGATCGACGGTGCCGGACCGTTCCGGCGCTTTGTGACGATCGTGTTTCCGCTGCTCTCGCCGACGACCTTCTTCCTGCTGGTCGTCAACATGGTTTATGCGTTTTTCGACACCTTCGGGATTGTCGACGCGGTCACGTCGGGTGGCCCGGGCCAGGCGACTGAGATCCTGGTGTTCAAGGTGTTCAAGGATGGCTTCAAGTCGCTCGATCTCGGCGGCTCCGCCGCGCAGTCGGTGGTGCTGATGGCTGTCGTGATCACGCTGACGGTGATCCAGTTCCGCTACGTCGAGCGGAAGGTTCAATACTAATGGTCGAACAGCGCCCCTCGCTCACGTTCCTGAGCCACGCCGTACTGATCGTCGGCGTGTTGATCGTGGCGTTTCCGCTCTACGTGACGTTCGTGGCGTCGACGCGGACCGTCGAGGAGATCCTCGCCGCCCCGATGCCGCTCACCCCCGGGTCGCACCTGGTCGACAACTATCTGGCGGCGCTAGCGCATGGCGCGGGCGAGTCCACCGCCGGCGTGGGCCGGATGATGGTCAACAGCCTCATTTCCGCGCTGGTGATTGCGATCGGCAAGATCGTGATCTCGCTGCTGTCGGCATTCGCGATCGTCTATTTCCGTTTTCCGCTGCGCACCTTCTTCTTCTGGATGATCTTCGTCACGCTGATGCTGCCGGTCGAGGTGCGCATCCTGCCCACGTACCAGGTCGTGGCCGACCTCGGGATGCTGGACAGCTATGCCGGGCTGACCATTCCATTGATCGCCTCGGCGACCGCGACCTTCCTGTTCCGGCAGTTCTTCCTGACGATTCCGGACGAGCTCGCCGAAGCCGCGCGCATCGACGGCGCGGGGCCGTTGCGTTTCCTGATGGATGTCGTCGTGCCGATGTCGAAGACCAACATCGCGGCGCTGTTCGTCATCCTGTTCATCTTCGGCTGGAACCAGTATCTGTGGCCGCTTCTCGTGACGACGCAGGAGTCCATGTACACGACGGTGATCGGTACGCGGAGGATGATCGCGGGCGGCGATGCGGCCACCGAATGGAACCTCGTCATGGCGACCGCGATGCTGGCGATGCTGCCGCCGGCGGCGGTGGTCATCGCGATGCAGCGGTGGTTCGTCAAGGGCCTGGTCGACAGCGAGAAGTGACGACGAGAACTATGGCCAACGTGCAACTCAGGAACGTCCGCAAGAGCTACGCGGGCACCGAGGTGATCCACGGCATCGATGCCGAGGCCGCCGACGGCGAGTTCATCGTCATCGTGGGTCCATCCGGTTGCGGCAAGTCGACTCTCCTGCGCATGGTTGCGGGGCTCGAGGAGATCACCGGAGGTGAAGTGGTCATCGGCAACCGCGTCGTCAATGCGCTGGAGCCAAAGGACCGCGACATCGCGATGGTGTTCCAGAACTACGCGCTCTATCCGCACATGAGCGTGTTCGACAACATGGCCTATGGCCTCCGGATCCGCGGATTTGCCAAGACTGACATCAAGGTACGGGTGGATCGCGCGGCGGCGATCCTGGAGCTCGGATCGCTGCTAGACCGCAAGCCGCGCGCGCTGTCGGGCGGCCAGCGGCAGCGGGTGGCGATGGGACGCGCGATCGTGCGCGAGCCGGCGGTCTTCCTGTTCGACGAGCCGCTGTCCAATCTCGACGCCAAGCTCCGCGTGCAAATGCGCTTCGAGATCCAGAAGCTGCACCGGCGCCTCGGGACCACGAGCTTGTACGTGACGCACGACCAGGTCGAGGCGATGACGCTCGCGCAGCGGATGATCGTGATGAATGCGGGCCGGGCCGAGCAGATCGGGACGCCGATGGACGTCTATGAAAATCCGGCAACGCGCTACGTCGCCGGGTTCATCGGATCGCCGTCGATGAACTTTCTCGCCGGCAAATCGGAGGGCGGCGGCAGGATCGCGCTCGACCATGGGGGCGCCGTGCGGCACGCGTCCGGCGCAGCCGAGGGAGGACGTACGGTGACGGTCGGCATTCGCCCCGAGCATCTGGCGCCGTCGGGCGCCTTCGACGCGCACTTTTCGGGTGTGGTCGAGATGATCGAGCAACTGGGTGCGGACACGCTCGTGCACCTGTCGCACGGCGAGGACCTCGTGACCGCTCGATTGCCGCATGGCGCCCATCCCGAGGTCGGCTCGACGCTGCACCTGATGGCCGACCCGGTGCGCGTCTACCTTTTCGACGCTGCAAATGGTGCGAGAATTCGCTGACATGACCGCCAATTTCGCCCGGGACTGGCCCTATCCGCGCCTCATCGCGCACCGCGGCGCCGGCTTGCAGGCCCCGGAAAACACGCTCACCGCGATGCGCGTCGGGCATGCGCATGGCTATCGGATGGTCGAGTTCGACGTGAAGCTTGCCGCCGACAACGTGGCTTTCCTGCTGCACGATTCGACGCTCGAGCGGACGACAACAGGACGGGGGCGCGCCGACGCGCTGCCGTGGCGCGAGCTGTCGCGTCTCGACGCCGGCGGTTGGCATTCGGCCAAATACGCAGGCGAGCCGCTGCCCACCCTCGCTGCAATCGCGCGCTGGGCGCGCGCCCACGGCGTGCTGTGCAACATCGAGATCAAACCCATGACGGGCCGCGAGAGCGAGACGGGTGGGGCGATCGCATTGGACGCGACCGCACTGTGGCGCGACACCGACGTGCCGCCGCTGCTGTCGTCGTATTCCGAATCCGCGCTGGAGGCTGCGCGCGAAGCAGCGCCCGCATTGCCGCGCGCGCTGCTGGTCGACCGGCTGCCCGCGGATTGGGATGCGCGGCTTGCCCGGCTGGAGTGCGTGGCCCTCGCCATCGACCACGAGGCGCTGTCGGCCGACATCGTCAGGCAGGCCCATCGCGCCGGCTATCGGGTGCTGTCGTTCACGCCGAACGCGCCCGAGCGCATCGCCGAATTGGGCGACTGGGGTGTGGACGGCCTCATCACCGATGCGGTCGACCACGTCCCGTCGGATTCGCTGCCGCCGGCGCAGCCGCTGACCGCGTAGGTGGCTATGCCGGCGCCGCCGCCGGCCGTCGAATCTCACGCTCGTCGATGGGCAGATTGATGAGCGCTGCCGCGATCCCGAGCGCGATCGCAATCCACCAGACGACGTCGTAGCTGCCGGTCTGATCGTACAGCCGTCCGCCGAGCCACGCGCCGAGGAAGCTTCCGATCTGGTGGCTGAAGAACGTGACGCCCGACAGCATCGCGAGATAGCGCACGCCGAAAATGGTGGCGACGATGCTGTTGGTCGGCGGCACCGTCGACAACCACAGCAAGCCTAGCGCGATCGCGAAGAGATAGACCGACAGCGCCGAGATCGGCAGCCACAGGAAGAGCGCAATCACCACGCTGCGGCCGAAATAGATCGCCGACAGGATGTAGCGCCGCGGCATGCGCGAGCCGAGCCAGCCGGCCGCGTAGGTGCCGATGATGTTGAAGAGTCCGATCAGCATCAGCGCGGTGACGGCGACATGCGCGGGCGAGCCCTTGTCCGCGAGATAAGCCGGAAGATGCACTCCGATGAACACGACCTGGAAGCCGCAGACGAAAAAACCTATCGTGAGGAGCATATAGCCGCGGTGGCCGAGTGCCTCACGGATCGCCTCGCCGGCCGATTGCTGGAAGGCGTCACGTTACGCGCGTTTTTCCACCAGCGCGACGGCGAGCGGGCCCATCAGGACAGCGATGCCGCCGAGCGCAAGCAACGCGTCAGTACCAGCCGAGATTGCGAGATGAACACCTGGGTCAACGGCAACGAGCGCGAATTGGCCGAACGAGCCCGCTGCGGCGGAAATGCCGAGCGCCATGCTGCGCTTTTCCGGCGGATAGGCGCGGCCAAGCACGCCCGAAATCACGCTGAACGTGAGCCCGAAAGTCCGGTGCCGATCAAAACGCCGCACGACAAACAAGCGCGAGCGGGTGTCGTCGCATTCGCCATCATGACGAGGCCGAGCACGTAGAGCACGGTGCCGATCAGCACGATCTTTGCGGTGCCGAAACGATCGGCGAGCATGCCCGCGAAGGGCTGCATGATCCCCCACATCAGGTTTTGCACCGCCATGGCAAGCGCGAATGTCTCGCGTCCCCAGTGCAGGTCGGCGCTCATGGGCTGCAGGAAGAGGCCGAAGCCGTGGCGAACGCCCATCGACAGCGTGAGCACGAGCCCGCCGCAGACGAGCACAACGGTCGAGTGTGCGCCAATCGGCGTGGCGAGAGAGAGGTAGACACGGATGCTCCGAAAAAGATGTTCAGCGATCGAGACCGCCAGGATCGGGATGCAATTGCTCCAGTTCGCGCAACGTCGCTACCAGAGCATCGAGTTTTCCGACTCCCACGCGCGCGGCAACCTGTGCCTGCGCGCGCTTCCAGTAGGGTTCAGCGGTGCGAATCGCCTTTTCGCCCGCGCGTGTCAGCGACACTTCGCGCGTCCGCGCATCGTCACCGGGCACGATCGCGATGAGTCCGCGCTCCACCAGCGGATCGAGCATGCGCGACAGCGCAGTGCGATCGAGCAACAGGGATTCGGCCAACGCCGACATCCGCGACGGGCCGTCGCGCGCCAGCGTACGCAGCAGCGAGAACTGGGTCACGCGCAGCCCGGACGGCGCCATCAGATCATCATAGAGCTGCGTCAGCGCGCGGGCGGCGCGGCGCAGGCGGCCGCACGTGCAGGCGGAAGTGAGGGCAGGGGCGGTCATGTCCGGATCACGTGCATATACACGTAAATGCGAGTATATGCACCTTTTTACGGAAAGGCAACTGCCTCGAATTTATACGCGGCAAGGTCTCCCGAAGCGTCAGTGGTTCCCAATCATGACGCTGACAAGCGACTTCGGACGTCAGTCACACCGAAGCCATGACTCGCGCCACCGCTTTGTCCCAGCCCGCGCGCAATTCGGCGGCGCGCTCTCGCGGCATCGCCGGCTCGAACACGCGATCCACACGCCAATTGGCTGCGACGTCGGCCGCATCCTTCCAGTAGCCAACCGCGAGTCCGGCGAGATAGCCCGCCCCGAGCGCCGTCGTTTCCAGCACCTTCGGCCGGACGACGGGTACGCCGAGCAGATCCGCCTGGAACTGCATCAGCAGATTGTTCGCTGCCGCGCCCCCGTCGACCCGGAGCTCGGCGAGCGTGATGCCGGCATCTTTTTCCATTGCCGAAATAAGCTCGGCGCTCTGATACGCGATCGACTCGAGCGCCGCGCGCGCGATGTGCGCCGCCGTGGCACCGCGCGTGAGTCCGAAAATCGCGCCTCGCGCGTAGGCGTCCCAGTGCGGCGCGCCCAGGCCTGCGAAGGCGGGGACGAAATAGACGCCGCCGTTGTTGGAAACGCTCGCGGCGAGCGCTTCTATTTCGTTCGCGGAGCGGATGATCTTGAGCCCGTCGCGCAGCCACTGCACGACGGCACCACCAATGAAGACGCTGCCCTCGAGCGCGTATTCGAGACGCAGAGCGCGTCGCCACGCGACCGTGGTCAGCAATTGATGGGTCGACGTCACGGGTTTGTCACCCGTGTTCATCAGCAGGAAGCAACCCGTGCCGTAGGTGTTCTTCGCAAGTCCCGGTGAATGACAGGCTTGTCCGAATAACGCCGCCTGCTGATCGCCGGCAATTCCCGCGATGGGCAGCGCAATGCCGTCGATCATTGCCTCCGCGCAGGTGCCCGATGACGCGACGACCGAAGGCAGCATGGCGCGCGGGACGTCGAAGAGACGAAGCAGATCGTCGTCCCAGTCGCCGCTGTGAATGTTGAAGAGCAGCGTGCGGCTCGCGTTCGATGCATCGGTGACGTGCGCCCGCCCGTCGGAAAGATTCCAGACGAGCCACGAGTCGATCGTCCCGAATGCGAGCTCGCCGCGTTGCGCACGCGCGCGGGCGCCCGGCACGTTATCGAGAAGCCATTTGAGCTTCGTTCCCGAGAAATACGCATCGATGACAAGACCGGTCTTCGCCGCAATGTTGTCCGCATGGCCGGCGGCCTTGAGCTCGTCACAGTGCGCCGCCGTCCGTCGATCCTGCCAGACAACGGCATTCGCGATCGGGCGACCTGACGAGCGCTCCCAAACGACGGTCGTTTCGCGCTGATTGGTTATGCCGATGGCGGCGACGTCGGTGGCGCGGATGCCGGCCTTGGCCAGCACCTCGTGCATGACGCCCGATTGCGTCGCCCAGATTTCTGTCGCGTCGTGTTCGACCCACCCGGGTTGCGGAAAGATTTGGCGAAATTCGCGTTGCGCGGTCGCAACGACGGTTCCGGCGCGATCGAACAGCAGCGCGCGAGAACTCGTCGTCCCTTGGTCGAGCGCCAGGATGTAGGCCATGAGGAACCCCGCAATCGAGCGAGCCGGAGGTTGGCGTCGGTTGCGGCGCGCGTCCGGCCCAGCGTAAAATGCCTTGTTGCCGGCGCCATTCTAGTTCAGCGCCGCAATCGGTCGCGAACGCCGTCGACCGGCCTCTGCGTTGCATCCATCTCGATCCGATCCATGCCGCTTCCCTCCAGCCCGGTTTCGCGCCAGCGTTTGCATCAGCGCAGCATCACGTACGAAGGCTTTCGCCGCGAGGACGGCCTGTTCGACATCGACGCGCACCTGGTTGACGCCAAGGACCACGATTTCGAATTGCTGACGGGCTTGCGCCCGGCGCGCGAGGCCGTGCACGACATGTGGGTTCGCGTGACGATAGATACTTCATTCGTCATTCACGCGATCGAGGTCCGCACGGACAGCATGCCCTATCCCGATGTCTGCGATCGCATAGAACCGTCGTATGCGAAGCTTGTCGGCGCCAACCTCGTTCAGGGCTTTCGCCGGCGGCTGCACGACGACATGGGCGGCACGCGCGGCTGCACGCACGTGACCGAGCTGCTGGGATCGCTACCCACCGCGGCCGTGCAGACTTTTGCGGGGTTGCGCCGCGAAAACGAAGGCGATCGCAAGCCTTTCCAGCTCGATCGCTGTCATGCGCTCGAAACCACGACCGAAAACGTCCGCCGCTACTATCCGAAGTGGTATCGGAGCGCCGACCCGGCTTCGACGCGGGAGCCGGCGTGAAAATCCACGAGTACCAGGGCAAGGAGATCTTTCGCAAATATGGAATGGCGACGCCGCGCGGCATTCCCGCGTTCACCGTCGACGAGGCCGTGCGCGCGGCGAAGGAGCTGGGCGGCACGATATGGGTCGTCAAGGCGCAGATTCATGCGGGCGGCCGCGGCAAGGGCGGTGGCGTAAAGGTTGCGAAATCGCTCGACGAGGTGAGGCAGCGTGCAAGCGAGATCCTCGGCATGCAGCTTGTCACGCCGCAGACCGGTCCGGCCGGTCAGAAGGTGCGCCGCCTGTTGATCGAGGAAGGCGCCGATATCAGGAAGGAGCTCTATGTCGCGATGGTCGTCGACCGCGTCACGCAACGCGTCGTGCTGATGGCGAGCTCCGAAGGCGGCATGGATATCGAAGAGGTCGCGGCGAAGACGCCCGAAAAGATTCATCGGGTTGTCATCGACCCTGCCACGGGCTTGACCGATGCCGACGCCGACGGTGTCGCGCGCAAGATCGGCATACCCGAAGCGAGCGTGCCACAGGGTCGCGCGATGCTGCAGGGACTCTACCGCGCGTTCGACGGAACTGATGCGTCGCTTGCAGAGATCAACCCCCTGGTCATCACGGGCGATGGAAAGGTCCTGGCGCTCGACGCCAAGCTCAACTTCGACGCGAATGGGCTCTTCCGCCATCCCGATATCGTCGCGATGCGCGACCTGAACGAGGAAGACCCGGCGGAGATCGAAGCGTCCAAATTCGATCTTTCGTATATCTCGCTCGACGGCGACATCGGTTGCCTCGTCAATGGCGCCGGTCTCGCAATGGCGACGATGGACGTGATCAAGCTCTATGGCGGCGAACCCGCGAACTTTCTCGATGTCGGCGGCGGCGCCACGGCGGAAAAGGTGACCGAGGCGTTCAAGATCATGCTGCGCAATCCGAACCTCAAGGCGATCCTGATCAATATCTTCGGCGGCATCATGAAATGCGACACGATCGCCGAAGGTGTGGTGGCAGCGTCGAAAGCGGTGTCGCTCAAGGTCCCGCTCGTCGTGCGCATGAAGGGCACCAACGAGGACCTCGGTAGAAAAATCCTCGCCGATTCCGGATTACCCATCATCACGGCGAACGACATGGCGCAAGCGGCGGAGAAGGTCGTAGCCGCAGCACAAGGTAAGTGATGGCGTCGTCCCCGCAGAGGCGGGAACGACGAGGGCAATGGAAGCAACCGCGGGACCTGTGCGCTCGCGGAGAAATCGAATCGGGGACCGCCCATGAGCATTTTGGTCAACAAGAACACAAGAGTGATCACGCAGGGAATCACCGGCAAGACCGGGCAGTTCCACACGCGAATGTGCCGCGAGTACGCGAATGGAATGAACTGCTTCGTCGCCGGCGTGAATCCGAGAAAAGCGGGCGAGGATTTCGAAGGGATCAAGATTTACGGGACGGTTAAGGAAGCGAAAGCCGCGACGGGCGCTACTGTCAGCGTCATCTACGTGCCGCCTCCGTTTGCGGCCGCCGCTATCGACGAGGCGGTCGACGCCGACCTCGATCTCGTCGTGTGCATCACCGAAGGAATCCCGGTGCGCGACATGATCCGCACGCGCTATCGGATGCAGGGGAAGCGCACGATGCTGCTCGGACCGAACTGTCCCGGAGTGATCACGCCGGACGAATTGAAGATCGGCATCATGCCCGGCCACATACATCGCAAAGGCATGGTCGGCGTCGTGTCGCGCTCCGGAACGCTCACCTACGAAGCGGTGGGCCAGCTCACGGACCTCGGCCTTGGTCAGTCCACCGCCGTCGGGATCGGCGGCGACCCCGTCAACGGTTTGAAGCACGTCGACGTGCTCAAGCTCTTCAACGACGACCCCGACACGAGCGCCGTTGTCATGATCGGCGAAATCGGTGGCAGCGACGAGGAGACTGCGGCGCAGTGGGCGAAGACAAACATGAAAAAACCCGTTGTGGGTTTCATTGCCGGTGTCACCGCGCCGCCGGGCAAGCGGATGGGACACGCCGGCGCCATCATTTCGGGCGGCAAGGGGACCGCGCAGGAAAAGCTGGCGATCATGGATGCGTGCGGAATCAAGGTGACGCGCAATCCGGCGGAAATGGGCAAGCTCCTGCAGTCGGTGTTGTAGCCGACATGATCGAACCTGTCAGCACCGTGGAATTCGGCTCGCCCCAGTTCTGGGTCGCGGGGCTCCAGATCATCATCATCAACATCCTGCTCTCCGGCGACAACGCGGTGGTGATCGCGCTTGCGTGCCGCAACCTCTCGCGCCGGATGCGCGTGCTTGGGATCTTCTGGGGCGTGATGGGTGCGATCGTCTTGCGGATCGTGCTGACGTTTTTCGCCGTCCAGCTCCTGCAATTTCCGTTTCTGCAGCTCGTCGGCGCCGCGCTGCTTCTCTGGATCGGCATCAAGCTGATTGCCGAGGACGATGGCGGGGAGACGGACATCAAGGCAAGCGACCGCCTGCTGGCAGCCATCTGGACGGTCATAGTGGCCGACCTCGTGATGAGCCTCGATAACGTGATTGGCGTTGCGGCGGCGGCAAAGGGAAGCCTGGTGCTGTTGATCTTCGGATTGGTGATCAGCATTCCCATCGTGGTCCTCGGGGCGCAGCTCGTGATGAAGCTCATGGAGCGCTTTGCGTGGCTCATCGTCGCGGGCGGCGGATTGCTGGGCTGGCTCGCCGGCGAGATTGCCACCCACGATGCAGCCGTGAAGCCCTGGATCGACGCGCAAATGCCCATGCTCCATTGGATCCTCCCGGTGGCCGGCGTTGTGCTGGTGGTAGCGGTCGGCATGTGGCTCGTCCGCCGAAACCGGAAGGTGGCGGCCTCCTGAGCCCGGCGGCACCCCTCTCGCAACATTGACGGCGGCCCGTTACACTCGTGTGCTGAATCGGCCGCACGGCGGCCCGCGCCCTTCCCGAACCAGACCCCGATGACCGAGCACGCCGCGCTGGACTGCGCCACCCTCTCCCATCCCGGAATGGTCCGTTCGCACAACGAGGATTCGGTCTTCGTCGACGGAGTCGCGGGGATTGCGATCCTTGCCGACGGCATGGGCGGCTACAACGCCGGCGAAGTCGCAAGCGGTATCGCGGTCAACGTCGTCAGCAACGGAATTCTCCCCGACCTGCGGTCCGGTCGCGAGCTGTCGAAGGTCGACATCGCAAGCGGACTCACGCATGCGGCACTGCTTTTGCAGCAGCAGATCGCCGCCGCCAACAAGGGCATCTACGAAGCCGCGCAGGCGCGTCCCGAGTGCGCCGGCATGGGCACGACGATCGTTACCGCGGTGTTTTGCGGGAACCGCGTCAGCATCGGCCACATCGGCGATTCGCGCTGCTACCGGCTGCGCGGCGAGAAGTTCGAGCAATTGACGCGCGACCATTCGCTGCTGCAGGAGCAGATCGACAGCGGCCAGCTCACACAGGAGCAGGCGAAGTTCTCGCTCAACAAGAACCTTGTCACGCGGGCGCTCGGCATCGAGGCAATCGTTCCCGCCGACATCGTCGAGTATCGCGTCGAGGCAAACGACATTTACCTGCTCAATTCCGACGGCCTTACCGACATGGTCGAGCCGGAAGTGATCCAGAAGGTCGTGACCGAAAAGCGTACGGACCTGGCGCTCGCCGCCGCCGATCTTATCGACATCGCCAACCAGAACGGCGGCCGCGACAACATTTCGGTCGTGCTCGTGCGCGTGCCGCCCGAGTATTTGCCGGCGCCGGGCTGGGCGCAGCGCTTCCTCGCGAAGAAAAAGGCGAAGTAGACGCCGGCATGAGCAAGATCGTTCTCTATCTTGCGGACGGCACGACGCTCGACATCCGTCTCGCGCGCGAGCGGATGACGATCGGACGGCGCGCGGACAACGATGTGTGCCTGCCGTATCCCGCGGTCAGCGGCGAGCACGCCGCCATCGTGACGATATTGTCGGACTCGTTTCTCGAGGATCTCGGCAGCACGAACGGAACGCTCGTCAACGGCAAGCCGGTGGCGAAGCACTTCCTGCGCGACCGCGACCAGATCGACATCGGCCGGCAAAAGCTTGTCTATGTCGCCGACGAGTCGGTGCAGCTCGAGGCCGGCCCGCAGTCGCTGGGACGACTCGAAGCGCGCATCTATGGCGAGCGCGTCGAGGCGGCGAAACCGCCGCCGAGCGTTGTCGTGCCGGACGCCGGCGCGCTCGACGAGCCGCGCGAAATAAAGCCTCCCAAAACGGGACGCTCGAGCGTCGAGATCGAGCGATTCGTCGCCAAGGAACTCGCGACTCCGCAGGCTGGCAATGGTCGACATCCGCTGCCGGCCGCTTCGGCGCGATCAGGCGGTGGCGATCGTGCTGCAGAACCGGCGGCCGTCGCTGCGCCCGAAAAAGTCGCCGAGCCTGTCGCGAACGTTCCTGCCATCCGCGTGCTGACGGGACCCAACGCCGGACGCGAAATGCCGCTCGACAAGGAAGAAATGGCCGTCGGGCGTGTCGGCATCCAGGTCGCGGCCGTGCGACGTATCGATGGCGCGTTTCGCCTCGTTCCGCTCGAGGGCACGGTGGCGCCGAGCATCAATGGCACGCCGATTCCGGCCGACGGGCAGCTTCTGAAGCCCGGCGATTATTTCGAAGTTGCGGGTGTCCGTCTCGAGATGATCGAGCATGCAGCGACTTCGTCAGACTAGTACTCGCACTTTATCGGAACGTATCGGTAGTACCTGACGCGGCGCGGCACCGTGACGCACAGCGTCACTTCGATGCGCGCGGTGCGTCGTTCAGGAAGTCCCGCGGAGTACATTCCGGCGCCTCAGTATGACGCAGGCATCGACCGCCCGTCCGGGCGAACCGGTAAAAAAACAATATATACAAAGGGTTGTGACGACTCGACCCAGTATCGTCGGGCGCCGGCGACATTTGGCATACCCCTTGCTCGATTGGGACCAGCATCGCTGGATGCGTGGGCAACACATGTTTTCAATTACCTAACGGAGACAGGAAATGAAACGTATTCAACGAGGCTTTACGCTGATCGAACTGATGATCGTGGTTGCGATCATCGGTATCTTGGCGGCCATCGCCATTCCGCAGTATCAGGACTACATCGCGCGGTCGCAGGTTAGTGAAGCAACGCGCGCTGATGGACGGACTGAAGACACCGATCGGCGAGTGTGCCAATGACCAGGGCACGCTAGCTGGCTGCACCAACGGTGGTGCCGGCGCCGCTGCAGCAATTCCTGCGCTTGCGACCGACGTCTCGGGAAATTATGTTGCGTCAGTAGCCGTGACCAACGGCACATGACCGCGACCATGCTTGGGGTGGCCCCGACGTCGTCGTTGGTCTGGGGCCAAACGCTGATCATGACGCCGGTGCTGAACGCTGGCTCCATCGTCTGGGATTGCACGATCGCGACGTCGGCGGGCACGGTTGCCGCCAAGCATCGTCCGTCGATCTGCCGATAACCGAAGCTGAAATCCGACGACGAATCGGCGCAATCCGCCGGTCTGTCGAGCAAAGGCCGCCGCAAGGCGGCCTTTGCATTTTCCGAGGCGCAGATCGCGCGCCGAGGATCAGCCGGTGCTGCCAAATCCACCCGTCGCGCGCGCGCTCGCTGCGAAATCCTCGACGACTTCGAATGCCGCATGCACGACCGGAACGATGATGAGCTGAGCCAGGCGTTCCATCGGCTGCAGCGCGTAGTGAACATCGCTGCGGTTCCAGCAGCTTACGAGAAGCTGTCCCTGGTAGTCGGAATCGATCAGTCCGACCAGATTGCCGAGCACGATGCCGTGCTTGTGGCCGAGTCCCGAACGCGGCAGGATCAAGGCTGCAAGCGCCCGCGTCTGCGATGTGGATCGCAATGCCGGTCGGAATCAGCTCGACCTGTCCGGGCGCCAACGTTCGCGGCGTATCGATACACGCGCGCAAGTCCATCCCGGCCGATCCGGGCGTCGCATAGGCGGGCAGGTGCGGGCGGATCCGCTCGTCGATGATCTTGACGGCGATGCGTGTCGTAACCGCCGTCATGCGATACGTTCTCCGATCTCGGCGACGAGTCGTCGCGCGAGCATGAGCTTGTTCATCTTCGGCAACGGATGCGCGCCCGTGTCATCAAGGAGCGTGACTTCGTTATCGTCGTTGCCGAACGTGTCCTGCGCGCGATTCGCCACCAGCAGCGGTACCTTCTTGCGGCGGCGCTTCTCCTCGGCGTTCCGTTCGACGTCGTGAGTCTCGGCGGCGAAGCCGACGCAGAAAGGAGGATTCGGACGCGCGGCGACGGTCGCGAGAATGTCGACGGTGGGCGCGAGCTCGATCGTCAGCGGCGCGCCGATCCTTCTTGATCTTGGTCGACGAGACTTTCGCCGGCGTGTAGTCGGCGACCGCGGCGACGGCGACGAAGACATCGAAGGCGGCAACGCGTTCGAGGACCGCAGATGCCATGTCGGCCGCCGTGACGACGTCGATGCGCTCGACGCTCGCGGGTGCCGACAGCGACGTCGGTCCGGCAACCAGCGTCACCGCCGCGCCCGCTTCCGCCGCTGCTTGCGCGAGCGCGAATCCCATCTTCCCGGAACTCGTGTTGGTAATCCCGCGCACGGGATCGATCGCTTCGAACGTCGGACCTGCGGTGATCAGCACGCGCTTGCCGGTGAGAGTCTTTGGGTTGGGCCCACGCAACGACCGCCGCGAATATGTCTTCCGGTTCCTGCATCCTGCCTTCACCCGTTTCGCCGCAGGCCTGGTCGCCCACGCCGGGACCGAGCACGACGACGCCGTCGGCAATGAGCCGCGCGACATTGCGCTGGTTCGCGGCGTTCGTCCACATCTGGCGGTTCATCGCCGGCGCGACGAAAAGCGCGCAGTCCCTTGCAAGCGTCAGCGTCGACAAGAGATCGTCGGCATGGCCGTTCGCGATCTTGGCGAGGAAATCGGCGGAGGCGGGTGCGACGACAATCGCATTGGCGCCGCGCGACAGGTCGATATGGCCCATTCCATTGGCTGCACCGGAGGCCCACAGATCGGTCAGCACGGGATGACCCGACAGCGCTTGCATCGTCATCGGTGTGATGAACCGGCATGCGCCTGCCGTCATCACGACATTGACGGCGATATCCGCCTTGACGAAGAGGCGCGCCAGTTCCGCAGCCTTGTACGCGGCGATGCCGCCCGTCAGTCCGAGCACGATACGATTGAGCGGGGAGGGCGAAGTCATCCTTGCGGCCGATACGTTGCGCGACGCGCGAAGTTTACACTGCCCTTGAATCCCGATTTGCTGCTCGTCGTTTCCGCTCATTTTGGTAACTGAGCGGGAACCCGGCGTCTCCCGTACTTGTGAATATCCCTCGGTGAACGACACTTGATCCACGCCTGCGCAGGATGAGTGACGCAAGGATCAAGATGAATATCGCACAGTGGCCGTTGCGGGAGCGTCCGCGCGAGCGCCTGCTGCTGCACGGCGCGGCGGCGCTTTCCGATGCCGAGCTGCTCGCGCTGATCGTGCGCACGGGTGTCGCCGGAAAGAGCGCGCTCGACATCGCGCGTGACGCGCTCGCGCGGTTCGGAGGGATTGCAGGACTCCTGGCGGCGCCAGCCTCTGAATTGTCGACCGTGCGCGGCCTCGGTCCCGCGCGCTCCGCAGTGCTTGCGAGCGTCGTCGAGCTCGCGCGCCGGTCGCTCGCGGAGGAGGCGGCGGAGCGCGACGCCCTCGTTTCGCCACAGGCGGTGCGCGATTACTTGCGGCTCTCGCTGGCGGCGCGTCCTTACGAAGTGTTCCTGGGACTGTTCCTCGACAGCCAGAATCGCGTGGTCGCAACAGAGGAGCTCTTTCGCGGAACGCTCGCACAAACGAGCGTCTATCCGCGCGAGGTCGTCAAAGCGGCGCTTGCGCGCAATGCTGCCGCGATGATCTTCGCGCACAACCACCCGTCGGGCGTCGCCGAGCCGAGTCGCGCCGATGAGCTCCTCACCCAGGCGCTCAAGCAGGCGCTTGCGCTGGTCGACATCCGCACGCTCGATCACTTCGTTGTCGCCGGGGGAAGGCTCACCTCATTCGCGGAACGCGGCCTGCTCTAGCACGGCGTAGGGCGCTGCGCCGATCGCGTTTGTGCACAAATAGGTGGCATGGTTGTTGCAGACGTAGTTGTTGCCAACAACTGGAAAACGACCCTTCACGTCGACGTTTCCAAATCGTCGACCGACTTCCTATGGCGGAACAATCAATTGCAAGCATGGTGAGCGTACGTGAACTTGATGACGACCCAGGCCGGGAAGCGGCGCCCTCGATCGGGGCCAGAGACCGGTATTCGTCTTCGTCAGAGAGTGACCATTTTGGGTCGCTGGGAGTCACTCTGAGCCGTCTTTCTGGAGTCAAGGCGTCTTTGCATTTGCGAACACTCCTCCTGACCGTCCTGCATCTCTTTACCATTGCATTTTTCGGCGGGTGGGCATTCCACTCGCACGCCTTTGTACCGTTCACAGGCGCGACCGCCATTTCTACCGGTGCCGGGAGCGACCATGCCTGTGCGTTGGTGGGCGGTGGTGTGAAGTGCTGGGGCGACAACAGCGCTGGCCAGCTTGGTGATGGCAACTACGACGACGTCGCCAACGCCGATTCGGTCACTGGCCTGACGAGCGGCGTCACCTGCGGCGCGCGACGGCAAATTCCACACCTGCGCGTTGACCAGCGGCGGCGCAGTCAAGTGTTGGGGGATCAACAGTAGCGGCCAGCTCGGGGATAGCACGAACACGCAGCGGCTGACGCCCGTTGCTGTAAGCGGACTGGCAAGCGGCGTCGTCGCGATCACTGCCGGAGTCAGCGCACACATGCGCCCTCACGAGCGCAGGCGGGCCGTGAAGTGCTGGGGCGGAAACATCAGCGGTCAGCTCGGCGACAACTCCACGAACCAGATCGGCCGGCGCCGGTCAACGTGAGCGGCCTTGCAAGTGGCGTAGTCGTCGCGATTGCTGCGGGCCAAAATCCCACGTGTGCGGTGACGAGCACCGGTGGCGTCAAATGCTGGGGATCTCAACGTCAACGGGCAGCTCGGTGACAACACCAAACCCAGCGGCTGACACCGGTCACTGTCACCGGGTCTGACCAGCGGTGCAACGCATTGGCGCGCCGGAAACGGTCACTCGTGCGCGTTGGTCAGTGGCGGCGTCAAATGCTGGGGACAAAACACAGATGGCCAGCTCGGTGACAACACGCAAACCCAACGGCTCACCCCAGTCGATGTAATCGGTCTGACCAGCGGAGTGGCATCGATCGCGGCCGGTTTTTCGCACTCCTGCGCGCGAACTGCAGCGACCGGCATCCAATGTTGGGGATTAAATTCAACATGGGGAGCTGGGCGACGCAACGCTCACCGTTCGCCGATTGACGCCGGTCGATGTAGCGGCCTGACCAGTGGTGCGTACCGCGATCGCCGCGGGCAACCGGCATACGTGCGCGCTTACCGGTGGCGGTGCGGTGAGTTGCTGGGGAGATGACAGCTCAGGCCAGCTCGGTGACAACGGCGCTCGGCAGCGATTGACCCCCATGATCGTGAGCGGCCAGCCGAAGGTGAAGAACAACGTCCACCGGCGGATTGCATACGTGTGCGATTGTCGGCGGCGGAGCCAAGTGCTGGGGAGCGAACGACAATGGTCAGTTGGGCGACAACTCGATCGTCCAACGGTTGACCCCGGTCGATGTTGTCGGCCTTGCGGGTGGTGTCGCCGCGATCGTGACCGGAGCAAGCCATTCATGCGCGCTGACCACCGGCGGGGGTGTCAAATGCTGGGGCGACAATTCTGCCGGTCAACTCGGCGATAACACGCAGACGCAACGGCTCACGCCAGTTAAGTGTCTCCGGATTGGCGAGCGGCGTGAAGGCCATCGCGGCGGGCGACACGCATACGTGCGCTCTTACGAATGCCGGCGGCGTGAAGTGCTGGGGACAAAACAACACCGGCCAGGTCGGCGATGGAACTTCCGACAACCAGCGACTGACGCCTGTCGACGTCGTTGGATTGGCCAGTGGCGTAACTGCAATTGAGGCCGGTGGGTCGCATACGTGCGCAGTGACCGCCAGCCAGCGGTGCCAAATGCTGGGGCTGGAACGGGTTCGGCCAGATCGGCGACAACTCGAACACGCAGCGCGACGCGCCGGTCGATGTCAACGGCCTGACGAGTGGTGTCAGCACCATCGCCATCGGGCAATATCACAGCTGCGCGATGGTCGGCGGCGGAGTGAAGTGCTGGGGCTGGAACGACTACGGACAAGTCGGCGACAACTCGATCGCGCAGCGCTGGATACCGGTCAATGTCACCGGTCTTGCAACCGGTGTTTCGGGAATCGCCGCGGGCAATGGGCACACCTGCGCCGTATTGCTGGGCGGTGGCGTGAAATGCTGGGGCGACAATACCTACGGTCAGGTGGGCGATGGGACTTCTGCGAACACGCGCCTCACACCCGTCGATGTCAGTGGACCCGCAGGAGCGTCGAAGGTCTATGCGGGCGGATTGCACACCTGCGCAAGCATTGGCGGTGGCCTGACATGCTGGGGCCTCAACAGCAACGGACAGCTCGGCGACAACTCGATCATGCAGCGACCGACGCCGGTCGATGTCATCGGCCTGGCCGCGTTGCAACGCATCGCCGGCGGAGGCGTTCACACTTGCGCGCTTACCCCGGGCGGCTCGGTCCAATGTTGGGGCGGCAACGACTACCGGACAACTCGGCGATGGCTCGCTCGTGAGCGCGATCATCGCGACCACCTCGGCGAGCGGACTGAGGGCGGCGCCATTGCGATCGCGACGGGCGATAAACATTACGCTGCGCGGTAGTCGATGGCGTGGCAAGTGCTGGGGTGACAACCTCAATGGGCAACTGGGCGACGGTACGCAGATGCCACGGCTGACTCCCGTCGACGTCAGCGGTCTCGCTGGGGTGACTGCCGTGATCACGCGAGCGTAGGGGTGACCATACATGCGCACGTCGCCGCTGCGTGGCGATGTGCTGGGGGGACAACGGTAATGGACAGCTCGGCGACAACTCGACTGCGTCGATGGCGGCTTACCCGGTCGCCGTCAGCGGTCTGTCGAGTGGGGTCGCGGCGATTTCCCGGGCAATTCCATTCATGTGCGCTTACACGACGGCGGCGTCAAGTGTTGGGGCTTAATGGAAACGGACAAGTTGGTGACGGCACGCAAGCGGAACGACTCACTCCCGTCGACGTCAGCGGACTGACGAGCGGGTTGTGCGATCGCAACCGGTGCTACACACGGTTGTGCACTCACGGCGGCGGTGCGGTCAAATGCTGGGGACTCAACGGCAATGGCCAATTGGGCGACGGTAGTCACGACACAGCGGTTGGCTGCAGTTGGCGTGTCGGGATTGGCGAGCGGCGTCGCGGCGATCGCGGCGGGTCTCAGTCACACGTGCGCGCTGACCACAGGTGGCGGCGTCAAATGCTGGGGGCTCAACTTAAATGGGCAGCTCGGCGACGGCACGACGACGCAGCGATTGACGCCGGTTGATGTCAGCGGACTGACGAGCGGAGTGACGGCGATTGCGGCAGGACAAACGCATACGTGTGCTCTCGTCACCAACGTTGGCGTCAAGTGCTGGGGTCAAAACAACGATGGCGAGCTGGGCGACGGCACGGCAGGCACGCGTCCGTTTCCGGCAAGCGTGCTGATCGTCGGCCCCGCCACGCAGCTCGCATCAATTCCGTCAACGGCGGGAACGAATGTTGCGGTAGGCACAGGCTTCAACGTCGTTGTCGAGAGCCGCGACGTTGGCGGCACGCCGGCGCCCGTGATCGCCAGCACAGGTGTGAGCCTCGGCTTGGTCGGGCCGGGTGCGATTGGCGGTGTGACCACATGCACGATCGCGGCGGCGGCCAACACATGCACCGCGACCGGCGCGACTATCGACACGGCGCAGATCGGCGCGCTGATCAGCGCGAACCGCACGAGCGGCGACGCGCTGACCGGCGGCCTCAGTTCTCCATTCGACGTTCTCGCGACGGCGCCCGGCGCGCCCACCGGCGTCTCTGCGGTGCAAACGCAGGGCGGCATCCTGGTGACGTTCACGCCGCCGGTCAATTCAGGTGGCGCGCCGATCACGAGCTACACGGTGACATGCAATCCCGGCGCGATCGTCGCTGTCGGCACCGCGAGTCCGATTCTCGTCACTGGGCTCGTCAACAGCACGCCCTATACGTGCAACGTTCGCGCGACCAACAGCGTGGGCACGGGCAGCGTCAGCTCTCCGTCCGGCTCGGTCTTCTACACCGTTGCGCAACGCACCTTCGTGAAGTCGACCGGCAGCGACGGCAGCAGCCTTTGCGGCCCGACCGCACCCTGCCGCAATTTGACCGCCGCGCTGGTCAAGACGCTTCCCGGCGGCGAAGTGATCGTGCTCGACTCGGCGCCCTACGATGTCATCACGATCACGCAGCCGGTGTCGATCCTTGCCGCAGCCGGAATCTTTGCGGGAATCTCCGCGTTGCCGGGCCAAAGCGCCATCACGATCGCGGCCGGGCCGACGGCCAGCGTATTCCTCCGCGGCCTCGTGATCACGTCCGAAGGCGGCAACAACGGCATCCTGTTCACGAGCGGTGGCGCGCTGTATCTCGAGAACATGATCGTTCGCGGTTACGGGCAAGTGGGGCAGGTCGACGTCAACTTCCAGCCCATCGCAGCGGCCAAGCTTTTCATCAAGGACAGCCGCATTCAGTCGGGTGCGACCGGTCTGCGGATTGCCAATGCGGGCGGTGACGTCGGCGTGACAGTGGATAACGCGAGTTTCGAGAACAACGGCACCGGCATCAAGGTCAACGCGAACGGACAGATGGTCGTGCGCAATTCGACTGTCCTCGGCGGCAGCCAGGACGGCATCAACCTCGCCGGCGCCAACGCGTTGCCGCTGACGGCGGCATTCGACAAGCTGCTCGTGTCGGGCAATGGCGCAGCGGGAATAACCTTCGGCGGAACGCTGTCCGTCTTTGCAAGCGTGAGCCGTTCGACGATTCGCGGCAACGGCGGCACGGGCATCTTCGTGTCGAACGGGGCGACGTCGTCGGTGGCCCGCGTAACGCGCACGACCATCGTCCGCAATGTCACCGGTATCGCAACCGGGGCCGGCGGAACGATCCTGTCGCGCGGCAACAATACGCTCGAAGCGAACAACACCGACGGCAGCTTCAGTGGAACCTATTCAGGTAAGTGAACATGGATACCCATGCAGTTGAACTTCCTTTGGTCTCGCCATGCGACGCAGGAGAATGACAATGACGACGAAAATCCGAATGATTGGAATGGGTGTACTGGCTGCGATTGGTCTGGCCGCGCCTCTACCTGCCACCGCCGTCCAAGCGCAGCGCACGTTTGTCTCATCAGGCGGATTCGATACGGACCCGTGCTCGCTGGCGTTCCCCTGCCGCCAGCTTCCAGGCAGCCCTGTTGCAAACGAAGCCCGGCGGCGAGATCGTCGTGCTCGATTCGGCCGGTTACGGGCCGGTGACAATCACCCAGGCAGTGTCGATCGTGGTGCCACCCGGGATCTACGCCGGCGTGTCGGTAACGATCCCCGGAACCGACGGGATCGTCGTCAATGCGGGCGCCACCGACGAAGTGATCCTGCGCGGATTGACGATCAACAATCAGGTCGGCAACAACGGCATCGTGTTCAACAGCGGCGCTGCCCTCTACGTCGAAAGCTGCACGATTCGCGGCTTCGCGCTCGCCGGAATGGCGAATGTCAAGTTCGCGCCGGGCGGCGCCTCCAAGCTGTTCGTCAAGGACAGCTACATTCGCGGCGGCCAGATCGGGATCAATCTCGCGAACGGCGCCACGCTCGGCGTCAGCGACCATCGACAACACGCGGATCGAGAGCAACGTCACGGGCGTTGCGGCGAGCTTCTCCGGCGCGCTCACGCTGCGCAACTCGATCGTCGCCGAGAACACGAATCACGGCGTCAGCCTGCAAACCGGCGGTGGTCAGGTGCTGGATGCCGCGCTCGACAACGTGATGCTCAGCAACAACGACACCAACGGCCTCAACGTGGCGGGCAGCAGCATCACCGTCGCGATGACGAACTCGACGGTGGTGGGAAACATCACGGGTGTCTTCGTCCAGGGCGGGGGCAGCGCCGCGACGGCCAGGCTCACCAACAACGTGATTTCGAGGAACACGACGGGCATCCAGACGGGCGCCAACGGTTCAGTCTTGTCGCCTTTGAGCAATACGATCGAGGGCAACGGAACGGACGGCGCGCCGGGGAGTTATTCGCCAAAGTAATCCGTCGGTGGTCATCGGCACGTCGTTCCCGCTCATTTTGGTAACTGAGCGGGAACCCAGCGACGTCGTCTTTCGGCTAGGAAACCAGAGACACTAGGCCCTGGCCTTCGCGGGGGGCGACGGTATGTAGCATCGGTCGACATAAGCGCTTGAATCGGGGCGCAAAATTGCGCTATAATGCGCGACTTTGCTTTAGCTGCCGTCCCCCGATCACGAAGGAGCGAGCCATGGCTCGAGTCTGTCAAGTTACCGGCAAGGCCCCGATGGTGGGCAACAACGTTTCACACGCGAACAACAGGACCAGGCGGCGCTTTCTGCCCAACCTGCAACAACGCCGGTTCTGGGTCGAGAGCGAGAACCGCTGGGTGAGCCTGCGCCTCACCAACGCGGCGCTGCGCTACGATCGACAAGAACGGCATCGACGTCGTGCTGGCCGAGATTCGCGCCCGCGGCGTGCAGGTCTGATCACGGGGAATCCAATCATGCGCGAAAAGATCAAGCTCGAATCGTCCGCCGGCACTGGCCACTTCTACACGACGCTGAAGAACAAGAAACTCATGCCGGAAAAGATGGAAATCAAGAAATTCGATCCCGTCGCCCGCAAGCACGTCCTGTACAAGGAAACGAAGCTGAAGTAGCGGCGCGAGCGGCGAGCCGGGGCCCCGGGGGCGAAGCCCCAAGGGGCAGCGAGCAATCGCGAGTCGACGCATGAGGCCGACCCACGCGGCGCAGCGACACACATCGACAATGCGGAGGCCGAGGCGCGAGCGGCAAGCCGGGGGAACGCGCGAACGGTGAGCAGGGGCCCCACGCCGCACAGGCAAGGGGATGCGAACGAGCGAGAGCGCGTTCGGAGGCCGACATTTCTGCCTAACGATGCGTAGAGTCGGTGCGGAGGCCGAACCGCCGAGGGCAGGGGGCAGCGAGCGATCACGAGTCGACGCATGAGGCCGACGGCTCGACATATCGAATCACACTAGCGGTGCGGAGGCCGAGTGGGTGCCGAGTGAAAAAAAGCCCGCCCGCCGGCGGGCTTTCTGTTTTAGGCAACTTGGCCTACTCGGGCAGCAGTCCCTCCCGCCGCAATAGCACTCGGAGGCGGTCGAGCTCCTCGACCATGTCCACCACGAGACCCGCGAGCTCCGGATTGGCTTCGAATTGGTGCGTGACATCGCGCAGGCGCCTCGCGCGAATGAGGTCGCGGCTCGTAAACGACCAGCGCGCGGGATCGCCTTCCGCGTTTTCCAGTAGCACGCCAGCGCGGACGTATTCGACGACCCAGGCAAGGTCCACCGCGCAATTGCCGGCAACTTCATCGACGCCGATATGTGCCTCCTCGAGAAGCATGGCAATTTGTTGTTGCGTCATGTCGTCGCTCCTTCCCGGCGCGGATCGAACGCAAGCTCGCGCGCCATGGATTCGTAGAGCTCGCGTGCTTTCGCGCTTTTCGCGGGCGGCAGCACGACCTCCAGGACAAGGTAGAGGTCACCGGACTGGCTGCCTGGCTGCGCGGTTGGTATCCCGCGGCCCTTCAAGCGCAGCTTGCGGCCGGTCTGCGATCCCTCGGGGATGCGCACTTCGACCGCACCGTCCGGAAGGGGTGCCCTAACGGACGCGCCGAGCGCCGCTTCCCACGGCGTCACGCGCAGCGTCGCATAGACGTCGCGCCCGTCGACGCGATACCGCGAATGCGGATTGAAATGCACCTCGAGGTACAAATCACCGGCGGTTCCGCCGCCGACTCCTGCGTTGCCCTGGCCGGCGAGCCGGATGATCTGGCCTTCATGGACGCCTTTGGGAATGCGCACTTCGAGGCCGCGCTCCACAAGCCCCACATGCCCCTGGGCGTCCACGCTCGGAACGCGCAGCGTGATGCGACGGGTCGCGCCGCGATACGCGTCTTCGATGTCGAGCAGGATCTTGGCGTGATGATCCTCGCCTCGCGCCTGGAAGTGGGCGCCGGCGCGCCGCCGCGACGGCCGAAGAGCTCGGCGAAGAAATCGCTGAAATCGCCGGCATTCGCATCGAAGGGTCCGCGTCCGGAGAATTCGAAGCCGGCATCCCAATCGGGAGGAGGGCGGAAATCCTGGCCGGCGCGATTGCCTTGTCCGAGCTGATCGTAGGCGACCCGCTTTTCGGGATCCGAAAGCACCGCGTAGGCCTCGTTGACTTCTTTCATCCGCGCTTCGGCGTTCTTCTCCTTCGAAACGTCGGGATGGTATTTGCGCGCCAGTTTGCGGAATGCCTTCTTGATATCGTCTTGCGTCGCGTCGCGCGATACGCCGAGCGTTCGGTAGTAGTCCTTGTATTCCATGTGCGGGCGCTCCTCGGATTGCCGTCAAGCGTACGCCACCAACAAAAAACCCGCCGATCGGCGGGTTCTTGTATGCCTGAAACTCGCTATGCGTAGCGTTTGAGCTGCAACGAGAACTGCGCGAGCGGTCCGATGCCCGACGCTTCGGCGCGATGGCACCAGTCCTGAAGGCGAGCGAGCAGCTGCTCGCTCGTCTCGGTCGACCGTTCCCACAGCGCGTTCAATTCCTGCCGCATCGCATAGATCGTGTTCAGCTGCTTGCTGCGCACCAACGCGCGCGCAAGCGTGGCCCGTTCGGGTTCGCGCAACGGGGCGATCGTGTCGCCGGAAAGCCAGCGCGTAATCCGCCGCATGCTCGGGACGTGCGAGAGTTCGCCGCTGCCTGCGCGCCGCCGGAGTGAAGCGAGCTCGGCCGCGCAGGTTTCCTTCAGCGTGCGGGCGTATGCGCGGATGACGGTGTAGCGATGCGCGATGACCGCTTCGAGCGTTGCCATATCAGGCGCTGGCTTGCTTGTTCCCGCCACCTGCAGCTTCGGCGCGAGCTTGCGCACTTTCGCGAGGCGCATGAACTCGAGAACGCGAATGTAGGTCCAGCCGAGATCGAATTCGTACCAGCGCGACGACAGCTTGGCGGACGAACCATACGCGTGATGATTGTTGTGCAGCTCCTCGCCGCCGATCAGGATGCCCCAGGGCACGATATTCGCCGATGCGTCGGCGGTGGCGAAGTTGCGGTAGCCCCAGAAGTGGCCGATGCCATTGATGACGCCGGCCGCGAGCACCGGGATCCACATCATCTGCACAGCCCAGATGGTGACGCCGGCAGCACCGAACAGCGCGAGGTTGACCGCGAGCATCAGGCCCACGCCCTCCCACGAGTAACGCGAGTAGAGGTTGCGCTCGATCCAGTCGTCCGGCGTGCCCTTGCCGTATCGGTCCAGCGTGTCGGCATTCTTCGATTCCGCGCGATAGAGCTCGGCGCCGCGCAGCAGCACTTCGCGGATGCCGCGCGTTTGCGGGCTGTGCGGGTCTTCAGGCGTTTCGACTTTCGCGTGATGCTTGCGGTGGATCGCGGTCCACTCTTTCGTCACCATCCCGGTCGTGAGCCACAGCCAGAAGCGGAAAAAGTGACTGACGACAGGATTGAGATCGAGCGCGCGGTGCGCCGAGTGTCGGTGGAGATAGATCGTGACGCCCGCGATCGTCACGTGAGTCAGCGCCAGCGCGACGACGACGTAGCCCCACCAGGGGAGCGGCATCAGTCCGTGCGCAATGAACGACAGAAAATCGAAGGACATGGAATTCCCGGAAATGGCTCCGATAAGGGGCTATTCAAGCCTTTGTGGAGCGAAGCGTGCATTATACCTGCGAAACGTGGTATATCACGCCCGACATCGTCTAAATTTGTTCAATGAAAATAATAGGTTGGTGAAAACGCCGCCGCCTTGGCGCCCCGTTAGCCGGCGGCATCGTCCGCCCGGCGGGAAGCGGCGATATTTGGAGTGCCGGCGGGCGGCGAAGATTCCAGGATTCGCGTCTCGCGCTGCGGGAACGGAATCCGGATGTCGTGCTGTTTAAAGGCGCGGAAGATGGCCCGGTAGATGGCGCTTCGCAGGTCGCCGAGACCGTTCTCCGGATCTCCCACCCACAACCCGAGCTCGAGGTCGATGCCGTTTTCCGCGAAGCGGACGACAAGTGCGGCAGGAGGGCTCGGCGTCTTCAACACGCGTTCGTGTGCGTTCGCGGCATCGGTCATGACCTTCAGCGCGAGATCGATGTCGCTGTCGTAGCTGATTTGCAGCGTCAGCGCGACGCGGGCGTTCTTCGACGTGTACGAGTAGTTGAGGACCGTCGTCGTCACCAGCGTTTCGTTCGGGACGATCGCTTCGACGCCGTCGAGGCTGCGCACGACGACATAGCGCGACGTCACGCGGGTCACGATGCCATGCCGGCCGTCGACTGTGATCATGTCGCCCATCCGAACCGAGCGATCGAGCAGGATCGTGAAGCCCGCGATGTAGTTGCTCGCGAGCTTTTGCAACCCGAGGCCGATGCCGACGCCAAGCGCGCCACCGAACACCGAGAGCAGCGTGAGGTCGATCCCCACGGCCTGCAGCGCAAACAGCACGCCGATCACGAGCAACACCGCGCGCACGGACTTTGACAGCACGACGCGCAGGTTGATGTCGATCGCGCCGGCACGGATCAATCGGCTCTCGACCAGACCGGAAAGCCAGAGTGCCGCTGCGATCGTGATGATGACGACAAGATGCCCCTGCCGAGCTCCAGCACCGAGACGTGACCGCGACCGAGCGGAATCTGCATCGCGTCGAGCTGGGCGCGGACGTCCTGCAGGATCCCGAGGAAATACAGGATGACGAACACCCAGATCGAAAACGAGATCGCCCGCTCGGACGTCTTCATCCATGGCGCATTGCCGAAGATTCCGCGCAGTGCATACACAAGCAGGCGGATCAGCGCCAGCGCGATCACGAGCGGCAGCGCGGCCGCGAGGAAGAACGCCGGCTGGAAATGCGCGAAGAACGCGGTCGCGCCGACGACCAGCACCAGCGAGACGAGCGGAAATATCAGCCGGTTGACGCCGCCCAGGCCAAGGCGCACGACCTCCGGGTGCGTCCTCGCGCGTTAGATTGACCCTGCGATCGACTCGCCCATCCGACGGCGAAACAGAGGAACACGAGGCCAAGCTCGATCCAGCCCGCGGGTGTCGCGAGCGCGGACTCGACGCGGCTGAAATCGATCGACGTCGGCATTACGGAAAGTATACGGAATCGTCCGGGCCAGGCGTTGCTTGCGGCGTTTCAGGCCGCGGCGCGAGCGGCGAGCCGGGGGAACGCGTGAACGGCGAGCAGGTGCCCCAGGCCGCAGGCAAGGGGATGCGAACAAGCGAGAACGCGTTCGGAGGCCGACAGTTCTGCCTCACGATTCGTGCCGTCGGTGCGGAGGCCGAACCGCCGAAGGCAAGGGGGAGCGAGCGATCGCGAGTAGCGACGCGAGCCGGGAAGCAGGGGCCCCGCGCGCGGGTAGCGCGAGGGGATGCGACCGGGGCGAGCCGGCGCAGCGAGGCCGACGGCACGAATCCTCGCACAGTTTGGCCGTGCGGAGGCCGAGGCCGCATAAGGCCGACCCAACGGGCGCGACAATCAAATTGGCGGTGCGGAGGCCGCGCGCTCCAGGATCGCCGCGAAGAAGCCGTCGCATCCGTGGCGATGCGGTAGCAACATCAGGTTCGCGCCGGTATCGAGCGGGACGCCGGCGCGCGCAAGCTCCGCCGCTGCGTTGCCGTGCGTGAATTCGGGATGCGTGGCGAGAAATTCGGCGACGATCGACTCGTTCTCTTCGGGCAGCACGCTGCACGTCGCGTAGACGAGGCGTCCGCCCGGCTTTACGAGCGTCGCGGCCGCCGCAAGGATCGCATGCTGCTTGCGCGCGAGTTCCTCCACGGCGGATTCGGCTTGCCGCCATTTGAGATCGGGATTGCGCCGCAGCGTGCCGAAGCCGGTGCAGGGCGCGTCGACCAGCACGCGGTCGATCTTTCGTGCAAGCCGCTTGATCTTCGCGTCGCGCTCGCCGGAAATGAGCTGCGGATGCACGTTCGAGAGCCCCGAGCGCGCGAGCCGCGGCTTCAAGTTCGCGAGACGCCGCTCCGCGACGTCGAACGCATACAAGCGACCCTGCGAACGCATCAGCGCGCCCAGCAGCAGCGTCTTGCCTCCCGCGCCGGCGCAGAAATCGACAACCATCTCGCTTCGCCGCGGCGCGACGAGAAAGCCGACGAGCTGGCTGCTTTCGTCCTGCACTTCGAGCGCGCCGGACGTGACCAGCGGATGTCGTCCGAGCTGCGGTCGTCCCGCGACACGAAGACCGAGCGGAGACCAGGGAGTGGGCGCCGCCTCCATTCCGGACGCCGCCAGCGCTGCGAGTGCTTCGTCACGCGTTGTCTTCAGCGGATTGACACGAAGATCGAGTGCCGCGGGCGCCAGCCACGCGCGCGCGAGGAGCGATCGCTCGTCATCGCCGTACGCTTCGCCGAGGCGCGTCCACAGCCAATCGGGAAGGTCGGCGGCAACGGCGGGCGCGAGTTCGGTTCCGAGGCGCGACTTGAAATCGGCGAGCCACGCAACGTCGGCATCTTTCAATATCGGTGAAAGCTCGCGCACGCTGTGCCCGAGCTCACGGACGGTCACCGCCAACGCGAGTTTTGTCGGGTGCGTCGTCTGCGCCAGCGTCTCCAGCGAGCGCCGGCGCCGCAGCCAGGCGAACACGCCATCGGCGATGAATGCGCGGTCCTGCTGCCCGATGGCGCGATGTCGCCGGAAAAAATGGTACAGCAGCGCATCCGCCGGCGACGACAGCGGCCGCACTTCGGCGATCGCATCGGCGAGGCCGGCAAGCTGGTTCGCGCGCAGCGTCATTGCTGCAAGGGCCCGTTCCCGGTCTTGGCTCCGTCAGGCGCCCTGATTGGCGCACCGGGCCCCCCGCTCGCGTTTGCGGCCATAGGGTGTGAAGCCCCTAGCTTTCGTCGACCCGAATCGAATCGAGCAGCGCCTCGACCGTGCCGCGCGGCCCGGTGTAGCGTATTTTTACCGGAATGAAATGCAACGAGGGGGCGAGCCAGACGTAGCCATCGCTCTTGCCGTCTTCGCTGCGGCGGTGCCAGCGCACGGTGTCGATCTCGCCCTGGCCCCACTCGATTCGCTCGTCGTCTTCGCGCGTGATCGTGTAACGCACAACGCGACGGGTCGTCGCCACGCTGAACGACACCTCATTCCCCGTCGGCGGCGAGAAATAGTACTGCCACATGATCGCAAGCCAATCGAACGTCGGCAGCTCGAGGGCGGCGGTCTTGTGGTCGTGAAGCGTGACGATGCCGGCCTCCCAGTCGAACACCGCCACCTCGCGACGCTCCTTGCTGCCGCGCTCGAACGAGAATTCGTACGGCAGCAGACCGCTGGGGGTGATCGAACCGTGGCTTTCGAGACGGCCTTGCCCGGGATACAGCAGCGCGGGCAATCCGCGCAATTCGCCGACGGTCGAGATGCGGTACTGGTTACCCGAGTGCTCGAAGCGGTAAGTGGCGTCGCCGATCATGAAACCCTGCGTGCCAAGAAAGCCTTTGTAGACGAGATCAACCCGCGGCGGCAATGTCTTGTCGGGTTCTGATAGAGGCGGGATGTCACGTGCCGCTGCGACGTCGACCGGGATCGCCGGCTGCTCGGGACCGGTCGCAATCGCGTCCGGCGTGGGCTCGATCAGGGCGGGTTCTTCGCTCGCGGCAACCGGTGCGGGAGCAGGGGCCGTTACCGGCGCCGGCGGGGCGATCGGGCTCACCCGCCTCGGCTTCGCTTTGGGCTTTGGCGCGACGACCGCAGTGGCGACTGAGGGCGGCGGCGGTAGCTCGGTAATCGTCGCCTGCAACGGCGGCTCGGCGGGCGCTGATGTGAATTCGGCCGGCCACAACGAGAACGCGACGTGCACCGCAAGGGAAGCCGCCAACGCAAGCACGAAGCGCGGCCGCACCCGCAAGTGCGCGGCGACAGAATGCGTGGGCGAGGACGGGTTCACGAGAAGTTGGACGGCTTGGGGCGGAAGCACGTTCCCGCTTTGTTGAAGCGCCGTCATGGCCCGGGCGACGAACGATCGGAGAGTGACGCCGCGTGAAGGTCCCCCTTAACGCGGACCTGCCGCCCTTCGATGACGAGCCGCCCTTCGCAAAACGCTCGCACGACCGCGGGCAGCAGCCGGTGCTCGCTTTCGAGCACGCGCTTCGCCAGCGATTCCGGATCGTCGCCGTCGCGCACGTCGACCCGCGCTTGCGCGACGATCGGACCATGATCGACTTCGGCGGTAACGAAGTGGACGGTGCAGCCATGGACGCGCGCGCCATCGTCGAGCGCGCGCCGATGCGTATCGAGTCCGGGATAGGCCGGCAGCAGCGACGGATGGATGTTCAGCATCCGGCCCTCGTACCGGCGCACGAAGGCGGCACCGAGGATGCGCATGAAACCCGCGAGAACGACGAGGTCCGGCTCGCTCGCATCGACCGCTGCTGCAAGCGCGGTGTCGAACGCATTGCGACTGTCGAATGCGCGCTCGTCGACCGTCGTTGTCGCGATGCCGTGTCGCGACGCGACGGCGAGGCCCGGCGCATCGGCGCGATTGCTGATCACCGCCGACACGGCACCGACCAGCATGCCCCGCCGTTCGGCGTCGATGAGCGCGGCGAGATTCGAGCCGCGACCGGAGATGAGAACGGTGATGCGCGGGATCGCCATCAACGGCGATTCAATCGACGGCCGTTCCGGGCATCCCCGGCGCGCGCGCAACGACCGTTCCGATTCGATGGACGGCTTCGCCCGCGCCGGTGAGTTGCGCGATCGCTCGTGCGGCATCCTCCGGTGCGACGACGAGAATCATGCCGATGCCGCAATTGAAGACGCGGTGCATTTCGGCGTCGCTGACGTGGCCTTCGCGCTGCAGCCAATCGAAGATCGCGGGACGCGGCCATGATGCGCGGTCGATGCGCGCGGCAAGACCGTCGGGGAACATCCGATGCGTGTTTTCGGTGAGGCCGCCGCCGGTGATGTGCGCCATCCCCTTGACGACGACGTCGCGCAAGAGGGCGAGCACGGGCTTCACGTAGATCCGCGTCGGTTCGAGCAGCGCGTCGCCGAGCGTTCGCGCCGCCGTTCCGGGCATCGCCTGCGCGAGATTCGCGCCCGATCGTTCGAGGATGCGGCGTATCAACGAAAACCCGTTCGAATGCGGGCCGCTCGAGGCGAGCCCCAGGAGCACATCGCCCGCCGCGATCGTCCGGCCGTCGATCGCCTTCGATTTTTCGACCACGCCGACGGCAAAGCCGGCAAGATCGTACTCACCCGGGACGAACGCGTTCGGATGCTCGGCGGTCTCGCCGCCAATCAACGCGCAGCCCGCCCGTTCGCAGCCGGTCGCGATGCCTTTGACGACGTCTGCCGCGATCGCAACGTCAAGGCGTTCGCAAACGTAGTAGTCCAGGAAAAACAGCGGCTCGGCTCCCTGCACGAGAATATCGTTGACGCTCATGGCGACGAGATCGATGCCGATCGTATCGTGCCGCCCCAACGCAAACGCGAGCTTGAGCTTGGTCCCGACGCCATCGGTGCCCGCGACGAGCACCGGCTCGCGATAACGCTTCGGCAATTCGACCAGCGCGCCGAATCCGCCGATGCCGGCCAGAACTTCCGGCCGCATCGTCCGTTTCGCAAAGGGCTTGATCCGCTCGACCAGCGTGTCGCCGGCGTCGATGTCCACGCCCGCGTCGCGATAGGACAGCGGCGACGTCGACGAGGGTGCGGGGGAGGTCATGAACGAGGGCGCCGCCGAGCGATGTCGCCCGAATGCGGGACCGGCATTAAGCGCCCGATTGAGTGCTTGGCCGGCGCCGCGGTAAAGTGCAGGGCCGCGGCAATCTTACCGGAATTGCGCGTGTTCCGGCCCTGCGTGGCGTGGCGAACGCTGCGCCGCTCCCTCAGTCACGATGAATCCGATGGAACAACTTGTCTTCGATCTCTTGCCGCCGGAGCCACCGTCGTTTTCCAGTTTTCTTGTCGGACGCAACGCCGAAGCGGTGGCGGCGCTCGTGCGCTTCGCGTCGGGCGAGGCGATCGAGAAGAGCATCTTTCTGTGGGGCGCCGCAGGGGCCGGCAAATCGCACCTTCTGCGCGCAACCGCGGCGGACGGAGTAGCGGGTGGAAATACCGCCGCCTATGTCGCCGATCCGGGCGCCCTTGTTGCGATGGATCCCGCAACGCTCGCGGCGCACTCCCTCGTGGCCGTTGACGCGATCGAGACCGGCAACGTCGAAGCGCAAGCGCGCCTCTTCACGCTTTTCAACGCGCTGCGTGAGGCGGGGCATCGGTTTATCGGCGCGGCAAATGTCGCGCCGGCGGCGCTTGCGGTGCGCGAAGACCTGCGCACGCGCCTCGGTTGGGGGGTCGTCTACGAGATCTTGCCGCTCGCCGACACCGACAAGCCGATGGCCTTGGCAGGCTACGCGCGCCGGCGCGGGTTTGCGATTCCGGAGGATGTCATCCGCTACTTGCTCGCGCATGCCAGGCGCGACATGCCCGCGCTCCTCGCCGTGCTGACAGCGCTGGATAGGCACTCGCTGGCGTCGCGCCGTCCAATCACCGTGCCGATGCTACGCGAGTGGCTGCAGCGCGATATTCGTCTGCCTTAGCAGTCCCATCTTCGCAAAATGCGGGGGAGAAGGCCACTTAAGTCATAAAAATCAAAGGGTAGCGATTAATGTTCAGGAAGGGCATCCAGGGTCCGTGTCAACCGCGACACAAAGGCCCGCGTTAACGGCGGCGACACGCATATTTGTGTCGACCCACTAACCCCGAAAGAAGTGACCAATGAGCAAGCTCCTCATCGCCCTGTTCGTCGGTGTGTTCTCGCTTACGGCGTATGCGCAAACCTCTGCTCCGCCAGCGCCGGCTACAGCGGCACCGGCTGCGCCCGCAGCAGCGGCCCCCGCCTCGTCCGGCGATGCCGCCAAGCCAGCGACGTCCAAGAAAACAAAGACCAAAAAGACCAAAAAGAAGTCGAGCACCGCATCCGCCACACCCGCAACACCCGCACCTGCACCGACGAAGTAAGCTCCGAGAACCAGCGCCGAGTTGCGTTTTGAGGCCGAAGTCCCTATAATTCCAAGGCTTTATCGACTTTCTAGCCAGCGCCCGCGATTCGCGTCGCCGCAATGAAGTCCATGCATATCCAAAACCACTGAGGAACCGCAAATGAACAAACTGTTGATCGCCCTCATCGCTGGCACGTTCGCCGCGACGGTGGGTGCCCAAGGAACGATGCCGGGCGAAACGCCGAAGGACAAGTCCAAGCAGGCGACCGTCGAATCCGCCACCAAGGGCTCGACCGAAACCGCTGAGCGGCAGAAGCAGGAAGCCGCTGGCGTCTCGTCCGCGAAGGCCGCGAAGGGCACGCCGAAGGATCTGCCGACCAAGGCCGACAAGCAGAAGGCCGTCGATGCGTCGACCGCCGCGAGCACGCCGACGGCGGCCCGCCAGAAGGAAGAGCAGGCCGGCGTCGCCGCAGCCAAGGCCACGAAGAACGACCCGAAGGCTCTGCCGACGAAGCAGGACAAGCAAAAGGCTGTCGACACGACGACCAAGAAGGAAGCGAGCCCATAAGTTCGTTCGTCCGACTCAAAAGGGCAGGGGCCGCAAGTCCCCTGCCTTTTTTCTTTTTTACCGACCCGACTCGTAATGGAAGTCCATCGTAATGGAAGTCCGATGACACGCAGGCAGCGGGTGGTGATCGGGATGTCGGGCGGAGTGGACTCGTCGGTCGCCGCCTGGCTCTTGAAGCGGCGTGGGTACGAGATCGTCGGCCTGTTCATGAAGAACTGGGAAGACGACGACACCGAAGAATACTGCACGTCGCGCGCAGATCTCGTCGATGCGGCGGCCGTAGCCGACGTGATCGGCATCGAGCTCGAAGCCGTGAATTTCGCGGCCGAATACCGTGAGCGCGTATTCGCGCATTTCCTGCGCGACTACGAGGCCGGCCGCACACCCAATCCGGACGTTCTGTGCAACAACGAAATCAAGTTCCGCGCATTCCTCGAGCACGCGCGCACGCTCGGCGCTGATTGCATCGCAACCGGGCACTACGCACGCGTGCGGCGCACGGGCAACCTTGTCGAGCTGATGAAAGCCGTCGACTCGACCAAGGACCAGAGCTACTTCCTTCACCGGCTGACGCAAGACCAGCTCGCCCCCGTGCTGTTTCCGCTGGGTGAGATGGCCAAGCGCGACGTTCGCGCAATTGCGAAGCGAGAAGGCATACCGACCTGGGCAAAGAAGGACTCGACCGGCATTTGCTTCATCGGCGAGCGGCCGTTTCGCGATTTCCTCGCCCGTTACCTGCCCCGTACACCCGGGCCGATCGAAACGGTGGATGGAGGCGTCGTCGGGCGCCACGATGGGCTCGCGTACTACACGCTGGGACAGCGGCAGGGGTTGGGCGTGGGCGGCACCAAGGCGGGCAGTGACTTGCCATGGTTTGTCGCGGGCAAGGACGCTGCGCGCAATGTGCTGATCGTCGTTCAGGGGCATCAGCATCCGCTTCTTTACCGGCGCGAGGTCGACGGGCAGGAGTTGCACTGGATATCCGGCGCGCCGCCTTCTGCGCGAGCGCTCGTCAATCTGGGGGCGAAGACGCGCTACCGGATGCCGGATGCAACCTGCCGCGTCGAGCTCCATCCGGCAGGTACCTGCCGCGCGATGTTCGCCGAACCACAGTGGGCGCCCACGCCCGGACAGTATCTCGTGCTCTACGAAGGCGACGTATGTCTCGGCGGGGCGGTCATCAGCGCGCCCGCGAGTGCAGCAGCCAGAGCGACGAAGCCCGAAGCACGCGCCGCCGTGTAACAGCGGGCCGTGTAACAACGATTATCGCCGCTGGCGCTGCGAAGATCGATCGCGGCTCGTGCGACGATCTCAGAACGGGATGTCGTCGTCGAAGTCGTCGGTTTTCGGTTTTGCGCTTCCGCCGCCGGATTTGGCGCCGCCGCTTTTTGCGGCCGCTCCCGCGCCGCTACCGCCGGAATCGAATTCCACGTCGCCTCGGCCACTGCCGCCACCGCCGCCTTCACGCGATCCCAGGAGCTGCATTTCCTCGGCGACGATCTCCGTGGTGTAGCGGTCGTGGCCCTCCTTGTCTTGCCATTTGCGCGTCTTCAGCCGGCCTTCGACATAAACCGGACGGCCTTTCTTGAGATATTCGCCGGCGATCTCGGCCAGCCGGTCGTAGAACACGACGCGGTGCCATTCGGTCTCTTCCTTCTTTTCACCGGTCGCCTTGTCCTTCCACTGACGCGAGGTCGCGACGGTGATGTTGCAGATCGCCGACCCGCTGGTTGCGTATCGCGTTTCCGGGTCGCGGCCCAGATTGCCGACGAGGATCACCTTGTTCACCGAAGCCATCTATGTTTCTCCCAGCGAGTAATTGCCGCGTTTGTAGGTTGCAGGCACCGTCATCGTCGCGCTGGCGGCAAGCCACACGGCGGACATCGCTACGCACAGAACGAACACCGAGGTGTCGCCCACGTGGTCGGCGAGCCAGCCCCCGGCGGCCGCACCGGCGAAAGCGCCCAGGAACTGCGCGCTCGAATTGACGCCAATCGCAGCACCTCGAACATCGGGCGACGCACATTTCGAAACCAGCGAAGGCAGCATGGCTTCGAGCAGATTCAGCGCCGCAAAGAACAAGGTGAGCGCAATGCATAGTGCGACCAGGGAATGAAGCCAGAGCGCGAGCCCGATTTGCGCGCCGAGCAGAACGATCACCGCGCCGTTGAACAGCGGCTTCCCGAGCCCCGGACGGTCGACATGACGGAGGAAGGGCAACATCAGCACGAGCGACACCATCAGAACGGGCAGATAGACGACCCAGTGCCGTTCGGCCGGGAGGCCGGCGTCGCGCAGCGCAAAGGGAATCTGCGTGAAGAGCGCCATCAGCACAGCATGCAGCGCGAACGTGCCGAAGTTGAGACGCAAAAGCTGGGTGTCGGCGATGGCGCGCGTGAGCTGACCCGGCGCGACGTCACGGTCACTCGAGCTGTGTTCGGGATCGGGAACCGCGTAGCGAACGACGGCGATGGCGGCGATGGCGAGGACGCCCGTTAGCGCGAATATTCCGGGCACGCCGATCCAGGCCTTGAGCACCGGTCCGGCGATGAGCGAAGCCGCGAAAGTGACAGCGATGGTGATGCCGATGACGGCCATCGCGCGCGTTCGCACGCTGTCGCGCGTCAGGTCCGCCGTCAGTGAAATGACTGCTGCCGATATGGCCCCCGCCCCCTGCAGGCAACGCCCGGCGATGACCCATCCGATCGACGGCGCCCAGGCGGCGAGAAAGCTGCCGACGGCAAATAACGCGAGGCCCATGTAAATCACCGGCTTGCGCCCCCATCTGTCGGAGGCCCAGCCGAACGGAATCTGCAGGATCGCTTGCAGCAAGCCGTAAGCGCCGAGCGCGATGCCGATCAGCGTATGGCTTGCGCCCCCCGGCAGCTCGCGCGCGTGCAGCGCGAAAACCGGCAGGATGATGAACATGCCGATGAGCCGCAAGCCGTAGATGCTGGCGAGGCTCGCCGCGGCGCGCCTTTCGGCGGGCGTCATCGACAGGCTCGCGGGGTGCGGCGCGGCGGTATTCGACATGGACTTGAAAAGGCAGCTGAAACCGCGACTGGAAGCGGACAACGAAAACGCAATATACTAACAGGTTGGCCCGTCGTCCCTCGACCATGCGGTCTAGGCAAACGCAGGCCGTGAGCACCCATTGAGCCGGTCTCCGCGCTAGCGCGATTGAAAGTGAGTCGCAAAGAGCGCGAACCAACTCCGAAATCGAAAAAACCTCGGCATGGAATACATCCGCATCCGCGGCGCGCGCACGCACAACCTGAAGAACATCAACCTCGAGCTGCCGCGGCAGCGGCTCATTGTGGTCACCGGGCTTTCAGGCTCGGGCAAGAGTTCGCTCGCCTTCGACACTCTGTACGCCGAAGGCCAGCGCAGGTACGTCGAGTCGCTGTCGGCGTATGCGCGCCAATTCCTGCAGTTGATGGAGAAGCCCGACGTCGATCTCATCGAGGGCCTGTCGCCGGCGATCTCGATCGAGCAGAAGGCGACGTCGCACAATCCGCGCTCGACGGTCGGCACCGTCACCGAGATCCACGATTATCTGCGGCTTCTCTACGCTCGCGTCGGCGACCCCTATTGTCCCGATCATCCCGAGCAGAAGCTCGCCGCGATGACGATCTCGCAGATGGTGGACGCGACGCTCGCGTTCCCCCCGGACACGCGGCTCATGATCCTCGCGCCGGTCGTCGTCAATCGCAAGGGCGAGCAGCTCGAGCTCTTCGTCGAGCTCCGCGCCAAAGGCTTCGTGCGCGTGCGAGTCGACGGCAACGTGCACGAAATCGACGCGGTGCCGCGGCTCGCCAAGAACTCGAAGCACACGGTCGAGGTCGTCGTCGACCGTCTCAAGGTGAGCCTGGAATTCAAGCAGCGGCTGGCCGAATCGTTCGAGACCGCGCTCCGCCATGGCGACGGTCGCGCGATCGTCGTCGAGATGGACAACGAAAACAAGCAACCGCGGGAGCATCTTTTTTCGGCGAAATTCGCCTGTCCGATCTGCAACTATTCGCTGTCGGAGCTCGAGCCGCGGCTGTTTTCGTTCAACAGCCCGATGGGCGCATGCCCGCGCTGCGACGGCCTGGGTTCGATCAGCTTCTTCGACCCGAAGCGTGTGGTGGCCTTCCCTCAGCTTTCGCTGGCGTCGGGCGCGATCAAGGGCTGGGACCGGCGCAACCAGTTCTACTTCCAGATGCTCGGCAGTCTCGCCAAGCACGCCGCGTTCGATCTCGAGCGCCCGTTCGGCAAGCTGACAGAGCGCGTGCAGCAGCTCGTCCTCTACGGCAGCGGCGACGAGACGATCCCGTTCATTTATCTCTCCGAGCGGGGCAGGCCGATGACGCGCGAGCACGCATTCGAGGGCATCATTCCGAATCTCGAGCGCCGCTACCGCGAGACGGATTCGGTGATGGTGCGCGAGGAGCTCGCGAAATACCTGAATTCGAAGCCGTGCCCTGAATGCGGCGGCACGCGGCTGCGGCGCGAAGCGCGTTTCGTCAAGGTGGGGACGGGCGACTCCGCGCGCGCGATATTCGAAGTGTCGTCGCTCGCGCTCAAGGAGGCGTCGGAATATTTCGCGGGACTCATCCTCGAAGGGCAGAAGCTCGCGATCGCCGAGAAGATCATCAAGGAGATCGTGAGCCGCCTCGCGTTCCTCAACAACGTGGGACTCGATTATCTGTCGCTCGACCGCTCAGCGGAGACGCTTTCCGGCGGCGAGGCACAGCGGATCCGCCTCGCTTCGCAGATCGGCTCGGGGCTCACAGGTGTGATGTACGTGCTCGATGAACCGTCGATCGGCCTTCATCAGCGCGACAACGACCGGTTACTTGCCACCTTGAAGCACTTGCGCGATCTCGGCAACAGCGTCATCGTCGTCGAGCACGACCACGATGCGATCTGCGCCGCGGACTATATCGTCGACATGGGGCCGGGCGCGGGCGAACACGGCGGGCAAGTGGTCGCGCAGGGCACGCCCGAAGAGATCCGCCTCGCGACCCATTCGCTGACCGGCCAGTATCTCGCCGGCCATCGCCAGATTCCGATGCCGTCGCACCGGCTGCGCGCAGATCCGGAGCGCGTCCTGACGATCACCGGCGCCACCGGCAACAACCTGCGCGAGGTCACGCTCAATCTGCCGGTCGGGTTGTTCGTCTGCGTGACCGGCGTGTCGGGCTCCGGCAAGTCCACGCTCATCAATGACACGCTTTATCACGCGGCAGCACGCTCGCTCTACGGCAGCACGACCGAGCCCGCGCCGTTCCGCGAGATGATGGGTCTCGAGTATTACGACAAGGTGATCAGCGTCGACCAGGGTCCGATCGGCCGCACGCCGCGATCGAATCCGGCAACCTACACCGGACTTTTCACGCCGATCCGCGAGCTCTTCGCGCAAGTGAAAGAGTCGCGCGAACGCGGCTACGGCCCCGGGCGATTCTCGTTCAACGTTAAGGGCGGACGCTGCGAGGCATGCCAGGGCGACGGCCTCATCAAGGTCGAGATGCACTTCCTTCCCGACGTCTACGTGCCATGCGACGTCTGCCATGGCCAGCGCTACAACCGCGAGACGCTCGAGATCCGCTACAAGGACCGCAACATCCACGAAGTGCTCGCGATGACCGTCGAGCAGGCTTATGCGTTCTTCGAGCCTGTACCTGCCGTCGCGCGCAAGCTCTCGACGCTGCTCGACGTCGGGCTGGGCTACATCACGCTCGGCCAGTCGGCGACGACGCTGTCGGGTGGCGAGGCGCAGCGCGTGAAGCTCGCGCTCGAGCTTTCGAAACGCGACACCGGCCGCACGCTCTATATCCTCGACGAACCGACGACGGGCCTTCATTTCCACGACATCGAGATGCTGCTGACTGTGCTGCACCGTCTCCGCGACCACGGCAATACGGTCGTCGTGATCGAGCACAACCTCGACGTCCTCAAGACCTCCGACTGGATCATCGATCTCGGGCCCGAAGGCGGCGGCGGCGGGGGGCGCATCATTGCCGAGGGGCCGCCGGAAGAGATCGTGAAGGTCGCCGCGAGCCATACGGGGCGCTATTTGCGGCCCGTGCTCGACGCGCATGCCGCGCGGCGCGGACGCGAGTCGGCATCCGCGAACCGAGCCGCGACCGCGCGCAACGGACGCGGACGCAAGGCGTCGGGCGATCTTCTCGGCTGACACGGCGGACGTGCCGCTCATTTCGATTCGCCGGCCCGATCCGGACCGCCTCGGCGAGGAGGCCGACGCGGCGATGGCCGTACAGCGCGCAGCAATACGCGCGACCCTTCCCGGTTTACGCGAGCCGCACACAGCCGCCGAGGACGCCGCATGGATCCGGGGAATCTTCGCGCGGAACTCGGTATGGCTCGCCGCGGATGATGCGCGTGTTATCGGCATCGCTTCCCGCGACGGCGAGTGGGTGACTCAGCTCTACATCGCGCCTGGCCATACCGGCATGGGCATCGGGCAACGTCTTCTCGACAAGATGCTGGCCGAAGCAACGGCGGGGGGCGTGCTGCGGCTTTGGACGTTTCAGCGCAATGCGGGAGCGCGCCGCTTCTACGAGCGCAACGGTTTCGTCGCCGTCGAACTCACGGACGGGAATGGCAACGAGGAGCGCGAACCGGACGTCCGTTACGAGCGGTCTTTGCGTGGAGCGTGAATCGCGCCTGAATCGAGGGCGGCGGCGACATTTGCTATGCTCCGCGCGCGCCGACCGGCCCGAAGCGCCGTGGCCGCACGCAACTGACCGATGACGACCCGCGCGGACTGTCTCCGTCTCGATGCCGATGATCCGTTGGCGTCGCTGCGCAATCTCTTCGAACTGCCGGCGGGAGTGATCTACCTCGACGGCAATTCCCTGGGACCCCTTCCCCGGACCGCACCCGGAAGGCTGCGCGAGGTCGCCTGCGACGAGTGGGGCGAAGGGCTGATCCGAAGCTGGAATACCGGGTGGATGGACCTCGCGCAGCGCGTGGGCGACAAGATCGCGCGGCTGGTTGGCGCGGGACCCGGCGAGCTCATCGTCACCGATGGCACCTCGGTCAACGTGTTCAAGGCGTTGAGCGCCGCGCTCGCGCTCGCGCGCGCGGGTGTGCCCGGCGACGCGGCTCGCCACGTCATCGTATCGGAAGCAGCACAATTTCCCGACCGACCTTTACATCGCGCAGTCCTTCGCGCGAGAACGCGAACTCGAGCTTCGCCTCGTCGAGTCGCGCGAAATCGCCGGTGCGCTCGATGCGGCAAGCGCGATCCTGCTCCTGACGCACGTCGATTATCGCTCCGGTCGTATGCATGGAATGGCCGAGCTCGGTCGTGCCGCGCACGCCGCCGGCGCGCTGACGGTCTGGGACCTGTCGCATTCGGCGGGTGCGGTGCCCGTCGATCTCGCGCGAGACGCCGCCGATTTCGCCGTGGGCTGCGGCTACAAATATCTGAACGGAGGCCCGGGTGCGCCGGCGTTCGTGTGGGCGCATCCGCGGCATGCGGCCCGCATGGCGGCGTGCGATATCGCGCAGCCGCTGTCGGGCTGGCTCTCACACGCGGCACCCTTCGAATTCGCCGACACGTATCGGCCTGCCAACGGCATCGCACGCTTTCTCTGCGGGACGCCGCCGGTGCTCTCGCTCGCGGCGCTCGAGTGCGGCGTCGACACGCTGCTCGCGGCCGAGCCGTTCGGCGGCATGCAGGCATTGCGCGCGAAGTCGCAGGCGCTGACCACGCTCTTCATCGAGCGGGTCGAGGCACGCTGCGCGAGGCACGGTCTCACGCTCGCCTCGCCGCGCGACGCGAACACCCGCGGCAGCCAGGTAAGCTTCGCCCACGCATCCGGCGGCTACGCGATCATGCAGGCGTTGATCGACCGGGGTGTGATCGGCGATTTCCGTGCACCCGATCTCGTCCGCTTCGGCTTTGCACCGCTCCATACGCGATTCGTCGATGCCTTCGACGCCGCCGAGCACCTCGCCGAGGTACTTGCGAGCGGCGAGTGGCGCGCCGCAAGGTACGCTTCGCGCGCCGCGGTCACGTGAACGGGATGAGTGCCCTCGAATGCGTCAGGCCGGCGGGCTAACGACGTCGCCGATCTTCGGCTCGATGGGCTGGGCATGCCGGGTGATCGCCGCGAGTATGCCTTCGAGCAAGGCGCGTGGCGGCGGCGGGCATCCCGGCACTTCCACGTCGACCGGAATGACGTTCGCGACGCGGCCGAGGCTCGCGTAACTTTCACCGAATATCCCGCCGGTGCACCCGCAATCGCCGACCGCGACGACCAGCTTCGGTTCGGGCGTCGCATCATAGGTCCTCTTGAGCGGGATCGCCATGTGCTTCGATACCGGACCGGTGACCAGCAGCATATCGGCGTGCCGCGGGCTGGCGACAAAGCGAATGCCGAGGCCCTCGATGTTGTAGTACGGATTGCCGAGCGCGTGGATCTCGAGCTCGCATCCGTTGCACGAGCCCGCATCGACCTGGCGGATCGTCAGCGCGCGGCCGAGCGTGCGCAGGATGTGCTCCTGCAACCGCGCGACCGCCTCCCGGTCCTCGGCTGGCGACGGCGCCGGCTCGGAGCGGATACCGGTCTTGGCGATCTGTTTCAGGATGTGCAGCATCGTCTGTGCGTCAAAGGTCGTGCCCGCTGTACGACAGGTTGAACGACTTGTTGATGAGAGGAAAATCGGGAACGATGTTTCCGATCACCGCATGCTCCAGGACCGGCCACGACGACCATGACGGATCGTGCGGATGGCAGCGGCGGATCGATCCGTCCGGCCCGCACTCGAGCGCGACGAAGACCGGACCGCGCCAGCCCTCGACGTATCCCAAGCCGACTCTGTAAGGCGGCGGCTGCGGCAGCTCCGCGCGCACGGGTCCGTCGGGCATCGAGTCGACGATGACACGAATGAGACGAAGCGATTCCAGCGCCTCGTCGAAGCGCACAGCGATCCGTGCCGCGACGTCGCCTTCCTTCCCGGTGGCCATGCGAACCTCGAGCACGTCGTATGGCTCGATCGCAAGATCACGGCGCAGGTCGCGCGCGATGCCGCTCGCGCGCCCCGCGAGTCCCGCGAGCCCGAGCTTCGTCGCAAGATCGGCGGTGACAATCCCGCATCCGCGGATACGGTCCTGCAATCCGGCGTGCTCGTCGTAGATGGAGCGCAGCAGCGCGATCTCGCGCTGCAGACGCGTACCTTCGTCGCGCATCGCTGCGGCGTGTTCCGGCGTCAGATCCGCGATCACGCCCCCCGGTATGACGTCGTCCATCATCATCCGGTGACCGAACGCGGCGAAGTTCGTGCGGAGCACATCCTCCTTGAGAAGCGAGAACTGAGCGAGCCCGAACGCGAAGCCACAGTCGTTGCCGAGGTAGCCGAGGTCGCCGAGATGGTTCGCGAGCCGCTCGCGCTCGAGAGCGAGTGCCCGCAGCCACGCGGCGCGCGGCGGCACGGTGACGCCCGCAATCGCCTCCGCGGCTTGCGCGAACGCCCACGCGTAAGCGACGGTGCTGTCGCCCGAGACGCGCCCGGCGAGCCGATGCGCCTCGGCGAAGGGCAGCGCCTCGAAGCGCTTCTCGATGCCCTTGTGGACATAGCCAAGCCGCTCTTCCAGCCGCAGCACCTTCTCGCCGACGACCTGAAAACGGAAATGCCCAGGCTCGATGATGCCGGCGTGCACCGGGCCGACCGGGATCTCGTGCACGCCGTCGCCGGAAACGCGGACGAACGCGTAGTCTTCTTCGCCAGGCTCCCATTTCGGCGACGCTTCGAAATCGCGACGTAGCGGATAGCGGTCGATCGGCCAGCATGCCTGCCAGAGCCACTGTCGCTGGTCGTCGCTATCCGCCGCTATCCCGGTCAGGTCGAACGCCGCGCGCTGCATTCGATTCGCCGCCGGAAAGATCGCGGCGACATCGGGATAGTGCGCGTCCGCATTGGGGAGCGTGTGTTCCAGCATGACCAATCTGTCCGCAACCTCCAGCGCGACGCGCACGCAAAAGCCGCGATCGCGGTCGCGATCGTCGCTGACCCAGAGCGCGACCAGCCGTCCGCCGTTTTCCCACGCGAGACGGCATGCGGTCAGCAGCTGTCCGGAGCTCACCGGCACCCGCTGCGCCGGAACCGCTGAAGGCAGCGGCGCGGCGGCAAGTCCGAGACGGGAGACATCCATAGGTGAGTTTGCGGTGCGCGCGTTCAGCCGATGAAACGGGCCGCCTGCCGATACCATTCCGCCAGGAACGGCGGAATCCACAGGCCCAGCATCAGCACGAGTCCAATGTGAACGAAGACCGGGATCATCGCCGGCCGGTGCGGAAGCGGCGGCCGCGACGACTGCCCGAATACCATCGGCTGCACTTTGGAGAACACTGCCGCGAACGCAACACCAAGCGCCAGGAGCAGCAAAGGCGTCGCCCACGGCTGCTCGCGAATCGCCGTGATGAGGATCAGGAATTCGCTCGCGAACACGCCGAACGGCGGCATGCCGAGAATGGCGAGCGTTCCGAGGATGAGTCCCCAGCCGATGACGGGACTGGTCGTAATGAGGCCGCGGATGTCGTCGATCACCTGCGTTCCGGCCGTCTGCGACGCGTGGCCGACGGCGAAGAAGATTGCGGATTTGGTCAACGAATGCACGGTCATGTGCAAGAGCGCTGCAAAGTTGGCCACGGCGCCTCCCATGCCGAACGCGAACGTGATGATCCCCATGTGCTCGATCGACGAATAGGCGAACAGACGTTTCACATCCTTTTGCCGCGACAGCAGGAATGCCGCGACCACGACCGACAGGAGACCGAAGCCCATCATCAGTTCCTTTGCGATCCCTGTATGCAACGAGCCTTCGACCAGGACCTTGCAGCGCACGACAGCGTACAACGCAACATTGAGGAGCAGGCCGGAAAGCACGGCGGAAACGGGGGTGGGCCCCTCCGCATGCGCGTCCGGAAGCCAGTTGTGGAGGGGCACGAGTCCGACTTTCGTTCCATAACCCACGAGCAGGAACACGAAGGCGAGCGAAAGCACGGTGGGTTCGAGGTCGCCCTTGACGAGATCGAGTTCCGTCCACAGGAGCGCGCCGCCGCCGGCGCCGAGCAGCTTCTCGGCCGCGAAGTACAGCAGGATAGACCCGAACAGCGCCTGCGCGATGCCGACGCCGCACAGGATGAAATATTTCCACGCCGCTTCGAGGCTCGCGGGAGTCCGATAGAGCGACACGAGCAGTACGGTCGTGAGCGTGGCCGCCTCGAGCGCCACCCACAGAATCCCGAGGTTGTTGGACAAAAGCGCCAGCAGCATCGTGAAGTTGAAGAGCTGGTACATCGAATGGTAGAGCCGCAGACGCGCCGGCGTGAGGCGCCCGTGCTCGTGCTCGACGCGCATGTACGACCGCGAGAAGAGCGAGGTCGTGAAGCCCACGAAAGCGGTGAGCGCGACCAGGAACACATTGAACGGATCGACGAAGAACAGCTTGTCGATCGCGATGAAGGGTCCGTGCGCGATCACGCGCAAGGTCAGAGCGGCGGCAGCGACGAGCGTGCCAAAGCTCGCGGCGACGTTGACCTCGGCGGCAAAACGCTGATGCCCGACGACGGCGAGCACCGCGGCGCCGACGAGCGGCAGGCCAAGGACGGCGACAATCTCGTTCACTGCTCCCGCCTTCCGCACCGACCGCTGCTCTCGAGGCGATTCACTGTCGGGCACCCTCGTTCGCTCGCGGACCCGTGCTTCGCGCCTTGGCTCACCGCCGCCTCGCTCACTCGTTCTCCTTGAGCTTCTCGAGATGCTTCAAGTCGAGACTGTCGAACTGCTCGCGGATCTGGAAAAAGAACACGCCGAGAATCAGCATCGCGACCAGCACGTCGAGCGCGATGCCAAGCTCGACCACCATCGGCATGCCGTAGGTCGCGCTGGTCGCCGCGAAGAAGAGACCGTTTTCCATCGACAGGAAGCCGATCACCTGCGGAATCGCCTTGCGGCGCGTGATCATCATCAGAAACGACAGCATCACGCTCGCGAGCGCGATGCCGAGCGTCGAGCGCGTCACGGTGCTCGAAAGTTGCGAGATCGGAAGCGCGAGATTGAAGGCAAAGACGACGAGAACGATACCGATCAGCATCGTCGTCGGAATATTGATCAGTCCTTCGAATTCCCAGCGCACGTCGAGCCGCTGGATCAGCCGGTACAGCAGCCACGGCAACACGACGACTTTCAGCACCAGCGTTATCCCGGCCGACCAATAAAGGTGCGTCTGTCCCGTTCCATAGGCGACGACCGCCGTCGAAACGGCAAGTGTGAGTCCTTGCAGCGCAAAAAGGTCGATCAGCGACAGCACGCGTCGCTGTGCCAGCATCGCGAACGAAAGGAGCAGCAGGATCGATGCGAAGACGTTGATCAGCTGGGCGTAGAGCGGAAGATTCGTCACGATCTAGCTCCCGAGCAGCAGATTGACGAGCATCGCCAGTACCGCCAGCATGAATGCGGTGCCGAGAAATTCCGGCGCGCGGAAGATACGCAGCTTCGCGGAAAGCGTTTCGATCAGCGCGAGCGCGAAGCCGCCGATCGCGAGCTTTGCGATGAGGATGGGTACCGCACCGAGCAACGCGACCCAGTCGCCGCCCGCGGCGATACCATAGGGAAAGAACAACGCGAGCCCGATGCACGAGTAGTTGAAGAGCTTCAGCGCAGCGGCCCACTCGATCAGCGCAAGGTGCCTGGCCGAGTATTCGAGGATCATCGCCTCGTGGATCATCGTGAGCTCGAGGTGGGTCGCCGGGTTGTCGATCGGAATCCGCGCGTTCTCGGCGAGCGACACCATCGTAAACGCGACGCCGGCGAACGCGAGGCTGGGATAGAAGGCGAATTCGCGATGCGCCAGCGTGTCGACGATGGACGGCAGCGACGTCGAGCCCGAGATCAACGACGCAGTAAAGAGCACCATCAGCAGCGCCGGCTCGGCGAGGAAGCCGATGAACATCTCCCGCCGCGCGCCGAGCGAACCGAATGCGGTTCCGATGTCCATCGCGGCCAGCGCGATGAACACGCGCGCAAGCGCGAACAGGCCGACGAGTGCGATCGCATCGGCGGCGCTGCCAAACGGCAGATCGGTTACGAGCGAGGGCACGATCGCCGCTGCGCAGCACATCGCGCCGAATACGATGTACGGGGCAAGGCGAAAGATGGGTGACGCCGTGGCGGCGACGACCGCGTCCTTCATGAAGAGCTTGCGGATCGTGCGGTACGGCAGCAGCAGCGATGGCGCGCGCTTGTTCGAGAGCCACGCGCGGCACTTGTTGACCCAGCCGACCAGCAGCGGTGCCAGCAGCAGCGCGATCGCAAGTTGCAGAAGCTCGGAAAACAGGCCGGCGGCTCATTGGTCCCCCACGCTTGCGGCCTCATTGGCCAATTCGGCCGCTTCGCTGCCCCCAGAGGGGGAGCTATTCGCGCCTTGGGTCGGCCCTGCGGCGCTCATTGGTCCCCCACGCTTGCGGCCTAATTCGGCCGCTACGCTGCCCCCAGAGGGGAGCTATTCGCGCCTTGGTCGGCCCTGCGCGCTCATTGGGCCCCCGCGCTTGCGGCTTCATTGGCTAATTCGGCCGCTACGCTGCCCCCAGAGAGGGAGCTATTCGTGCGGCCTCCGGAATGTTGCATGCAACCCGTTACGCTAGAGGGTCGGCCGCCGCCCGCGCTCGCAGACGCGCCCTTCGGGCCTTGGCTTCGCCCCGCTCGCGCAGGCGTTCGGGTCGGCCCCGCGGCGCTCATCGGGCGAAGAACAGCAGCGTGATCAGCGTCACGAAGCTGTAGGTGAGATAGACGGAGATACGTCCTTGTTGAATGCGGCCAACCTGGCGGGCAAGAAAATCCGCGCTGCGCACAACGGGCAGGTACAGCCAATACCATGCGTGGTCCGACGCACTGACCGAGTAGACGGGCTCGGTGTCGAAGGGCGAGGGTAGGTGGCGCTCGATGCGAAAGAACGGCTCGAACACCTGGCGGATCGGCTGGCTGAAACCTTCGGCCGTGTCCTGCATTCGCGGTGTCTGCTGCGAAAAACCGCAATCCCATGGCGGCGCAACGCGGACGCGTCCGTGATAGTAGCGATGCACGATCTGCATCGTGAGCAGCACGACACCGGCAATCATCGCGAGAACGATCAGCGGGCTGTAGCTCGAACGATCGGCGTTGATCGGTGCAAGCACCAGCCAGTTGACGGTCGCCGCGCGGCCCACCGTCGAGCCGAGCAGCATCGCGTTGACGTTGTCGATGACGCCGATCACGGCGACCGGGAAAAGACCCAGCACAATACAGCCAGCGGCAAGCCAACCCAGTGCAATCCGCGCGTGCATACCAGCATCGCGCGCGTACGCGAGGCTCGGCTCGCGCGGCCGTCCGAGGAACACGATAGCGTAGAACTTCACCATGACGTACGCGGCAAGCGCCACCGCAAGAACCAATGCAGCGGCAGCGAGGGGTACGAGCATATTGACGAACGACTGGGGCAATCCTGGCGTAAACAGGAATGCCTGCAGCAGAAGCCACTCGGAGACGAAACCGTTCAGCGGCGGCAGGCCGGCGATGGCAAGCGTGCCGACGAGCGCGAGCCATGCGACCCATGGCATCCGGTGGATGAGACCGCCGAGCTTGCCGAGACTCCGTTCCTTTGTCGCGTGCAGCACCGAACCCGTCGCGAGAAACAGCAGGCTCTTGAAGAACGCGTGGTTCAGGCAGTGATAGAGCGCCGCCGTGAGGGCGATCGCCGCAATCAGCGTCTTCCCATGCGACTTGAAAAGAATCGCGAGGCCGATGGCGGCGACGATGATGCCGATATTCTCGATCGAGGAGTAAGCGAGCAGCCGCTTCATGTCCGATTGCACTGCGGCGAAAATGACGCCGAGGAGCGCGGTCGCGAGTCCCAACCCCAGTCCGACGACTCCCCACCACCAAAGCTGGCCGTTCAGCAGATCAAACGTGACGCGCAAAAGACCGTAGATCGCCGTCTTCAACATGATGCCGCTCATCAAGGCGGAAACCGGCGACGGCGCCGCCGGGTGCGCCTCCGGCAGCCACACATGCAAGGGGACGAGTCCGGCTTTTGCGCCAAAGCCGAAGAGCGCAAGAAAGAACGCGATGCTTGGCCAGCTGCCCGCAAGGATCACCGAGCGCATCGAGCCGAATGTGTAGTCGCCGCTCCCGCCCTGCAGCACGCCAAAGCAGAGCAGGATCGCGATTGCGCCGACGTGCGCGATCAGCAGGTAAAGAAATCCGGCGCGACGAATCTCCGGAATGCGGTGGTCGGTCGTGACGAGAAAGAACGAAGCGAGCGCCATCGTTTCCCAGGCGACCATGAACAGATAGGCGTCGTCGGCGATCAGCACCATCGCCATCGCGGCCAGGAAAACGTGGTACTGAAAGCAAAGCAGCCCGGGGGCATTGCCGGCACCGGAACGAAAATAGCCCGCCGAGTAAAGCGAAATTGCAGCGCCCGCGGAACCTAGCAGCAGAAGGAAAAATGCCGACAGCGAATCGACGCGAAGGTGAAACGGAAGGTCAGGCAGTCCGAGCGGCAGGACCGTCGATTGCGGAAGCGGTCCGATCGCAAAGAATGCGACCACCGCCAGCCCCAAACCGACCGCAGCACCGGCCGGGAACAATGTGAAGCCGACAAACGTGATGCTGCGTGGACGCACGAGACCCAGCGCACCAATCGCAATCCATGTGCCGACCGCAGCGAGAACGAACGTAAGCGAGGACGGTTCCATCGGCGCGGCGCGCGGTCAGTGCCGCTGCCGTTGCGCGCCGGCGGTCCGGCCACGGATCATTTTATGCGCATTCCGGGCTGCGCACCGCTGTCGGCCGCGAGCAGGAAGACGCCGTGACCCTCTCCGGATGCGGCGAGCACCATGCCTTCGGAAACGCCGAATTTCATCTTGCGCGGCGCGAGGTTGGCGACCATCGGCATCAAACGCCCGACCAGATCTTCCGGCCTGTACGCTGCCTTGATGCCGGCGAAAACGGTCCGATGGCGGCCTTCGCCGACGTCGAGCGTCAATTTGATCAGCTTGTCGGCGCCTTCGACGTGTTCGGCGTTGACGATGCGCGCGATGCGCAGATCGACCTTCGCGAAATCATCCATTGAAATTTGCGCGACGCCTTCGTCACTGCCGGCGGGAGAGGATAGCGGCGTAGGGGCCGTTGCGGATGGCGGCCCCTCCAGCAGCGCATCCATCTGCTTTGCATCGACTCGGGTCATCAGGTGAGAGTAGGCGTTGATGCGGTGACCGTCGGGCAGCCGCCGCTCGATGTCGGCCCACGACTGGGGCGGCAAGTTGAGGAACGCTTCGGCTCTTTTCGCAAGCGCCGGCAGTACGGGCTTCAGCATAGCCGTGAGAACGCGAAAATCATCAAGACATTCCGATGCAGTCTCGCGCGCCCGCGGTGCTTTCGCTGGGTCCTTCGATGATTCCCACGGTTTCGCACTGTCGAAATACTGATTCGACTTGTCGGCCAAGTCCATGATTTCGCGCAGGGCCTTGCCAAATTCGCGATTTTCGTAATGCTGCGCGACGAAGCCGGCAACCGTATCGAGTCTGATTCCGTGCCGGGCTTCGAACGTCTGCCCGCGAACAACCTGGTTGCCATGGCTTGCGACAAATCGCGCCGCCCGGCTCGCGATATTCACGTACTTGCCGACGAGGTCGCTGTTCACGCGGGCTACGAAGTCGTCCGGATTGAAGTCGATATCCTCGACCTTGGCGTTCAACTTTGCGGCGATGTAGTAGCGCAGCCATTCAGAATCGAGGTCGAGGTCGAGGTAGTAGTCGGGGCTGACACCGGTGCCGCGCGACTTCGACATCTTCTCGCCCAGCGCCGTCAGGAAGCCGTGGACGAACACGTTCGTCGGCACCTTGTATGGCGCCCCCGCGAATTCGAGCATCGCCGGCCAGAACAGCGTATGAAAATAGACGATGTCCTTGCCGATGAAATGAAACTGCTCGACGTCCGGTGACGACAGGAATTCGGCAAACCCGCGCACTTCGCCGTTGGCCTTCGCCTTTCCAGTGTCGAAGTAGTGCTTCAGTGATGCGAGATAGCCGACCGGCGCATCGAGCCAGACGTAGAAGTATTTGCCGGGCTCGTTCGGAATCGGAATGCCGAAGTAGGGCTCGTCGCGCGAAATATCCCAGTCGGTCAGCTTGTCAGGCTCGCCTTCGTTGCCGAGCCATTCGTGGATCTTGTTCAGGATCTCGGGCTGCAGCGACTGACCTGGCGCGGGTGCGCGCGTCCATTGCCGGAGAAACGCGACGATCGAAGGATCCGAGAGCCGGAAGAAGAGATGCATCGACGACTTCAACTCCGGACGCACGCCGGATAGCGTCGAGTACGGATCGATGAGGTCGGTCGGCGCGTACGTCGAGCTGCAGTTCTCGCAGGCGTCGCCGTACTGGTCCTTGGTACCGCATTTCGGGCACGTGCCCTTGATGTAGCGATCCGGCAGGAACATCGCCTTCACGGGGTCGTAGAACTGCTCGACCGAGCGGCGATCGATCAATCCGCGGCTCTTGAGCTTGGTGTAAATGTCGTGCGACAGCTCGACATTCTCGGGCGAATCGGTCGAATGCCAGTGATCGAAGCTCAGATGAAATCCGTCAAGGACCTTCGGCCTCGTCGCCGCGATCTTCGAAACCAGTGCCTCTGGCGTCACACCCTCGGCCTCGGCGCGCAGCATGATCGCGGCGCCGTGCGCGTCGTCGGCGCCGACGAAATGCACCTCGTGTCCTTGCATCCGCTGAAAGCGCACCCAGATGTCGGCCTGGATGTACTCCATGACGTGGCCGATGTGAAACGGCCCGTTCGCGTAGGGCAGCGCCGTCGTCACGAACAGTTTGCGGCGGCCGGACGGAACGGCGGAGGGCGCGGACATCGCGGAAAACCTTGCGCGTGGCAGGGAAAAGCTTGGATTCTAGCAAAGCGACCTCGTGCCGAATATCGGCACGGCGGGTTTTTGGCTAGAATCCAATACTTTTCCTCGTTTTCGACGATATGACGCAAACCATGGCCATCACCGAGGCCGATATCCAGGCGCGCCTGCGCACGCTCACGGATCCGGTAACCGGCAAAGATTTCGTGAGCGGCAAAGCCGTGAAGAAGGTGCACGTCGATCGCGGCGATATCGTCGTCGACATCCAGTTGGGCTATCCCGCCAAGACTCAGCACGAGGCGCTGCGCAAGCTCATCGTCGATGCGCTCGCGGCCCTGCCGGGCGCAGGCCGCGTCACCATCAACATGTCGCAGAAGGTCACGTCGCATTCGGTGCAGCGTGGCGTCAAGCTCGTGCCGGGCGTGAAGAACATCATCGCCATCGCGAGTGGCAAGGGTGGCGTCGGCAAGTCGACCACCGCCGTCAATCTTGCGCTGGCGCTCGCCGCGGAAGGTGCGCAGGTCGGCGTGCTCGATGCCGACATCTACGGACCGTCGCAGCCGATGATGCTCGGCATCGCCGGGCGCCCCGAATCGAGGGACGGCAAGACGCTGGAGCCGCTCGAGGCGTACGGTCTGCAAGCCATGTCGATCGGTTTCCTGATCGACGTCGACACGCCGATGGTCTGGCGCGGCCCGATGGTGACGCAGGCGCTCGAGCAGCTGCTGAAAGACACCAACTGGCGCGACCTCGATTACCTCATCGTCGATATGCCGCCCGGCACCGGCGACATCCAGCTGACGCTCGCGCAGAAGGTTCCGGTGACCGGCGCGGTGATCGTCACGACGCCGCAGGACATCGCGCTGATCGATGCGCGCAAGGGCCTCAAGATGTTCGAGAAAGTCGGCGTGCCGATCGTCGGCGTCGTCGAGAACATGAGCATGCATGTTTGCTCGAACTGCGGGCACGCAGAGCCGATCTTCGGCGAGGGCGGCGCCGAGAAGATGTGCGCCGATTACAACGTGCCATTCCTGGGCGGCCTGCCGCTCGACATCCGTATCCGGGAGCAGACGGACGCCGGCCGTCCGACGGTCGTCGCCGATCCGGACGGCAAGATCGCGCAAATCTATCGCGAGATTGCCCGCAAGACGGCCGTGTTCGTCGCGCAGAAGGCCGAAGATTTCTCCGGCAAATTTCCGAGCATCGTGGTCCAGAATACCTAGGACCGCCGTGATCAAGTCCGACAAGTGGATCCGCCGGATGGCGAAGGCGGCCGGCATGATCGAGCCGTTCGAGCCGGGCCAGGTGCGCGAGGCGAACGGACACAAGATCGTCTCCTATGGCACGTCGAGCTACGGCTACGACATCCGCTGCTCGCGCGAATTCAAGATCTTCACCAATATCAATTCGACGATCGTCGACCCGAAGGCATTCGATGCGGGATCCTTTGTCGATTTCACCGGCGACGTCTGCATCATTCCGCCCAACTCGTTTGCGCTCGCGCGCACCATCGAGTTCTTCCGCATACCACGAAACGTGCTCGTCGTATGCCTCGGCAAATCGACGTACGCGCGTTGCGGCATCATCGTCAACGTGACACCGCTCGAGCCGGAGTGGGAAGGGCACGTGACGCTCGAATTCTCGAACACGACGCCGTTGCCGGCAAAGATCTATGCGAACGAAGGCGTGGCCCAGGTGATCTTCTTCGAATCCGATGAAGTCTGCGAAATGTCGTACAAGGACCGCGGCGGGAAGTACCAGGGCCAGCAGGGCGTCACGCTGCCCAAGATCTAGGACACCATAACGCCGCGTTGTCCCTCGGAGACGGAATGGCGCCGGCGACTTCCAAAGCCGCATCGATTGCGATCATCGCGCTGTGCCAGGTTGCGGCGATGGCGCTGTGGTTCTCGGCATCGGCCGTCATTCCCGCGCTGGTCGCCGAATTCCGCCTGTCGGGTTTTGCGCAGGCCGCGTTGACGAGCGGCGTCCAGGCCGGATTCGTCATCGGCTGCCTCGCGAGCGCGCTCCTGGGGCTCGCTGATCGCGTCGACCCGCGCCGTCTGTTTGCAGCCTCCGCATGCGTGGGGGCGCTGGCCAACGCTCTGCTGCTCGCGGTCAATCCTGCCTCGCTGGCGGCCCCCGCGTTGCGCATCGTCACCGGCATCTGCATGGCGGGCATCTACCCGATTGGCATGAAGCTCGCATCGACCTGGGCGAAGGGTGACATGGGTTTGATGGTCGGCATTCTCGTCGGAGCGCTGACGCTCGGATCGGCGTCGCCCTACCTGTTCAATGCGTTCGGCGGATTCGATTGGCGCCCGCCGCTTCTCATCGCTTCGGGATGCGCCCTCGCGGCGGCCGTGCTGATCGGATTTGCAGGGATCGGTCCCAATCGTGCCCCGATGCCGCGGTTCGACCCGCACGCCGTCCTTTCCGCATGGCGCGACCTGCCATTGCGCCTCGCCAATCTCGGCTATCTCGGCCACATGTGGGAGCTCTACGCCATGTGGGCGTGGATCGGCGTCTTCTTCACCGCCAGTTTCGCGCTGACGATGCCAGCGGACTCGGCGACGACGGCGGCGCGTCTCGCCGCGTTCATCACGATCGCCTCGGGCGCTATCGGGTCGGTCGCGGCGGGCGTGCTGGCCGATCGCCTCGGGCGGACCACGCTCACGATCGCGGCGATGGCGGTGAGCGGCACCTGCGCCGTGACGATCGGCTTCCTCTTCGGTGGCCCTCCGCTGTGGCTGATCGCCTTGGGCGTCGTCTGGGGCATCAGCATCGTCGCCGATTCAGCCCAGTTCTCGGCGTCGATCGCGGAGTTGGCCGACCGCGAGCGCGTCGGCACCATGCTGACCGTACAGACGGCGCTCGGCTTCACGCTGACCCTCGTCACCATTCACCTGATGCCATCGCTGATCGATGCGCTGGGTTGGCGCTACGCATTCATTCCGCTCGCGATAGGGCCGGCATTCGGCGTCTGGGCGATGGCACGATTGCGCGTTCATCCGCGATCGGTCGCGCTGGCCGGCGGGCGCCGTTGATCGACTCTTGTAGCGAGGCGGGCGGCAGGCGTAGGATGGCAGGCTTGCCAGTCGGCACGCGACTCCGCGGCGACCGGCATCGATGGTCGTCTTGACATCCCAAGGAGGCATTCATGTCGTATCACCTCGAAGGTCGCCTGCTGGAAGTGTGCAACTGCCGTGTTCTTTGCCCGTGCTGGATCGGAGAGGACCCGGATTTCGGCACCTGCGACACGATCGTCGCGTGGCGCTTCGACAAGGGAACGATCGACGGTGTCGACGTTTCCGACCGCACGATCGCGCTGATTGCGCACGTGCCGGGCAACATTTTGGAAGGCAACTGGAGAGCGGCGGTCTATCTCGACGAGCGCGTCACGCCCGAACAGGAAGCGGCGATCCTCAAGGTGTACACGGGCAAGGCGGGCGGTCCCGTGGCGGAACTCGTGAAACTGATCGGCGAGGTCGTCTCGGTCGAAAAAGTGCCGGTGACGTTCACGGTCCAGGGCGGCCGCGGCACGATCAAGCTGGGCGATGCCGGGTATGCGGAATTGGAGCCCTACGTCAGCGCCTCGGGCGCAACGACGACGCTCGCGGATACCGTGTTCTCGACCGTCCCCGGCGCGCCGGTGTTCGTCGGCAAGTCGCCGCGGTACAAGTCGAAGAACGCGAAGCTCGGCATCGACCTCGACATCACCGGCCACAACGCGCTGCAAAGCACGTTCGTGTTCAACTCGTAGCGCGGCCCGTCGAGGCTAGGACACCCCGGATCGACTCGGGCTGCGCCTAGCATCATGTCCACGGCCCGAAGCGTGACGTCGGTCCTTGCAGCCGCCGGCGAGCGCCGCGGCACGCTCGTCTGGTTGCTGCTCGCGCTGCTCGTTGCCGCTGCGTGGATCGCGCTCGGACTCTGGAGCGCGAGTCCTTACGGGCGCTACCTCGAGCACGGCGGCTGGGGTGACGCCGGCGCGCTCGCTGCGCTGTGCCGCGCGATTCCGCAAGGCGATATCGTGGTCCCCGCTTTGCTGCACGCGGGAGCGTGGGTGCTGATGATCGCGGCGATGATGCTGCCGACGGCCTTTCCGTTGATCGCGATGTTCCGCCGGATCACGGCCGGTCGATCGGACGCAGGGCGTCTCGTGGGGTACCTCGTCGCCGGCTTCTTCGTCGCCTGGTTCGCCTTCGGCCTTCTCGCGCATGCGGCGGACGAGACGCTGCGCTGGTTCGCCGCCCGCGATGCCTGGTTCGTCGCGAATGGCTGGATGGTCGGCGCGGCGGTGCTTGCCGGCGCCGGAGCATTCCAGTGGAGCGCGCTCAAGTACCACTGTCTCGAGCAATGCCATACGCCCTTCGCGTTCGTCGCTGCGCGCTGGCACGGCCGCGCGCCATCGCGCGAGGCATTTCGACTTGGGCTCGACCATGGCGTGTTCTGCATCGGTTGCTGCTGGGCGCTGATGCTGCTGATGTTCGTCGTCGGCACGGGAAGTCTTGGCTGGATGCTCCTGATCGCTGCCGTCATGGCGGCGGAAAAGAACCTGCCGTGGGGACGCCGCCTGCGGACGCCGCTCGGCATCGGCCTCGTCGGCTGGGCTGGCGTGATCGCGCTGGCGCACATGTGAATCGAGCGCGCCTGGCGCTCAACCGGGCAGAATGGGCGTGCATCGCCTTCGCGGTGATCGTCGCGCATGCATTCCTCGTACACGAGTGGTTCTACCCGTCGGCGTGGGATGCGACGCAATACGTCGAAGTCGGCCGGGACATTGCTGGCCATGGGATGTTTCGCCAGTTCGCGGGCTCCGCCGTGCGGACCTACGGCTATCCCCTGGTTCGTAGCTTCGTGCTTCGCGCCGCGGACGGCACGGGCCTGCCGTTCGTCGCGCTGCTGTTCGCGTTTCAGTTCCTCGCATACGTCGCGGCGGCGTTCTTCCTTCGCCGCGCGCTTGCGCCCGTGAGTCGCCGCGGCTGCGCGGATCGCGTTCTGCGGTTTGCTCGTCAACTTCTACGTCCTCATCTACGCTTCCCAAAGCCTGACGGAAAGCCTGTCGCTGACGCTCCTCGTATTCGCGGCGGGCGCGTGGGTGGCGTTGTGGAACAACGGGCTCGCGCCGATCAAGTGGCCGCTCCTCGCGGGGAGCCTTGTCGTTGGGTTCGGATTGATGGTGCGGCCCGCCAACATGTTCATGGTGGCCGCCTGGATGTTCGGCGTTGCTGTCGTGTGGCTGCGGCACCGCCGGCCGGCCCGTCGTGCCGTGTTCGATGCGGCGATCATGCTCGTCGCGATCGCGTTGCCGATGACGCCGCAGATCGTCAACAACGCCGTCCATTTCGGGACAGTGTCGCCACTCGTCAATTCCGACATCGGACACCTGCAACAGACCGTCGGTGTCCAGAACCTCAAGTATGCGACGGCGATGCCCCCGGTCCCACACCCGCGCGTCTTTTACGACAATCCGCTGTTCGCGGGCACGACGGTGAGCGAAACGTCGCCCTGGACGTGGTACTTCAAATATCCACTGCGCGGCGCCGCGACCCTTGCGTTGCACACGTTCAACCTGACCGATCAGGACCTGCTCTTCACGTATAGCCGCGATCTCGATCCGTGGTATCGGGTGCCGCTTGGTATCGTCAACCACGCCGTAATGGCACTGGGTCTCGTCGGGCTCCTCCTGCTTGCAGAGCGCGTTCGCATCTCCGGCGAACCGCGTTGGCGTGATGCCTATATCGTGCTTTTGGCCCTCCTGGGCTGCAACTGGGCGGTCTACGCCTGGACCGCCGTCGAAATGCGGTTCGGATCTGTCTTGCTTCTCGTCTTTTTTCCGTTGGCAGGCTATGCGGCGATGCGTCTCGCCGTGGTGAACAGTTTCAGCGTGAGAGGCGGCGTCCTTTTCGGAATCGCCGCGTACGTCCTCGTTGCGATGCTGCTTTCCGGCTGGGTCCGGGACCAGTCGCAGCAGATTCGGGAGTATCGTGCGGCGCGCGCGAAGAGCGTCGGGTTGCGCGGCGTGGACGATGCGTGTTGCGTTCCAGCAACGGACTCCGCGACCCTGAAGGCCGCGCTGGACCCCCCGCATAGCCACGACCCCCGATTCGCCGGATAATTCGCGCCTTCGCCTGCCCAGGCCGACCTGACTGATGAGGCGATAGAGCTGTCGTGCCTGCGCCGCCGCGCAGGACGCCCCGAGGAGCCGATCCTGATGAAATTCCGCTTTCCTGTCGTCATCATCGATGAGGATTTTCGCTCCGAGAATGCCTCGGGGCTCGGCATCCGCGCGCTCGCCGCGGCGATCGAGAAGGAAGGCATGGAGGTGCTGGGCGTCACGAGCTACGGCGACCTCTCGCAATTCGCGCAGCAGCAAAGCCGCGCGTCGGCGTTCATCCTGTCGATCGACGACGAGGAATTCACGCCCGGCCCGGAGCTCGACCCGGCCGTCCTCAATCTGCGCAAGTTCATCCAGGAAATCCGCTTCAAGAACGCGGAGATTCCGATTTACCTCTATGGCGAGACGCGCACGTCGCGGCACGTTCCGAACGACGTGCTGCGCGAGTTGCACGGCTTCATCCACATGTTCGAGGACACGCCGGAGTTCGTCGCCCGCCACATCATCCGCGAGGTGAAGAGCTACCTCGACTCGCTTGCGCCGCCGTTCTTCCGCGCGCTGGTCGACTACGCGCAGGACGGCTCGTACTCATGGCATTGTCCCGGGCACTCGGGCGGCGTCGCGTTTCTCAAAAGCCCGGTCGGCCAGATGTTCCACCAGTTCTTCGGCGAGAACATGCTGCGGGCCGACGTCTGCAACTCGGTTGACGAGCTGGGGCAACTGCTCGACCATTCCGGCCCCGTCGGCGCAGCCGAGCGCAACGCGGCGCGCATCTTCAATGCCGACCATTGCTTTTTCGTCACCAACGGTACGTCGACGTCGAACAAGATGGTGTGGCATGCGAACGTGGCGCCGAACGACATCGTCGTCGTCGACCGCAACTGCCACGTCTCGATCCTGCACGCGATCACGATGACGGGCGCAATCCCGGTTTTCCTGCCGCCGACGCGCAACCATCTCGGCATCATCGGGCCGATTCCGCTCGACGAGTTCCGCCCTGAAAAGATCCAGAAGCGCATCGACGCGAACCCGTTCGCACGTGAAGTAAAGAACAAGAAGCCGCGGATCCTGACGCTGACGCAAAGCACTTATGACGGCATCGCGTACAACGTCGAGATGCTTAAGCAGACGTTGAACGGCAGCATCGAGACTCTCCATTTCGATGAGGCGTGGCTGCCGCACGCCGCGTTTCACGACTTCTACAAGGACATGCACGCGATCGGCAAGGATCGGCCGCGGAGCAAGGACGCAATGATCTTCGCGACGCACTCGACGCACAAGCTCCTTGCCGGCATTTCGCAGGCGTCGCAGATCATCGTGCAGGAATCGCAGACGAGGAAGCTCGACCGCCACATCTTCAACGAGGCGTACCTGATGCACACGTCGACCTCGCCGCAGTACGCGATCATCGCGTCGTGCGACGTCTCGGCGGCGATGATGGAACCGCCCGGCGGCACTGCGCTGGTCGAGGAAGCGATCATCGAGGCCCTCGACTTCCGGCGCGCGATGCGCAAGGTCGACGACGAGTGGGGCAAGGACTGGTGGTTCAAGGTGTGGGGACCCGAGCGGCTCACAGCGGAAGGCATCAAGCGCGACGATTGGATCCTGCGCGCCAACGAGAAATGGCACGGCTTTGGCAACCTGGCGTCGGGATTCACGATCCTCGATCCCATCAAGGCAACCGTGATCACGCCGGGGCTCGATGTCTCGGGCAAGTTCGCACGCTCGGGGATTCCGGCGTCGATCGTCACGCGTTTTCTCGCCGAACATGGCGTCATCGTCGAGAAGACAGGGCTCTACTCGTTTTTCATCATGTTCACGATCGGCATCACCAAAGGACGGTGGAACACGCTGGTGACCGCGCTGCAGCAGTTCAAGGACGACTACGACAAGAACCAGCCCCTGTGGAAGATCCTGCCGGAGTTCGTCGCCGCGCATCCAAGATACGAGCGCGTCGGGCTACGCGATCTCTGCCAGCAGATCCACGACATGTACAAGGCGAACGACGTAGCGCGGGTCACCACCGAGATGTACCTGTCCGACATGCAGCCCGCGATGAAGCCGTCGGACGCTTTCTCCTGCATGGCGCATCGCGAGATCGAACGCGTCGAGATCGACCATCTCGAGGGTCGCGTCACGAGCGTGCTGCTGACGCCGTATCCGCCGGGCATTCCACTGCTGATCCCCGGCGAACGATTCAACCGGACGATCGTCGAGTACCTCAAATTCGCGCGGAGCTTCAACGAGAAGTTCCCCGGTTTCGACACCGACATCCACGGGCTCGTCGAGGAAACTGACGGCGCCCGCGTCCGTTATTTCATGGACTGCGTCCGTCAGCGTTGACATCCTCATCCGCGCGCGGTGACGCATCGGAGCAGCGCGGTCTGCGCCGCGCGTTTCCGTTCCTCGACTGGCCGCGCATGACGCGGGATTCGCTCCGGCGCGATCTCGTTGCCGGGCTGACCCTGTCACTGCTCGCGATCCCGCAATCGCTTGCCTACGCTCAGCTCGCCGGCGTTCCGCCGCTTTACGGTCTCTATGCGGCATTCATTCCGGCGATCATCGGCGTTCTGTTCGGTTCGTCGCCGATTCTGGTGACCGGTCCGGTCGCCATGACGTCGCTGCTGACGGCGGCGAGCGTTGGCGCGCTGGTACCCGCGGGGACCGAGCAGTTCTACGCCTACGTGATGATGCTGGCGCTGCTTTCGGGCTTGTTCCAGCTCGCGTTCGGGCTCGCTCGCGCCGGCATGCTGCTGAGCCTCGTTTCGCACCCGGTGCTGATGGGATTCATCAATGCGGCGGCGCTAACGATCGCGCTTTCCCAGCTGCCTGCGCTAATGGGCATTTCCGTGCGCCAATCGCAACACCTGATCGTCGACTCGTGGAACGTGCTGTCGCGCCCGGACCTCGTGCACGCGATCTCGCTTGCGTTCGGCGTCGCCACCATCGTCCTGGTCGTCGCGTTGCGCAGGTTCGCGCCAAGGCTTCCCGGCGTGCTGATCGCAGTCGTGCTGGCGACATGGATAAGTTATCTGCTGGGCTTTGCCGATCGTGGCGGCCGGGTCGTCGGGGATGTCCCGGCGGGACTGCCCGTCCTCTCCATTCCCGACGTCGACTGGGGCGCGATTCGCGCCTTGCTGCCGGCGGCGTTCATCGTGGCGTTGATCAGCTTCATGGAGGCAGCATCGAGCGCGAAGGTTGTCGCCATCCGGATGCGCATCCGGTGGGACGAGAACCAGGAACTGGTGGGGCAGGGCCTTGCAAAGATCGCCGCTGCGTTCTGTCAGTCGATGCCTGTCAGCGGATCGTTCTCGCGTTCGGCGTTGAATCTTGCGGCGGGCGCCGCAACCGGCGTCTCTTCGCTCTTCGCGGCGGCGGCCGTGCTGGTCACGCTGTTGTTCTTCACCCCGCTGCTGCACCATTTGCCGAAGCCGGTCCTCGCGGCGATCATCATCGTGGCCGTCGTCGGCCTCATCGACCTGCCGGCACTTCGCCAGGCGTGGCGCGCGAGCAAGGACGATGGGTTCGCCGCGTTCGCGACGTTTTTTCTGACGCTTGCATTCGCGCCCAACATCCAAGTCGGCATTGTCGCCGGCATCATCGTGTCGCTCGCGGCATTCCTGTACCGGCGCATGCGACCGCGCGTCCTGATCGTAAGCTTGCACCAGGATGGCACGTTTCGGGATGCCACCCGGTTCGACCTGCCGCCGCTGCATGAGCGAATCGGTGCAATCCGATTCGACGGCTCGTTGTACTTCACGAACGCGGGGTACTTCGAGCAGGCCGTCCTCAGCCTGCAGCGGGACCGTCCCGAAATCGTCTACATCGTGGTAGCGGCGCACAGCATCAACGACATCGATGCCTCCGGGGTCGAATCGCTGCGCAATCTCGCCGAACGGCTCCGGCAGGGCGGTGTCACGCTCGTCCTCGCCGGAGTCAAGCGGCAGGTGCAGGAGGTTCTCGAGCGGACGGGGGCGATCGCGACGCTGGGCGCGGAGAACGTTTTCAGCACCGACACCGAAGCAGCCACCAGCCTGCGCGCGCGAATGGCGGGGAAGAACAGGCGACTTGATCAGCGGGTCAGGCGGCGACGCGGGCCACTTCCGCCGGCGCCGCAATGGGCTTGCCGCCCCTGTCCGCGCCGTCGGTGCGCGCCATCAACAGCAGCGAGGCGAGCACGCACGAGGCCATACGTACTTCCATCGAATCCGTGCGCGACGGGATCAGGATCGGGAGCGCCGCGCCCAGCACGATCCCGGCCGCGAGGCCGCCGGTGATGCCGGTCAGGGTGCGCACGACCATCAATGCCGCTTCCATCGACGGCGCAATCAGGATATCCGGCCGTCCGGCGACATCGGATTTGACGCCGTTCGCGCGCGCGGCGTCGGCGGAAAGCGCGGAGTCGACGGTGAGCGGACCGTCGGCGACGGCGTTGCCGAACATCCGCTGCTCGGCCATCGTTTTCAGCGCAGCCGCGTCCGCCGTCGACACGAACGCGGGCGTGACATAGTCCATCGCCGCCAGCAGCGCCACGAGAGGCGTCGCGATGCCGCTGGCCCGCGCAAGATCGACCGTGTTGGCGACGATGTCCTTCTTCGCCGCGAGGTTCGGCACGACGTTGAGGTGCGCATCTGCGACGAACAAGCCATTCGCCCGGCCCGGCACGTCCACGAAATAAGCATGAGACAACCTGCGATCCGAACGTAGTCCCGTTTCCGGCGCCGCGACGGGGGCGAGGAGGTCGCCGTCGCTCAGGCTGCCCTTGATCAGCACCGAGACCTTGCCCTCGCGGGCGATTTCAGCGGCGCGCACGCCGGATGCGCGGGGACTGTCGGGGCTATCGATGATCGACAGGCGCGAAATGTCGAGGCCCGCCTTGGCGGCGGCGTCGCGGATCCTGCGTTCGGGCCCGACCAGAACCGGCGCCAGATAACCGGCGAACGCCCCGGAAAGCGCGAGCTGAAGCGAATCGCTGTCGCAGGGATGAACGATCGCCGCCGGCAGCGGCGGCCGCATCCGGATCTTCTCGACGAGGCGCTGAAATTGCGGGCGCATGGGCATGGTATCCGCAGGGTGGCAAGCCGAGATGGGCTTGTCAACACCCCCGGAGTGGTAACTGCCGGCAGGAGACCCCCGGCCGACCGGCGGCGGGCTGGATCAGGGTCGAAAACTAAGGTCCACGCCCGGATTCAGCGCCCGACGACGGGATTCGCGGCCTATTGACGCCGGTCAAGGCACTGGTTGCGGCAAAGCTTAGGATAAAGCCCAGTCAGGAGGTGGGATGCAGACCGGATTCGGATCGAAGGTCTCCGCGCGTTCTGTGCCGCCAATCCGGCTGCCGAACGCAATGCGCGCCATTCAAATCATCGAGGACGAACACCGCTCGCTTGCGGCCGTGTTGCACGGCCTCCTCTATCTCGTCCGCGAAATCCGTTTGCGGGGCGCAGCGCCCGATTTCGAGCTGCTGGGAGCGATGCTCCACTACATCGACGCGTTTCCGGAGCGCTTCCACCATCCGAAGGAGGACGCGTACCTGTTTCGGCGGCTGCGCGAGCGCGATCCCGGCGCCGCCCAGGTGCTCGACCGCCTCGAGGCGGAACACCGGGACGGCGTGAAACACATTCAAGGGCTCAAGGACGCGCTGGCGCGCTACCAGCATGAAGGCGCGAGCGAATTTGCCGGCTTCGCCCAGGGTGTCGCCGATTTCGCCTCATTTCACTGGGAGCACATGCGCGCGGAGGAAACCGACGTGCTGCCGCGCGCGCGTAAACATCTGACGCCCGCGGATTGGACGGAGATCGACGCCGCCTTCGCGAACAACGAGGATCCGCTTCTGGGTGAGGGCGCGCGCGCGAGCTATCGTGAGCTATTTCGCCGCATCGTCAATCTCGCGCCGCCGCCGCTGGGCGTCGGCCCGTCGCGTCGAACCTAGTGCGCTGAGTCAGAAATTCACTCGATAGTTCGCGGCGAAATCGACCGCCACGCTGCGTTGCTCGTCCTTACCGTACCGCGAGGTACGCTTTCGGCCGCGCGCCTTGCCTGACGGCCGATTTCATCCGCTCCTCAATCTTCGGAACTTCTGACTCAGCACACGAGGGTCCGACGCTACTTTCCTTTCCACGGCACGACGAGGCGTTCGATGTAGCGCATGAGGAGGTCGAACAGGTAGGCGATCGCGCCGATCACGACAATTCCCATGATCACGATGTCGGTGCGCAGGAAGTTCGACGCATTCAGCACCATCTGGCCCAAGCCATGCGTCGCGGCGACCATCTCCGCCGCCACCAGCGTGGTCCAGCCGAAGCCGATCGAGATGCGCATCGCCGTCAGGATCTCGGGCATCGCTCCGGGAATGATCACGTGCGCGATGACCTGCCATTTCGACGCGCCCATCGAATAAGCGGCCTGAATCTGTTCCTGTGACACCGAACGGACGCCGGCACGCGCGCTCATCGCGAGCGGCGCGAAGCAGGCGAGGTAGATGAGCAGCACCTTCGACATCTCATCGATGCCGAACCAGATCACGATGAGCGGCAAATACGCGAGCGGCGGCAGCGGCCGGTAGAACTCGATCGGAGGGTCGAATATGCCGCGCGCGATTCGCGACACGCCCATCGCGATGCCGACCGGGATGGCAGTGAGGCATGCCGCAAGAAACGCGGTGAAGACACGGAACATCGACCAGCCGAAGTGCGTGGCTAGCGGCGCATCGGTCAGTTGCCCCATCGCGGATTCGTAGAGCCGGGTGAAGACGATCTCCGGGGTGGGCAGAAACAGCGGGGGCAGCCAGCGGAAATGGCTCGCGAGCCACCACAGCGCGAAGAGGCCCGACATCGAGGCGACGCTGATCAGCGTGCTGCGGCCTTCACCGAGCGTTGCGTAGCTCGATGTCCGCGGCACGCCATTGGTATTCACGGACTTCGTCACTGTCCCTGCTCCCGGTGCAGTATGACCGCGAGCACCTCTTCGCGAATGCGGATGAAATCCGGCGACGACTTGACAGCGCGCGCGTTGCGCGTCGCGATGAACCGGCGGCCGAAATCGAGCTGATACTCGTGCGAGATCTTGCCGGGTCGCGGCGTCATCACCACAAGATGCGTCGCGAGAAACAGCGCCTCCTCGACGCTGTGCGTGATGAAGAAGCACATCTTGCCCGTACGATGCCAGACGTCGAGGATCAGCTCCTGGATCGATTCGCGCGTGAACGCGTCGAGCGCGCCGAGCGGCTCGTCCATCAGCATGAGCTCGGGATCGGACGCCAGCGCGCGGGCGATCCCGACGCGTTGCTGCATCCCGCCCGACAGCTCGTAGATCGCCCGCCCGGCGAAATCCTCCAGGCCGACGAGACGGAGCTTGTCCAGTGCGACACGTTTTCGCTCGCCTGGCGCGACGCCGCGCATCCGCAGCCCGAACGCGACGTTGTCGACGACGTTTAGCCACGGCATCAGCGCGTGTTTCTGGAACACGACGCCGCGGTCGGCACCCGGGCCGGTGACCGCCTTGCCGTCCAGCAGAATGTCGCCGTCGGTCGGTGGCAGAAAGCCCGCAATGCACGAGAGGAGCGTCGTCTTGCCGCAGCCCGACGCGCCAATCGCAACGACGAAGTCGCCATCGCGCATCGTGAGGTTCACGTTCGACAACGCGTCGACGGTCCCCGCTTTGGAAGCGTAGCGGACACCGAGCTGGCGGATGTCGAGCAGCGGCATGGGAGTTGTGAGACGGACAGAAAAACGGCGGCGCCGGTCTTGAGGACCTGGCACCGCCGCAGAAGCGGTCCTTCCTTCGCCGCCTATTTCATCGCTGACTCCGCGAATGCCGGATTGACATTCTTGCTGTAATCCGGCGCGAGCTGCTGGATGCGGCCCTCGTCCTTCAGGAACTTCGCCGTCTCGGTCAGCGCCTTGGTCGCACCGCCGTTGGCGCCTCCTCCGAGCCAGGCCGGGCCCGCCTGTTCGGCAAGGCTCGGGAAGCCGTAGAGCGCCATCGCATCGGCGACGTCCTCAGGCTTGCCACCCGACCATTTCGCGACCGCCGCAGTCCTTGCGGAGTCTGCGGTCCAGGCCTTCGGGTTCGCGCGATAGTCGGCGTCGGCTTTTGCAATCGTCTTCACGAGCGCCGTCATGAACTGCGGATTCTCGGCGGCAAATTTCTTCGAGACGATGAGGCCGTCGAACGTGCATTTGCCCTTCTTGCACAATTCGCCCGACGTGACGATGACCTTGCCGTTCTTCTTGACGGTCGACAGCACCGGATCCCAGATGAACGTCGCGTCGAGATCGCCGCGACCCCACGCGGCGGCGATTTCCGGCGGCCGCATGTTGAGGATCTGCACGTCGCCGCGCTTCAAGCCGGCGAGCTCCATCGCATAGAGCAAATGGAAGTGCGTCGTCGAGACGAATGGCACGCCGACTTTCTTGCCCTTCAAGTCGGCGACGCTGTTGATGCCGCTGCCGTTCCGGGCGACGAGCGCTTCCGCCGACGCGATATCCTCGAGAATCCAGAAAAGGTCAACGTCCATGCCCTGGCTGATCGCCGTGGCGACTCCCGCGGAGCCGACTTCACCGATGGCGACGTCGCCGGAGGCCATGGCGCGAATCACGTCGCCGCCGCCGCCGAACTGCCGCCAGTTGATCTTGTAGCCGGTTGCCTTTTCGATCTCGCCCGTCTGCTGCACCCAACGGAACGGATTCATCATGTCCTGATAGGCGAAAGTCACCGTCTTCTGCGCCCATGCCGGCAGCGCAGCTGCGAGCGCCAGTGCCAGTCCTGCGATCAAGCGTTTCATGGTTCCTCCCGAAAGAGAGCGTTGCACGAAGCCGGCGGCACTCTCACGGCGCCGCACGGCTGGAGAACTCTAGATGCCCGCGAGCGTCTTGCGCAAGATGTCGCCGATCATATCGATATGCGATTTTTCGGCGATCAGCGGCGGCGCGATGATTGCCGAATCACCGGTGTTCTTGAGATGCAGACCGTTGTCGAAGAGCTTCTTCTGAAACGCGTGGCCGCGCGCGCCGGGCGTGCCGACCGGCGCAATGTCGATCGTTGCGAACATTCCATAGCCGCGGATGTCAGTGACGATTCCGACGTCGCGTAACGAGAACACCATGTCGAGGAAATACGGCGACAGCTCGCGGCCGCGCTGGAACAAGCCCTCGCTCTTGTAGATGTCGAGGGTGGCGAGCGCTGCGGCGCAGGGACCGGGATGTCCCGAGTACGTATAGCCGTGGAAGAACTCGATCGCGCCTTCCGGGGCCGCCGCCATGATCGTGTCGTGGATGCGTTCGGAAATGGCGACCGCGCCCATCGGTTGCGCGCCGTTGGTGAGGCCCTTCGCCATCGTCATCAAATCCGGCGTGACGCCGAAGCTCTGCGCCGCAAATGTCTCTCCCGTGCGGCCGAAGCCGCAGATCACTTCGTCGAACACGAGCAGGATGCCGTGCGCATCGCAAATTTCGCGCAGCCGCTTCAAATAGCCTTTCGGCGGAACCAGGCAGCCGCTCGAGCCAGCGATCGGCTCGACGAAGCAGGCGGCGATGTTCTCGGCGCCGTAGAGGTTCACGAAGCGGGTCAAATCCTCCGCGAGCTCGACGCCGTGCGCGCCCTCGCCACGGGTGAAATAGTTTTCCTTGAGGTGCGTGTGACGCATGTGCGCGATACCCGGCATTCCCCCGCCGAACTTGCGGCGGTTGTTGACAAGGCCGGACAGCGCGACGCCGCCGAAATTGACGCCGTGGTAGGCGCGCTCACGAGAAACGAATCCCGTGCGGCCACTCTGCCCGCGCGCCTGGTGGTAGGCGAGCGCGACCTTCATCGCGGTGTCGACGGCTTCCGAGCCTGAGTTGGTGAAGAAAATCCGGTTGAGATCTCCGGGGGTGAGCTCGGCAACGCGCGTGCCGAGCTCGAACTGTTTCGGATGACCGCGCAGGAACGGGGGGACGAAATCGAGCTCACGCAGCTGACGGCCGACCGCCTCGGCGATTTCCTTGCGTCCGTGCCCCGCATTTGCACAGAACAGCCCGGATGACGCGTCGATCAGCTTTTCGCCGCGGTCGTTCCAGTAGAACATCCCCTCGGCGCGGACGACCATCTTCGGATCGGATTTGAAATCGCGATTCGGGGTGAACGGCATCCAGTATTCGTCGAGCGAGATGCGCTTCGTCGCGGCCTGGTCCTGCAGGGTGAGTTCGGCGTGGCCCATCGTGGTCTCCTGTTGCTGCGGTGCGGCAACCGGTGGCGGCTGCGGACAGCAAATTGATGCGGTGTGGGAATCCGTAATCCTACACCTCTATGCGAGGCGTCGCTCAACGTTTGAATTCGCGATCCTTTATCATGATGGATTGCGGTGCGAGCAACGCTCTGCCCGCGCCCTCAAGTCCGGAGCAATCCCATGCGCATCGGTGTCCCGAAGGAAATCAAGGTTCTCGAAAATCGTGTCGGCCTGGTGCCGGGCAGCGTGCGCGAAGCAGTGACCAACGGGCACGAGGTGATCGTCGAGCACAACGCGGGCCAGGGCATCGGCATGGACGACGATGCGTACCGCCACGCCGGCGCCAAGATAGTCGCCAACGCGGCCGAAGTGTTCGCCACGTCCGACATGATCGTGAAGGTGAAGGAGCCGCAGGCTGTCGAGCGCAAGATGCTGCGCAACGGACAGATCCTGTTCACCTATCTGCATCTTGCCCCCGACCCTGACCAGGCAAAGGATCTGATCGCGAGCGGCGCCGTGTGCATCGCTTATGAAACGGTGACCTCATCCACGGGCGGGCTGCCGCTGCTGGCGCCGATGTCGGAGGTCGCGGGTCGCATGGCCGTGCAGGCGGGCGCGTACTATCTCGAGAAGCCGCATGGCGGACTCGGCGTGCTCCTCGGCGGCGTGCCTGGCGTAGATCCGGCAAAGGTGGTGATTCTAGGCGGGGGCGTCGTCGGTTCGCATGCATGCCATATCGCGCTCGGAATGGGCGCTGATACGTGGGTGCTCGATCGCAGCGTCGACGTGCTGCGCGGGTTGTGGCGCCAGTTCGGCCGTTCGCTCAACACGGTGTTCTCGACGCACGATGCAGTGGAGCATCACGTGACGACCGCCGATCTCGTCATCGGCGGGGTGCTGATTCCGGGTGCATCCGCGCCGAAGCTCGTGTCCGCTGCGCTCGTCAAGCGAATGAAGCCGGGTTCGGTAATCGTCGACGTCGCGATCGACCAGGGCGGCTGCTTCGAGACGTCGCATGCGACAACACATGCCGATCCGGTCTACGTGGTCGACGGCGTGACGCACTACTGCGTTGCCAACATGCCGGGCGGGGTGCCGCGCACGTCTACCTTCGCGCTCAACAACGCCACGCTGCCGTTCGTGCTCGCAATCGCTAACAAAGGCTGGAAAAAGGCGTTGGCCGACGACGTCCACCTCAAGAGCGGCCTTAACGTCGCCTTCGGCAAGGTGACGTGCCAACCGGTGGCCGAGGCGCTCGGTTATCCGTTCGTCGATCCGGCGCAGGTGATGGGCTAAACGGTGACAGATTCTAATCGCGCAGCGCGGCGGGCAGCCAAAGCGCAAGCTGCGGGAAATACAGCACCAGCAGCAGCCCGATGATCTGCAGCACCATGAACTGCATCATGCCGGCGTAGATGTCGGAAATGTCCCAATCCGGGACGACGCCTTTCAGGAAGTAGGCGGATAGCGCTACCGGTGGCGACAGCCAGGCTGTCTGCAAGCACACGGCGACGAGCGTGCAGAACCAGACAAGGTCGATGCCGAGCTTCTGCACCAGCGGCAGCAGGATCGGAACGACGATGAGCACGATCGGCACCCATTCGAGCGGCCAGCCGAGCACGAAGATGATGCCAAGGATCAGCAGCAACATCATCGTCGGCGGCAGATCGAGCTGCAGCAGCGATTCGGCGATCAGCGTGGCGCTGCCCAGGCGCGAGAACACTGCCCCGAAATAGTTCGACGCCGCGACGAGCAGCAGGATCATGCACGACGTGAGCAGCGTCGAATACACGGCCGAGCGGAACCCCGCCCAGGTCATCCGGCGATAGGCGAGGGTCAACAGCAACACGGCGAACGCGCCAACGGCCCCGGCGTCGGTCGGTGTGGCGATGCCGGCAAGGATGACGCCGAGCGTCGCCATGATCACAACAACGACGGGCGCGATGCCGAGGACAAGCTCGCGCACAACCTCGGCGACCGATTCAGCTCGCTCCTCCGGCGGCAGCGCCGGTCCGAGCGCAGGGTTGAGGTAGCTTCGCGCGAGCGTGTAGACGATGTAGAGAAGCGCCAGCAACAGGCCGGGGATAATCGCGGCGGCGAAGAGATCGGTGGCCGGCACGCCGACGACGGGCCCCATCACGATCAGCATGACCGACGGCGGGATCAGGATTCCGAGTGTCCCGCCTGCGGTAATGGCACCCGCGGAGAGCCGGATGTCGTATCCGGAGCGTTTCATCGCCGGCGCCGCCATGACGCCGAGCAGCGTTACCGATGACCCGACGATGCCGGTCGCGGCGGCGAAAATGGTCGCCGTCAGCAGCACTGCCAGGTAGAGCGAGCCGCGCACCGACGCGAACGCAAGCTGGACGCCGCGAAATAACCGCTCCATCAGGCCCGATTGCTCGAGCAGGTAACCCATGAACAGAAAAAACGGAACGGACGCCAGCGTCGGGTCGCGCATCACCGAAAAGAATTGCAACGTCATCAGGTGGAGCGCCAGCGGCCCCAGCGCGAAATAGCCGCCGATCGCGGCCACCGCGATCAACGTGAACGCGATCGGGAAGCCGATGAAGATCGCCGCGAACAATATGGCCAGCAGGAGGATCCCGAACCATTCGGGACTCATGTGTTCGCCCCGCTTTCAACTTCGGTCGCAACGGCGTCCACCGAATCGTCATCGGGCCCGAACGCCCGCGGCCAGTTCTTGAGACATTCGGAGATGCCTTGCAACAGAAGCAATAATGCGGACATCGGGATCACGAACTTGAACGGCCAGATGATGGGCAGCCACGGACTCGTGACGATCCGTTCACCTTGCTGAAACGATTTCCAGAAATATTCGACACCGAGCCAGCCGAATATCGCAATCGCCGGAAAGAAGAACACCGCATAGCAGGCAAGGTCGACGCGCGCCCGCGTGCGGACGGTCCAGTTGGCGTAGAAGCTGTCGGTGCGGATATGGCCGCCGCGTTGCAGCGTCCACGCCGAGCCCAGCATGAAAAACGTCCCGTACAGCATGAACGTCATGTCGTACGCCCACTCCGTTGGCGCGTTGAAGAGATAGCGGGCTGTGACCTCCCACACGAGCGACATCACCATCGGCAGGATGAGCCAGGCGACGGCCATGCCCGTGGCACGGGTCACGGCGTCGAGCGCGCGAGTGACGCGCGCGACCATCGGGTTCGGCATGGTCATCGCCTTTAGCCGGAGCGGCCGCGGTCGCGGCCGTCCGGCGGGGCGCGCGGAGGATGCCTATTTCGGCTGGTTGGCGAGCGCGGCGTTGCCGAGCTCGGAATAAAGGTCGATGACCTTCGTCCAGTATGGGACGACGACCTTCGCAAAGTTGCGCTGCGAGTCGAGCACCTGCTTGAAGAAGGCGTCCTTGGCCGCGTAGCGATCGAGCACCACGTTGGTCGCACGGACGAACTCAGGGAAAAAGTCCTTCGGCGTGTCGTGGATGATGACCTTGTGTTCGTTGCGTAGCTTTACGATCGCCTGTGCGTTCCGATAAACGTTATACGTATACGTCTCGGTCATCGACGCCATCGCCGCTGTGCGGATGATTTCCTTCAAATCCGGCGACAGCTTGTCCCACACGGTCTTGTTGATCAGGATTTCGCCGATGTCGGTCGACTGATGCAGACCCTGAAGGTAGTAGTGTTTCCACACGGTATGCAGCCCGAGATTCATGTCGTCGGCGGGCCCGATCCATTCGGCGGCGTCGATAACACCGCGCTGCGCGGCGGGCACGATCTCGCCCCCCGGTAGCGCAACCGCCGCGACACCCATCTCCTTGAAGATCTCGCCGGTGATGCCCGGTGGTGCACGATATTTCATCTTCTTGAAATCCGCCGTGCTGTTGATCGGCACTTTGAACCAGCCCAGCGGATCCGGCCCCATCGGCTGCACGAATATCGGCTCGACGTTCACTTTGAGCACGTCACTGTAGAGCTTGCGATACAGGTCGTAGCCGCCGCCTTCGAAGATCCACGCCACGTGCGACAACTGGTCGAGCCCGACGCCGGCGCCCGCCATCGGATTCGAGAAAAGGCCGGCCGCAGGATTCTTGCCTGACCAATAATGCGTCCATGCATAGCCGCCCTCGACGATGCCCTTGTCGACCGCGTCGAGGATCTCGAACGCTGGAACGATCGCGCCGTCCGGCAGGATCTCCATTTTCACGCGGCCCGCCGACATCCGGTCGATCCGGTCGGCCATCTTCTTCAGAAGTTCGAAGTAGATCGAAGCAGAGGGAACGGCCGTCTGAATGCGCATCCTGACGGGCTGCTGAGCTGTCTGCGCGAACGCCGCGCCGCTGCCAAGCGTTGCGGCAACGAGCAGGGTGAGGCCTAGAGAAAGCCAATACCGTTTCATCGATCCTCCGGAATTAAATGGCGCGGGAACGAGCGGGATGCGGCGGGCGCGTCTTCGGCGCTCCTGCCGCCCGGTGAATGTAGACAGTTCGGCTCGCGTTGGCAACACCTCGTCGCGCAACCCAACCCTTGCGCGTGATCTTGCACTGTGAAAAACTCGACTTCCCTGAACAGTAATCCCTGCGGAGCAAACCGTGAACAAGCTCTCCGATCTGGCCCTGCCTGTCAGCGGACGCCAGAAGATGACGCCTGCGGAGGCGTTCGTAGAAACGCTCGTCGCCCACGGCGTGAAGGATGTATTCGGAATCGTCGGATCGGCGTACATGGATGCGCTCGACCTCTTTCCGCTCGCCGGTATCCGCTTCATCTCGGTGGCGCACGAGCAGGGCGGCGGCCACATGGCGGACGGGTACGCGCGCGTCTCGGGCCGCCACGGCGTGTGCATCGGACAAAACGGTCCCGGCATCACCAATTTCGTCACGTCGACCGCGGCTGCGTTCTGGGCGCATTCGCCGGTCGTCGTCGTCACGCCCGAAACCGGCAGCGCGACCATCGGCCTCGGCGGATTCCAGGAGACCGAGCAGCTGCCGATCTTCTCGAAGATCACGAAATTCCAGGCGCACGTCAACAATCGCTCACGGATGGCGGAGCTCACGAGCCGTGCGTTCGATCGCGCGCTGCTCGAACTGGGGCCGGCGCAACTCAACATTCCGCGCGATTTCTTCTATGGCGACATCGAATGCGAGATTCCGCGACCGATCGCGATCGAACGCGGTGCCGGCGGCGAGTCGAGCCTGGACCAAGCCGCGGCGCTGCTCGCGGCGGCGAAGTTCCCGGTGATCCTGTGCGGCGGCGGCGTCGTGATGGGTGACGCCCAGGCGGATGCCATTCGCCTCGCCGAGCGCCTGCAGGCGCCGGTTGCCGTGAGCTATCTGCACAACGACGCGTTCCCGGCGCGTCATCCGCTGTGGGTCGGTCCCCTCGGCTACCAGGGCAGCCAGGCGGCGATGAAGCTGATTGCGAAAGCCGACGTCGTATTGGCACTCGGAACGAGGCTCGGTCCATTCGGCACGTTGCCGCAGTACGGAATCGAGTATTGGCCGAAGGATGCGAAGATCATCCAGGTCGATGCCGACGCGACGATGCTGGGGCTCGTGAAGCCGATCTCGGTCGGCATCTGTGGCGACGCGAAGGCGGCGGCGGTTGCGCTGCTCGTCCGTCTTGCCGGCAGTTCGCTCGCGTGTCTCGCGAACAAGGAGGCGCGTCTTGCCGAAGTGAAGGCGGCAAAAGACGCATGGGAATCCGAACTCGACGGCTGGACACACGAGAAGGATAAATGGTCGCTCGAAGTCGCGAAGGATTCGCGGCATATGCATCCACGTCAGATGCTGCGCGAGCTCGAGCGCGCCATGCCCGCCTGGCGCGATGGTGTCGACCGACATCGGCAACATATGCTCGGTGTCGAATTCGTACCTCCGCTTCGATCAGCCGCGCTCGATGTTCGCCGCGATGAGCTTCGGCAACTGCGGCTACGCATTCCCGACGATCGTCGGCGCGAAGGTCGCCGCCCCCGATCGTTACGCGGTCGCCTATGTCGGCGACGGCGCATGGGGGATGAGCTTCGGCGAGCTGCAGACATGCGTGCGCGAGGGCATTCCCGTCACGGCGATCGTCTTCAATAATGGCCAGTGGGGCGCGGAGAAGAAGAACCACGTCGATTTCTACGAGAAGCGGTTCGTTGGCGTCAATCTCGACAAGCAGCCATCGTGGGCCGAAGTGGCGAAGGCGATGGGCGCCGAGGGCTTGCGTATCGACGTGCTTTCAGACGTGGGGCCCGCGCTGCGTGACGCAGCCAAGGCGCAAGACGAGGGCAAGACGACCGTGCTGGAAATGATGGTTACGCGCGAGCTCGGCGACCCGTTCCGCCGCGACGCGCTTGCGCTTCCGACGCGCCACCTTGCCAAGTACAAGTCGACCGCCGCGAAGCACGGCTAGCCGCGCGTTCAGCAGACGCACCTGCCCGCGAGCCCCCCCGGCGCAGCCAATCCGAGCGAAGTTGATCGTAGTCAAAGCCCGCCGGTACCGAACGGCGGATAGTGCTTCCAACGCAGAGATCAATTCAGCCCGTGCATCGGGCGTATTGAATCGTCGAGGCGGACGACTAGATCCGCAAGACGCCAGGATTGGCGTGAGCCATCCACTGGTGCCGCCGGCCGCCCCCCAGCCGCCGGCGGCCCGATTTTTATCCCTTGTCGACGACACACCAGCGCCGCCTTCAGGTTGCGGCAGGCTTACGTGCGATAACGCCCGTGGCAGAATAGGCATCCCCGCGTGCGGCGGTTCGATGCGCTGCACCTGAACGAGGGACTCCGATGATGGTTCGCGCGCCGTGGCTTCCTTTACTTGCGTTGTCGCTGGTTGCCTTCTCGGCGCGGCGAACGCGCAGGACTATCCGACCAAGCCGATCAAGTTCGTCGTTCCCTATCCACCGGGTGGCGGAACCGATGTTGTCGCGCGGATCGTCAATGAACCGCTCGCGACGGCTCTGGGCCAACCCATCGTCATCGACAATCGCGGGGGTGCTGCCGGCAACCTGGGAACCGACATTGTCGCCAAGGCACCTGCCGACGGCTACACGATCCTATTCACGTTGTCGTCGCACACGATCAATCCGAAGCTTTATGAAAAGCTGCCGTTCGACGTCGAGCGTGACTTCGTCCCGGTGAGTCTGGTGGCGTTGATACCGCAGATCGTCGTCGTCAACCCATCGGTGCCCATCACCAACGTCAAAGAGCTCATTGCGTATGCCAAGGCGAATCCGGGAAAGCTCAATTACGCATCGGTCGGCATCGGCTCACCGGCGCATGTCGCGGGCGAGCTCTTCAAGCTCAAGACCGGCGTCGACATGGTTCACGTCCCCTACAAGGGCGGCGGTCCGGCGATCACGGACACGATCGGCGGGCAGGTGCAGCTCGCGATCGTCTCGATGCCCGCCGCGTTGCAACATGTGAAATCCGGCCGGCTGCGGGCGATCGCCGTCGCCAGCGCGAAGCGCAGCGCCTCGGCGCCGGATGTGCCGACGATCGCCGAAGCGGGCGTACCGGACTATGCGGTCGAGTCGTGGTACGGCGCGCTCGCACCCGCGCGGACGCCTCCCGCGATCGTCGCCAAGTTGAACGCGGCGTTCGTCAAGGTGCTGGAGAATCCACAGGTGAAGGAAAGACTGTTCGCGCAAGGCGCCGAGGCCGCGTCGTCGTCGCAGGCGGAATTCGACCGCATCATCAAGGAAGAGCTCGCGAAATGGGAGCTCGTGATCAAGACCGCCGGCATCAAGCCCGAGTAATGCTGGCTGAGCGATGAACGCGCCTGCCGAGGGCTCACCCGACGCCGTCATTGCCGCGCTCCTTGCGCGGGCACGCGCGGCGCAACGCGAATACGAAACATGGTCGCAGGAACGCGTTGACGAAGCGGTGACCGCGGCGGGCTGGGCGATCGTCGAACCTGGAAGAAACAAGGCGCTCGCCGAGCTCGCCGTGCGCGACACGGGCCTCGGCAGCGTCGCCGACAAGATGGCGAAGAATCATCGCAAGACGCTTGGCCTTCTGCGCGACCTCCGAGGTACCAAGTCAGTCGGAGTGATTTCCGAAGACCGGACGCGAGGCCTGATCGAGATCGCGCGACCGGTCGGCGTCGTCGCCGCGATCACGCCGTCAACGAATCCGGCGGCGACGCCGGCGAACAACATCATCAACGCATTGAAGGGCCGCAACGCGATCATCGTCGCGCCGTCGCCGAAGGGCGCGTCGACGCTTTCGCTGTTGCTTCAGTACGTCAGTGCCGAGCTCGGCGGTCGGCTCGGTGCGCCGCGCGACCTCGTGCAGATGCTGCCGGCGCCGGTGATGCGCGAACAGACGTTTGCCCTGATGCGGCAGGCGGATCTCGTGGTCGCCACCGGATCGAAGACCAACGTGCGCGCCGCCTACGAAAGCGGCACACCCGCGCTCGGCGTGGGCCCGGGCAACGTTGCTGCGATCGTGGACGAGACGGCCGACGTGGCGGCCGCCGCCGCGAAGATCGCGCGCTCCAAGACGTTCGATCACGCAACTTCGTGCTCGTCGGAAAACAGCGTGATCGTGGTCGACGCTGCCGCCGACGCGCTGATCGCCGCATTTGACCGCGAAGGAGGCGTGCTGCTGGACGGAGAGGAAACACGGCGCTTGCAGGAGGAGATGTTCCCCGATGGCAGGCTTTCACCCGCCGTCATTGCAAAAGCCGCGCCGACGATTGCGGCGCTTGCCGGTCTCGTGCGGCCGCAGCTCGACAGCGCACGATTTCTGCTCGTCGAGGAAACCGGTGTCGGACCCGCGCATCCGTTCTCGGGCGAGAAGCTCTCCCCGGTGCTCGCGCTTTATCGCGTGCGGGATTTTGCTGCCGCCGCCGATCTCGCCGCGCGCCTCCTTGCTTACCAGGGCGCCGGGCACTCGGTCGGTTTGCACACTCGCGATCCGAAACGCGCGGTAGAACTCGGACTGACATTGCCCGTGTGCCGCGTCATCGTCAATCAGGTCCACTGTTTCGCAACCGGCGGCAGCTTCGACAATTCGTTGCCGTTCTCGCTGTCGATGGGCTGCGGGACGTGGGGCCGCAACAGTCTTTCCGATAACCTCAACTACCGGCATTTTCTCAACATCACGCGCGTCGTGATGCCGCTCGCTCCCGCAGACATTCGCGAGCCGACCGACGACGAGATTTTCGGAGCATACCGGCGAAAATTCCGTGTTTGACGCCGCGATGGCGCCGCAGTCGATCCGCGAGGTGATCGACCGCTACGCGAACACGCAACCGCAAGCGCCGCTCCTGCTGGCGCCCGAGCCCGGATCCACCGTGATGTACGGCGCGTTGCGCGACACCGCGAACGGGCTGGCGGCCGAACTTTCAGCGCTCGGCATCAGTCCTGGCGAGGTCGTCTCCTGGATGCTGCCGAACGGCATCGCGGCCGCCGGCGTGTTCCTCGGCGCCATGCACGGCGGCTACGTCGCATCGCCGATCAGCTTGCTCGCGCAGGATGCGCTCATTGCGCACACGCTTGTCCACTCGCGGACGCGTATCGTGTTTTCGGCGCCTGAATTCGTCTCGCGGCTGCAGTCGATTGTGGGGAAGCTGGGACGCAGGGTGATCGTGCGCGCGACCTCGCCCGACGATCTTTGCGTCGCCGCGACGAGGATTTCCCGGCAAGAACCGACGCTTCGTCCCGAATCGCCGGCGCTGCTGATGTACACGTCGGGCACGACCGGAACGCCTAAAGGCGCAGTGCTTTCGCACGCGAACCTGATCCACGCCGGGCGCGCAGTATGCGAAGCGCATGCATTCACCGCCGCCGATCGCGTGCTCTCGTCGTTGCCGCTCTATCACGTGAACGGCCAGTGCATCGCCACGATTTCACCACTCCTGGCGGGCGGCAGCATCGTGATCCCCCATCGCTTCAGCGCTTCGCAGTGGTGGGGCTGGGTCGAGCGCTACGAGCCGACGTGGCTCAACGTGGTGCCGACGATCATCGCTTACCTCCTCAATGGCGCCGACCCGACGCCCGCGCAGGCGGCGGCGTGCCGGAAGATTCGTTTCGCACGCTCGGCATCCGCGCCGCTGCCGCCCGAGCAGCATCGTGCGTTCGAATCGCGGTTCGGCATTTCTGTGCTGGAGGCGATGGGATTGACCGAGTGCGCGTCGGTGGCGTTCGCGAATCCGCTCGATCCAAGCCGACGCAAAATCGGCTCTCCGGGGTTGCCGCTCGGCGTGGAAGCTCGCATCGTCGCGTCGGACGGCGCGGTCCTCGGCGAAGGAGAAAGCGGCGAAATCGAGGTGCGCGGCGCCAATGTGATGTTGCGTTATCACGAAGACACCGAGGCGACCGCGCGCACGCTTCGTGCCGGCGGTTGGCTCGCCACCGGCGATCTCGGCTATCGTGATCGCGACGGTTTCTACTTCATCACCGGGCGATTGAAGGAGCTGATCATCAAAGGAGGCGAGAATATCGCGCCTCGCGAGATCGATGAGGCGCTGCTCCGGTACCCGGCGGTGCTCGAGGCCGCGGCGGTTGGCATCCCGGACGCGGAATACGGTCAGGACATCCTGGCCTGCGTGGTCCTGAAAGCGGATACGACGTGCACCGAGGACGATCTTCGCGCGCACTGCCTGCGCGAGCTCGGCCGCTACAAGACGCCGAAGGCATTTCGCTTCGTCGCCGCATTGCCGAAAGGGCCGTCCGGCAAAGTCCAGCGATTGAAGCTCGCGGAGAGTCTTCGCTGATCTCCTTCGCCTTGGTGCGGGCAGGTATCATTTTTCGTGGTTCTTGATCGGCGCCAACGCTCACCCGACTGGAGGAAATATGGAACTCAAGCTCGGCTATGCAATTCACTTTGTCGCGGATATGGATCGTGCGGTGAGCTTCTATCGCGACACGCTGGGACTGAAGCTCAAATTTGCCTCGCCCGAGTGGACCGAGTTCGCGACCGGCGAAACGACGCTCGCGCTGCATCCGGCATCGACCGAGAATCCGGCCGGATCGACGCATCTCGGCTTCGGCGCGTCCGATGTCCATGCGTTTCACCGTGCGATGACCGCGGCCGGCGTACGCTTTACGCAGCTCCCCAAACCGTTGCATGGCATTACGCTCGCCGAATTTGTCGATTCCGAAGAAGCGCGATGCAGCGTCAGCGGCTGATGGCAGACAGCGGGCGGGGGGTGGCGTGACTAGAGGCGCACGATGAGCGACGGCAATCGGCTGGTATGCGCGAATTGCAATGCAGAAAACCGCGCCGGGCGCCGGTTCTGCGCGCAATGCGGCGCCGCGTTGCCTGTTGTGTGCCCGACGTGCGGATTCGCGAACGAGCCCGGCGAGAAATTCTGCGGCGGTTGCGGCGGCTCGCTGTCGAGTATGGCCCCGTCCCTGATTGCGACGCCTGCCGGAGCCTCGTCCGCGGAGGCCGAGCGCCGTCCCGTTACGGTCCTGTTCGCCGATCTCTGCGGCTATACGCGGCTGTCGCAACAGCTCGATCCCGAGGACATCCATCAACTGCTCGAGCGTTTCTTCGGCGTGGTCGACGCGATCGTCGAACGCTTTGGCGGCCGCGTCGACAAGCATGTCGGCGATGCGGTGATGGCGGTATTCGGGGCGCCCGTTGCGCACGGCGACGAACCCGCGCGCGCGGTACGCGCTGCCGAGGCGATTCAACGCGCGATGCCGGATATCGGCGCGCTGTCGGGTTTGAGACTGGACACGCATATCGGGATCGCCGCCGGGGAGGTTGTCGCGAGTGGGGTGGGCAGCGAACAGCATCGCGCCTATACGGTGCTTGGACCGTCGGTCAATCTCGCGGCGCGTCTCGTCGGCATCGCGGGCGCCGGCGAAGTCGTGATGGATGACGTCGTTCACGATGCGATTGCGCGCGAGGCGACGTGCACGATGCTGGAAGCGCTCGTCATCAAGGGAATCGATCGCCCGGTCACCGCATGGCGTCTGAAAGCGCTCGTTGCCGGCGGCGACGCCGGTACGGTCCCGCCGTTCGTGGGACGCACCGGCGAGCTGGCGCAGCTCACAGCTCTTATCCGTGCCTGCGTATCGAGCGGAACGGGAACCGTAGTCCATGTGCGAGGCGACCCCGGCATCGGAAAGTCGCGGCTGGTGGCGGAGTTGCGCCGCATTGCGACCGCGGAGCGCTTCGCGTGCCACACCGGGCTCGTGCTCGATTTCGGCACGGCGCAGGGCCGCGATCCGGTGCGCGACGTCGTCGCGTCGCTCGTCGGACTCCAGTCGCCGTCGAGCGCATCGGACCGTGCGCAGGCGGTCGACACGGTGATCGAACGAGGGATCGTCAGCGCCGATCGTCGACCGTTTCTCGCCGATCTGCTCGACTTGCCGCTGCCCGCGGATGGCCGCGAGCTGTACGAGGCGATGGACAGCGCAGCGCGGCAGCGTGCGCGCGGCGACGTGTTGATCGAGCTCGTGGAGGCAGCGTCCCGCGCTGCGCCGGTATTGATCACGATCGAGGATCTCCAATGGGCGGACAACGTGACGCTCACTTACGTCGCCGCGCTGACGCGCGCGACGCGAGGGTCCCGCGTGCTGCTCCTGCTGACGTCGCGCGCCGATGGTGATCCGCTCTCCGGCGGCTTCCGCGCGTCGCTCGCCGGTTGCGCGCTCGTGACCCTCGACATCGCGCCGCTTTCCGATGCCGATGCTGTAACGTTGGCGGGCGGCCTCTTCGCCACGTCGGCAGCGCTCGCCCGCAAATGCATCGAACGCGCGGGCGGCAATCCGTTCTTTCTAGAGCAGCTGTTGCGCGCTGCCGAAGAGAGCGACGACCGGCTTCCGGCATCGCTGCACAGCCTCGTTCTTGCGCGCGTCGACCGGCTACCCGAGCGCGAGCGTGCGGCGTTGAGGGCGGCAGCGATCCTGGGACAGCGATTTCCGCTCGCAGCGCTGCGCCATCTGATCGCAGCCCCGGATTACGATTGTGCGGCGCTGCTTGGGGCGTCACTGGTGCGGCCGGACGGCGAGGAATTGCTGTTCGCGCATGCGCTGATCCGCGACGGTGTCTATGCGTCGCTGACGCGCGCGCGCCGGACCGAGCTGCACCGCGCCGCGGCGGCGTGGTACGGCGAGCGCGACCAGGCACTCAGCGCGGAGCATCTGGACCGTGCCGAGGCGCCGGAAGCGGTCCAGGCGTACCTCGCGGCCGCGCAAGCGCAGTCCGCGGCGCTGCATACGGAGCGAGCGCTCTCGCTTGCCGAGCGGGGCGCGGCGTTAGCCCGCGAGCCTTCCGATGTCTACGCGCTCAATATGTTGTGCGGGCGCCTGCGCTGTGAAGCGGGAGAAGGCAATCCGGCGATTGTCGCTTATGGCAACGCGCTGGCCGCAGCGTGCGATCCGGCGCAACGGTGCCGCGCATTGCTGGGCATAGGCGCGGGACATCGGCTGATCGGGAGTGTCGATGCGGCGTTGGCGGCGCTCGCCGAGGCAGAGCCGGTCGCGCGAGAGCATGCGCTGACGCGCGAGCTTGCTGAATTGCACCACACGCGCGGCAACGTGCTCTTCGCGCGCGGCGACGTCACAGGGTGCCGCGCGGCTCACGAAACAGCCCTCGTCTGCGCAAAGCAGATCGGCGACGTCGCCTGGGAGGCGCGCGCAGTCAGCGGGCTTGCCGACGCGTCGTATGCCGTCGCCCGGATGCGCACGGCGTTCAAACGTTTCAGCGAATGCGTGGCGTTGTGCGACGCTCATGGACTTACGCGAATCAAGATTCCCAACCTGGCGATGGCCGGGCATTGCCGGATCTACCTGACGGAGTTCGACGCTGGCATCGCGAGCATGGAAGTGGCGAACGAGCTCGCCCGTCAGGTAGGCGACCGGCACGGTGAAATGTTCTCGCTCGAATCGAAGGGCCTTCTATTGGCCTTTGGCGCGCGATACGAGGAAAGCGAGCCAGTGCTGGAGCGGGCGTTGGTCCTCGCGACCAGTCTTGGCGCTCGTCGGTATCAGGCCGTTTTGCTGACGGTCCTGGGTGAGGTGTCGCTCTCCTTTGGGCGCACGGCCGAAGCGCACGACCGCAACGAGCAGGCGCTGTTGTTCGCGCGCGAGACCGGCATGCGTTTCATAGGACCGTTCATCCTTGCGCTCAAAGCGCGCATGGAGAGTGACCCGGTCAAGCGTGAGCAGTATCGTTCCGAGGGGCAGCGACTCATCGACCAAGGAGGTGTCGGGCATAGCCCGATCGCTTATCACCGCCTCGGCATCGAGGACACGCTCTCGCGCGGCGAGTGGGAAAGAACGCGCGCGCATGCAGCGGCGCTCGAGTCCTACACGAGCAACGAGCGATTGCCGTATACCGATTTTCTGATTGCGCGCGGGCGCGCTCTCGCAGCCCTGGGCGCGAATCCGCAGGAAGCCGCCGCGCGAGGCGAGCTCGAGCGGCTGAAAGCCGATGCCCTGCGGTTGAAATGGCCTATCGGCTGGCACGCGCACTGACGACGGCAACGACCCGTTCGCCGTCACATAACTGTCATGCGGCGTCTTCGGCGCGTCATGTGCCTGTAACATGCGCCCGCCATGCTCTTGCCTGTTCCCTTCGACAGGACAACGAACATGCGCAAACAATTTCTGCAGGGCGTCCTCGCCGCCGCGGCCATCGCGTGCGGCCTTTCATCGGCGTTTGCGGTCGACATCACCGGTGCCGGCGCGACATTTCCGTTTCCTATCTACGCTAAATGGGCCGAAGCCTACAAGGCCAAGACAGGCGTCGGCATGAACTATCAGTCGATCGGCTCGGGCGGCGGCATCGCCCAGATCAAGGCGAAGACCGTCGATTTCGGTGCCTCCGATATGCCATTGAAGCCCGAGGATCTGCAGGCCGCCGGCCTGATGCAATTCCCGGCGATCATCGGCGGCATCGTGCCCATCGTGAACCTGGAAGGGATCACACCGGGAGGGATCCGGTTTACCGGTTCCGTTCTGGCCGACATCTACCTCGGCAAGATCAAGAAGTGGAACGAAAAGCCCATCGCCGACCTGAACCCCGGCGTCAAGCTTCCCGACGAACTGATCACGGTGGTCCGCCGCTCGGACGGTTCGGGAACGACGTTCAACTTCACCGACTACCTGTCAAAGGTGAGCCCGGACTGGAAGACTAAGGTCGGCTCGAGCACCGCCGTGGCATGGCCCGAAGGGGTAGGGGGCAAAGGCAACGAAGGCGTCGCCGCGTACGTTCAGCGGATCAAGGGATCGATCGGTTACGTCGAATACGCGTACGCCAAGAAGAACAACATGACCCATGCCCTCGTCCAGAACAAGGAAGGCCAATATCCGAAGCCCGACAACGACACGTTCCAGGCGGCTGCCGCCTACGCTGACTGGAAGAACGCGCCCGGCTACTACCAGATCATCACCGACTCGCCGGGCAAGACGTCCTGGCCGATCGCCGCGACGAGCTTCATCCTGATGCACACTGAGCAGGGCAAGCCGCAAAATGCTGCCGAAGTTCTCAAGTTCTTCGACTGGTCGTTCAAGAACGGGCAGAAGATGGCGGAGGACCTCGATTACGTGCCGTTGCCCGCCGCCACTGATCGCGCAGATCGAGGGTTCCTGGAAGACGCAGATCAAGGACGGTGGCGGTAAGTCGGTCTGGGGCAATTGACCGCTCCTGTCAGCATACAAACGGCTTCCATCGATTGAGGGGTTATCATGCCGACCGATGCGGCAGCCGTCACATTGCGCTCCTCGATGACCGCCGAAGCGCTGCCGCGCGCTCGGCGGCCGTCTGCACCACCCGATTCGTCCCGCGCAAAGGGAGCATGGCGCGATTGGGTGTTCGAGCATGCGACGCTCGTCTTCGCGCTGCTGGTGTTGGGCCTGCTCGCCGGGATACTGGTAGCGCTCGGTATCGCCGCGGCGCCCGCGCTCGACAAGTTCGGCATTGGGTTTTTCTTTGCCAACGTTTGGAATCCGGTCAAGGGCATCTTCGGCGGGCTCGCGCCGATCTACGGAACGCTCGTCACGTCCGCAATCGCGCTGTTGATCGGCGTGCCCGTGAGCTTCGGCATCGCGCTTTTTCTCACCGAAATGTGCCCGGTGATCCTGAAGCGGCCGCTCGGCACCGCGATCGAGCTGCTGGCGGCAATTCCTTCGATCATCTATGGCATCTGGGGTCTTTTCATTTTCGCGCCGCTGTTCGGCGACTACGTGCAGCCGCTGCTGACTGACACCGTCGGCCGCATTCCGCTTGTCGGAGCGCTGTTTCAAGGCGCGCCAAACGGAATCGGCATCTTCACCGCCGGCTTCATCCTCTCGGTGATGATCATTCCCTTCATCGCCTCGGTGATGCGCGACGTCTTCGATGTCGTTCCGCCGGTTTTGAAGGAGTCGGCCTACGGTCTCGGCGCGACCACGTGGGAAGTCGTCTGGAACGTCGTGCTGCCGTACACGAAGGTCGGAGTGATCGGCGGCATCATGCTTGGGCTTGGGCGAGCGCTCGGCGAGACGATGGCGGTGACGTTCGTCATAGGCAATGCGTATCGGATCAGCGCGGCGCTCTTCAATCCGGGCAACTCGATCGCTTCCGCGCTTGCCAACGAGTTCAACGAAGCGGCTGACCCGGTCCATCGCGCCTCGCTCATATCGCTCGGGCTCGTCCTGTTCGTGCTGACGTTCATCGTGCTCGCCTGCTCGCGACTTCTCATTGCGCAGCTCGCGCGCGGTGAGGGCCGGTCGACCTGATCATGACGCCGCGCGTGACCTCGCTCATCTATCGCCGGCGGCTTCGGGTCAACCGGTTCAATCTTTTCATGTCGCTGGCCGCGATGACGTTCGGCATGACGTTCCTGATCTGGATTCTCGTCGTGCTTTTCGCCAAGGGCGTCGGGGCGATCTCGCCATCGCTGTTCCTGACGACGACACCCCCGCCGGGGTCGGCGGGAGGACTCGCCAACGCGATCGTCGGCAGCGCACTCATCGTGGGTGTTGCGACACTCGTTGCCACGCCGATCGGCATCCTCGCGGGCATCTACCTCGCCGAATACGGCCGCGACGGCTGGGTCGCGCGTCTAACCAGATTCATCAACGACATCCTGCTGTCCGCGCCTTCCATCGTGCTGGGTCTTTTTGTCTATACGGTGTACGTGATGAACGTCGGGCATTTCTCTGGCTGGGCGGGCTCGGCGGCCCTCGGGCTGATCGCAATTCCCGTCGTCGTGCGCACCACCGAGAACATGCTCCAGCTTGTGCCGGCCAGCCTGCGCGAGGCGGCGGTCGCGCTCGGCGCGCCGAGGTACAAAGTCATCCTCTCGGTCACGCTGCGTGCGGTGCGCGGTGGCGTCATTACGGGAATCCTGCTCGCCGTTGCCCGGATGTCCGGCGAGACCGCGCCTCTGCTCTTCACCGCGCTAAACAACCAGTTCGGCAGCCTCGATATGAACGCGCCGATGGCCAACCTGCCGGTCGTCATCTTCCAGTTCGCGCTGAGCCCGTACGACGACTGGAAGGATCTCGCGTGGGGTGGCGCGTTCCTGATCACGCTGACGGTTCTCGTCATCAACATCCTCGCCCGAACGGTGTTCCGTCAATCCACGGTGCGCTGAACGAACTCTTCGACCTAACCCTCCAATGGACACCGCCTTCGCGCATGTCCCACCGGCCGACGCCGCTCCTGCCATCGCGCCGAGCGAACCGAAGATATCGATCCGCCATCTCGATTTCTTCTACGGCCGCTTTCAAGGCTTGAAGAGCATCAACCTCGACATCGCCCCGCGCCACGTAACGGCGTTCATCGGTCCGTCGGGCTGCGGCAAGTCGACCTTGCTGCGCACGCTGAACCGGATGTATTCGCTCTACCCGGGCCATCGCGCGACCGGCGACATCTTTCTCGACGGCGAAAACATTCTCGCGCCGGGGGTCGACATCAACACGCTGCGCGCGAAAGTCGGGATGGTCTTCCAGAAGCCGACGCCGTTCCCGATGTCGATCCACGACAACATCGCGTTCGGCGTGCGGCTGTACGAGGACCTATCGGCGCGCGAGATGGACGAGCGTGTCGAATGGGCGCTCACCAAGGCCGCGATGTGGGACGAGGCGAAGGACAAGCTGAAACAGAGCGGAATGGCGCTTTCCGGCGGCCAGCAGCAGCGGTTATGCATCGCGCGCGCCGTTGCGGTAAAGCCCGAAGTCCTGCTTCTCGACGAGCCTACTTCCGCGCTCGACCCGATCTCGACTGCGAAGATCGAGGAATTGATCACCGAGCTGAAGGAAGACTACACGATTGTGATCGTGACCCATAATATGCAACAGGCGGCCCGCATCTCGGATTTCACCGCCTACATGTACCTGGGCGAGCTGATCGAATTCGGCAAGACCGACGAGCTCTTCCTCAAGCCGCGGCGCAAGGAGACCGAGGACTACATCACCGGAAGGTTCGGTTAACGTAGGGACGAAACCATATGACCGAACACACACACAAGCAGTTCGATGCCGAGATGGAGCTGATCCGCGGGGGTGTCCTCGCCATGGGGGGCCTCGTCGAGAAGCAGTTGACGCGCGCACTTGCCGCCCTCGCCGACGAGGAGACGGAAGACCTGATCGACGCCGTCGGAGCCGACGAGCAGGCTGTCAACCGGATGCAGATGGAGATCGACCAGCAGTGCACGCAGATCATCGCGAAGCGCCAGCCGGCGGCGATCGATCTGCGGATGATCATGACCGTCACCAAAGTGGTCAACGACCTGGAGCGAATCGGCGACGAGGCGAAGAAAGTCGTGTTCAAGGCTGAGCAGGCGGGGAGCAGCGGCCGGCTCGCGCAGCTTCGCAATTACGACGTGACGCGGGCGCTCGAGACCGTGCGCGGCATGCTACAGGCTGCGCTCGATGCGTTCGCGCGCCTCGATACCGAAGCTGCGGCAAAGGTAATTGGCGACGACGAGCCGGTCGACGCGTCGTTTCACGCCATCATGCGCCAGCTGATCAGCTACATGATGGAGGACCCGCGCACGATCAGCGCCGCGCTCGAGATTCTCTTTATCGCCAAATCGATCGAACGGATCGGCGACCATGCGAAGAACATCGCCGAGGCGGTCGTGCAGGCGGTGCGAGGGGTCGACGTACGGCACGCATCCGCCGATCAGATCCGCGCGGAGCTGCACGAGCCATGAGCCTGACGGGCCGAAGGTAATCCATGAACCCGACGATCATGGTTGTCGAGGACGAGCCCGCGATCCTCGAGCTTCTGCGGGTGAACCTTGCCGATGCCGGATACGAAGTGCACGCGGCGCCTGATGCCGAGTCGGCGCAACGGATGCTGAAGGAATCGTTGCCGGACCTCATGCTGCTCGATTGGATGTTGCCGGGCCTTTCCGGGCTCGCTTTCGCGAAGCAGCTCCGCGGGGACCCCCGCACGCGCGAGCTGCCGGTCATCATGGTGACCGCGCGTACCGACGAAGCCGACAAGGTCGCCGGCCTCGAGTCGTGGGTCGACGACTACGTGACGAAGCCGTTCAGCCCGCGCGAGCTTAAGGCGCGGGTGAAAGCAGTGCTGCGGAGGCGCGCACCCGAAGCTGCACAGGAAATGCTCGAGGTCGGCCCCGTGCGGCTCGATCCTGCCACCCACCGCGCAACGATCGCGGGCAATAATGTCGACCTCGGGCCCACGGAATTTCGTCTGCTTCGCTTCTTCCTCGCGCGACCCGAACGCGTCCACACGCGCGCGCAACTCCTGGATCAGGTCTGGGGCGATCAGGTGTACATCGAGGAGCGCACGGTCGATGTCCACATCCGGCGGCTTCGTCTCGCGCTGGAGCCGCACGGCTGCGAGGGGATGATCGAGACGGTACGCGGCACCGGCTATCGCCTCGCCGCACCGCGCTGAGCACCGTTTCATGTCCTCTGCCGTGATAGATTGCGGCGCATGACACGCACGATTTTCGCCGCGCTGATGGCCCCGGTGGGAGTAGCGCTCGCAACGCTCGTCGCGTGGTTCGCTTTCGGGACTACCTGGGCGCTGGTGACGCTCGCTGCCGGCGCCGCGGTGCTCGTCGGTTTTCACCTGTGGCAACTCGAGCTTCTCGTCCGTTGGGCCGAAGGCCCGGTCGACGCGGCGGTACCCGAAGGGAGAGGAAACTGGCAGCGGGCGTTCACGGCGCTTTATCGGCGCGCGCGTGCCCGGGTCGCCGCGCAGCGTGGTCTCGCGCAGCGTCTCGAACGCTTTGCCGCGGCTGCGGAGGCGATCCCCGAGGCGATCGTGGTGCTGGATGACGCCAATCGCATCCGCTTCGCAAACGCGCGCGCGCGCGCACACTTGGGGCTCGAACCCCAGCGCGACCTGGGCCGGGCGTTTGCGAACCTCGTCCGCCAGCCTGAAGTGATTCGCTACCTCGAGGCCGGCGATTTCTCCGAGCCCGTCATCGTGCCGTCGCAACGCGAGCCCGGAGTGACGCTGTCGATCCAGGTCGTTCCCTATGGGGACGACGAGAAGCTTCTGCTGTCACGCGACATAACAGGAATCGAAGCGACCGCGCGCATGCGCCGCCAATTCATCGCCAACGTCTCGCATGAGCTCAAGACGCCGCTCACCGTCATCGCCGGATTCATCGAGACGATGCAGGACATGGATCTCGATGTGCGCCAGCGGCAGCGCTATCTCGGACTCATGCAGGAGCAATCGCGCAACATGCAGCGGCTCGTCGACGATCTGCTCACGCTGTCCGCGCTCGAAAGCGAGCAGAATCCGCCGGTCGACGCGACATTCGCGGTCGCGCCATTGCTGGGCGAGATCTGCGCCCAGGCGCGGGCGCTATCGGCGGGTCGTCACACGATTGTCGCTGTTTCGTCGGCCGACTCGGTGGCCATGCTGGCCGGCGCGCGCGAGGAGCTCGCGAGCGCATTCGGCAATCTCGTCTCGAATGCGGTCCGCTATACGCCCGAGGGTGGCACGATCACTCTGTCGTGGCAGATCGATTCAGAGGGCCGCGGAACCTTCGCCGTCGCCGACACCGGCGTCGGAATTGCCGCCGAGCATCTGCCGCGGCTGACGGAACGCTTCTACCGCGTCGATCGCAGCCGCTCGCGCGAAACGGGCGGGACCGGGCTGGGCCTTGCGATCGTCAACCACGTCCTGTTGCGGCACCAGGCCGAGCTTGCGATCGAAAGCGAGCCGGGCAGGGGCAGCACGTTCACGGTGATCCTGCCGGCGGCGCGCGTGCAGCGCGTGGAGCCCGCCGCCGAGGAGGCAACACCGCAGGCGGCCGTTACCAGTACGTGAGCGCGGCCCGAAACAGCGCTTCGAGATCGCCGCGCCCGACGTCCTTCGGTGCGTTGCGAATCACGCGATATTGCGGCTCGGCGCCGGTCGCGAGCGCGCTGATTTGACCGTCATCGAAGCCGAGCGCGGCAAGCCCGTTCGGCATCGCCGTGGCGCGCATCAGCTCGATGACGCGCCCAGCCAGTACTTCGCCGGCGTCGGCGGCATCCGCGTCGTCGCTCTTCGCACCGAGGCAGCGGGCACCATGCAAGTGGCGCTTCGGGCAGCACGGCGCAGTGAAGCGCCATACCGACGGATTGTTGAGCACGACCGCCATTCCATGCGGCACGAGCGTCTTGCCGTCCGGATAGCCGTCGACGTGCCAGTCCTTGGTGAGACCGGACACCGCGTAGGACAATCCATGCGGCAAATGGCATCCCGCCGCGTTGAAGGCGATGCCGGCCAGCATCGCCGCATACATCATCTCCGTGCGCGCCTCGGAATCCGTGGCATCGTTCACCGCGCGGACAAGAAATTTGCCGACGCTGTTGAGTGCCTCGGCGGCGAGCATGTCCGAAAACGGGTTCGCACCTTGCGAGACCGGGCGATTTACGCCGTGCGCCGGATTGAGGCGCCGCGGGTAGGCGCGCGCGGTCAGCGATTCGAGCGCATGGCTCATGCAGTCGAATCCCGTTGCCGCGATCGCATTTCTCGGCAATGATGCGGTGACTGTCGGGTCGATCAGCGCGACGTCCGGGATCAACCGGCGCGAGATGATGCCTGTCTTTGCGTTCAGCGAACGGAGGTTGAAGATCGCGATACCGGTCGTCTCCGATCCCGTCCCTGAAGTTGTCGGGCAAGCAATGTGCGGCTTCACCGCGCCCGGGACTTTTTGCCCGGCGCCGATCGGCGCATTGACGTAGGTCATGAATTCGGCGGGCTGCGACGCGTAGAGATTTGCCGCCTTGCACGTGTCCATCACGGAGCCGCCACCGACGGAGACGTAACCGTCGAACCGGCCTTCGGTCGCGAAGCGCGCCGCGTCCTTGAACGACGCGTCGGTTGGTTCGATGGAGACGTCGTCGTAGACGGCACAGTCGACCTGCGCCGCGGCGAGCGAAGCTCGCACCGTCGCAACGTATTCGCTTCGCGCCATGCGCGGGTCGGTGAAAAGCGCGACGCGCTTGAGGCCGAGCTCGCGCGCGCTGTCGCCGGCTTCGGCGAGGACGCCGGCGCCGAACGTGAACGTCGGCATGCCGACGGTGAAACCGCGGTCGCTGCCTTCGACGGCGGCGAAATCGGCGTGGCAGCAGGGCATCGTGCTTTCCTTGGTGGCGAATCGCGGTTCAGGCAGCGTTACGCAGGATCATATCCGCCGCCTTTTCCGCGATCATGATGACCGGAGCGTTCGTGTTCCCGGAAACGAGCGTGGGCATGATGCCGCAATCGACGACGCGCAGGCTATCGATCCCGTGTACGCGCAATTGTGCATCGACGACCGCGAGCGCGTCCGCTGGGGGGCCCATCTTGCAGGTACCGGAAGGGTGGAAGATCGTGGCGCCGCTGGCGCGCGCGAATTCGAGCAGGTCTTCGTCGTCTTCGGCCCGCGGACCGGGCATGTATTCACCGGCGACGTACGGAAAAAGCGCGTCGGTCGCCGCCAATCGCCGCGCGAGCCTAATGCCGGCGACCAGCGTCGCGCGGTCCGTCGGCGTCGACAGGTAGTGCGGCTGCATTGCGGGCGCCGCCATCGGGTCCGGCGACTTGATGCGCACATGACCGCGCGATTCCGGTCGGAGCTGGCAAACGGACATCGTGAATCCGGGGAATGTGTGCACCGGGGATCCTGCCATGTCCGACGACAGCGTGGCGAAATGGAATTGGACATCGGGACGCGTCAGTGCGGGATCGGTGCGCGCAAATATGCCGCCTTGGTTGATGCCGACCGCCATCGGTCCCGTGCGGGCGAGCAGATACTGCGCGCCCATCGCGAACGTCCGCCACCAGGAGTTGAGCGTGTCATTGGTCGTGATCGGCTTCGTGCAGCGGAAGATCACGCGCGCCTGCAAATGATCCTGCAGATTCTCGCCGACGCCGGGAAGCGCATGCACGACCGGAATGCCGAACGATTGGAGCAGCGCCGGTGGCCCGATGCCCGACAATTGCAGCAGTTGCGGAGATTGGATCGATCCGGCTGCAACGATGACTTCGCGCCGCGCCGTCACCGTACGCTCGACGCCGTCCTGCTGGTAGATGACGCCTGTCGCGCGCCGGCCGTCGAAGGTTATCTTCGTCACCTGCGCATTCGTCGCGGTGGAAAGGTTCGCGCGCCGGCGCGCCGGTCGCAGGTAGGCAACGGCGGTCGAGCAACGGAAGCCGCGACGTGTGGTCAGCTGGAAGTAGCCGGCGCCTTCCTGCGTTGCGCCGTTGAAATCATCATTGCGCGGAATCCCGATCTCCGCGGCCGCCCGGATCAGCGCCTCGACGAGCTCGTGCCTTGTCCCGATGTCGGAGGCCCATTGCGGGCCCTCCGCGCCATGCCAGGCATTTTCGCCGCGGACGTTGTGTTCGAGCTTGCGAAAATACGGCAGCACCTCCACATGACTCCAGCCGGGATTGCCGAGCGCGGCCCAGTGGTCGTAGTCCTCGTGCTGGCCGCGGATGTAGATGAGCCCGTTGATCGCGCTCGATCCGCCCAACGTGCGGCCGCGCGGCCAATAGACTTGCCGGCCGTTCATTCCGGGGTCGGGCTCGGTCCTGAAACACCAGTTATAGACCGGATGGAACATCGTTTTTGCGTACCCGATCGGAATATGAATCCAAGGATACGAATCGCGCGGCCCGGCCTCCAGCATCAATACCGAGTGACGGCCATCCGCGGAGAGGCGGTTTGCGAGCACGCAGCCCGCAGTTCCGCCCCCCGCAATCACGTAATCGAAGGCGATCATCGGGCTTCGTTCGGGACCCGGCAAAGTCCCGCTGAGGCGCCGCCGGACGTCCGATTCCCGTGCAATTTCAGCGTTTTGACAGCTCGGCCCACAAATTGCTATACTCGCCTGTTCCGTCGGAGGGGTTCCCGAGCGGTCAAAGGGAGCAGACTGTAAATCTGCCGGCTCTGCCTTCGAAGGTTCGAATCCTTCCCCCTCCACCACCCCAACGATGATCGGTCACGAAAGCGGCAGCGGAGAACAATTGGGATCAGGGGCGGAGGCAGAGCTGTTCGGTAATTCCGGCGTCCGGCAGGCGGGTGTAGCTCAATGGTAGAGCAGAAGCCTTCCAAGCTTACGACGAGGGTTCGATTCCCTTCACCCGCTCCAGTATCGGACATTCACTACAGCGTTAGCAACGTAAAGCGAGTATTCGGGTGCCAGGCGAGGCATGAGGAGAATTCCGAAGCGCCGTGTACATGAGACGTACACAAGCAAGGAATTCGACGAGCAACGAAGCATGGAGCCCGAAGACGAAGCTTTGCGAGCCCATGTAGCTCAGTGGTAGAGCACTCCCTTGGTAAGGGAGAGGTCGAGCGTTCAATCCGCCCCATGGGCACCAGGAATTAAGACAGCGCAGCGCAACTGAGTATTGACGTCTTAGGAGTCTCAAGCAATGGCCAAGGGCAAATTTGAGCGGACGAAGCCGCACGTGAACGTGGGGACGATAGGGCACGTGGATCACGGGAAGACGACGCTGACGGCGGCGATGACGCTGGTGCTGTCGAAGAAATATGGAGGGGAGGTTCGGGCGTACGACCAGATCGACAACGCGCCGGAGGAGAAGGCGCGGGGGATCACGATCAACACGGCGCACGTGGAGTACGTGACGGAGAAGCGGCACTACGCGCACGTGGATTGCCCGGGGCACGCGGACTACATCAAGAACATGATCACTGGGGCGGCGCAGATGGATGGGGCGATCCTGGTGGTATCGGCGGCGGACGGGCCGATGCCGCAGACGCGGGAGCACATTCTGCTGGCGCGGCAGGTGGGGGTGCCCTACATCGTGGTGTACATGAACAAGGCGGACATGGTGGACGACAAGGAGCTATTGGAGCTTGTCGAGATGGAAGTGCGCGAGCTGCTCTCCAAGTACCAGTTTCCTGGGGACAAGACGCCGATCATCATCGGCAGCGCGAAGATGGCGCTGGAAGGGGACAAGAGCGAGATGGGGGAGGGGTCGATCTTCAAGCTGGCGGAGGCGCTGGACAGTTACATACCGCAGCCGCAGCGGGCGATCGACGGGCCGTTTTTGATGCCGGTGGAAGACGTGTTCTCGATTTCGGGTCGGGGGACGGTGGTGACGGGTCGGGTGGAGCGCGGGGTGGTGAAGGTGGGGGACGAGCTGGAGATCGTGGGGTTGAAGCCGACGCTAAAGACGGTGTGCACTGGGGTGGAGATGTTCAGGAAGCTGTTGGACCAGGGGCAGGCGGGGGACAACGTGGGGGTGCTGCTTAGAGGGACCAAGCGGGAAGAGGTGGAGCGGGGGCAAGTGCTGGCGAAGCCGGGCTCGATCACGCCGCACACCAAGTTCAGCTGCGAGGTGTATGTGCTCAGTAAGGATGAGGGGGGCCGGCATACGCCGTTCTTCCCGGGCTATCGGCCGCAGTTTTATTTCCGCACGACGGACGTGACGGGGAGCTGTGAGCTGCCGGCGGGGACCGAGATGGTGATGCCGGGGGACAACATCGGGATGACGGTGACGCTGATAGCGCCGATCGCGATGGAAGAGGGATTGCGCTTCGCGATTCGCGAGGGTGGGCGCACCGTCGGCGCCGGCGTCGTCGCCAAGGTCATCGAGTGAACCTAACGGCGAGGAACCGGAATGCCTGCGGGCTTAGGGTGAAGCATGCGCCCGCAAGCCTGCCGGCACGACGCCGCCGGCGCCCATGGGGCGGGCATCGGCGAGCGCATGCTTCATCCTAAGCTCGACGGTGCCTGCCTCATGGGCGCACGACAGAGCGGTGGAGAAATCGTAGGCCAGTAGCTCAATTGGCAGAGCGGCGGTCTCCAAAACCGCAGGTTGGGGGTTCGATTCCCTCCTGGCCTGCCACGATGCGTTGTCGTGGCACGGACAGTGGAAGCACCGGTTACGGACAGGCAGATGGTCGACAAGATAAAGATTGTGCTGGCGGTGGCATGCGTGGTGGCTGGATTGGTGGCGTATTACTGGTTCACCGACACCGCGCTGGTGTTCCGCGTGCTGATGGTGCTGGGCGGTCTCGTCGCGGCGGGTGTCGTCGCGTGGACGTCGGTGCCGGGCAAGGAATTTTTCGCCTTCGCGCAGGATGCGTGGGCTGAGGCGGGACGCGTTTCGTGGCCATCGCGCAAAGAGACGATTCAGACGACGGCGATCGTGTTCGCGTTCGTGACGATCATGGCGCTGTTCCTGTTCTCGATCGACACGACGCTGGCGTGGATCGTGAGGCTTCTGACCGGGCGGGTGGAAGGATGAGCACGGCACGTCCCGCCGAAGGCAACAAGAAGTGGTTTGTCGTACACGCCTACTCGGGGTTCGAGAAAAGCGTGCAGCGGGCCTTGGCCGAGCGGATCAAGCGGTCGGATATTGCCGACCAATTTGGCCAGATCCTGGTCCCGGTCGAGGAAGTGGTCGAGATGAAGGCGGGCGCGAAAGCGATTTCGGAGCGCAAGTTCTTCCCCGGCTACGTGCTGGTCGAGATGGAGATGACCGACGACTCGTGGCATCTCGTGAAAAGCACGCCGAAAGTGACGGGATTTGTGGGCGGCACTGCGAACCGGCCGACGCCAATCACGCAGAAGGAAGTCGATGCGATCCTGCGGCAGGTGCAGGAAGGTGTGGAGAAGCCGCGTCCGAAGGTGCTGTTCGAGACGGGCGAAGCGGTGCGCGTGAAGGAAGGGCCGTTTACCGACTTCCATGGCAACGTCGAGGACGTGAACTACGAGAAAAGCAAGCTGCGAGTGTCGGTGACGATCTTCGGTCGGTCGACGCCGGTGGAATTGGATTTCTCGCAAGTGGAGAAAGCTTGATATTTCCTCACCGAGGGCGTGACGGAATACCTGTCCGCGTTGAAGACGTCGCTGGCGGCGACGCTTAACGCGGACGAAGGCCCGCGCTGTACGTGGGGGCTTGAAAGAGCAAAAGCGCGTCGCTTTTGTTGATCTAACCGGGGAGGACGCAGTTGCGTCCGTCTGAACCCACCAGGAGACAGAGATGGCGAAGAAAATCATCGGATTCATCAAGCTGCAGGTGCCGGCGGGCAAGGCGAATCCGAGCCCGCCCATCGGGCCGGCGCTCGGCCAGCGCGGCTTGAACATCATGGAATTCTGCAAGGCATTCAACGCGCAGACGCAAAAGCTCGAGCCGGGCTTGCCGATTCCCGTCGTGATCACGGCGTTCGCGGACAAGAGCTTCACGTTCGTGATGAAGACGCCGCCGGCGACGGTGCTGATCATGAAAGCCGCCAAGGTCGACAAGGGCAGCCCGAAGCCGCACACCGACAAAGTCGGGAAGCTGACGCGAGCGCAGGCTGAAGAGATCGCGAAGACGAAAATGCCCGATCTCACCGCCGCCGACATGGACGCCGCCGTGCGCACGATCGCCGGCAGCGCGCGCAGCATGGGCATCACGGTCGAAGGAGTGAAGTGATCATGGCCGCCGAACAGAAAGCCCCGAAGCTCTCGAAGCGGATGAAGGTCGTACGCGGCAAGGTCGACCACAACAAGGCGTATTCGGTCGACGAAGCGCTGAAACTCGTTAAGGAGACAGCGGTTGCCAAGTTCGACGAATCGGTCGATGTTGCCGTGAACCTTGGCGTCGACGCGAAGAAATCCGACCAGACGGTGCGCGGCTCGGTTGTGCTGCCGGCCGGCACGGGGAAGAACGTCCGCGTCGCGGTGTTTGCGCAAGGCGACAAGGCGAAAGCCGCGCAGGAAGCAGGCGCCGACATCGTCGGCTTCGACGACTTGGCGGCAAAGATCAAGGAAGGCTTCATGGAGTTCGACGTCGTGATTGCCTCGCCGGACGCCATGCGCGTCGTGGGACAGCTCGGCCAGATCCTTGGCCCGCGCGGCCTGATGCCGAACCCGAAGGTCGGCACGGTGAACGCAGACGTGGTTACGGCGGTGAAGAACGCGAAAGCCGGCCAGGTCCAGTACCGCACCGACAAGGGCGGCATCGTCCAGTGCACGATCGGTCGCGCGTCGTTCCAGCCCGAGCAGTTGAAGACCAATCTGCTCGCGCTGATCGAAGCGCTCAACAAGGCGAAGCCCGCCGGCACCAAGGGCATCTACATGAAGAAGATCAGCATCTCCAGCACGATGGGTGCCGGGGTGCGGATCGACCATTCAACGTTAACGCAACAACAGGCAACGGGCTAACAGACAAAAGCGCGACGTGCCTGCTTCTATCGCGCGGCGCGCTTATACATGGATGTTTTTTGAGGGTCTGCGGGGCAAGGCATCGCCCGGCGCGCCGTCAAAGACCGTAGGAATCCGCAAGGATTTAATCGCCGGCAGCAAGGCGTCCTACGCAGATGGTGCCCTCGGACAGGATTCTCCTGGACGCAAGGTCACCGGCAACTTGGGAGACCACTTTGGGTCTTAATCTGGAACAGAAGCAGGCAGTAGTCGCGGAAGTCGCGAAGCAGGTCGCCGGTGCTCAGGCCATCGTCATGGCCCAGAACCGCGGCATGGCAGTCGCCGACATGATCGTTCTCCGCGCGAAGGCAAGGGCTTCCGGCGTGTACTTCCGGGTGGTGAAGAACACCTTGGTGCGCCGGGCCGTCGCTGAATCGCCGTTCGCCCCGCTGGCCGACAAGATGGTCGGTCCGCTGGCGTATGGCATCGGCGTCGACCCCGTTGCCGTGGCGAAGGTCCTGAACGACTTCGCCAAGGGCAACGAGAAGTTCGTGATCATGGGCGGTGCGATACCCGGCCAGGTGATGTCCGCCAAGGACGTTGCCGCGCTGGCGGCGCTGCCCTCGCGCGACGAGTTGATCGCCAAGCTGATGGGCACGATGCAGGCGCCGATCGCCAAGTTCGTCCGAACGCTCAACGAAGTTCCGAGCAAGTTCGTCCGGGCGTTGGCGGCTGTGCGCGATGCAAAGCCCGCGGCGTAGGCAGCCACGACATTCCCGCAACCTATTCAAACTTTAGAAACCAGGAGCACACCATGTCCGCAGTCCAGACCGAAATCCTCGACAAGATCTCGTCGATGACCGTCCTCGAGCTCTCCGAGCTCATCAAGGCGATGGAAGACAAGTTCGGCGTGTCCGCCGCCGCGGCAGTTGCCGTAGCCGGCCCCGCCGCGGGCGCAGCCCCTGCCGCAGCCGCCGAAGAGCAAACGGAATTCACCGTCGTGCTTTCGTCGTTCGGCGACAACAAGGTCAACGTCATCAAGGCCGTGCGCGAGCTCACGGGCCTCGGCTTGAAGGAAGCCAAGGACCTCGTCGACGGCGCGCCGAAGCCGGTGAAGGAAGGCGTCAACAAGGCTGACGCCGAAGCGGCGAAAAAGAAGCTGGAAGACGCCGGAGCGAAGGCAGAAATCAAGTAACACGTTAGTTGCCCCTCGGGGCTCTTCGCGAAGGCGAAGACGAGCGGACTTCAGACCAAGTCCGTTCCTCTTCGTCTTCTGAAGCGACTGCAGAAGCGAGGCATGGTCGGGTGGGGCCGGAGCATCGGCGCCACCGTCTGCCAGCGGTTGGTAGCGGCCAACCACCAAGCCAGGGCGTGCAACGCGCCCGCGGAACAGTCGACGAGCAAACGGCGCACCTCCATGCGCCTCGAGGGTTCCGGCGGATTTCGCCGGCCCCGCGTGAAACCGAACCGGAGAAGTTAATGGCGATCGAAGTGATCTCTTCGCAACCGTATTCGTTTACCGAGAAGAAGCGCATCAGGAAGAGCTTCGCCAAGCGGGCGAGCGTCCTGCCGGTGCCGTTCCTCCTCGAAACGCAGCTGGCGTCGTACCGCGCCTTCCTGCAGGCGGACACGCCCGCCGATCAGCGCAAGAACGAAGGCCTGCAGGCGGCATTCACGTCCATCTTTCCGATCTCCAGCCATTCGGGTAACGCGCGCCTCGAGTTCGTGGGCTTTTCGCTGCTCCCGCCGGCATTCGACGTTACCGAATGCCAGCAGCGTGGCCTCACATATTGTTCGGCGTTGCGCGCCAAGGTCCGCCTCATCCTGATGGACAAGGAAGCGCCGAAGGAAACGGTCAAGGAAGTGAAGGAGCAGGAGGTCTACATGGGCGAGATCCCGCTCATGACCGAAAACGGCTCCTTCATCATCAACGGCACCGAGCGTGTCATCGTTTCGCAGCTGCACCGCTCGCCCGGCGTGTTCTTCGAGCACGACCGCGGCAAGACGCACAGCTCGGGCAAGCTGCTGTTCTCGGCTCGCGTGATTCCGTATCGCGGCTCGTGGCTCGACTTCGAATTCGACCCGAAGGATTTCCTGTTCTTCCGTGTGGACCGCCGTCGCAAGATGCCGGTCACGACGCTGCTGAAGGCGATCGGTCTCACCAACGAGGACATCCTGAAGCAGTTCTTCGTCTTCGATACCTTCCACCTGTCGCCGAAGGGTGCCCAGCTCGAGTTTGTCCCCGAGCGGTTGCGCGGCGAAATGGCGCGCTTCGACGTTGCCGGCAAAGATGGCAAGGTGATCGTCCCGCGCGACAAGCGAATCACCGCGCGCCACGTGCGTGAGCTCACCGATGCCGGCGTGAAACGAATCGCCGTGCCCGCCGACTACATGGTCGGCCGCGCGCTCGCGACCAACATCGTCGACAAGACGACCGGCGAAGTGCTGGCCAAGGCCAATGACGAAGTGACCGAAGAGCTCCTGCAAAAGCTCGCGGATGCGGGTGTTGCCGAAATCCAGACGATCTACACGAACGACCTCGACCAGGGCGCGTACATTTCGCAGACGCTGCGCACCGACGACACGCCTGACCAGACCGCGGCGCGGGTCGCGATCTACCGGATGATGCGGCCAGGCGAGCCGCCCACCGAGGACGCCGTCGAGACGCTATTCCACGGCCTCTTTTTCTCCGAAGAGCGCTACGACTTGTCGGCGGTCGGCCGGATGAAGTTCAACCGCCGTGTGGGCCGCACCGAGCTGAAGGGCACCGCAACGTTGACCAACGACGACATCATTGCCGTCATCAAGATCCTGGTCGAGTTGCGCAACGGCCGCGGCGAGATCGACGACATCGACCATCTGGGGAATCGTCGCGTCCGCTCCGTCGGCGAGCTGTCCGAGAACCAGTTCCGCTCCGGGCTCGTGCGCGTCGAGCGTGCGGTCAAGGAACGTCTCGGCCAGGCCGAGAGCGAGAATCTGCTGCCGCACGACTTGATCAACGCCAAACCGATCTCGGCCGCGATCAAGGAGTTCTTCGGCAGCTCGCAACTGTCGCAATTCATGGACCAGACGAACCCGCTGTCCGAGATCACGCACAAGCGGCGCGTCTCGGCCCTCGGGCCGGGCGGCCTCACGCGCGAGCGCGCGGGCTTCGAGGTGCGCGACGTGCATCCGACGCACTATGGCCGCGTGTGCCCGATCGAGACGCCGGAAGGCCCGAACATCGGCCTCATCAACTCCCTCGCGCTCTACGCCCGCACGAATGAGTACGGATTCCTCGAAACGCCGTACCGCAAAGTCGTGAACGGCAAGGTCACCGACGAGATCCATTACCTGTCGGCGATCGAGGAAGGCGCGTTCGTGATCGCGCAGGCGAACGCCACGCTCGACAAGACCGGCAAGTTGAAGGACGAGCTCGTGTCCTGCCGCAGCAAGAACGAATTCATGCTGTCGACCGCTGACAAAGTCGACTACATGGACGTGGCGCCGGCGCAGATCGTTTCGGTGGCGGCGTCGCTCATTCCGTTCCTCGAGCACGACGACGCGAATCGCGCGCTGATGGGCTCCAACATGCAGCGGCAGGCGGTGCCTTGCCTGCGTGCCGAGAAGCCGCTGGTGGGCACCGGCGTCGAGCGCACGGCAGCGGTTGATTCCGGGACCGCGGTGCAGGCGCGCCGCGGCGGCAAGGTGGACTACGTCGACGCCAACCGGATCGTCGTTCGCGTTCACGACGCGGAAACGGCGGCCGGCGACGTCGGTGTCGACATCTACAATCTCACGAAATACACGCGCAGCAACCAGAATACCAACATCAACCAGCGGCCGCTGGTGCGCGTGGGCGACGTCATCGCGAAGGGCGACGTCATCGCCGACGGCGCATCGACCGACATGGGCGAGCTCGCTCTCGGGCAGAACATGCTGGTCGCGTTCATGCCGTGGAACGGCTACAACTACGAGGACTCGATCCTGATCTCCGAGCGCGTGGTGGCCGACGACCGCTACACGTCGATCCACATAGAGGAGCTCTCGGTGGTCGCGCGCGACACGAAGCTCGGTCCCGAGGAAATCACGCGCGACATCGCGAGCCTCGGCGAAGCCCAGTTGGGCAGGCTCGACGACGCCGGCATCGTCTATATCGGCGCCGAAGTCGAGGCCGGCGATGTCCTGGTCGGCAAGGTGACGCCGAAGGGCGAGACGCAGCTGACGCCGGAAGAAAAGCTTTTGCGCGCGATCTTCGGCGAAAAGGCGTCCGACGTTAAGGACACGAGCCTGCGCGTGCCGTCCGGTATTTCCGGCTGCGTGATCGACGTGCAGGTATTCACGCGCGAGGGCATCGAGCGCGACAAGCGCGCCGCGCAGATCATCGACGACGAGTTGAAGGGCTACCGCAAGGACCTGAACGATCAGCTGCGGATCGTCGAGAACGACGCGTTCGCGCGGATCGAAAAGATGCTGCTCGGCAAGACGGTGAACGGCGGCCCGAAGCGGATCGCGAAGGGCACGAAGCTCACCAAGGAGTATCTCGACGGCGTTCCCCGCCATGACTGGTTCGACATTCGCCTTTCCGGCGAGGAATCGGCGCGCCAGCTGGAAGCGATGAAGGAATCGCTGGCCCAGCTTCGCGTCCAGTTCGACGCGATGTACGAGCACAAGAAGAAGAAGCTGACCCAGGGCGACGAGCTGCCGCCAGGCGTGCAGAAGATGGTGAAGGTCTATGTCGCCGTGAAGCGTCGCCTGCAGCCCGGCGACAAGATGGCCGGCCGCCATGGCAACAAGGGGGTCGTGTCGAAGATCGTTCCGGTCGAGGACATGCCGTACATGGCGGATGGCACGCCGGTCGACATCGTGCTCAATCCGCTCGGTGTGCCGTCGCGGATGAACGTCGGCCAGATCCTCGAAGTGCACCTCGGCTGGGCGGCGAAGGGCCTCGGCCGCAAGATCGACGACATGCTGAAGGCCGAAGCGAAGGGCGCGGAAGTGCGCAAGCTGCTCGAGCGGATCTACAACACGACGGGCAAGCAGGAGGATCTTGGCACCTTCGATGACGCCGAGGTCCTCACGCTCGCGGACAACCTCCGCAATGGCGTTCCGTTTGCGACGCCGGTGTTCGACGGGGCTACCGAGGAAGAGATCAAGGGCATGCTGGATCTCGCGGGTTTGCCGCGCTCGGGACAGGTCACGCTGCACGATGGCCGCACGGGCGAATCATTCGATCGGCAGGTAACGGTCGGCTTCATGCACGTGTTGAAGCTCCACCACCTGGTCGACGACAAGATGCACGCGCGCTCGACCGGCCCGTACAGCCTCGTCACTCAGCAGCCGCTCGGCGGCAAGGCGCAGTTCGGCGGCCAGCGCTTCGGCGAAATGGAAGTCTGGGCGCTCGAAGCCTATGGCGCCGCGTACACGCTGCAGGAGATGCTCACGGTCAAGTCCGACGACGTCAACGGGCGGACCAAAGTCTACGAGAACATCGTCAAGGGCGAGCACAAGATCGAGGCCGGAATGCCGGAATCGTTCAACGTGCTGGTGAAGGAAATCCGCTCGCTGGCGATCGACATCGACCTCGAGCGCTTCTGACGCCGGGTCAAGGAATTGAAGTTGCAGCTCCGACACGAATCAATCGGGAGTAACGCATGAAAGCACTGCTCGATCTTTTCAAGCAGGTAACGCAGGAAGAGGAGTTCGACGCGATCAAGACGGGCCTCGCGTCGCCGGAGAAGATCCGCTCGTGGTCGTACGGCGAAGTAAAGAAGCCGGAAACGATCAATTATCGGACCTTCAAGCCAGAACGCGACGGTCTGTTCTGCGCCAAGATCTTCGGGCCCGTGAAGGACTACGAGTGCCTTTGCGGCAAGTACAAGCGCCTCAAGCACCGTGGCGTCATCTGCGAGAAGTGCGGCGTCGAGGTTACGCTCGCCAAGGTCCGCCGCGAGCGGATGGGTCATATCGAGCTCGCGAGCCCGGTTGCGCATATCTGGTTCCTGAAGAGCCTGCCCTCGCGCATGGGGATGGTGCTCGACATGACGCTGCGCGATATCGAGCGCGTTCTGTATTTCGAAGCGTACGTCGTGACCGATCCGGGGCTCACGCCGCTCAACCGCGCTCAGCTTTTAACCGAGGACGATTACCTCGCCAAGCTCGAGCAGCACGGCGACGACTTTTCGGCGACGATGGGCGCCGAAGGCATCCGCGAGCTTCTCAAGGCGCTCGATGTTCCGCACGAGATCGAGAAGCTCCGCAAAGAGCTCGAGGCGACCGGCTCCGAGACGAAGATCAAGAAGATCGCCAAGCGTCTCAAGGTGCTCGAAGCGTTCCAGAAGTCCGGGATCAAGCCCGAATGGATGATCCTCGAAGTGCTGCCGGTGCTGCCGCCGGAACTCCGCCCGCTCGTACCGCTGGATGGCGGCCGCTTCGCGACCTCGGACCTCAATGATCTCTATCGCCGCGTGATCAACCGCAACAACCGGCTGAAGCGCCTGCTCGAGCTGAAGGCGCCGGACATCATCGTCCGCAACGAAAAACGGATGCTGCAGGAGGCTGTCGACAGCCTGCTCGACAACGGCCGCCGCGGCAAGGCGATGACCGGCGCCAACAAGCGGCCGCTGAAGTCGCTGGCCGACATGATCAAGGGCAAGGGCGGCCGCTTCCGCCAGAACCTGCTTGGCAAGCGCGTCGATTATTCGGGCCGTTCGGTGATCGTAGTCGGTCCGCAGCTCAAGTTGCACCAATGCGGGCTGCCGAAGCTGATGGCGCTCGAGCTCTTCAAGCCCTACATCTTCAATAAGCTGGAAACGATGGGGCTCGCGACGACCATCAAGGCCGCGAAGAAGATGGTCGAGGCGCAGGAGCCCGTCGTGTGGGACATCCTGGAAGACGTGATCCGCGAACATCCGGTGATGTTGAACCGCGCGCCGACGTTGCATCGTCTCGGCATCCAGGCGTTCGAGCCGGTGCTGATCGAAGGCAAGGCGATCCAGCTGCATCCGCTCGTCTGCACGGCGTTCAACGCCGACTTCGACGGCGACCAGATGGCCGTCCACGTGCCGCTGTCGCTCGAAGCGCAGATGGAAGCGCGGACGCTGATGCTTGCCTCGAACAACGTGCTGCTGCCATCGAATGGCGAGCCCTGTATCGTGCCGTCGCAGGACATCGTGCTCGGCCTCTACTACGCGACCCGCGACAAGATCAACGCGGTGGGCGAAGGGATGCTCTTCGCCGACATCGCCGAAGTGTCGCGAGCGTACGAAGCGCGGCAAGTGGAGCTGCACGCGAAAATCCACGTGCGACTCAAACAGCATGAAACCACCGCCGGCGGCGAGTCGATCGAGAAGCTGGTCCGGTTCGAGACGACGGTGGGCCGCGCGCTGCTGTCCGAAATCCTGCCGCCCGGACTTCCGTTCGACAACATCAACAAGCCGCTCAAGAAGAAGGAAATCTCGCGCATCATCAACGCGAGCTTCCGCCGCTGCGGCCTGCGCGAGACCGTGATCTTCGCCGACAAGCTGATGCAGGCGGGCTACAGCCTGGCGACGCGCGGCGGCATCTCGTTCGCCGCCGACGACATGCTGGTGCCCGCTGAAAAGCACACGATCATCGCCAAGTCCGAAGGCGAGGTGAAGGAGATCGAGGCGCAGTACACATCGGGTCTTGTGACGCAGGGCGAGCGCTACAACAAGGTGGTCGACATCTGGGGCCGCGCCGGCGACGACATCGCCAAGGCGATGATGAGTCAACTCGGCACCGAGAATGTCGTCGACCGCGAAGGCAAGACGGTAAAGCAGGAGTCATTCAATTCCATCTACATGATGGCCGACTCCGGCGCGCGCGGCTCGGCGGCGCAGATCCGGCAGCTCGCCGGAATGCGCGGCCTGATGGCGAAGCCGGACGGCTCGATCATCGAGACGCCGATCACCGCGAATTTCCGCGAAGGCCTGAACGTGCTGCAGTACTTCATCTCGACGCACGGCGCGCGCAAGGGTCTCGCCGACACCGCGTTGAAAACGGCGAACTCGGGCTATCTCACGCGGCGTCTCGTCGACGTCACGCAGGATCTCGTGGTCACCGAAAGCGATTGTGGCACCGTCAACGGTGTTGCGATGAAGGCGCTGGTCGAAGGCGGCGAAGTGATCGAGGCCCTGCGCGAGCGCATCCTGGGCCGCAGCATCGCCGCCGACGTCGTCAACCCGGAGACGCAGGAAACCTTGTACCACGCGGGCTCGCTGCTCGGTGAGGACGAGGTCGACCAGATCGAGCTCCTCGGCATCGACGAAGTCAAAGTCCGCACGCCGCTCACCTGCGACACGCGTTACGGCTTGTGCGCGACGTGCTATGGCCGCGACCTCGGCCGTGGCCATCTCGTCAACGTCGGCGAAGCGGTGGGCGTCATCGCCGCGCAGTCGATCGGCGAGCCGGGCACGCAGCTCACGATGCGCACGTTCCACATCGGTGGTGCGGCATCGCGGACCGCGGCGGCCTCGCAGCTCGAGAGCAAGTCGGCGGGCACGGTGCGATTCTCGGCGCAGATGCGCTACGTCACCAACGCCAAGGGCGAGCTCGTCGTGATCGCGCGCTCGGGCGAAGTGACGATCCACGACGAGAATGGCCGCGAGCGGGAGCGCCACAAGGTGCCGTACGGCGCAACGCTGCAGGCGAAGGAAGGCGACGGGGTGAAGGCGGGCAAGGTGCTGGCGACCTGGGACGCGACATCGCGCCCGATCGTCACCGAATATCCTGGCCGCGTGAAGTTCGAGAACGTCGAGGAAGGCGTCACGGTGGCAAAGCAGGTCGACGAAGTGACCGGCTTGTCCACACTCGTCGTCATCGACCCGAAGCGTCGCGCCGGTGCGGCGGCCAAGGGTGTTCGGCCGCAGGTCAAGTTGCTGGACGACAAGGGCGACGAGATCAAGCTGCCGGGCTCCGAGCTTTCCGTCAACATCACGTTCCAGCTGGGCTCGATCATCACCGTCAAGGACGGCCAGCAGGTCGCTGTGGGCGAAGTCCTGGCGCGGATCCCGCAGGAAACGTCGAAGACACGCGACATCACGGGCGGCCTGCCGCGGGTCGCCGAGTTGTTCGAGGCGCGTGCGCCGAAGGACGCCGGCACGCTCGCGGAAGTCACCGGCACGGTCTCGTTCGGCAAGGACACGAAGGGCAAGCAGCGGCTCGTGATCACCGACCTCGATGGTGTCGCGCACGAGTACCTGATCCCGAAGGACAAGCATGTCACGGCGCACGATGGCCAGGTGGTCAACAAGGGCGAGTCGATCGTCGACGGCCCGGCGGATCCGCACGACATTCTGCGGCTCCTCGGTGTCGAGGCGCTCGCGCGCTACATCACCGACGAAGTGCAGGACGTCTACCGGCTGCAGGGCGTGAAGATCAACGACAAGCACATCGAGGTGATCGTGCGGCAGATGCTACGCCGCGTGCAGGTGACCGACGCGGGCGATTCGCGCTTCATCGTCGGCGAGCAGGCGGAACGCTCCGATCTCCTGGACGAGAACGACAAGGTGATGAAGGAAGAGGGCAAGCGCGGCGCCAGCTACGAGCATCTGCTGCTCGGCATCACTAAGGCGTCGCTGTCCACCGACTCGTTCATCTCGGCGGCATCGTTCCAGGAGACCACGCGCGTGCTGACCGAAGCCGCAATCATGGGCAAGAAGGACGACTTGCGCGGCTTGAAGGAAAACGTAATCGTCGGGCGGCTGATTCCGGCCGGCACCGGCCTCGCGTACCACAATGCGCGCAAGAAGCAGAAACTCCTCGGGCCCGAAGCCGGGTTCGTTGCGCCGGGCGAGGAAGTTCCGGCGGCAGAAGGCGGTGTGGTTGCACCGACGACCGAGATTTCGGCCGACGCGGCCTGACGTTTACCGCGACTTGAAGCAACGAGCCGGCGAAGCGATTCGCCGGCTCTTCTTTTCTGCGGCGTTTACGCGCGTCGGGCGCGTCGCATCGCGTCGTTCGCCGCTTGAAGTTCCGCCGGCTTGCCTTGCCACACATCCCGGATGACATCCTGGAGCGCGCGCATTTCGGGCTCTTCGCGCTTGTCGTTCGCGAAGATGAACTGCAGCGTTGTCGTGAGAGGCGTTTCCGGCAACACCATAAGCTCGCCTGCGGCCTCGCCTTCCAATGCAAGATCCTCGCGCACGAGCGCTATGCCGAGACCCGAGGCGACCAGCGATCGGATCACCGCTTCGTTGTCGGCCTCGATCAGCGTCGTCGGCGCGCTGCCGCGCTTGGTGAATAGCCGCGTCGCGAGCACATGGTGGGTGCTGATCGATGGGGCCATCAACCACGGCAGCGCCGCAATCTCCGTCCACGTGGCATGCCGGAGCTTCTCTCGCCAGGCGGCGGGGGCGGCAACCCGATACGTGATTTCGCGTAACGGGATCGTACCTACCGCAGGATGGGCGAGATCGCCATAGTAGAAGCTTGCCTCCAGCGCGCCGTCGCGGACTTTCTCGAAAGCGGCACCTGAAACCTCGTGGCGCAGCTCGATCTCGAGCAGGGGAAAGCGGGCGGTCGCTCGCGCCAGAAAGTCGGCAAGACGGATGAAGGCCGGGTCCGACAGCGTGCCAACCCGCACGTGACCGGCGATGGAACCTTCCATCGCTCGTGCCTTCCCGTGCAGCGACGCCGCGTCGGCGAGGACTTTGGCGGCTTCCGGAAGCAGCCGCTTGCCGGCTGCCGTAAGCGTCATTCCCGCCGGCCCGCGCTCGAAAAGCTGCACGCCCAACTCGTCCTCCAGGGCCTTGATCTGGGCGCTGAGGGCAGGCTGGCTCAAATGCAGCCGTTCTGCCGCTCGAGTGAGGTGGCCGGACTCGGCGACAGCGGCAAAACCGCGAAGTTGGTAGAGCTCCATAGGCTGGGGTGGCCCGAATCAGAATACGACACTAATGTTGCAATGCACCAACACAATCCGCTTCATAGGTTGCAATTATACCATTGATCCAAAAGAACGATTTGATTAGGGCCGGTGCAGTATCTATCTTGAGATGGTGCGGTGCATCACAAGTTCGCCGCAGCTTACCCCGATTAGCCCGTACGGCGGGCAAGGAGAACTAAGCTCATGAAAACATTGGAAACGCAAACTCGTTTCTTACCTTTCGGCGTCCTGGATGTGATCGCCGAAGCCCTCGGACGCCCCCGCAAGACGCCTTCCCGACCGGGATGGTTTGCCAGACTGGGAGCCAAGTTTTGGCGCCGCCAGCTACGCGGAGTGGACGCTTACATCGAACGTGCCGATTCGGTGTCCGAAGCGCTCGACCGTTGGCTTTGGAAGCAGCGAGCACGTGAGACTGAGGCGTGGCTCGCCCAGTCGAAGGACGTTTTCGAGCTCGAAGCACGCATGCGCGAGCTTGAACGCCGGCCGCCCACCCGCATATGGTGAACGGCCGAAAAATCCGAGGTTCGCATTGCGCAGACGCCCGGTTTCCGCCGGCCGTTCATATTGACGTTCTAACGCTTATCCCCTTATAATTGCAGTCTTTTCGCCCCTCGCCCGCCGCCAGCCAGCAAACTGCGCGCGGTAGAGCGGCGGCGTACCCGGCGAGACGCGATTTTTGCGTTCGGCCGCGGCGCAAAAAAGGTGGCCTCGCCGGCGCGCGCCGTTCCGGTTGGGCCACTTTGGTTTTGTTGCAGACGAGAAATCGGGGATGAGCCCTGCGGTCGTCGGCGAAAGTGATAGGCCGACAGCATTACCGCACACTCAGGACAATTCAGCGGGCTAACCAAAATGCGCAAAGCAGGCGCATCGGCAATCGCGGGAAGAAGCATTCATGCCAACGATCAATCAACTTGTACGGAAGGGCCGGACGCCTCCCGTGTCGAAAAGCAAAGTGCCGGCGCTCCAGCAGAGCCCGCAGAAACGCGGCGTATGTACACGCGTGTACACGACGACGCCCAAGAAGCCCAACTCCGCACTGCGGAAGGTCGCGAAAGTGCGGCTCACCAACGGCTTCGAGGTCATCAGCTACATCGGCGGCGAAGGCCACAACCTGCAAGAGCACTCGGTCGTGCTGATTCGTGGTGGTCGCGTCAAGGACCTGCCGGGCGTGCGTTATCACATGGTGCGCGGCAGCCTCGACACCGCGGGCGTCAAGGACCGCAAGCAGGCGCGTTCGAAGTACGGCGCCAAGAAGCCCAAGGCCGCTTGAACGTCACTGAGCATAACTGAGCGTAACTGAGCTGATCTCAGAAAGACTCGAGGAAAAAATGCCACGTCGCAGAGAAGTGCCGAAGCGCGAGATCCTGCCCGATCCGAAGTACACGAACACGGACGTCGCTAAGTTCGTCAATGTGCTGATGACGGCGGGCAAGAAGTCGGTTGCCGAGCGCATTCTCTACGGCGCGTTCGAATCGATCGCGAAGAAGGGCGGCAAGGATCCGCTGGAAGTCTTCAACATGGCGCTCGCGAATTCGCGGCCCACGGTCGAAGTGAAGAGCCGCCGCGTCGGCGGCGCCAATTTCCAGGTGCCCGTCGAAGTGCGTCCCGTGCGGCGGATGGCGCTTGCGATGCGCTGGCTGCGCGAAGCGGCGCGCAAGCGCGGCGAGAAATCGATGGGCCAGCGTCTTGCCGCGGAATTGCTCGAAGCATCCGAGGGCCGCGGCGGCGCCGTGAAAAAGCGCGAGGAAGTGCACCGGATGGCGGAAGCGAACAAGGCGTTCTCGCACTTCCGGTTCTAAAACACCGAAACCTACGAAAATTCTCGAGAAGCGGATCTAACGAGCAGTGGAAACAATCGATCTACTGCTCGATTTTGAACATTCATGCCACGCTCCACGCCCATCGACCGGTATCGCAACATCGGCATCAGTGCCCACATTGATGCCGGCAAGACCACGACCACCGAACGCATCCTTTTCTACACCGGCGTCTCGCACAAGATAGGCGAAGTGCATGACGGCGCGACCGTCATGGACTGGATGGAGCAGGAACGCGAGCGCGGCATCACGATTACGTCGGCCGCGACGACCTGCTTCTGGAAAGGGATGGACAACAACCATCCCGAGCATCGGATCAACATCATTGATACGCCCGGGCACGTCGACTTCACGATCGAGGTCGAGCGCTCGATGCGCGTACTCGATGGCGCGTGCATGGTCTATTGCGCGGTTGGCGGCGTGCAGCCGCAGTCGGAAACCGTGTGGCGGCAGGCGAACAAGTACAAAGTGCCGCGGCTTGCGTTCGTCAACAAGATGGACCGCCAGGGTGCGAACTTCTTCAAAGTGCACGAGCAGATGAGGGCGCGGTTGAAGGCGAACCCCGTTCCGGTCCAGATTCCGATCGGGGCGGAAGAGAAGTTCGAAGGCGTGGTCGACCTGATCCGGATGAAGGCCATCTACTGGGACGAAGCGTCGCAGGGAATGAAGTTCGAGCTGCGCGACATTCCGGCGGAGCTTGTCGACTCCGCGAAGGAATGGCGCGAGAAGATGGTCGAGAACGCGGCCGAAGCGAACGAAACGCTGATGAACAAGTACCTCGAAGGCGGCGAGCTCTCGGTGGACGAGATCAAGCTCGGCTTGCGCACGCGCACGATCGCAAGCGAGATCGTGCCGATGCTCTGCGGCTCCGCGTTCAAGAACAAGGGCGTGCAGGCGATGCTCGACGCCGTGATCGACTTCATGCCGGCGCCGACCGACATCCCGCCCGTCAAGGGCGAGCTCGAGAACGGCAAGATCGGCGAGCGCCGCGCGTCCGACGACGAGCCGTTCGCCGGCCTTGCCTTCAAGATCATGACCGACCCCTATGTGGGCCAGCTCATTTTCTTCCGCGTCTACTCGGGCGTCGTCAAGACCGGCGACACGGTCTACAACCCGATCAAGGGTCGCAAGGAGCGGCTCGGCCGCATCCTGCAGATGCACGCCAATCAGCGCGAGGAAATCAAGGAAGTGCGCGCCGGCGACATCGCGGCGGCGGTCGGCTTGAAGGAAGCGACGACCGGCGACACGCTGACCGATCCCGATCATGTGATCACGCTCGAGAAGATGGTCTTCCCGGAGCCGGTGATCCACGTCGCCGTCGAACCCAAGACGAAGGCCGACCAGGAAAAGATGGGCATCGCGCTCAACCGCCTTGCGCAGGAAGACCCGTCGTTTCGCGTGCGTACCGACGAGGAATCGGGCCAGACGATCATTTCGGGGATGGGCGAGCTCCACCTCGAGATCCTGGTCGACCGGATGAAGCGCGAGTTCGGCGTCGAGGCGAACGTTGGCGCACCGCAGGTCGCGTATCGCGAAGCGATCAAGAAGCCGGTCGAGCAGGAAGGCAAGTTCATCAAGCAGTCGGGCGGCCGCGGCCAGTACGGTCACGTGTGGTTGAAGCTCGAGCCGAACGAGCAGGGCAAGGGATTCGAATTCGTCGATGCGATCAAGGGCGGCACCGTGCCGCGCGAATTCATTCCCGCGGTCGAAAAGGGACTGAAGGAAACGCTGCCGAACGGTGTGCTGGCAGGCTTCCCGGTCGTCGACGTCAAGGTCACCCTGTTCGACGGCTCGTCGCACGACGTCGACTCCAACGAGAACGCGTTCAAGATGGCGGCGTCGATGGCGTTCAAGGACGGCATGCGCAAGGCGAGTCCGGCGCTGCTCGAGCCGATGATGGCGGTCGAGGTCGAGACGCCCGAGGATTTCATGGGCAACGTCGTCGGCGACTTGTCATCGCGGCGCGGCATGATCCAGGGCATGGACGACATGCCCACCGGCAAGGTGATCAAGGCCGAGGTCCCGCTCGCCGAGATGTTCGGCTACTCGACGACGCTGCGTTCGCTGTCGCAGGGTCGCGCGACGTACACGATGGAATTCAAGCATTACACCGAAGCACCGAAGAACATCGCGGACGGAATCATCAACCGCGACAATCCCGACAAGGCAGCTAGAAAGTAACAAGGAACCGACATGGCCAAGGGCAAATTTGAGCGGACGAAGCCGCACGTGAACGTGGGGACGATAGGACACGTGGATCACGGGAAGACGACGCTGACGGCGGCGATGACGCTGGTGCTGTCGAAGAAATATGGAGGGGAGGTTCGGGCGTACGACCAGATCGACAACGCGCCGGAGGAGAAGGCGCGGGGGATCACGATCAACACGGCGCACGTGGAGTACGTGACGGAGAAGCGGCACTACGCGCACGTGGATTGCCCGGGGCACGCGGACTACATCAAGAACATGATCACTGGGGCGGCGCAGATGGATGGGGCGATCCTGGTGGTATCGGCGGCGGACGGGCCGATGCCGCAGACGCGGGAGCACATTCTGCTGGCGCGGCAGGTGGGGGTGCCCTACATCGTGGTGTACATGAACAAGGCGGACATGGTGGACGACAAGGAGCTATTGGAGCTTGTCGAGATGGAAGTGCGCGAACTGCTCTCCAAGTACCAGTTTCCTGGGGACAAGACGCCGATCATCATCGGCAGCGCGAAGATGGCGCTGGAAGGGGACAAGAGCGAGATGGGGGAGGGGTCGATCTTCAAGCTGGCGGAGGCGCTGGACAGTTACATACCGCAGCCGCAGCGGGCGATCGACGGGCCGTTTTTGATGCCGGTGGAAGACGTGTTCTCGATTTCGGGTCGGGGGACGGTGGTGACGGGTCGGGTGGAGCGCGGGGTGGTGAAGGTGGGGGACGAGCTGGAGATCGTGGGGTTGAAGCCGACGCTAAAGACGGTGTGCACTGGGGTGGAGATGTTCAGGAAGCTGTTGGACCAGGGGCAGGCGGGGGACAACGTGGGGGTGCTGCTTAGAGGGACCAAGCGGGAAGAGGTGGAGCGGGGGCAAGTGCTGGCGAAGCCGGGCTCGATCACGCCGCACACCAAGTTCAGCTGCGAGGTGTATGTGCTCAGTAAGGATGAGGGGGGCCGGCATACGCCGTTCTTCCCGGGCTATCGGCCGCAGTTTTATTTCCGCACGACGGACGTGACGGGGAGCTGTGAGCTGCCGGCGGGGACCGAGATGGTGATGCCGGGGGACAACATCGGGATGACGGTGACGCTGATAGCGCCGATCGCGATGGAAGAGGGATTGCGCTTCGCGATTCGCGAGGGTGGGCGCACCGTCGGCGCCGGCGTCGTCGCCAAGGTCATCGAGTGAACCTAACGGCGAGGAACCGGAATGCCTGCGGGCTTAGGGTGAAGCATGCGCCCGCTGGCATTCCGGTTCCTCGCCACGGAATAGAACGAAACTAGCGTCGAGCGAAGGAAACACATGAACAACCAACGCATCCGCATCCGGCTGAAGGCGTTCGATTACAAGCTGATCGACCAGTCGGCGATGGAGATTGTCGAGACGGCGAAGCGCTCCGGTGCCGTCGTCCGCGGCCCGGTGCCGCTGCCGACGAAGATCGAGCGCTACAACGTGCTTCGCTCGCCGCACGTGAACAAGACGTCGCGTGACCAGTTCGAGATCCGGACGCACCTGCGGCTGATGGATATCATCGACCCGACCGACAAGACGGTCGATCAGTTGATGAAGCTCGATCTGCCTGCCGGCGTGGACGTGGAAATCAAGCTGCAGTAGTCGTTTAACAACGCCGCCGGTCAATCGTAATCGGCGGGATGATTTGGATAACTAAGGACACGAAAATGTCTCTCGGACTGGTAGGACGCAAGATCGGGATGACCCGCGTCTTCACCGACGACGGCAGCGCCGTCCCGGTGACGGTGCTCGACGTCGCGAACAACCGCGTCACGCAGATCAAGACGCCTGAGACTGACGGCTACGCCGCGGTTCAGGTGACATTCGGCAAGCGGCGCGCGTCGCGCGTGTCGAAACCGCAGGCGGGACATCTCGCGAAGGCGGGGGTCGAGGCGGGCACGCAGTTGCGCGAATTTCCGGTGGCGCCGGAACAGCTCGCGGAACTCAAGGTCGGTGGCGTGATCGCCGTCGACACGTTCCAGGTCGGCGACCTCGTCGATGTGACCGGGACGTCGAAGGGCAAGGGCTTCTCGGGCGTGATCAAGCGCCACAACTTCAGCTCGAACCGCGCGTCGCACGGTAACTCGCGCTCGCACAATACGCCGGGCTCGATCGGCATGGCGCAGGATCCTGGCCGCGTGTTTCCCGGCAAGCGGATGTCGGGTCAGCTTGGCAACGTGACGTGCACGACGCAGACGTTGAAGGTCGTCCGTGTGGACACCGAGCGCGGCCTTCTGCTGGTGAAGGGCTGCGTGCCCGGCGCCGACGGCGGCCATATCGTCGTCCGCCGCGCCGCCAAGACGCCTGCGAAGAAGGGGGCCTGACCATGGATCTCAAGCTGATCAATGGCGAAGGCAAGCCCGCGGCGACCATCGCCGGGTCGGACGCACTCTTCGCGCGCGACTACAACGAACCGCTGATCCACCAGCTCGTCACCGCGTTTCAGGCGAACGCGCGCAGCGGCAACCGCAAGCAGAAGGGCCGCGCCGACGTCAACAAATCGCACCGCAAGCCGTGGGCGCAGAAAGGCACGGGCCGCGCACGCGCGGGCCAGGCCAACAGCCCGCTGTGGCGCGGCGGCGGCAAGATCTTCCCAAGCTCGCCCGACGAGAATTTCTCGCACAAGGTGAACCGAAAGATGTATCGCGCCGGCGTTGCCGCGATCCTCTCGCAGCTGGTGCGCGAAGGCCGGCTCGCGGTCATCGAGACGATCGCGGTGGACGCGCCCAAGACCAAGCTGTTCGTGCAAAAGATCAAGTCGCTCGGCCTCACGGGCACCGTGCTCGTCGTCACCGACCAGTTCGACGAGAACGTGTTTCTGTCGTCGCGCAATCTTCCGGACGTGCTGGTGCTCGATACGCGTGAAGTCGACCCCGTGAGCCTCGTACGTTTCAACAACGTCGTGCTGACGAAGGGCGCGCTGTCGCAATTCGAGGAGATGCTGGGATGACCGCCACCCGACAATACGACTCCGCCCGTCTCGCTACAGTGCTGCTGGCGCCGGTCGTGTCCGAAAAGGGCACGTACATCGCCGACAAGCACTCGCAGGTGATCTTCAAGGTCATGCCGAACGCGACCAAGCCGGAGGTGAAGGCCGCCGTCGAGGCAATGTTCAAGGTCGACGTCGACAGCGTTCAGATCGCCAATGTCGGCGGCAAGGCCAAGCGCTTCGGTCAATACAAGGGCCGTCGTCGCAGCTGGAAAAAGGCCTACGTCTGTTTGAAGGCCGGCCAGGAAATCAACTTCGCGGCGGAGAAATAAGATGCCACTGCAAAAAGTGAAGCCGACATCGCCGGGGCGCCGCGCGGTGGTCAAGGTCGTCCATCCGCACCTGTACAAGGGACGGCCGGTCGACGCGCTCACCGAGAGCCAGAAGCGTGGTTCGGGCCGCAACAACAACGGCCACATTACGATGCGGCACAAGGGCGGCGGCCACAAGCAGCACTACCGCGTCGTCGACTTCAAGCGCAACAAGGACGAAGTGGCGGCGAAGGTCGAGCGGCTCGAATACGACCCTAACCGCAGCGCGCATCTGGCGCTTCTGCTGTACGCCGACGGCGAGCGGCGATACATGATTGCGCCTCGCGGCGTGACGGTCGGCACAGTGCTGCAGTCAGGGTCCGAAGCGCCGATCAAGCCGGGCAATTGCCTTCCGCTGCGCAACATCCCGGTCGGCACGACGGTTCACTGTATCGAGATGCTGCCAGGCAAAGGCGCGCAACTCGCGCGTTCGGCGGGCGCCGCAGTGCAGCTCCTCGCGCGAGAAGGCGAATACGCCCAGCTGCGGCTTCGCTCCGGCGAAATCCGCAAGGTGCACGTCAACTGTCGCGCGACGATCGGTGAAGTCGGCAACGAAGAGCACAGCCTGCGCTCGATCGGCAAGGCCGGCGCGAACCGCTGGCGCGGCATCCGTCCGACCGTGCGCGCGATCTCGATGAATCCGGTCGACCATCCGATGGGCGGACGCACCAACGGTGGCGGCGGCCGGCATCACCCGGTGTCGCCGTGGGGCACGCCGGCCAAGGGCTACAAGACGCGCAAGAACAAGCGCACCGACACGATGATCGTTCGCCGTCGGCACGCCACTAAAGGGTAACTGAGGGTAACTGAGGATAAGCGATGGCTCGTTCAATCAAGAAAGGTCCGTTCGTCGATGGCCACCTGCTCGCGAAGGTGGACGCTGCGCGCGCGACCAACGACAAGAAGCCGATCAGGACCTGGTCGCGCCGCTCGACGATCACGCCCGACTTCGTTGGGGCTCACGATCGCCGTCCACAACGGCAAGCAGCACATCCCGGTCTACGTTTCCGAGAACATGGTCGGCCACAAGCTCGGTGAATTCGCGCTGACGCGCACGTTCAAGGGCCATTCGTCCGACAAGAAGGTCGCGGCGCCTGCAGCGCCGCCGAAGAAGTAGGAGAACGCGATGGAAACAAAGGCAATCCTGCGCGGCGTCCGGTTGTCGGCCCAGAAGGGGCGGCTCGTCGCCGACCAGATTCGCGGCCTGCCGGTCGACAAGGCGTTGAACGTGCTCGCGTTCAGTCCGAAGAAGGGCGCCGTCATCATCAAGAAGGTGCTCGAGTCGGCAATCGCCAACGCCGAGCACAATGACGGTGCCGACGTCGACGAGCTTCGCGTGAAGACAATCTACGTCGACAAGGCCGAGAGCCTGCGCCGCTTCACCGCGCGCGCCAAGGGCCGTGGCAACGTGATCATGAAGCAGACCTGCCACATCCACGTCGTCGTCGGCGACGGCAAATAAGGAAACCTCATGGGACAGAAAATTCATCCGACTGGCTTCCGCCTCGCCGTCACGCGCAACTGGACGTCGAAGTGGTTCGCGAACAGCAAGAATTTCGCGCCCACGCTGAAGGAAGACATCAAGGTCCGCGAGTACCTGAAAAAGAAGCTCGGCCACGCGTCAGTCGGTAAGATCACGATCGAGCGTCCGGCCAAGAATGCGCGGATCACGATCCACAGCGCGCGACCCGGTGTTGTGATCGGCAAGAAGGGCGAGGACATCGAGACGCTGCGCGCCGACTTGCGGCGGATGATGGGCGGCGAAGTCGGTCTCAATATCGAGGAAATCAGGAAGCCCGAGATCGATGCGCAGCTGATCGCCGATTCGATCGGCCAGCAGCTCGAAAAACGGATCATGTTCCGCCGCGCAATGAAGCGCGCGATGCAAAACGCGATGCGCCTCGGTGCGCAGGGGATCAAGATCATGTGCGCGGGCCGCTTGAACGGGATCGAGATCGCACGCACCGAGTGGTACCGCGAAGGCCGCGTGCCGCTGCACACCTTGCGCGCCGATATCGACTACGGTTTTTCCGAGGCACGCACGACCTATGGCGTGATCGGCATCAAGGTATGGGTATTCAAGGGCGAGGTGCTGGCGCACAACGCGGAGCCGGCGGCGCCTGCCCCGGCGCCGGAAGCGCCGAAGCGTCCCCGTCGAGCGGGAGTGAAGAATGCTGCAGCCAGCTAGAAGGAAGTACCGCAAGGAGCAAAAGGGCCGCAACAAGGGCGTTGCGACCATCGGCAACAAGGTGAGCTTCGGCGAGTACGGCTTGAAGGCCGTCGGCCGCGGCCGCCTGACCGCGCGCCAGATCGAGGCGGCGCGGCGCGCGATGACGCGCCATATCAAGCGCGGTGGCCGTGTCTGGATCCGGATCTTCCCGGACAAGCCTGTGTCGCAGAAGCCCGCCGAAGTCCGGATGGGTAACGGCAAGGGCAACCCGGAGTACTACGTCGCGGAGATTGTGCCCGGCAAAGTCCTCTACGAGATGGACGGCGTCGACGAGACGATTGCGCGCGAAGCGTTCGCGCTCGCCGCAGCGAAGCTGCCGATCCGCACGACGTTCATCCACCGCCTAGTCGGCGGTTGACGGAGGCGATGATGAAGATTGCGCAAACAAGAAAGGCGCTCGCGGCCAAATCCGCCGACGAGTTGAAGACTGAGCTCGACGCGCTGCTCAAGGAGCAGTTCGGGCTGAGGATGCAGATCGCCACCCAGCAGCTCACGAACAACGCAAAGATCAAGCAGGTGCGGCGCAATATCGCGCGCGCCCGTACGCTGATCCACCAGAAAACGCAGGCCTGACGATGACCGAGCAAACGACGGCCGGGAGCGCCCCGGCGACCAAGAAGACAATCATCCACACGCTGACCGGCCGGGTCGTCAGCGACAAGATGGACAAGACGGTGACGGTGCTGGTCGAGCGGCGGGTCAAGCACGCGCTCTACGGCAAGGTCGTGACCAAGAGCCACAAGTACCACGCGCACGACGAAAAGAACGAATTCAAGGAAGGCGACCTGGTCGAGATCGCGGCGTGCCGCAAGCTCGCCAAGACGAAAGCGTACCGGGTCACCCGGCTGATCGAAAAGGCCAAGGTGATCTAACCTATTGATTCGCAATATCGGTTGCACAGGCGGGGAAAGCCTGTCATAATTTTCGTTTCCCCGCGGCAACCCCGATATCCGTAACCAGGGTCTCCGCCGCGGGTCTTCCCCGGACGGGGTCCAAAACTGGCCGCGGCGCAATTTTTGCCGCGACCGTCGCCGCAGCTCTCACGTGGCGCCGGCGCGCAACGCGGGTTAAGTTGGAGAAGCAGCAATGATCCAGATGCAGTCGATGCTGGAGGTCGCCGATAACACCGGCGCCCGCCGCGTCATGTGTATCAAGGTGCTGGGAGGCTCCAAGCGCCGCTACGCCCATATCGGCGACGTGATCAAGGTCAGCATCAAGGATGCGGCCCCGCGCGGACGCGTAAAGAAGGGCGAGATCTACAACGCCGTCGTTGTGCGCACACGCCACGGCGTGCGCCGTGACGATGGCGCGCGGGTACGTTTCGACACCAACGCCGCCGTGCTGCTCACGCCGAAGCTCGAGCCGATCGGCACGCGCATATTCGGGCCCGTCACGCGCGAGCTCCGCACCGAGCGATTCATGAAGATCGTCTCGCTCGCGCCGGAAGTGCTTTAGACGGACATGCGGGAGTAACCAAATGCGCAAGATCAAAAAAGGCGACAACGTCGTCGTCATCGCCGGTCGCGACAAAGGCAAGCGGGGCCAGGTGACCGAGGTGTCGGCCACGCACGTCATTGTCGGCGGCGTCAATCAGGTGAAGAAGAACCAGCGTCCCAACCCGATGAAGGGCGAGCAGGGCGGCATCGTCAACAAGGACATGCCGCTCCACATCTCCAACGTTGCGCTGTGGAACCCGGTGACGCAGAAGGCCGACCGCGTCGGCATCCGCGTTCTCGAGGATGGCCGCAAGGTGCGCTTCTACAAGTCCAACGGCGAGCAGATCAACGCATAACGAGAGAAAGCCATGGCCCGCCTGAAGGAAGTCTACAAGAATGAAATCGTACCCGCGCTGACGAAGCAGTTCGGCTACAAGTCGTCGATGGAAGTGCCGCGCATCACCAAGATCGTCCTCAACATGGGCGTGGGTGACGCGACGGGCGACAAGAAGCTGCTCGAGAACGCTGCTGGCGACATGCAGAAGGTGTCCGGGCAGAAGCCCGTCATCACCAAGTCGAAAAAGGCCATCGCCAATTTCAAGATTCGCGAGGGCTATCCGATCGGCTGCATGGTGACGCTGCGGCAGGAACGCATGTACGAGTTCCTCGACCGCCTTGTCTCGATCTCGCTGCCGCGGGTGCGCGACTTCCGCGGCGTGTCCGCACGGTCTTTCGACGGCCGCGGCAATTTCAACATGGGTGTCAAGGAACAGATCATCTTCCCGGAGATCGAGTACGACAAGATCGACATGATCCGTGGGATGAACATCTCGATTGCAACGACCGCGAAGACCGACGCGGAAGCGCGCGCACTGCTGGCTGCATTCCGCTTCCCGTTCAAGAGCTGAGGACGACATGGCGAAACTTTCCCTGATCAACCGTGACGAGAAGCGCCGTGCCTTGGTGAAGAAGTACGCCAAGAAGCGCCTGATGCTGGTCGCGATCATCAATAACACCAGAGCATCCGACGAAGATCGGATGGCGGCCCGGCTCAAGGTTCAAGCGCTGCCGCGCAATTCCAATCCGACGCGCCTTCGCAACCGTTGCGCGATCACCGGCCGCCCGCGTGGCTATTTCCGCAAGTTCGGCCTCGGCCGCAACAAACTGCGGGAGTTCGCCATGAGCGGCGAGGTGCCGGGCATCGTCAAGGCCAGCTGGTGATTCCGCAACTGAGCGAACGGGAATGAGGGGTTAAAGCATGAGCATGACTGATCCGATCGCCGACATGCTGACGCGCATCCGCAACGCGCAGATGGTCGAGCAGACCGTCGTCGTGATGCCGTCGTCGAAGGTCAAGCTGGCCATCGCGAAGGTGCTGAAGGACGAAGGCTACATCGAGGGATTCAAGGTCTCGGGCGAAGACGCGAAGGCCGTCCTCGAGATCGCGCTCCGCTATTACGCCGGGCGGCCGGTGATCGAGAAGATCGAGCGCGTCTCGAAGCCCGGCCTGCGTATCTACAAGGGCAAGGACGACATTCCGCGCGTCATGAACGGCCTCGGGATTGCGATCGTCTCGACGTCGCACGGCGTGATGACCGACCGCAAGGCGCGCGCTTCCGGCGTCGGCGGCGAAGTGCTCTGCATCGTCGCCTGATCGATAAGAGGAAAAGATGTCTCGCATTGGCAACCACCCCATTCCGCTGCCGGCCAAGGTCGAAGTGACGCTGGCGACCGGCTCGATCACGGTCAAGGGACCGCTCGGCACGCTTACGCGCACCTTCGGCGACAACGTGTCGATCGAGAAGAGCGGCGACACGCTGGTCTGCAAGGCCGCCAATGAGGAAGCGGGCCCGATGCACGGCACGCTGCGCGCGCTGGTGGCGAACATGGTCAAGGGCGTCACGGCGGGCTTCGAGAAGAAGCTGACGCTGGTCGGTGTGGGTTTCCGCGCCCAGGCCGCCGGCGACAAGATCAACCTGTCGCTTGGTTTTTCGCATCCCGTGGTCCACACGATGCCGAAGGGCGTCAAGGTCGAGACGCCGGTGCAAACCGAAATCCTCGTCAAGGGGATCGACAAGCAGCAGGTCGGGCAGGTTGCGGCCGAGATCCGCGCGTATCGCCCGCCCGAGCCGTACAAGGGCAAGGGCGTGCGCTACCACGACGAAAGAGTCGTGATCAAAGAGACAAAGAAGAAGTAAGCCCTGGGATAGAGGTCACCGATGAACAAGACAGAAGCTCGCCTTCGCCGCTCCCGCAAGACGCGGTTGCGGATCGCCGAGCAGCGTGCGACGCGTCTCGTCGTGAGCCGCTCGAACTGCCATATCTACGCGCAGATTGTCGCGCCCACGGGCGACAAGGTGCTCGCGAGCGCGTCGACGCTCGAGGCCGAAGTGCGCAAGGACGTGAAAAACGGCGGCAACAAGGCAGCGGCGGTCGTGGTCGGCAAGCGCATCGCCGAACGCGCCAAGGCGCTCGGCATCGAGTCAGTTGCGTTCGATCGCTCGGGCTTCCGCTATCACGGTCGCGTGCAGGCGCTGGCCGACGCGGCCCGCGAGCACGGCCTCAAGTTCTGACGCGGCGCAGACGAAACGACAAGGGTCCGACATGGCACGAATGCAGCAACGGCAACAGCAGCAGGACGAGCGCGGCGACGGCCTCAAGGAAAAAATGATCGCGATCAACCGCGTCACCAAGGTGGTGAAGGGCGGGCGGATTCTCGCGTTCGCGGCGCTCACCGTCGTCGGCGATGGCAACGGCCGCGTCGGCATGGGCAAGGGCAAGGCGAAGGAAGTCCCGGTCGCCGTGCAGAAGGCGATGGACGAGGCGCGCCGCCGGATGATCAAGGTCAGTCTCAAGAATGGCACCGTGCACCACGCCGTCGAAGGTCGCCATGGCGCCACCAAGGTGTTCATGCAGCCCGCGGCGGATGGCACCGGAGTGATCGCCGGCGGTCCGATGCGCGCCGTGTGCGAGGTGGTGGGCGTCACCAACGTGCTCGCCAAATGTCACGGCTCGACGAATCCTTATAACCTCGTTCGCGCGACGTTGAACGCGTTGCAGAACGTGAATTCACCGGCCGAGATCGCCGCCAAGCGCGGGATGACGGTCGAGCAGCTGACGGGAGCGTGATCGTGGCGGCCGACAAGAAGATCAAGGTCACGCTCGTCAAGAGCACCAACAGCTGCAAGCAGGATCATCGCGCGACCGTGCGTGGGTTGGGGCTCAAGTGGACGAACCACTCGGTGCACGTGATCGACACACCGTCGACGCGCGGAATGATCGGCAAGGTCGGCTATCTCTTGAAAGTCACCGAGCCTTCGGCTTGATGAGAGCAGGAACGGGAGAACGGAAATGCGGTTGAACACGATCAAGCCCGCCGCCGGGGCCAAGAAAGCGCGCCGCCGCGTCGGTCGCGGTATCGGCTCGGGCCTTGGCAAGACGGCAGGGCGCGGCCACAAAGGGCAGAAATCGCGTTCGGGCGGCTTTCACAAGGTTGGCTTCGAAGGCGGCCAGATGCCGCTGCAGCGCCGGCTTCCGAAGCGCGGTTTCGTCTCGGCCGCTCGCTTCGACGTTGCCGAGATCCGGTTGTCGGATCTCGCGAAGGTGCCGGTCGCCGACATCGATCTCCTCGCGCTGCGTGCGGCAGGTCTCGTTCCCGCGCGGGCGAAATCGGCCAAGGTGATCAAGGCCGGCGAAATTGCAAAGGCGGTGAAGCTCTCCGGCATCGCCACGACCAAGGGCGCCAAAGCGGCGATCGAAGCTGCGGGCGGCAGCGTCGCGTAAGCGGCGCATCGATAGGACGAAAAAGCAGTGGCCATCAACAACCCGGCTCTGAAGACAGGATCGAAGTACGCCGATCTGAAGCGGCGGCTCTGGTTCCTGCTGGGCGCCCTCGTCGTCTACCGGATCGGGACGCACATCCCGGTGCCGGGCATCAACGCGTCGGTATTGGACGAGCTGTTCCGCCAGCAGCAGGGCGGCATCCTCGGCCTCTTCAACGTGTTTTCCGGCGGCGCGCTGCAGCGGTTCTCGATCCTCGCCCTGGGGATCATGCCGTACATCTCTGCATCGATCATCATGCAGCTCTGCACGGTCGTTGTTCCCACGCTGGAGGCGTTGAAAAAGGAAGGCGAGGCCGGCCGCCGCAAGATCACGCAATACACGCGATACGCGACGCTCGGGCTCGCATTGTTCCAGGCGCTCGGCATCTCGGTCGCGCTGGAGCAGCAGGCCGGGCTCGTGCTCGCGCCGGGGCTCTCGTTCCGGCTCGTCACGGCGATCACGCTCGTGACCGGGACGATGTTCCTCATGTGGCTCGGCGAGCAGATCACCGAGCGCGGCCTCGGGAACGGCATCTCGCTCATCATCTTCGCCGGCATCGCCGCCGGTCTGCCGAATGCGATCGGGCTCACGCTCGAGCAGGCGCGCACGGGCGCGTACTCGATTCCGCTCGTGCTGGGGATCGGCGCGCTCGTCGTCGTCGTCACCGCATTCGTCGTGTTCGTCGAGCGCGCGCTGCGCAAGATCCTCGTCAATTATGCAAAGCGCCAGGTCGGCAACAAGGTCTACCAGGGGCAAAGCTCGCATCTGCCGCTGAAACTCAACATGGCCGGCGTGATTCCTCCGATTTTCGCGTCGTCGATCATCCTGTTCCCGGCCACGCTCGCTTCGTGGTTCGGCCAGGGCGACCAGATGATTTGGCTGCGCGACCTCGCGGCGACGCTCGGGCCGGGCCAGCCAGTGCACGAGATCCTGTACGCGTCGGCGATCATCTTCTTCTGCTTCTTCTATACGGCGCTGCAATACAACCCGAAGGATACGGCCGAGAACCTGAAGAAGAGCGGCGCGTTCATTCCGGGATACCGGCCCGGCGAACAGACCGCGAAGTACATCGAGAAGATCACGCTGCGCCTGACGCTCATTGGTTCGCTCTACCTCGTCGTCGTTTGCTTCATCCCGAATTTCCTGATCGCCTGGAAGAACGTCCCGTTCTATTTCGGCGGCACCTCGCTCCTGATCATCGTCGTGGTGACGATGGACTTCATGACGCAGGTGCAGGCGTACCTGATGTCGCAGCAGTACGAAAGCCTGCTGAAAAAAGCGAATTTCAAAGGCGGACTGCCGACTCGTTAATGGCAAAGGAAGACACGATACAGATGCAGGGGGAGATCCTGGAAATGTTGCCGAACGCAACGTTCCGGGTAAAGCTGGAGAACGGTCACGTTGTTCTTGGCCACATCTCCGGGAAGATGCGGATGCACTACATCAAGATATTGCCGGGCGACAAGGTGACGGTGGATTTGACGCCTTACGACCTCACCCGGGCGCGGATCATCTTCCGCGCGAAGTAATGTGTGAGAGGAACGGAAATGAAAGTACTGGCTTCGGTAAAAAAGATCTGCCGCAACTGCAAGATCATCCGGCGCAACGGCGTCGTGCGTGTCATTTGCACGGATCCGCGCCACAAGCAGCGGCAAGGCTAACGGACTCGATTTCGACAGGTAACTGACATGGCCCGTATTGCAGGCGTCAACATTCCGAACCACCAGCACGCGGAGATCGCATTGACGGCGATCTACGGCATCGGCCGTCCGCGTGCCCAGGCGATCTGCGCCGCGGCCGGCATCAAGGGCTCGGCCAAGATAAAGGATCTATCCGACGCCGACATGGACAAGCTGCGCGAGCAGGTGGCCAAGTTCGAAGTCGAAGGCGATCTCCGCCGCGCGGTGACGATGAGCATCAAGCGATTGATGGATCTCGGCTGCTATCGCGGCGTTCGCCACCGCCGGGGGCTTCCGGTCCGCGGCCAGCGCACGCGCACCAACGCGCGCACCCGCAAGGGGCCGAAGAAGTCGCGCGCCGGGATCAGCAGCAAACCGGCAGCGAAGCCGGCCGCCAAGTAACGTCGAGGACGATTAAAGAATGGCACAAGCACCCGCACCGAAGGCCGGCGCCGCGCGCGCCCGCAAGAAGGTCAAGAAGAACGTCGCGGAAGGCATCGCGCATATTCACGCGTCCTTCAACAACACGATCATCACGATCACCGATCGCCAGGGCAACGCACTGTCGTGGGCGACTTCCGGCGGCGCCGGGTTCAAGGGCTCGCGCAAGTCGACGCCGTTCGCTGCTCAAGTCGCGGCGGAGCGTGCGGGACGCGTCGCGGTCGAGTGCGGCGTGAAGAATCTCGAAGTGCGGATCAAGGGCCCCGGCCCCGGCCGCGAGTCCGCGGTACGCGCGCTGAACGCGCTCGGCATCAAGATCAGCAGCATTTCGGACGTCACGCCGATTCCGCACAACGGCTGCCGACCACCGAAACGTAGACGGATATAACGGAATGGACCTTCGGTCGAAACGAGAAGCAAGTTTCGACCGGAAACGTGAATTTCTATAGGACAGCATCGTGGCTCGATACACTGGACCCAAATGCAAGCTGGCGCGACGGGAAGGCACCGACCTTTTCCTGAAAAGCGCGCGTCGTTCGCTCGACTCCAAGTGCAAGCTCGAAACCAAGCCCGGGCAGCATGGCGTGAAATCCGGCATGCGCCAGTCCGACTTCGGCAACCAGCTGCGCGAGAAGCAGAAGCTTCGTCGTACCTACGGTATCCTCGAGCGGCAGTTCCGCCGGTATTTTCAGGCGGCCGCGCGTGGCAAAGGCTCGACCGGCACCAACCTGCTGCAGCTCCTCGAGTCGCGGCTCGACAACGTCGTCTACCGGATGGGGCTGGGCTCGACTCGCGCCGAAGCACGGCAACTCGTCGGCCACGGCTCGATCATGGTGAACGGCAAGGTGGTGAACGTTCCGTCGGCGCTGGTCAAGGCCGGCGATGTCGTCGCAGCCACCGAGAAAGCCAAGGGCCAGCTGCGGATCCAGGATTCGCTTCAGCTCGCCGAGAAGGTCGGCTTCCCTTCCTGGGTCGAAGTCGACGTGAAGAAGACGTCCGGCACGTTCAAAGGCGCTCCCGACCGGTCGGAGTTCGGTCAGGACATCAACGAAAGCCTGGTCGTCGAACTGTATTCGAAGTAAACGAGTGGATCCGACGGCGCAACGCAAGCGCCGCGACCATGTAAGGATGGAAAAGCCGGTTGCGCGGTTCGCCGCGTCGGCGAACTTGATCGGTTGTTGAAACCTTCTAAAGGTTCCGCATGCAGAGCAATGTCCTGTTGAAACCCCGCATCATCGACGTGCAGTCGACGTCGCCGTTCCACGCCAAGGTGGTGATGGAGCCGTTCGAGCGCGGCTATGGCCACACGCTCGGCAACGCGCTGCGCCGCGTTCTGCTGTCCTCGATGCCGGGCTATGCGCCCACCGAGGTGCGGATCACCGGCGTCCTGCACGAGTACTCGGCGCTCGACGGCGTGCAGGAAGACGTCGTCGACATCCTGCTCAACCTGAAGGGCGTGGTGCTGAAGCTGCACAACCGCGATCACGTTCTGCTCAAGCTGTCGAAAACGGGCGAGGGCCCCGTCACGGCAGCCGACATCGAGGGCAACCACGACGTCGAGATCATCAATCCCGATCACCTGATCGCGCATTTGACGGCGGGCGGCAAGATCGAGATGGAGATCAAGGTCGAGAAGGGCCGCGGCTACCAGCCGGCGACCACGCGCACGAAGCCGGAAGGCGGCCGCACGATCGGCAGCATCCTGCTCGACGCGTCGTTCTCGCCCGTTCGCCGCGTGAGCTACGCCGTCGAAAGCGCGCGTGTCGAACAGCGCACCGACCTCGACAAGCTCGTGCTGGACATCGAGACCAACGGCGTCGTCGAGCCCGAGCAGGCTGTGCGTTATGCGGCTTCGGTGCTGGTCGAGCAGTTGAGCGTGTTCGCCGACCTGCAGGGAACGGAAGTGGCGGCGGCCGAGCGTTCGTCGCCGCAAGTCGACCCGATCCTGTTGCGCCCGGTCGACGACCTCGAGCTCACCGTTCGTTCCGCGAACTGCCTCAAGGCGGAAAACATCTATTACATCGGCGATCTGATCCAGCGCACCGAAACGGAGCTTCTGAAGACACCGAATCTTGGCCGCAAGTCGCTGAACGAAATCAAGGAAGTGCTGGCATCGCGCGGGCTTTCGCTCGGCATGAAGCTCGAGAACTGGCCACCGGCCGGGCTCGACCGGCCGTAACGCGCCGACACCGAGGAAAACACCATGCGTCACCGTCACGGTCTCCGCAAACTCAACCGCACGAGCAGCCATCGGCTCGCGATGCTGCGCAACATGACGAATTCGCTGCTGACGCACGAGGTCATCAAGACCACGCTGCCGAAGGCGAAGGAGCTTCGCCGCGTCGCCGAACCGATGATCACGCTCGCCAAGACGCCGACGGTGGCCAATCGCCGTCTGGCGTTCGATCGGCTGCGTGACCGCGACGTCGTCGTGAAGCTCTTCGACGAGCTCGGCCCCCGTTACAAGGCGCGCCCCGGCGGCTATTTGCGGATTCTGAAGTTCGGCTTCCGCGTCGGTGACAAGGCCCCGATGGCACTGGTCGAACTTGTCGATCGTCCGGCCGCGGAGTCGACAGAAGCTGCGGCGGCAGCAAAGTAACAGGGCTCCTGCCGTAGGGACGAACCTCGCGTTTTTGCGAGGTTATGCCAGAGCCACAAGGCTACCGTCATCAACGAACGAAGGCCGGGCCAGCATGCCTGGCCTTCGCTATTTTGAGCGCCGTAACCCGTTGCGCTCTCCAGTACGGTAGCATCGTCGCCCATGACCGAGACGATTCTCGTCACCGGTGGCGCGGGCTATATCGGCTCGCATGTCGTCGTCGAGCTTGCGAAAGCCGGCTACGCACCCGTCGTGCTCGACAACTTCTCGACGAGCTCGCGCGCTGTGCTGCCGCGGCTCGCGACGGTGACGGGCGCCGACGTGCCCTGCATCGAGGCCGACGTCCGCGATGTCGACGCGCTGCGCCGTGCGTTCCACGACCGGCCGATCACGGGCGTTGTTCACTGTGCCGGGCTGAAGGCGGTCGGGGAGGCCGAGGCGCGTCCGCTCACCTACTATGGCGTCAATGTGGGCGGCGCCTTCGCGCTCACCGAAGTCATGGGAGAGGCGGGCGTCGCGGCGCTCGTCTACAGCTCGTCGGCGACCGTTTACGGTCAGCCGGATCGCCTGCCGGTGACCGAAGACGCTCCGTTGGCCCCGCAGAGCGTCTATGGCCGGACGAAGCGCGTCGTCGAAGAATTTCTGCGCGACCTCGCCGGCGCGAATCCCAACTGGCGGATTGCCATCCTGCGCTATTTCAATCCGGCCGGCGCGCACGCCTCGGGGTTGATCGGCGAAGCGCCTTCGGGCCGGCCCAACAATCTCGTGCCGCTACTGTGCCGGATCGCCGCAGGGGAATTCTCCGACCTCGCGATCTTTGGCACCGACTGGCCCACTGCTGACGGAACCGGCGTGCGCGACTACCTCCATGTCCAGGATCTCGCGGCCGGCCACGTCGCGGCGCTGAGATATCTCGCCGCCAATACCGGCGCGGTCACGCTGAACCTCGGGCTTGGCCGCGGGCGCTCCGTCCTGGACGTCGTCGCTGCGTTCGAGAGCGCGTGTGGCCGCCGAATTACGCGCACGCTCGCACCGCGCCGCGCAGGCGATGTCGCCGCCTATTACGCGGACGGCGCGCGCGCGGAGAAGCTGCTAGGGTGGCGCGCGACGCGCGGACTCGATGCGATATGCGCCGACGCGTGGAGGTGGCAGCAGAACGGCGGGAAATACTAGGAGCGCGTCGCGATGGAACGTCCGCTATCGACTCGATGCTTTCGGCTACTGACTCACTTCGTCCGCGCGCTGCAGCAGCGACGGCGGAACCGTTAACCCGAGCGCATTGGTGGTCTTGAGGTTGATGACCAACTCGAACTTGGAGGACTGCTCGACGGGCAGGTCGTCGGGCTTGGGCACCCTTGAAAATCTTGTCCACGTAGGTCGCGGCGCCCCGAAACGCAATAAGTGGATTCACCGAGAGCACCGGCCGAAGCTTCCGCAACCTAACGAGTGAATTGAGCGGCCGTGAGCCGGCGAGCGAAGCGCTGCCGGCGAACGGTTCGCCCGAATGATGGGTTAGCCCCCAGAGGGATACTCCTCATTTAGGATCAACTTATGTCCACCAACCGGCGCGTTGCTCTAAAGTGCGCGAGTGCGGCGACGAGAAGAAGAATCGTCAAGGCGGCGGATATCAGACAGTAAATGCAGAAAGCGTGAATGAAGGTGAACTGAATGTACATGAAGTATATCGAGGAGGACACGCCTAGCGCCGCGTACAGAAGCGCACCCAAGCGCAACCCGCGCGAGAACGGGTCGAATGCGAGGAGCCCCGCCAATGCGAACATGTACACGTAAAAGATAAACCCGAAATACCCCAACGGGACGCCGAAGATGTGCGCATGCGGACTGTTCGCGACGGTGTTGCAGCCATCGATGGGTGGGGGACACCACAGCAGTTGGCTGGTATAGATCGCATAGGAGTCATAAAACGCATCGGCTATACCGATGAACGCGAACAAAAGCATAAGGTACGGGGCGAAGGTGGCCATGTTTCTATTCATTCTGATACTCCTGAATAGCTAACGAGGCTCCAGAAAACGCGCGATCACGACCCCATTCTGGTGTTAGGCCGTCGGATTGCAGTTGAGTCTAGTTGGCAAGTGCGACAGGAGAACTTCATCTCTGGGCGATTTTCGTTTCGTTTGTTTCGTATGCCTCGGGCGGCTGTCGAATGATTCAAGACGAGCCTCACGTATTCAGCCTCGACGGTTGCGTCATGACTACTCCCTTGCCAGATGCGTCACCTGGTCATGGGAAGGGAGAGATGTGGACGACCGCTTTGGAGCACCAATTTGGAGGACTGCTCTTGGCGGCGGATTCAACTGGTCGATGCAACACACTAGTTGAATCCGCCACCCAAGGCGGACATCCCGGTCAGGCAAACTATGGCCCGGCTAACGCGGGCTGCGCAGCCGGTCACATTTGCGCTGCGGGGATTCAAATCCAGCCCCAGCAACCAATATCAAGGGCTTGCCGCGGTGAAAAATGCCGATTTCGAACTCGACTCCCGTCTGACCTCCACCGTTCCCTCCGGCCGCTTGCCGGCAATGATCATACCGAGCACTTCGTCCTCGGTCACATCCGCGGTCTGATATGTGCCGACCAGCTTTCCGTTCTTCATCACCGCTAGGCGATCCGAGAGATTGAACACATCCGGCATGTCGTGCGTGATCAGAAAGATACCGACGCCGTCGGCCTTCAGCTGATGGATCAGATCGCCGACCATTAGCGCTTCCTCCGGCCCGAGCGCCGCCATCGGCTCGTCCATGATCAGGATCCGCGCGTTGAAGTACAGCGCGCGCGAGATCGCGACGATCTGGCGCTGGCCGCCCGACAGCCCGCGTACCGGCACTCGGATGTTGGTGAAGTTCTTGTTGAGCCGACGGAAAACCTTGCGTGCCTGGCCTTCCATGAAGTGGTCATCGAGCGTGCGCCATGGCGTCAGCCTCTCGCGGCCGAGGAACAGGTTCGCGACCGAATCGAGATTGTCGGCGAGCGCCAGCGTCTGGTAGATTGTCTCGATGCCGAGCAACTGCGCGTCCGCCGGCGTGCGGATGTGCACGTGCTGCCCGGCGACGTGCGTCTCGCCAGAATCGATCGGATACGCGCCGGCAAGCATCTTCATCAGCGTCGACTTGCCGGCGCCGTTGTGGCCGAGCACGGCGACGACCTCGCCGGCGTACAGATTGATGCTGACGCCGTCGACTGCGTGGATGCCGCCGAAGGCTTTCCTGATGTCGCGTAACTCCACGAGCGGCTCAGATGCGGCGATAGCGCTCATCAGCGCTCCCCGAACCGCCTGCGATACAGCACGTCGAACACCACCGCGACGATCAGCACCTGGCCGATGATGACCATCCGCTTGCCGATCGAGACGTCGAGCAGCAGCATCCCGCTGTCGAGCGACTGCATGATCAGCGCGCCGAGCGCCGAGCCGAGAATCGACCCGGTGCCGCCCGCGAGTGCCGTGCCGCCGATCACGGCAGCCGCGATCACGTAGAGCTCGATCCCGGTGCCAAGCGAATTGGTCCCCGCATTGAGTCGCGCGATCGACACGATCGCCGCGATCGTAACCAGGACGGCGAGCAGCACGAACAACTGCAGGGTTACGCGCTTGACCGGAATGCCGACCAGCTCGGCGGCGTCGGGATTGCCGCCCATCGCGAATACATAGCGCCCGAAGCGCGTCCGGTGCACGAGGAACGACAACACCGAAGCGACGGCGGCCCAGATCAGCACCGGAATCGGAATTCCCTGCGGCTCGGTCTTCGACGTGATCTGGTAGCTGTTCATGGCCCACGCAAACGCGAGCAGCACGACGCACGGCAACACCGTGACCGCGACGTCGATCCACAGCGGCTCGTTTTGCATTTCATGGCGGCTGCGGGAGCGACGCCGCTGCGCCATCCGAACGAACAGTCCCGCGGTGACGAGCGCGGTCAGCACCCAGGTCGCCGCGACGCCGATGCTGCCATCGTACCCGCCGCCCAGACGCTGGAAGAATTCGTCGTTAACCGGTTGCGTCTTGCCGTCCGCGACGAGAAACGCGGCGCCGCGAAACGACATCAGCCCACCGAGCGTGACCACGAAAGACGGCACGCCGAGCATCGCGGTCAATGTGCCCTGATACACCGAGACGAGGATGGCGACGATCAGTCCCGCGAGACACGCCGCGAACGGCGGCCAGCCCGACGTATACATCAGGAACGCGATCAGCACGCCGACGAAGCCCATGACCGAGCCGACCGATAGATCGATATGACGCGCGACAATGACCAGCACCATCACCGTCGACACGATTCCGACCACGGCGGTCTGCTGCGCGATGTTGTACAGGTTCTCGGGCGACAGGAACACGCCGCCCGACAGTAAGTGAAATGCGACGCCCATGCCGACCAGCAGCACGCCCATGAGCAGCAGCCGCAGGTCGAGGCCGGCACGCCGCAGTGCACGCACGAGGTGCGACGCGTGCCTGGCCGACGCACCGCCGTGCTCGGCTGCCGGCAGGTCGGGGGCGGCCTGCGACGGCCCCGTGGCGTTCTCGGGCGCTCCGGTGGTGTTCCGAGGCGGCACCGCGGCATTCATCGCTCGCGCTACTTACATGCAGCCGGCGCCTTGTCGGCGCTGACACTCTTGCACAGATCGTCTTTCTTGATCCACCCGGCCTTGACGACGACGTCGAGGTTGTCGCGCGTGATGGGCACCGGAGTGAGCAGTCGCGATTGCAACTCGACCTTCTTCTCGCCGCCATTCCATTTCGTTGCCTTCTCGACCGGCTTGCCTGCAGCCAATGCGACCGACGCGCTGGCCGCTTCCTTGCCGAGCTCGCGCGAATCCTTCCAAACCGAAACGGTCTGCGTGCCGAGCGCGATGCGGTTGAGCGCCGCATGGTCCGCGTCCTGGCCCGACACCGGAATGCCGCGGATGCCCTTCGCCGTTAGCGCTGCGACGACACCGCCCGCGGTGCCGTCGTTCGCCGCGACGACCGCGTCGACCTTGCCGCCGGCCTTCGTGATGATCTGCTCCATGTTCTTTTGCGCGACTTCAGGCTTCCAGCCGTCGGTGTATTCGTCGCCGACGATCTTGATATCGCCCTTCTTCACCGCTGCGTCGACGATCTCCTGCGCGCCGGCACGCAGGAAGTTCGCGTTCGGATCGGTCGGCGAGCCCTTGATGAACACGTAGTTGCCCCTGGGCGCGACCTTGAACACTTCGCGTGCCTGCATGCGACCGACCTCCACGTTGTCGAACGTGATGTAGAAGACGCCGGGCGCTTCGATCAGACGGTCGTAAGCAACGACCGGTATCTTCTGCCGCGACGCCTTCGTCACCGCCGGCAGGATCGCGTCCTTGTCCATCGCGAGGATAATCAGCGCCTTCGCGCCCTTCGCCATCAGGCCGTCGATGTCGGCGAGCTGCTTCTCGGGCGAACCTCCCGCGTCGGCGCTGATGTACTTCGCGCCGAGCTTCTCGAGCTGTCCCTTGATCGCCGCTTCGTCGGTCTTCCAGCGTTCTTCCTGGAAGTTCGACCAGCTAACGCCGACGACGGTCTGCGCCAGCGCACCGACAGCGCTCATGCCGAGCGCGAATGCGGTTAGGGTTCGGATCAGCGTCATTTGCGTGCTTTCCTCGGTTGGGGATGATCAGGTTTCGATGACTGGACTCGGCTTTCCAACATCCTCGCTTTCGATGCTGGCATCCGCCCGATGCCAGGATTTCCATTCACCGGGCACTTCCGGACAATTAATTTTTCAACTGTCGACAGTGCTCAAATGCTAGGCCGGGCTAACCGAGACTGTCAACAACAAGCAGAGGAGATACTACGGCGCGCGACCGCTTCTGGCCGAATCCAGAAATTCAATCTATCGTCAGAGTTGATGCGCAGCCGGCATTCAAACTCGACCGCGGGGACAGGCTTTCATTAACCGAATGCCGGCGGTGGCGCGTCGATCAAGCTGGAGCGCTAAGCCGCCGCAGCCGCGAGCGCCTCGCTGCGGATCTCCTCGGTCAGCCGGGCCTTAAGCGCCGAGAATTCCGGAGTCGTCTTCACCGTGTAATGCCTGGGGTGCGGTAGATCCACACCGAGCTCCGCCTTGATCCGCCCGGGTCGCGCCGACATTACGACAACCCGGCCGGCGACAAAGATCGCTTCCTCGATGTCGTGGGTGACAAAGAGCACGGTCTTTTTCTCCGCTTCCCAGATTCCGAGCAGCAACTCCTGCATCAGCGCGCGCGTCTGGTTGTCGAGCGCGCCGAACGGCTCGTCGAGCAGCAGGATCTTGGGGTCGTTCGCGAGGGCGCGCGCAATCGCGGTGCGCTGTTGCATGCCCCCCGAGAGCATCTTCGGATAGTGGTTCTCGAAACCCCCGAGTCCGGTCCGCTCAAGATAATGCGCGACGATCTCATCCTGCTGCGCCGCAGGCATTCCCTTCTCGCGCAATCCGAACGCGATGTTCTGGCGGACGGTAAGCCATGGAAACAGGGTGTAGCTCTGAAATACCATCCCGCGGTCCGCGCCGGGTCCCGTAACCTTCGTACGGTCGAGCAGCACCTGCCCCGTGGTCGGCGTGTCGAGTCCGGCGACGATTCGCAGCAGCGTGGATTTTCCGCATCCGGAGGGACCGAGGATCGAGATGAAATCGTTGTCCGCAACGGACAGCGAAACAGGCAGCAGCGCCACCGTCGGCGCGCCACCGCGCACGCCGGCAAACGTGCGACCAACGCCTTCGATGACAAGCTTGCTCAATGGGCCCTCACGCTTGCCCGGCCATACTCAGGCAAGCGACCAGGGGAACAACCGCTGGTTCGTCCACTTGAACGCGAAATCCGAGATGAGGCCGATCACCCCGATCACGATGATGCCGAAAATGATCTGGCCGGTGTTGAGCAGCGCCTGACTGTCGGTGATCATGTGGCCGATGCCGGACGACGCGCCAATCAGCTCGGCGACGATCACGTAAGTCCACGCCCAACCGAGAACGAGGCGCAGCGTCTCCGCGATCGCCGGCGCCGACGAGGGGAGCAGCACGCGGCGCACCACGCCGCGCGCGCCGGCGCCGAGCGTGTACGCGGCCTCGACCAGATCGCGACGTGTCGCACCGACGGTAACCGCCACCATGAGGACGATCTGGAAGAACGAACCGATGAAGATGACGAGAAGCTTCTGCATCTCGCCGATGCCGGCCCACAGTATCAGGAGCGGGATGAACGCGGAAGCGGGGAGGTAGCGCGCGAACGAAACGAACGGTTCGAAGAACGCCTCGATGGGTTTGTAGGCCCCCATCGCAACGCCGAGCGGAACCGCAAAAATTGCCGCCAGCACGAACCCGCCGAGCACGCGCCAGATGGTGATGCCGACATCCCCCGCAAAGCCATAGCGCGCGAAGAGATTCCAGCCTTCGCGCAGCATCGTCAGCGGATCGGCGAGAAAGGTCTTCGGCACGAAGCCGCCGAAGGTCACGGCTGCCCAGGCGAGGAAGAACAACGCGAAAAAGCCGATGCCAAGCGCGGCGCGGCGCCGCGGCGGAATCGGCTTTAGCGGCGTCACTTGATGAACTGCCTCATTTGATGAACTGAATATCGGCGAGCGTATTGAGGTCTGGCGTCTGCTTGATGATGCCGGCTTCGAGTAGCAAATCCGCCGCCTCCTTGTTGAACTGCTGGAACTCGCCGGCGAAGAATTTCTGGTTCGCCGCCTTGTCCTGCCAGCGGAGGTACGCCGCGGACTTGGCGAACTGCTCACCCGACTGCTTGGTCGGCGCGCCCATGATCTCAAAGCTCTTGACCGGTTCCCTGCGGATCGTGTCGACCGCCTCGAAGTAGCTGTTCGCGAGCGCCTGCGCCGCCTTCGGATTGTCCGCGAGGAACTTCGGTGTGCAGCCGAACGTGTCCATGATCATCGGGTAATCGAGCGTGGTCGCTATGATCTTGCCGGACTGTGGCGCGTCGCGCACACTCGACAGGTACGGTTCGTACGTCATCGCCGCGTCGTTCTGGCCGGCGACGAACGCCTGTGCGGCCGCTGCGGGCTCGAGATTGACCACCGTCACGTCCTTCACCGACAGTCCGTTCTTCTTTAGGAACCACGCCAGCGTGAAATAGGGCGCGGTGCCGGGAGCGGAAGCGGCGACCGTCTTGCCCTTGAGATCGGCGATCTTCGCGACGTTGTTGCGCACGGCCATGCCGTCGGCGCCGTAGCTCTTGTCCATCTGGAAGATCTGCTTCGTCGCCACACCTCCGGCGTTCCACACGATCCATGTCTCGACGGTCGTCGCCGCGCACTGGACATCACCCGAGGCGATCGCGAGATGGCGATCCTTTTGCGGGATCATCTTGAGCGTCACGTCGAGCCCGTTCTTCTTGAAAATGCCGCTTTCCTTCGCCAGCGTCAGCGGCGCGAACCCGGTCCAGCCGGACATGCCGATCGCTACTTTGGTGTCCTGGGCAAAGGCGTTGACGGAAACGACGGCCGAGCAGGCAGCGGCGCAAAGAGCAGCGGCGACGGCGGTGTATTTGAACATGGAGCGATCTCCCGGAATGGAACGAAGGGCAACCTTGGCAGCGTAGGGGCGCGGCCGGGTGGTGTCAATGTTCGGGCGGCCGGGGGGCTCTCGTGTGAGCGCGAATTGCGGCCAGCGTAACGACGCCGATCGCTTTGCCGTGCGGCCCGCCGACGACCAGCGCTTCGACACCGAGCGACAGCATCCTGGCAAGCGCGTCGCGCAAGTTTGACGCGCCGTCGATGACTGCGGTTTCCGGCAGTATCGGCGCCCCAGGCTCGATCGCGTCCGACGCCGGGATCAGCGCGAGTCGCTTAAGAGCGCGATCGGCGCCGACGAACGCTTCGACAAACGCGTCGGCGGGCGCCGCGAGGATCGCCTCGGGCGTGTCGTACTGGACGAGCGCGCCATCTTTGAGGATCGCGATGCGATCACCGATGCGGATTGCCTCGTCGATGTCGTGCGTCACGAAAACGATCGTCTTCCGAAGCGAGTACAAAATCCGCAAAAACTCGTCCTGCAGGCGCGTTCGCGTGATCGGATCGATCGCGCCGAACGGCTCGTCCATCAGCATGACGGGCGGGTCGGCTGCAAGCGCGCGGGCCACGCCTATGCGCTGCTTTTGTCCGCCTGAAAGCTCGCGCGGAAAACGGCTGCGATACATCGCCGGGTCCATGCCGACCAGGGCGAGCAACTCGTCGACACGCGCCGCGATCCTTTTCTCGTCCCAGCCGAGAAGCTTCGGCACCGTGGCGATATTGTCGGCGATCGACCAGTGGGGGAAGAGTCCGATCTGCTGGATCACATAGCCGATATGGCGGCGTAGCGTAACGGGGTCGACGTCCATCACATTGCGGCCGTTGACGGTGACGGTGCCGCTGTCGGGTTCGATCATCCGGTTGATGATGCGCATCGTCGTCGTCTTGCCGCAACCGGAGGGGCCGATAAGTACGCAGACCTCGCCTTCCGGAACGGTGAGCGTCAGCCGGTCGACCGCTGGATGCGCGGCGCCGGGAAAGCGCTTTGTGAGCGCGACGATCTCGATCATGACGAACGCAGGCCGCGCGGAGTCATCGCGTGTTGAAGCGCGCCGAACAGGCGGTCGGTGCCCAATGCGAGCAGTGTCGCCGGAATCGCGCCGACCAAGAGCTGCGGCAACGCCATCATAGCAATGCCGGCGGTGATGAAGTCGCCGAGGCCGCCGCCGCCGATGTACGCCGCCAGCACGGCGCCGGAGATGACCTGCACGGCCGCCGTGCGGATGCCGGCGAAGATCACGGGAAGGGCAAGCGGCACCTCGACCTTGCGCCTGATTTCGTTGCGGGTCATTCCCATACCGCGCGCCGCGTCGACGACTTCGGGCTCGACTTGCCGCACCGCTGTGTACGTATTGATCAGGATCGGTGGCAGCGCGAGCAACGTGAGCGCGAACAGCGACGGCAAGAATCCCGTCCCCAGCACCGGCATCACGAGCGCGAGCACGGCGAGCGAAGGCAGCGTTCGCCCGATGTTGGCGCCGGAAATCGCGATCTGGGCGGCGCGTTGCGTTCCGGACAGCAGTACGCCGATCGGGACCGCGATCGCGATTGCAATGCCGAGCGCCGATGCCGACAGCGCGATATGCGTCCCCAGTGCGCCGAGGAAGCGCTCCGGATGCGCAACGATGAACTGCCAGGCTTCGACGAGCAGCATTGGAGGATCGTCACGCTGCCCGGCGGCGCAGCCAATGCTCGAGCCGCGAAAGGCCGATATCGGCCACGACGGCCAGCGCGCAGGCGGTCAATGCGCCAGCCCATATCTTCGGCGCGTGATCGTTGCTGATGCCGCTGAAGATCAGGGTGCCGAGGCCGCCGGCGTTCACGTACGCGGCGACGACGGCGACGCTGATCACGGTAACGGTCGCGATCCGCAGCCCGGCGACGATGACGGGAAGCGCGAGCGGAAGCTCGATCCGGCGCAGGATCTCGCCGGCGCTCATGCCCATTCCCTTCGCCGCCTCGACCACGTCCGCCGGGACTTCGCGAAGCCCGGTCGCGACGTTGCGGATCATGATCATCAGCGAAAACGCCACCATGCAGATGATCGCGTTCGTGCGGCCGAGCCCAACGATGGGAATCAGCAACGCGAGAAATGCGAGTGTCGGAATCGTGTAAAGGAGACCGCTCACGCCGAGCGACCAGCGGAATATGCGTTCATTGCGCGCCGCCACGATGCCGACGGCAATCGATATCGCGAAGGCGATCGAAAGCGAGGTGACGGAAATCACGATGTGCTGCCACAGCGCGATGGCGACCTGATCCCAGTTGCGCAGAAACCAGTTCATTGGATCCAATTTGCGACAGCGGCTAAATCCGGCGCCAGCGAACGGTCGTCGTCGAGAAACGCAGAGCGCGCGCGCACGCCCTCGTATATCCGACGCGCGCCCGAACCGAGCGTGTCTCGCACGTCGGTCGGCCGCAAATCGACAGCCTGTGCCGCGATCACCGACTCGATGGCGATAAGGTGGACGAGCCGCTCGCGCATGGCGTCGAGCTTGGCGACGCAGTGGGGCGCCATCGTCGCATGGTCCTCGACGCCTTCCGAAACGGGGAGAAAGTCGAGACATGCCGGGTTCGCGAGGTGACGGATCTCGGCGGCGAGCGCGGTCAGCGGTTTCTGCGTGGTGGCGAATCCGGATTGCTGCGGACCGTGACGCGTGAGTTGCCGCGGCAGTCCAGAGGCGGAAGACGACAACAGCTTGATGCAGCGCTCGACGAGGAGGGTAGCCACCTGCGCGACCGCAAGTCCGAGCGTCTCATGCGCGAGCGCGAGCCCTGGAATATAAAAATTGCCAGTCGAGAGAAGACGCGCCTCGGCCGCGTCGATCAGCGGGCTGTCAGCGGCGGCGTTGAGCTCGATTTCGACGTGCTGCACGGCGCGGGCGAGCGCGTCATGCGCTGCGCCGTGCACCTGGGCCACGCAGCGAAACGACAACGGGTCCTGGACACGACGCGCCGCATCGGGCGCTGCGAGTCCACTGCGATCGAGTGCCGCGAGCAACCGTGCCGCCGCTTCAGCCTGGCCCGGCGCGGGCCGCGCGCTCTGCACCTGCGGGACGAACGGCGACAGGTTCGCACGGAATCCTTCGCAGGACAGCGCGATCACTTCGTCGTGCATCGCGAGTGTGCGTGCAAGATCGGTGAGCACGAGGCACGCGTGACCCACGGTGACCGCATTCGAGCTGATGAGCGCAAGGCCATCCTTGGCTGCGAGCAGGACCGGCGCGAGGCCAGCCGCCGCGAGCGCTTGCGCGCTGGCGACGCGCTTGCCGTCGACGTGTGCCTCGCCTTCCCCGATCAGCGCGAGGGCGATGTGCGACATTTGCGGAAGGTCCGCGACGCCGATGGATCCCCAGCCCGGGACACAGGGAAAAAATCCTCGATTCAGGGCGTCGACGAGCGCGCGGAATACACTAACGGAGACTCCTGAACCCGCTTGCGCCATGCCCGCCGCGCGCGCGAACATCGCGGCGCGGACACGGTCTTCCGGCAATGGAGTCCCGACGCCCACGGCACGCGCGCGAACCGCCGATATCTGATAGCGCTGCTGTTCTTCCGGGGCGAGCGGCGCGCCGGTGTTGGCGCCGAGCGCAGAATTGAGCCCGTAGACGGGCACGTCTCCGGTGGCCGCACGATCGACGACCGCGCGCGCGTGATCGAGCCGTCGAATGACCTCCGCAGGAACAGCGACCGGCGCGCGGTTGCGGGAGACCGCGACGGCGTCCGCGATCCCGACACGTCCAGTGCCCAGCGTGACGTTCCGCATCGCCGGGCTTCCCGTCACGGTCGCGTCTACTTGACGATGCCCTTGGCCTTCAGGAAATCGCGCGCGACGTCCTTCGGCTCCATTTTCTCGCCGTCGACCTTGTAGTTCATCTCCGCCATGTTCGCTTCGGTAAGCTGCGCGCTCACCTGGTTCAGGACGTCCGCGATCTTCGGGTTTGCATCGAGTGCGTCCTTGCGCACGACGGGCACGAGGAGGTAGGGCGGCCAGAGTCCCTTGTCGTCCTTCAGGCGCTTCAGCTTCATCGCGCTGATCATGCCGTCGGTCGAATAACCGTTGACGACGTCGATCTGCTTGTTAGCAAGCGCCTGGTAACGAAGCCCGATCGCGAGCTGCAGATCTTCCTTGAACTCCATCCCGTACTTGGCCTTGAGTCCGGGCAGGCCGTCCTTGCGGTCGCGGAATTCAGGGCCGGCGCCGAGCTTCAATTCCTTCGAGACTTTCGCCAGATCGGACAGTGTTTCGAGCTTGTACTGCGCTGCGGTTTCGGGGCGAACGACCATGTCGTAACCGTTGTTCATCGCCTCGTTCAGCACCACAAGGCCCTTTGCCGCGTATTCGGCCTTGACCTTGTCGTAGACGGCCTTGCGATCGGTCATCGGCTCGGCCTTGAGCACCGCCAGCAGCATCGTCCCCGTGTACTCGGGATAGAGGTCAATCTGCTTTTCCTCGAGCGCCTTGTGCGCTATCAGCGTACCGCCGAGATTGATCTTGCGCTCGACTTTGATGCCGGCCGCTTCGAGTGCCTGCGCGTAGAGCTCGGCGACGATGAACTGCTCGGTGAAATTCTTCGAGCCCACCTTGACCTGCGCAAGCGCCGGCGTGGCGGCGAGAAGAAGGGCAGAGGCCGCGGCGGCAAGCAGGCGGGTCGTGCGGATCGCTTTCATTGGGTTCTCCGGGGCAACGTCGGCGGGAAACGGGCGAAACGCCGCATTCTTGACGCGAAGGCGAGGCGTGTCAATCCACGCGCTTCGACATGGATTCACGCGATGCGGGGATAGCCAAGCGCATCGGCACGGCGCGCATCCGCGACAAGGGCGTCGTAGGCCTCCGGCGCGACCGCCGCGAATCCCGAAAGCAGCAGCGAATCGCGGGCGAATGCAATTTCGTGCGCACTTGCAACGGCAAAGAGCGCATCGCGGACGCGCACGGCCACAGACGAATTCATTCCTGGTGCTCCGACGAGTGGCGGGATGGGCGTGGCTGGTGTGCGCGCGATCACGCGCAGCCCGGCCGCGAGCGCGGGCTCGTGGCGGCGGAGGAGCTCGTGCGCATAGCTGTCGAGCGGACCCATGTCGGCACGCCCCTCGGCAATCGCAAGCGCTACGTTGCGCGGCGTGACGAGCGGTCCGATCGAGGCGCTGAAAAGTGGCTTGCCGCGGTGCTTCGCATGAGCCGCGAGCAGCAATCGTGGCGCCTGCCAGCCCGACTGCGAATCCTCCGTCGTCCACGCGAAGCGCTTGCCGAACGCATCTTTCAGATCCGTGATCGGCGCGCTCGCTGCAACGACCAGATCCGTCCAGTACACCGGCCTGCCATCATAGGTAGCGGGGCTCGGCACCGGTGCCGCGAGCAGCGTCGGCCGCGGCGCGCTTGTCGCGAACGGGTATCCGCACATGAACGCGCACCCGAGATCGCTCCGTTTCCACAACTCGGCCAGCGGCTGCGGCGCCGGATAATCGATGACATCGAAGGGAACGCCGGCGCTTCTAGCGACCCATTCGAGGACGACCCGCCATGCCGCGGCGCTCGTGGCATCGATCGCGTACATGCGCGCATTGGCGATCATCGCGGAGCCACCGTGCGCGGCTCTGCGTCATGCATAGCGGAGCTTTTGGCCGATGCCCATCCGCTTCGCCTTGTCGAGCATGGCCGCACCGAGCGCGATGTCGGACGTCGAAAGCCCGCGATGCCACAGCAGGATTGTTTCGCTGTCGTTTTCGCGTCCCTTCTTTGGGCCTGCGACGATTTCGCCGAGCTCTGCATGAAGCGTTGCTTCCGTCAGCTTTCCAGCAATGACATGCGCGCGGAGGCTGCCGAATTGACCGGCCCTGCATTGTCCCCAGTCGTCGACGACGATCTTGTCCATGATGTCGGTAAGCGAGAGCTCGACCGCGCTCATCGTGCCGTAGGGTACGACGAACGCGCCGCGGCGGAGCCATGCCGTCTTGAGCATCGGTTCCGGCGCTGCCAGCCTCGATGCCTCGACGACGATGTCGGCGCCGCGAACACAGGATTCCCAGTCGTCGGTTGCAACGATCGGCTTGCCAAGGTCGGCGGAAAGCCGCGCCGCGAACGCGTCGCGACTTTCGGGTCGGCGCGAGTGGACACGGATTTCGTCGAATCGGAACAGGCGGTCGAGGAGGCGAACGTTCCAGTACGCCGTACCCCTCGCGCCGATGTGCCCCAGCACACGGCTATCTTTGCGGGCAAGATACTTCGCTCCGATCGCCGTGACGGCACCGGTACGCATGTCGGTGAGGCCGGCGGCGTCGATGATCGCAACCGGGCGTCCCGTGCGCGGGTCGAACAAGTTGAGCAGGCCCATTTCCGAGGGAAGTCCGAGCCGCCAGTTATCGATGAAATCGCCGACGATCTTGACCCCCGCGAGCGCCATCGGCGCGACGTAACCGCGGAGCACGTTGAAATGACCGTTGAACGACGCATCGGGCGCGAGATGCATCCGGGGCTCGATCACCGTCTCGCCGCGACCTTGCGCCGCGATGCCGGCCTCGACCGCGGTCAGGATCTCGTCGTCGGTCAGTGCGAGCGCCGCTACGTCGGGACCGTTGAGGTAATCGACCAGCAGGGGACCGCTTGGCGTGGTCGTGCTCATGGGCGTTCCGTTTCCGGATTGGCGAGTCTATAAGAAATGCACCGGATTGTCCGGCCGCGATGGTTGGCGCTGTCCCGCATTGCCTCTACAATCGTCCGCGCGATGCATCGACTGCTGAAACCTGCTGATTATGTCCGGATGCCGTGGAAGGATGGCGGCGGCCAGACCACGCAAATCGCCGTGCATCCATCGGACTCGACGCTCTCGACGTTCGACTGGCGCGTGAGCTTCGCCGACGTCGCTGCCGACGGCCCGTTCTCGCGGTTTCCCGGCGTGGATCGCATTCTCGTGCTGCTGTCGGGGGCGGGCATGCTCCTCTCGGGTGATGCGCACGCCGTCGAATTGCGCGCGCCATACGAGCCGTATGCATTCAGCGGCGATGACGGAATCTCCTGTGCTCTCGTCGACGGCCCGGTCCGCGATTTCAACCTGATGCTGCGGAGGGGACGTGTTGCGGGACGCATCGTCGTCGTTCGCGACGCCGCCGAGCGTATCGCTCCCGCGCGCTGGCGCATCTGTCACGCGACAGGCGGCCCGATCGAATGTCTCGTCCCAGGTCACCCTCCTGTTGCCGTTGCGCTCGATGACACGATCGTATTCGAGGACGAGGACGGGGCGGCGGGAGGCGCGCTGGCGATCAATCCGCTCTCTGCCGGCGCCGTGGCGATTGTTTCGGTGATCGAGCCCGTGCCTTGAAGCTGTTCGCGCACGCTGCGTTGTTGCCCGCGGGTTGGGCCGACGACGTGTTGATCGAAATCGGTGCCGGCGGCGATATTTCCCGCGTGAGCGCCAATGCGAGTCCGGAAGGCGCGGAACGTGCGGCGGGACCGCTCGTCCCCGGCATGTCGAACCTGCACTCGCACGCGTTCCAGCGTGCGCTCGCCGGGCGCACGGGCGGCAGAAGCGCCGACGGCGACAGTTTCTGGACGTGGCGGCAGGCGATGTATGCATTTCTCGACGGGATTGATGCCGACGCATTCGAAGCGATTGCCGCCCAGGCGTACGTCGAGATGCTGAAGGCAGGCTATACGACGGTCGCCGAATTTCATTACGTGCATCACGATCCGCAGGGCCATCTCTATGCCGATCCCGCCGAGCTCGCGCGACGGATCATCGCCGCAGCGGCCGGCGCCGGCATCGCGTTGACCTTGCTGCCGGTGTTCTACGCGCATGGAGGATTCGGGGGGGCGCCACCCAAAGCTGGCCAGCGGCGGTTCGTGCACACGATCGATTCGTTTGCGCATCTCGTTGCGTCGCTTGCGCGCGACGCTGCTGCGCAGGACACCGTGCTGGGCGTGGCGCCGCACAGCCTGCGCGCGGTCACGCCGGAAGAGCTCCAAGCAATCGTGGCGCTCGCCCCGAACGGTGCACCGATTCACATCCATGCCGCCGAGCAGTCGCGCGAAGTCGCCGACTGTATCGCGTCGTTGGGCGCGCGCCCGATCGAGTGGCTGCTCGATCACGCCGGTGTCGATGGCCGTTGGTGCACCGTTCATGCGACGCACATGACGGAACGGGAAACGGCACGGCTCGCGGCGAGCGGCGCGATCGCCGGGCTTGCGCCGACGACAGAGGCCGATCTCGGAGATGGCACGTTTCCCGGTCGCACCTACGTCACTGCCGGCGGCGCATTCGGCATCGGCAGCGATTCGAACACGATCGTCGATCCCTTCGCGGAATTGCGCCAGCTCGAGTGGTCGCAGCGACTGGCGATCGGCGAGCGCAACATTTTTGCCGGCGACGTTGCATCGGTCGGCCAATCGCTCTACGTCCACACGGCGCGTGGCGGCGGTGCGGCGGTGGCGCACCCGGTTGGTGTAATCGCCGCAGGGACTCGCGCTGACCTGATCGTGCTCGACGTCGACGATACCGCACTTGCCGACGCACCACGTAACGCAATCCTTGATGCGGCCATTTTCGGCCCGTGCCGGCGCCCGGTGCGCGACGTCATGGTCGCAGGAAGCTGGAGGGTCCGCGAGGGCCGGCATCCGCACGAAGACGAAGTGTTTGTCCGCTATCGCAAGGCCATTGCGGGAATGAACGCCGTTGGAGTATCAGGATGACGGCCGCCGCGCTCGATCTCGTCGTCGTGAACGCCCATCTTGCGACGATGCTGGGCGAAACGCCATACGGCGCAATCCGCGATGGCGCCGTCGGCGTGAAGAAGGGCCGCATTGCATGGGCTGGGACGATGCGCGATTTGCCGCATGATCTCGGCGACGTGCAAACGCTCGATGCGGGCGGGCGTTGGCTCACGCCCGGGCTCGTCGACTGCCACACGCATCTCGTTTACGCGGGCAACCGCGCGAACGAATTCGCGGCGCGTCTCGAAGGCCGCACGTACGAGCAAATTGCGAAGGCCGGTGGCGGCATTGCAGCGACCGTTCGCGACACGCGCGCGGCATCGAGCGATGATCTTGTCGCGCAGAGCCTCCCGCGTCTTGCCGCGCTCGCGAAGGAGGGCGTAACGACGGTCGAGATCAAGTCCGGCTACGGTCTCGACATGGCCAACGAGCGCAAGATTCTGCAGGCGGCGCGCTCGCTTGCCGCCGCTGTCGGCGTCGATGTTCGCACGACCCTGCTTGCCGCGCACGCCGTGCCGCCCGAATACGCGGGCCGCACCGATGACTACGTCGACCTCGTCTGCCGCGAGATGATCCCGACCGCCGCGCGCGAGGGTCTCGCCGACGCCGTCGATGCGTTCTGCGAGAGCATTGCTTTCACGCCCGCGCAAACGCGGCGCGTATTCGAGGCGGCACGCGCGCATCGACTGCCGGTCAAGCTGCACGCCGACCAGCTGTCCGATACGGGGGGCGCCGCGCTGGCCGCCGAATTCGGCGCGTTGTCGGTCGATCACCTCGAATATACGAGCGAGACGGGCGTGACGGCGCTCGCGCGCGCGGGCTCGGTTGCAGTGATGCTGCCCGGCGCCTTTCACGTCCTTCGCGAAACGCGGATGCCGCCGATCGCAAAGCTCCGCGAACAGGGCGTTCCGATCGCCGTCGCGACCGACTGCAATCCGGGCACCTCACCAGTGATCTCGCTCGTGCTGATGCTGAATTTTGCGTGCACGCTGTTTCGCCTCACGCCGGAGGAGGCGCTCGCCGGAGTGACGAAAAACGCAGCGCGCGCTCTTGGTCTGCCGGATCGCGGGACGATCGCGCCCGGGCAGCGCGCCGATCTCGCTCTTTGGGACATCGCAGAACCGGCAGAGCTTGCGTACGCGATCGGCGGAAACCCGTGCGCCGGCATCGTTCGCGCCGGGGCTGTCATTCGATGGGTGGATCGATGAACCTTTACGACATCTCGCGCGGCGATTCACCGCTCGTGATCGACGTGCCGCACGCGGGAACCTTCGTGCCGGCGGCGCTCGCAACGAGCCTGACGCCATCCGCGCGTCCGCTGCCCGACACCGATTGGCACGTCGACAAGCTCTACGAATTCGCCGGCGACACGGGCGCAACGCTCGTCGTCGCAAGCCATTCACGCTATGTCGTCGACTTGAATCGCGATCCGAAGGGAGCATCGCTCTATCCCGGCGCCGATGTGACCGAGCTCTGCCCCACCCGGACCTTTGCCAACGAGCTGATCTGGACGGAAGGGAAGGAACCGGCGACAAACGTCGTTGCCGCGCGGCGCGCACAATTTTTCGATCCCTATCACAGTGCGCTTGCGGCCGAAATCGAGCGCGTGCATCGATTGCACGGCTACGCGATATTGCTCGATGGCCATTCGATCCGCTCCCGCGTACCGCGCTTTTTCTCGGGCCGATTGCCGGATTTGAACCTCGGCACAGCGAGCGGCGCGAGCTGCGCGCCTGGGCTCGAGGCGCGGGTCGCTAAGGTGCTCGGCGACGCCACAGGGTTTACCCATGTCGTCAATGGCCGCTTCAAGGGCGGCTACGTGACGCGTCACTACGGACAGCCCGCGCGTGGCGTGCATGCGCTGCAACTCGAGATCGCGCAGGCGTGCTACATGGACGAGGCGCCGCCGTATCGTTGGGATGCAGTGCGCGCAACCGCGCTCGGAACGGCGTTGAGGCAGCTCGTCGGCGTGTTGCTTGCGTGGCGGCCGGAAGGTAACGTGAGCGGATGATCCGTTTCTACACGGCGAGCAATCGGTACGACGCCTATCTGCTTGCCGACCGGCTGAAGCAGGCCGGCATCCGCGCCCATGTCTTCAACGAGCACGCATCGAGCATCGTCGGCGAGGTGTCGCCGGAGGTTGGCCAGCCTCAGGTGTGGCTCGAGCGTGAGCAGGATCGCGAGCGCGCCGCGGTGCTGCTGGCGCGGATCGAGGCCGACGCCGGCGAGGCAACGCAGCACTGCGCAGCATGCGGCGAGGACTCGCCGGCATCGTTCGATTTGTGCTGGAACTGCGGTAGGGGACTCTAGTCAGCTTAGCGCGGTCGAACGCCCACCAGGAAGCGGGTCGCCGCGTCGGCAACACCGTGTGCCGATTTGATGCAATCACCGACCGACACGCCGCCGCGGTAGCTGCCGCAAACGAAGAGTCCCGGGTACGTGCGTTCGGCGTCCTCGAGCGGGCGCAGTCTGTCCGCATGGCCGAGGTTGTACTGCGGAATCGCGCTTGGCGAGCGCGTGATGTCTACCCAGATCGGCGGGTTCGTTGCGCCGACCAGTGTGATCAGCTCCTCATGTACCAGCGTCGCCAGCGCGCCCACAGGCTTTGACGGCAAATCCGGATTGCGCATCCCGCCGACGAACGTCGTCAGCAGAACGATCCCCTCCGGTGCGCGGCCCGGGAACATGCTGCTCGAAAAAGCGAGCCCAGGATGCGACGCGATTCCTTCTTCGGCACCAGAAAGCCGAATCCCGCGAGCGAATGGCTGATATTGTCCCGACGATACGCGGAGGCGACACTCGCTACGGGAGCATATTCGATGGCGCCGAGACCCTTCGTCGCCGGCGGCCAGAGTTCACGCAACAGCTTCGCGGATTCGTGCGCGGGCAAGGCGAGCACGATCGCTTTGGCAGTACGAAGCACGGGATCGCCGCCGCGGGCGCCGGCGACGGTCCAGTTGCCGTCCGCACCGCGCTCGATGCGGCGCACCTGGACGCCGGTTTCGATACGACCGACCGCATCCGTGAGGGCGTCGGTCAGCGTCTGCATGCCATGACGGAACGAAAAACTGCCCGCCATGTTCTTCGCCTTGTCGGCGGATTGGCCGCGCTCGCGCCTGCCCAGAATCTGACCCTTGATGAGGCTGCCATATTTCTGCTCGAGCGCGTGGAGCCGCGGGAACGCCGCAGAGACCGAGATCCGTTCGGGATCGCCCGCATAGACGCCCGACACGAAGGGGTCTATCGCGTAATCGAGGAATTCGTCGCCCAGGCGGCGACGTACAAACGCGGCAATCGATTCCTCGGCCCCGGCGGGGGCGGCATCAATGAACGGTTCGCGGAGCAGGCGCAACTTCGCACGGAGCGAGAACGCCGGTGTCGTGACGAATGCGCCCGGCGTCGTCGGCAACGCGACAAGCTTGCCTCCGCGCACGATGAAGCGCGTGGCGGCGACGGCAGTGGTCGCGATGCGCTCGCCGCGAATGCCGAGCCGGTCCAGCAGCTCGTTGATCAACGGTGACGTGTCGAGCGTGCTGTTGGGGCCGTGCTCGACCAGTGCCCCATTGCGATGGCGCGTACCGATGACGCCGCCGGCACGCGGCGCCGCCTCCAGCAATTCGACCTTCGCGCCGCGTTCCTTGAGTCCGAACGCCGCGACGAGGCCGGAGACCCCGGCACCCAGAACCACAACGTCGACATCGGTCCATCCGCTCATTCTCCGGCTACCTCGCAACGCCGGCTGCGCCTGCTTGCGCGCCCGTCGCAGCAACATGTTCTTCGGCGCGCGCAATCGCCGCAGCGAGTTCGAGACGCTCTCGTGAGCTCTCCGCGAGCTGTGGAAGGAGTTGCCGCCAGTAGTGCACGGCCGATGCGTATTCGCCAGCCTCGATTGCGGCGCTGCCTGCCATCTCCAGCGATTTCGGATGCGTAGGGTTCAGCGCGAGCGCGCTCATCACGAGTTCTCGCGGCTTGCCGGCGAGCGAGCCGCCCTGTGTCATGCCCAAGGCATCGGCGTATTCGCACCAGATCGTCGGATCACGCGCCACCTTCGCGTCGGTCGCGAGCGCTCGCTCGTAAGCGCCTGCGGCGTCGGCGAATCGGTCGGCCTCGAAATCCATTCGCGCGAGTAGCACCCAGCCCCGGCCGTCGCGCGGGCTACGTTGGAGGTGACGGACGAGCTCGGCGCGTGCGAACGGTGGCGGCGTCGCGCCGGACGCGATCGCGCTCGCGTCGGGCTCGCCGCTATCGCCGAAATAAAAGAGGAAGCCGATCGCCATCACTCCTATGCCACACAGCGCGGCACCAAGCACCAGGCTTGTCGGGGCCGCGGAGGTGCGCCCACGTTCGGAAGAGGATCCGTCACGTCGGGCACGGAACCGGGGCGCGAAGGCGAGGCCAGCCATCGCCGCGGCGATCGCCAGGATGATCAACAAGGAAGTCGATAGCGCCACGTTTGGTTCGCGCGCGGACGAAAGGCGCGCGGCTGCCACTTCTATCTAATTATGGCCGGATGGAGAAGAAAAAGGCGAGGCCGTTGCCTCGCCTCTGAAGAATGAAGGCGCGCGGGTTACTTGGGCGCCGCGGCCGGCCCGGGGGTTGGTCCCGCGGCCAGCGGCGTCTGTTTCGCCTTGATGGCGTCATCGAGGATCTTGATGCCGTCCTGCGACGCCACCACGGATTTCGCGAGCGACTCCTTCGCGAGGTCGAGATTGTGGAACGATGCGCCGTTGACAGCCGTCCACCACTCCCAATTGGCGTGCGCATCGCCGTGCTTCGCGCGGGCTGCCTTGAGCGCGTCCTCGCTGACACCCACGAGCTGCGCTTGCCCGAATTTCGCGATCAATTGCGCGAGCCAGAACTCGGCGTTGCGCACCTTGCCCTGGTAATGCGAGGCCATCGACTCGATGATGTACTTCGCCTGCGTTTCGTTCCACTGCGAGTGGCACTGGAGACACGTCTCCTTCAGGTAGTTCTTCGGATTGGTCTGCCAGTGCGACGTATAGAATTTGCCCGTCTTCTGGTCCTTGACCTTCGGCATGTGGCACGCCGCGCAGTCGACGCCGGCCTTTTCGTGTTTCGAGCCATAGTAGGTTTCGACATCGGGGTGCTGTGCCTTCCACAGTGCGGCGCCGGTGAACTGGTTGCGGAAGTCGCGAAACTGGATGATGTCATAGGTCTTCAGGATGTCCGCCGGCCCGACGAAGGGGAAGAAGTTGGTCCGCTTGTCGGCCATCGTGATGGCCTCGCCCGTATTGGGGTTGAAGCCCGGGTTGCAGTTGTACTCGACGTGGCACTGTCCGCACTGCAGCTTGCCGTCGTAACGCTCAAGCAGGCCGATCTTGCGCGTATAGCCGCGCATCCCCATGTCGACGACGTCGACCTTCGTCTTGCGGGCGTCCTGCGAGTAAAGCGTTGGGAACTCGGTGCGCGTTACAACGTCGATGAGCGCGTCGCGGACGATCCGCGGCTTCGCCGCGTGGGGATCGTGGCAGAAGATGCAGTTCAACGCGTGATTCGAGGCCTTCGCGAGCTCGACGACCTTTGACGTACGGCTCCATTTCGCGTTCGGGGCGGGGTCGCCCATGTACGCCCATTCGAGGATGTGATCCTGCGTCTTGCACGAAAGGCAGACCGGATTCGCCGCGGCGGCCGTGCCGGGCTTGAACATCTTCTGGTCGGTGTTGTCCGGATACTGGTCGATGACCACATCCATCACGCTAAAGTCGCCGCTACCCGCGAGGTAGCGCCAGCCGTCTTTCGTGCCGAAGCGTCCGCCGAACGCACGGTCGACAACGTATTGGTCGAGCAGCGCGAATGTGTGCGAACGCGGCTGATTGTGCTCGCGCGTGAATCCGTGCGGCGTCAACAGCAGGTCGTATGCCGGGTCGGGCGCAGGGCCGGTCGCCTGCTTCTTTTCGGAGCGCGCGGTGCGCCGCCAGTCCATCTGCGCATACGATTGGTACTGGTTCTGGTGGCAGCCGCCGCAGGTCGCGAGATCGGTCTTCGTGGACGGTCGCTGCGACGAATTTGCGAGGTGCTCGGACGTGCCGTCGTGGCACGCGTTGCAGCCGAGATTCTTATGCTTGCCGCTGTCGTGCAACGCCTTGATCGGCGTGTGGCAGGCGAGGCAGGCCGACGCGTCGAATACCGAGGATTTCGCGGCCGCAGTCTTTTGCGCCTGGGCGGACGCGAGTGTGCCCGCGACTGCCAATCCCGCGCAGCTAACCATGCAAATGACGTGCGCGACGGCGCGGGCGAAGTCGTGATTCATACCATACCCCCTGACGCAGCGCGACCGCTGTCTGAAAATCGGCAGTGCACCGTGATAGTGCCGTCGTCAGCGGGAGACCGGCTTGATTGATGTCAACGTTGGTGCGGATGCGGTCGCTTTACACGAGCGACAAGAGCGCGAATTCGACGCATTGTGAGCCGGCCGGGCGTCGCCGCGGGACCACGAGCGCGTCAGTCCGACAACTCTACGGAATCGCCTTCTCTATGACGACCGCGACACCGCGGGCGCCGACCTTCACCGGCGGCGAAAAGCCTTCGACATCGCCGCTTTGCGGTATTGCTTGCCCGGAGCGGGATACGCGGGCTCCCACGATCACTTCACCGGCGCTGGACAGCGTCGTCGCCGGCGACATCGACATCGAGTCGTCCAGCGTGAACGCGATGGGAAGATCGCGGACCTGCTTTCTGATGATCGCGAGCGGCATTCGCGGGCCCTGTACCGGCCGCGCGAAAATGAACACAACGTCATTGGGTGACACGCTTGCCGCAAGCGCTGGCGCGAGCGTCACCGTCCCGGCGACGGTGCCTCCTGACCCACTGGCAACGGGTGCCTTCGCTGGAGTCGACGCGGCTGCTGCGGCCGGGACCTTTGCCATGGCCGGAGGCGCCGGCGCCGCCGCTGTCGTTGCCGATGTTGTTGCCTTAAGGCCGCCCAGTTCGCGCGCTTCCGCGATGCTTGCGTCGACTGATTGAGCGATCTTCGAAGCGGGCGGCACCGATGCCTTCATGCGCTCCCAATAGATCACCGCCTGCGCGTAATCCTTGCGATCGAATGCTTCGGTGCCGGCAAGCGCGAGCGCTTTCCACTGCGTCGGATCGGCGGCAAGCGCGCGCGTGACGAGTTCGAGCGGCTTGCCTTGCAACGTTCCGCCCTGCGCGGCGGCGAGGGCATCGGCATAGTCGGCGAGCAGCTGCGCGTCGTCGGGAAGAAGCGCGGTTGCATGCTCGTATGCGCGCGTCGCCTCGGAAAACCGGTTGAGCTGGTAATAGGTACGCGCGAGGATGCTCCAGCCTTCTGCATTCCCGGGATCCTTCTCGAGGCGCCCCTCGAGTTCCTTGATCATTTTCGCGATCTGTTCGGGCGAGACGTCATGCCGGCCGGCGGTCGCGCCGCTCGAGAACGCATCGAAGTTACCGAGCGCGACATAGATCAGCATCGCAGCGATCGGCAGCGCGCCGGCAACAATGGCGGCCGTCAGCGCGCCTGCGCGCGACGGCATCGACGCGACGGTACGCGCGGGGTTGTTCGATTCCTCGAGCGCCCGCCGTTCGAGATCCTGGCGGGCGAGGTCGTAGTTCTCGCGCGATATCGTGCCATTGCGAAGATCGGTCTCGAGCTCATGCAACTGGTCGCGCAGCACCGCGACATTCGACGCTTCGCCCGTGACGCCCGCCCCGGTCCTGCCGCGCAGCAGCGGCACGAGGATCCAAGCGAGAGCGGCGGCCACCATCGCGACGGCGATGCCAACGAAGATGCTCACGTCTTGGCCTCTCCGTCGTCGCCTTCGAGCAGGCGCCGGGCGCGTAGCCGCTCGTCGTCGGACAGCGGTGTCTCGCCAACCTGCCGGCGGCGCAAATTGCGCACAAGGACGAACGCGCCGCCGATGACAAGCAGCGCGGGGCCCGTCCACAGGAGAACCGTCGTCATCTTGAAGGGGGGCTGGTACAGCACGAAGTCGCCATAGCGCTGCACCATGTAGGCAAGGATCTCGTCGTCGGTCCTGCCTGCGGCGATCTGCTCGCGAATCTGGCTACGCAAGTCGTTCGCGAGCTCGGCGTTTGAATCGGCAATCGTCTGGTTCTGGCAGACGAGGCAGCGAAGCTTGTCCGCCAGTTTGACAGCGCGCGCCGCCTTGACCGGGTCCATCTCGGTCGGCACGCCTTCGGCGGCGATGGCGCCCGGCGCGAACAACACGCAAAGAACGAACGACGCGGGCAGGACGAAGGACGCGCCGCGCATCAGGATTTCTGCAACGTTTCTATCAGAGGAAAGATCGTTTTCTCCAGCGCTTCCTTGGTGATCGGGCCGATCTGCTTGTAGCGAATGATTCCCGCCTTGTCGATCAGGAACGTTTCCGGCGCGCCATAGACGCCAAAGTCGATACCGACGCGCCCGTCGCGGTCCATCACGGACGCCGTGTACGGATCGCCGTTATCGGCGAGCCAGCGCGCACCGGCCGCCGGCTCGTCCTTGTAGTCGAGCCCGATGATGGGCACGATGTTCTTGCTGGCAAGCGCTACGAGCAGCGGATGCTCGACGCGGCAGGATACGCACCATGAAGCCCAGACGTTGAGGAGCCATACCTTGCCCTTCATGTCGGTCGTGCCGAGCGTCTGCTGGGGCGCGTGCAACTGGGCGAGCGCAAAAGTTGGTGCCGGCTTTCCGATCAGAGGCGAAGGCACCTCGCGCGGGTCGCGCCAGAGCCCTGCGAAGAGAAACCCCGCCAGCACGACAAACACGGCGAGCGGGATCAGCAGGCGGCGGTTCATTGCCCGGGTTCCTAGCGCGCGGGCGCGGTGCCGCGCGGGAGCGCAGCGTCGCGCTCGATGGCGGTGCGGTAGCGACGATCCGACAGCGCGAGGAATCCACCGCACAGCCATCATGATGAACCCGAACCACACCCAGGTTATGAAGGGCTTCGAATAGACGCGAATGATCCACGCGCCGTTGTCGACCGGCTCACCCATCGACACGTAAAGATCGCCCAAGGGGCCACTGTCGATCGCCGCGTTGGTCATCGGCATGCCGCCCGCGTTGTACGAGCGCTTCTCGGGATAGAGATTCTCGATGAACGTGCCGTTGCGGCTCACCGCGACCGCGCCGCGCGGTCGCCTGATAATTCGGGCCGCGCTGCGGCGTCACGCCATCGAAGCGGAAGACGTATCCGGCCACCGTGACGGTGTCGCCGACATTGAGCTTGACGTCGCGCTCGGCCTCGTACCCCTTGACCATCGTGATGCCGACGATGCACACCGCGATGCCGAGATGCGCCGTGACCATTCCCCAGTAGCTGCGCGGCTGGCGCCGCAACTGCGCGCCGGAACCGCTGCGCGGGCCGCTCATCCGGTCGCGAATGCTGACGATCGTCGCGGCGACGATCCAGAACGCCAGCGCAAGGCCGAACGCAACGCCTGGCTTCCATTCGCCGGCCGCAAACGGCGCGACGAGCGCGGTGGCGACGCTGACGCCGAACGCCCAGCGCAGCCGCCGCGCAAGATCGGGTATTGACGCCTGCTTCCAGCGCGCGAGAGGACCGACCCCCATCAGGAACGCGAGCGGCGTCATCAACGGCACGAACACCGTGTCGAAGTACGGCGGGCCGACCGAGAGCTTGCCGAGATTCAATGCGTCCAGAAAGAGCGGATAGAGCGTGCCAAGAAGAACCGAGCCGGCTGCCGCGAGCAGCAGCACGTTGTTCGCGAGCAGCGCCGTCTCGCGCGAGACGAGCGCGAAGCGGCCGCCGATGCCGACGCGTGGCGCGCGCAACGCATAAAGGACGAGCGAGCCTCCGATCACGACGACGAGGAACGCGAGGATGAATACACCGCGCCGCGGATCCGTCGCGAACGCGTGCACCGACGTCAGCACGCCGGAGCGCACGAGGAACGTCCCGATCAGCGACAGCGAGAACGCGCAGATCGCAAGCAGCACCGTCCAGTTCCGGAACGTGCCGCGCTTTTCAGTCACCGCAAGCGAGTGCAGCAGCGCCGTTCCGACGAGCCACGGCATGAACGATGCGTTCTCGACCGGGTCCCAGAACCACCAGCCGCCCCAGCCGAGCGTGTAGTACGCCCACCAGCTGCCGATCATGATGCCGATCGTCAGGAAGCTCCACGCGAGCGTCGTCCACGGACGCGACCAGCGCGCCCATGTCGCGTCGAGGCGGCCGCCGAGCAGCGCGGCGATCGCGAACGCGAACGCGACCGAGAAACCGACATAGCCCATGTAGAGCATCGGCGGATGCATGACCATGCCCGGGTCCTGCAGCAGCGGGTTCAGGTCGCGGCCGTCGGGAGGAACGGGAAACAGGCGTTCGAACGGATTCGACGTCGCGAGCATGAACAGCAGGAACCCCGCACTGACGAGACCCATCACGCCGATCACGCGCGCGACCATCTCGTCGGGCAGGTGCCGGCTGCGAAGCGAGACCGCGAACGTCCATACCGAGAGCATCAAGACCCACAACATCATCGAGCCTTCGTGCGAGCCCCAGGTCGCGGCGAAACGGTAGTGGAGCGGCAGCTGCGAATTGGAATTGGTGGCGACGTTCAGCACAGAGAAATCGCTGGTGATGAACGAGTAGGCGAGGCACCCCCAGGCCGCCGCGATGAACATGAACTGCCCTTGCGCGCGGGCCGCGCAAGCGCCACCCAAGCCGGTACGCGCCGGGCGGCGCCAACGAGCGGCAGCGTCCCCTGGACCAGCGCCAGCAGCAACGCGAGGATCAACGCAAGATGACCGAGCTCTGGAATCATGGATGGGCCTTTGCAGTCAAGGTTTCAGCGTTCGCGCCGTCCGCTCCGCCACATCGCCCGCGCGCGCCTTGTTTACGGCATCCGCCGCGGCTGGCGGCATGTAATTCTCGTCATGCTTTGCCAGCACTTCGGTCGCATGGAACGAGCCGTCGCCCTCGAGCTTGCCCTGCGCGACCACACCTTTCCCTTCCTTGAAGAGATCCGGCAGGATGCCCTTGTAGACGACGGGGACAGACTTCGCGGTGTCGGTGACCTCGAAGTGGACTGTAAGCCCGTCGGCGTCGCGCTTCAGGCTCTTTTCCACCACCATGCCGCCGATGCGGAACGCGCGGCCGTGCGGAGCCTCGTTCGCCGCGATCTGCGATGGCGTGAAAAAGAACACGAGGTTCGACTGGAACGCACTCAGCACGAGCGCGGCCGCGACGCCGAGCAGCGTGACGCCGGCGCCGATCCACAGAAAACGCCGGTGCCGCGCCTTCATCGCGTCGCCTCCGCCGTCGCGGTGAGCCGTGCTTCACTGAGCGCCGCGCGACGGCGCGCCCGGACCGACAGGACTTCCGCAATCACCACGAGGGCGGTAATGCCATACGCGCCCCATACGTAGAATGCGTAGCCGCCCATGGCGAAGAATTCCGTCATGATTCCGTCCTCAAGGTCTCGGCGATCCATGCGCTGCCGCGTTCCCGCTCGATGATGATCACGCGAACGCGCGCGAGCACGACGGCGATCGCATAGAACCATGCCGCGAACGACATGATGAGCATCCCCATCAGCATGATCGTCGCCATCTTCGACTCGCCCGGACGCACCGAAGCACCCTGGTGCAGCGTGTTCCACCATTTCACCGAATAGTAGATGATCGGCACGTTGATCGCACCGACGATCGACAAGATGGCGCAGGCGCGATCGGCCCGGCGCGGCTCGTCGATCGCGTTGCGCAGCGCGATGACGCCGAGATAGAGGAAGAGCAGGATCAGCTCGGAGGTCATCCGCGCATCCCACGCCCAGTACGTTCCCCACGTGGGACGGCCCCAGAGCGAGCCCGTCCACAGCGCAATGAACGTCATCAGCGCGCCGGTGGGAGCAAGCGACTGCGCCATCATCGCGGACAAACGCGTGTTGAAGCCCAGCGCCAGCGCGCTCCAGAACGCCATCACGAGATAGAGGAACATCGACATCCACGCCGCAGGCACGTGGATGAAGATGATCCGGTACGAATCGCCCTGCTGGAAGTCGGTCGGCGCAATCGACAAGCCGATGACAAGGCCGATCACCGTGAGGATCGCCGCTGCCCACGCGAACCACGGGATCATCGCTCCGGCGATCGGATAGAACGATGCGGGCGACGAGTAGCGGTACCAGTGCATGGCGCTCGATGGATTGCCGTCAATCGAGTGCGACGCGGACGGCCGCCGCGCAAGCAAACGGCGCGCCGACGACGGCGACGATGAGCCCCGCGGCGAGCAGCGACAGGTTCGCGCCGACGGCGAGTCCCGCTCGCAAGGCTTCGACGGCGCCGGTTCCGAAGATCAGCACCGGAACATACAGCGGCAGAACGAGGAGGGCCAACAGGCTGCCGCCCGCGCGCAGGCCGAGCGTGAGCGCCGCGCCGATCGCGCCCAGCAGCGACAGGATGGGTGTGCCGAGCAGGAGCGCGATCGACAGCACCGCAAGCGATTCGCCATCCATCGCGTATTGAACGCCGAGGAGCGGCGCGAGCAGCACGATCGGAAGGCCGGTCGTCAGCCAATGCGCAAGAACCTTTCCGGCAACGAGCGCTTCCAGCGGGGATGGCGACAGCGCGATCTGCTCGAGCGTGCCGTCCGCGTAATCGGCGGCGAAAAGACGCGGCAACGACAACAAGGAGGCGAGCAGCGCGGCAACCCACAGGACGCCGGGTCCCATCGCAGAAAGCAGCGTGCGCTCGGGCGTTGTTGCGAGCGGGAAGAGCGTGACCACGATCACGTAGAACAGGAGTTGCACCGCAAGTTCCGCGCGCGAGCGCAGCGCGAGCTTGATATCGCGTGCGAGCGCCCAGCGCAGGCCGGGGAGCACCGCGCCCGCCGTGTCGGCGCGAACCGGTGCGCTCTGCGCGCTGGGAATTGTTGCCATCATCCGAGGGCGATCGATTCGACCTGCGCCGGCGGCAAGCCGAGCGGCGCGTGGGTGGCCGCGACGGCAAGGCCGCCGCGATCGAGATGCGCGGCAATCATCTGCGCCAACATTCCGGTACCCGCCGCATCGAGCGCAGTCGCCGGTTCGTCCAATATCCACAGCGGCCGCGCCAGAAGCGAGAGACGTGCAAGGCCGACGCGCCGCCGTTGTCCCTGCGAAAGGACGCGCGCCGGCAATGCGCGCCGCGACGCGAGTGAAACGGTGTCGAGCGCGCTGGCAATCGCGGCCTCCGACACCGTCTCGCCGGCCAGGGCCACAAGAACGCGGAGATTCTCCTCGGTGGTGAGCTCGTCTTTCAGCGCCGGCGCATGGCCCACAAACGCCATCGAAGCGCGCAACGCGTGATCGAATGGGGCGATCGGCTTTCCATCCCAGCGGATTTCTCCAGCAGCCGGGAGCGTCAATCCGGCGAGCATGCGCAGCAACGTCGTTTTCCCCGTTCCGTTGGCTCCGGTAACGACCAGCGCATGACTCGCTTCGACCGAGAACGAGAGGCCGTCGAACAGTCGCGCATGACCGCGCCGCGCGGCAAGATCGTGGACTTCCAGCATGGACGGGCACCGCAGGCGATGGAAAGGGGCGCCGAAGCATCGCGGCGTGGGTGGATGGGGGCTCGAAAGGCCCGGCGATTATAGCGGAGGCGCGTGCGCCGACCTTGCGCCGGGTCAAGGTCGCCCGTTGCCCACGAGGGCGACGAGGGATTGACGCCCGTCAGCGGCCTCGCGCGAGCGTGGCCGCGAGCTGCGCGTACGTACTGTTTTCCGGATCGAGCTCGGTGAGCGTGTTCGCATAGCCCACCGCTGCGTCGCGATCTCCCGCTGCAGCGGAATAATGGGCGAGCCCGAACAGCAGGTCACGGTCGTTGGGATGCGCCTTGATCGCTCCCTTCAGCACTAGCAGCGCCTCCTTGGCGTGCCCGGCGTCATTGAGCGCGACGGCATAGACATACGCGAATCGCGCGTTGTCGGGCGCGAGCTTCGCGGCTTCGCCGAGCTCGCGCAAGCTGTCGGCGGAGCGTTTTGCGCGCACGAAGGTGAGGCCGAGCGCGTAATGCAGCGCGGCCGAGCGCGGCGATTTCGCGATTCCCTCGCGCAGGACGGCTTCCGCTTTCGCTTCGTCCCGTCGCGCGCGATAGAGATCCGCCAGGTTGACGTATGTTTCCACCGAGGTGGGATCGATTTCGAGCGCCTTGCGGAATTCGGCGGCGGCGCGCTCGGCATCGCCGCGCGTCGCATAGAGATTCCCGAGGTTCATCCGGCCCTCGGGCCGGTCCGCGTTGTAGGTTTGCACGGCGATATACTCGCCAAGCGCCTTCGCGAAGGCGTCTCGGTTAGCCGCGGGAATCTGCGCTTCCGGCTGCCCGGCAAGCGCACGCGCCGCCTCTATCCTTACACCGCGCACGGGGTCGCTCAGCATTCTCGGCAGATAGCGGACACGCGTCGCAACGTCGACAGCGCCAATCGCCTCGACCGCCGCAAGCCGCACCTGCGGGTCGGGATCGTTGATGGCGCGCGTCAGCGACGGCAGCGACGACGCCGCAGGCATTCGCCCGAGGCGCTCGATGGCACTCGCGCGCACGAGCGCCGGCTGCGCCGGATTGTCGATGATCGTCATCAAGGCGCCACGGGCGCCGGCTGCTTCGATCGTTCCCGCCTGCAACGCCTCGGCGAAGGTCTGGTAACCGGTTGGCGCACGACCGGTCCAGCCGCGAATGACGTCGGCGGCCCACTGCGGCGTCTTTTTCGCATGACATGCATTGCATGCGTTCGGCGTGCCGAGCTTCACCGAGAGGTCGGGGCGTGGGATCCGCAGCGAATGATCGTGACGGACATCGATCTGCATGTACGTCTTCGTCGGCATGTGGCAGGAAATGCACGCCGCGCCCGGCGTGCCCGGCCGGTGGTGCGTGTGCGAAGCGGCGTCGTACTTATTCGGCTGGTGGCATTGCGCGCACACATCGTTTCCAGGACGCCGCAGCGCCTGCGAATGAGGTTCGTGGCAGTCGGAGCAGGTGACGCCCGCAGCGGACATCCTGCTCTGAACGAACGACCCCCACTCGTAAACCTCGTCACGGATCTGGCCGTCGTTCCAGTAGAGTCCCTCGTTCAGCGTGGCCAGGCGATGCGTATCTTGCGGCGGCTTGCCGTGAACGTAGTCATCCGAGATGCGGGCGGCGCGGGCGTGGCAGCGCGCGCACATGTCGATCTCGCGCGATGACGTGCGCGGCGTGCTGCGCTGGGCGTTGCCGGTCGCAGCCACCGGCACCCAGGTAACGCCCTTGCGCTCGTTCAGCGCGAGAGCAAAGCCGTTGTCCGCCGCCGAATACGCGCTGCCGCGTGCCTTCGCCACATGATCGGCGCCCGGACCGTGGCAGGCTTCGCAGGCGACGTCGATCTCCGCCCATGTCGTGCCGAACTGGCCGCTCTTGGTATCGAAGTTCTTTGCGAGCCGAGTCGAGTGGCACTCGGCGCACATGAAATTCCAGTTCTGGTTGACGCCCGTCCAGTGCAATGGATCGCCGGCGCGCAGATTCTGACCCGGATAGAGGTGAAACCAGCGCTGTCCACCCTGCGCCTTCGGACGCGAATCCCAGGCAATTCCGAGCGCCTGCAGTCTTCCGCCGGGAAGTTCGATCAGGTACTGCTGCAGCGGCGCGACGCCGAACGTGTACTTGATCTCGAAATCCGCGAGCTTGCCGTCCGGCCCGTCGGTGCGGACGTAATACTTGCCATCGCGCATCGAGAAGACCGACGTCGTGCCCGCGTAGGCAAACTTCGCGTTGCGGAAATCCCCCAGGACGGACTTCGAATCGGCGACCTGCATGGCCTGGCGATGATGCGAACGCGACCAGGCCTCGTATTGAGCGGCGTGACAGGAGCCGCAGGCGGCGGCGCCCGCGTATTCGTTGACGACAGCTTGCCTCGGTTCTGCAGCCGGTGCGGCTGTGCGGCTCGTCGCTTGCGCGGCTGACGGAAGGGGAGCGACGAGCAAGGACAGCGCAAGGCCCGTCCCGGCGATTGCCGACCGCAGCATGTCCCGGCGAGTACGAGCCGCAGCACTCAGCACGGCGCGGCGCTGCTACACCGCCGATAGCGGGTGCCAGCGTCGATCATGCCGCCGCTCGCGCGAACGGCTGCGACCGTGTAGTCATTGCTTCGCTGCTTGAAAGACACATCCCATTGAAGCGCAAGATCATAGCAAGCGGGTTCCCGCGGTGGAAGGGCGGTGGAAGGGCGGTAGCGGCAAGCGGATTGGACGGGGTTCTTAAATCGGGCTTCGACAGTTACACTCGCCCCTAAAGTCGTACAACGGTCGCGGGGAGCGGACGTGCGACATCAATCGCTGCTGGCGTATGCCAAGTATCGCTGGGCGAAAATTGCCATTGTCGTCGTTATTGCGGCCATCGTCGCGTATGCGCTTGACCGCTCGCCCCATGGTCACTACGGCGGCAGCGCGTTAGGTTATACGCTGGGGACGATCGGCGCGCTGCTGGTCGTCTGGCTCACGTGGTTCGGCGTGCGCAAGCGCCGGTACAGCTCGACCTCGGGCACGCTGCTGGGCTGGCTATCGGCGCACGTGTATCTCGGCACGAGCCTGCTCGTCATCGTGACGTTGCACGCCGGTTTTGAGATCGGCTGGAACGTTCACACGCTTGCGTATGCCCTCATGGTGGCCGTGATTGTTTCCGGCTTCTACGGCGTGTATGCGTATCTGCGGTATCCGCGCGGCATCACCGACGTCGCTCGGCGACGACACGCAGGAATCGCTGCTGCTGAAGATCGCGGACCTCGACCGCCAGATGCGAGCGCTCGCGTTGTCGCTTCCCGATGCCGTCAACCAGCTCGTCCTTGCCGCCGCGCAGGGAACGCGGATCGGCGGCGGCTTTCGCGCGCAGCTTTCCGGGCGCGACCGCGAATGTCCCGACAGCCGCCGCCGTCGTCGGGCTGCAGGCTGTCGGCAAGACGCTGCGCGCCAACGACGCCCGCGTCAATCAGCAGGTCTATGCGCTGATGGTGCGAAAGCAGGAGCTCGTCAACCGGGCGCGCCGCGCGGTCAAGTTGAAGGCGCGCATCGACGTCTGGCTGTACGTGCATGTTCCGCTGACGATCGCGCTGATCGCGGCGCTCACGGCCCACATCGTCAGCGTGTTCTATTACTGGTGATCGCCGAATGAAACTCGTCATCATCTCGGTCACCCGCAATCGCAAGGGGCAGGCGGTGCGTGCCGCGCGTACGATCGAAGGCGATTCGTTCGCTGTCGGACGCGCAACGAAATGCGCCGTGCATCTTCCCGATGCGCGCGTCGCGCTCGAGCACGCGACGATCTATCGGTCGGAACGCGTCATTCGACTTTCCGCCGTCGGGTCCGCCACGTTGCTCGTCGACGGTCGCCCGGATCCCGAAGCGATGCTGGCACCCGGAACGCGGGTCGAAGTCGGCCCGTACGTGCTGACGGTCGAGACGCCGCCCGCGGGCGCCGATCTCGCGATCGCGATCGAGCTTCTGCGGCCGCTGGCCGACGACCTCGCCGAGATCAGAAACCGGTCGCGCCTGTCGCTCGCGGCGACCGGTCTCGCGAAGCGCGCGCCGTCGTGGTTGCTCGCGCTGATCGTGCTGCTGCTGTTCCTCGCCATTCCGATCATCAACGCGTCGATGCCGCACGCTACGCGCGATGACCTCGCGGCTCGCGATCACGCCCGACCAGTCGTGGAAGCCCGGACCGCTCGCGTCGGGGCACGAAGGATTCGGCCACGATTGCAGCAAGTGCCACGAGCTGCCGTTCGTCCGCGTGCGCGACCGGACGTGCCTCGGATGCCATCAGAAGATCCCGGGTCACGCGCCGACGGCGAAGCTCGAGGCGGAGCTTTTCGGCGGGACGCGCTGCGCGTCGTGCCACGCCGACCACAAAGGCGACGAAGGCCTCGTGCGCACCGACGTCGGGTTGTGCGCCGACTGCCATCGCGATCTCAAGCGGCGCGTTCCGGACACGAAGCTCGCCGACGCGTCCGATTTCGCCCGTGCGCATCCTGACTTCAAGCTGAGCCTGTGGCGAGGTCCTGGCAACGACGACGTCGTGCGCGTCGTGCAGAGCGACAAGGCGCCCGTCGTCGAGAATTCGCATCTCAAGTTCCCGCACGATGCGCATCTGAAGCAGAGCATTCGCGGCGCCAAGGGACGCGTTACGCTCACCTGCCGCAGCTGTCATGTGCCCGACGCGAGCGGCAAGTCGTTCGAGCCCGTCGTGATGAAGACGCACTGCATCGAATGCCACACGCTCGAGTTCGAGCCGGCGGTAACGACGCGCCAGGTCCCGCACGGCTCCGTCGACGACGTGATGACGACGATGCAGGAATTCTACGCAAGCATCGTCCTCAACGCGGTTGCCGTCGACACGATCGACACCGGCGATATCCGGCGCGCGATTCCCAAGCCGGCGGCCGGCAGCGATCACCGAGGAGCAGCGACAGCGGGCGCTCGGCATTGGCGCGCGCGAAGGCCGACAGGGTCGCGCAGGATCTCTTCGAGGCGCGCGTCTGCATCGTCTGTCACGAGGTCGTGCGAAAACCGGTGCCGAAGGGCAAGCCGGGCAACTTCACCTTCGACGTCGCCAAGTGCACGTCGCGACGACGCTATTTGCCGAAATCGCGCTTCGATCACGAAAAGCACCGCACGTACAAGTGCGATGAATGCCACGACAAGGTCGCGACATCGAAGACTTCGGCGGATGTCGCGATGCCGTCGATCGAGACGTGCCGCAAGTGTCACGCGGGCGCGGAGCCGGTGGCGAACAAGGTGGAATCGACCTGCATCGCGTGCCACGGTTTCCATCTTCCCGGTCATCCGCCGATGGGCATGAGCGCGGACGCCGAGCGCGAAGCGCGAGCGCGCACGCGAAGGATCGCGTGACCGGACGGCGCGCCGATGATGTCGCGCCGGACGATCGCGCCGGCTGCGGGCATTGCGTTCGCGCTCATCGTCACGGGCTGCGGCGGTGGCGGAGGAGGCAGCGGTTCCGGCGGCTGCGGCGGTGCGTGCGAAGCGGCCAGCCCGACCGCGCTGACGGTCGCCGACGTGCAGCAGGTGATCGCGCAAGCGGTGGCCGAAGCCGGTGCGCAGGGGGCGAAGGCGACGATCGCCGTCGTCGATCGCGTCGGCAACGTGCTTGCGGTGTTCAGGATGAACGGTGCGCTCGCGACGTTCACGATCACGTCGGGCAGCGGCGTCACCGGCGGCCTCGAAGGCACTCAACATCTTGCCGAGCGAGCTTGCGGCGATCTCGAAGGCGGTGACCGGCGCGTACCTGTCGTCCGAGGGCAACGCGTTCTCGACGCGCACGGCGAGCCAGATCATCCAGCAGAACTTCAACCCGGGCGAAGCGAATCAGCCGTCGGGGCCGCTGTCCGGCGTGCAGTTCAGCCAGTTGTCGTGCTCGGACGTCAATCGGCAAGCGACGGCCGGCACGATCGGCCCGAAGCGCGCGCCGCTCGGGCTCGCCGCCGATCCGGGCGGTCTGCCGCTCTACAAGAACGGCACCGTCGTCGGCGGTATCGGCGTCATGGCGGACGGGATCTACACGATCGATCTCGACATCATCAACTCCGACACCGACGTCGACGAGCTGATCGCGGTGGCGGGCACGTTCGGCTTCGCGGCGCCCGCCGATCGCCGCGCGAACCAGATCACCGTCGACGGCCGCACGCTGCGCTACGTCGACAGCGAATCGATCAAGAGCAACCCCGCGAGCGCGCCGCCGTTTGCGTCGATCGACGGCACCGCGGGCGCGCTCGTCAACGTCGCGGGCTACGGCGGCAATCCGATCGTCGCCGGCGTCGCGTTCGGAACGCCCGCGTCGGGATATCGGCCGGATGCGAATCCCGCGTTCGCCGGAACGGGGGCGTACACGCTCGTCGATGCGGCGAATGCCGTTCGCTATCCGCCGATGTCCAGGCACCGACGGCAAGCTCACGCAAGTCGAAGTCACGCAGATGCTGAAGAGCGCGCTTGCGATATCGCGAACCGCGCGCGCGCGCAGATACGGCGGCCGCTGGGCTCGGCGGCGCAGGTGACGGTCGACCGTCGTCGACACGAACGGCGTCGTGCTGGGACTGTTCGCACGCCCGACGCGCCGGTGTTCGGAACCGACGTCGCGGTGCAGAAGGCGCGCATCGGCGGCGTTCTTCACGAATCCGAACGCGGCGGCGCTGCTGTCGTCGCTGCCCGCCGGCAACCTATCCGACCACGCCGCCGACAACGTCGTCGATCTCCGCGTACGTGACCGCGACGCGCGCTTTCCTCGAACGATCCGACGGCGCTCGCGAACGGCATCGCGTACAGCAACCGCGCGATCGGCAATCTCGCGCGGCCGTACTTTCCGGATGGCATCTTCGGGACTGCCAACGGGCCGCTCGCGCTGCCGATCACGATCTGGAGCCCGTTCAACGACGGACTGCAGCTCGATCTCGTCGCAAACAAGCTCGTCGCTTCGCTTGCCGCGGCGACAACGGAACCGGCTGCACCGGGTCTCACGCAATTGCCGAACGGCATCCAGATCTTCGCCGGGGAGCGTGCCGATCTATCGCAACGGTCAGCTCGTCGGTGCGATCGGCGTCTCGGGCGACGGCATCGACCAGGACGACATGGTGAGCTTCCTCGGGCTCGCCAACGCGGGCGCGACGCTCGGCAACGTGATCGCGAACGCGCCGCAGCCGATGCGCGCCGACGACAATCGTGCCGCAGGGGATCGGCACGCGGCTGCGTTACGTGAACTGTCCGCAATCGCCGTTCAACGGCAGCAGCGAGCAGAATGTCTGCGCCGGCATCTGAAGGCGGATGTTCTCGCGTCTCGCGGCAGCTCTCGCGCTGATGTACGCCGCCGCCGTTTCGATGCCCGTCGCTTGCGCAAGCGCCTGCGCGCTCCGCGCCTAGAGCTGTCCAAGCGGCGCCCCCAGCCGCGCCGGAAACGGTGGACGGTCGCTTCGCCGTGCAGATGCTGGCGGCCGCCGCGTCAGTGTTTACGCCGAGCCCGACGCCGAATGCCGCGGTGATCGCGCAGTTGCAGCAGAGCGCCCTGCTGGAAGCGGACCAGCGGCGAGGAACGTGGTATCGCATTCGCCTTGTCGACGGCCGCACGGGGTGGATCAATCAGATCGTCGGCAAGCCGAATCCGAATTTCTCCGTCGATGCACTCGGCGGCGAGCCCGGCGCCGCAGCGCACGCCCGCGCGCGGCGCCGGATACGTCGGCGCCTGAGACCGATCTTCCAGCGGCAGCCGATGGGCCGGCCGCTCGAAGCCGATCATTCCCGAGATCGATCCGAAGCAGGTGCCGCCGCCCGAAGCGCTGCTGCCGCGCGAAACGATTCCGGTGCCCGACCGCTGGCGACTGACCGATGAGCTCGGTCTCGACGCAGAACCGCTGGTACGACCCGTACAACCCGAACACGCTGAAGGGCGACCGCCCGGTCTTCGGCGAGGACTGGTTCGTCGCGCTCAACCTCGTGATCGACACGCTGCTCGAATGGCGGCAGGTGCCGACCGCGATCGGCGCGCAATCGACGGATCGCCCGCAGTCGAACGACCAGTTCGGCCGCAACAGGCAGTCGCAGTTCGTCGAGAACCTTATCCTCGGGATGTCGCTCATCAAGGGCGACACGACGTTCAAGCCCGCCCGAGATCGAGTTCCGCTTCGTCCCGGTGCTCAATTTCAACCGCACGCGACATCGGCGAAGTCCGCGGCATCAACGTCGACCCGCGCAAGGGCACGACGCGCAACGACAGCCAGCTCGCGCGTGCAGGAGCTGTTCGTCGACTACGAATATCACATCGCATCGCTCCGCTACGACTTCGACAGCGTCCGCGTCGGCATCCAGCCGATCACCGTCGACTTCCGCGGTCTCCTTTTCATCGACCAGCCGCTGGGCATACGGCTCTTCGGCACGCGCGACAACAACCGCTATCAATACAACCTCGGATGGTTTCGCCGCCTCGAAAAGGACACCAACAGCGGCCTCAACGACATCGACAAGCCGCTGCGCAACGAGAACATCTTCCTCGCCAACCTCTACCGGCAGGACACGTTCGTTCCGGGCTTCACGCTGCAGGGGACGGTCATCTACGACGACAACCGCGAGAGCGCCGCGGCGTATTACGACAAGAACGGCTTCCAGGTGCGGCCGGCGGCGATGGGCGACATGCTGCCGCATGACTACCAGGTCGCGTACGCTGGCCTCAACGGCGACGGTCACTTCGGCGTCTGGAACCTGACGGCATCGCTATGGGGCGTATTTGGATCCGTCAGCCACGATCCGCTCGCGCAGCAGAAGGTCGACGTCGGGGCGATGTACGCGGTCGCCGAGGTCTCGCGCGATTTCGATTGGCTGCGCGTGCGCGGCACCGGCGCTCTTCCAGAGCGGCGACTCCAATCCGTTCGACGGCAAATCGACCGGCTTCGATGCGATCTTCGAGAATCCTGCGATCGCCGGCGCCGACACGAGTTACTGGATCCGGCAGGCAGTCCCGCTGATCGGCGGCGGCGGCGTCGCGCTTTCCGGGCCGCAACGGCGTGCTCGCCGCGCTGCGCTCGTCGAAGGACCAGGGTCAGGCGAATTTCACGAATCCCGGACTTGCGCTGATCGGCATCGGCGCCGACGCCGACATCACGCCGCGCTGGAGGCTGGTCGGCAATCTCAATCAGCTGTGGTTCGCCAATACGTCCTCGCTCTCCGTACTGCGCAACCAGGGCACGATCAGTCATTCGCTCGGCACCGACGCATCGGTCGCCGTGCAGTACCGTCCGCTCTTCTCGCAGAACGTCATCCTCAATGCGTCGGCCGCTGTGCTGGTGCCCGGGCAGGGATTGAAGCAGCTCTATGCATTCGAGGGCAACAAGACGCAGTATTCGATTCTGTTCAACCTGCTGCTGACTTATTGATCATGCGAACGCAACCGAACAATTTCGACGTGCGCGTTCAGGTCCTGGCGGCCATGCTTGCCATTGCTGCGCTCGTTGCGTTCGTTCCGGCGCCGGCATCCGCTGCCGAAGGTGAAGCGCCGGTCGAGCGTGCGTATGTCGCGAGCCCGCCGGCACCGGAGCGCCAGACGCTCGCGGTCGCGCATGCAAAATCGGAAGGATGCAAGGGCTGCCACACACCGGGCGATCACGACACGATGCACGTCAATCCCGCCGTGATCCTCGGTTGCACGGATTGCCACGGTGGCGACGCAAAGGTTACGCGGCCGCAGGGCGCCGATCCGAAGGACGCCGCTTATCGCACGGCCGTGACCGGCGCGCACGTGCTGCCACGTTATCCCGCGGCCTGGCGATATCCGTCGAGTGCCAATCCGCCGGACAGCTACACGCTGCTGAACCGCGAGGCGCCGGAGTACGTCCGCTTCGTCAACCCGGGCGACTATCGTGTGGCGCGCGAATCCTGCGGCGCCTGCCACCTGCGCATCATCCAGGCGGCCGAGCGCAGCCTGATGTCGACCAGCGCGATGCTATGGGGCGGCGCCTCGTACAACAACGGGATCCTGCCGTTCAAGCGCTACATCATCGGCGAGGCGTACACAACGAAGAGCGAGCCCGCGACGGTCGTGAATCCCATTGCGCCGACGCCGTTCATGACGGGCAAGGGCATCCTGCCGAAGCTCTATCCGCTGCCGCCATGGGAAACGGTTCCGCCGGGCGACATCTTCCGCGTGTTCGAGCGCGGCGGCCGCGTGATCAACTCGCAGTTCCCGGAAATCGGAATCCCGAACAATACCGGCTTGCTGCAGAAGCTCGACGAACCGGGGCGCCCCGACATTCGGCAGTCGAACCGTGGCCCCGGCACCGGCCTGCGCATCGCGGTGCCGGTGATCAACATCACGAAGACGCGACTGAACGATCCGCACATGTGGTTCCTCGGCACCAACGAGCAGCCGGGCGACTATCGCTCATCCGGGTGCTCGGGATGCCACGCGGTCTATGCCAACGATCGCGATCCGAAGCACAGCGGCGCAGTACGCGCCGTTCGGCCACACCGGCGAATCGCAGAGCGCCGACCCGACGATCGCGAAAAACGAGCCGGGGCATCCGCTCAAGCATTCGTTCACGCGCGCGATCCCGTCGTCGCAATGCATGGTGTGCCACATGCACCAGCCGAACGTCTTCGTGAACACGTTCTACGGCTACACGATGTGGGACTACGAATCCGACGCGCCGTTCATGTGGCCGGAGAAGCAGCGCTATCCGACAGCCGACGAGGCAGCGTGCGATCCTCGAGCGCAACCCGGAAGAAGCGGCGATCCGCGGCAATGTGGGGCGATCCCGAGTTCCTGAAGAATGTCTCGTCGCTCAATCCGCAGCTCAAGGACACGCAGTTCGCCGACTATCACGGGCACGGCTGGAACTTCCGCGCGGTCTACAAGCGCGATCGCAAGGGGACGCTGCTGGACAAGGACGGCAACGCCGTTGCCGACGACGATCCGGCCAAGTTCAAGAAGGCGGTGCACCTGTCGTCGATCCACCTCGACCTCGGCATGCACTGCGTCGATTGTCACTTCGGGCAGGACGCGCACGGCAACGGGCACTCTACGGCGAAGTCGCGGCGGCGATCGAGATCGACTGCGCCGATTGCCACGGCACGGCAACGAAGTATCCGACGCTGTACACGTCGGGTCCCGCCTCGAATCCCGGCGGCACCGAGCTCGCATTGCTGCGCACGCAAGACGGGCGCAAGCGCTTCGAGTGGCGCGACGGCAAGCTCTTTCAGCGCTCGGCGCTCGACCCGGACAAGGAATGGGAAATCTCGCTGGTCAAGGACTCGGTCAATCCGCTGCATCCGCAGTACAACGCCAAGGCGGCGCGCGCGAAGCTCCTCTCGACCGGTGATTCGATGCAGTGGGGTCCCGGTGTGGATCCGGCGAAGCTACGCGCATGGCGACGACAAGCTCACGTGCCAGACTTGCCACACGTCGTGGACGACGAGCTGCGCCGGCTGCCATCTGCCGATCCAGGCGAACTGGCAAGACCGAGCGCCAGCACTACGAGGGCGGCGAGACGCGCAACTTCGCGACCTACAATCCGCAGGTCGCGCGCGACGACATGTTCCAGCTCGGCCGGCACGGCGACGCGAAGGGCTTCAAGATCGCGCCCGTGCGCTCGAGCTCGGCGCTGGTCCTGTCGTCGACCAACATCAACCGCGAGCGGATCTACATCCAGCAGCCGCCGATCGCGGCGTCAGGGTTCAGCTCGCAGGCGTTCGCGCCGCACTATCCGCACACCGAGCGCAAGACCGAGACCAAGACCTGTCCGACTGCCACGTGTCGCGCGCCAACGACAACAACGCGATCATGGCGCAGCTCTTGCTGCAGGGAACGAACTTCGTCAATTTCGTCGGCTTCAATGCGTGGGTCGGCGAGGAGAAGCGGGTCACCGCGGTGCAGGTCACCGAGTGGGACGAGCCGCAGGCGGTGATCGGCAGCTACCTGCAGCGCTACGCCTATCCCGACTGGTACGCGCAGCATCAGGCAGCGCGACATGCGGCTGCCGACAGTCGCGACGCACGCCACCAAGGGCGCCGCGCGGTGCCTGCAGATGCGCGGCGAGTACGTGTACGTCGCCGAAGGCGCGGGCGGACTGCGCATCTACGACGCCGCCAGCATCGCCAACAAGGGCGTGTCGCAGAAGATCATCACTGCGCCGTTCTCGGCCGCGGGGCCAGGATACGCACATTCGCGTCGACCAACGCGACCTGCGTCGCGCTGCCGACGAACCAGTCGATCGCGCCGACGCGCAACGAGGGCGACCTGATGCGCGTGACCAATCAGGAGCAGCCGTTCCACCCGATCTACAGCTACGCGGCGATCACCGACGCGGTCGAGGGCCTGATCCTCGTCAACGTCAACACGCTGGCCGACGGCGACCCGCAGAACAACTTCCTGACGCGCGCGGTCACGTGGAACGAGAATGGCATCCTCAACGGCGCGCGCCACATCGTGCTGGGCGGCCGTTACGCCTACATCGCCGCCGACGCGGGCCTCGTCGTCGTCGATCTCGACGACCCGCTGCAGCCGAAGCTCGAGGCCGTGGTCGCGCTGAAGGGCGTGCGCGCGTCCGCGCTGCAGTTCCGCTATCTGTTCGTCGCCGACGACGCCGGCCTCACGACGCGTCGACGTCACCGATCCGACGCGGCCGCGACACGTCGGCACCGCGCGCATTCCGCTGGCCGACGCGCAACCGCGATCTACGTCGCGCGCACGTTCGCGTACGTGGCGGCCGGCAAGGAGGGGCTCGCGATCATCGACGTCGAGCGGCCCGAAGTCGCCGAAGCTCTATCAGACCTACACCGCCGACGGCAAGCTCAACGATGCGCGCGACGTGATCGTCGGCACGACCAACGCATCGCTGTTCGCCTATGTCGCCGACGGCGCCAACGGCCTCAAGGTGCTGCAGCTCACCTCACCCGAGATCCAGCCGAAGTTCTACGGCTTCTCGCCGGATCCCAAGCCGCAGCTGATCGCCTGGCGCGACACGGCCACGCCGGCGCTCGCGCTGTCGAAAGGCCTCGACCGCGACCGCGCCGTCGACGAAACCGGCGGCCAGATCGCGGTGTTCGGCCGCATCGGCTCGCGGCCCTTCAACGGGAACGAGATGAAGAAGTTCTATCGGCGGCCCGACGGCACCGTGTGGACGGTGACCGATGAAGTCCGGATGCAGGACTTCGTGCCTGCGCGCGCGACAGCGGAGAGCAGCGTCCGCCGCGACGAAGCCATGAGGAGCGCCATGAGACGCCCAATCCGACCCATCGATCGAGCCGTCGCAGTTGCGCTCGCCGTCGTCGGCTTTGTCGTCGCGGTCATCGGCACCGCGCTTGCGCAGACGACCGCGCCGAACGCGCCGGTGACGCTGCCTTACCACGCCGCGACAAGAGCATGGGGGTCGTCAACTGCGCGAACAGCCTGTGCCACGGCTCCGTGCAGCCGATCAAGGATTCGAACGTGCTGCAGACCGAGTACGTCACGTGGTCGCGCGTCGACAAGCATGCGCGCGCGTACCAGGTGCTCTTCAACGACCAGTCGCTGCGCATCGCGCGCAACCTCGGTCTCGCGAAGCCGCCCAGCGAGGAAAAGCTCTGCCTCGACTGCCACGCGCACAACGTGCCGGTTGCGCTGCGCGGCGAGCGATTCAAGTTCGACGACGGCGTGTCGTGCGAGGCGTGTCATGGTCCTGCCGGGCGCTGGCTCGAATCGCACGTGCAGGACGGCGCCACGCATGCCGACAACCTGAAGGCGGGGCTGTATCCGACCGACGATCCGGTCGCGCGCGCGCGAAGCTTTGCCTGTCGTGCCACTTCGGCAACGCCGATCGCTTTGTCACGCACCGGATGATGGGCGCGGGACATCCGCGGATGGCATTCGAGCTCGACACGTTCACCGCGGTCGAGCCCGCGCATTTCAAGCCGGATACCGACTGGGAGAAGCGCAAGCGGATGTGGGACGGCGTCAAGGTGTGGGCGATCGGTCAGGCACTGGTCGTGTCCGAAATGATGGACGTGCTCGTCGATCCGAAGCGCGGTCGCGACGGGCTCTTCCCCGAGCTCGTGCTGTTCGACTGCCACGCCTGCCATCATCCGATGAGCGACAGTCGCTGGGCGCCGCGGGTCGCCGGCCTCGGACCGGGCAGCGTGCGCCTCAACGATTCGTCGATGCTGATGGTGCGGCAGATCGCGCACGTCGTCGATCCGCCGCTCGGCGACACGCATTGCGGCGACGATGACACGACTGCAGCAGGCGGTCGGCGGCGGCGGCGACGCGCTAGCGCAGGCGCAAGACGCTGAAGGGCGAGATGGCAACGTTGATCGCGGCGACTCGACAAGCGCACGATCACCGAGGCCGACATGCGCGCGGTGCTATCCGGGCTCATCAACGACGGATTGAACGGGCAATTCCGCGACTACGCGGGCGCCGAGCAGGCGACGATGGCGATCGGCAGCGTGGCCAACTTCATGTACCAGCGCGGCGTCGCTCAAGTCCGCGCGCGACGTCAACGGCGGCCTCGCGCAGCTGCAGGCGGCGGTCGCCAACGACGAGCGCTACAGCCCCGCGCAGTTCCAGACGGCGCTTCGCAATTTCCGCGGCAGCGTAGGACTCTAGAGCCGCACCCGGATGCCAGGCATGACGCATCGTTCAAGATCGCGATCGTCGGCTCCGGGCCCGATCGGGCTCTCCGCCGCGGCGCACGCCGCCGAGCTCGGCGAATCGCACGTGCTGCTGGAAGCCGAACACCACGCCGCGGACACGATCTACAAGTACCAGAAGGGCAAGTACGTGATGGCGGAGCCGTCGGTGCTGCCGCTGCGCAGTCCGATGTCGTTCGCCGCCGGCACGCGCGAAGCGGTCCTCGGCGCGTGGGACGACCGAGATCGCGAAGTACAAGGTGAACCTGCGCTACGGCGCCGGCGTGACCGCGCATCACCGGCAAGCAGGGCGCCTTCGCGCTGACAGCTCGCCGAACGGCGAGACGGTCGAGGCCGAGCACGTCGTCCTCGCGATCGGTCTGCAGGGCAACCTGCGCAAGCTCGGCGTGTCCGGCGAGAACCTGCCGGTCGTCCAGTACCAGCTCGACGATCCCGAAGGAATACGAGGACGAGACGATCGTCGTCGTCGGCGCCGGCGACGCCGCGATCGAGAACGCGCTGGCGCTGGCCGAGCAGAACCGCGTGATCATGATCAACCGCAACGAGGAGTTCGCGCGCTGCAAGGAAGGCAACCTGACGCTCGTCCTCGCCGCGATCAAGGACGGCAAGATCGAATGCCGCTACCGGGCCGCGGCGACGAGCGTCGAGGCGGTCGAAACCGACGGCTGCCCGGCGCGCTTCAACGCGAAGACACCGGACGGCGCGGAGGCGATCGGCTGCCATCGCGTGATCGCGCGGCTGGGTGCGACGCCGCCGCGCAAGCTCGTCGAGAGTCGTTCGGCATCAAGTTCCCGAACGCCGATCCGGCCGCGGTCCCGCAGCTCTCCGACACCTACGAATCGAACGTTCCCGGCCTCTACATCGTCGGCGCGCTGGGCGGCTATCCGCTGATCAAGCAGGCGATGAACCAGGGCTACGAGGTCGTCGAGTACATCCGCGGCAACCGCGTCGAGCCGGCCGACGAGCCGCTGTTGAAGGAGAAGTTCGCGAACTACAAGCGCGCGCGGACCGTCAGCCACGGCGCTCGCGCTGCTGCAGAAGCAATGTGCCGCTGCTGGCCGGCATCACCACGCTGCAGCTGCGCGAGTTCCTGCTCGACAGCGATATCCGCACGCCGGCGCCCGGCGAGATCATCTTCAAGCGCAACGACTACACGAACACGTTCTATTCGATCGTCGAAGGCGAGGTCGGCATCGAGCTCAATGGCGGCACGGCCGAGGCGCGCTGGATGGTTCTGCGCACGGGCGATTTCTTCGGCGAGCTGTCGCTGATCTCCGGGCGCCGGCGCGCGGCGACGGTCAAGGCGGGCCACGGCTGCGTGCTGATCGAGACGCCGCGGCGCTCGATGCTGAAGCTGATCGCGTCGGTCGACAGTCGGTGCGCCGCACGATCGACGCCGCGTTCCTGAAGCGCGCGGTGCGCGCCTACCTGTCGCACCGGACCTGCCCGAGTGACGATCTGGACGACGCTGATCGCAAGGCGCGCAGCTCAAGTCGTTCGCCGCCGGCGAGACGCTGTTCAACGAAGGCGACGCCGGCCGACGGCCTCTACCTCATCCGTCGCGGATCGGTCACCGTGTCGCGGCAGCATCGGCGGCCGCGACGTCGTGCTGTCCTATGTGGCCGCCGGCAACTACGTCGGCGAGATGGCGCTACTGTCCGACGCGCCGCGGATGGGCACCGTGCGCGCCGCGGTGGCGACCGAGGCGATCGTGCTCGACGGCGCGCGCTTCAAGCAGGTCGTCGCGCGGCACCCGAAGCTGCGCGCGAGACTCGAGGAGCGCGTTCCTCGACCGCATTCGCGCGAACGTGCAGATGGAGTCGCAGGCGCGAATCGGGCAACATCATCAGCTACCTGCTGCAGCAGGGGATCGGCGAAGCGACCGACGTGCTGCTGATCGACGAGAGCCTGTGCATCCGCTGCGACAACTGCGAGAAGGCCTGCGCGGACACGCACGAGGGCACGTCGCGGCTGAACCGCGAAGCGGGACCGACGTTCGCCCAGCTTCACGTGCCGACGTCGTGCCGTCACTGCGAGCATCCGCACTGCATGAAGGACTGCCCGCCGGACGCGATCCACCGCGCGCCGAACGGCGAGGTCTTCATCCAGGACACCTGCATCGGCTGCGGCAACTGCGAGCGCAACTGTCCGTACGACGTGATCCAGATGGCGCCCAAGGATCCGAACCGGCGCGCGCCGGCGCTGTGGTCGTGGCTGCTGCTTGGAGCGGGCGATGGAGCCCGGCCGCGAAGAAAAGTCCTACGACAAGTCGATGCCGAAGAAGGCCGTCAAGTGCGACATGTGCAAGGGTCTCGCCGGCGGCGCCGCCTGCGTGCGCGCCTGTCCGACCGGCGCCGCGCTGCGCGTGTCGCCGGAGAAATTCCTCGACTACGCGAGCGGGGTCGAAGTCTAGCCGAGTTTCTCGGGGAATTACGACCTCGGTGCACGTCCCTGCCGACGCTCGTTCAATCGCACGTACGATCGCGCCTATCGCCCGCTGAATCCGCGTTCAGCGGCTCGCATTTTTGAGTTTGGAGCTAGGAAGCGCCTTTTTCCCCGGCGCCCGCACTGCGCGTCTTCGCGTCTTGCCTGCCAAGCTCCTCCTTGGTCGGCTTGACCCTTATCACCTTTTCCGTCTCGACCTTTTCTTTCTTCACTTTTTCCTTCTTCACCTTCTCCTTCTTCACGACCGGCCCCGCTAATGCCTGCTTCGCCAGCCGTTTGGCCTGCTTGGCTGCGACGTCGAGAAGTTTCCTGGTTTTTTGGTGCTGCCGTCTGGCTTTCAGCATTGACGAGTGACTCATTTTGAACTCCGATGGATGAAAGATTGAATTCGACTCTAGTTTGATCCGATTGTGTTCTTGGCTAGCTGACCGCATCAAGGCCCGGAAATGGCCCGTTCGAAGGCATCCGCACCAGGCTCGCACCCCATCCACAAATCGTCACGCCGGGTTTGGCCAAATATACGAGTTCAAATCGGTTAGCAAGGCGGCTTGACGGTTCGGCAGTCGGTCACGGCTGGCCGATTCGCCCGTGGAACTCGTCCCGCCTCACCACGTGCGACAGGTCGTACATCGCAGAGAGCATCCCGCTCTTCGCCCCGTCGGTGGCTGCTGAAAGCTTGCCGTTCGCAATGGCCCCAAGCGCTTGGCGGTCGTAACCGACGACGAGCACGATCCAATCGGCGGCAGCGTCCGCTCCGCCGCGAATCCGCTGTTCCTGTGTCATCGAGTGGGCGGGTGCCTCCGTACGCAGGAGATGGGCGCCCGTTATCCCCGGAGCGCGTGCGAGCGACGATAGCTCATCGCGCAGTCTTTGCCGCAATGCGGTCGCTGCTCCCGTCCGCGGCGACAAACGAACGGTGATCATCGACCGGGCGATCCCGCCGCCTTCGCTCGCATCGACGCGGCAGAGGCTGCGCACCATGTTGCGATGATGCGGCATCATTTTCGTCGACCACGCCGTCGGGCTATTTAGGCGCGCAAGGTACGCCGGCGACGTCAACGTCTCGTACGCATCGAGCTCGTACATGACGAAGAAGCCTGCACCGCCCGTCGCGCTTGCCCATCGCGATCCGCGGAGGAACCCGGGAATGCCGATCCGCTCATCCAAATGCTCATGGGAATGCCAGTCCTCGAATTCGACGCGCTGTTCCGGCGCGATGTCCCACCACATCGCGACGGCGGCGGTTCCCAGGAGCGGCATTGTGTGCGGGTCAGCGATTGCGGCAACTGCGATCGGTGCAAATTATGCCGCAGCCGACTCGTTCTAGTTGCCTGCTGTTCGAGGGGCCTCCGACCCTGCGGTCATCGAGCGCATACGTTCGCGTGCTGCGAACCGGCACTGACGGTGCCTATCCGCGCGGCCGGTGGCTATCTGCCGCCCGCACCACCCTCCCAATCAACTATGGGATGCAGTCTCGTGTAATACAGGCGAAGTTTGATGATGTCTTCCAGCACCTCGTGCGGAAAGCCGCGCCGCCCGCCGCGTTGATCGTGCAAGAGCGAGTAGATGAATGCGCTGCAATCGCCGGGGTTATTCCAATTGGCAGCAGCAAGGTTCGCCAGGCGCGGGAACTGTTTTGCCAATGCCTGTGGACGAGACTCGACCGGCAATGAGTCCAGCCAATGCCGGGTCGCCGGCAGAATGACGTCTGCTGGCTGCGCCTTGCGCCGCCCGACCCAATCGGTTTTGTCGTCGGACGTAGCGCCCTGAGGAGCCTGCGTGTCCGTGTTGACGTGCGCGCCCTGGACAACATCGGCCTCAGGCACGGTGACGGAGTGTTTTGGGCGATATATCGAGGGCACAGTATGTTGTCCGTCGCATTACGCGCGTTCCTTCTCTCGCGCAAACGCATGTGCCACGCTGTAGCTCACAGAGTCGTTGGAGTGGCACTGCTTGATCCCAGGCTTCGAAGTTTAGGCTTTGATGGCAACCCCATCAACTCTCAGGGAGCTCCGGCCTGTTTCGACCCCGGACTGGAGAATGACAGCTCATCAGGCGCGTTGGTGCCGCCTGTCATCACGAACGCCATGGCTTCCTCCACGCTCCAATTCGTCTGCACGACATCCTCGAGAGGCACAATTTCGATGTAGCCAGAAGTGGGGTTAGGCGAAGTGGGCACGTAAACCGCGGCCAGGTCGCGACCCGTGGTCGGATCGCGCATCACCCGGGTCACCAAACCAATCGCTTCATTCCCGGCGAGGGGAAGGCGATCAGCACGACCCGTTGGCTCGAAACCGGTGGTTTCTGCAGGCTACTCAAGAAGCGCTTGGTGGCGCCATAGATAGACTGCACGAGAGGCAGCCGCTCAAGTTGACGCTCCATGAAAGCGAGCAGACGCCGCCCGAGAACAAGCGCTGTCAGGAGGCCGACTCCATAGAGGAGCACCAGGGTCAATAGGGCGGCGAGGACATACTGGACGAAGGGGTTGAGCAGCCAGTCGGCCAGCACTTCCGACAAGGGCCGCAAGGCGAGCGCCACGCCGCGCAGCAGCGGGGCACCGGTTCTTGCCAGAAGGCTGAACGCGAAATCCAGGACCAACCATGTGACCCACGACGGTGCGACGGTGAGAAATCCGATCACGATGTAGCGACCGAAGTGCGCGCCCGATGCCTTGGCGGCGGGCGCAGTGTTGGAAGGTGTCATACGATGTCGAGGCGGATAGGCATTCTATCAACATGCACCGCAGCGCACCCCGATGCCCCGCTCTGAATGGCCGCTTTGCTGCGGGAATTCGATCGCTTAGACTTGCAACCCCGGAGACGTTGCGCACCCGCGCGAAGGAGTCTTGACCATGCCATGCAGCGCCCGCTCGCCGCGTTGTCAAAATGATCCGAACCGCCGCGACTTCCTCAAGATTGCCGGCATCACAACCGCGACAACGGCGCTTGGCTTCGCTCCCGCCTGGAATCTTGCGTACGCCGCTGCACTCACCAAGGAACAGCGCGAAAAACTGACGCCCGACGAAATCATCGCGCTGATGAAGAAGGGCAATGAGCGCTTTCGCCTCGGGAAGGAGTCACCGCATGACTATCTGGCCCAACAAAAAGCAAGCGCCAAGGGTCAGTTCCCCGCGGCAGTCATACTGAGCTGCATCGACTCGCGTGCGCCCGCCGAGACAATCATGGACTTCGGAATCGGCGACACGTTCAACGCCCGGGTCGCAGGCAACATCGCCAATGACGATATCCTCGGGAGCATGGAATTTGCATGCAAGCTGGCCGGCGCGAAGGTCGTGCTTGTAATGGGCCATACAGCCTGCGGTGCGATCAAGGGTGCGATTGACAATGCGCAGCTCGGAAATCTCACGGGACTCCTCGCCAAGATACGTCCTGCTGTGGAGGCAACCCAGTATCAGGGCGATCGTTCCGCGAAGAATTACGCCTTCGTCGACGCGGTCGCGCGCAAGAACGTCGAGTTGACGATGATCGACCATCGTCGCAGTCCCGTGCTGGCCGACCTCGAAAAGTCCGGTGCGATCAAGATTGCCGGAGCGATGTACGACCTGGAAAGCGGACGCGTCGAGTTCTTCGGTTGAAGTCGCGGGCTACACGCAGTTGGCTAAGGCGGGGGCGGGGTACGGGTGCGTTAGTAGTCCCAGCAGCCGGCACCGCTTGACGGGCCAATTTGGCGCAAGGTAATCGTTCCCGAAGCGCCAGTGCTGCTTCCGCCTGTAAAGTTGAATCTCAGCTTCGCTTGCGCGCAATTCACGAAGGTCAAACCTGCGGTGCCTACCACCACCGTGGTCGGGATAGCCGCAGCGTCGTCGAACAAACCCCCTGTGGTTTCGTAGAGTTGCAGTGGGATCGAAACGCTGCTCGGGCCCGCGAATAATGGGCTTGGCAAGACGCCTTGCCCCGTGTACCAGCGCTGTCCGGCGGGTCCGGCGCCCGCGCCGCTCGGTGCATACGTCTGCCAGCCAAGGAACACCATCCTGGAAACGCGGTTGAGCTCCATGGTGATGCCCTGACCCGGCATCGCCGGGTCGTACCAGTGGCCTGAAAACGTGAAGGAGAAATCCCAAGGACGCTCGGACGCGTCCGAGCAGGTCACGTTGGGCGTCAAGCGCGTCAATGGTATGGTCGACGCGCGGCCGGAACCGTCGGTGAAGTTGTAGACCAATTGACCGCTGGTACACGTGTCGAAGCTCAGCGTCGCGGTGCCGACTGGATGCGCCGTGGTGATCGGTGGGGCATTGAAGTTGCCGCCAGTGTTTTGATGGATCGTCATCGAAACGTCAGTCTGTCCGCTCACCACCGGCCCGCTGAGCGAGTACCAGCGCTGGTGTTCCGCCCCACCAACGACGTTGTCGTAGGTGAACCAGCTGCCGTGCACGAAACCCTTTCCAGGTGAGAACAAATCGGGGAAAACCTCTAGCAGGAACCCCTGCCCGCTGGTCCGCGCCTCGTACCACGATCCCGTGAGCCCATGCTGATGGAGATCGATGCCCGCGCCGTGTGCCGCCGGCACGATTGGAAAGAAGAGCGATGCCCAGGCCAACAGGAGATTCCGCCCAAAGTTCATCGTGGCCTCTCCATCCATAATTGCTGTCCCGGGAAAGAAATAGTCGGCCTTCGGGTAATCCATTGTCAACATGGGCGCGACAAAATGCGACGGCTGACACCTCCGGCGATCCAACATTCGTCAGCGCTACCCGCGAAATTAAAAAGGGGCGAAACTTTTGGGGAAAATATTCGACCGTCTCCTCCTGGGGCCGACACCAGCCGTCGTCCGCGGGTTGCCGCCTAATTTAGAACAGGTATTGCCGTCGGCCCTTCGCGGTGCTTGCTATGATGGCTATCCGTCGTCGCGTCCGAGGGCCTCTCGATGGCTGACCAGGAAATCCGCGCCGCCTCTCTCGAATATCACCGGCAGAGCCCGGCCGGCAAGATATCGGTCACGGCGACCAAGCACCTCACCAATCAGCACGATCTCGGCCTTGCGTACACGCCGGGTGTCGCCGCCGCATGCGACGAAATCGTTCGCGACCCCGCCGAAGCTCGCAACCTCACTGCACGCGGCAACTTGATCGGAGTGGTGACCAACGGCACCGCGGTGCTGGGCCTGGGCGCGATCGGCCCGCTTGCGGCGAAGCCGGTGATGGAAGGCAAGGCGGTGCTCTTCAAGAAGTTCGCCGGCATCGACTGCTTCGACATCGAGATCGACGAGCGCGACCCGGAAAAGCTGGTCGAAATCATCGCGGCGCTCGAGCCCACGTTCGGCGGCATCAACCTCGAGGACATCAAGGCGCCCGAATGCTTCTACGTCGAGCAGAAACTGCGCGAGCGGATGAAGATCCCCGTGTTCCACGACGACCAGCACGGCACCGCGATCATCGTCGGCGCAGCGATCTACAACGGCCTGCGCGTGGTGGGCAAGGAGCTCGGCAAGGTCAAGCTCGTCTGTTCCGGCGCCGGTGCGGCGGCGCTCGCGTGCCTCGATCTCCTCGTCTCGCTCGGCATCAAGCGCGAGAACATCTGGGTCTCCGACATCGCAGGCGTCGTCTACGCCGGCCGCAAGGAGGAGATGGACGACAACAAGGCGCGCTACGTGCAGAAGACCGACGCGCGCAAGCTCGCTGACATCCTGCCCGGAGCCGACATCTTCCTGGGCCTTTCGGCCGCCAAGGTGCTGAAGCCCGAATGGTTGGCGAAGATGGCCGACAAGCCGCTGATCATGGCGCTCGCCAATCCGGAGCCCGAGATCATGCCCGACGTCGCGAAGAAGGCGCGTCCCGATGCGGTGATCGCCACCGGCCGCTCGGACTTCCCGAACCAGGTCAACAACGTGCTCTGCTTTCCGTTCATCTTCCGCGGCGCGCTCGACGTCGGCGCGACCACGGTGAACGAGGCGATGAAGCTCGCGACGGTGCGCGCATTGGCCGACCTCGCGATGGCGGAGCAATCGGACATCGTCGCGCAGGCGTACAACATCGAGAACCTGCGCTTCGGTTCCGAGTACCTTATTCCCAAGCCGTTCGATCCTCGATTGATCGTGCAGATCGCACCCGCGGTGGCGAAGGCGGCGATGGATTCCGGTGTGGCGACCCGGCCCATCACCGACTTCGCGGCCTACCGCGAGCGGCTGATGCAATTCGTCTACAGCTCGGGCCTCCTGATGAAGCCGATCTTCACCGGTGCGAAGCAGGATCCAAAGCGCATCGTCTACGCGGAAGGCGAGGACGAGCGCGTGATGCGGGCCGTGCAGGTCGTCGTCGACGAGGGCATCGCAAAGCCGATCCTCGTGGGTCGCCCTGCGGTGATCGAGCAGAACGTCGAGCGCTTCGGCTTGCGCATCAAGCCCGGCGAGGACTTCGAGATCATCAATCCGGAATCGGACTCGCGCTACCGCGCCTACTGGTCCGAGTATTATCGGCTGACGCAGCGGATGGGCGTGTCGCAGCAATACGCGAAGATCGAGATGCGGAGCAAGCAGACGCTAATCGGCGCAATGATGATCCACATGGGCGACGCCGACGGCATGTTGTGCGGCATGTTCGGAACGCACGGCTTGCACCGGCACTATGTCGACCAGGTGATCGGATTCCGCAAGGGTGTCAAGGTTTGCGCCGCCATGAACGCGGTGATCATGCAGTCGCGCACGATCTTCATCGCCGACACCTACGTCAACGTCGATCCGATGCCCGAGCAGATCGCCGAAATCACGCTGCTTGCCGCCGACGAGATTCGCCGCTTCGGTATCACTCCCAAAGTTGCGCTGCTGTCGCATTCGAGCTTCGGCAGCAGCGCTCATCCGCAGGCGAAGAAGATGCAGGCGGCACTCGCGCTGCTCAACCTCATGGATCCCGAGCTCGAAGTCGAGGGCGAGATGCATGGTGATGCAGCGCTGGACGAAGCGATCCGGCTGCGCGCATTTCCGAATTCGCGCCTCAAGGGCGAGGCGAATCTGCTCATCATGCCGACCGTGGATGCGGCGAACATCGCTTTCAACCTGCTCAAGACTTCCGTCGGCGGCGGCGTGACGCTGGGGCCTATCCTGCTCGGCGTTGCCAAGCCGGTACACATCCTGACGCCCTCCGCGACAGTGCGCCGCATCGTCAACATGACGGCGCTGACCGTGGTGGACGCGAACGTGCAGAGGCAGGCGCAATTGATTTGACGATAACAGTACGTCCAGACGCATTGGAGGTTCCGGGAAACGTTGGTTTAGCGAGGAGGAACGCCATGTCGGAGCACCATGACGAGGCCACCGAGCCTCTGCATCACCATCACGAGTGCTGCAACCTGTTCGGCTGCGGCGACGAGAAGGGCACCGGCGTCCTGCGTGAGGACATCAAGGACGCGGCGTACCAAAAACGATCCGCGGACCGTCTGCTTCATGGAGACGAAGTCGACCAGGAGAAACTGGACGCCTACCTGTCAGCACGCGGCCGCACGCGTCGCGACTTGATGCGCGCGAGCGGCTTCATGGGATTGCTGGCTGCCGTGGAGCCATGGTTTGGCAAGCTCGCGCAAGCCCAGGCACCCGCAGCAACAGCCCCCACGGGCAGCCAGCGCAGCGACGCGGGCCGTCTGCATGTCGTCGAATCCACGAAGGAGAGCGTGCGGCTCGGTGTGTTCGACGCCAATCTTGCGCCCATCCTCACCATCGATTCAGGCGACACGGTCAGCTTCCCCAACACCTGGTCGCACTTCCTGAACGAGATGCAGCCCGGCGTGCCCGTGGACAAGCTCGCGCAGCTGCGCGTCGCCAACCCGGGCAAGGGGCCGCACTCTATCATCGGCCCGATTGCCGTCAAGGGGGCCGAGCCGGGGGACGTGCTCGAGATCCGCTACAAGAAACTCGAGCCCTTCAATTGGGGCGCCGTCTTCAACAATCCGGGCGCGCTCGGTACCGGCCTGCTGCCGCAGGATTACGCGCAAGGGCAGATCAAATACCTGGACCTCGATGTTTCCGCCAAGAGCGCAAAGTTCGCCACCGACATCAGCGTGCCGTTGAAGCCGTTTCAGGGAACGCTGGGCCTGGCGCCGCCCGACGGCTACTTTCCTCCGCTGAGCCCGGGTGTCACGAGCTCCGTTCCTCCGGGCCCTCACGCCGGGAATCTCGACCTCAGCGAACTGTCCGAAGGTTCCTCCTTGTTCATTCCCGTGTGGAAACCGGGCGGGCTCATTTTCACCGGCGACTCGCATGCGGTGCAGGGCGACGGCGAGATCTGTCTCACCGCGCTGGAGACGCGCATGAAGGAGATGCGCATCCAGGTCGTTCTCCACAAGCAGAAGAATTTCGCGTGGCCGATCGCGGAAACCGATACGCATTGGATCCTCGTTGGACTCGACAAGGACCTCAACATCGCGATGGCGTCGGCTGCGCGCAACGCCATCAAGTTCCTGGCGACACGCGCCAAGCTCTCCGAGCTCGACGCCTACGCCCTGTGCAGCATCGCGGTGAGCTTCCGCGTCACGCAGGTCGTGGATATCGTTCGCGGCGTGCACGCGATGATTCCCAAGGGCCTGTTCACAGGCGCGCTTCGGCAGGAGATCAGCGTCGCCTGACAAGGGCACGACCGGCAGGTGATCCCGGTGACCTCGAGCGCTATGCGAACCGGGGCAGCGCGCCAATCGACCGCGTCGATCCGTCGGCCAGCGAGTAGCTGAAGCCGAGCATCGCCGCTCTAGAGCTCTTGCTCCGGGACAAACGGACCGAGCAGCATGGTCTGCAGTCGCAGCATGAAAGTGGCATCGGGCTCGGCGTAGAGGATCACTTCGCCGCTGCCGTCCGTCGTCAGCCATTCGAGGCTGTGGCCGTCGGCGCCGAACTGCAACCGGTACGCGCTTTGCAGCTTGCTGATTTGGATGACGCGCAGCACCTCGCGTGCGAATTCCGGGCTATGGATGATGACGCCGAGCTCCGTGTTCGTGCTGTCGGACCGCGGATCGAGGTTCATCGACCCGATGAACGAGATGGAGCGGTCGATGACTGCCGTCTTGGCGTGCAGCCGTCCAAGCGAGGCGCCGGGGACCGCGAGGTCCAGCCGCTGGTTGAGCAGCACGCGCGTTGGGCTCAGCTCGTAGAGGTCGACGCCAGCACGCAGCAGCTCCGGCCGATAGCGCGCATAGCCGGCGTGCACGAGCGGCTCGTCATTGGACGCCAGCGAATTGGTGAGGATCGTGATCTTGACGTCGCGCCCGCGAAGGTTGGTAAACGCCCGCACGCCCATCGTCCCTGGAACGAAGTACGGCGAGCAAAGCATTACCTCGCTGTGCGCCTCCATCACCAGGTCGAAGACATTCATTGTGACACTCATGCTGCGCGCTGCTTCGGCAGTCATCGCGGTGACCTTGTCGGGTGAATCGGCAAAGGCGGTCGCCTTGCCCCATTCCAGACCGAGCCGGCCGGCCTCGAGGTCTTCGGTAATGGGTCCGTAGCCAAGGATATCGGTCGGCGGCATCGAAACCGCCATCATCTGGTCGCCCTCGTCGACAAGCTTGTTGAAGTCCTCCTGCAGCTGCTCCCGGCTGCGGTCGTTGGCGATGATCTGCGCGACCGGATAGGCATGCGTGCTGTTCCAGTAGGCATCAAAGATATTCGCGAGCCTGGGGACGACGGCGCCGACGATAAACGCATCCATATCGATGAAGTTCCCCGACATGCTGCGCGCGAAGTATTCGTCGGCGATATTGCGGCCGCCGGCGATGACCATCGCGTTGTCGGCGATGAAGAGCTTGTTGTGCATTCGGTGATTGACTCGCCGGAAATCAAGCAGCGACGCCGTGTACTTGGACAGCAGGCCGTCGCGGCCGCAGCAGAACGGGTTGAAGAGACGCACCTCGACGTTCGGAAAGGCAGACAGGCCGATGAACATCGGGTCGCCGCCGAACGTGTAGAGGTCATCGACCAGCAGGCGCACGCGCACGCCTCGCTTGGCCGCGTCGCGCACGTTGCGCAGCAGCAAGCGCCCGGTGCGGTCGTTCTGGATGAGGTAGTACTGGATATCGAGCGAATATTTTGCGCGGCGGGTCAGCTCGATCCGCGCATCGAGCGAATAGGCGGCAAGGGGCATCAGCCGGAAACCGGATAGCTCGGGCGAGGGCGTGGACAACTCGACCATCCTGACCAGCGGGCTCTCCGACGATGCCTTGGCGGCACTCGACGGTGGGGAATCCATCCGTTGGGGCAGCGTGCCGCAGCCGGCCAGCAGCAAGGCCGCGAGGCCCATCGCGACGCCGAACGTGGCCGGCGGGAAAGAGCTCCCGCGCAAGTGCGATCGCTCCCGTCGAACCCACGATGAGCATGGCGCAGGAACCAGCGTCACCCCGCAAGAGGCGGCAAGCCGGAATAGAATGCACAGCGATTGCGTGGAGATCGTCATGAACCGCTTCGGGGTTTGCATCGTTTGCCTTGCGCTTTCCTGGCCCGCGCGCGCCGCGCTGGACATCGGCGAGCGCGCGCCGGATTTCACGACACCGGCGGCAATGGCGGGTTCAGTCTACAGCTACGCGCTGGCGGGCGCGCTGAAGAAGGGGCCGGTGGTCCTTTACTTCTTCCCGGCTGCCTATTCCGAGGGCTGCTCGCTCGAAGCGCACTACTTTGCCGAGGCGATACCGCAATTCGAGGCGCTCGGCGCGACGGTGCTTGGCGTGTCCGGCGACGATATCCAAACCCTGTCCAAGTTCTCCGTCCAGGCGTGCCAGAGCAAATTTCCAGTCGCCTCCGATGAAAAGCAAACGGTCATGAAGTCGTACGACGCCGTGATGAAGACGCGCCCGGAATTTGCGAACCGGATTTCCTATGTCATTGCACCCGACGGCGCCATCGTATTTCATTACATGAGCCTTGACCCGACGAGGCACGTCGAAAAGACGCTCGGTGCGCTGAAGAGTTGGCTGGCGACGAAGAAGTAGCGTTTAGGCTCACCTGTCTCAATCCTTTCGCTGATCAATTTTGATCGGCCCGATTTCATCAACTCCAAGACCGCATCCGCAAATGCTCTCGTACCTTTCTGCGCCATGTTGCGACGGCGCAACGCGGCGATGCGTCCGCGCAACTAGGGCCCGAAGGTGAACACGTACGCTCGCAGGCCTGGATCGCTTGCGACCAGGGTCAGAACGTGCTTTCTAAGCGGCGCGCCAGCGACCAGGCGAATCATTCCCGACCGATCGAAGCGCGCGACGCCGTCGGTGCCGACATCGGCGCCGCGGGCCTCGCCGATTGGGTTGCCGTCAAGCAGCACCGTCATTGCCGGCTTTCCTGACGGTCCCGGCTGCACGACGAGGTTCACTTCGCCGGCGATGAACGGCAGGACGATCGTGCCGGTGCCCTTCTGCAGCTCCACGAACTGTCCGTCGCTTCGCCAATCGCCTTCCAGCTTGAACATGCCCCGCTCGCGGCGTCGCGCGCCGACGTAGCTTTCGCCAGTGATCCCGGCGTAAGACGGCATGCCCGTCTTCGCAAACGCGTTCGCCTCCGGGCTGACTGCCGGCAACTTGGTCCCCGGGTTGGCCGCAATCAGAAGGCGCCGGATCTCCGATTCGATCTGGTCGTAGTTTCCTTCTCCAATCCACTGATTGACCAGTTTCCCTTGCGCGTCGAAGAGGTATGTCGACGGCCACGCATCGTTGGCGAACGCGTTCCAGATGACGAAATCATTGTCGATCGCGATTGGATAGGTGAGGCCGTGATCGCGGATCCCGCGGTCGATGATCTCGGGCTGTTTGCCGAACTCGAACTCGGGCGCATGCACGCCGATCACAACCAAGCCGAACTTGGCGTAATCGCGGTTCCAAGCCTTGACGTAGGGCGACGTGCGGATCCAGTTGATGCAGGTGAACTCCCAGAAGTTGACCAGGACGACCTTGCCGCGCAGCGCTTCGGGGGTTAGGGGCCCCGAATTCACCCACCGCTCGGGCTTGAGGTCGGGTAAATGACTTGCGGCGCTGGCTAGGCCGGCACCGGTGCAAATACCGAGAAACAGCAACGGCAGGATGGCTCTGGCGAGGCCACCATGCTTGACGTTTTGCGACATGGGTCATCCTCCGAAGGCCGCCTTTTTCCTACTCGTTCACCGCTTCCCGTACTCCGTAAAGACGTAGTCTCTTGTCTTCACGATCGTGTGGCACGCGAACCCGCACTTGGCGTCGTTCCCCTGCGGCGGATTGCCAGCCAAGGTGCCTGGCGTGAACGTATCGGACTTGTCGTCATAGTCGAACACGGCATATCCCCACCCGCCGCTATCCGCGAACCTCTTGCTGTCCTTCACCATGAAATCGACATCATGCAAAGTGCCCGGCACCGTAGCTGCCTGGAACGTCTCCAATTTTTTCGGACTCCAATGGATCTTCGCCATCTTGGCGCCGTCGGGGAAAGGCTTGCCGTTGCCGGGAACGCCGGCCCGGTAAGCTTCGATCATCACGGGATTGGCGAGGATCGTCGCAAGCATGCCTCCGTCCAGACTGGCGGAGACAAGCTGCCAGTCCTCGTATCCTCTGAACTCGGAGAACGCGAGCCCACTGGGCACTTTCACGGTGTACTTGTCCTGGGCGGAAATGGCCTCCGCGCCCCAGATGGCGAGCACTGCTGTAGCAACCCCAATCGTCAGCATGTTTTTGCGATTCATTGCGGCACCTCCGTTATCAGGTTTGGCCAGTCCACTCCGCGATGCCTGGTAAGTCAACCGAGTGCGTACCGAACCAGCGAGCGATCTGAAGCGGCACGCAGCTCGGCCGCAAAGAGCTCAGGCTGCTCCCATGCGGCGAAATGCCCGCCCTTGTCGACCTCGTGGAAGTACGTCGAGGTTGCGATAGGCGCGCCGGGCCCATGTCTCGGGCGGGCGATAGACGTCTTCCGGGAACACCGTGATGGCCACCGGGAGCGAGATCTCGCCGGTCTTCTGCGCGGCCGCAACAATGACGCTGCCTCGTGCGCCGTTCTCCCAGTACAGTCGCGCCGACGAGGCTGCGGTGTTCGTCAGCCAGTACAGCGTGATGTCGTCCAGCACGTCGTCTTTCGTCGGCGACTTTTCGGGATCGGCTCCGTACGTCCACTGCGCGAAGCCCTGGATGCACGAGTATCCACGCCGCGAGGCCGGCCGGCGAGTCCGTCGCGCCGTAGCCGACCGTCTGCGGCCGCGCGGTCATCATCGTGAAGTAGGCCAGGTTGCCCTTCTTGCCGGACGCGATCGAGCGCGTCGAACACCGCGCGCTCCTTTTCGGAGAGTCCCGCCGGCGCGGGCCCGCCCATGGCGAGCACCGCGGCCACCTCGGGAGGCACCGTCGCCGGCAAGTTGATGTGGATGCCGAGCAATCCCTGCGGCCTCCTGGCGCGCCATCGCGCTGGAGATCGGGGTGCCCCAGTCGCCGCCCTGGGCGACGTAGCGGGTGTAGCCCGATGCGCTTCATCAGCTCAGCCCACGCTCGCGCGATGTGGTCGGGGTCCCAGCCCGTGCCCGTTGGCCTGCTCGAGAAGCCGTATCCCGGGCATCGATGGTATGACGACGTCGACCAGGCTTTCGACGGGCCCTTGAACAGATCCGAAAGCTGTGCGCTTTCCAGACCGAGGAGTCCGGTGAGGCTGATGTCGGGAAAGTACGCCGCCTTCGCCACACCGATGTCAGCGTTGGCGGCGACGAGGTTCTCCTCGGCCTGACGAATGTCGGGTCGGCGCTCGAGCAGCGATGCCGGCAACCCGTCGGGCACCGCGGGGAAGAGCAGCGCATCGATGTCCCTGCCCGCGCTGAATCGGGCCGGGATTGTGACCGAGCAGCACGCTGATGAAGTTTTCCTGCTGCGCGATCTGACGCTCGAGCTCGGGCACCCGAGCCAGCGGCCTCCTGATATTGCGATTCCGCTTGCCGGTAGTCGCTCTCGGGCACTGCACCTTCCTCGAAGCGGACGCGCTGCAGCCGCGCGGCTTCACCCAGGCTCTGCGAGGTTCGCTGTGCGATTTCGAGTTGCCGGTCGAGCGCGCGCAGCTGGATGTAGCCGCTCGCGGCCGTCGCTACGACCGTCAGCACGACGGTGCCTTTGCCCTGCTGACTGGCGAGCAGACTCGCTCGAGCCGACTCCGACGCGCGACGCAGCCGGCCCCAGACATCCAACTCGAAGCTCGCCGAAAGATTCACTCCGAAGTCGTTGAATTGGCCTCGGCCAGTACCGCTGACCGAGGGCGGTCGTCTGGCTCAGGCGCTGCCGCTCCGCCGTCGCGCCGGCGTTCAGCTGCGGAAACTCCGCGGAGTGCACGATGCCGTATTGCGCAGCGGCCTGCGTCGACGTTGGCAGTCGCGATCGCGACATCCTTGTTGTTCGCGAGTGCCGTTCGCACAAGGCTCGACAGGACCGGGTCCTCGAACTGATCCCACCAGGCGATGTTGGAGATCTCGCCGGCTTCGGTCGCACCGAGCCGCCAGGCGGCGGTACGTCGACCTCGGGGCGCCGGTAGTCGGGACCGACCATGCAGGCAGACAGCGGCACCGCGAGCACCAGCGCGATCGCGCAGTTCCGCACGCTCGAAGGGTTGAGGGTTGAATCGAGCATGCTCGATCCGTCGCTAGGTCTCCGCGCGCGGGCGATGGCGGGTCGCACCTTCCGCAACGTCTGCCGGCACCCGTGCGCCGACGCGACGGCGTCTGCGCGCCGGAACGGCCACTGGCGCTCGCTGACGCGCTGGAGCAGCACGTAGAACACCGGAATGAAGAAGACGCCGACCAACGTCGCGACGAGCATGCCGAACACGACCGCCGTGCCGAGCGCCTCGCGCGCGCCGGCGCCGGCGCCCAGCGGCAATCGCGAGTGGAACCGTGCCCAGGATGAACGCGAACGAGGTCATCAGGATCGGGCGCAGCCTGAGCCTGGCGCCGTCCAGCGCTGCTTGTTCGATCGGCTTCGCCCTGCTCGCGCTTGAGCTTGGCGAACTCGACGATGAGGATGGCGTTCTTGGCCGCCAGCCCGACCAGCATGATCAGCCCGATCTGGGTGTAGACGTTGTTGTCGAACGCCCGCAGCAACAGCCCCAGGAACGCGCCGAACACGCCGAACGGAATCACCAGCAGGATCGCCACCGGCATCGCCCAGCTCTCGTAGAGCGCCGCCAGCACCAGGATCACGAACAGCAGCGACACCGCGAAAATGTACCCGGTCTGGCCGCCGGTCTTCTTCTCCTGGTAGGTTGCCTCGCTCCACTCGTAGGCGAAGCCCGCAGGCAGCGCGCGGGCGAGCTCCTCCATCGCCGCGATGGCCTGCCCGGAGCTGTAGCCCGGCGCGTTCGTGCCGTTGATCGTCGCCGCGCTGTAGACGTTGTAGCGCTCGAAGTACTGCGGGCCGTTGAGCGGCTCGGCTGCTCACCAGCGTGCGAAGCGGCACCATGGTCCCGCCGTCGCTGCGCACGTAGAAACGGTTGACGTCGTCCGGCTGGCCGCGCTGCGCCCCCTCCGCCTGCGCCTGGACCCGGTAGGTGCGCCCGAACAGATTGAAGTCGTTGACGTAGTAGCTGCCGAGGAAGGTCTGCAGCGCGAAGAACACGTCGCTCAGCGGGATGCCCAGCGATTTGACCTTGTCGCGGTCGACCTGCAAACTCGATCTGCGGAATGCGCGGATCGAAGCCGCTGTACACGAAGCCGATCTCGGGACGCTTGCGCGCCTCGGCCAGAAGACCCTGCAGCACCTGCGACAGCTGCGCGGTGTCCGCGCCCCCGCGGTTCTGCAGCACGAACGTGAAGCCGCCGGCGGTGCTCAGCCCGCGGATCGGCGGCGGGTTGAGGACGAGCACTTGGCGTCCTTGATCTGCGCGTTGAGTCGTCCCATCAGCGTGCGCACCAGGCTGTCGACGGCCTCGGAGCGCGCCTTGCGTTGATCCCAGGGCTTGAGGCGGATGAAGGCGGTCCCGTTGTAGGAAACGGCCTGACCGGTCAGCAGATTGAAACCGCTGATGTAGACGACGCCGTCGACGCCTGGGACGTCGCGCGCGATGCGGGTGAGCGCCGACATGGCGGCGTTGGTGCGCTCCAGCGCCGCCGCGGGCGGCAGGCTCACCACCGCGAGCACGTAGCCCTGGTCCTCCGGCGGCACCAAACCCGTCGGGCGAGTGGCAATCAGTCCCCAGACGGCCACCAGCAACGCGCCGAACGTCAGCATGACGATGACGCGTGGCGTTCCATGACCGACACGCGCTTGACGTAGCCGTTGCGCGAGCGCTCGAAGACGCGGTTGAACTTGGCGAAGAACCAGCCGAGCGGCCCGTGCCGCGGATGGGCTTCTTCCACCGGCATCAGCAGCAGCGCGCACATCGCCGGCGTGAACGTCAGCGCGCAGATCGCCGACAGGATCACCGACACCGCGAGCGTCAGCGCGAACTGCTTGTAGAGCTGTCCGGTGAGTCCGCCGAGAAAAGCCACCGGCACGAAGACCGCCGCGAGCACCAGCGCGATCGCGATCACCGGCCCGCCCACGTCGGCCATCGCCGACTTGGTCGCTTCCATCGGCGTCATGCCCGCCGGCATCCAGGCGCTGCTGCACCGCTTCCACCACGACGATCGCGTCGTCGACCACGATGCCGATCGCGAGCACCAGGCCGAACAGCGTCAGCGTATTGATGGAAAACCCCAGCGCGGCGAACGCGCCGAACGTACCGATCAGCGAAATGGGCACGACCAGGATCGGGATCAGCGTCGCGCGCCAGCTCTGCAGGAACAGATAGACGACGAACACGACCAGCACGAAGGCGATGAACAGCGTCTTCATCACCTCTTTCAGCGACTCGGTGACGAACGGCGTCGTGCTGTACGGGATCGAGTACACCATGCCCGGCGGAAAGTGCGGCGCCTGGGCTTCCATCACCTGCTTGATCTGCTTGGCGACGTCGAGCGCATTGGCGTCGGGCTGCAGGAAGATTCCGATCAGCGCCGCGGGAATGTCGTCGTTCGGCGCCGCTGATCGAGTAGTCGGCGGCGGCGAGCTCGACGCGGGCGACGTCCTTGAGGCGCACCACCTGGCCGTTGCCGGCTTCGCGGATGATGATGTTCTCGAATTCGGCGGCGCTGGCCAGACGGCCCTTGACGAACACCGTGTACTGCATCTGCTGCCCTTGGGGAACGGGAGGCAGGCCGAGGCCGCCGGCGGGCGCGACGACGTTTTGCTCGCGGACGACGCTGGCGATGTCGGATGCGGTGACGCCGAGCCGCGCCATGCGCTCCGGGTTGAGCCAGATGCGCATGCTGTAGTCGCGCGCGCCGAAGATGCGAACCTGCCCGACGCCGGGCACCCGGCCCAGCGCGTCGTACAGGTTGAGCAGCGCGTAGTTGCTCAGGAATACGGCGTCGTAGCGTGCGCTCCGGCGACGTGAGCGCGATCACCTCGAGAAAGTCGGTGGTCGACTTGCGCACGGTGATGCCGTTGCGGATCACGTCCGCGGGGAGCTGGCTCTGCGCGATCGCGACCCGGTTCTGGACTTCGACCGCATCGATGTTCTTGTCGGTGCCGATGTCGAAGGTCACCGTCAGGCTGTAGGAGCCGTCGTTGCCGCTCTTCGAGCCCATGTAGAGCATGTCCTGCGAGCCGTTGACCTGCTGCTCGATCGGAGCGGCCACCGACTGCGCGACCACGTCGGCATTGGCGCCGGGGAAGCTGGTCGTCACCGTGACCTGCGGCGGAACGACCTGCGGATACTGCGCGATCGGAAGGCCCGCCGCCGCCAGCACGCCCACCAGGATCATGAGCAGCGCGATGACGGTCGAGAAGACCGGACGCTCGATGAAGAAGTTGAACACGGTTCGGCTCTGGATGATTCTAAGCGCAGCGGTCTGCGAGCAGCAGCGATGGCGGAAACACGTCTGGCTTACTTCTTGGCTGCCGCGGGTGAATCGCGGCGCGGGACCGCTGGCGACGCTCGCAGTCACGACCGGCTTCACCGGAGCGCCGGGCCGAAGTCTTGCCGATGCCCTCGATCACGACTCGATCGCCCGGCGGCCAGCCCGCTGTCGACTACCCAGTCGCTTGCCGAGGCGGTAGCTCGCGACGATCTGCCGGGGCTCCGCCTTGTCTTCGGCGCCGACCACGTAGACGGACTTCAGTCCCTGGAGCTCCTGGACCGCCTGTTGCGGAATGCGGATCGCGTTCGGATTTTCGAATGCCGCGACGATGACGCGCACGAACAGGCCCGGGCGCAACACGCGATCGGGATTGGGCACCGAGATGCGCACCTGCAGCGTCCCGCTCTTCTGGATCGATCGTCGCGTCGACGAAGTTGAGCTTCCCGGTGAGGGTGTAGTCGGTGCCGTCGGCAAGCCGGATGTGAAACGGCGGCGCCGTATCGGGCCGCTCTCCCGGCGGATGCTTCAGCGTCTTCTGCAGCTGAGGACAGCTTGTCCTCGCTGATGCTGAAGTTCACCCACATCGGGTCGCTCGAGTACAGCGTGGTCAGCAGCGTCTGCTGGGCGGTGATCAGCGAGCCGGGTTTGACCAGCGAGCTGCTCATGAAGCCGTCGCGCGACGCGCGCAGCGTCGCGAACTCCAGGTTCAGCTCCACGTTGCGCAGCAGAGCCTTCTGAGCCTCCACCAGCGCGGTACTCGAACGCTCCTGCGCCACCGCGGTGTCGTAGTCCTGCTGGCTGACCGCCTTCTGCGCGATCAGCCGCGAGTTCCGCGCCAGAGTTCTGCTTCGCGTTGATCAGGTTCGCCTCGGCCTGGGCCAGGCTCGCCTTGGCCTGCGCGAGCTGCGCCTCGAAAGGGCCGCTGGTCGATGACATAGAGCACGTCGCCCTTTTTGACCCGGCGCCGTCGGCAAATGCCTGACGCTCGAGCAGCCCGGTCACCTGGCTGCGGATTTCGATGGTGTCCGGCGCCTGCGTCTGCGCCACGTACTCGTCGTAGACCGTCACCGGCTGTGGCTTCACCTCGATCACCGAGACCTCTGGCGGAGGCGGCGTCTGCGGCTGCGCATTGCCTTTGCAGCCGCTCAGGGCGAGCGAACCAACGCCGAGCGCGAACGCCCATCGTCGCAATCCGAACGAGTCCGTAGGTGTTTGTCATAGCGATCCGTCCCCTTGAAGACACGGCGAGCCGCACGGGGCCGGCCTTCGTGAGCACCAGTCTCGCGCGCAGCGTTGACTCGCATATGTCGAGTGTCGGCCGCACCGTGTCAACGGACACAGGCCCACGCACATCGACACTCAGGTTCCCGTCGCACGCTTCCTCAGGCTCGTCCGTCGCGGTGGTGGGTGACGCCAGGAGCATCACGCTTGCAAAGATCGCTCGTCATCGCATTTCGGCCGCGCGCGCCGTAGCATCCGGGCTGCCTAATCCTTGGCGGCGGGCGCTGGAGGTACCGGCAGGATGATCTCGGACGCGACCTTCCAGTCCTTCCCGACTCTTATCCAATTAATGATCATCAGAAACGGCTTGGGCGTACCGTCCTGGCCGGCATAGGAGACCGTTATATTCAACGGCGCGTAGGATTCCGCTACGTCCGGCGTCAAGCCGACGACCTTGAGCTTCGCGTAATCCGGCTCGAGAACGACCGGGCCGGAGGTGCCGATGTCGTGTAGCTTCTGATCGATTGCCTCGTTGCCCCAGAAACCTGCCCAGTTCCCCTCGGAGGGGATCGCGCTCTTCGCCACAAGAAGGGTCGAGGGTGATTGCCAGAACATCCCGTGCAGAGCCTCGAAGTCGTGCCGGTTGGCCAATTCCATGAGCTTGCCGAACTGTGATTTGATCGTGTTCAAGGTCTGAGCGTCGAGCGGCTCCTTGTAGGCGGCAGGTGCAGCAGCGAGCGATCCGGCAGAGAGGGTCAGGGCGATGGCAACGGCAAAAAGTGTCCTGTGCATGGTCAGCATTGTTTTGTGGGTTCGAAAGCTTCGTTGTGGTGGCCGTCGTCTCTGTGGTTCCAGGATTCAGCCGTTCCAAGAGTGGTCGCTTGAGCAGGCTAGCGGCCGGCAGCGGCCAGGATGAGCTCGGTGATCTGCTGCGCGTGAGAGACCAGCGAAAGGTGGCCGGCATCCAATTCCACAGTTGTGGCTTTCATGCGCGCCGCCAGAAATCGCTCCAGATCGGGTGATATCGTCTGATCGAGTTTCGACACCGCATACCAGCTCGGTTTCGAACGCCAGGCCGCCACCGAGGTTCGCCCGCCGAAAAGACTCGCGGCCGCCGGTTGTTGTTCGGCATAGAGCACCTCCGCCTTTTCGCGCGCGACACCGTTCGCGAAATATTGGATGAATGCGTCTTCGGAAAGCCAGGTGAAGCCATCGTGTTCCTGGACGCCCGCCCGCGCCGGCATGGTGGGGAACCTTCCTGACAGCGCGACGAAATCCTCTCCCGCGTCGGGCGCCCGCGCCGCGACGTAGACAAGGGCGGTGACCTTCGGATCCGTTCCCGTTTCGCTAATGACAGTGCCGCCCCAGGAATGCGCGACCAGCACGGTGGGGCCCTCTTGCAGCGCCAACGCACGACGCGTCGCGGCGACGGAGTCGGCGAGCGATGTCAGCGGGTTCTGCACCGCTGTCACGCGTAAGCCGGCTGCCTGAAGCCGCGCGATGACCTCGCTCCAGGAGGAGCCGTCCGCCCAGGCGCCATGTACCAGCACCACATTGCGCGCTTCCGTCGGTGTCGCAGGCTGCGCCAGCGCCTGCGCCGTGACGAGCATTGCCGAAATCATGGCGAGGGCGATCGCTGTCAATTTCCGCAGTGTCTTCATTGTCCGCTTCGTGTGAGTGTTGTTGCGAACAATGGGCGCGGGGCGTGTCCGGCCGATGTCAAGCGAGCGGACTTGAATGTCAGCCGGCGCAAAGGCCGAGCGATCGGCACCCTCCGTCTACCTAATGCCGCCAGTTACCGATCCGCGTGTGCGTGTTTATCGACGCGATGGCCGATTCGCTCGCCCGCCGCGCTGGGTAGGTATCAGCGCACCGTCTCGACGAGCGCCGTGAAAACGTACCCCGCGCCTCGCTCGGTACGGATCAGCTGCGTGGGCGCACCTTTCGGCTCGATCTTCCTGCGAAGACGGCCGACCTGCACATCCACCGAGCGGTCGTACACCTCGTCGTCGTGAAGGCGCGACAATTCGAGCAGTTGCTCGCGTGAAAGTACCCGCTGAGGGGCGGCCAGAAAAGCGACCAACAGGTTGAACTCGCTGTTCGTCGTCGGAATCGTTTCTCCTTGCGGGGATTTGAGCCGCCGCAGCCGGACGTTCAACTCCCAGCCTGCAAAGCGATAGGCGCGAATTCTGGTCAGGGAGTCCGCTACCGTCTCGTGAGATCGGGAACGTCGAAGCAGCGCACGAATTCGGGCTAGAAGCTCGCGCGGAGAAAATGGCTTGGTCAGATAATCGTCCGCGCCGAGTTCGAGTCCCATCACCCGGTCGGCTTCGTCCTTGCGCCCGGTCAACATGATGATGGGGACGTCCGATTCGGCGCGCAGATTGCGCGCGATCTGCATTCCATCCTCGCCGGGCAACTTCAGGTCGAGGATGAGGAGATCGATCGTATGGCGCGCCATGACATCGCCAATCTCCTTGCCGCTTCCGAGCGCGGTCACCTGCATATCGTTATCGGTTAGGTAGTCGGCGATCAATCTGCCGCACCGACGGGTCGTCGTCGACCGCCAGGACGTGAACAGGCGCAGGCGTCGCTTCCACCGAAGGCATCGTCGGCACGGATTCGAAGACTCGAGCGAGCATTGTGCCTTGACACTGACTGTTCGGCACGACCGGAATTTGACAGCCGGGCCGCCCATTGTGTCCGGTGTCATCTTGCGCACCAGCCGTGGGCATATTGGCTGTACGGCCTCGCGGATCAAATGTTCGGGCAGCGTCCCTTCGGGGTTGCCTTTGACTCCGCATGCCGCAAGGAATCCGCGTGAACTCGCACGGCTACATCGTCATCGTCGAACCCGACGACCTCATTCGCGAACTCCTCGAGCGCTGGCTCGGCGAGGCCGGCTACGGCGTCGTGCTCTCCGCGAAATGCCATGATGAATTCATGGTCATCCCGAAGCTTGTCATCGCGGACATTTCCGACCCGGGCAGCGCAGGGGCTACGATCGAGAAACTGCAGACCGCGTATTCTGCACCTATCGTGGCGTTGTCGGCCCGCTTCCGGCGAGGCCTCGGTGGTTCCAGCGAAGCGGCGCAACGTTTACGTGTAGAGAAGGTCTTGCCGAAGCCGTTCACACGCGAAGAGTTGCTGGCTGCGGTCCGCGATTGCGTCGACCAGCCGTAGACGACGCCGTATTACCGAGCCGGACTTGCCGCTGAAGGAAGGCCGAGTGCACAGAATCCAGCTTCTTCGCTTTTCCCGGAGCGCGACAGCATCGAGCGAGCCGCGCATCGTTTTCTTGCCAAGCTGGAAGCCTCCAGAGCGTTGCGCTACGCGCTGGCCCCCGCATGTATCGCAGTCGCCGTCCTGCTTCACCTTTCAGTCGTTGGACCGTTTCTTCATCCGACCGCGCTGTTCCTCGCGGCCATCGTCGCCGCAGCGTGGTTCGGCGGCGCGGGTCCAGGATTCCTCGCCGCGCTGCTCGCCACGTTCGCTCTGCCTCAGCTCATACCGATGAATTATCCGTTGGTCGCGGGTTTTTTCGACCTGCCCCGCTTCCTCGCGTTCGCGTTGACCGGGAGTCGCTGTTGGCTGGGGCGCTACGTCTCGGCAGCACGCCGAGGAAGCGTTGCACCAGCGTGAACAGGAGCTCCGCACGGCCCGCGACGAGCTGGAAACACGAGTCATCAAACGCACCGCCGACCTCCGGTTTTCCGAGGAGCGCTACGCGCGCGCGATGGAGCGCCTCCAACGACGGTCTCTGGGAGTGGAATCCGTCTGACCGACGAGCTGTTCGTCTCGCCGCGCGCCAAACATCTGCTCGGCGTTCCGGATGGCGTCGAGATCCGCACGCGCGCCGACCTGAAGGCGCATGGCGGCTTCCATCCCGAGGATCGGCGACGCATCAGCGATGCGTTCAAGTCGTCCCTCGCCCCAGGATACGCTGGGTTCGATGTCGAGTATCGCGTGATCGATCCTGCCGGCAGACGTGACGTGGGTACGCTCGCGGGGAAAGGTGTTCTCCGGCTCGCTCGGCCAGCCGACGCTCCTCACCGGCTCGTTGACCGACATCACCGAGCGGAAGCTGGCTGACGACGCGCTGCGCTGGCGTGAAGAGCGATTCGCGCTGCCGATGAGCCGGATCGACCGATGGCATATGGGACTGGGATCTCCTGACCGGTGACATGTTCCTTCGCCGAGTGAAGCGCAGGTCCTCATGGCACTGCGCCTGGTCCGACGATCCGCCAGCCGCGCCGAGTGGCTCGCGATGCGGAAGCGATCCACCCTGACGATGCGCAAGCGCGAATCCGGGCCATGGACGATTGTCTCGCCGGACACGGCGCCGCGTTCGACGTCGAGTGGCGCGTACCCGCGGCCCGACGTGAGCTGCCGCTGGATGCGGACCCGCGGGCTTTGCGTGCGCGACGAGACGGAACGCGCTTCGCGAATCAGCGGCTCCGTCGACGACATATCGATGCGCATACAGCCTGCGGAGGCCGCCCTTCGGCTCTCGGAAAAGCGCTACGCGCTCGCGATGGAGGCGTCCGGCGAAGGTCACTGGGACTGGAACGTCGCCGTGCGACGAGTTCTACGCCGACCCGCAGATGCTCGCGCTGTACGGATTTCCTCCTGGAACGACCTTTCTCCGGACGGTCGATTTCCTGGCCCGGCTTCCCTTGCATCCGGAGGATCGCCCGACGTGGGAGACCGCGGCCGCCGCGCACTTTGCGGGCACGACGACCCGCATCGACATGGAGATTCGCATCCTTCGACGCGGTGAAACGCGGTGGATCCATCTGACCGGCCTGATCTCGCGCGACGCCGCCGGCCTGCCGACGCGCTGGACCGGCTCGGTCGCCGACGTTACGGATCGCAGGGCAGACCGAGGACGCGCTGCGCCTGTCCGAGCATCGGTACGCCCTCGCGATGGAAGCCACCGGCGACGGCCATTGGGACTGGGATATCCCGGTCGGACAAGATGTACGTCTCGCCGCTGTTGCTCGACATGTGCGGATTGCCTGGCTGACATTACCTTCGCCAACCGTGCCGAATGGGTCGACCGATTTCCCGTTCTATCCCGGCGAACGTCCGAGAAGTACGCGCGAGCTGTCGCCGAACATTTCGACGGCAAAACGGACCGCGCCTGGATGATGGATATTCGCATCGTCCCGCACGGCGAAACGCGCTGGGTCCACATGACCGGCAGGTGTTCGCGCGACGCTTCCGGCACCCCAATTCGCTGGGCTGGCTCGAGTGACCGACATCACCGCGCGCAAACGTGTCGAAGAGGATCATCGCGCGCGCCAGGACATGCTCGATCTCGCCCAGAAGGCTGCGCGCGCGGTGGCGTTCGAATGGCACATCGGCGGCGGCGAGGGCGAAAATCGCTGGTCGTCGGACCTGGAAGCGATGTACGGCATCGCCGCCAGGATCCTACGACGGAACCTACGAATCCTGGAAGACGCTCGTTTCTCCGGAGGACTGGCCCGGCGTGCGAGCGGCGATCAAGGCCGCGCAGGAGTCTGGCGATGTCGACGCCGAATACCGCGTCCGTCCACCAGGACGGAGCAATTCGATGGTTGCACGCTAAGGGGCGAATGTTCTTCGATGCGGAAGGCAGACCCGCTCGCGTGGTCGGGTTCATGCTCGATGTGACCGCTCGTCATCTCGCCATGGAAGAGCTGCAGCGGATGGAGGACCAGCTTCGCCAGGCTCAGCGTCTCGAAGCGATGGGTACGCTTGCCGGCGGCATCGCGCACGACTTCAACAACCTCCTCGGTGCAATCCTGGGCTACGGGGAAATGGCGCTGCGCGATGTGCCCGCGGGGAGCCGGCTGCGCCGCGACCTCGAGAGCATCATGATCGCCGGCGAGCGCGGCCGAGCCCTCGTGGACCGCGTTCTCGCGTTCAGCCGCAGCGGCGTCGGTGAGCGCGTTGCCGTGCAGGTCGAGCACGTCGCGCGCGAGACGCTGGAACTATTCGCAGCCCAATTGCCGCCCGGCGTCGTGATCGACGATCGGCTCCAGCAGGCGATGCTGCGGTGATGGGCGACGCAACGCAGATTCATCAGGTGCTGATGAACCTAGTGACCAACGCCGTGCAGGCCATGCCCACCGGCGGCACGCTGCGCGTGTCGCTCGATCGCGCCCGCGTCGAGACGGCTCGCGCGGCCACGACGGGAACCGTCTCCGCGCGCGAATACGTGGTGCTGGAGGTCGCCGATACCGGCAGCGGGATCCCAGCGGAGATCCTGGAGCGCATCTTCGATCCCTTCTTCACGACCAAGGAAGTCGGTGTCGGGACCGGGCTTGGCCTTTCGCTCGTCCATGGAATCGTAACGGGCCTGGGCGGAATGATCGACGTCGCGACCGACTGTCGGCACGGGGAGCGTTTTCACTGTGTATCTGCCCCTCGCCGGCGACGTCATCGGCCCCGAGCCAAGCCTCGCGAAGCGCGCTGAGCCTAAGACGCCGCGCGGCGGTCATGAGCGCGATCCTCGTCGTCGATGACGAGGAGTCGTTGGTCAAGCTGGTCACGGAGACGTTGACGGAACTCGGGTACACGACTACGGGATTCACCGCCAGCGCTTCGGCGCTCGCACGCGTTCCTCGCCGATTCCGACCAGTTCGACGCGGTCATCACCGACGAAAGCATGCCGGGCACCTCCGGCTCCGAGCTGATTCGCAAGATGCGTGGCGATCCGACCGACGATGCCGATCCTGCTCGTGAGCGGCTATCTCAGCACGACGGTCGCCGCGAAACGCGATGGAAGCCGGCGCGAGCGAGGTATTGAGGAAGCCGCTGTCCGGTCGCGCTGCTCGCAGCAAGCCTCGAGCGGGTGCTACATGACGGAGCCCGGGACTCCGCGTGCCAAGGACGTCGTCCTTCCGCCGCCACCCCCGTCCGGAAGCCAAACAGAGGCGACGCGCAATGGCGCCGCCCTCGCGAGCACGACCGACCCGGCGTTGAGCAGCCGGCCGCGCGTTGCATCCGCCATCGCTCTTTGTCCGCTGACATAGAGCGCGAACGTTCGGACATTCGCCGGACGCACCGCCGCCTGAACACTCGCGCCGTGCAGCAGGGGGACCGCTCCCGCCTCTTTTTCAACCGAAGCAAGGAAGACGCACCATGAGCACGATCACGACCAGGGACGGCACGCAGATCTATTACAACGACTGGGGCACAGGGCAGCCGGTTGTGTTCAGCCACGGTTGGCCGCTTTCAGCCGACGCATTCGAAGACCAGATGTTCTTCCTGGCGTCGCGCGGCTACCGGTGCATCGCCCACGATCGCCGTGGTCACGGCCGATCGAGCCAGCCCTGGAGCGGCAACGATCTGGACACCTACGCCGATGACCTCGCGACGCTGGTCGAGAAGCTCGACCTGCAAGAATGCGATCCATGTCGGCCACTCCACCGGCGGCGGCGAAGTCGCCCGCTACATCGGCCGCCACGGCACGAAGCGCGTCGCCAAGGCCGTGCTGATCGGCGCCATCCCGCCGCTGATGCTGAAGACGGCGGCCAATCCCGGCGGCCTGCCGATCGACGTATTCGATCAGCTGCGGGCCGGCGTGCAGGCCGATCGCTCGCAGTTCTGGAAGGATCTGAGCCTGCCCTTCTACGGCTACAACCGGCCGGCGCCAAGATCTCCGAAGGCGTGCGCGAATCATTCTGGCTCCAGGGAATGATGGCGGGATTCCCAGCATCCTACTTCTGCATCAAGGCATTTTCCGAAACCGATCTCACCGAGGACCTGAAGCAGATCGACGTGCCGACCCTGGTGCTGCACGGCGACGACGACCAGATCGTCCCGATCGCCGATTCCGCGCTGCTCTCCTCGAAGATCATCAAGAACGCGACGCTCAAGGTCGTACGAGGGCGCCCCGCACGGCATGTGCACCACGCTGAAGGACCAGCGTCAACGACGATCTGCTCGCGTTCATCAAAGGCTGAGCGGCTGCATATCGGTCGTCAACTGCACAAGGGAGGAGGCTAATCATGATTCTGGGAATGTCGACGTCGGCGTTTACCGCTGCTGCACGTTGTCACTGAGCCTGGTCGGAATCCTGGCCGGGTTCGTCGTCGTCGCAGCCATGTTCAGCGCGAAGACCGTCAGTGGCTGGACGGCGAGCTTTCTCGCCGCTACCGTCCTGACCAGCGTCACTGGATTTCTCATTCCCGGTCGACAAGGTCCTGCCTTCTCACATCGTCGGCGTCGTCTCGCTGGCCGTCCTGATCGGTCGCGATCGCGGCGTTCTACGGCGCTCACCTCGCGCGAAGTTCGGCTGCGGCATGGCGCTTTGCGGCGCGTGCACGATCCACGTCGATGGCAAGCCGGTGCGCTCGTGCATCACGCCGATCGCCGCCGTGGCCGGCAAGCGCATCACTACGATCGAGGCCATTGGCGCCACCGCCGCCGGCAAGAAGATTCAGCAGGCCTGGATCGAGCTGGAGGTGCCGCAATGCGGCTATTGCCAGTCCGGCCAGATCATGTCCGCAACCGCGTTGCTCGCCGCCAAGCCCAACCCGACCGATCGCGATATCGACGACGCCATGTCCGGGAACATCTGTCGCTGCGGCACCTATGCGCGCATCCGCGAGGGAATCAAGCACGCGGCGCGCACAGGTCGGCGAGCGCCAAGAAGGGCGGCTGACATGACCTTCGATCGAATCAGCGACGCCGTCGAAAGCGACGGGCGTGGATCTTTCCCGTCGCCGCTTCCTGAGCGTGAGCGCGGCGGTGGGCGGCGGCCTGCTCGATCGGCTTCACGGCCGGTCCTTCGATCGCTGCCGCCGAGGCGGCCAAAACGGTCGCGACCGCAGCCGTTTACGCCCAACGCTTTCATCCGCATCGGCGGCGATGGGCAAGTTGTCCTGATCATGCCCTATGTCGAGATGGGCCAGGGCACCTACACCTCCATCCCGATGCTGATCGCCGAAGAGCTGGAGGTGGATCTGAAACAGGTGCGGCTGGAACATGCGCCGCCCAACGAAAAGCTCTACGCCAATCCCTTGCTTGGGGTGCAGGCGACCGGCAACTCGAACGCGATACGCGCGGCGTGGCAGCCCCTGCGCCAAGCCGGCGCGACCGCGAGAACCATGCTCGTGTCGGCGGCGGCCAAGCGCTGGAATGTCGATCCGGCGTCCTGCCGCGCGCAAAGCGGCGAGGTGCTTCACGCGCCGACCGGGAGAAGCATCAAATACGGCGAGCTTGCCGCCGACGCCGCCCGCATGCCCGTCCCCGAAAAGCGTGGCGCTCAAGCGACCGCAGGATTTCAAGCTCATCGGCACCCCGGCCAAGCGCCTGGACACGCCGTCGAAGGTCAACGGAACGGCCGTCTACGGCATCGACGTCCGGCCGCCGGGCGTGAAGATCGCGACGCTCGCGCAATCGCCCGTCTTCGGCGGTCGCGTGAAGAGCGTGGACGATGCGACGGCCAAGGCCGTCAAGGGCGTGCGTCAGATCGTGCGGCTCGACGACGCCGTCGCAGTCGTGGCCGACCATATGGGGGCTGCGAAGAAAGGGCTGGCGGCGCTGGTGATCGAATGGGACGACGGTCCGCACGCCAAGCTCGACACGCAAGACGATCGTGGGCGAGCTCGAACAGGCGACGCTCAATCCGGGAGCGGTGGCGCAGAACATCGGCGATGTCGACAAGGCGATGGCGAGCGCCGTCACCAAGGTCGAGGCGACCTACCAGGTTCCGTTCCTCGCGCACGCGGCCATGGAGCCGATGAACTGCACCGTTCATGTCCGCAAGGACGGCTGCGAAATCTGGGTCGGCAACCAGGCCCTCGCGCGAGCCCAGGCCACTGCCGCGAAAACCACCGGACTGCCGTTGGACAAGGTCGTGGTTCACAACCACCTGATCGGCGGCGGCTTCGGCCGCCGGCTCGAGAGTCGACGGCGTCAGCCCGCGCCGTTCAGATCGCCATGCAGGTCGACGGGCCGGTGAAGGTCGTATGGACCCGCGAGGAAGATATCCAGCACGACATGTACCGGCCCGTGTTTCTTCGACCGGATGTCCGCCGGTCTCGATGACGAAGGGAATGCCGATCGCCTGGAACAATCGCTTCGCGGGCTCCTCGATCATCGCGAGATGGCTTCCTCCGGGATTCAACAATGGTCTCGACCCCGACACGACCGAAGGCGCGATCGATCTGGTCTATGCCCTCCCGAACCTGCACGTCGAGTATCTGCGGGTGGAACCTCCGGGCATTCCGACGGCCTTCTGGCGCAGCGTCGGGCCGTCGCACAATGTCTTCGTGACCGAAAGCTTCGTCGACGAACTGGCGGCAGCCGCGAAGCAGGATCCGGTCGCTTATCGGCGGGCTCTCCTCGACAAGGCACCTCGCGCCAAGGCCGTCCTCGAGCTTGCCGCGGAAAAGGCCGGCTGGGAAAAGCCCTTGCCGGAGAGGGTCGGCCGGGCGTATCGCGTCCAGTTCGTCTTCGCGACCTACTTGGCGCAGGTGGCCGAAGTCGAGGTGTCGAAGGACGGAGCGGTTCGCGTCCGGCGTGTCGTCTGCGCGGTCGATTGCGGCACCGTCGTCAATCCCGATACCGTCCGGGCGCAGATCCAGAGTGCGATCATCTTCGGCATCTCGGCGGCGCTGCATGGACAGATCACGCTCAAGGGCGGGCGCGTCGAGCAAACCAATTTCCACGATTACCAGGTGCTGCGCATGAACGAGGCGCCCGCAATCGAGGTTTACATCGTCAACAGCGCCGAGCCGCCCGGAGGGATGGGCGAGGCCGGAACCTCAGCGATCACCCCGGCGGTGACCAATGCGATCTACGCGGCGACTGGCAAGCGAGTGCGCAAACTCCCGGTGGGGGATCAGGCCAAGGACGCCTGACAACCTATCGGTCTTGGGAGCGCGACTCTCAAGGTGTCTGAGCCTTCGACACGCGCCGATCCCGAACGTTGAGACTCTGGCCGCTAGTCATTTGGCTGTCTGCGTTGGTCTACGCCGGTCGTTCGCAGCCGGTATGTCAACATGCCAATGCGGTGCGAGTCCTACAACTCAGCTCAATCTGCACAAGCCTCTCATCGATGGCTTGCCTACGCGCGATCCTCTTTCTTCGCGGTCGAATCTCGCCGACGCCCGGCGCAGCGAAGTCGTGCACACCGATAAATGTAACAACATGTCGCGCGCGGCGTAAACCGGAACGTCGGCACACGCGTTTATCACTGTTTGCGGACTTCCTCCATGCGCGGGCGCGAGACTAAACTCGCATTGCCATGCAGGCCCTCCGCGGATGACGACGGACGAAGGGCAAGCGAGGCACGGTCCCTGTCATTCAGGGCCCGATCAGATCGAAGTTATGCGAGGGCGCGGTGGCCAGCGCCAAAATCGGCCGCCTTGCTCAGGAAGGCGTGCTTGGCTTCAATCAGCACTCCGCTCGTCACCGAGTTTCCTCGAGAAACCCTACGGTGGCCGTTGCTGCTCGAGGCAGGCCTCGTCGTAGCCGCCGTCTGCGCGGTCTTGCCGGGGTTCGCCATCCTCGCAACAAACGACACCGGGCGCGACGGGCGCTTCGCCGAACAGGGGCTCGCCGTGCGCGGGCTGCCGGATCCCGTCTTGCCAGGATTGTGCGCAGGCTACGGCGCCCTCGCCGAGAACGTAGTGCGTGACCGCTTGTGCGCTCGCAGCGCAAAGTTGCAAAACGAACGCATCGAGCGCATGCCGCGCGCCCTTGCGAGCGCGAGTGCTCAGGCGACGCAAGCCTTCGTCGCACCATTGCAAGCGGCATTGGCGCGCAGGACGGAGTTGCGCCAACAACAGCAAAGCGGTGTAGGCGACCTGCTCGCGCTCGGGGATGCGATCGACGTTGCGGCGGCAGACGTCCAGCCGTTTCTCGAGCGCTACGCGATGACGAGCGATGCGGTAGACGGGCCGCGGCCGTTGAGCTGCGCGTTCGATTCGGTGCAGCGCGCGATCGGCGACTCCGTCGTTCAGGCAACCCCCGGTCCAAACTTATTGAGCGGCAACGCGGTTCTGCTGCTCGGCGCAGCGTTCGACGCTCACCCCGCAACCCAGGCGAGCGCGGCGGCGGCGACGCTTCCCGCCGCGCGAGCGGAGTCGGCCCGATGCGCGGGCCTGGACATGAGGGATGCGATCGTGGCGGCGGCGGCGCTCATGGCCGATGCGCGCGCCACACCGCTCGGCATCGCAAAAAACGAGGCGATGCGCGACTTGCTTCACACCGCTCGCTGGCAATGGGCGGGGTGGGCGGGACTGGGTCTCGTGCTGCTCAATCTCGCGCGGCGTCGCTGGCCGCCTGCCGTCGGCGTTGGTCTCGCGCTAGCGGCGTGGGCGGCGGCGGCATGGATCGGTCGCGTTCCCTGGCCTTTCGAAGCAGGCAACGCGCTCGTGCTGGGCCGTGAATCCGCGTCCCTCTTGTCCATGCCTGCAAATTTCGTCATCGGGCTTCTGGTCGCGGCGCTCTGTTTGCTCGCGGCAGCGCGGTGGTTGCGCAGCGGGTGGGCGACGACTCCGCAGAAAGAGGGTTCGATCCTCGTTTATCCCGGTCTGGTTCTCCTTACCGGCCTAGGGTGGCTGATCCTGCTCGACCTTTCCGCGAACGGCCACTTCAGCACGCGCTATCTTGCCTTGTACCACCAGGGGCATTTATGGATCGGCATGATGATCTTCACGTTGGCGGCATTCGTGCGGCAGCCGCTGGGGCGCTCGCTCGCGTGGTGCCTTTCGCTCGTCGACGCCGCGGCGAGCCGCGTAGGAAAGAATTTGGGCGGGCTCGGCAGCGCTGTGCTGCTCCTGTGTCTCGCATTGCTCCTCAACGCGGCCGTGGCGGCGATTCTGCTCAACGTGCGCCAGCTCACGTCGGAGATCGGCCGCCTGTGGCTCATCGTCGGCGCGGCGTGGTTCTTCTTTCTGCGCGGCACACCCTTTACCGAGCGCCTCGCGCGAAGCGGCGATTCGCTCGTTTCCCTGTTTCGTTACATCTGGCCGCTGCTGTTCGTGGTCGTCGTGCTCGTCGGGGCGATGGTGATCACGCGCGATATGGGACCGCTGCTCATCGCCGGCTACGCCGCCGGTGCGTTCGTCGCAGCGTCGGTCGCGATGTGGCGCTATCAACGGAGCGGCGCCACCGGTTTCGCCTACGCGCTTGCGGTCGTTTTGTTCGCGAGCTGGATCGTCGCGACGACTGCCGCACTCTTCCAGCTTGGCGCGATCGACGACGTCACCGCCGCGCGCCTCGAGAATGCCGCCGCGCCGCTCGCGTCGGCCAACGATCAACTGGCGCTGATCACCTGGTTTCAGCGCGCAGCGCCCTACGCCGGTTTCGGGCCGGGTGCGGTTCCGTGGTGCGGCTTTGGAGCTTCAGGCGCGTGCGCCGGCGTCCCGGCGCAGATTCAGAGCGATTACACGTTCACGGCGCTGATTGGCATGCTGGGCTGGACCGGCGCGTGGGCCGTGACGCTGGGCTGCGTCATCTGGCTCTACGACGTCGTTCGCTGTCATGCGCGTGTGACCCAGGGCGAGCCGCGCCTGCTGCGGATTGGGGGCCGGGTTGTCAACGACGAGCAGGCGCTGCTGAGCTGGCTGGCCGTCGCCTGGATGGTGCTCGCAATGTGCCAGCTCGCGGTGACCGTCGCCGGCAATCTGGCCGTGATTCCGCTGACGGGTGTGACGTTTCCTTTCGTCAGCTTCGGCATGACATCACTTGCCGTGAACATGGCGATGCTCGGGCTCGCCGCCAACGTCAACGTTACGGAGGAGGGTGCCCGTGGCTGAGCCGCGCCGGGTGACGCTATTGCAGCTCGCCGTGAGCGCGAGCGTCGCATTGGTGCCCGTGCTACTCGTCGTTCTCCTCGTGGTGGCTGGAGCGCGCGAGGCGGATACCGCGAAGCCGGCCCCCAACAGCGATCGCCACGTGAGCGTTCGCCACGTCGCCGCGTTGAAGACGTTCGAGTTCGCCATTGCGCGCCGCGATCGCAACCGCGCGCCGTTGCCGTCGGCGGAGACCCTGCTCGAACGCTTTCCGCAATGCCGCGGCGAGTGGGATGGTCGCGGAGGATTTCTGACGCAGGCGCGAAGATTCCTTGCCCGCAGCGGAGAAGTCAGCTGGTCGCCGGCGGCGCGCATGGCCTTTCAACTCGAAGAAATCGACCGTTCGCTGCTCGAGTTCAGCAGTGGAGCAAACCGAAGGGTCACCGATCGCGTGGGCCTCGACGGCGCGCGCTGGCTCGATGCGGTTGCGCTCGCGTTCAAAACGCCCGTCGAAGCTCGGGACTATCCGGGTCACCGGTTTATCGTCCAATGCGCCGACATCGTGGGTGCCGTTTCGGCGCTCGCGCGCTCGAACGGTCGCATGCTGCGCGCGCTCGCGTGGCGCGGAACGGAAGTCGACCGCGTCGTCGCGCGCTGGCGTCCCGAGCAATACGTCAACATCTCTCCACGACAAGTCGCGCGAACGAACCCGTGGGCGGGCATTCCCGGCTGCATCTACTTTGGCGGCCTGATCGAAAGACAATCGCCGACGTACTACATGGGAAGCGTTCGCGGCTTGGACGATCAGCTGTGCGCCCGGGCCGAGATGCTCGGCTGGGGTGGCGGCGTCGACGACGGCGACGCGAATGCCAATTCGGGCAGGCGTGCATTGCGACTCGCCGGCGAGCCGACACCCGACCTCCGGGTCGACGACGAGCGATGGAAGGTGCCGCCGTCGCTGGCGGTGATGTTGCGTCCGCTCGAGACACTGCATCGTCCGGGCGGATCCTTGTATCGCGATTACACGGGTCCCTTGGTCGACCCGGACGACCCGCGGGCGGCGTACAGCTTCGGACCAAACCGGATCGTCGTCGGCGGCAGTCCCGTCGACGTGGGTTTCTCGATCGATCTGACCATCGATCCCGACGTGCAGGCGCTCGCGCAACAGACCGCCGCGTGCTACACGGGACGAGAGGATGTCTGCACGGCGCTCGGCATGCGCCGCAAGGAGGATGCGGCGCAAGCACCCGGTTCCCGCATGCTGGAACATGCGATGGTCCGCATGGCCGCGATCGCCATCGTCGACGTTGCAAGCGGCCGCATCGAAGCGCTTGCCGGCGCGCTGTCGCCCTGCACGCGTCAGGAGTACGACGGACCCGGACGAGAGGCGCGTTGCGACAAGCTCCCGTATCCGATTCGATATCGGCCGGACGCGCTCCTCAATGCCGCGGTGTTCCAGGACGCGATGCCGGCCTCCACGATCAAGCCGATCATGGCCACGGCGTTTCTCTCGGATCCCGCAGTCGGACCTCGGTGGCTTACTGCCGAGCTCGCCGAAATGGAGCGTTCACCGAAAGCCATCCCGTCGGCGCAAAGCCTGCGCGGTCAACTGATGCGCTCGGACTCCGCACGCTTTCTCGATCGCATGTTTTGCGCGGACCGCGACTTCGCGCCCTGCGATCGACCTTGGGCGATCCAGGCGGCGGCGCGCACATTCGGCTGGAACGACGGTTGCGATACGCCGCGCGAGGATTGCGGAAAGCGTGGCCTGCTCTTCGGGCGCAGTGCAGAGTCCCTGGCCAGCGATCCCTTGATGCGTCCGCTGGAAAGCGAAATCTCGTACGGCCGATTGCTGACCGAGCCTCTGGGTGGAAAGCTTGGTGCGCCCATGCGGCTGCGCTCCGGGACGCCACTCGACATCGCGAAGGTTCGCCGCTGCGCAGCCGGTGCCGACGGCAAGCGGGGAAGCCCGGACGACTGGGAGAAATGCAGCGGAGGTGTCGTCGTCGATGTGGTGGCCGAAGGATGGGGACAGGGGCATGCGAGGAGCAGCGCGTTAGGCGGTGCCGGAATGATGGAAGTGCTCGCCGCGGCCGCCAACGGCCAGACGGAAACGCGCCGGCCGCATCTCGTGAATGCGCTCCGCGGCGCCGGGTCGGTCGATGAATCGAGACTGGAGCTCCCGAAAACGCGCCGCGGGATGGACGAAGCGCAACCCAATCGCATTCCGCAAGACGTAGCGCGCGTCATCCTGAGCGGCCTTTCGTTCGGCCCTCGTGCAGGAACCTCGCGACTTGCGTGCGAGCAGGTGTTCGATGCGCGCACGTGCGCCGAAATGGACTGGATCGCCGGCAAGACCGGCACGCCGACGTTTCCCAATGACAATCGCACGCTCGACGAATTGGCGAAGCTGTGCGCCCCGGGCGTGATCAACAACCGCCGCGACGCCTTCGCATGCGGGCCGCTGCGTCCTTACAAGTGGTACCTCGCCGCGTATCGGATCGATCGCAATGATTCCCGCTGGACCAAGGTGATCGGCGTACTGACCGAGCGCAACTGGGTCGCGGAAACCGGCCGGATTCATGCGGCGGGTGATCACGGGCCGAATCCGGCGGCTGAAATCGCGATGCAGATCGCGGGCCGCCAAGCGGGACTTCTGCCATGGAGCGCACATTGAAGCTATCGTCCGATCGGTCGTCTGCACGCCGCCGCGAAACGCCGCCCGCAATCTCGGTCGGCGGTCCTCTCGCATGGGCCTTCGATGGTCCGTTCAACACATGCCTCTCCGACCTCGAAGATGCGCTCCGACGCGCCATCGTGCAGATCGGAGATGTGTCATCGCTGGTCGTTCTCATCGAGATTTCACTTCCTGCGCTCAAACGCCGCGTCGGGGCGGGCGACACGGTTCAGCCGGCGTGGGGACAATTTCTCGCGCGCGTAGCGGAGCGATACGGGTTGCCGTCGCCACCGCGGGTGCGACACATGCGAACCGACGGGCCACTCGCCGTGCTGGTCGTTGCCTACAGGAGCTAGATCATGACGCTGAAGGGATGGATGCTGCGCAAGGTCAATGGACCGCACAAGCAACGCGATCGCGACGCACGACGCGGCGCGCCGTCGATGCATGGTTTGGCTTCGGCGGGAGACGACGGTCGCGAGCCAAGCCTGCGGGGCGCCCCCGACCGAAACAGCGTGCGCGAGACGATGGCCCATCTCGGCCCGTACGCGATCCTTATCGCGGCCGTGCGCGAGGAGCTCGAGCAGTTCGTGGCGAGCCACTTGCGCTTGCACCTTGCGATTGCCGAGGGCGACCGCTACGTGCTGACGTCGATCGAGGTGGAATGCGAGGGGAGCGACGAGCACCGCGAGCTTCTGCGGGAGTTCATCTCCGAGTTCAAGCCGGAACAGATCAAGAATTACCTCGCGCGCGAAGTCATTGCCGGACTGCGCAACGCGAGCGCCATCGATTTGTCGCAGTTCGCCGGCCTCAACGCGGCACTGAATGTCGATCCTCCCGACGAGGAGGATGAATACGCGGGGTTGCTTGCCGAGCTGCGCAGCGGTGCCCCAAGTGCTACCCCGCGTCCCTATGCGGTGTCTCTTGTCGGCCGCTGGGCGCCCTCGGACACGGCGGCAGGCGTGTCCGCCGCTGCGCGTGCTTCCCGCGGGAGGGCACCGCGTGCGGTGAGCGCGAGCACCCCGCTCGCGGGCCAGAGCTTTGCGCTCGACATCGAGGACGCCAAAGGCGCGCGGAGACTCGAGCTCGAATCAGTCGCACCCGGTCGTTCCTATGTCGTCGGCAAAGACGAGGACTGCGACATCGTGGTCGACGGCGTCTATGCCAGTCGACGGCACTGCGAGATCTGGTTCGACAACGGCGCCTGGTGGGTGGCCGATCTCGCATCGACGAATGGCATCCGGATCGAAGCGGATGGGGTTGTCGTCGCACGCGCTGACCCGCACGCGACTGAGGGCGTCGAAGCCAAGGAGCTGCCACCAGGGGTATGGCTTGTGCTGTCGGCGCACGCGAAAGGCGGCCCGGTAGAGTGCCCGCGATTATCGTTGCGCCGTCTCGAAGCGACCTCCGCAGCGACACCCGGATCGGCGACGCTCAAAACGCCCATCGCGCCGGTGCGTCGGCGCGGTGGAACGTTGACCGTCACCGCGCACATGGCGTCCGGGCCGCGGGAGGTGGACATCGTCGAGAACGCGCTGCCGTTTCGCGTCGGCCGCTCCCGCAACCAGGAGCTCGTGATCGATTGGATGCACGACGAGGTGTCGGCTCGGCATCTCGAGATCGTTGCGGTCGACGATACCGGTGCATCGGTCAACGTGCTTGGAGACAACGGCGTGGCAATCGAGGGCAAGGCCTATGGATCCGGCGCGCAGTTGCGCTGGAAACCCGGCGAGACGCTGCTGCTCGGCCATGTCGATGGCAAATCGCCGGGGTGCACGCTGACGCTGTCGCGTGCCGCATGAGCATGGCGACGAACTTGCCGCACGTATCACACGGAGCGCGTGCGTGAGCGTCTTGACGCCGCGTCATGTCGTGTGGGCGGCGCCCGCCGGATCCGGCGCCGGCGCTCGCGACGACGCGCATCCGCAGGGAACTGCGCAGGGTACCGCTCAGGGGATAACTCAGGGAACTGAGTGGGCGGATGCGCAATTTTCGACCGGCGGAGCGCATCTACGAGCGGCGGTGGCCTCTTCGCGTGGGCCCATCCACGCCGTGAACGAAGACAGCCACAGCCCGATCGACGGAGCGCCGACCTTATTCGTGGTCGCCGACGGCGTGGGCGGCGGCGCCTCGGCCTCGTACGTGAGCAAAGAGCTTGTCTCGCGGCTTCATCGCGCACTTGAAGGACGGCGGCACGATGCCGAAGCGGTGCGCACCGCGCTGCTCGATGCCGATCGCGCGATCGCAAGCACGCTTGCGAGCCACACCGACGAGTGCGGCGCCGCGACCGTAGCACTATGCGCGAGAACAGGTGCATCGCCGTCGCATTGGCTGATCGCGTGGGTCGGCGATTGCCGCATCTACCACGTGCCGGCCATGGAACGGATCGGCGACGCCGAGGCCGAGCTCCTCACCGTCGATGACACCTATCGCAACCTCGGCGAAATACCGCCGCCCGGAGGATCGCTCGACGATCCGTCGCGCATGGTCGGCAACGGCGCGGTCGATGCGCCGAATGTCCGCTTCGTGAAGCTCGGTGCAGGCGAGATGCTGGTGCTGTGCAGCGACGGTGTCCACAAGCACGCGGATGCGCGCGAGATCGTCCGCTCGTTCGCGGAGCCCTCGCCGCTCTCAAGACGCTGCATCGACCTGATCGAGCACGCGCGCACGCGCGGCAGCCACGACGATGCGACGGTGCTGGTCGTGCAGCGCGAGGATCGCGGCATCGGCCGGCTCGCGCGCGTGACTGGCCATCGGTGTCCTGATTGCATTCGTCGCCCTGATCGCAGTGTTCCTCGCGGGCGACCGGGCCGCGGCGCGGCAGGTGCTGCACGATGCCTTTTCACAGTCTGGGGGGCCACCATGACGCCCGAGCAGATTGAACGCGTATTCGGCTGCAGCCGCCTCAAGATGGCGACGGGCGAGCACGTCGAGGTGTTCCGCGAGGCCGTCCGCCCGGGCGAAAGGCGCCGCTACACCAAGCGCTTTCTCGAAACGGGAGACGCCGATTTCCGGCAATGGACCGAGCGCGAATGGCGCATCCTCGCGCGCCTGATCGGACATGGAATTCGCTGCGTGCCGGGTGTGGTCAGGTACGACGGCGGCGACGAAGGCGGCATGCGCCAGGTGCAGACCTACGATGCCGGCGTCACCGTCGACCAATGGGCGACGCTGCTTCCGGTTGCGCGCAGCGGCGCCGTGCTGCGGCACGTGTTCGAGGATTGCGCACACTGGTGGGCGCTCGCGCATCATTGCATCGCCGCCCTCGACGAGATTCATGCGCTGCAGCTCGTTCACCTCGACATCAAGGCAGACAACATCTGCATCCCCTATGCCCCGACGACCTTCGATCCCGACGCATCGGACGGCGTTCGTCTGCGCGCCACATTCACCCAACTAGCGCTGATCGACTTCGCGTTCTCTCTCGTGTCGCGCGAAAGCCTGGCCACGGCATTGCCCATCGGCTGGCAGAAGGATTACGACTACCAGTCTCCGCGCCTCCTCGTCGCCCTCGAGGCCGGTCGCGCCGGCGACCTTCAGCTCACACAGGAGCTCGATTGGCGCTGCGACCTCTACAGCCTGGCGGCGATGCTGAAGCGCTACCTCCCCGACGAAGCGCAGGCCGCCGGCGATGGCTTTGAGCGGGTCTGGACCGCGAAGCGTTACGACAACGCCCGGGCGCTGATCTTTCGGTTGCGCGACTGTCACGATGGCGACTACTCGTTTTGGCGTCCCCATCGCGAGCTGATGGAGATTACAGCTGCGCATCTTGGCGAGCCGGACCTGGTTGCGTCGCTCGCGGATGGCTGGACGCTCGCGCGCGACGTCGAGATCCCTGCGGCGCATTCGCTCGTCACACCGCTGACGCGAATCGCGATTCCGTTGCAGACCAGCGAAGCCGCGCCGGTCTCGCCGGTCTCGCTGGTCACGGCGCAAACAATCATCGTGCCGGCCGTCTTCCGAACGCCGCGAGCACGAGTCACGCTGCCCGTTCCGTCGCTCGATGTCGTTGCCGTGCAAAGAAGGCAGCGGCGCAAGGTCTCGCGAGCCGCCATGCTTGCGATGTCGGGACTCGTCGCGCTCGCATGTCCCGCGTTCATCGGCGATCCCATGCATCCGCTCGCGGATCAGGCACGCGAAGCCTTCGCCGAGCTGCGTTCGCGGTTGAGCGGTGAACCTAAGCCGGGAGGCCCGACGTTGGCGAGCGCGGATTCGCGCGCGGCTGCACCGACGCCGGTCGGGCCGGCAAATTCCGCCGCGGAGCGCGACGCCGTTGTTGGAACAAACGATGCGCCGCCGCCGGTTGAAAAGCACGGCGACGACACAAGCGAGTCTCGCGCGCCCGCGCCGGCGGATTCGGAATCTGCGGACACCGAAGCGCGTGCGCCGGAGCCACCCGCCACGTCGGGCGGTTCTGCTCCTGCAGCAGAGGAGCCCGCGCCTCGAAAGAGTGCCGATTCGGCCGCATCGCACACGCCGTTCCGCAAATCCGCGAAGTTGCGCGGCAAACCCGGCGAACAGACGAAGCGTGCGGGATCGGGTTCGGCATCGGCACCGCGTCCGCCCCAAGTCGCGCGCGCTGTCCCGCCCGCGAGGGATACGAGCCGTTCGCGCACGGCGATTGCTTCGCCAAAACCGCGGCAAGACGTTGCGTTGTCGAGCACATCGCCCATATCGCCGATGAGTTCTGCGCGACAAGCGCCGATGCCGCCCGTCGCGCGACCGGTTTCCACCGCACCGGAGCTCGCTGCCGCCGCGGCGCCTTCGGCTGCGCCACAATCCGCAATACGCATCGACTCGCCGTCGGAAACGACCACCGACTCGCGCGGAGCCGCGTCCGCAGCGCCTGCCGCGTCACTCGCGCAGCCAAGCGCGCCCGCGATCGCACCCGCAATCGCGCCCGCCGCTGCCGATTCCAGCGGCGTTGAAGAGGCGCGACGAACGCCTTTGACGCGTCCCGGGAGCGAGGCCAGCAAGCCACCACCCGTTGCGACCACCAAACCGCAGGGCGCTGCCGTGGCGACACCCCGCACCGTAAACCCGCGTCCACGCGACGCCTGGCAGGAGACCGTGCAGAGTGTTCTCAAAGCGTTCGGCCTCGACAATCAGAAAGCGGCTCCGGTCGAGGAACGAAACATGAAGGCTTCGCCTTCGGTTGCCGAGCCCGTGCGCGCGCCTGTTCGCCCCGCGCAAGCGGAGGTGAGCGCGCCTGAATCGCGTGCGCCGACACCTACAGCTGCACCCACACCCGCACCGGTAATGCCGTCGACAGAGTCGTCGCCCTCCGCAACGCCGCCTTCGCCTTTTCCTGCACCCGTAATCAATCCCGCGCCTCGCCCGATGACGCCACCGCCGGCACGGATGCTCGCGAGCATCTCAACGACGGATGACACGGACGATGCGCTCGCCGAGCAGGCGCGGCGCATGCTGTCCGACTCGTTGCCGCGCGTCGCGGCGCAGGCGCGCGCCGACGCCACCAGCACGCTGTGGATGGCTGCGGTTGCTGATCACCCCGCGCAGAGCGCCGGCGTGGTCAACGCAGCGCACGGGCCCTGGTACAGCGAACAACTTTATTTTCCGGGGCCGCGCGACCCCGTGCGCGCCCGCCGACTCTACGAGGAGGCAAAGTGGGTGTTCGAATCGGGTCGCACGGCGGATGCACTCAACCTCGGAATGCGCGCATTCGCGGCCGATCCGCGCGATCCGAACATCGCGGGATTTCTTGCGATCCTTCACTTGAGCGTGCGCCCGCCGCAACCGGAAACGGCGCGCCAGCTTGCGCTCCACGCGCTCGCATTCAGCGGCTCGCGCCGAAGCGCGCGTGCAGAGGACTGGGATACGCTCGCGATCGCCAGCGCGCTCACGGGAAGGGAGGTCGATGCCACGCGGGCGTTGCTGGTGGAGCTTGCCGTGACGCCGGACCTCCACCGCAGCTGCGAAACCGTCCAGCGTGCGTACGCGACGTTCGGGGAGCGGCTCCGTGTGCCGGTACAGGCGATGCTGGCCCGCATGCGTACCCAGCGGCGCGACAACGAATCTCCTGCGTGCGCCTGGCTCAACTATCAGGCGTTCCAGACTGCGCGCCGATGGCAGTAGACTCTGATCAGAGCACCGGCCAGCGAAGCACTGAGCGTTTACACCGCGACGCGAAACCCGTTGTTGCTCGCCGCGCGCCCATCGGCCTTTACGATTTCTCCCAGAACGCGCGCGTCACGCCCTGACTCTTCATGAGTTCGAGGATTTTCTCGCGCGGAATGACCCCGCAGCGCGCCGCCCAGGCATCGTATTGCCGCGACATCGCTTGCACTTTGGACGGATGCTGCGCGGCGAGATCGTTGAGCTCGGTGCGATCCGCCTCCATGTCGTAGAGCTCCCAGGGCCCTGGATAATTGCGCACGAGCTTCCATTTGCCGATGCGGACCGCGGCATTGCCTTCGTGCTCCCAGAGCATCGGCGTCCGAATGTTGGCGTCCTGGTCGAACACCGGACGCAGCGACGCGCCTTCGAGCGGCTCGATGTCGTGGCCGTCGAAGCTCTTTGGATATTCACTGCCGGTGAGATCGAGGATCGTCGCCATGATGTCGGGCAGATAGCCCGGCGCGTGGCGCACGCCGCCCTTGTCCGCGATGCCGTCCGGCCAATGCACGATGAGGGGCGTCGAGATGCCGCCTTCGTGAATCCAATGCTTGTACAAGCGGAACGGCGTGTTCGAAAGGTTCGCCCAGGCGGTGCCGTAGCTCTGGTACGTGTTTTCGGGACCCGGCATGCGCGCCGGGTCGTTGCCGAAGTGCACCGGCTCGCCCGCACGGGTATGCGACTTGGCGATCATTAACTTGTTAACGAGCTCGTCGACGGTGACGTTTTCCGGAATGTCCTCGGCGCAGGCGCCGTTGTCGGACAGGAACACGATCACCGTATCGTCGAGGCGCCCGTGGCGCTCGAGCGCGGCAACGATGCGCCCGATGCCCTGGTCCATCCGATCGACCTGCGCCGCGTACACCTCCATGCAGCGCAGCAGCCACGCCTTGTGCTCGGCCACAGGCCACGGTGGCTGCGTCGGGTCACGCGGCGACAGCTTCCACCCCCCGTGCAGAATGCCCCACTCGACGAGCTTGTCGAGGCGGGCTTCGCGCAGCGCGTCCCATCCCTTGTCGAAGCGGCCCTTGTACTTTGCGATGTCCTCGTCGTGCGCGTGCAGCGGCCAGTGCGGCGCGGTGTAGGCGACGTACTCGAAGAAGGGCGTCCCCGCATGCTCGCGCGCGTGCTTGTCGATGAAAGCGACGGCCTGGTCGCTGATCGCGTCGGTGTAGAAGAACGCAGGGTTTTCCTTCGCCTCATGCTCGACGTTGTCGTTGCCGCGCGTGAGCGTGTTCGGATCGTAAAAACTACCCGCGCCGATGATGGTGCCGAAGAAATCGTCGAAGCCGCGCTGCAGCGGCCAGGTATCGGTCGGCTTGGTCAGGCTGCTCGCGATGTGCCACTTGCCGCTCATGTACGTGCGATAGCCGTTGCGCTTCAACGCCTGCGGGATCGTCACGCAGCGGTGATTGAGGTTGCCGGCGTAACCTTCGGGCCCCGAGTCGTACGTGAGGATGCCGACGCCCGTTTGGTGCGGATGCAATCCGGTCAGCATCGACGCGCGCGACGGGCTGCAGCGCGCGGTGTTGTAGAACTGCGAGAAGCGCAGCCCGTTGGCGGCGAGGCGATCGAGGTTCGGCGTGTCGATTTCGCCGCCGTAGCAGCCGATGTCGGAGAAGCCCATATCGTCGTTCAGGATGAGGACGATATTGGGTCGAGCGGATTTCATAGTCGCGTTCCTGTTTGCCGGTCGAAAAGATGCGCCGCGCCCGGCGCGAAGCTCACATGCACTGCATCGCCTTCCAGGACGAGAGGCAGGCGATCGCTCTTCAGCTTGAACAGACGGCCTCCACTGGTGACGCTCACGATGCTGCTGTCGCCCAAATCCTCGACGCGCTCGATGCGCGCCGGAAGCCCGGTGTCCGCGATGCGAAGATCGTTCGGCCGCACTCCGAGCGTGACCTCGCGCGCCGACGGCGTAACCGACATCAACGGCAGCGCGTGGCCGTCGACCGCGACGCTATCGCCTTCCCACACGCCCGGCATGAGATTCATCGGTGGCGTGCCGATGAAGGTCGCGACATCGACCGTGTGCGGCCGGGCGAATACTTCGCGCGGCGTGCCGATCTGCACGATGCGGCCGTCCATGAAAACGGCGATGCGGTCGGCGAGCGTCATTGCCTCTTCCTGGTCGTGCGTGACGTACACCGTGGTCGCGCCGAGCACGCGTTGCAGGGCGTGCAGCTCGAGCCGCGTCTCGAGGCGCAGCTTGGCATCGAGATTGGACAGCGGCTCGTCGAGCAGAAAGAGGCGCGGCTTGCGCACGATGGCGCGGGCGAGGGCGCAGCGCTGCTGCTGTCCGCCCGAGAGCTGGCCGGGCATGCGGTCGAGCAGATGATCGATGCCGACCTTGGCCGCGGCATCGGCGACGGCGAGGGACATTTCCACCTCACCGGTGCCGACCATCTTCAACGGAAAGCCGATGTTCTGCGCCACGGTCATGTGCGGATACAGCGCGTAGCTCTGGAACACCATCGCGACGTCGCGCGCGCCGGGCTCCTGCGTCGTGACGTCTTGCCCGTCCATCAGCACACGTCCCGCGCTCACCGACTCGAGACCGGCGAGGATGCGTAAGGTCGTCGTCTTGCCCGAGCCCGAGGGTCCGAGCAGCACGAGGAACTCGCCGGGCTCGATGGCGAGGTCGACGCCGTGCAGCACGGTCGTCGTGCCGTGCCGCTTGACGATGCCTTCGAGGCGAACGCTCATTGAGCCCTCGCGCTCGCGACAAAGGCGAATTCGTCGCTCGCTGCCCCCAGCGGGGGCGCTATTCGCGCTCGGGAGCGGCCCTTCACGCTCATCGCCGGCCGCCGCCTTTGACTGCGCCGACCGTCAATCCCTTGACGATGTGCCGCTGCGCGGCAAAGCCGAGCAGGACGACGGGCAACATGGCGAGCATCGCGCCTGCGGCGAGCTTCGCCCATTGCGTCTGCTCGACCGAGATGAAGTTGAACATCGCCACGGTCACCGTCCGCACGCGATTGCCGCCGAGGACGACCGCGAACATGAACTCGTTCCATGCGTTGAGGAACACGAAGATCGTCGTCACGGCGATGCCGCCGCGCACCTGCGGCAGGATCACGTACCACAGTGCGCGCAATCGCCCCGCGCGATCGAGCAGCGCGGCTTCCTCCATCTCGAGCGGCACGTCCTCGAAGTACGACACCATGAGCCAGATCGCGAACGGCAGCGCGAACGTGAGGTAGATGACGGTGAGGCCGCCGTACGAGTCGAGCACGCCGAGCTTCTGCAGCACCAGGTAGTACGGAATGATGAGCCCGACCGGCGGCAGCATTTGCGTGACGAGAATGTAGAAGCCCGACGCGCGCTTCGCGGGATAGCGCAACCGGCCGAGCGCGTAGGCCGCCGGCACCGCGATCAGCATAGTGAGTATCGTCGCCGCAGTCGCGACTATCGCGCTCGACACGAGATTCGGCACGATCGACGACGCGCCAAATATCACTTCGCGGTAATTGGCGAGCGTCGGCGTGAAGAAGAGCACGGGCGGATAGGCGAGCACGTCGCGCTCGGTCTTGAACGACGTGAGGAAGCCCCACAGCACGGGAAAGACCCATACTGCGACACCGAATCCCGCGACAGTGGCGAGCGCGACGCGCCTCACTGGACTACCCTCCGCGCGCAGCGCTTCGGGACGAATTCGCCCTCGGGGCGGCCCTTCGGGCTCATCGCCGTGCCCTGCGCAAGCGAAACATCACGAACGAGATGCCGAGCGTGATCGCGAGAAGCACCATCGCAAGCGACGCGCCATAGCCGAGATTCAGCTCGCTGAACGATGTGCGGTACGCGTAGAGGTTGAGGATTTCGGTCGCTGAGCCGGGTCCGCCGCCGGTGGCCGCAAAGATCGCCGCGAATGCCGACAGCGCCGTCATCATGCGCAGGATCACGACCATCACGATGGCGGGCCGCAAGAGTGGCAGCGTGATGTGCACGAAGCGCTTCCACGCCGTTGCGCGATCGAGCCGCGCCGCTTCATAGATATCGGGCGGCAGCGTCGCGAGCGAGGCCAGCAGCACGAGGAAGGCGAAGGGCGTCCATTGCCACGTGTGGATCGCAATGACAGAAATGAGCGCGAGCTGCGGATCGCCGAGCCAGTTGTGGCTACCCAAGCCCAACGCTCGTGTAACGAGGTCGACGAGGCCGAAATCCGGCGCGAGGACCAGCGTGCGCCAGAACAAGCCGACAACCACCGGCGCGAGCACGATCGGCAGGATCGCCGCGACGCGCAGGATGCCCTGGCCGCGTGGAATCGACAGCACGAGAAGCGCCAGCGAAAGCCCGATCACCACCTGCAACACGACCGTCGACGCGGTGTAGATGCCAGTGAGCGCGAGGGAATTCCAGAAGCGAGGATCGCTTCCCATCTTCGTGTAGTTGCCGAGACCCGCGAAACCGGATAACCACGGCATGCCGAGGTCCAGCCGCTGCATGCTGTTCCACGCGAGATAGACGAGCGGCGCTGTGGTCGTGAGCACGAGCACCGCGAGCGCGGGCAACAGCAGCACAAACGCGAAGCGGCGCTCCTGCGCTTCCAGGGTTCGCGCAGGCGACGCTGCGGCCAAGCGCTAGCCCTTCATGATCTGCGCGATGCGCGCCTGCGCCTCGTCGAGTGCTTCCTTCGGCTTCTTCTGTCCGACGAGCGCCGATTGCACGGCGGTGGCCATCGTCTCGCCGATCGCGGGCCATTGCGGCACGCGCGGCCGCCAGTCGACGTCGGTGTCCAGCTCGAGCGATTCGAGCGCGGCGGGAATGAAGTTGTCGCCGACGTCCTTCATCGCCGCAGCGAACTCCGGCGACTTCCACAGCGAGATGCGATTCACACCGGAACGCTTGCCGGGTCCCGCGAATTTCCACGAGGTACGCGCCTGCGTTTCCGCCGAGGTGGCCCACACGATGAAGAGCCACGTCGCCTGCTTCGCCTTGTCGGAAATCGCGGCATTGATCGGATAGCCCCAATTCCAGATCGAGGTCACCCGCTTGCCATTCGGTCCCTTGGGCCAGCGCGCATAGCCGATCTTGCCGACGACTTTCGATTTCTCGGGGTTGGTGATGACCGCCGCGGACGAGTGCGCGTCGATGTACGTCGCCACCGTGCCTTGCGAAAACGCGTCCGCGATGTCCGGCCAGTTCCAGTTGCGCACGGCAGGCGGCGCATACGCGGTGAGCGTGTCGACATACCACGTGAGCGCGCGCACGGCTTCGGGCGAGTTCACCACGATCGCATTGCTGCTGCCCCAATTGCCGCCGAAGCCGCGGAACAGCGAGGGATAGATGTACATGTTCTGGCCGGCGCCGGCGAAGCCGCGCAGCGCGAGGCCGTACATGCGGTTGGCCGGATCGTTCAGCGCCTTGGCGTTCGCGCTCAACTCGTCGTAGGTGTCGGCGGGCTTGAGATTCTTCGCGGCGTACAGGTCCTTGCGATACACCTGCACGGTTACTTCGCCGTCGTACGGGATGCCGTACGGCTTGCCCTCCATCGAGTCGGCATCGCGCCACGCCTTGATGATGTCGTTGTAGTTGAACCACGCGACGTCGGTCATCGCCGGGTCGTTCAGATATTTGTCGAGCGGGTCGACCCACTTGTTCGACACGTAGAGCGGGTAATACATCGGGTCGGCGGCGTGCGTGGCGTACGTGCCGGTCTTCGACGACAAATCAAGCAACGCCTTCTGCCGGATCTGCCCCGGCGGCACCTTCTCGAAGCGGAGCTTGACGCCCGTCAGCGCCTCGAATTGCGGCTGCAGCGAAATGAGGTTGTCGAAGTAGCTTGCCGGAATCACCGCGACGGTGATCTCCTGCCCTTCCGCCTGCCGCCAATTCACTTTCGCCGCGCGATATGGTGCGAGCTCGTCGCCTTGCGCGAGCGCGCTGCCCACGAACTGCGGACCGAGCGCGCTGGCGATGCCTAACGCCGCGCCTTGGCGCAGCAGGTCGCGCCGGCCGGGAAGCCTAGGTGCATCGCCTTTCGACGTGCGCTTGGTCATCGCATTCTCCTCGAGTGGTGGGGTCGGCGGGCTTTCGCCTTTTCGCAGTGGCCCGCTTCCATGTATTCGATTACATTACGTTACCAGACTGTCGAAGCGCAAGTAGATCGCGGCACGCAGCTTGGTGCGGACACGCGCATCCGCGAAAAATCGCGCACCGCCGAAGAAGAGGCCAGAATCACGCCGGACAACGTGCCCGGAGTGAGGAGAGCAGGGGCGGAGGTGAAGTCATGAACGTGTCGCGCATCGCCATCGGGCTCTTCGCCCTGTTCTGCGTCGGCACCGGCCTCGCGCAGACGACCGAGTACACGAATCGCGCCGAAGCACTCAAAGGACTCGGCGCTCCTGAGGCCGCGCGCCGCGCGGACGCGGTGATCTGGATCGCCACCAACGGTCAGCCGGCCGACGAAGCCGTGCTGCGCAAGCAGCTGACCGACGACAACGCGGGGGTTCGCCGGCTCGCCGAGCAGGGCGTATGGCTGCTGTGGAGCCGCTCGGGCGACGACGCGATCGACGCGCTGATGGCGAAGGGCGGCGAGCAGATGCAGGAGGGCGAGTTAAAGGAAGCGATTGCCACCTATTCCGAAGTGATCAAGCGCAAGCCCGCGTTCGCGGAAGGCTGGAACAAGCGCGCCACGGCGCTGTTCCTCGCCGGCGAGTTCAAGCGCTCGCTCGCCGACTGCGATCAGGTGATCAAACGCAATCCCAATCACTTCGGCGCCCTTTCGGGTTACGGGCAGATCTACTTCCAGCTCGAGCAGTACGAGAAGGCGATCAGCTATTGGAAGCGCGCGCTGAAGGTGAATCCCAACCTGGGCGTGGAAGACAACATCGAGATTGCCGAGAAGCTGCTGGCTGCGCAGCGGCGGAACATGATCTAGCGGTGGGCGATCTTCAACCCGAAGCCGGATTCGGATCGGGTAAAATGCGCCCCGAACGGAAAGGTGGATGAGCGGTTTAAGTCGCACGCCTGACGAGACGCGAGCGTCAGCGAGCTTCTTGCGGCGAAGGCTCACATCGCGGAGCGATGTTAAGCGAGGCGACTGCCGAGCGGCGGGAGCCAAAAGCGTGTTGCAGAATTGAGCGGTAAACGGAGAGGTGGATGAGCGGTTTAAGTCGCACGCCTGGAAAGCGTGTTTAGGTTAAAACCCTAACGCGGGTTCGAATCCCGCCCTCTCCGCCAGTATATCGTTATAAATCAATCACTTAAAATTATGTTGTGACCATATTTTGGTCACTTTTGGGCCTGTTTGGGCATCGCTTGGTCACTTTTTGGTCACAGGTTTGCTTAAATTTTGAGCAGTATTTTTGGCCCACCAGGACGAAGCTTTTTCTCCGGCGTTCGGCTCGACATCAGGCATCCATCGCGCGTACGTGCGGCGGATCATTCCCCAGTCGGCGTGGCCCATTTGTCGAGCGATCCATGCCGGATTCTCACCCGCCGACAGCATCATGCTCGCGTACGTGTGCCGCATCTGATACGGATAGCGGTAGCGCACCCCAGCAGCGCGTAACGCGCGACGCCATGGTCCCAATCTGAGCGCTTGATCGCCCAGCCATGGCGCATTGGTTCTGGTGTCGTGGAAAATCTCGCCGCCAAGCAATTCAGTATGCGTTCGTTGCGCCTGTAGCGCCTCGAGCGCCGGCGGCAACAGCTTGACATCGCGCACGCCCGCCGCGGTCTTGGTGGTCTTGATTTCACCGCGCACGCGCGCTCGCTGCACGCGCACCGATCCATGCCGCCAGTCGACATCCGACCAGCGCAGCGCGAATAGCTCGCTCGTGCGCACACCGGTCCAAAACCCGAACTGCACGAGGTTCCGTACCTGGCTGTCGCACGCGGCGCAGATCAGCCGGATCTCATCGGGCGTGAACGGATCGATCGCGGTCTCGTCGCGCAGCTTGGCCTTGATTTCGGGCTTCCAACCGTGCAGCACGTTGCGGTCGATGATCTCGTCGGCAGCAGCGTCCTTGAGCACCGCTCGCAGCGGCAGCAGAATGTTTGCCAGGCGCTTTGGAGTGACGTCGAGACCCGATGCCCATTCGCGCAGCTTGGCGCGCGTGAGCTCCGTCAGATGCAGATCGCCAAATGCCGGGATCAGCTTCGAATCGACGCTTCGCTTGTAATCGAGCCACGTGGAACGCTGTAGCGAGCGCTCGGCGGTGTCGATGTACCGGCGTAACACCTCGCGCACCATTATCGCGTCGCCGGCGCGGCGCGACAGGGTCCGCGCTCGCGGCGAATCGGGAAAGAACTCGGCGTAGTTGAACTCGGCGCGCGCGATCCGGCTCTCGATTTCCGCCTTGAGTCGGCTCGCATAGCGCCGATTCGCCGTGTTTGGCGCCAGCTTTAATCGCTCTCGGCAGCGGACTCCGCGATAGTAGAAGTCGATCTCGATCGATTGCGCGGTCCGAACCCGCACGCCAGGTGTTGCAAGTTTCCCTCTACCCATTTCTCGTATCCCTGCAGGTCGATTAGTACCCGGCCGTCCGGTGCGTGATGCCACACGGCGCCTTCAAGCCAGTCGCCACGCTTGATCTTAGACCGGATGGCGTCCGGGGTATACCCGGTAAGATCCGAAGCCTTTTCGATCGTGACGTAGCGCATGGCGGACGAACTAACTTTTTCGCCCTATGCGCGCGAACTCTCGCCGCAACTCGAGCGACTCCATCGTTGTACCCATCACTGCCTCGTGCCATCCGTTAATCGATTTTGTTCAAGCGCTGCTTTGCCACTTCCACTAAAGCTAAGCGAAATGCTTTTGCCAACGTAGCCGCTTTGATTTGGTTGCCCACGGCTAATCAGTTGTCGGTGTCGGGTGCGGCACGAAGCCATTACGCGCATCAGCAACCAACTCGGTGCTGAAATGTCAATAAGCGAAAAGGTTCCACCAAATGCAGCGACTATGACTGGTACGTGATCGTCGCTGCCTTTAGCGGCGATGTCGTCAGCTGCAAAATCGCCCCGCGCGAAGGCCGTCCGATGCTGACAACAGTGCGGGACACGAAAAGAAAAGGCCCCCGGTCCTTGCGAACTGAGGGCCTTGCTGCGTGACGTACCGTCGAGTCCATGCACGAGGCATGAACGAAGGCGCATCACCGGGCACCGCCGGACCTTGCGATCCGGCAACACCAGCTACGCTCGGCGGTAGCCGAACCTACAACCTACGTCGCTTGCGCGACGAGATCGGAATCGCTTCCGATCACTTCAAGGGCGGGTAACGACCGCAACGCCAATCCCGAGGAACTGGACTTCATGCATGGCTGGATGACCAGCGGCATGAAGGCTGTGTGAGCACGATGCTCACGGACAAGCGGCTTGAGTATTGCACTGCCGGTGCGCCACTTCAAGGGTCTGGTGCGACGAAAAGGAGGGTGCAAGCCGACAAGCACGGCATTTCAGGGGGTTTCCGTCTTGACGCCTGCAGGTGGACCTCACCGACATGCTCAAGGCGTCGGGCGACGCAGAGCGGCGACACCCGTGGTCTTTACTAATTGACAATGAGTAAAGCGCCCTGAATCCTTCGCGTTTGTCATTCCGGAAAGGACCGACGATGCCCATCTTGAGTCCCAAGCGGCAAGAAACGTTACCCAAAGAGTTGTGCGATCGCCTCCGGGTCCGCCCCGGCGACCAGGTTGAGTTTCTGGAGCACAACGGCCGAATCACCATTCTCAAGAAGACGAGAGGAGCCAGCACAGGAGTACTCACGGCACCTCAAAGCCGACACGCGGTTTTCCCGATGAGGAGTCGTTGCGAGATACGCTCGCGAGCAGACGCGCGAACGTCCGCTCTCGGATGCCGTGGTCGGCCGCCCGCGAGACGATCGTGCGAGCGACCTCGAAGCGCACGTCGGGGTCGTCGGAGATCCCCGATTCGTCGTTCGTGATCGCGACGACCGCGGCGCCGTGCTTCGCGACCAGCGGCAGCACGGACTCAAGCCGGTCCTCCTCGCCCGTCACGGAGTTGACGAGCGCCTTGCCCTGGTAGACGCCGAGCCGCCTCGAGCGCGGCGACGATCGAGGAGTCGATGCAGAGTGGCACGTCCGTAACGCTTTGAACGAGCTGGATCGCCTCGGCGAGGATCGCCGGCTCGTCCGCGAGCGGGATGCCGGCGTTGACGTCGAGCATCTGTGCACCCGCCTCCACCTGCGCGACCGCGTCGGCGAGCACCGTCTCGTAGTTGCCCGCCGCCATCTCCTCCGCGAGCTTCTTGCGGCCGGTCGGGTTGATCCGCTCGCCGATGATCACGAACGGCCGGTCGAAGCCGATCACGACCTCCTGTGTCGCGCTCGAGAGTAGCGTTTCGCTCACGAGGCGGCCCGTCCGCCCGCACGAGGCGGTCGAGCACGTCGTCGGGGTACGCGCCTTCGAGCCAGGAGGCTTCCTCGGTCACCTCGGCGTCGAGGTCGTCCCCGCACGCGCGCGCCTCCCGGCGCCACTCGGCCAGGTACGCGTCCGTTCCGATCAGGCCGGCCCGCATCGCCGCGGAGTCGATCGCCTCCTGGAAGCGCTCGGGAAGCTGAGCGCGCGCCGTCGTGCGACCTTCCTTCGCGGTGACCTGTGCGGGGATGTCGCGCCACCAGATGACCGTGAGCTCAGGCAGTGGGGAGCGCCTCCACGAAGCGTTGCAACGACGGGACGAGGTCGCCGTAGCCCGTGCGCCGCTCCTCGAAGGCGAGGCCGAGGCGCTCGGCGGCTTCCCGGGCCCGTGCCCGCAGGTCGTCGTCGTCCGTCTGCGCGAGGTAGAGCACGCGCCTGTAGTTCCGAAGTACTGCGAGAGGAGCTCGGGGTGCCGGTCCAGGCCGAGCCCGCGGAACACGATCGCGTCGAAGTGGCGCGCGAGGAAGTCCGTGAGGTAGAAGGTCGCCGGCTCGGCGTCGTGGAGCTCCAACCACGCCTCGTTGCCCGTGAGAAAGCCGTAGCAGTGGTCGCCGGGTAGCCGCTCGACGCCGTGGTGGGCAAGCACGGCGTCGAGCTCTCCGCCGGTTCCGCAATCGGCGTACGCCACGAAGACGCGCTCGTAGGAGTCGCCGAGCTCGCGCAGCTTGGCATCGACCGCCGGGGCGATGCGCTCGGGGCGCGAATGGAACTTCGCGGGGAGGCAGCGGACCGTGACGTTCTGCCAGCCGTTCAGCCGGATCACCGCGAGCACCTCGCGCGCGATGGCGCCGCACGCGAGGACGAGCACCTCCGGGTGCTCGGCCTCGAAGACGCGCTCCTCGTCCGGCTCAAGCAGTCGCTGCTGCACGGCGGGCCATGACGAGTGCCTGGGCGGTCTCGGCGGCGACGGCGGCGTCGCGACAGTACGCATCCGCGCCGATCGCCTTGCCGAAGTCCTCGTTCAGCGGCGCGCCGCCGACGAGGACGATGTAGTCGTCGCGAATGCCCTTCTCCTTTAGCGTCTCGATGACGACCTTCATGTACGGCATCGTCGTCGTCAGGAGTGCGGACAGGCCGAGGATGTCCGGCTCGTGCTCCTCGAGCGCGGCGAGGTAGTTCTCGACCGGGTTGTTGATGCCGAGGTCGAAGACCTCGAAGCCCGCGCCCTCGAGCATCATCGCCACGAGGTTCTTCCCGATGTCGTGGATGTCGCCCTTGACGGTGCCGATCACGACCTTCCCGATCCGCGACGCGCCCGTCTCGGCGAGCAGCGGGCGCAGGAGCTCCATTCCGGCTTTCATCGAGTTCGCGGCGAGCAGCACCTCGGGCACGAAGAGGATGCCGTCGCGGAAGTCGATGCCGACGATGCGCATCCCTTCCACGAGCGCCTCGTTCAGCACCTTGTCCGGGGGCCAGTCGCGCTCGAGCAGGATCTCGGTGCCCTCGACGATCTCGTCCGCGAGCCCGTCGTAGAGGTCGTCGTGCATCTGCGCGACGAGGTCCGCGTCGGTCAGCGAGCGGAGATCGATCTGGTCGTCGGTCATGCGGCTGTGGGTTCCGTATCGCGGACCATGCTGTATCGTGGAAAGATTGTAGGAGATCGTAGACCGCTGGTGCAATCGCTCGAGCGCGCGTTCGCCATCCTCGACGAGGTGGCACAGAGGCCGGCCGGAGTCACGGCCATCGCGGAGCGCGTGCGCCTGCCGAAATCGACGAATGCCCGCCCTGCCTGCTCGCGGACGCTCGAGGAACGTTGACGCAGTCGAGCGCTTCGACGGGTCACGTTGGAGGATCGGGGCCGGGCGTCGAGGCACTGACGGCCGCGGCCGAAGCGAGAGCCTGGGTGCGGCACGCCGTTTCTGCCGTCGACCTCGTTGCCGGGCTGGAGAGGACGCGGGGCGGCTCAAGCTCCCCGACGGCAACGATGTCCACGCCCACCAGGTCGAGTCTGGACAACCCGGTCCAGGTGCGCGACTGGACCGGCACGCGCGCACCGATGAACGGCGCGCCCTCGGGGCTGGTGCTGCTGGCGGAGTGGCCCGAGGACGCACTCGACGCCTATCTCGCGGGCGAGCTCGCCGCGGTCGACCCGCCGAACCGTCACGGATCCGAATGAGCTGCGAGCTCGACTGGTCGACGCGCGCGAGGCCGGCTACGCCTG